>NZ_JBICST010000003.1:0-1134893 GCF_043197265.1 Kribbella sp. NPDC049227 | reverse complement strand
GCGATGCGGACGTAGCTCAGTTGGTAGAGCGCAACCTTGCCAAGGTTGAGGTCGCCGGTTCGAACCCGGTCGTCCGCTCGGAGAGGGTTCGGCAGGCCAGCTTTCTTCCTGGTGGAGTGGCCGAGAGGCGAGGCAACGGCCTGCAAAGCCGTGTACACGGGTTCGAATCCCGTCTCCACCTCGCAACCCTGAATCTAGAGTTGTTCTTGTTGTTGTTTGGACGATTGGCGCAGCGGTAGCGCGCTTCCCTGACACGGAAGAGGTCACTGGTTCGATCCCAGTATCGTCCACGAAGGCGATGGGCGACGTGTGTCCGCGGAGTGCGCGGACCGCGTCGCCTTCGTCGTTTGTGCGGCAGCGCTGCGCTCGCCGCGAGCGGGGGCTCCGCCACCCGCACCCCCTTCTGGGGCCTTCGCTTCGCTCGGCCCGCTGGGGTTGGGCGCCGCGGGGACGGTTCCGGGCGGGGGCTGGCCGGCGCGGGACAGTTGCCGGCGGGGGTTGCTCACCGCCTGATGGGTTTCGTGTGTGGCTGGGGTGGGGTGGTTGCGCGGTCAGACCGCCGAGTTCAAGCAGCGGGTTAGGGGCGGCGGGCTTTTAGGGCTACTGCCGTTAGGAGGGTGGCGGCTCCTGTGAGGGTTTGGGGGGTTGGGTGTTCGTGGAAGAGGAGGACGGCTAGGGCTGTGGCTGTTAGGGGTTCTAGGAGGGCTAGGACGGCTGCTGTTGAGGGGGTCAGGGTGCGGAGGCTTGAGTAGAAGAGGGTGTAGGCGAGGGCGGTGGGGATGAGACCGAAGTACGCGAGGGTGGGCCAGCTTGCCGCGTTTGGGGTCAGGCCTTCGAGTAGGGCTAGTGGCAGGAGCGCCAGGGCTGCGGTGGTGAAGCCCAGGAGCGCCGTGGTGGTGGGGGCTGGGTGGTCGCGGTTGAGGAGGGTGGTGGCGGCGTAGCCGGCTGCTGAGAGGAGGGACAGGAGGATGCCGGGGAGGGATGCGGTGATGGCGGTGCCTGGGGCTGTTACCAGGAGAGCCAGACCTAGGACTGCCAGCAGGAGTGCCGGCGTGATGCGTTCTCGGGTTGCCAGGGCTATGAAGAGCGGGCCGGCGCCCAGAGAGATGACGGTGGCTACAGCTACGCCTACTCGGGGTATGGCGGCGAAGTAGCCGAGTTGGCAGGCGGTCAGACCTAGACCGGTGAGGATGTATCGCCTTGGCGCGGCCATGAACGTGGCGCGGATCGGGGTTCTGGTGAAGAGGCAGTTGGCCAAGAGCAGCCAGGCGGCGCCAGTGGCCAGTCGCCAGAAAGAGATCGCGGTGGACGTCAGACCGCTGGATTGGAACAACAGGGCGCCGGTGGGACCGCCTGTGCCCCAGGCGAGGCCGGCCAAGGCTACATAGGCGAGGGCGCGCGTCTTCGTGGGTCGGTGCAGCATCGAAGTACTCCGGGATGTTCGCGGGAGAATGTGGGTCGTCTGCGAACAGCCCGAAGAAGCCCAGGTCAGAACCTGGGCGCTAACCGAGTGACCGTCCGCCTAAGCGGCGGTCGGCGGGGTGATGATGCGATGCACGGTCAGGACCCTAGCCCGAAAGCGCGAGCCGGCCGAGCGAATTACATCCGCAGCTGGGAGCCGCCGTTGAAGTCCAGGACCGTGCCGGTGGCGAACTCGGCCTCCGGCGACGCCAGGTAGAGGATCGCCGCCGCGACTTCCGACGGGTCGGCGACGCGTTCGAGTGGGCTCTCCCTGCGGCGGCGGTCGTAGCCATCGCCGGTCAGGTGTACGGCGGCCATGTCGGTGGTCGTCCAGCCGGGCGCGATCGCGGTCACGGCGATGCCTTCCGGGCCGAGGGCACGGGCCAGCGACTGGGTGAACGACACGATGCCCGCCTTCGAGGCGCCGTACGCGGGCTGGTTGGGCTCGCCGCGGAACGCACCACGGGACGACACGTTGACGATCCGGCCGCCGCGGCCCATGTGCCGGACCGCGCACCAGGTGACGTTCGACGGGCCGACGAGATTCACCGCGAGGGTGTCCGCCCAGGCCTGCTGCCATTCGGCGTACGTCGTCTCGCGGATGCGATGGGGGTGGTAGACGCCGGCGTTGTTCACGAGTACGTCGATCCCGCCGAGAGCGGACGCTGCGTCGTCGACCATCGTCTGGATCGCGGCCGGATCAGCCAGATCGGCATGCGCGAGCACATGCCCCGATCCCGGCAAGGACTTCAGCACAGTCTCAGCAGCGTCGGCCGAGGCGCCGTAGTGCACCGCCACCCGGTCCCCCGCGGCCGCGAACGCCTGCGCCGTCGCCGCCCCAATCCCCCGCGAAGCCCCCGTCACCAACACAGAACGACCCATGCCCCGATCCTTTCACTCCACCCGACCGCCTTGGGGCCGGAGGAGCAGGGAGGGCGTCGATCTACTGGCGTGGGTTCACGTCGCGGCGGTAGGCCTTGGACTGGCGAGCCCATTGCTTCTTGGCTTCGGCGCGGAGGCGGAGGTTGTTGCGGCGGGCCATGAACGCGGCCTCGCGCTGCAGTTTGGTCCAGCTCTCGAAGCGGCGGATCGGCAGCGTGCCGTCCTCCAGCGCAGCCCGCACAGCGCACCCGGGCTCAGTCGCATGGGCGCAGTCCTTGAACTTGCATTGCTCAGCCAGCGCCGTGATGTCCGGGAACGCCGCAGCCAGCCCCTCACCGGACTCCTGCAGACCGATCCCTCGCAGCCCAGGCGTGTCGATGACCACGCCTCCACCCGGCAGCACGATCAGCTCACGCCGGACCGACGTATGCCGGCCCTTCCCGTCCTCACGGATGTCCTGCACGTCCAGCAACTCCACGCCGGCCAGCGCGTTCACCAGCGACGACTTCCCCGCACCACTCGACCCGAGCAGCGCCACAGTCGCGTCACCGTCCAGCAGCGCCCGTACCGACTCCAGGCCCTGACCAGTCGTCGCGCTGCACACCAGTACGTCGGCACCCGGCGCAGCACGCGCCACATCCTCAGCGAGGGCGTCGGCATCGCCGACAAGGTCCGACTTGGTCAGTACGACGACCGGCCGTGCACCGCTCTCCCACGCCAGCGCGAGGAAGCGCTCGATCCGGACGATGTTCGGCTCCGGCACCAGGCCGACGACGATCGCGATCACGTCGACGTTGGCCGCGAGCACCTGGCCTCTGGACGAACCACCGACCTCCGCGCGCACGATCGCCGTACGCCGTGGGGCCAGGGACTCGATCGTGATCCGGTCGTCCGGCCAGTACCGCAGTACGGCCCAATCCCCTGTACATGGGCCGGCCTGGGGGTCAGTGGCCATCGCGGCGAGGAGCGCACTGGACCACGTCGCGCGGACCGGGCCGTCCTCGGTGAGTACCGTCGCCAGGCCCTTGTCGACCCGGGCGACGCGACCCGGCACGAGCTCGGCCGGGACAGAGCTCAGGTAGTCGGCCGTGGAGCTGTCGAGTCCCAGGGCCTGGAGTGTGGCTGACATCGGCGAACCTTTCGGAGGGTCCGGCCGCGAGGTCAGCTCAGCGGACGGACGGGGTGGGAGACATCGGCCCGGTGGGCCTGATCCAAGCTCATGGCGGGCGCCTCCCTTCCAAGTCCTGCGGTCCTGGTCCAGGACCGGCTGATGGCGTCAGCGTAGGTCGTCGGTGTCGGTTTGCGCACCGGGTTTTCCGACCGGCTCGGGCTTGCGCTGCGGCGCCGCCCCGGGGGCCGGATCGGGCTTGCGCTGCGGTGTCGGCCCGGGGGCCGGCTCGGCGACCTCGGTCTTCGGTCCCGGCTCGGCCGCCGGAGCCTTCGGCGGCCGGTCCGTCGGTGGCCGGTCCGTCCGCTGCCTGTCCGTGGGTGGCCGGTCCGTAGGTGGCCGCTCCGACGACGGGGCCTTGGGCGGCTGGTCCGCCGCCGGTACGCCGAGGCCCTCGACTTTCCGCGCGATCTCGATCTCCGGCCGCTCCTGCGCGACCGGGGTCAGCGGGTAGTCGTGATGCGGCTCCGACTCCGCCTTCATCACCGGCTCGACCTCGTCCGGGGTCTCCTTGGCCATCTCCGTCACCCGGACCTTGTGCGGCCACAGCCGGTCGACGACCGCGTTCAGCGCCGCGCCGATCAGCACCGCGATCGCGGTCATGTAGAGCCACATCAGTACGGCGATCGGTGCCGCCAGCGGACCGTAGATCGACGTACCGCCGACCGTGCTCTGCAGGATCCAGCGCAGGACGAAGCTGCCCAGGATCCAGATCGAGAGCGCCAGGAACGACCCGGGCAGATCGGAGACCCAGGGCGTCCGCACCGGCACCGACAGGTGGTACAGGGTGTTCAAGAAGCCAGCGGACAGGATCGTGACGACCGGCCAGTACAGCTGGTTCAGGAAGTCGAGGCGGTGCGGCAGCAGGGCCTGTACGGCGTCCGGTCCGGCCAGCACCAGCGGCAGGACGATCACGCCGATCACGAGGGCGGCGCAGTACAGCGAGAACGACAGCGCCCGGGTCCGGACGATGCCACGCTTGCCGCCCATCCCGTACATGATCGTGATGGTGTCGACGAACACGTTCAGCGCACGGCTGCCGGACCACAGCGCGAGCACGAAACCGATCGAGATGACGTCCGGCCGGCCGCCGTTCAGGACCTGGTCCAGGGTCGGCACGATCACACCCTGGACCGAGTCGGCGGTCAGCGCCCGGGCGGCCAGTTCGACGATCTGCGCCTTGATGTCGTCGATCGTTTCGACCTCGAAGTACTTGCTGGCGATGTAACCCAGACTTCCGGCCAGCCCGAAAATCAGCGGCGGCAGCGAGAGGATCGCGAAGAACGCCCCCTCGGCCGCGAGACCGGTGACCCGGTAGCGCAGACAGACACCGACAGTCTGGGTGAGCAGCTTCCAGGTCGTCGCGGGGATCTTGCGGACCCATGCCAATGAGAGGGAGCTCCCACCCGCGGGTCTTGCCCCTGAACGTGCCATACCGCTTACCGTACTGACATGGCGGACCCATTCGCGGTAACGAATCAGGCTCCCCCACTCCAGGGGGTGAACTTCTTCACCCGGGACACGGCCCTCGGTGACGCTCTGCGTCCGTACGCCGACCTCGCGGACGATCCCGGACTGACCCGGATCGGCGAGCTCGCGGGCTCCGAAGAGGCCCTCGCCCAGGCACTCCCGGCGAACCAGAACCCACCGGTCCTGCGCACGCACGACCGGTACGGGAACCGGATCGACGAGGTCGAGTTCCATCCCTCCTGGCACTGGCTGATGGAGCGCGCCGTCGACTTCGGGCTGCAGGCCGCGCCGTGGATGAGCGACCAGCCCTCCCCACACCTGACCCGCGCGGCCGGCTTCTACGTCTGGTCCCAGGTCGAGCCCGGCCACGGCTGCCCGATCTCGATGACGTACGCCGCCGTCCCCGCTCTCAGGGCCGACGAACGGCTCGCCAAGGAGTGGGTCCCACAGCTGGCTTCGCGCCAGTACGACGTACGCCGGTTGCCTGCGGCCACCAAGACCGGCGTACTCGCGGGGATGGGGATGACCGAGAAGCAGGGCGGCTCGGACGTCCGGGCGAACCTGACCACCGCGACGCCGGCCGGTGACGACGGTGAGTACCAGCTGAACGGGCACAAGTGGTTCTGCTCGGCGCCACAGGTCGACGTCTTCCTGGTACTGGCGCAGGCGCCGGACGGACTGAGCTGCTTCGTCGTCCCGCGCGTGCTTGCCGACGGCAACCGGAACGCGTTTGCCCTGCAGCGGCTGAAGGACAAGCTCGGGAACCGGTCGAACGCGTCCAGCGAGGTCGAGTTCCACGGCACGGTCGGCTACCGCCTCGGCGACGAGGGCGCCGGGGTCCGCACGATCATCGAGATGGTGGCCGCGACCCGGCTGGACTGCGTCCTCGGCTCGGCCGCTCTGCAGCGGCGCGCGCTGGTGGAGGCGCTCTGGCACACCCGCCACCGTTCGGCGTTCGGTGACCTGCTCGCCGACAAGCCCGCGATGCAGAACGTGCTGGCCGACCTGGCGCTGGAGAGTGAGGCTGCGACAGCGCTCGCGATGCGGCTTGCGGCGGCCGTCGACGCGTCGGCCGGCGGCAACGAGCAGGAGGCCGCGTTCCGGCGGATCGGGCTGCCGCTGGCAAAGTTCTGGGTGAGCAAGCGGACGCCGTTCATGGCCGCCGAGGCCCTTGAGTGTCTCGGCGGGAACGGGTTCGTCGAGGAGTCCGGGATGCCTCTGCTGTTCCGGGAGTCCCCGCTGAACTCGATCTGGGAAGGGTCGGGGAACGTCAACGCCCTCGACGTACTGCGAGCCCTCAGACGGCCCGAGTCGCTCGAGGCGTGGTTGCTGGAAGTCGGCGCGGCGCGGGGTGCGGACGAGCGCCTGGACACCGCGGTGAACGACGTACTGCAAGCGCTTGCTGACGTCGAGGGCGCGGAGGCGGGAGCCCGTCGGCTGGCCGCGCGGATGGCGCTGTGCCTGCAGGCGTCCCTGCTCGTCCGGCACTCGACTCCCGCGGTCGCGGACGCCTTCGTCGCGTCCCGGCTGGCGAACGACTGGGGCGGCGTCTTCGGCACCCTCCCGCGGACCACGCCGTTCGGCCTGATCACCGACCGCAGCCTCTGACTCCGAGCGGCGGCCGCACGGTAGGGTGGCCGCGTCGCGACTGGCGCGCTGAGGTGGAGAACCACCGGGGAGCGAAGACCGTCGGCACCGTGCGCCTGGGTGCCCACGACCCACTGCAACCGCAGGAGAGACAACGATGACTCAACCCTTCGACGCAGCGGCCGCGTCGGCCGCGTACAACAACGCGCTCCAGGTGATCGCCGCGGTGGAACCCACCGTCGCCGGCGCGATCAAGGCCGAACTGGCCGACCAGCGTTCCTCGCTGAAGCTGATCGCGAGCGAGAACTACGCCTCCCCCGCCACCTTGCTGACGATGGGCAACTGGCTCTCGGACAAGTACGCCGAGGGCACCATCGGGCACCGCTTCTACGCCGGCTGCCAGAACATCGACACCGTCGAGCAGGCCGCGGCCGACCACGCCACGGCGCTGTTCAACGCCCCGCATGCCTACGTCCAGCCGCACTCCGGCATCGACGCGAACCTGGTCGCCTTCTGGGCGATCCTGGCCCAGCGGATCGAGTCCCCGGCGCTGGCCGAGGCGGGCGCGAAGCACGTCAACGACCTGTCCGAGGAGGACTGGTCCAAGCTGCGCCGGGCGTTCGGTGACCAGAAGATGCTCGGCATGTCGCTGGACGCCGGCGGCCACCTGACCCACGGCTTCCGGCCGAACATCTCCGGCAAGATGTTCCACCAGAGCTCCTACGGCACCGATCCGGAGACCGGGCTGCTCGACTACGACGAGGTCGCCCGCACGGCGCGGGAGTTCAAGCCGCTGATCCTGATCGCCGGCTACTCGGCGTACCCGCGGAAGGTGAACTTCGCGAAGATGCGCGAGATCGCCGACGAGGTCGGCGCGACGCTGATGGTCGACATGGCGCACTTCGCCGGTCTGGTCGCCGGCAAGGTCTTCACCGACGACTTCGACCCGATCCCGCATGCGCACGTCACCACCACGACCACGCACAAGTCGCTGCGCGGCCCGCGCGGCGGCATGGTGCTGTGCCAGCCGGAGTACGCCGACGCCGTCGACCGCGGCTGCCCGATGGTTCTGGGTGGCCCGCTCGGCCAGACGATGGCGGCGAAGGCGGTCGCGCTGGCAGAGGCCCGGCAGCCGTCGTTCCAGGAGTACGCCCAGGCCGTCGCCGACAACGCGGTCGTGCTCGCGGAGGGCCTGATGAAGCGTGGCGTCAAGCTCGTCACCGATGGCACCGAGAACCACCTGGCCCTGCTCGACGTCTCGTCGTACGGGATCACCGGGCGGCAGGCCGAGTCGGCGCTGCTCGACGCGGGCATCGTGACCAACCGGAACGCCGTACCGCGCGACCCGAACGGCGCGTGGTACACGTCGGGCGTCCGGATCGGTACGCCGGCACTGACGACGCGCGGCTTCGGGGCCGACGAGTTCGACCGGGTCGCCGAGCTGATGGTCGACGTACTGTCCTCGACGACGCCGACCACGACGTCCGCCGGCGCGCCGTCGAAAGCCAAGTACGTGCTGGCCGACGGTGTTGCCGACAAGGTCAAGGCCGCCTCGGCCGAGATGCTCGACAAGCACCCGCTGTACCCGGGCCTCGAGCTCAACTGACGTCATCGCGCGGCGCCCGCTCTCCCCTCGGGAGCGGGCGCCGCGCTGCTCTGTCAGGCGTCCTGCTTGATCCCCATCAGCGCCTCTTGCGAGGCCTTGGCGGCCTGCTTCGGCATCAGTACGGCGGCCAGTACGGCGCCAGCGACCGCGATGCCGGCCGAGACCCACATGGTCGTGTTGAGGCTGGTCATGAACGCGTCACGTACGTCGCCGAGCAGGTCCGCCGACCCGACCTTGGTCGCGACCGCGAGCCCGCCGCCCAGGCCCTTCTCGACCGCGTCAGCCGCCTGCGCCGGCAGGCCGCTCGTGTCCACGTTGTTCCGGTAGACCGAGTTCAGCACCGTGCCGAGGACGGCGACGCCGACGGTGCCACCGACCTGCCGGAACGCCTGCAGTAGAGCGGATCCGGTGCCGGCCCGCTCCGGGTCGAGCACACCCAGCGCCGCGTTCATTGCCTGCGGCATCGAACAGCCGAGGCCGAACCCGACCACCACGAACCAGATCGAGGTGTAGCCGTAGCCGGTGCCGAGATCGGTGAAGGCACCGAGCACGAACCCGGCGGCCATCACCACGAACCCGGCCATCACCACCAGCCGGGTGCCGACCTTCGCCTCGACCGGCTCAGCCAGCTTCGCCCCGACCGTCATTCCACCGATGAACGGCAGCAGCTTGATGCCGGTGTGCAGCGCGTCGGACCCGTTGATGCCCTGGAAGTACTGCGGCATCGTGAAGAGCAACCCGAAGATCGCGAACACCGCGACGGTAAGCAGCACTGCCCCGCCGGTGAACACCTTCTCCCCGAACAGCCGCAGCTCGATCAACGGGTCGGAGTTCCGCCGCTGCCAGAGCAGGAAGACGGCAAGGAGTACGACGGCCAGCGCCAGGAAGAGCACCGTGATGCCGTCGGTCCACGAGGTCTCCCCCGCCTTGGTCACGCCGTACACGAGCGAGGCCAGGCCGGCGCTGGAGAGCAGGATGCCGAGCCAGTCGATGGCCGGCCGGCGCGAGCTGCGGGTCTCCGGGACCAGCAGGCTGACCGCGATCGCGGCGATCAGCGCGATCGGTACGTTCAGGTAGAAGATCCACTGCCAGCCGGCGTGGTCCAGCAGCAGGCCGCCGACGATCGGGCCCAGCGGCATACCGATGCTGTTCGCCACGACGAAGAAGCCGATCGCCTTCTTGCGCTCCACCTCGGTGGGGAACAGCACGGTGATCAGGGACAGCGCGACCGGCACGATCATCGCGGCGCCGACGCCGAGGAAGGCCCTGGCGCCGATCAGCTGGCCGGCCGAGTCGGACAGCGCACAGGCGAGCGACGCCGCGCCGAACAGTGTCAGCGCGATCGCGATGATCTTGCGACGCCCGAAGCGGTCGCCGAGCAGACCGGCCGGCAACAGCAGCGCGGCGAGAACCAGGTTGTAGCTGTTCGCCATCCACTGCAGCTGACTGGTCGAGGCGTCGAGGTCGGCGGCCAGGGTCGGCAGCGCGACGTTCAGCACGGTCGTGTCCAGGCCGAGCACGAGCACGGCCAGGCAGAGGGCGAAGAGGACTCCGAAGCGGCGGGCGCCGGTGAGCGTCGGCCCTTCGGCAACGGAGGATGTCGTCATGTGGAGCAAATTATCAGATACTTGTGATAGTTGCGATAGATCAAATTACTGTAGTCTTCAACCATGGCGCCCGAACCCACTCCCGAAGAGGTCAGCCAGTTCGTCGAGCGCTTCGCCGGCATCCTGGCGAACAGTGGCGTCCCGACCATGTCGGCCCGGGTGATGGGCCGGATGCTGGTCAGCCCGACCGGGACGATGACGGCCGCCGAGCTGGCCGAATCGCTGAAGATCAGCCAGCCCGCGGTGTCCGGCGCTGTCCGGCAGCTGATCCAGGTCTCCTTCATCACCCGCGAGCGGCAACCCGGCTCGCGCAAGGACCACTACCGGATCCGCGACGATGTCTTCGCCGCCATCCTCGAACGGCGCAATCTCGCGCTGAGCGAATGGGAGTCCAGCAGCCGGTCCGGCGCGGAGCTGTTCGGCCCCGACAACCCGGTCGGCCGCCGCCTCTCCGAGGCCGCCGACTTCTTCGCCTTCATCCACGCCGACATGGACCAGATGATCAAGAACTGGCGCGCCGAACATCCCAGGTGAGCAGCCTGTAATCGTTGGTGGGGACCGGCAATAGACAGGTGTGGAACCGATGACCGAGCCTCCTGGGGCCGATCTTGAGCAGCTGTACCGGGAGCACTATCGCGCGGTACTGCGGTACGTCGTACGCCGGATCGGCGACGCTGACGAGGCGCACGATGTGACCGCGGACGTGTTCCTGACGGCCGTGCGGCGTTGGACGGACTTGCCGCAGGACCGGGCGCTGCCGTGGCTGTACCGAGTCGCGGCGAACGTACTGGCCGACCGACGTCGCCGCTCGCAGCGATCCGCAGCCGCGTATCAACGCGTCGGCAACGACCTGGTGACTCGAACCGGACCTGCCGCGGACGAGCGACTCGAGTGGTCCGACGAGCTCGCGGGGACGTTGGCAGCACTGCGAGCCCTGGGCGCGGCCGACCAGGAGGTGCTGATGCTGGCCGGCTGGGAGGAACTGCGCGGCGCTGATCTCGCGGCGGCGCTGGTTTGCTCGAGACCGGCCGCGGCGGTGCGGTTGCATCGCGCGAGAGCTCGGTTGAGGGCAGCACAGGAGCAGTACGACGCTCAGCTCACCCCGGTTCGAGGTTCCGCGGCGGTGCGACCAGGTGAGGCCAAGACGCAGGGAGAACGCTCATGAACACCAACGACCTCGAAGCACTGAAGCGCGTCGACCCGGCGGACGGGATCCCGGACGGACCGTTGACGCCTCGCGAGCTCGCGGGACTGCAACGGATCACGACCCGGATCGCCGCAGAGGAGCACGTTGCACAGCACAACGGCGTACCGGCTGACGTTGGTTCCCACCGCGGAAAGGTCCGTCGGCGTGCGGTGCTGGTCGGCGCGGCCGCGGCTGTGGGGGCGGCGGGCGCGGGGCTGGCGGTCGTCGACCCGTTCGGGTCGAGTGGGGTTGCGATGGCGGCGACCCCGCCGCTGCTGGAGGCGGAGCTCGCGCAAGGCCGGCCGGGCAAGGCGGCCTTGCTGGCGCTCGCGGCGAAGGCGGCCGCGGACAAGACGCTGCCAGGCGACGCCGGGTCGCACACAGTCCGGATGCAGGCGTGGTACTTGTCGACGGCAGTCGACAGCAAGGAGCGGGTCACGTCGGCGATCATCCCGGAAGAGATCACGCGGACGTGGACCAGCGATCTGTCCGGGCGCTGGGTGGTCAGGACCGGGCAGCCGTACTTCCCGGATCCGGCGTCCCACAAGGGCTCTGTCGGCAAGCCTGGCACGGTGAAAGGTGAGCAGTCGTGGCCACCGGGGAAATACGAGCCGATGTTCCACTATCCGTTGCCGAGTGACCCGGCCCGGCTCCTGGCGGCGCTGAGGATGGACCACGACCTCGACGCCAACGGACCCGGCTTCCTGACCGACGTGGTCACGGACATGTACAAGGAGACGATGCCGGCCCCGGCGGTGCGCAAGGCTGTGCTCGAGGTCCTCGCAGGTCACAGCGGCGCGGTATCGCTGGGGACGATGAAGGATCGCGCCGGACGTCGAGGCCGGGCGTTCGCGGTGGACAGCCGCTATGGTGGCCTGCCGAACCGGCGCGTGCTGATCTTCGACCCGGCGACCGGGCGACTGTGGGCCAAGGAAGAGGTGCTGACGAAGACTGCCGGCCGGCTGAACGTCCGGATCCCGGCGGTCATCTCGTACGAGCTCTATCTGTAGCCGGGTGGCGGGTTGTTTGCCGGCTGGCGGGTTGTATCACGCCACCGGTGAAACAACCCGCCAGCGACGTTAGCGGGTCAGGGCGTAGACGGCTATGGCGGCGAAGTCGTCGGCCGGTTCGGAGGCTTGCCAGGAGCGAACGTCGTCGACGTAGCGGGAGCCGTGGCCAGTGAACTGGGCGTACTGATCGACGCCGTCGGCCGGGCAGGGGTTCATGCCGTCGAGGTGATCGCCCAGGCCTTCCTCGAAGAGCTCCTCCGAGTTCGGCCCGTTCACGACCGCACCCGTGAGCTCGCGGCCGAGGATGTTGGCGATCTGGTGGTGCGGGCAGCGTTCGGCGTTCTGTCCGACGCCGACCATGAACGACACACCCCACGCGTTGGCGCCGAAGTTCCAGTCGAGCTGCTGCGTCCCGAAGTCGTCGTACCGCCGATCTCCCGTCACCTGCCGATACAGATGCGCGGTAGCGGCCAGCCCGAAGGCATGCGGTACGGCGTCGAAGTTGTCGTACTGCGCCCCAGCGCGGAACGGATCCGCGGACGCTCGCTCCGCCCCGATCTCCAGCTGCGCACGCAGATCACCAGCCAGCTTCTTCACCAGCGCATGCTCCGATCGGTTGGCCCGGATCAGATCCGCATGCGCCAGCGCGCTCACGTCGTACAGGTTGAGCGTGTCGCCGCCGGCCTCGTGCTCGATGTACTGCCCGGCCCAGTAGCCGGCCTGCTGCAACCACGCGTGTCCTCGTGGATCGCGGAGCCGCTGTGCGGCAAGCGCCAGCTCGGTGGCACCCAACTCGAGGTCGTCGCGCCATGCCGATTCCGGGTAGAACGCGAACGGCAGCGACGTGACCAACTGCCCGACGTTCTTGGTCTGAGCCTGAGCGAAGATCTGCGCCGCCGTCTCGAGATGACGACGAGCCTTGGCCGGATTCGTCCGCGCCTCGACCTGTGCGGCAAGGGCGAACGCCGCAGCAGTGCGGCCCGCAAGGTTGGGGCTGATCGGCTGCCCGGGCGCCGCTGCGCGGAACACCGGCCGGTTGCGCAGGAACCGCTCGGACGGATCGGTCAGGTGATCGTCGACCTCCGGCAGCCGCCAGATGTCGTGGTCGCCGATGAAGGTCTCCTCGACGTTGCCGGTACCGATTCCGACCTGGATGTAGAGCGTCTTCGTCCGCTCGTCCCACATCTTGTCCAGCCAGTCCAGGCCGTGCCGTGCCTCGGCCAGCACCTGCCTGTCCGGCTTCCGCGCGTCCCGGGTCGATGCCCACAGCAACGACTCCGAGTACGCCGCGATGTGCGTGAACTTCAGGTAGTCGCCGGCGTCGTACCAACCGCCCTCGACGTCGACCGGCCCGCCGATCCGCTGCAGCTCACCGACGGTCTGATCGGTGTCGGGATCGACGAACACCGGCCAGTCGTAGACCTGCGCGGCCCGGTCGTTCAGGTGCGCCGGCTGCCGCCCGAGCGAACCCGGTACGACGTTCGCGCCGTCACGCTGCTCGGTGAAGAAGGTGACCGCCTTGTCCTTGGCCCCGGTCAGCATCCGGTCGCTGTTCGCCCGGATCTCGAACGCCGCCGACGACGCGACCCCGGGCACCTCGACCCGGTAGGTCCCCGGCACCTTCAGCGCGGACAGGTCCAACTGGTACACGTGCTGGTACGTCGCGTTCCACTCCCCCGCGTCACCACCGACGCGCCCGGTCAGCACCCGATGCCCGTGCCGGTCGACCACCTGGAACTTCTTCCCGGCCGCCGCGTCCTGCGTCATCACGTACGCCGCCTTGCCGTCCAGGGCGCCGTACCCGAGCTGACTCACCCGCACCACGCCGCCGGACGCGGCAGCGGACACCGTACTCACCGGCCCCACCACCAGTCCCCCGGCCAACCCCGCGGCCATGACGATCGACCCCACCCGGCGCAACGACCTCACGAGCGACTCCTCCCACCCGACCGCGAACCCCAGGAAGACCAATAGGAAAGTTTCCTGTTGATTTTGTCGGAAGGTAGCGCAGTCCCCCGCCGGAGTACAGAGCTCAGCGCCCGACGCGAACGACCGCCCAGACCATCAGCGCAGCGAAGGCCGAACCGATCACCGCACACGCCACCGAGATCCCGGCCAGCGTGATGAACGCACCGAAGGCGACCATCGCGACCGGCATCAGGCCTTCGTCGGACAGATGCACGATGCTGAAGCTCCGGCCCAGGTACGACGCGTCGACCGTCAACTGGAACGCGGCCGACAACTGGGCGGACGCGATCCCGGCCGTGCTGCCGATCATGATCATGGCCAGGAAGATGCCGGCCCGCGGCATCACACCGATCATCACGCAGCCGGCCGCCTGGAAGATCAGCGCGATCAGCCCGCTGCGGGCGAGGTTCGCCGGCTTCCAGCGCATCGCGACGATCGCACCGGCCGCGGCCGAGATCCCCGAAACGGCCTCGAACCAGCCGAGCGCGGTCGGTCCCCACCCGTCCAGATGAGTCCGCTGCACCAGACCGACCGCCAGCACCGGACCCACGCACAGGTTCAGCCCGGAGAACGCGATCACCAGCGTCCGCGCCCTGGCGTCGCGACCGAGGTAGGCGAAGCCCTCCTTCAGGTCCGCGCGGATCGACGTACCGGTGGACGCGGGTTGCGGGAGCCGCGGCTTCACCAGGAACGCCAGGACACCCGCGATCACCGCGAACGACACCGCGTCGACGACCATCACGGTGACCAGGCCGCCGTGCGCGACCAGCAGGCCACCGAGTGGAGCCCCGACGAAGATGGCGAGGCGGACCGCCAGCTGGTTGCCGGCCATCAGCTTCACCTGGTCGTCCGGCTGCACCATCCGCCGCGGCAACGTCCCGGCGGCCGGCGTGTAGATCGCGTCGACCACGCCGAACACCACCGCGATTGCGAGCAGCAACGCCAGGGACAACCCCCACATCGAAGCGACCAGGGCGGCCACGGTCAGGACGACGATCCGGCCCAGATTCGCCAGGACCATCACCCGGCGTCCGTCGATGCGGTCGGCGAGCGCCCCGCCGAACAGCCGCACGAGCGCCTGCGGCAGGGCGCCGATCCCCATCACGAGTCCGGCGCCGGCCGGCGTCGTGATCTGCGCGGCACTCCAGGCCAGACCGACGTACCAGGCCATGTCGCCGACCTTCGAGACGGCGGCTGCGAAGATCCAGGCGTGCACGCGGGCGTCCCGGCGCAGCGGCGGGAACACGACGGCGGTAGCAGTGGGCGGAAGCTCGCTCATGGCCGGGCGGGCACCGCGTGCGCGAAGAAGAAGACCCGGTGGGCGTCCTCCCCCTCGGACGGTTCGTCGTAGTACTCGCGGACGAGATCCTCGATCCGCTCACTGAGCTCGTTCAGCCGCTCGGGCGTCAATGTGAGCCATCTCTCGGTCGCATACGCCGCGCGCACCCAGGGCTCCTCGAACTGGTACCTGATGTCGAACCACTGCCGCACTTTGCCGACGTGATGAGCGAGGTTCTGATCCTCGGCCGTGGCCGCGACCAACTCGCCGGCCGGGTCGCCCTGGGCGTCCGCGATGGACCAGGAGTACGACGACGTGTCGCCGAGCTTCCACCACCGTTCCCGCCGGTTCTTGGCCAGCTCGGGGGCCTCGACGATCACCCCGGCCGCGCTCAGAACCTTGAGGTGATGACTGATGTTGCCGACCAGTTCACCGGTGGCCTCGGCCAGCCGGGAGGCGGTCGCGGGGCCGTCGACGAAGATGATGTCGAGCATCCGGCGGCGGAGCGGATGGTGGATCGCGGCGAGTACGGACGGCGTCACCGACCGTCGGTTGGCGGGTGTCATGGGCAGCACGATAGCTTCCACAAGAATTCTTGTGCAAGAGTTCTTGTGGAACGAATCCGGAGCCCGAAACAATCTCCATCAGACTGGTAGACATAGCCGTATCGTGAGACCGGCGCTCAGGATGTGGGATTGTGGGTTGATTTGTCAGCCGCTGGAGCTGACTCTTGTGAACATGCTCGCTGCCCAGTCCACCCACCTCGTAGGTCGCATTCATGTCGACCTCGGGCGGATGCGCAGCGCCATCTGTTGTCCTTCGATGTTCTGACAGCGACCCCGCCGGGCCCGATGACGGCCCCTGATCACCCCCGATCACCGCTGGGTGCGCACCGCGCGGAACGCATCGAACCGACGACGCTTCGATCTCGCCGCCTGCGGACGCACCTGTCACGAGGACTAGGACACGTTCCCGATGACTGGCGTCACCTCAGCTCCCGCTCCCCGCAAACCGGCCCGCCCGCGCAAGGGCAAGGGCGAAGGTCAGTGGGCCCTCGGCTACCGCGAGCCGCTGAACAAGAACGAGGAGAACAAGAAGAACGACGACGGCCTCAACGTCCGGGCCCGGATCGAGAACGTCTACGCGCACACAGGCTTCGACTCGATCGACCCCGCCGACCTGCGCGGACGGTTCCGCTGGTGGGGGCTGTACACCCAGCGCAAGCCCGGGATCGACGGCGGCAAGACGGCGACGCTGGAGCCCGAGGAGCTGGACGACCGCTACTTCATGATGCGGGTCCGGGTCGAGGGCGGCCAGCTCAGCACCGAGCAGCTCAAGGCGATCGCGGAGGTCTCCACCGACTACGCGCGCGACTCCGCCGACATCACCGACCGGCAGAACATCCAGCTGCACTGGATCCGGATCGAGGACGTGCCGGCGATCTGGCAGAAGCTGGAGTCGGTCGGCCTGTACACCACCGAGGCCTGCGGCGACGTACCGCGCGTCGTCATCGCCAGCCCGGTCGCCGGGATCGCGGCCGACGAGATCATCGACCCGACGCCGGCCATCGACGAGATCGTCGACAAGTACATCGGCTCCTCGGAGTTCTCCAACCTGCCGCGCAAGTTCAAGACCGCGCTGACCGGTCACCCGTCGCACGACGTCGTCCCCGAGGTCAACGACATCGCGTTCGTCGGGGTGGTCCACCCCGAGCACGGGCCGGGCTTCGACCTGTGGGTCGGCGGCGGACTGTCGACGAACCCGATGCTCGCGCAGCGGCTCGGCGCCTGGATCCCGCGCGACGAGGTCGCCGAGGCGTGGTGGGGTGTCACCAGCATCTTCCGCGACTACGGGTACCGGCGGCTGCGCAACCGGGCGCGGCTGAAGTTCCTGGTCGCCGACTGGGGTGTGGAGAAGTTCCGCGAGGTGCTGGAGGAGAAGTACCTCCAGCGGAAGCTGATCGACGGGCCCGCGCCTGAGATCCCCGCCGTCCAGGGTGACCACGTCGGCGTTCACAAGCAGAACGACGGCAAGTACTTCGTCGGCGTCGCTCCGGTGGTCGGCAGGGTCTCCGGTACATCGCTCGGCAAGGTGGCCGACGTGGTCGCGGCCCATGGGTCGAACCGGATCCGTACCACCGCCCAGCAGAAGTTGCTCGTGCTCGACGTCGAGGAGTCGCAGGTCGACTCGCTGGTCGCCGCACTGGACGCGCTCGGCTTCCAGGCCAACCCGTCGGCGTGGCGGCGGAACACGATGGCCTGCACCGGCATCGAGTTCTGCAAGCTGGCGATCGTCGAGACCAAGGCCCGCGCCGCCCAGCTGATCGACGAGCTGGAGGAGCGGATCCCGGAGCTCGACGTACCGATCACCGTGAACGTCAACGGCTGCCCGAACTCCTGCGCCCGGATCCAGGTCGCCGACATCGGCCTGAAGGGTCAGCTGGTCCGCGATGCCGAGGGCAACCAGGTGCCGGGCTACCAGGTCCACCTGGGCGGCGGCCTCGGACTGGACGCCGGCTTCGGCCGGAAGCTGCGCGGCCACAAGGTCACCTCGGCGGATCTGGCCGACTACGTCGAGCGGGTCACGCAGAACTACCTGAAGGAGCGCAACGAAGGCGAGCGCTTCGCCCAGTGGGCCACCCGAGCGGACGAGGAGGCTTTGCAATGAGCGAGCGGGCTGCACCTCTGTACTGCCCCTACTGCGGAGACGAGGACCTTCGTCCTTCTGAGGAAGGCCATGGCGCCTGGGAGTGCCGGCCGTGTGCACGGGTGTTCCAGCTGAAGATGATCGGACTGCGGGTGGCGGTGGAATGAGTACAGATCTGAAGACGCTCGCCGAGGAGGCGAACGAACGACTGGGCGACGCCACGGCGCTCGAGGTGCTGGCGTGGGCGCGGGAGACCTTCGGTGACGAACTGGTGGTCACCGCCTCCATGGCCGACGGTGCACTCCCCCACCTGGCGGCCGAGGCAGCTCCCGGTGTCGACGTACTGTTCCTCGACACCGGCTACCACTTCGCCGAGACGATCGGGACCCGGGACGCGGTCGCGGCGACGCTGCCGATCAACCTGATCAACGCGCTCCCGAAGCAGACCGTCGCGGAGCAGGACGCGGAGTACGGCGAGAAGCTGCACGACCGCAACCCCGACCAGTGCTGCGCGCTCCGCAAGGTCGAGCCGCTGAACCGGTACCTGTCCGGCTACAAGGCCTGGGTGACCGGCGTACGGCGGGAAGAGGCGCCGACGCGGGCCAACACCCAGATCGTCGAGTACGACGAGAAGCGCGACATGGTGAAGCTCAACCCGCTCGCCCCGTGGACGCAGGCGGATCTGGACAGCTACATCAGCGACAACGGCGTACTGGTCAACCTCCTGCAGTACGACGGCTACCCGTCGATCGGCTGCGAACCGTGCACCCAGCGCGTCGCACCGGGCGAGGACCCTCGCAGCGGCCGCTGGGCCGGCCAGGGAAAGATCGAATGCGGGCTCCACACATGACCACTGTCGTGAACACATTTCCCGCCCCACCGCCCCAGTCGATTGACGCCCCGGAGGCCATCCTGACCACCATGAGCGCCACTCAGACAGTCACCGAGCTGGATGCTCTGGAGAGCGAGTCCATCCACGTGTTCCGTGAGGTGGCGGCGGAGTTCGAGCGGCCGGTGATCCTGTTCTCCGGTGGCAAGGACTCGATCGTGATGCTGCACCTGGCCCGGAAGGCGTTCGCGCCGGCCGGTGTCCCGTTCGCGCTGCTGCACGTCGACACCGGGCACAACTTCCCCGAGGTGCTCGCGTTCCGCGACGCCACGGTCGAGTCGCTCGGGCTGCGCCTCGAGGTGGCCAGCGTCGAGGACTACATCGCCGACGGCCGGCTGCGGGAACGCTCGGACGGGACCCGGAACCCGCTGCAGACGATTCCGTTGCTGGACGCAATCAACGGGCACCGGTTCGACGCGGTGTTCGGCGGCGGCCGGCGGGACGAGGAGCGGGCCCGGGCTAAGGAGCGGATCTTCAGCCTGCGCGACGAGTTCGGCCAGTGGGACCCGCGCAACCAGCGGCCCGAGCTGTGGTCGCTCTACAACGGCAAGCACCGCCCGGGTGAGCACGTCCGGGTGTTCCCGCTGTCCAACTGGACCGAGCTGGACGTCTGGAACTACATCGAGCGCGAGCAGATCCCGCTGCCGGACATCTACTACGCGCACCAGCGGGACGTGTTCGAGCGCGACGGCATGTTGCTTGCCGTCGGCCCCTACTCGCAGCCGCGCGAGGACGAGACGGTCGAACGCCGGGTGGTCCGCTACCGCACCGTCGGCGACATGTCGTGCACCGGCGCGGTCGCCAGTACGGCGACGTCCGCGGCCGAGGTCGTCGTCGAGGTCGCGGCCAGCGAGCTGACCGAGCGCGGCGCGACCCGCGCCGACGACCGCGTCAGCGAAGCCGCGATGGAAGACCGCAAGCGAGAGGGGTACTTCTGATGACCACGCTCCTCCGCCTGGCCACCGCCGGCTCGGTCGACGACGGCAAGTCCACGCTGGTCGGCCGCCTGCTGCACGACTGCAAGGCGATCCTGGCCGATCAGATCGCCCACGTGCAGACGGTCTCCGAAGCCCGCGGCGGTGAATTCGACTTCGCACTGCTCACCGACGGCCTGCGGGCCGAACGCGAGCAGGGCATCACCATCGACGTCGCCTACCGGTACTTCGCGACCGAGAAGCGCAAGTTCATCCTGGCCGACTGCCCGGGCCACGTGCAGTACACCCGCAACACCGTGACCGGCGCGTCCACCGCGGATGTGGTGATCATCCTGGTCGACGCGCGGCACGGCGTACTCGAGCAGACGCGCCGGCATCTGGCTGTGGCCGGGCTGCTCCGGGTGCCGCACGTCGTCCTCGCGGTGAACAAGATCGACCTGGTTGGCTACGACGAGGCCGTGTTCAAGGGAATCGCGAAGGACGTCGCGCAGCTCGCCGACCAGCTCGGGATCGCCGACGTCCAGGCCATCCCGGTGTCCGCGCTGGTCGGGGACAACGTGGTCGACCACTCGACCGAGACCAGCTGGTACGACGGCCCGACGCTGCTGGAGTACCTGGAGAACGCGGACGGCCGGATCGACTCCTCCGACCAGCCCCTGCGCTTCCCGGTCCAGTACGTGATCCGGCCGCAGACCGACGACGAGTACCGCGACTACCGCGGCTACACCGGCACCGTTGCCTCCGGCACCGTTGCGGTCGGCGACCCGGTGATCGTGCTGCCCGCCGGTCGCCGTACGTCGATCGCCGGCATCGACCGGCCCGTGGTCACCGCCACCAGCACCGCGGTCGCCGAACGGCCGTCCGCGGTCGCCGGTGAGGCCGTGACCGTCCGGCTGGCCGACGACATCGACGTCGCCCGCGGCTCGGTGATCGTGGCCGCCGCGGCCTCCCCCGGCACCCGCCGGGAGGTCGCCGCGACGGTGTGCTGGCTGTCCGACCGCCCGCTGACGGCGGGCGCTCGGGTGCTGATCAAGCACACCACCACGACCGCCCAGGCGATCGTCACCAAGATCAACGGGGCGCTGGACCTCGACTCGCTCGGCGTCATCGATGCCACCGAGCTGGGCCTCAACGACATCGGCAAGGTGCAGCTCAAGGTCGCCGCACCGCTGGCCGCCGATCCGTACTCCAGCAACGCCATCACCGGATCGTTCCTGCTGATCGACGCCCACGACGGGT
Source organism: Kribbella sp. NPDC049227 (assembly GCF_043197265.1). Lineage (NCBI taxonomy): Bacteria > Bacillati > Actinomycetota > Actinomycetes > Propionibacteriales > Kribbellaceae > Kribbella > Kribbella sp. NPDC049227. The sequence continues at coordinate 1,113,960 of NZ_JBICST010000003.1, read as the reverse complement.
GGACGCTCGCGGCCGGCATGATCGACGACGAAGAAGGGGAACTGCTGTGACTGCTCCAGCGCTCGTGATCCTCGCCCACGGCAGCCGCGATCCGCGTTCGGCCGCCACCGTCCACGGCCTCGTGAAGTGCCTGCGTGACCTGCGCGACGACCTGCGGATCGAAGCCTCCTTCCTCGACCACTGCCCGCCCACGCCGTACCAGGTCATCGGCAAGCTCGCCGCCGAGGGCGTGGAGGAGGTCGTCGTCCTGCCGCTGCTGCTGTCGTCGGCGTACCACGCCCGGGTGGACGTGCCGGCCGTCGTCGACGAGGCGCGCAGCCGGTTCCCCGACCTGCGGATCATCGCTTCCGACGTGCTCGGGTACGACGAGTCGCTGCTCGACGTACTGGATCGCCGGATGCGCGCCGAGCTCAAGGACGGCCGGGTGCGGGAGCTGGACGCGCTCGTGCTGGCCTGCGCGGGGTCGAGCGACTCGCAGGCGAACGCGAGCGTGACGCGCCTGGCGCGGTTGTGGGGTCAGCGGCACAAGCTGCCGGTCACCGCGGCCTTTACCGCTGCCGCCTCGCCGTCGCCGGCTGAGGCCGTGCTGCAATGGCGGCTCGAGGGTCGCCGTCACGTGGCCGTCGGTTCACTGTTCCTGGCGCCTGGCGTCCTGCCGGACCAAGCCGAGTCGACTGCTCGCCGGGCCGGTGCCGTCGCGGTGTCACGGCCGCTGGGTGTGAGCGCTGAGGTCGCCCGGCTCGTGCTGCTGCGCTACGGCGTGGCAGGCCTCGACCTGCTGACCCTGGCCCCGGTCGCGCGCCCGACAGTGATCAGCCGTCCGGAGCTCGTCCGCACCGCCTGATCAACCGCAGCGCAGTCACTCGATGAAGGAGACGCCGGCGTACGGCGTCTCCTTCGTCGTGTGTCGGCGACCAGCCGCCGAGACATGCTCGGCGGCTACCGGCTCTGCACCAGTTGAATGGGATTGCCGTCGGGATCCGCGATCCACGCGATCCGCAGGCTGCTGAGCCAGTCGTGTGGCGCGGACAGCGACGCACAGCCGGCCGCGGTCAGGCGGGCGAACTCGCCGTCGGTGTCCTCGCACCAGAGCACGAGCTCGGCGGCCCGGCCGGTGAGATCCGGTGAGAGGCCGTGGTCCTTGCGTGCGGAGGCGACATCGGCGATGCCGAGGTTGAAGCCTTCGAGAACCAGTTCGACGTGGATCGGATCGCCCTCGGGCGGATGCTGGAACCGTTGCGCGAAGCCGAGGCCGAGGTAGAAGTCGCGCAGCACCGGGAGCTGCTCGGAGTAGAACGTGATCTGGGGCGCCCTGAACATGCCGCCGATCCTTTCACGAGATCTGGCCCGGCGGAGATATCGTGATATCATGATAGCCATGACGAAGGATGCGACGAAGAACATCCTGTTGCGACTGGATCCGGAATTGGCGGAGCGGCTGCAGACAGTGGCGTCGGTCGAGGGCCGGTCGGTGTCGGACGTCGCCCGCGAAGCGATCGCCGCACTGGTCGACCAGCGGCGCGAGGACAGCCGGTTCAGCCAGTTGCTGGAGGAGAACCTCACTCGGCACGAGCAGTCGCTGCGCCGCCTCCGCGGAGACGACTGATGCGCTACCTCGGTGTGTACGACGTCCTGGCGGTGGCGGCCCGGGTGCTCCGGTGCAGCTCCGAGGACGCCGTACTCCGGACCGACCTGGACGCGGTCGAACGCGCACTGTCCGACGTACGCCGTGCCAGCGGACTGGCCGAGGCGGCCGGTGTCCTGCTGTCCGGGTTGATCCGGGCCCGGGCGTTCAGCGGAGCGAACCGGACGGTCACGGTCGCGGTGGTGCTGCAGTTCGTCACGCTCAACCAGGCCGATCTGCGGCTGGAGCCAGTGGACGATCTCGACGAGTTGCTGGACCGGATCGCGGCCGACGCGACCAACCGGCACGAGGTCGCCGGCTTCATCCAGGACCGGCTGGAGCACCTCGGGATGACCGCCGCCGAACTGCACGAGCACCTCCGGCTCGATCTGCTGCTGGAGGACGAGATCCCGGCACTGCACACCGACTGGCAAGGGATGGGAGAACACATGTTCGAGCACTTCAACGCTGAGGCCCGGCGGGCGGTGGTGGTGGCACAGGAAGCGGCGCGGAGCCTCGACCACACCTTCATCGGGACGGAGCACCTCCTCCTCGGACTGATCGAGGCGAGTCAGGGCGGGGTGGCGAAGGTCCTGTCCGACAAGGGGATCGTGGCCCCGGCAGTACGCGATCTGGTGCTGGAGATCATCGGGCGCGGCGAGCACAAGGCCCCGGGCGGACACATCCCGTTCACACCGCGGGCCAAGCACGCGCTCGAGCAGGCGTACAAGGAGTCGCGGCGGCTGGGAGCCGAGCAGCTCGGGCCGGAGCACCTACTGCTCGCCCTGCTCCACGATGGCGAAGGCGTCGCCGCCCAGGTCATGACGAGGCTCGGCGGCAAGCTCGACGAGCTCTGCGCGCGGATCGAGCAGTGGATCGACCGCCGGCAGCGGACCGAGGCCGTGGTCACCGACATGCTCACCGAGGACCCCTCGACCTGGACCACCTACGGCCGCCGTCACCACCTCACGGCCGAGCTCAACGCCGTACTGGACGAGAACGAGCGCCTGCACGAGCAGGTCGCACGGCTGCGCGACCTGCTCCGCAAGCACGACATCGACCCGGACAGCTGAGGCCGGACAGCTGAAGCCCGCGGCTGAGGGCCGGTCAGGTGGCGGCGAGGCGCTTCTTCTCGGCCGCCACGTCGTAGTCGGCCTCCGGCCACTGCGGGTCGAGCGACTTCAGCGTCTCCAGCAGGATCGTGGTGACCGCCCAGTTGCGGTACCACTTGCGGTCGCTGGGGATCACGTACCACGGCGCCTCGGCGCTGTTACAGCGCTCCAGTGCCGCGTGGTAGGCCTCCATGTAGTCGGGCCACAGCTTGCGCTCGTCGACGTCGCCCGGGTTGTACTTCCAGTGCTTGGTCGGGTCGTCCAGCCGGGCCTCCAGCCGGGCCTTCTGCTCCTCCTCCGAGATGTGCAGGTAGCACTTCAGCAGCGTCACGCCGTTCGCGTCCAGCTCGGCCTCGAAGTCGTTGATCTGCTCGTAGCGCCGGTTCCACACATTCGGGGTGACCAGGTTGCGGACCCTGGCGATCAGCACGTCCTCGTAGTGCGACCGGTCGAAAATGCCGATCAGGCCGGGATCCGGGAGCGCCTGCTTGATCCGCCACAGGAAGCCGCGCCGCTTCTCGGCAGGCGTCGGCGCCTTGAACGAGGTGATCTTCAGACCCTGCGGATCCATCAGCCCCGCGCCGTGCCGGATCACGCCGCCCTTGCCGGACGTGTCCATCCCTTGCAGCACCAGCAAGATGCTGCGCCGGCCGTCCTGGCGCCCCTCGGCGAACAGCTTCTCCTGCCAGTCCGACACCTCCGCGCCGAGGCCCTCCAGCGCGAGCTTGCCGTCCTCCTTGGACCCGTCGAACCCGGTGGTCGCGCGGGTGTCGTACTTCGTCAGGTCGACCGGACCCGACGGCACTCGCAGTTGCGCGGCCAATCCCCCAGCTTCCGCCTTCTCAGCTTTCTGGCTCTTCTTCTCCTTCGCCATCAGCCCATCCTGCCTCATCCACCCCCGACTTCAGCGCCTTTTGGTACGACGCCACAGCACAAGCTCGATGACCACGATCGCGACGAGGCAGACGGGGATGGCGACCAGGCCCCAGACCATGCCGCCAAGCGGAGCGAGGCAGTCACCGTCATTGCCCTTGCACACAGTCGCGTCGTAGTACGTGAGGCCGGCCAGGAAGGCAACGAAGACCAGCGCGACCGAGCCACACAGGTAGGCGGCTGCGCGAACGAGCCACCGGCCACCGCCCAGAGCCGCGCCGGCCGTGGTCATCAGCACGACCGCAACCAGCGCGACAACGACCTCCAGTTGCGCGAGCTCTCCCTCGTCCGACGTCCAGATGAACCGGAATCCGTCGTTCACGGCGTGCTGCCAGACCAGCAGAGTCAGCAGAATCGCGAGAGCGATCCCCAGCCAGAGCCGGGTCCGCGGGTCCGCCCAGGCGATGACGACGGCAGCGACTGCCAGGATCAGCGCGAGGATGCCGAACGGGAAGATCCAGCGCTCGCTCCCGAAGCCGGAGAAGTCATCGAACTGGATGAACCGACCGGCGAACAGCAGACCGACGCCGGCGACAAGGCAGGCCAGTGACGCGGTGCGTCGCCGTGCGTGACCGCTCATGCACTCAGGGAATCATGCCCGGGACAGCGCGATCAATCGCGACAGGGCGCGCAGGTACTTCTTCCGGTAGCCGCCCTTGAGCATCTCCGCGGAGAACAGTTGGTCGAGCGGTACGCCGCCGGCCAGCAGCGGGAGGTCCCGGTCGTACATGCGGTCGGCCAGAACAACGAGCCGCAGTGCGACGTTCTCGTCGGTCAGTGGCCGGATGTCAGTGATCGCGACGGTCTCCACTCCGTCGAGCAGAGCGCCGTACTTGCTCGGGTGCAGCTCGGCCAGGTGGCGGTGCAGGTCGACGAAGTGGTCGCACGACGCGCCCGGCCGCTCGGCGGCGATCTTCTCGACCTGCTCGTCCGGCCGTGGCTCCGGCGCGACCGGCAGCCCGCGATGACGGTAGTCCGGCCCATCGATCCGCCGTACGTCGAAGTGGGCGGCCAGGGCCTGGATCTCGCGGAGGAAGTCGATCGCCTGGAACCGGCCCTCCCCCAGCTTGCCGGGCAGGGTGTTCGAGGTCGCGGCCAGCTCGACGCCCGCGGCAACCAGTTGGCCCAGGAGCCGCGAGATCAGCATCGTGTCGCCCGGGTCGTCCAGCTCGAACTCGTCGATACAGATCAGCCGGTACGACGACAGAGCCTCGACGGCGGCGCGGAGACCGAGAGCGCCGACCAGGTTGGTGAGCTCGACGAATGTGCAGTACATCTTCGGCCCGGCCGCCTCGTGCCACAGCGACGCGAGCAGGTGCGTCTTGCCGACACCGAAGCCGCCGTCCAGGTAGATGCCCGGCTTGCCCGCGGGGGTGGCGCCACGTGCGCGGAAGCGCGACCAGAAACCCGGCGCTTGCCGTGGCTGGGCCAACCGCACCGCGCGCTCGCTGAGCACACTCAACGCGTCGGCTTGCGAGGGCTCGTCCGGATCCGGCCGGTACGTCGCGAAACGGACCTCGGCGAAGCGCGGTGGCGGCACACACTCGGACAGCAGCCGATCGGAACTGACGTCCGGCCACCGCTCACTCAGCCGGATCACCATGTCTCAACCTTAGGGCTATCCGCTCTGCGGATGACGACCCGTTCTTCTGCGGATGGAAAGGTCCGGAAACCCGGCTGCGACCTTGACCGCTTTCTTACTTTCAGTTAGGAAGTTGATGTGAGGTTCGTGAGGTGAGCGACTAGGAGTCGGCGATGGGCGAACGGCACGTACGGCGGCGGACGGTACTCAAGGGGGCGGTGGGCGCGCTCGGACTCGGGTCGGCGCTCGCGGCCTGCGGTGGCAGTGACAGCGGCGGCGGGACGACCAGCGGCGGGAAGGCTGTCGTCCGGATGTGGTCCTGGTACGGCGAACAGGAGAAGCAGTTCCCGAAGCTGATCGAGAAGTTCGAAGCGGCACACAGCAACATCAAGATCGAGAACCGGGTCTTCGGCACCCCGGACCAGTACCTGCCCGCCCTCCAGGCGGCGGTGGCCGGCGGCGACGTCCCGGAGATCTTCGCGCCGCACACCCGGGCGCTCACCTACGGGACCGGCGGAATCTCCGCCGACCTGAAGAAGGATCTCGGCGACGACTTCCTGAAGGACTTCTTCGACTCGGCCAACCAGGAGTACACCCTGGACGGCAAGCAGTTCGCGGTCGGCTGGATGGCGCAGACGTTCGGGATCTTCTACAACCCCGACCTGCTCAAGCAGGCCGGCGTCGGCGAGGACGAGATCGAGACCTGGGACGACCTGATCGCCGCGGCGGCCAAGATCAAGGCCATCGGCAAGTTCCCGGTCGCGCTCAGCTGCAACCCGACGACGAGCTCGCTGGACTTCTTCCTGCCACTCATCACGCAGGTCGCCGACGACCCGACCTTCTACCTCAAGCTCGACCAGTTGAAGGACGGGGCGACGTACGAGGACCCGAAGGTCGTGCAGGCGATCGAGCTGCAGAAGAAGATCGTCAAGGGCGGTGTCTTCCAGCCCGGCACCACCGGCACCAGCGGCGAGCAGGCGCCGGTGATCTTCTACACCGAGAAGTCCGCGATGCTGTTCAACGGCTCGTGGACACCGCAGGGCCTGACGACCGACGCGCCGCCGGCCTTCGTGAAGAAGTACAAGGTGATGAAGACCCCGGCGATCGCGCCCGGCAAGCGGCACTGGACCGCGAACCAGGCCGGCGCCGGCTGGGCGGTCTCGGAGACCAGCAAGAACAAGGACGCCGCGCTGGAGTTCCTCAAGTTCCTGTACTCCGCGGACGAGTACTCCCCCACCATGAACGAGTCCAACTCGATGCCCGCCACGAAGAGCGCGGCGACCCGGATCGAGCTGCCGATCATGAAGCAGATGACGTCGTGGCTGCTCGACGGCGACGGCTGCCCGCACATCCCGTTCGGTCCCGGTTCGGTCGCGGCCGGCGACCCACTCGCGAAGATCTTCGACGGCACCGGCGATCCGGCAGCGGTCGCGAAGGAGATGCAGCAGGCCGTGCTGAACGCCAAGGGCGGCTGATCGGATGGCGACGGCAACCTACAAGGCGAGCCGGACCGCGACGGTCACCACGCACAAGTTCGGTTCTCCGCTCCGCAAGTCGCAGCGGGTCGCGGGGTACGTCTTCATCGGGCCGACCTTCGTGCTGTTCCTGGGCTTCGTGCTCTGGCCGATCCTCTACACGGCGTACCTGAGCCTCACCTCCTGGGGAGGCTTCGGTACGCCGCGGTTCGTGAACTTCGACAACTACAGCCGGATGCTGTCGGACCCGATCGCGCGCCGGGCGATGATCATCACGCTGGTGCTGACCGGCGTCACCACCGTGCTGCTGACCTTCCTCGGCCTCGTCACGGCCGTACTGGTCAACGCGGTCTGGTCGAAGGTCGGTGTGCTGGTCCGGACGATCCTGTTCATCCCCGGCATCGTCTCGTTCGTGGTGTCGGCGGTGCTGTGGCGGCTGATCTACGACCCGAACATCGGCACGCTCAACCGGTTGCTCGGGGCCATCGGCCTGGACAGCCTGCAGCACGCCTGGCTGGCCGATCAGAAGACCGTGCTCCCGGCGATCATCGTGGTGACGGTCTGGGGCGGCATCGGCTTCAACATGCTGATCTACTACGCCGGTCTGCAGAGCATCGACCCGAACCTGTACGAAGCGGCGGCCATGGACGGAGCCAACACCGTCCAGCAGTTCCGCCACATCACCATCCCGAGTCTGCGGGTCGTCACCGGCCTGATCGTCAGCCTCGGCCTGCTGAACGGCTTCAAGGCGTTCGACGTGATCTTCGTCATGACCGGCGGCGGGCCCAACCACGCCAGTGAGGTGCTCGGCACCTATCTGTACTCGCTCGCGTTCGGGTCCACCTCGGGCTCGATCCCGCAGCTCGGCTACGCGAGTGCGTTCAGCGTCGTGACGATGGTGCTGTGCACGTTGGCCGTCATCGCACAGCTCTGGCTGACGCGGAGGGCAGACCGATGAGCGCCTCCAACGCGCGCCGGCCCTGGGTCGGCAAGTCGTTCGCCAGCTTCGTCCTGCTGCCGTTCTGTGTGCTGATGGCGTTCCCGTTCGTGTGGATGCTGCTCACCTCACTGCGGGACCAGAACACGATCTTCAACGGGCCGATCATCCCGCGGTCGTTCACGGGTTCGGCGTACAAGGAGGCGTGGACCTCGATCGAGTTCCCGCTGCATTTCTGGAACAGCGTCTGGATCACCTCGGTCACCGTGATCGGCGTGCTCGTCTTCGCGACGCTCAGCGGCTACGCGTTCGCCAAGCTCGAGTTCCCGTTCCGCAACACGCTGTTCGTGCTGTTGCTGACCACACTGATGATGCCGTCGACGGCGCTGATCATCCCGCTCTACCTGGAGCTCAAGTCGCTCGGTCTGCTGGACAGCCAGGTCGGGTTGCTGGTGCTCTACATCTCCGGCTCGGCACCGTTCGCGATGTTCCTGATGCGGGCGTTCTTCCAGACCTTGCCGGACGAACTGATCGAGGCTGCCCGGGTGGACGGCGGCAGCGAGTTCACCATCTTCCGCCGCGTCATCCTGCCGCTCACCCGGCCTGGCATCGCGACCGTGGTGATCTTCCAGTTCCTGTCCACCTGGAACGAGTTCCTGATCGCCAACACGGTGCTGCGCAACACCGACTCGCTCCCCCTGCAGCCGGTGCTGTTCACCCTGATGGGCCAGTACTCCACCAACTGGCCGGCCCTCACCGCCGGCCTCACCCTGTCCGTCGTACCGGTCATCGTCGTGTACGTCCGGATGCAGCGGCAGTTCGTCGCCGGGATGATGCTCGGCGCCGTCAAGAACTAGCGCACAGAAAGAGGCCTTATGCCGATCAAGAACCTCGTGGTCAACTGCACGGACGTCCAGCGCTCGGTCGAGTACTACACGAAGTTCCTGGAGCTGCCGGTGCTGGGCGAGCCGACCGCGGAGCGCGCCGTCCTGGACGCGGTCACCGCGACGATCGAACTGCGGGCCGTGGGCAACGGCCGGGATCAGACCACGTGGTCGCCGGACGATCTGCAGAAGGGCTTCCGGCACATCGGCTTCAAGGTCGACCGGCTGGACGAGCGGGCCGGCGTACTCAAGGCCGCCGGGGTCGAGTTCAAGCTCGACCCGCTCGATGCCGAGGGCAACGTGCGGATCTGCTTCTTCTACGACCCCGACGGCACGCTGCTGGAGATGATCCAGGGCGACCTGCAGTACGCCGCTGTCCTCGACGCCGACGGGGTGGCGCAGGAGCGGGCGCTCGGCGTACCGCGGCGCCCCCGGTTCGACCACGTCGCGGTCACCATCGACGACCGGGACAAGACCAGTGAGTTCTACCGTGACAACTACGGCTTCTCCTTCATCGGCACGATCGAGCAGCCGCACGACAAGCGCGGCTTCCACATCGGCTACCTGAAGGGCGGCGACACGGTCATCGAGGTCTTCACCTACGAGGTCGAGACGAGCTCCCGGGCGCCGCAGCTCGACGTGGCCGGGTTCGCGTACGCCGAGCTCGCAGGCGACCCGCCGGACCTTCCCGCGGACACCGCTCCCGATGGAACCAAGGTCTACATCGATCGCGACGGGTTCGCGTTCGCCGTAGGCTCCGAGGTATGAAAGAGAACTGGCTGCGGCCGCTCGGATCCACCGGCCTGACCGTCTCCGCCGTCTGTGCCGGCGGCAGTGGGATCGGGGGCATGCCCGAGGTGTTCGGGTACGACGTGACCCGGCAGGAGGCCGTCGACCTCGTACTCCGTGTCTTCGAGGGCCCGCTCACCTGGATCGACACCTCGAACGGGTACAGCGACGGCGAGAGCGAACTGCGGATCGGTCAGGCCATCAAGGAGTATGGCGGCCTGCCCGAAGGGTTCCTGGTCGCGACCAAGGTCGATGCCCGGGGCAAAGACTACTCCGGTGCGCGAGTCCGGGCGAGTGTCGCCGAGAGCAGGGAGCGGCTCGGCCTCGACGCCCTGCCGCTCGTCCACCTGCACGACCCGGAGTTCCACGACTTCGACTCGATGCGTGAGGCCGTCGACACGTTGATGCAGCTCAAGGCGGACGGCGAGATCGGGCACGTCGGGCTGGCCGGCGGCAACACGACCGAGCTCGGGCGCTACCTCGACCTCGGCGGATTCGAGGTGCTGCTCGTGCACAACCGCTGGAGCCTCGTCGACCACTCGGCCGGTGACCTGTTCCGGCGGGCACTCGGCGAGGGCATCGCGGTGATCAACGCGGCCGTCTACGGCGGCGGCATCCTCGCCAACCCGGAGGGCGCCACGAAGTACGGCTACCGCGATGCGCCGGCGGCCGTACTCGACGCTGTCGCGGCGATGGACAAGGCGTGCCGGGAGTACGGCACCGACCTCGCCACCGCGGCACTGCGACACTCGGTGGACAACCCGGACATCTCCGGGACCGTGGTCGGCATCACCAAGCCGGCCCGGGTCGACGCGCTGGCCGCCGCGCTCGCAACCGACCTGCCCGATGAGCTACTTAACCGGTTAGGTACCCTGCTACCCAACCCGCAGTACTGGCTCGAAGGCCCAAAGGAGACAACGTGACCAACGGCTTCCCACCCGGCTTCGCCTGGGGCGCGGCGACAGCGTCGTACCAGGTCGAGGGCGCGGTCGCCACGGACGGACGCGGCCCGAGCATCTGGGACACCTTCGCGCACACGCCCGGCCGCATCGCCGACGGCACCACCGGCGACGTCGCCGACGACCACTACCGCCTGTTCGCCGAGGACATCCGGCTGCTCGCCGACCTCGGTCTGACGGCGTACCGGTTCTCGATCGCCTGGTCGCGGATCATCCCGGCCGGCTCCGGCGTCACCAATCCCGACGGCCTGGCGTTCTACCGCCGACTGGCCGAGGCATGCCTGGAGAACGGCGTCACGCCGTACGCGACGCTGTATCACTGGGACCTGCCGCAGCCGCTCGAGGACGCCGGCGGCTGGCTCGTGCGGGACACCGCCGAGCGCTTCCGCGACTACTCGGCGATCACGCACGCCGGGCTGTCGGACGTGATCAAGCACTGGATGACGCTGAACGAGCCATGGTGCTCGGCGTTCCTCGGCTACGGGAACGGCGAGCACGCGCCGGGCCGGACCGAGGGCACCGACGCACTCAAGGCGGTGCATCACTTGCTGCTCGGGCACGGGCTGGCGCTCGACGCGATCCGGTCGGACGAGGGCACGTACGGCATCGCGCTCAACCCGGCACCGATCCACGCCGCCTCGGACTCGGCCGCGGACCTGGACGCGGCGCGCCGGATCGACGGACTGCGGAACCGGATGTTCCTGGATCCGTTGCTGGCCGCGAAGTACCCGGCCGACGTCCTCGAGGACACCGGGCTGACCGACTGGTTCGCGGAGCAGGAAGCCGACCTGCCGCTGATCGGTGCGCCGCTGGACTTCATCGGCGTGAACTACTACTGCCCGACCACGGTGGCCGCGCCCGAAGGCCCGATCTCCTCCCCCGGTCAGCCGAGCACGCAGCCGGGCAGCGAGAACGTCGTTGCCGTCGACACCGGTCTGCCGCGCACACAGATGGGCTGGCCGATCCAGGCGACCGGGCTGCGCGACATCCTGGTCACGATCAACAAGCTCGCGCCCGAGCTCCCGCTGTACGTGACCGAGAACGGAGCGGCGTACCTCGACGAGCTCACCGCGGACGGGACCGTCGAGGACGACGAGCGGCAGGAGTACCTGGAGCAGCACATCGCGGTCTGCCGGGACCTGGTCTCGGAGGGCTTCCCGCTCAAGGGGTACTTCGCCTGGTCGCTGATGGACAACTTCGAGTGGGCCTGGGGCTTCAGCCGCCGCTTCGGGATCGTGTACGTCGACTACGCGACCCAGCAGCGGACCGTGAAGAAGAGCGGCCGCTGGCTGAAGGAGTTCCTCACCAGCTAGCTGGTGATCAGCGGCCGGACTTCTGGTGGGGGGTCAGTTGGCTGTGGAGGACGAGTGACGCCGCGCCGAGGGCGGCGGCGCTCGGGCCGAGTTTGGACTGCTCGACGCGGGTCGGGTGCATCGCGCGGACGAACGACAGGCGGTTGATCTCCGTCGTCGTGATCCGGACGTAGATGTCACCCGCCTCGCTGAAGCCCGGGCCGGCCAGGATGATCTGGTCGAGGTCGAGCAGATTCGTGATCGACAGCAGCGCCTTGGCCAGGTAGGTCGCCGACTCCTCGATCAGCTCGGTGCACCGCGGATCGCCGGCGGCGGCGAGCCGCGCGATCTTGGCGAAGTCCGAGCGGACCGACGTCCGCCGGCCGCGGAGCCCGAGCTCGGTCGCGAGCGACGGGTCCTGCTCGGCACGCTTCACGACCGCGGCCGGCGCCGCCAGACTCTCGAGGCAGCCGATGCCGCCGCACCAGCACTCGGGTCCGTTCACGTCCAGGACCATGTGGCCGATCTCGCCGACGTTCGACGAGGACCCGCGGTACACGTCGCCGTTGGTGACCAGGCCGAGGCCGAAGCCTGCCGCCATGTAGACGGTGGCGAAGTCGTTCGCCGACGGGATGCGGCCGGCCCAGAACTCGCCGATGGCGGCGCAGGTCGAGTCGTTCTCCACCACGATCGGGTGGTCGATCGTCTCCATCAACGTGTCGCGAACGGCGAACGGCTCCCAGGCGTACTTCTCCGGGTCGGTGCGCAGCAGCCGCAGCCCTCCCCCGCCTTGCCGCCCGGCCAGCGCGACGCCGACGCCGATCAGCGAGGACGGCTCGACGTCCGCCTTGACGATCAGGTCCTCGAGCTCGGCGGTGATCCGCTTGACCGCGGTCGCGGGCGCGTCGCGGCCGATGCCCCGCGACGACACCTGCTCGATCACCCGCCCACTCATGTCGGTGATGACGTACGTCGTACTGGGCGTGTCGATCGAGATGCCCACGGCGTGCCGGGCGCGGGGGTTGAACTGCAGCAGGGTGGCGCGTTTGCCGCCGGTCGGATCGCCGAGGCCGGTCTCGATGATCAGGCCGTCGGCGAGCAGCTGCTTGACCACCCGGGAGATGGACGCGCCGGTCAGGCCGGACCGTTCGGCCAGGTCGACGCGGGTGACAGTGCCACTGGAGCGGATCAGGTCCAGGATCGCGCTGTGCGTCTCCTGCGCGGTCGCGCCCTTCAGAATCTTCGCCACGTGACACCCCTCCCTTACCGCGCACTTTAATACACAACGTAAGAAAGTGGGACAGGTTGACCTCAACACTCGTTGAGGTTCTAGGTTCTGGTAGTTGTGAAGACGATGACGCTGCACGAGTTCGGCCCGCCGGAGAACCTGCGCTACGAGGAGGCACCGGACCCGACTCCAGGCCCAGGGACGGTCCTGATCCGGGTGGAAGCCGCCGGTGTCCACCTGGTCGACACGATGCTCCGGTCCGGCGCGGCCGGCGGTGGCCCGATCCCACTGCCCGAGCTACCCACGATCCCCGGCCGTGAGGTCGCCGGCCGGGTCGAGGCGGTCGGGTCCGAGGTCGACGCCGGGTGGATCGGCAAGCGGGTCGTGGTGCACCTCGGCATGGTCCCCGGTGGGTACGCCGAACTCGCGGTGGCCAAGGTGGAGTCTCTGTACGAGCTCCCCGACCACGTGGACGGCGTACAGGCCGTCGCCGCGATCGGGACCGGGCGGACGACGGCCGGGATCCTCGCACAGGCGCAGTTGACCGCGGACGACGTCGTACTGGTGACTGCGGCCGCCGGTGGGATTGGGAGCTACGTGGTCCAGGCTGCCCGCAACGTCGGGGCGACTGTGATCGGCCTGGCGGGTGGGCCGGCCAAGGTGCGGCTGGTCCGGGACCTCGGGGCGCATTACGCGGTCGACTACCGCGATCCGGACTGGGTGAGTGTGCTCCGGTCGGATCTCGGCGACCGCGCCGTGACGGTGCTGCTCGACGGGGTCGGCGGTGATAGCGGCCAGCGGGCCTTCGAGTTGCTCGGGGTCGGCGGGCGGGTGCTGATGTTCGGGTGGTCCGGAGGCGGGCCGATCCGGCTCACCACCGAGGATCTGATGAACCGCGGGCTGACCGCCACCTGGGCGATCGGGCCGAAGCTGACACCCCGGCTCCGGGAGCTCGAGAAAGCGGCGTTGGAGGAGACCTTCTCCGGACGCTGGGAAGCGCTCACGACTACGTTCCCGTTGTCCGAGGCCGCCGCGGCACACCGCGCTCTCGAGTCCCGGTCGACGACCGGCAAGGTCGTGCTGATCCCCTGAGCACCGGCTGAGGCGCTCGGGGGCAGCGCCTCAGCCGGTGCGGGGGTCGTGGTTGGCGTGGGCGTCGCCGGCAGGGCGGGTGGGGGTGTCGTAGTCGAGGTCCGGGAAGGGGCTCGTCACGTCGATCACCCGGCCCTCCTCGGCGGAGCGCTTGGCGGCGAGCATCACCTCGAGTGCGTGGTAGGCGTGCTCGGGCCGGGTGACGGTCGGCGTACTGTTCTCGACGTTCTCGACGAGATGCCGCAGGCCGTCGGTCCAGGGCCAGTTCGGGTCGCGTTCGCCGAACACCTCCCAGGATCCACGGTCGTTCGACCACTGCTCGAACCCGTTCGGCGCCCAGTCGTCGCCGAGCAGCTGCAGTACGCCGTTGGCGCCGTACAGCTCGATCGCCGGCGACCGGTACTGCTGCATGGTGAACCCGGTCGTGATCGTGGCGAAGCGGGCGTTGCCGAAGTCGAGCGTGATCTGCGCGTTGTCGTCGGCGCGGACCGTCACGAGCTCGCCGTTGATCTCGCGCTTCGGTATGGCGGTGCCGACCATGGCGGTGACTCGCCGGACCGGGCCGAAGAACCCGCACAGACTCGTCAGGTTGTACACGCCGAGGTCGAACAGAGCACCGCCGCCGGCCTCGTAGAACCACCGGCCCCACCACGGGCCTGACCAGCCGTACCGGGCCCGGGCCAGGTGGAGGTCGCCGATCTCGCCGTCGCGGACCCGCCGGTGCATCTCCCGGTACGTCGGCGACAGCACGATGTGCGGAGCACACACGAGCTGCCCCGGTGCGACGGCGGCGGCCTCGAGCAGCGCCCGAGCGTCCTCCAGCGATGTGGACATCGGCTTCTCGACGAGCACATGCTTGCCGGCCTCGAGGGCCGCACGCGCCAGTGAGCCGTGCTGGTTCATGCTGGTGAGGACCAGCACGATGTCGAGGTCGTCGCGGCCGATCAGGTCCTCCGGCCGGTCGGCCGACGTATCGATCCCGAACCGGTCCGCGGCCACGGACCGCTTGTCCGGATCGGGGTCGTAGCCCGCGGTCAGCCGCACGCGCCCTTCCTGCTCGAGCTTGGTGATCAAGGAGGCGTACGGGCCGGAGAACACACTTCCGAGTCCGAGCACACCGATGGACAAAGTCATCGTGGCGGGTTCCTTCCCTAGGAGAGGCGCAAGGTCAGGCGGTCGCCGGCCGGGCCGGCGGGCCAGGTGATGAGCCAGCCCTCCGCGGTCCGGCTCACGGCGGCATCGCCGTCGACAGAGACATTCCGAGTGGTCTCGATCAGCGCGCGGCCCGGGCCGGCCGGACGCCGCAGCACCACGGTCGACCCGTCGCCGGGCCCGTCCAGCTCGGCGGTGGACCAGCGCAGTACCGCGTCGTCGAGCCGCACGCCGACCGGCAGGATCAGCCCTTCGCGAGCGCCGAGCTGGAGCTCGAGGGGTACGTCGTCAACAGTCAGCGTGAACGTCTGAGGCACCGGCGCGACGTTGATCAGATGCACCAGCCGCTGACCGGTGGCATCAGCCGTGCTCGTCGTCACCAGACCAGGAGTGTTGCCCTCAGCAATGATCCGGCGGCGGACGCCGATCCGCTCCCACACCAGCCGCCAGAAGTCCAGGTGGGACGGATAGTCGCAGGCCATCACCACGACCCGTCCACCGGCGAGCGCCACCGCGACCGGCGCACCGGTCGCGACATCGACGGCCAGCGGCTCTGCGTCCGGCGCAACCAGGTGCTCCATCATTCCGACCCGGACCTCCGGCTGGTCGCCGGCCCAGGCGATCGCACGCACCGACGGGAACAGGTGCGGGGAGCCCTGAATGGTGCCGTCGACCTTCACACCGAGCTCGTCGGCCAGCACCGTGCACGGCGTACCGTCGTCGTCGGTGACCGGGACCCGGCCGTGCAGCAGCAGCCTGCCACCGGCCCGGACGTATGCGGCCAGACGCTCCTGGATCGCGCGACTCAGTACCGGCGGCGTCGCCAGCGCGACCACCGGCCCGGCCGGATCCAGATCGGCCCCGGCCGAGGTCGGCGTACCGGACAGGTCGACCGCGCCGAAGGAGTAGCCGCCGAGCAGCAGGGCGCGGGCGAGGATGTCGCGCGGCCCCATCCCTCGGTAGCGCTCCAGTTCGCCGACCTGGTCACGGCGTACGGCGGAGTCCGGGTGGTGGTACTCGGTCAGGTAGTGGTCCGGCACGTAGCCGAGCACGACGTCGTCGTACTCCTCGTCCATGTCGGCCAGCAGGTGCTCGGCACCATGGACCGCCCGCACCGCGCTCGCCGTACCTGCGTAGGTCTGGCTCAGCCGGCCCTCCGGGTCGACCGGGGCCGCGAAGCCGTGCCGCTCGCCGGTGAACGCGATCCGGTCGTTGCCGTCGCCAACCGGTTCGTCCAGCGGTGGGTTGTGCCCGCCGGCGAAGAGGTAGTAGTTGATCAACCGGTTGCCCTGGGCAACACACAGCCGCGTCTTCAGCTCGGCGGTCTCCGGGCTGGTCAGCGAGCTCAGGTCCTCGCCGTAGTCGCCCGTCCCGGCCTCGAACTCGAGCGACGTGATCGGCTGGTCGGCGTCGTGGACCGCGGCCATGAAGGCATTCATGACATACAGGTCCGGCACCTTCTCGACGGTCAGTTCGCCCATGTAGTGATCGGATCCCGAGGTCGTCTGCGGCACTCCGGCATACGCCTTCGAGAGCTGGCTGATGCCGATCGGGAAGTGCCGGCCGCGTCCGGCGTACGTGCCGTGGAGATTGACCATGAACGGTACGCCGTCGACGCCGTGCTGCAGGGCGACGTCGCGCAGCCGCAACAGGTACCGCGCATAGCGGTCGCGATGATGCGCACCGAGGTCGTGGTGCAGCGCGAGTTGCTGGCTCTCCGTGCCACCGCCGGTGCCGCCGGCGCGCCACCACTCCGCCCAACGATCGGTGTCGCCCGGGTCGGCGCCGTACCGATCAACGCTGCCCTCACGACCCCAGGTCCGCTCGGCCCAGGTGGCAAGGTCTGCCAGCGTACGGTCGGTCAACTCCGGCGTGTTCGTGACCCACGAGAGCATGCCGACCTCGTTGTCCAGCTGGACCGCCGCGACCGGTCCGCCCTTGCTGACAAGGCGTTCCGCGAGTACCGGCATAATCGCGGCGTACCACCGCTCGGCCTCGGCGAGGTACCCGGGCTCGAGGTAGTCCAGGGTCGCAGTACTGGCCGGCTTGCCGTCCCATCCCAGTGGTACGGCGTCCGGGTGGTCGCGGTAGATCCGGAACGGCACGCCTTCGTTCTTCAACTCGGCCATCACGAACGGGCCCGGCCGGGCGATCACCAGCAGGTCACGCTCGGCGGCCAGTTCGAGGAATCCGATCAGGTCGCGGTACTCACTGGTGGCGCCGGTCAGGTCGACCTCGCCGGACGCGGTCTCATGCACGATCCACGGCATGTAGCTGGCCACCGCGTCGCAGCCTGCGGCGGCGAGTTTGTCGAGCCGGTCGGCCCAGTCCTCGCGGTGCAGCCGGAAGTAGTGCACCTCCCCTGCCATCAAGATCCGCGGTACGCCGTCCACCAGGATGCGGCGCCGTTCCAGGCGTATCGATCGGGGCAGTATCGATAGGGATCGGGCAGATGTCGTCACAGTCACGTCCTCGCCGGGTCTGGATCGTTCCGGGTCGCCGCGCCGACCTGTTGCCTCTGGGCGCGGTCGTGGTTATGGTCGTGAAACCGGTCTCATGAAACCGGTTTCAACCGTAACGGGAGTTCAGCCGATGGGCAACAGCCGTGTCACGCTCCGCCGGGTCGCCGAGATCGCGGGCGTCTCCCCCGCGACCGTGTCGCGCGTCTCGAGGGGCACGACCCCGGTCTCCCCCGAGGTCCGTGACCGGGTCCTGCGGGTGATCGAGGAGCACGGGTACAAACCCAGCCACTTCGGGCGTGCGCTGGCCGAGCGCCGGCACGGCGCGTTGGGCCTGGTGTTTCCGGGCCTGTCCGGGCCGTACTTCTCCGAGCTCATCCAAGGCTTCGAGGCCGAGGCGCTGGAGACGGGCGACAGCGTGCTGGTGCTGGCGTCGCATTCGCGCGCCGACACCGACGCCACCGTGCTCGACCTGGCCGACCGGGTGGACGGCATGGCCATCCATGGCGGGACAGTGTCGACCGACACGATCGCCAAGGTGGCCGAGCAGATCCGTGTCGTGGTGATGGCCAGCGAGGCCGGTCCGGCGCAGGCCTCGGTCAGCGCCGCCAACGACACAGTGAAGGACCTCACGCGGCACCTGCTGGTCGACCACGGCTATCGCCGGTTGGCCTTCGTCGGCACGCCCGACGGTTCCCCCGACGTGACAGCCCGCTGGCAGGCGTTCCTCGCCGCGCACAAGACGGCCCGCCGCAAACCGCCGGCCGAGCCGATCCGGGTCGGACTGCAGCAGTCCGACGGCGCGATCGCCGCGGAGCAGTTGCTCGATCGCGACGACCGGCCCGATGCGGTCGTCTGCGCGAACGACGAAACGGCGCTCGGACTCCTGCTCAGCGCGCTCGGCCGCGGGCTGCGGGTGCCGCAGGACGTCGCGATCACCGGCTTCGACGACATGCCGATGGCCGCCCTGGTGCGGCCCGCGCTGACGACGATCCGGCAGCCGATCCGCGAACTGGCCGCGACCACGGCCCGGCTGCTGGCCGACCCGCTCGACCAGCCGGCCGGCGACATCGTGCTACCGACCGAGCTGGTGCTGCGCAGCTCGTGCGGCTGCGGGGGTGTGCCCTGATCCTGCCGAGCTGAGGGGATCGAAGGTACGGGGATCGATGGGGGGAAACCGCCAACGTCCGGCCGCGGCCGGACACACCCTGAGGAGGACTCCCGATGACGAGACGAGCACGGCTGAAGACCCTCATCGCCGCAGTGGCAGGCGTCAGCCTGCTACTCGCCGGCTGTACCGGTACCGAAGGCCAGACCACGGCCAGTTCCGGCGACGGGATGGTCGACTTCCTCAACTACGGCGACTTCGGCGGCGGCGCCGCACCGAAGCCCAACTACAACCCGTATCTCGAAACCACCAAGCTCAGCGCGGCCGACTACATCTACGAGCCGCTGATGTACGTCGAGGGCTACAGCTGCAAGGCACTCCCCTGGCTGGCGACGTCGTACCAGTGGACCGCCCCGCAGACGCTCGTCTACACGGTCCGCGACGGCGTGAAGTGGAACGACGGCAAGCCGTTCACCGCCGCTGATGTCGCCTTCACCTTCAACATGATCAAGAAGTACACCGCCCTCGACCTCAGGGGCGTGTGGACGTACCTGTCGGCGGTGAAGGCCGACGGCAACAAGGTGACGATGTCGTTCAAGAAGCCGGCCGCCTCCGTATTCACCCTGGTGAGTGACGTACGGATCGTGCCGGAGCACGTGTGGTCGAAGGTCGCGGACCCGACGACGTTCACGAACGCGACCGCCCCGGTCGGCACCGGGCCGATGAAGCTGAAGTCGTTCAATCCACGCCAGCTCGTCGTCGAGCGGAACCCGGACTACTGGCAGGCCGACAAGATCAAGGTCAAGGAACTGCGGTTCAACAAGGCCGACGCCGGTGGCCAGGTCGAGCAGCTCAAGCTCAGCCGGGGCGAGTACGACACCAACGCGATGTTCGTCCAGGACATCAAGAAGGCCTACGTCGACCGCGACCCGAAGAACCACCACTACTGGTACGCACCGGGCGGCGTGATCAGCGTGTACATGAACCTGACCGAGACGCCGTTCAACGATGTGGCGTTCCGCAAGGCCCTGACCACGGCGTTCAACCACCAGCAGGTCATCGACCGGGCCCAGCTCGGCTACGTCACCCAGGCCAGCCAGAGCGGCCTCGTCGTGCCGGGCCAGAAGGACTGGCTGCCGCAGGGTCTGGCCGACGACGGCCGCATCAAGTACGACCCGGCCGCAGCAGACAAGGCGCTCACCGACGCCGGCTACGCCAAGGACTCCAAGGGCCACCGGCTCGGCAAGGACGGCAAGCCGATCTCCTTCAGCTTCAAGGTGCCCGGCTCGTACGTCGACTGGGTCGCGGCCGCTGACATCCTGATCAAGAACCTGACCGCGCTCGGCTTCAACGTCACCAAGGACACCCCGACGCCGGAGGCGCACGACCAGGAACGGGCCACCGGCAACTACGACATGATGTTCGGCGTCCACGGCGGCGGCTGCAACATGTACGCCAACTTCAGCGACCCGCTGAACAGTGCCCGCACCGCGCCGATCGGCAAGAAGGCCGACAGCAACGAGATCCGCTGGCAGGACCCGAAGACCGACGAGCTGCTCGGCCAGCTGGAGACCTCGCCGGACGAGGGCACCCAGAAGCAGGCCGTCGCCGGACTGGTCGACATCATGATGAACCAGGTCCCGATGATCCCGATCTGGTACGGCGCCAAGTGGTTCCAGTACGACACCAAGAAGGCCGAGGGCTGGCCGAACGAGCAGAACCCGTACGCCGACGGCGGCAACGGCCTGGTCGTGCTGACCCACCTCGTCCCGTCGTCCGGGAGCTGACCGCCGATGCTGTACTTCGTCCGGCGGGCCGGGTTCTTCCTGGCCACCCTGTGGGCGGCGGTGACGCTGAACTTCCTGATCCCCCGGCTCCAGCCGGGGGATCCGGCCCAGGCGTTGCTGAACCGCCTGCAGGGTGAGACCACGGCGGTCAACCCGGCCCAGCTCGAGGCCATCCGCAAACTGCTCGGGACTCCCGACGGCAACCTGCTGTCGCAGTACTGGGACTATCTGGGCGCCATCTGCACCGGGCACTTCGGGGTGTCGTACTCGTACTTCCCGTACACGGTGACGGCAATGATCAGCAGTGCACTGCCGTGGACGCTGATCCTGGTCGGTGTCACACAGTTGCTGTCGTTCGCGATCGGCACGTTGCTCGGCGCGTGGGCGGCGTACCGGCGGAACTCGCGGGTCGACTCGGTCATCACGCTCGGGTCGACGTTCGTCGGCACGCTGCCGTTCTTCTGGCTCGCGCTACTGCTGATCTTCGTGTTCGCCATCACGCTGAACTGGTTCCCCGACGGCGGCGGGTACGGCGGTGGCAGCAGTCCGAGCTGGACCTGGCTGTTCGTGTCCGACGCGTTCCAGCACAGCGTGCTGCCGGCGGTGGCGCTGCTGATCACCGGACCGATCGGCTGGATCATCGGGATGCGCAACAACATGGTCCAGACCCTCGGCGAGGACTATGCCCGGCTGGCCCGGGCGAAGGGACTGCCGCGGCGGCGGATCGCGCTGACGTACGGCGCCCGGATCGCGATCCTGCCGAACGTCACCGGGTTCGCGATCGCACTCGGCAGCCTGCTGGGCGGAACCGTGCTGGTCGAGACGATCTTCAACTATCCCGGGCTCGGCCGGCTGCTGCTGGAGGCGGTGTCGAACAAGGACTATCCGCTGATGCAGGCATTGTTCCTGTTCACCACGATCGGCGTACTGACCGCGAACTTCCTGGCCGACGTGACGTACGGCTTCCTGGATCCGCGAGTACGACGGGCGGAGGCCGTATGACGACCACTCCGGAAACCATCGACACAGAGGCTCTGCGGGTCACCGCGCTGGACGCCGACGCGTCCAGCCGGCTGCCTGGCTGGTTCGTGATCCTGTGGCGCAACGGGAAGTGCCGGGTGGGCATGCTGATGCTGGCGGCGTTCGTCGTGATCGCCGTACTCGCTCCGGTGATCGCGCCGTACGGCCCGCGGCTCGACGAGTTCGGCGCGTCCGAGGGGCCGACCGCCGCGCACTGGCTGGGCACCACGGCACGGGGTGAGGACGTGTTCTCCCAACTCGTGTACGGCGCTCGCACCTCGCTCATCGTCGGGCTGGTGGCCGGTGTGCTGAGCACGCTCATCGCGATGGCCGTCGGTCTCACCGCCGGATACCTGCGAGGTGTGGTGGACGAGGTGCTCTCGTTCTTCATCAACCTCGGCCTGGTGGTACCGGTGCTGCCGCTGATGATCGTGCTGGCCGGCTACGCCCCGGTGAAGGGTCTCGGGCTGATCATCATCGTCATCACCGTGACCGGCTGGGCGTACGGCGCCCGGATCAAACGCGCCCAGATCATCACGTTGCGGACCAGGGACTACATCACCGCGGCGAAGTTCGCCGGCGACAGCACAGCCCGGATCATCGCGTTCGAGATCGTGCCGAACATGATCTCGCTGATCGTGGTCGGCTTCATGGGCGCCGCGCTCGGCGCGATCGGCGCGGAGGCCGGTCTGGCCTTCCTCGGGCTCGGCGATCCGCAGACCGTCAGTTGGGGCACCATGCTCAACCAGGCCAGCCTCGGTGGCGCACTGACCACCGGCCAGTGGGCCTGGCTGGTGGCGCCCGGACTCGTACTGGCCTTGCTGATCACCTCGTTCACGCTGATGAACTTCGGCATCGACGCGCTGAGCAACCCGCACCTGAGGGAGGACTGACATGGCTCTGCTCGAGGTCAGCGACCTGAGCGTCACGTACAGCCCACGCGACTCCGCCGCCGTCCGGGCGGTGAACCGGGTCAGTTTCGAGGTCCACGACGGCGAGTTCGTCGGCCTGCTCGGCGAGTCCGGGTGCGGCAAGTCGACGCTCGGCAACGCCGTACTGCGGCTGCTCGACCGGCCGGCCGCGATCACCGGCGGGACGATCAGGTTCGACGGGCAGGACGTGACGACGACGCCCGAGGACGAACTGCGGGCGCTGCGCTGGGTCGACCTGTCCACGGTCTTCCAGTCGAGCATGAACTCGCTCAACCCGGTGATCACCGTGCGGCGCCAGTTCGCCGACACGTTCGAGGCCCACTCTGATGCCCTGGGCAACGACCTGGACGTCGACGCCCGCGCCACCGAGCTGCTCGAGATGGTGTCGCTGGACCGGTCGGCGCTGAGCCGGTTCCCGCACGAGCTGTCCGGCGGCATGAAGCAGCGGGTCGCGCTCGCACTGGCGCTGGCTCTCGAACCGCGGTTCGTGCTGCTCGACGAGCCGACCACCGGGCTGGATGTCGTGGTGCAGCGCGACATACTCGACCGGCTCCGCGAGCTGCAGGCACGGCTCGGCTTCGCCGTACTGTTCATCAGCCACGACCTCGGCACCGTGATGGAGCTGGCCGACCGGGTGATGGTGATGTACGCCGGGGAGATCGTCGAGGACCAGCCGGCCGCGGAGATGGTGACGCGCCACCTGCACCCGTACAGTGCCGGCCTGCTGGGTTCGTACGCCGACCCGCGGGACCACGTCGTCGAGGTCGAGTTCATCCCGGGCCGGCCGCCGGACCTGTCGCAGTCACACGCCGGCTGCCTGTTCCAGCCGCGCTGCCCGGTGGCGGTGGACGCCTGCCGGACCGTGCATCCCGAACTGCTGCCCGCGAGTCTCGGCCAGGTGCGGTGCCTGCTCGTCGAGCAGTCCGGCGACGCCCGCGTCGTACTGGAGCAGGCAGCGGAGCTGCGCCGCCGAGATCAGGTGTTCGCCGCCGGCTTGTCGGAGCGGATCGAGGCGGAGCCGGTGCTCGTGGTGGACGGTCTCAGCAAGGTCTACAAGACCAGGCGCGGGCTGAACACGTCTCTCACTCAGGCCGTCGACGACGTGTCGTTCGCGCTGCGACCGGGCCAGGTCACCGCGCTGGTCGGCCAGAGCGGTTCGGGCAAGACGACGATCGCCCGCATCCTCACCGGCGTGGAGCGTCCGACCACCGGATCGATCCGGTTCAAAGACGAGTCGGTCGACCACCTGGGACGCGGGGCGCTGCGGAAGTACCGGCGGCATGTCCAGTTGGTCTTCCAGGACCCGTTCTCCGCCCTCAACCCGACGCGGACCGTGGCGTATGCACTCAGCCGGCCGCTGCGCAACCACCTCGGTCTGACCGGTGCCCAGGCCCGCGCACGGGCCGCCGAGCTGCTGGAGACAGTCGGGTTGAGCCCGGCGGAGCAGTACCTGGACAAGCTGCCGCACCAGCTGTCCGGCGGGCAGCGTCAGCGTGTGGTCATCGCACGGGCGCTGGCACCCGAGCCCGAGGTGGTCGTCGCCGACGAGCCGATCTCGATGCTCGACGTGTCCATCCGCGCCGAGATCATCGCGCTGCTCGACAAGCTGGTCCGCGACCGTGGCATCGCCATGCTCTACATCACTCACGACCTGCTCAGCGCCCGGCTGCTCGCCGACGAGGTGATGGTGCTGAACCAGGGCGTGATGGTGGAGCGCGGCCCGACGCTCGAGGTCATCGGCGAGGCCAAGGACCCCTACACCCGCAAGCTGCTGGCCGCCATCCCCCGCCCGGGCGCGCGAGAGATCGCCTGAACCACGCGCCCGGGAACGGGATCAGCCAGTGATCTGGATCAGGACTGCCGACGGCTGCGGCAGGTCGAGCTCGAGGACTCCGGCGGTGAGTTCGACGGGCTCGGCCACCAGTTGGTCGGCGCGACGCAGTTCGTCCCACTGCTCGTCCGTCGGCCAGTCCTGTACGCCGATCCGGTCGGCAAGGGTCGCGATGTCGCCGTGGTCCGCGTCCAGCCGGGTGACTCGCGCCGTACCGCCGTCCTGGACGTGCAGCCGGACGGTACGGCGGAGGGCCGAGTCGCCACTGGCCTTGCCCTGGTCCAGCGTGTGGTTCCAGACCAGGATGCTCAGGCTGCCGTCGTCATGGCGTGAGGCCCACGCCTGCACCAGGCCGTCGGCGCCGTCGCCGGACGCCGTGACCGGCAGCTCGGTGTCGCCGAGCCGGGACAGCAGATGCAGCGCGTGGTAGCGCGCCTTGGCGATCCCGCCGACGGTGATGAGCCCGAACCCGCCGTGCAGCAGGCGCGGCGGCCGGCCGAGCTCTTCGAAGTGGTCGCTCGCCACCCAGTAGGACAGCGCGTCCAGCCGGCCCGACGCCGAACGCATCCCGTGCAGCAGGAACGTCGCCGAGGAGACGCTGTCGTTGACGGGGTTGAAATGCGTCGGGGTGACGCCCCATTCGGTCCACAGGATCCGCGCCGTACTGCCGTACCGGGCCAGCGTCGGCCGCAGGTCGAGCGGCGAGTTGCCGTAGGTGTGAGTGGTGACGAAGTCGACCGGCGCTCCGGACCGGCTGGTGTGCTCCAGCAGTTCGTCCACCCACCCGGCGGCCGCCGAGGACGGTCCGCCCACCGCGAGCCGCGGGTCGACCGCCTTCACCGCCGCGGCCGTCACGTCGTACAGGCGCATCCACTCGTCGCGGGAGCTGGACCAGAAGACCTCGAGGTTGGCCTCGTTCCACACCTCGAAGTCCCAGTGCAGTACTTCGTCCGCGCCGTACCGGTCGATCAGGTGCCGCACCAGCGAGCCGATCAGGTCCGACCAGCGGTCCCAGTCCTTCGGCGGCGAGATGATGCCGCCGTACTCGAAGACCGTGCGGTCCGGGTCGCCGGCCAGGTCGCGCGGCATGAAGCCGAGCTCGACGCACGGGCGCAGGCCGATCGCGAGCAGCTTGTCGTACACCTCGTCGATCCGGCCGAAGTCGTACGCCGGTTCGCCGTCGACCTCCCGGTAGACGCCGAGGTCGTCGTGCAGGATCGCGTGCGCGCGCACGGTCGAGACGCCGATCTCGTCGTGGACCCGACGCAGCGCGGCTTCCAGCTCGGTCCCGATCACCTGGCCGCCGGAGGTGTCGGTGCACAGCAGTTGGCTCAGCCGCTCGCTGCCGATCATCGGCTGCCAGGGCTTCGCGAGCGGCGTGCCGTCCGCTGCCGTGGCGACGGTCAGATCGATCACTGGGACGCTTCCGTCCGCGGGCTTGGCGGTGGCGGTGACCGGCTCGCTCACCTCGCCGTGCTCGGTCACGGTCGGCACCGAGGCGACGGCGTAGTCGTAGGTGGTGCCGGGCTCGCCGGTGGTGTCGACGTACCACGTCTCCGGGACCGACAGGACGTCACCGCCGAGGTGGTCGACGGGCTCCAGGTCCGCGTGCGGCGAACCGGCCGGCGCACGGTGCACGAGGTAGCCGATCGCGCCTTCCACCGGCTCCCAGCGCAGCAGCACGTGTCCGAGGCCCTCGACGACGGTCAGGCCGGCGGGCGGCGGCAACTGCGGCACGGGGACGGTCTCGCGCTCGTCGGAACGACTCGCGATGCGTTGCTCCCAGTTCTCGCGGGCGGTGGTGCCGGTGCTCATCAGTCCTCCAGGGCGTTTGGTCTGAAACCGGTTTCAGACCACCCCATCTCACTACACGCGAGGTGTCAAGGCGGATCTCAGGACCGACGGTATTCGCGCGGCGACACACCGAAGTGGGACCGGAACCGGCGTGACAGGTGGAACTCGTCCGAGAAACCGAGGGTCCGCGCGATCTCCCGGTGGGTCAGGTCGGTCAGCCGCAGCAGCGTGGCCGCGGCCTGGAGCCGACGCACACTCCGGTACGCCGCCGGCGTCTGGCCGACCTGTTCCGCGAACCGGCGCCGGAACGTGTCGTAGCTCAGCCCCGACTCGGCGGCAACCGTCGCCAGGTCCGTGCTCGCGGTGAGGTCGTCGGCCAGCCGGCCCATCGCGTCCACGATCTCCATGCTCACGTCGGGACTGTCCGCGGTGTCGTCGGTGTCGATCAGCCAGTCGGCCAGCGCCAGCAACTGATGCTCCGCGACCCGGCGCGTCCGCGGCGGCGAGCGCAGTACGGTGCGCAGCGCCTCGATCGACGGCGGCGGCACCGGGTACCGCGGGCCGGCGCCGGCCAGGTGGGCCAGCGAGTCGAACAGCGGTCCGGTGAAGACGACGAACAACTCCGTCCACCGCTCCCCCGCATCGGTGCCGTACGTGTGCGGGAACCCGGGCGGCACGATCGTGTGCGCGCCCGGCGTGATCCGCTCGTCCCGCCCGTCCGCGTCGCGATAGTTGCCCTCGCCTCCGATCAGCACCGACAGCACGTAGGCGTCCATCACCCGCAGCGTCGACGGCATGATCGGCTCGTCGTCGACCAGTTCGCCCGCGAGCACGATCTGACCGAGCCTGGTCACCGGCCCGTCGGAGATCGCGACGACCGTCCGCTCCGCCATGCCGGCCACGGTACGCCAAAATGTTCATGCCACGGTCGCGCGAAGACATTCTCTGCCGGTCCCTGCCGCCCTAGCGTTTGGAGGGCAGGAACGAGCCGACCGACCGGAGGACCGCATGACGACCTCGACCGACCTGATCACGCCCCAGCACCTGGCACAGTTCCGCGACGAGGGCTACTTCGTGCTGGACAGCGTGCTCACCGACGAGCAACTCGAGCTGCTGCGCGGCGGAGCGCAGTACTCGATCGACAAGCTCGACGCCGCCATGGACGAAGCCGGCACCGACTCGCTCGGCATCAACCACCGGGGCAAGCGGTACTTCAGCAGCATGATCTACCAGGACCGGCCCGAGCTGCGGCAGTTCCTGTTCAGCGACACGATGGCCGAGATCTGCCGGGCGACGCTGGGCGACGACGCCTTCCTGTTCTGGGAGCAGTACGTGATCAAGGCCGGCGACCCGAACACGGCGTTCGCCTGGCACCAGGACTCCGGCTACGTGCACGAGGACCACGACCCCTACCTCACCTGCTGGATCGCCCTCGACGACGTCACCGAGGAGAACGGCTCGGTCTACCTGCTGCCGTACTCGCGGTCCGGCATCAAGTCGTACATCAAGCACATCCAGGACCCGGAACTCAACGACATGGTCTGCTACTTCGGCTCGGATCCCGGCGTCCCGATGACCGCGAAGGCGGGCTCGATCGTGGTGTTCTCCAGCGTCGTCATCCACCGCAGCGGGGCGAACCTGACCGACCGGAACCGGCGCGTGTACATCGCGCAGTACTCCAAGGAGGTCATCCCGGCCAAGGACGGTACGACGGCCCACGGGGCGTTCGACCCGTTCCTCGAGGGCGGCCGCATCATCGCCGATCGCTGACGGTCAGGAGTGGCGCGGCGCGTACATGATCACGACGACGCCGACGAGACAGATCGCGGCACCGAGGAGGTCCCAGCGGTCCGGGCGGAAGCCGTCGACCACCATCCCCCACGCGAGCGAGCCGGCCACGAACACACCGCCGTACGCCGCGAGGATGCGGCCGAAGTTCGGATCCGGCTGGAACGTCGCGACGAACCCGTAGGCGCCGAGCGCGATCACGCCACCCGCGATCCACCACAGGCCACGATGCTCACGCCATCCCTGCCAGACCAGCCAGGCACCACCGATCTCGGCCAGCGCGGCCAGCACGAAGAGCGCAACAGACCGCAGTACGGTCACAAACGCTCCCCCTGGCCGAGCTCGGTGAACGGCAGCGGGCAGTTGGGGTCGCCCGCACAAGTCTGCAGGTCGTCACAGCCGGCCGCGATACCCGCGCGCAGGGTCTCCGCGATGACGGTGAGGTCGGCGATCTTCGCTTCCACATCGGTCAGCTTCTCCTGAGCCCGTGCCTGCAGCCCGGCTCCCTCGCCGAGCGCATGCCGATGCCTGGCCGTGTCGAGCAGTTCGGACACCTCCGTCAGCGTGAACCCGAGTCGCTGCGCCGCCTTGATCACGCGCAACGTGGTGACCGCGGCCTCCGGGTAGACGCGATGCCCGCCGAGACTCCGTACGGGCTCGTCGAGCAGCCCGCGACGTTCGTAGTACCGCAGCGTCTGGAGGTTCACGCCGGCGGCTGCCGCCACCTCGCCGGATCTCACGACGGCAGCCGATCCGCCAGGCCATCCAGTACGGCGACCTGGGTGGGCGGTACGCCGATCTGCAGGTGGAACTGGCCGTCGGTCGTATCGGTGAGGGTGAAGGCGAAGAACGAGCAGCACTCGGACTCGCGGGCGGTCAGGTCCGCGGTGGCATCGCGGGCTTCCGCTGCGAGCGTCAGGTCGAGCGTCCGAGGGTCGAGGCGGTTGGCACTGCGGAGATGGTCGGCGAAGAGCTGGTCGAACTCCGCGACCCGGAGTGGTTGCTCCGCGGTCGGCAGGGTGCAGGCGGCCGGAGCCCAGGCGAGGTGATCGGTCATGAGATCGACGGTAAACCTGTACCCAAGTACCGGATGCAACTATTCGGGCTGATCGGTCCAGGTGAGTACGTACGCCACCGCGCCGAAACGGACGTGGTCGCCCGGCCGGACCCGGACCGCGGTGGTGAGCCGGAGGCCGTTGACCTGGGTCCCGTTCATCGAGCCGAGGTCGCGCAGCATCCATCCGTCCTTCACGTACCGCAACTCCGCGTGGAACCGGGACACGGACAGGTCGGCCAAGCGCAGCGACGCGCCGGGCCCCCGTCCGATCCGGACCGTCGGCGAGCCTGGCGCCGGCAACGCGAGCCCGGGCGGCGGCAGAGCGGGCGTCTTCTGCACGACGCCAACCCGCGGAAGGGAACCGAGCCGCTCGAGGAACCCGAACCAGGCACCGACGACCCCGCTCGGCTCCGCAGGGTTACCGGCACCCGGCCAGCCCTCCACCCGCGCTGGTGGCCGGGTCGGGCTGGGGCTGCGGATGACTTCCAGCCGGGGGAGCCGGGACCGGAAGTCCCGGAGCCGGCTGGTGACGCGGGGCTCCTCGCGAGGCAGGTCGCGGATGGCGTCGGCCAGTTCGCCGCGGCTCTGGGCGCGCAGGACGAAGTTCATCCGGCGGACGAAGGTGTCGTGCGACAGCCGCCCGGTCCCGGCGCCGTCGCGCAGGATGGCCAGGGCACGATCCCGCTCGGCGTCCGACGGACGCGTGCCCTCCGCCGGAACCGATGTCATCTCTGCATTGTCCGGTCCGGTCCGGTTCACTGTCCACCGCTTCCCGGGGGCGGCCGGGGACCAGCTCAGCGGTACTGAATCCGGTAGGCGACGTGCGCGTCGCCCTGCGAGAGCCCGATGTTCGAGATCCCGACGACCAACTGGTGACCGTTGGCGTCGTTGCGGTACGTCAGGTACGTCGTACCCGCCGCACCTTCAGTCGCGATCCGGCGCCAGGACGGTCCGCCGGATGCGGCGATCTGTGTCAATGCCTTCGTCACCGCGGACGTCGCGTAGTACGACATCCACTTCGTGTCGCCACGGCCCCATGCGCGGACCAGGTTGTCGGACCACTGCACGGCGTTCCAGGCACGCGGTTCGTTGGCGAAGCTCACGACTCTGGCGGCGTGCCAGCCATCCGGCCCGCGCAGCTCCGGCGCGGCGTTGGCCACCCCGAGCGTGAGATTCCCGCCGCGGGCGTCGTCGTGGTACGTCACATAGATCGTCCCGGCCGCACCTTCCGCGGAAACCCGGCGCCAGTGGATCCCACCCGGCGACGCCTGCGCGAACAGCGCACGCGTGACCTCGGTCGTGCCGTAACAAGCTGTCATTCTCGTGTCGCCGCGACCCCAGGCGCGGACCAATCGATCCGCGTAGGTGACCGCATCCAGCCGAGCGACCGACGCACCGCACGAGGCGGTCGTCTGAGCACTGGCCGCAACGGCCGGAGCCGCCGAACCGCCGAGCACGAGCGGGGCGGCAACCGCGAGCGCGGCCGCCATCCCGCCGGCCCTGGATAGACCCTTGATCTTCATGATCAACCTCCCGAGTTGGTCATTTCGTCCTCACCGGTTCGACGCGCCCGATCGCCCACGAGTTGGCTGTAGGTGAGAATGACGGGATGCGACTGCCTGTGATGCCACCGGTCAAGCCGATGCTCGCCAAGCCCGTGAAGGAGATCCCGCGCGGGGAGATGAGCTACGAGCCCAAGTGGGACGGGTTCCGCTCGATCATCTTCCGGGACGGGGACGAGGTGGAGATCGGCAGCCGGAACGAGAAGCCGATGACGCGCTACTTCCCCGAGCTGGTCGAGGCGGTGAAGGCGAACCTGCCCGAGCGCTGCGCGATCGACGGCGAGATCATCGTGATCGGCGCGTCCGGCGACCGGCTGGACTTCGAGGTGTTGCAGCAACGCATCCACCCCGCCGCCAGCCGGGTGAACATGCTGTCGGAGAAGACGCCGGCCCGGTTCGTCGCGTTCGACCTCCTGGCGCTCGGTGACGACGACTACATGGAACGTCCGTTCGCGGAACGGCGTACCGCGCTGATCGATGCGCTGGCCGGTGTGAAGGCGCCGATCCACGTCACGCCGGCGACGACCAACCGCGACACGGCCGCGGAGTGGTTCGAGCAGTTCGAGGGTGCCGGCCTGGACGGGCTGATCGCGAAGCCGTTGGATGTCACCTACCAGCCGGACAAGCGGGTGATGTTCAAGGTCAAGCCGGAGCGCACCGCGGACTGCGTGGTCGCCGGCTACCGCGTGCACAAGAGCGGCCCGGACCGGATCGGATCGCTACTGCTCGGGCTCTACGGCGACGACGGCACGCTGGCGAGCGTCGGTGTGATCGGTGCGTTCCCGCTCGAGCGGCGCAAGGAGCTCTTCCAGGAGATGCAGCCGCTCGTCACCACGTTCGACGATCACCCGTGGGCGTGGGCGAAGCAGGAGGAAGGCGTGCGTACGCCGCGCAACGCGGAAGGCAGCCGGTGGCAGGCGGGCAAGGATCTGTCGTTCGTGCCGCTGCGGCCGGAGCTCGTGGTCGAGGTTCGCTACGACCACATGGAGGGCATCCGCTTCCGCCACACCGCACAGTTCGTCCGCTGGCGCCCCGACCGCACCCCCGAGTCCTGCACCTACGAACAACTCGAGGAGCCGGTCAAGTTCGACCTGGCCGACGTACTCTCCAGCGCCCAACGCTGATGAAGGTCCTGTACGACGTCTACGCCAGGATCCTGCGACGCCAACTGGCCGGACTGCCGATGCCACGGCACATCGCGATCGCGATGGACGGCAACCGCCGCTGGGCACGACGAGCCGGGTACGACGACGTGCGGGTCGGCCACCGGTTCGGCGCGGAGCATCTGGAGTTGTTCCTGCGTTGGTGTTCCGAGGCGGGCGTCCACTGCGTGACCGCGTGGGTCGCGTCGGCCGACAACATGCGCCGCCGTGACTCGGCCGAGGTCGACTACCTGATGCAGCTCACCGAGACGGTCCTGGCCGAGCATGTACGGCGTGACCACCGGTGGCGGCTCCACGTCGCGGGCCAGCTGGATTTGTTGCCTGACACAACTGCTCGGGCGCTGAAAGAGGCCGTCGAGGTGACGCGTGACCGGACGGATGCGGGTGACCTGACGCTCGCGATCGGGTACTCGGGCCGTCTCGAGGTGGTGGACGCCGTACGGGCTGTGCTGGACGAGGCCGCGGTCGCCGGGCGTTCGCTGGAGGATGTGGCCGACGAACTGAGCGAGGACGTGATCGGCCGGCACCTCTATCTGCCTGAACTGCCGGATCCCGACCTGGTGATCCGGACGAGTGGGGAGCTCCGGATGTCGGACTTCCTGCTGTGGCAGGCGACGCACTCGGAGGTCGAGTTCTGCGACCTGTACTGGCCCGCGTTCCGGCAGGTCGACCTGCTGCGGGCGCTCCGCACCTACGGGCGGCGGCGGCTGGAACGATCCAGTTGATCATTTGAGCAGCTGCTTCGGCCAGGACCGAATACATCGGGCCACCTTGGGGGCACTATGGAGGCATACCGACTGGTAGGAACCGGAGGTTGCGATGTACGACGTCGTACTGCTCGTCGAACAGGAACTGTCGGCGCCGGACGCGAAACGCGTCGTTGAACTGCACCAGGACATGCCCGAGTCCGTCACGTACCACGTGCTCGTGCCGTGCCACAACGCCGAGGCCGGTGTAGAGGCCTCGATCAGCGCGCTGGGCACCGCGGATCTGTACGGTCCAGGGCTGGCCAGTCAGCGCCAGGATCTCGCCGAGGCGCAGAAGGCGATCGACACCGAGGCGAAGGGCTGCAGCGGACGCAGCGTCCAGCGGCTGCGCGACCTCGGGCAGCATGCGGAGGGCGGCATCTCGCACGACCGTCCGATCGACGCACTGATCGCCACGGTGGAGCACGTGCAGGGCCAGGAGGTCATCATCCTGACCCGGCCGCACGTGGTGGCCGAGTTCTTCCACCTCGACTGGACCAACTCGGCCCGCCGCCACCTCGGCGTACCGGTCCTGCACCTGCTGGAGCACGACCCGCAGCGGGCCTCCGCCTCGTAGCGGGTCAGAACCGGAGCATGACTGCGTAGGTGACGCCGACCGCGAGGGCGGCCATCAGCAGCGACACCGTGGTGCGGATCGTCCGGTCGCCGGTTTCGCCGTAGTGGCGGCCGTCCTCGGAGTGGTACGCGAGCTTGTAGCCGGCGTAGCCCGCGGCGAGGGCCAAGCCCAGTCTGATCATTGTCCCCTCCCCCTCACTACCCCTCAGAACCAAAGTAGCTCGCTCAGACGCCGGCCGCGGACCCGGTCTCGGCGAACTGCGTGTGGTACAGGTCTGCGTACTCCCCGCCCTGGGCGAGCAACTGCTCGTGCGTACCGCGCTCGACAATGTTGCCGCGGTCAACGACCAGGATCAGGTCGGCGTTCCGCACCGTCGACAACCGGTGCGCGATCACCAGCGACGTACGCCCTTCGAGCGCGGTGTCCAGCGCCCGCTGCACGGCGACCTCGGACTCGGAATCCAGATGCGCCGTGGCTTCGTCCAGTACGACGATCTGCGGTGCCTTCAGCAACAATCGCGCGATCGCCAGGCGCTGCCGTTCACCGCCGGACAGCCGGTGACCACGGTCCCCCACCACGGTCTCGAGACCGTCGGGCAGGGACGACACCAGCTCCCACACCTGCGCGGCCTTCAGTGCCTCGATCATCTCGTCGTCGGTGGCGTCCGGCTTCGCGTACGCGAGGTTCGCCCGGATCGTGTCGTGGAACATGTGCGCGTCCTGCGTGACGTACCCGATCGTGTCGTGCAGCGACTGCAGCGTCACCTCGCGTACGTCCTGCCCGCCGACCCGCACGGTTCCGCCGGTCACGTCGTACAGGCGGGCCACCAGGTTGGTGATCGTGGTCTTGCCGGCACCGGATGGGCCGACAAGGGCAACCATCTGACCCGGCTGGACCACGAAGTTCACATCCTCGAGCACCTGCGAGGACACCCGCTTGTCGAGCACAGCGACCGACTCGAGGCTCGCGAGGGAGACCTGCTCAGCGGTCGGGTAGGCGAACGCCACGTGGTCGAACTCGACCCCGGCCCGCTCACTGCGCAGGTCCTTGGCGTCCGGGGCGTCCTTGATCATCGGCTCGAGGTCGAGCACCTCGAAGACGCGCTCGAACGACACCAGCGCGGTCATCACGTCGACCCGCACGTTCGACAACGCGGTCAGCGGGCCGTACAGCCGGCCGAGCAAGGCGACCAGTGCCAGCAGGGTCCCGACGGTCAGCGCCTCGCGGACGGCCAGGTTGCCGCCGACGCCGTACACCAAGGCGGTCGCGAGCGCGGCGACCAGCGTGAGGGCGGTGAAGAACACCCGGCCGAGCATCGCGATCCGGATGCCCAGGTCGCGGACCCGTCCGGCCCGCTCACCGAAGTCCCGATTCTCGATCGAGGGCGTACCGAACAGCGTGACCAGCAGCGCTCCCCCGACGCTGAACCGCTCGGTCATCGCCGTCGACATCTCGGCGTTGAGGTTCATCTGCTCACGCGTCAGCGCGGCCAGCCGGCGACCCAGGATCCGCGCCGGGATCAGGAACACCGGCAGCAGCAGGATCGCCACCACCGTCAACTGCCAGCTCAGCACGAGCATCGCGCCGACCACGAGGATCAGGCTGATGATGTTCGACACCACACCGGACAACGTCGAGGTGAACGCCTGCTGGGCGCCGATCACGTCGTTGTTGAGCCGGGACACCAAGGCACCGGTCTGCGTCCGGGTGAAGAACGCGACCGGCATCCGCTGCACATGCCCGAAGACCTTGGTCCGCAGGTCGAAGATCAGCCCTTCGCCGATCCGCGCCGAGAACCAGCGCTGCATCAGCCCCAGCGCGGCCTCGACCACCGCGAGCAGTGCCACCACCAGCGCGAGCGCGGTGACAAGTCCGGCGTTCCCCTTGGTGATGCCGTCGTCGACGATCTTCTTGAACAGCAGCGGCGAGGCGATGACCATGAACGCCGACAGGACGACGAGCACCAGGAACACCGAGATGTACCAGCGGTACGGCTTGGCGAACCGCGCGATCCGGCGCAGCGTGCCCTTGGCGAGCTTCTGCCCGGCCACGGACGAATCCTGACGCCGCCAGCCGTACGCGCCCATGCCCGCGCGTGCCATCCCTGAGGACATGCGGTTCCTCCCCGCTCCTGTGTCGTGAAGCTTCACAACAGTTCAGGTCCTCACAATGTTCCCACTCACCGTCATGCAACCAATGGTTGCGGTTCTATCGAGAGTGCCCTACAGTCATAGGCAACCAAAGGTTGCGAAAGGACGGTGGGTGAGATGGCGGACCGGACCATCGAGCGGGAGATCCGGGTGGAGGCGGCGCCCGAGGTCGTCTACGAGGTGATCAGCTCGCCGGAGCACCTGCGCGAGTGGTGGCCGGACGACGCGGACCTCGAGCCGGTCGCCGGGGCCACCGGGACCGTGTCCTTCGGCGAGAAGCCGGACGGGAAGGTCGTTTCGCTCACGGTCGTCGAGGCCGATCCGCCGCGACGGTTCGCCTTCCGGTGGGACTATCCGGAGGGCGAGACCGCCACCGAGGCCAACTCGCTGCTGGTGACGTTCGACCTCGTCGCCGCCGGCACGGGCACGGTCCTTCGGTTCGCCGAGACCGGGTTCGACGAGGCCTCCGACGCGCAGTACCACGATCACATCAACGGCTGGAACTACTTCCTCCCCCGCCTCGTCCCGTACGTCGACCGGCTGGTGTCCGCACCGTGATCGACGACGGGCTCTGGTCCGCGGTCGGCGATCCGACCCGGCGACGGATGCTCGACCTGTTGCTCGCGAACGGCGGCGGGACCGCGACCGGCCTGAGCGATCAACTGCCGGTCACCCGGCAGGCCGTCGCCAAACATCTCGCCGTCCTCGAGCGGGTCGGCCTGGTGCACGCCAAGCCGTCCGGGCGCGAACGGCGGTACACCGTGGACGAATCACAGCTTGCCCGTGCGATCGCGCAACTGACGTCGGTCAGTGACGCCTGGGACCGCCGGCTCCAGCGCATCAAGCGGATCGCCGAAACCATTCAACGCAGCACAGACACCTGAACGAGAGGCACTCCCATGGTCGACATCTTGCACCGCGTCGGAATCACGGCGTCCCCCGAGGACGTCTCCAAGGCCCTCACCACGATCCCCGGCCTCGCGGGCTGGTGGACCGACGACACGCAAGGCGACGACTCCGTCGGCGGCGTGATCGACTTCCACTTCCCCGTCGCCGGCGGCTCGTTCGGCATGAAGGTGC
Source organism: Kribbella sp. NPDC049227 (assembly GCF_043197265.1). NCBI lineage: Bacteria > Bacillati > Actinomycetota > Actinomycetes > Propionibacteriales > Kribbellaceae > Kribbella > Kribbella sp. NPDC049227. Next base: position 1,077,847 of record NZ_JBICST010000003.1, on the reverse strand, counting down.
TGGAGACCAGGCCCGGCGAACTCGTCCGCTGGGAGGTCGTGCACGGTCCCGAGGAATGGGTCGGCACCGAGGTCCGCTTCGACCTCAGCACGACCGACGACTACACGATCGTCCTGTTCAAGCACGAGGGCTGGAAGGAGCCGGTCGAGTTCATGTACCACTGCAGCACGAAGTGGGGCTCGTACCTGCTGAGCCTGAAGAAGTACGTCGAGACCGGTACGGGCGACCCCGCTCCCCGCGACGTACAGATCAGCAACTGGCACTAGGCCTCAGGCCAGAGCTGCCAGGAGCTCCTTGAGCCGGCGCTCCTGGGCCTCCCGCTCGGCTTTCAGCTGGTCCTGGTAGGAACGGTCCGCGGCACCGAGGAGCAATGCCTTGGTCTCGCGGATCGCTCCTGGGAGCGGCGTCAGCAGGGCCTCGGTCAGATCCTTGACCGTCCCGGCGAGCTCCTCCGGCGGTACGACGATGTTCGCCAGACCGAGCTCCTTCGCCTCGTCCGCCTCCACCCAGCGGGTGGTCGCGCAGAGCTCCAGCGCCCGGGAGTACCCGACGAGCTGGACGAGCGGTTGGGTGCCGCCGAGGTCCGGCACCAGGCCGAGTGCGGTCTCGCGCATGCTGAAGCGGACGTCCGGGGTGACGACACGGAGGTCGCAGGCCAGTGCCAGCTGGAAGCCGGCGCCGATGGCGTGACCCTGCACCGCGGCGATGCTGATGATCTCCGGCCGGCGCAACCAGGAGAATCCCGCCTGGAAACCGGCGATCAGCTCGTGCACCTCGGCGGTGGGCTTCGCCCCGAGCGTGAGCAACGCCTCCTGTCCGTCGACAGCCTCACCCAGCATCAGCCGCCGGTCGAGTCCCGCCGAGAACGACGACCCCTCCCCCGACACCACGACCACGCGGACGTCGGCCGGCAGCGTCGTACCGAAGTCGGCCAGCGCCCGCCACATCGCCGGGGTCTGTGCGTTGCGCACCTCGGGCCGGTCCAGCACCACCCGTGCGACCGGGCCTTCCACGGTCAACCGCAGTTCCTTCATGCGAGGAACATTACTCGCGATTAACTTAGGCGAGCGACACCAGGTCGGCGTAGTCGTTGGTCCACAGATCCTCAACGCCGTCGGGGAGCAGGAGGACACGCTCCGGTTCGAGGGCCTCGACCGCGCCCTCGTCGTGGGTGACCAGCACGATCGCACCGGCGTACGACCGGATCGCGTTCAGCACCTCGGCGCGCGAGGCGGGGTCCAGGTTGTTGGTCGGCTCGTCGAGCAGCAGCACGTTCGCGGCCGAGACCACCAGGGTCGCCAGGGCGAGCCGGGTCTTCTCACCACCGGACAGCACCCGGGCCGGCTTGTCCGCGTCGTCGCCGGTGAACAGGAACGAGCCGAGCACGCTGCGGGCCTGCGTCTCGTTCAGATCCGGGGCCGCGGACTTCATGTTCTCCAGCACGGTCCGGTTCACGTCGAGCGTCTCGTGCTCCTGCGCGTAGTACCCGAGCTTGAGCCCGTGCCCGTCGATCACCTCGCCGGTGTCGGACTTCTCCAGCCCGGACAGCACCCGCAGCAGCGTGGTCTTGCCGGCGCCGTTCAGTCCCAGCACCACGACCCGCGAGCCGCGGTCGATCGCGAGGTCGACGTCGGTGAAGATCTCCAGTGAGCCGTACGACTTGGACAGTTCGCGCGCCATCAACGGCGTCTTGCCGCACGGCGCAGGCGTCGGGAACGCGATCTTGGCCACGCGGTCGGTCCTGCGCTCGTCCTCGAGCGAGGACATCAACTGCTCGGCCCGCCGCAGCATCTGCTGGGCCGCGGTCGCCTTGGTCGCCTTGGCGCGCATCTTGTTCGCCTGGTCGACCAACTGGGTCGCCTTCTTCTCCGCGTTCGCCCGCTCGCGCTTGCGCCGCCGCTCGTCGGCCTCGCGCTGCGTCAGGTACGCCTTCCAGCCCACGTTGTAGACGTCGATCTCGGCCCGGTTCGCATCCAGGTGGAACACCCGGGTGACGGTCTCCTCGAGCAGGTTCACGTCGTGGCTGATCATGATCACGCCGCCGGGGTACGACTTGAGGAAGTCGCGCAGCCAGACGATCGAGTCGGCGTCGAGGTGGTTGGTCGGCTCGTCCAGCAGCAGCGTCTCCGCCTGGGCGAACAGGATCCGGGCCAGCTCGACCCGTCGGCGCTGACCACCCGACAGCGTGCCCAGTGGTTGCCCCAGCACCCGATCCGGCAGGCCGAGGTTCGCCGCGATCCGGGCCGCCTCCGACTCGGCGGCGTACCCACCGGCCGCGTGCAGGTCGGCCTCGGCCCGCTCGTAGCGCCGCATCCCCTTCGCGCGGGTCTTCTCGTCCGCGCTGGCCATCGACTTCTCCGCGCTGCGCAACCGGCGTACGACGTCGTCCAGGCCGCGGGCGGACAGGATCCGGTCCCGGGCGAGGATCTCCAGATCCCCGGTCCGCGGGTCCTGCGGGAGGTAGCCGATCTCGCCGGAGGTGGACACCGAGCCGCTGGCCGGCAGACCCTCACCGGCCAGGATCTTGGTCAGCGTGGTCTTGCCGGCGCCGTTGCGCCCGACCAGACCCACCTTGTCGCCGGGTCCGACCCGGAACGAGGCGGGCGCGAGCAACTGCCTGGCACCGACGCGGACCTCGAGGTTGGAGACAGTGATCATCGCGGTGGCAGGCGTCCTCAGGGTCGGGAGTCAAGGCAGGGGGCTGACGGTAGCGGGTCGGCGGCGCAGCGTCACGACACGCCAGAATCCCCCGCAGTCTGTCAGGTCTAGTCTAAGTGCTGTGAAATTCAACCCGGACGCGGATCTCGACACCAGTGGGGTCGAGGACACCCGTGGGAGTGGCGGAGGCGGCGGCCGACTGCCCGGCGGGATGATCCCGGTGGGCGGTGGCATCGGCGGCATCATCCTGCTGGTCGTCATCCTGCTGCTGAACGGCGGTCTGCCGGGCGGCGACAGCGGCAGCCAGGAGCCGAGTGTCCGCAACACCGCGGCCGGCAACCTGGACTCGTGCAAGAAGGGCACCGACCTGCAGGACAACCCCGACTGCCGGTTCGTGTTCTACCAGAACTCGATCGAGGGCTTCTGGGCCGCGGAACTGCCGCGCCGGGGCAAGAAGTACACCCGGGCACCGATGCGGGTCTTCGACGGCTCGGTCAACACCGGCTGCGGACCGGCCACGAGCGCGGTCGGGCCGTTCTACTGCCCGCCGGACAAGCGGGTCTACCTGGACCTCGGGTTCTTCCAGACGCTCCAGTCCGAGCTGGGCGCGAAGGGCGGCAACTTCGCCGAGGCGTACGTCGTGGCCCACGAGTACGGCCACCACATCCAGAACCTGTACGGCATCCTCGGCCGGATCAAGACCCGCAACGGCCCGACGTCGGACTCGGTCCGGTCCGAGCTGCAGGCCGACTGCCTGGCCGGGATCTGGACCAACCACGCGACGACCGTGCCCGACAAGGACGGCGACACGTTCATCAGCGGCCTGACCGAGGACGACATCGCCCGCGGTCTGGACGCGGCGGCCGCCGTCGGTGACGACCGGATCCAGCAGAAGACCCAGGGTCAGGTGAATCCGGAGAGCTTCAGCCACGGAACCGCCGAGCAGCGGATGCGGTGGTTCAAGGCGGGGATGGACTCCGGCGACATGAACGCCTGCGACACCTGGTCGGCTAACCCGCTCTGACCCCCAGCCCACCCCACCCCACACCCCCATCTGGCTGGCTGACCAGCGAAACTGTGGGTCTGCCACCCGCACACCGGTGGCAAACCCACAACCTGGCTGGTCAGCCAGCCAGATGGGGAGGGCGTCAGTCGGCGCCGGAGCGCTTGTCGACGACGCGGCGGACGATGAGGCCGACCGCCAGCGCGGCGGCGACCAGGATGGCCGAGATGATCGCCCATTCGAGCGAGGACGCGCCGAGCTGGGTCCGGCTCCCGCGGGCACGCTGGGAGCGGGCCCGCGCAAGCGCATAACCGGCCATGGCACGCCAGAACTGCAGTTCCGAGTTCAACCGCTGTCCTCCCCTGTGCGATGGCCGCGAGGACCTCAGTATTCCCACGTCGGAGGACGTTCACGCCTCAGTGCGAATCGCCCGGAGGGTCGGTCAGCTCGATCCGGATCGCCCGGGCGTCGGCGCCGGCCTGCTCGAGCACCCTCTGTTTCGGATCGGGTACGCCGAGGAACGGCGGCCGCACGAGTCCGGCCAGATCCTTGAGTCGCGGATCCTCCAGCACCGTGTCGACGGCCCGGCGGTCTCCCCCGCACACCAGCGCCTCCAGCCGGGCTGACCCGAGGATCCGCACCGCAACCTCGGTCGCGGCGGCGAACGCCTCACGGGCCTGGTTGTCCCGCCGCCGCGCATATCGCTGCTGCGACCAGCCTCCCGCTTTGGTCGTCCCCTGCACGTGGCGTGAGCCGACCTTGGAGTCGACAAGCTTGCCCCCGGCAAACACTCCGGCGCCGTAGCCACCGCGCCGGACAAGCAGCACACCCAGCCGCCACTCGCGCAGCACATGAGCGAGGAGCCCGTCTTTCGACAACTCCTCCAGTGGTGCGAACGGCACCTCCACGACGGCGATGGAGCCGTCCGACGCGGAGGCAGTGACGCTCGTCGGCGTCACGTCGTACGTCACCGCGCCGTGGCGGTCACCGAAGCCGGCCAGCCACCTGTCCAGCCGCTCCGGTGCCACCGACACCGTTCGGGTCACACGTTGAAGCCGAGCGCCCGCAGCTGGTCGCGGCCGTCGTCGGTGATCTTCTCCGGGCCCCATGGCGGCATCCAGACCCAGTTGATCCGGAAGTCGTTGACCAGGCCGTCCAGCGCCATCCGGGTCTGGTCCTCGATCACGTCGGTCAGCGGGCAGGCCGCCGACGTCAGCGTCATGTCGATGATCGCCGTACTGGTGTCGTCCACGGTGATCCCGTAGATCAGGCCCAGGTCGACCACGTTGATGCCGAGCTCGGGGTCGACGACATCCTTCAGCGCCTCGGTCACGTCCTCGACCGCGGCCGGGCTGGTGCCGGGCTGTGACGCCTGGGCCGCCGCCTGCAGGTCGACCTCGGGCAGCTCGATCTTCTCGTCGGTCTGGTCAGGCATTGCTCACTCCTTCTTGCTGTGCGGCGTCCTGGGACTCGTTCTGCGCCAGCGCCCGGGCGGTCGCGTCCCGCCAGGCCGACCAGCCCAGCAGCGCACACTTCACCCGGGCCGGGAACTGCGCGACGCCAGCGAACGCGACGCCGTCCTCCAGAACCTCTTCGTCCGGCTCGACATTCCCCCGGCCCTGCATCAGCTCGAGGAACTTCTCGTACGTCGCCATCCCCTCGGCGACCGGCTTGCCGATCACCAGATCGGACATCACCGACGTCGCGGCCTGGCTGATCGAGCAGCCGACGCTCTCGTGCGTGACGCCGGTGACGGTGTCGCCGTCCAGCTCCACGCGCAGCGTCACCTCGTCCCCGCAGGACGGGTTCACGTGATGCACTTCCACGTCGTACGGATCCGCCAGCCCCGCGTGGTGCGGGCTGCGGTAGTGGTCCAGGATGATCTCCTGGTACAGCGAGTCAAGCTGCATGAGACGTCAGGCCACCTTGAAGAAAGAACGGACGAACCCGAGGCCGTCGACCAGCGCCTCGATCTCCTCCGGCGTCGTGTACAGGTAGAACGACGCCCGCGTCGAGGACTGTACGCCGAACCGCTCGTGCACCGGCCGCGCACAGTGGTGCCCGGCCCGTACCGCGATCCCGCGGGTGTCCAGCACGGTCGCCACGTCGTGCGGGTGTACGCCGTCCAGCTCGAAACTGATCGCGCCACCGTGGTCCTTGGCCTCGGTCGGACCGAGGATCGTCAGCCCCGGCACCGTCTTCAGCCCTTCGAGCGCGTACTCCACGATCGCGTGCTCGTGCGCCGCGATCTTGTCCATCCCGATCCCGGACAGGTAGTCGACGGCCGCACCGAGCCCGACGGCCTGTGCGATCGGCGGCGTACCGGCCTCGAACCGGGCCGGCGGCGGGGCGTACGTCGAACCCGTCATCCGCACGACCTCGATCATCTCTCCGCCACCAAGGAACGGCGGCAGCGAGGCGAGCAGGTCGTACCGGCCCCAGAGCACACCGATGCCGGTCGGACCGACGACCTTGTGCCCGGTGAAGCCGACCAGGTCGGCACCGAGCTCCGCCACGTTCACCGGCAGCTGGGGCACCGCCTGCGCGGCGTCCACCACCATCAGAGCGCCGACCGCGTGCGCCTTGGCGGCGAGCTCCTTGATCGGGTTGATGGTGCCGAGGGCGTTCGACACCCAGGTGAGCGAGACGATCTTGGTGCGCTCGTTGATCAGCTCGTCGGCGTTGCTCAGGTCCAGCCGGCCGTCGTCGGTCACGCCGAACCACTTCAGCGTCGCCCCGGTCCGCTCGCAGACCATCTGCCACGGCACGATGTTCGAGTGGTGCTCCATCTCGGAGATGACCACCTCGTCACCCGGCTTCAGCGAGCCGCCGGCCGTGTGCGCCACCAGGTTCAGCGCCTCGGAGATGTTCTTGGTGAACACGATCTCGTTGCGGTCGGGCGCGCCGATGAAGTCCGCGATCTTGTCCCGGGCACCTTCGTACGCCGCGGTCGCCTCGGCACCGAGCTGGTGCATGGCGCGGGCGACGTTCGCGTTGTGCTTCAGGTAGTGGTCCTCGATCGCCTGCACCACCTGGCGGGGCTTCTGCGAGGAGTTCGCCGAGTCCAGGTAGACCAGCGGCAACCCGCCGGCGAGCTCGCGCGACAGGATCGGGAAGTCCGCCCGGACCGACTGCAGGTCCAGGGGACTGCTGAACGTCCGGGCGGTCGTCACTTCGCGCCTGCCTTCAGGAAGCGCTCGTAGCCGTTGGCCTCGAGCTCTTCGGCCAGCTCCGGGCCGCCCTCTTCGGCCACCCGGCCGTCGACGAACACGTGCACGAAGTCCGGCGTGATGTAGCGCAGGATCCGGGTGTAGTGGGTGATCAGCAGGATGCCCTTGTCGCCCTGCTCCGCGAACCGGTTGACGCCGGTGGAGACGACCTTCAGCGCGTCGATGTCGAGGCCGGAGTCGGTCTCGTCGAGGATCGCGATCTTCGGGTTCAGCAGCTCCAGCTGGACGATCTCGTGCCGCTTCTTCTCACCACCGGAGAAGCCCTCGTTCACGTTGCGGGTGCCGAAGTCCGGGTCCATCTCGAGATCACCGAGCGCCTTGTTGACGTCCTTGACCCAGGTCCGCAGCTTCGGCGCCTCGCCGTCGATCGCGGTCTTCGCGGTCCGCAGGAAGTTCGCCACCGAGACGCCGGGCACCTCGACCGGGTACTGCATCGCCAGGAACAGACCGGCCCGGGCCCGCTCGTCGACGGCCATGGCCAGCACGTCCTCGCCGTCGAGCGTGACCGTGCCGCTGGTGATCTTGTACTTCGGGTGGCCGGCGATCGAGTACGCCAGCGTCGACTTGCCGGAACCGTTCGGGCCCATGATCGCGTGCGTCTGACCGCCGGCGATGGTCAGGTCGACGCCGCGCAGGATCTGCTTCGGGCCGTTCTCGGTGTCGACCGACACGTGCAGGTCGCGGATCTCGAGTGTCGCCATGAGGATCTTCTATCTCCGTCGCTTTACAGGGATGCCTGATTCAGGGGGTTCTTGACGTCGACGAGCAGGTCGTCGCCGTCCAGCCGGACCGGGTAGACCGGTACCGGGTCGTACGCGGGCAGGCTGGTCGGCTCGCCGGTGCGCAGGTCGAAGCGGGATCCGTGCAGCCAGCACTCGATCTCGCACTCGCCGACGTCACCCTCGGACAGCTGGATCTGCGCGTGCGAGCACTCGTCCCGCACCGCGAAGTACTGCCCCTCGCTCTTCACGACCGCGACCTCGACGCCGCCGACCTCGACCGGGATGACTCCCTCATCCGGTACGTCGGCGGCAGCGCAGGCGCGCTCGAAGCTGTCGCTCACTGCCCGACAACCGCCTTGGCCGATGCGCTCAACTCCGCGGCCCGCGCCAGCTTCTGCTCGATCACGTCGTGCAGGTGCTCGGTGACCTCGGGAACGCCGATCTTGCCGATGATGTCGTTGAAGAAGCCGGACACCACCAGCCGCCGGGCCTCGTCCTCGGGGATGCCGCGGGCCTGCAGGTAGAACAGCTGCTCGTCGTCGAACCGGCCGGTCGCGGACGCGTGCCCGGCGCCCTCGATCTCGCCGGTCTCGATCTCCAGGTTCGGCACCGAGTCGGCGCGGGCGCCGTCGGTCAGGACCAGGTTGCGGTTCAGCTCGAAGGTGTCGGTGCCCTCGGCCGCGGCCCGGATCAGCACGTCGCCGATCCACACCGAGCGGGCCTTGTCACCGGCCAGCGCGCCCTTGTAGAGCACGTTGCTCTTGCAGTTGGTGGCCTCGTGGTCGACGAACAGCCGGTTCTCGTGGTGCTGACCCGACTCGGCGAAGTACACACCGAGGAGCTCCGCGTCGCCGCCAGGTCCGGCGTACCGAACGTTCGTGGCGACCCGGACGACCTTGCCGCCGAGGGTGACGACGACGTGGTGGAGCTTCGCGTCCCGGCCGATCAGCGCGTCGTGCTGGCCGAGGTGGATCGACTCGTGGTCGCCCTGCTGGATGCTGACCACGCGCAGCTCGGCGCCGTCGCCGACGACGATCTCGACGTTGCTGCCGAGTTCGCCGGCGCCGGTGTGATCGATGATGACGATCGCGCGGCTGTGCCGGCCGGCGTCCACGATCAGGTGGCTGAAGCCGCGGGCGCCGAGGCTCGCGACGTTCACGTGCACCGCCTCGGTCAGCTCGGCCTCGACCGGGATCCGCACCGCCAGCGCCTCGCCCGCCTGGTTCCAGGCGACGGCGGCGGAGCGGTCCTGCGGCGTACCGACCTTCAGCGAGTCCGCGGCGACGGTCTCGAACACCACACCGTCGGGGCCGGACGCGTCGACCTTGGGGATCTCGGTGCCGGCCTCGTCGGCGAACAGCGCCTTGAGCGCCTTGACCGGGGTGAAGCGCCACTCCTCCTCGCGCCCGTTCGGCACAGCGAAGTCGGCGACGTCGTACGACGTCGGCCGCTCACTCCGGGCCTGGAGCGGGACCGGCGAACCCGGCCCGTGGGAGTGCGCCCGGTTGCCGGTGGCGACCAGGGTTTCAGCGGCGGACATCAGCCGACGGCCCCTTCCATCTGCAGCTCGATCAAGCGGTTCAGTTCCAGCGCGTACTCCATCGGGAGCTCGCGGGCGATCGGCTCGATGAAGCCGCGGACGATCATCGCCATCGCCTCGTCCTCGGCCATGCCCCGGCTCATCAGGTAGAAGAGCTGGTCGTCGCTGACCTTGGACACCGTCGCCTCGTGTCCCATCGCCACGTCGTCCTCGCGGACGTCGACGTACGGGTAGGTGTCCGAGCGGCTGATGGTGTCGACCAGCAGCGCGTCACAGCGCACCGTTGACTTGCTGTGGTGCGATCCCGGCGCCACCTCGACGAGCCCCCGGTACGACGTCCGGCCGCCACCGCGGGCCACCGACTTCGACACGATCGAGCTGGAGGTGTACGGCGCGTTGTGCACCATCTTCGACCCGGCGTCCTGGTGCTGGCCCTCGCCCGCGAACGCGACCGACAGGGTCTCGCCCTTGGCGTGCTCGCCCATCAGGTAGACGGCCGGGTACTTCATCGTCACCTTGGAGCCGATGTTGCCGTCGATCCACTCCATCGTCGCGCCCTCTTCGCAGGTGGCGCGCTTGGTGACCAGGTTGTAGACGTTGTTCGACCAGTTCTGGATCGTCGTGTAGCGGCAGCGGGCGCCCTTCTTCACGATGATCTCGACCACCGCGGAGTGCAGCGAGTCCGACTTGTAGATCGGCGCCGTACAGCCCTCGACGTAGTGCACGTAGGCGTCCTCGTCGACGATGATCAGGGTCCGCTCGAACTGGCCCATGTTCTCGGTGTTGATCCGGAAGTAGGCCTGCAGCGGGATGTCCACCTTGACGCCCTTGGGCACGTAGATGAACGAGCCGCCGGACCAGACCGCCGTGTTCAGCGAGGCGAACTTGTTGTCGCCGACCGGGATGACCGAGCCGAAGTACTCCTGGAAGATCTCCGGGTGCTCGCGCAGGCCGGTGTCGGTGTCCAGGAAGATGACGCCCTGTGCCTCCAGGTCCTCGCGGATCTGGTGGTAGACGACCTCGGACTCGTACTGCGCCGCGACACCGGCGACCAGGCGCTGCTTCTCCGCCTCCGGGATGCCGAGCTTGTCGTAGGTGTTCTTGATGTCCTCGGGCAGCTCTTCCCAGCTGGACGCCTGCTTCTCGGTCGACCGGACGAAGTACTTGATGTTGTCGAAGTCGATCCCGGACAGGTCCGCACCCCACGACGGCATCGGCTTGCGGTCGAAGAGCTTCAGGCCCTTCAGGCGCAGGTCGAGCATCCACTCCGGCTCGTTCTTGAGGGTGGAGATGCCCCGCACCACGTCGGCGGACAGGCCGCGCTGTGCGACCGCGCCAGCAGCGTCGGAGTCGGCCCAGCCGTACTGGTAGTTGCCGAGGCCTTCCAGTTCGGGGTGAGCGGTTTGCGTCATCGTGCAGTCCTCGCAGATTCGCCGTCGGATACAGGGGCAGGACCGGGCACGGCCTGGGGGGCCGGGACGTGTCCGGGAATATGTGTGGTGCAGACACCGTCGCCGTGGGCGATGGTGGCCAGTCTCTGGACGTGCCGGCCGAGCAACCGGGAGAACACCTCGGTCTCGGCCTCGCACAACTGGGGGAACTGCTCGGCCACGTGCGCGACCGGGCAGTGGTGCTGGCAGAGCTGCTCGCCGTGCGCGGCCTTCGCCGTGGACGCGGCGTACCCGTCCGTGGTCAGGGCCTTGGCGAGTGCCTCCGCCTTGTCGCTCTCGGGAGCAGCGTCGATCAGCTCCCGGTACCGCTGCTCCACCTCGGCGACCCGGCCCCGGGCGAACTCCGCGACCGCCTCGTCACCGCCGGACTCGGCGATGAACTTCAGCGCGGTGGCCGCCAGGTCGTCGTACGCCTGGTGGAACGCGTGCCGGCCGGTGTCGGTCAGCACGAAGACCTTCGCGGGGCGGCCGCGGCCACGCGGGCCGTAGACACGCTCCTCGCGGGACTCGACCAGGCCGTCCTCGAGCAGGTGGTCGAGATGCCGGCGGACCGCCGCCGGCGTCAGCTCCAGGCGCTCGGCGAGCACCGCGGCGCTGGACGGACCGTTGGTCAGGATCGAGCGGGCGACCCGGTCCCGGGTGGACTCGTCCCGCGCCGCAAGCGCGCCGGTGGGCGCGGTTCCGGTAGTCGCAGGAGTTTTCACAACATCAGTGTCGCGTAATTCCCGGGGGCCTTCAAATAAGGCTCCCCTAACCGCTTCCCGCGCGCACGCGGGGCCCGGCGGCCGATCGTGACCAGCGTCACGCCGTTCGGCTCCGCTCCCGACCCGGGCCGAAGGCCGGACAGCCCGGTCCTAGACTTCATCCGTGCCAGTCGCGGTGGAGATCGACAACCTCGTCGTGCGGTACGGCGAGAAGGCCGCGGTCGACGGTCTCAGTCTCACCGTAACCGTCGGCACGGTGACGTCCGTGCTCGGCCCCAACGGCGCCGGCAAGACCACCACCGTGGAGAGCTGTGAGGGGTTCCGGCGGCCCGAGTCCGGGCGGGTCCGGGTGCTCGGGCTGGACCCGATCGCGGACCACGACGAGTTGATGCCGCGGATCGGCGTGATGCTGCAGGAGGGCGGTGCCTGGTCCGGCGTCCGCGCCGTCGAGATGCTGAAGTACGTCGCCACCCTGCATTCGCACCCGCTGGAGATCCCGGCCCTGGTCGAGCGCCTCGACCTGGGTAGCTGTGGCAGGACGCCGTACCGGCGGCTGTCCGGCGGGCAGAAGCAGCGGCTGTCGTTCGCGCTGGCGATCGTCGGGCGCCCGGAGGTCGCGTTCCTGGACGAGCCGACGACCGGGCTCGACCCGCACGGCCGGCGGGAGATCTGGCAGCTGATCCGCGACCTGCGCGACGACGGCGTGACCGTCGTACTCACCACGCACGCGATGGACGAGGCCGAGCAGTTGTCGGACCAGGTCCACGTGGTGTCCGCGGGCAAGGTGATCGCCTCCGGCACTCCGGACGCGCTGACCGAGCACGGTGCGAAGTCCCTTGAGGACGTCTACCTCGCGTTGACGGCACCACCCAAGCGGGAGCACTCATGAGCACCTATGCGCCCCAGCCAGGGAGTGCGCCGTGGCCACGGAAGGTGCTTGCGCATTCACGGATGGAGTTCCGGCTCGTGATCCGCAACGGCGAGCAGTTGCTGCTGGCGCTCGTCATCCCGCTCGGGATCCTGTTGCTTCTGGGTGGCACCGGACTCGGCGACCGGCTGCCGCTCGGCGACGGGCGGGCGATCGACGACGCCGTACCGCGGGTGCTCGCGCTCGCCATACTGTCCTCGTCCTTCACGTCGCTCGCGATCGCGACCGGCTTCGAGCGCCGGTACGGCGTGATCAAGCGGCTCGGCGCCTCTCCCCTGTCCCGGACCGGACTGCTGGCGGGGAAGATCGGTGCCGTCCTGGTCGTGCAGGTGATCCAGCTCGCCGTCCTGATCGGGACCGGCTTCGCCCTCGGGTGGGACCCGGCCGGCGGTTTCGACGCCGTGTTCGGGGTGATCCTGATGGTCCTGTGCGGTACGGCGGCCTTCGCGTCCCTCGGACTGCTGATGGCCGGCGTCCTCCGGGCCGAGGCCACCCTGGCCGCGGCCAACCTGCTCTATCTGCTGTTGCTGGTCGGCGGTGCGGTGATGACACCGGTCGACGAGTACCCGGCCGGCATGCAGGGTGTCGTCCGGCTGCTGCCGAGCGCCGCGCTGGCCAACGGGCTGGCGAACTCGACCATCGAGGGTGTGATCCCGTGGGCCGCCGCACTGTCTCTCGCTCTGTGGGCCGGGGTGCTCGGATACCTGGTGTCCAGGACCTTCCGCTGGGACTGAGCAGACCTTTCTCTAGAGTGTGCCGGTGATGAGCACGGAGACCCCGCCGCAAGAGACCGAACCAGTCAACGCCTTCTGGCGACTGGTGCCCGAGCCGAGCCTGGATGTCGTCCGGCGCTGGGGCTGGGCGTCGGTGGTGGCGAACATCGGCATCGTGGTGACCGGCGGACTGGTCCGGCTGACCGGCTCCGGCCTCGGCTGCCCGACCTGGCCGCAGTGCACCGACCAGTCGTACGTGCCGCACTCCGCGCTCGGCATCCACGGCGCGATCGAGTTCGGCAACCGGATGCTCGGCTTCGTGGTCGCGGTCATCGCGATCTGCACCTGGCTCGTGGTGATGCGGTACCGCCCGATCCGCCGGGACCTGCGCCGGCTCGCGACCGCGGCCGCGCTCGGCGTACCGCTGCAGGCCGTGATCGGCGGCATCAGCGTGCTGACCGGACTGAACCCGTGGATCGTCTCGGCGCATTTCCTGGTCTCGCCGGTGATCATCACGCTGACGGTGTCGATGATGCGGCGATCCCGGACCAGTCCCTACCCACACACTCCCCCGGTGGTCCGGGCGCTCGCGACCGCCTGTGTGGTGGCGGTCTGGCTGACCGTTGCTCTCGGCACCTTGGTGACCGGCGCCGGCCCGCACTCGGGCGATCCGGACACCGGCCGGAACGGGTTCAACGAGGAGCTGATCAGTCAGCTCCACGCGGATGTCGTGTTCGGACTGCTCGGGATCACGATCGCGCTGGTGATCGCGACCCGGGTGACCGCGACGTCACGGACATTGCGGAAGCTGGCCGCCTGGCTGCTCGCGATGGAACTCCTGCAGGGCGCCGTCGGCTTCACGCAGTACTTCACCGGCCTCCCGTGGGGCCTGGTCCTGGTGCACATGTTCTTCGCCGGCCTGCTGATCGCACTCGTCACCGCGGTCTACGGCGAACGCGGCACCCCCGCAACGTAGGACCTGCGCTCAGCGCCGAACGTTCGACCCAGTGGTGAGATCCTCGGCGATCGTCGGCCGGCTCGATCGCCAGCCGAGCTCGGGACCGATTTCACATCTTTGCCATCACGCGCCACGGCGGGGAGCGACACCCCGCCGTGAACGTCGTCCTCGACCGCCTACGGACAGCGACCCGGGAGTTCGAGGTTCAGGCACCACAGACACCTTCCGGTGGGACCTAGGCGGTCCCACCGGAAGGAGCACTACGACCGACTGACTGTCAGCGACGGACCTTGTAGACCGCGCCAGGTCCGAAGACCGGGCCTGCGACGTACAGGTCGCCCCACTTGCTGAACGCGGCGCCGCCCGGCAGGTTGAGCTGTCCGCGAACCAGTTCCTTCTTGAACCCGGCCTTGTGGTGCCTGCCCGGGTACTGCAGGTACAGCGAACCGATGGTCGAGCCGCCCATCTCGAACTTCAGCCAGCTGTCCCTGGCCAGCTGAACGACGGCGAGCGTGCCACGCGGGCCTCCGGCCAGATCGACGATCGACGTGTAACCGTCGGCGTACCGCTGGCACTTGCCCTTGTACGGCCTGGCCGGATCGCACACCGCGCCCACCGAGCCCGGCTTGATCCGCCAGATCTGCGACGTCCCCGGAGTCGCCGGGAAGCCACGCAGCTCACCGACGTACCAGTAGCCGTCCGATCCCACCGTCACCGACGTGGCGACAGCCTCGGCCACGAACGGCGTCCCGGCGGGCGGCGCGTCCGGCCCGAGACCGGCGGGAACCTTGACCGTGCGTGGCTTCAACCGCGCGACGGTCTTGATCTTGCCGTTCGGCCAGACCCGGAGCAGGTCGTTGCCGGCGGCATCCGCTACCAGCACTGTGCCGTCCTTCAGGGCCGCGACGCCGAACGGGTTGGTCTCCGTCGGCGGATCGGCCTGGTTGTACGGATCCGGGTCCTTCGCCTGGTACTTCGCGATGTCGGCCACCGCCACCGGTGACTTGCCCGGCCGGAGCCGGAACAGCGTCGCGCCACCCGGCGGGATCGCGCCCTCGGGTCCGCCACCGCCGGTCAGGGCGTACGTGACACCCCACTTGTTGGTGTCGATCGCCGGTGCGAACCCACCCGGCACCTGGCCGAGCTTCCAGGTCTTCTTGCCGTCCGTCGCGTAGACCGAACCGTCCGTGACGCTGTAGATGACCTTCTTGCCGTACGTCGAAACCCCGCGCGGGCCGTCGAGACCCGTTGCCACCGGCTTCAAACTGCTGGAATGCCCACCGGCGTCGGCCGTTCCGGCCACCAGCACGGAACCGGCCAAGGCGAGTGCCGCGACCGCGGCAATGCGTGTTCGTACCCCCACTGCGAACCCCCTGAAGTCACGTCTCCCCAGGTGCGGATTCCCCCTCCGCAGACCCCCACATCGCAACATCGGATCACGATTAGGTCAACCGGAGAACTCCCCGCGCCCGCGGGGCGACGCTCAGTGCAGGAGCGGATCGATGGCCGCGGCGATGAACAGCAGGGCCAGATAGATGTTCGAGAAGTGGAAGAGCCGCATCGGTCGCAGCGCGGCTCCGTCGGCGCCGGTGTGGGCCCGGAGCAACAACGCGCGGGCCTCGCGCAGGAACAGGAAACCGAGCACGATCGCGGCCAGCGGGTAGACGAAACCGGTGCCCGCGACCGGCCACAAAGCGATCGAGGTGATCACCATCACCACGGAGTACGCCATGATCTGCCGGGCCGTCGCGACCGGAGTGGCGACGACGGGCAGCATCGGTACGTCGACCGACGCGTAGTCCTCGCGGTAGCGCATCGCCAGCGACCAGGTGTGCGGCGGCGTCCAGAAGAACACCACCCCGAACAGCACGATCGGGGTCCAGGCCAGCTCATTGGTGACCGCGGTCCAGCCGATCAGCGTCGGGAAGCAGCCCGCGATCCCGCCCCAGACGATGTTCTGCACGGTCCGGCGCTTCAGCACCATCGTGTAGCCGAAGACGTAGAACGCGTTCGCGGCCAGGGCCAGCACCGCCGACAGCCAGTTGACCAGCAGACCGAGCTCGAGGGTGGCCAGGATGCCGAGCACGATGCCGAAGATCGTCGCCGACCGCGGGCTGACCGCGTGCCGGGGCAACGGGCGGCGGCGGGTCCGGCGCATCTGCTCGTCGATGTCGCGGTCGAGCACACAGTTGATCGTGTTCGCGCTGCCGGCCGCCAGGATGCCGCCGACCAGGGTGGCGGCGACGACCTCGAGGCCGGGCACTCCCCCGGCGGCCAGGAACATCACCGGCACGGTGGTGATCAGCAGCAGCTCGATGATGCGTGGCTTGGTCAGACCGACGTACGCCTTCACCACGTCGCGCACCGACGGACTGAGAACAGCAGTACCGTCCGGCTGCGGCGTCGGGTACGACGTCGTCGCGGCTGGACGCGGGTCGACGGCCGTCACGAACACCTCGAACTGAGTGGGTTGACGCCGGAGGCCCGGCGCTGACGGTTCGACAGTCTACGACGCCCCGTAGGAGGGTTCGTCCACCCCCCGGGTGAGTCCGACGAACAAGTGTGGGCCGGTGTTCATCCGGATGTGATTCCGATGGCGTGAAATGGGCCCGGGTGTGATGTCGCGGACGTCCGGAACGCCCCGGGAACAATGACGCCACGAACCAGGTTGCGGATCAGTGGAAGGCAGGAAAGGTCAGGGCGAGTAGGCTCGCTCACGGTGACGCGCGGGGGCGCGATCGAACCGGCCGGTGGGGCCGGTCGCGATCCCCTTCGACGCTGACCGGAAGACCTGACGCAGCCATCGAGAGGAGCGCCGCCGGCGTGACGGAGAAGACCAGCCCGAAGCTTGAATGGACCGACCTCGACCAGCGCGCGGTCGACACCGTACGGGTGCTCGCGATGGACGCGGTGGAGAAGGTCGGCAACGGCCATCCCGGTACGGCGATGAGCCTGGCGCCGGCGGCGTACCTGCTGTTCCAGAAGGTGATGCGGCACAACCCGGCGGACGCGCACTGGGCCGGCCGGGACCGGTTCGTGCTGTCGGCCGGCCACTCCAGCCTGACCCTGTACATCCAGCTCTACCTGGCCGGCTTCGGCCTCGAACTGGACGACCTGAAGTCGCTGCGGACCTGGGGCAGCAAGACCCCGGGCCACCCGGAGTACGCCCACACCAAGGGCGTCGAGACGACCACCGGCCCGCTCGGCCAGGGCGTCGGCAACGCGGTCGGGATGGCGATGGCGGCCCGCCGCGAGCGCGGCCTGCTCGACCCGGACGCCCCGAAGGGCGAGGGCCTGTTCGACCACCACATCTACGTGATCGCGTCGGACGGCGACCTGGAGGAAGGCGTCTCGGGTGAGGCGTCCTCGCTGGCCGGGCACCAGAAGCTCGGCAACCTGACGGTGATCTACGACGCCAACAAGATCTCGATCGAGGACGACACCGATATCGCGTTCTCCGAGGACGTGGCGGCCCGGTACGCGGCCTACGGCTGGCACACCCAGGACGTCGACTGGACCAACGGCGGCACGGGCTACGAGGAGAACGTCCAGGCCCTGTACGACGCCATCCAGGCGGCCGAGGCGGTCACCGACAAGCCGAGCTTCATCCGGCTGCACACGATCATCGGCTGGCCGGCCCCGAACAAGCAGAACACCGGCAAGATCCACGGCTCCGCCCTCGGCGCCGACGAGGTCGCCGCGACCAAGAAGGTGCTGGGCTGGGACCCGGAGCAGAGCTTCCAGGTCGCCGACGACGTGATCGCGCACACCCGCCAGGCGCTCGACCGCGGCAAGGCCCTCCAGGACGACTGGGACGTCAGGTACGACGCCTGGCGGTCGGCGAACCCGGAGCGCGCGGCACTGCTCGACCGGCTGTCCAAGCGTGAGCTGCCGGCCGGTTGGAAGGACGCGCTGCCGAGCTGGGAGGCCGACACCAAGGGTGTGGCCACCCGCGCCGCCTCCGGTGAGGTGCTGACCAAGCTGTCGCCGGAGCTGCCCGAGCTCTGGGGCGGTTCGGCCGACCTGGCCGGCTCGAACAACACCACCCCGAAGGGCCAGCCGTCCTTCATCCCGCCGGAGTACTCCACCAAGGAGTTCCAGGGCGACGAATACGGCCGCGTCCTCCACTTCGGCATCCGCGAGCACGCCATGGGCTCGGTGCTGAACGGCATCACCCTGCACGGCCTGACCCGCCCGTACGGCGGAACCTTCCTCGTCTTCAGCGACTACATGCGCCCGGCGGTCCGGCTGGCCGCGCTGATGAAGCTGCCGGTCACCTACGTGTGGACGCACGACTCCATCGGCCTCGGCGAGGACGGCCCGACCCACCAGCCGGTCGAGCACCTGTCGGCGCTGCGGGCGATCCCGGGCCTGGACGTCGTACGTCCGGGCGACGCGAACGAGACCGCGGCCGCGTGGGCCGCGATCCTCGAGCACACCGACCGCCCGGCCGGCCTGGCGCTGACCCGGCAGAACGTGCCGACGTTCCCGCGTGGCACCGACGGCTTCGCTACCATCGAGAACGTCAAGAAGGGCGGCTACACGCTGCTCGACACGGACGGCACGCCGGACGTCGTGCTGATCGCCACGGGCTCAGAGCTGCAGCTGGCCGTCGAGGCCCGCGAAACGCTGGCCGGCGAGGGCGTCAAGGCCCGAGTCGTCTCGATGGTGTCCCGCGAGTGGTTCGACGAGCAGGACGACGCGTACCGCGAGTCCGTCATCCCGGCCGGCGTCCGGGCGCGGGTGTCGGTCGAGGCGGGCATCGCGCAGAGCTGGCACGACATCGTCGGCGACGCCGGCCGCAGCGTCAGCCTCGAGCACTACGGCGCCTCGGCCGCCTACCAGACCCTGTACGACGAGTTCGGCATCACCGCCGGCGCCGTCGTCCAGGCCGCCAAGGACAGCATCGCCGCGGCCGCGCAGATCAGCGGCCCGGGTGTGCCGCCCAAGCGAGCCGCGGCCGGCCCGGTCGGACCCGCCGACGCCAACTGACACTCACACAACAGAACATTCGGAAGGCTCCGGACATGAACGATCGCTTGAAAGCACTCGCCGACGCGGGTGTGTCCATCTGGCTCGACGACCTCTCCCGGGAGCGGCTGACCAGCGGAAGCCTGGCCGACCTGATCCAGGACAAGCACGTCGTCGGCGTGACGACGAACCCGACCATCTTCGCCAAGGCGATCTCCGACGCCGACGCGTACGCCGAGACGATCTCCCGGCTGGCCGCCGAGGGCGTCTCGACCGACGAGGCGATCCGGGTCATCACCACCGACGACGTCCGGGACGCCGCCGACCTGTTCAAGCCGGTGTACGACGACACCGAGGGCCAGGACGGCCGGGTCTCGATCGAGGTGGAGCCGAGCCTGGCCCGCGACACCGAGAAGACGAACCGGCAGGCCAAGGAGCTGTGGGAGGCCGTCGGCCGGGAGAACGTGTTCGTGAAGATCCCGGCCACCAAGGAGGGCCTGCCCGCGATCACCGCGACGCTGGCCGCCGGGATCAGCGTGAACGTGACGCTGATCTTCTCCCTGGACCGCTACAAGGCGGTCGCGGACGCGTTCCTGTCCGGCCTGGAGCAGGCGATCGAGAACGGTCACGACGTGACCAAGATGGCCAGCGTCGCGTCGTTCTTCGTCAGCCGGGTGGACACCGAGGTGGACAAGCGGCTGGACGCGATCGGCACCGACCAGGCGAAGGCGCTGAAGGGCAAGGCCGCGATCGCCAACGCCCGGCTCGCGTTCGAGGCGTACGAGGAGATCTTCGACACCGACCGCTGGCGCGAGATCGAGACCGCCGGCGCCAAGCCGCAGCGCCCGCTGTGGGCGTCCACCGGCACCAAGGACCCGTCGTACTCCCCCACCCTGTACGTCGACAACCTGGTCACCAGCGGCGTCGTCAACACGATGCCCGAGGCAACCATCAAGGCGGTCGAGGAGCACAGCGAGTTCGCCGGTGACACGGTCCGCGGCGAGTACGACGCCGACCGCAAGGTGATCGCGGACCTGGAGCGGCTCGGCATCTCCTACGACGAGGTCGTGCAGGTGCTCGAGGACGAGGGCGTGGCCAAGTTCGACGCGTCCTGGTCGGAGCTGCAGGACACCGTCACCGCGGCCCTGAAGGGTGCTGCCAAGTGACCGCACCGAAGGTGAGCACGCAGAACGGCGACTGGGCCGAGGTCGTCGACCGGCTGGTCTCGGAGAAGATCGCATCCCGGATCGCCGCGAAGGACGCGACGATCTGGGGGCCGGAGGCCGAGGAGGAGGCCTCGATCCGGCTCGGCTGGGTCGACCTGCACGAGACTTCCCGGCCGCTGCTGGCCGAGATCGAGGCCCTGCAGGCGGACTTCCGGTCCGAGGGCCTGGACCGGGTCGTGCTGTCGGGCATGGGCGGCTCGTCGCTGGCCCCCGAGGTGATCACCCGGACGGCCGGCGTGGAGCTCGTCGTACTGGACTCGACCGACCCGAGCGTGGTCGCGCGGGCGCTGGGCGGCGACCTGTCGAAGACGGTCATCGTGGTGTCGAGCAAGTCCGGTGGCACGGTCGAGACCGACAGCCACCGGCGGACGTTCGTCAAGGCGTTCACCGACGCGGGCATCGACGCCGCGTCACGGGTCGTCGTGGTCACCGACCCGGGTTCGCCGTTCGAGAAGCTGTCGGCCGACGAGGGCTACCGCAAGACGTTCCTCGCCGACCCGAACATCGGCGGTCGTTACAGCGCGCTGACCGCCTTCGGGCTGGTTCCGTCCGGTCTGGCCGGCGCGGACATCGCCGAGTTGCTGGACCAGGCGGCTGAGGCAGCTCCCGAGCTGCAGGCCGACTCGACCGACAACCCGGCGCTGTGGCTGGGCGCCGTACTCGCCGCCAGCGCGGGGCGGGACAAGGCGATCATCGCGGCCGAGGGCTCGGACATCGTCGGCTTCCCGGACTGGGCGGAGCAGTTGATCGCCGAGAGCACCGGCAAGAACGGCACCGGCGTGCTGCCGGTCGCGGTCGAGGTCGACGCTCCCGAGTTGCGGAGCGAGGCGGCCGACCTCACCAACGCCCTGCTGGCCGAGAAGGCCGCGAGCGGTGTGCCGACGGCGCTGACCTCGGGCCCGCTCGGCGGTCAGTTCCTGCTGTGGGAGGTGGCCACGGCGGTGGCCGGCTACCTGCTCGGGATCAACCCGTTCGACCAGCCGGACGTGGAGAGCGCGAAGAAGGCGGCCCGCGGCCTGCTCGACGCACAGCCCGAGCCGGAGGCAGCGGCCTTCACCGAAGGTTCCGTCGAGGTCCGTGGATCCGAGGGGCTGCTGGACGGCGTGGACTCGCTGCAGGGTGCGGTCGACGCGCTGCTGGGCAAGCTCGACGCGAAGGGGTACCTGGCCGTCATGGCCTACCTCGACTCCGAGCGCGACGCCGATCTGGCCTCCGTACGCCCGGCGCTGGCGACCCGCACGGGCCGTCCGGTGACCTTCGGCTGGGGTCCGCGGTTCCTGCACTCCACCGGCCAGTACCACAAGGGCGGCCACCCGGAGGGCGTGTTCCTGCAGATCACCGGTGCGCACCCGACCGATGTGGAGATCCCCGACCGGCCGTTCACATTCGGCACGCTGATCTCGGCCCAGGCGGCCGGTGACGCGAACGTGCTCGCCGAGCGCGGCCGTCCGGTCCTGCGACTCCACCTGACCGACCCGGCGAGCGGCGTACAACAGCTCCGTGCCCTCTTCGGGAACTAGCCCCTGTTCGGAAACCACAACTCGGAGGGAAGCGGCTGATGACCGCTCAGCTCGACGAAGAGTCGTCCGGTCCGGTGAACCCGCTGCGGGATCCGCAGGATCGGCGGCTCCCCAGGATCGCCGGGCCGTGCAGCCTGGTGATCTTCGGCGTCACCGGTGACCTGGCCCGCAAGAAGCTGATGCCGGCGGTCTACGACCTGGCGAACCGGGGGCTGCTGCCGCCCGGTTTCGCCCTGGTCGGGTTCGCCCGTCGCGACTACACCAACCAGGACTTCGCGCAGATCGTGCACGACTCGGTCAAGGAGCACGCCCGGACCCCGTTCCGCGAGGAGGTCTGGCAGCAGCTGGCCGAGGGCTTCCGGTTCGTGCCGGGTGACCTGACCGACGACGCGGCGTTCGAGCGGCTGCGGGAGACCGTGGACGAACTGGACGTGAACCGCGGCACCGGCGGCAACCATGCGTTCTACCTGTCGATCCCGCCCGGGCTGTTCCCGCAGGTCGTGCAGCAACTGTCCGAGCACGGGCTGACCAGGGAGACGCCGGGCTCATGGCGGCGGGTGGTGATCGAGAAGCCGTTCGGCCACGACCTGAAGAGCGCCCGTGAGCTGAACCAGGTGGTCGAGTCCGTGTTCCCGCCCGAGGCGGTGTTCCGCATCGACCACTACCTGGGCAAGGAGACCGTCCAGAACATGCTGGCGCTGCGGTTCGCCAACTCCATGTTCGAGCCGGTCTGGAACAGCCACTACGTCGACCACGTCCAGATCACCATGGCCGAGGACATCGGCATCGGCGGCCGGGCCGGGTACTACGACGGCATCGGTGCGGCCCGCGACGTGATCCAGAACCACCTGCTCCAACTGCTCGCGCTGGTCGCGATGGAGGAGCCGGTGAGCTTCGACGCGTGGTCGCTGCGGCAGGAGAAGAAGAAGGTGCTCGCCGCGGTGAAGCTGCCCGACCGCCTCGACCTGCACACCGCCCGCGGTCAGTACGCGGCCGGCTGGGCCGGGGGCGTCAAGGTGAAGGGCTACCTGCAGGAGGACGGCATCCCGGCGTCGTCGGCGACGGAGACCTTCGCGGCGCTCCGGGTCGACGTCGACACCCGCCGCTGGGCCGGCGTCCCGTTCTACCTGCGCACCGGCAAGCGGCTCGGCCGCCGGGTGACCGAGGTCGCGGTGATGTTCAAGCGCGCACCGCACCTGCCGTTCACCAAGACCGAGACCGAGGAGCTGGGCCAGAACGCGCTGGTCCTGCGGATCCAGCCGGACGAGGGCATCACGATGCGCTTCGGCGCCAAGGTGCCCGGCACGATGATGGAGATCCGCGACGTGAACATGGACTTCCAGTACGGCGGTTCGTTCACGGAGTCCTCGCCCGAGGCCTACGAGCGGCTCATCCTCGACGTCCTGCTCGGCGACCCGCCGCTGTTCCCGCAGCACACCGAGGTCGAGCTGGGCTGGAAGATCCTCGACCCGGTGATCGGGTACTGGGCCGAGCACGGCAAGCCGGAGCAGTACGCGTCCGGCGACTGGGGCCCGGCCTCCGCGCACGAGATGCTCGCCCGCGACGGACGCGCCTGGAGGCGGCCATGATCATCGACCTCACCGGTACGACGTCGAGCGAGATCGCGTCGGCACTGCTCCGGGCCCGCCGGAACGCGGGCTCGCCGGCCATGGGCATGGTCGGCACGATCGTGGTGGTCGTCGACGAGGCGTCCCACCACGACGCGATGAAGGCCGCGAACGAGGCCGGTCGCGAGCACCCGTCGCGCGTCCTGGTCGCGATTCTGCGGCCCGGCCGGGGTGCACCCGGGCTCGATGCCGAGGTGCG
The DNA here is from genome assembly GCF_043197265.1 of Kribbella sp. NPDC049227. Taxonomy (NCBI): domain Bacteria; kingdom Bacillati; phylum Actinomycetota; class Actinomycetes; order Propionibacteriales; family Kribbellaceae; genus Kribbella; species Kribbella sp. NPDC049227. Next base: position 1,054,396 of record NZ_JBICST010000003.1, on the reverse strand, counting down.
TGTGGGTGAAGGCATTCCCGGCGAGGCGGTGCTGCTTCGGCTGCACGGTGAGCTGGCGAAGGTGCCCGAGTCCGTGATCACCCCGCTGCTGCTGCCCGACTCCCCCGTCATCGTCTGGTGGCCGGGCGGCGGGCCGAAGGTCCCCGCCGACGACCCGCTGGGCAAGCTGGGCCGTCGCCGTGTCACCGATGCGGCCGCGACCCGGCGGGCGTCGGTCGACTTCACGGCGCGGGCCGAGGGCTACGAGCCGGGCGACACCGACTTCGCGTGGTCGCGGCTGACGCCGTGGCGTGCGCTGATGGCGGCCGCCCTGGATCAGTACCCGACCAAGGTGAGCGCGGCCGAGGTCGTGTCCGCCAAGGGCAATCCGAGTGCCGACCTGATGGCCGCCTGGCTGCAGAGCCGGCTCGGCGTTCCGGTCGAGCAGAAGAACTCGCGGGGCCCGGGTGTGACCGCGGTGCGCATGTTCACGCCGGCCGGACCGATCGCGCTGACCCGGCCGGATGGCGCGGTGGCGACGTTCAGCATCCCCGGCCAGCCGGACCGGCCGGTCGCGTTGAAGCGCCGTACGACGTCCGAGCTGCTGAGTGAGGAACTGCGGCGGCTCGATCCGGACGACGTGTACGCGCAGACGCTCGAGTGCCTGGTCGAGCGGGAGTCGATGCCGGAGGACGTCAAGAAGGTCGGCGCCGCTCAGCGGAAGACGGCGGCGGAGCGAGCGTCTGCCGCCGCGAAGAAGGCGACGGTCGCGAGCACTCCGGTGCAGGAGACAGCGGCGAAGAAGTCCTTCGCGAGGAAGGCGACAGCGAAGAAGCCTGCCGGTACGTCGGCCGCTGCCGGCGCGGCCAAGAAGGCGGCGGCCAAGAAGTCGGCGGCCAAGAAGTCGGCTGGCGTGAAGAGGTCGCCGGCCAAGAAGACCGCTGCGAAGAAGGGCACGGGCAAGAGGGTGGCGGGGCGCTCATGAGCGCTCCGTCCGTCCTGGTGAACCGTGACGCCGAGGGGCTGGCCCATGCCGTCGCGGCGCGCTTCATCACCCGCCTCGTCGATGTCCAGAGCAGTGGCCGGGTCGCTCAGGTCGTGCTGACCGGCGGCCGGGTCGCAGCGGTCGTGTACCGCGCGGTGGCCGAGTCTCCCGCCCGGCACGCGATCGACTGGCGGCGGGTCGAGTTCTGGTGGGGTGACGAGCGGTTCCTGCCGGACGGCGACCCGGAGCGCAACGAGACGCAGAACCGCGAGGCGCTGCTCTCCCGCGTGGACGTGGATCCGGCCCGGATCCACCCGATGCCGGCCGATGCCGGCCAGGGCGCGGAGGCTGCCGCAGCTGCCTACGCCGCCGAGTTGAAGGCCGCGATGGGTTCCGGTGATCAGGACGGCGTACCGACCTTCGACGTACTGATGCTCGGCGTCGGGCCCGATGGACACGTGGCGTCGCTCTTCCCCGGATTCGCCCAGCTGAAGGTCACCGACGTCGCGGCCGTTGCCGTCCACGACTCGCCCAAGCCCCCGCCGACCCGCGTCTCGCTGACGCTCCCGGCGCTCGACCGGGCCCGCGAGGTCTGGTTCGTGGTGTCGGGTGACGACAAGGCTCACGCGGTTGGTCAGGCGTTGAGCGGCGGCGACGTACCCGCGGCGCAGCCGAAAGGCCTGGACCGCACGCTGTGGCTGGTCGACGAGGCCGCCGCGCAGGAGCTCCCGGGGTCATGACGACGTTCCGCGAGCTGCACGCCGGCCGCTTCGTGATGCCGAACGCCTGGGATGCCGGGAGTGCGGTGCTGCTGACCGAGGCAGGGTTTCCGGCGATCGCGACAACGAGTGCCGGGATCGCGTTCTCGATGGCGAAGGGCGATCACACGCTGCCCGACGGCGCGCCCGCCGTGTCGCGGGACTCCATGTTCGAGCGGATGCGGGAGATCACCGCGGCGAGCGCCGTACCCGTGAACGGGGATCTCGAGGGCGGGTACGGCGCTGCGCCGGCCAAGGTCGCGGAGACGATCACGCTGGCCCGCGAGATCGGGCTGGCCGGCGGGAACATCGAGGACTTCGACGGACGCGAGCTGTACGACGTCGAGCTGGCGGTGGAGCGGATCGTCGCGGCCCGCGAGGCGGCCGGCGCGGACTTCGTGCTCACGGCGCGCACCGACGGGCAGATGCTGCGTACGCCGGCCTCGTTGAGCGAGTCGATCGACCGTGCCAACCGCTTCCGGGCAGCCGGCGCCGACTGCCTCTACGTGCCGGGCGTCAACGACCTCGACCCGATCCGCACCTTGGTGCGCGAGATCGACGGTCCGGTCAACGTCGTGATCGGCCTGGGGACGTCGACCCTGACCGTCGGCGATCTGCAGGATGCCGGTGTCACCCGGATCAGCCTCGGCGGCAGCATCGCCCGCGCTGCGCTCGGTTTCATCCGCCGCAGCGCGCACGAGCTCGCCACGCAAGGCACCATCACCTTCGCCGCCGACCAGATCCCCCAAGCCGAACTCAACCAGCTCTTCGCGAATCACCCCGGGTGAACTGACCCGAAGGCGGCTTCCAGCGGTGGAAACATCGCTCGTACGTCGCCGCCGGTGACCCAGATGCCGATGGCCAGGGCGGCAGTTGCCTCCAGCAACTTCGCGCGGGCGAGGCCGCCTGCTTGCACGGGCTCACAACCGAGTGCCCGGACCAGTCGGCTGACCTGCGCCAGCGCGGTCGGGTCGTCGCTACACAAGGGCACGGCCAGGCCCTCGGGTGGGTGATGCCAGACCGTGTCTGCGGCGAGGTTGAAAGCCTTGACGACGTGGACGTGTGGCACAGCTCGGGCGATGCGCTCGGCGACGGCCGACACGGCGAGGGTGAAGTTCTGCTGGTCGATCGCGTTCGTGCAGTCGATCAGGATCCGGCCCGGCGGGACGTCGAGCGCTCCGACCGCGTCCACGGCAGCCTCCGCGGGCAGTGCCAGCAACAGGACGTCACCGAAAGTCGTTGCCTCCTGCAAGGTTCCGGCCCGGGCGCCGACGCGCCTCGCCAGCTCGCTCGCGCGGCCGGGGTCGCGGCCGCCGATCATCACCTCGTGTTCCCGCGCCCATTGCCCGGCCAGCGCCTCGGCCATCAACCCGTTGCCCAGTGTTCCAATTCGCATGCGGCCGACGGTAGACGTTTCGTTGCACACCTTCCGGTGCGCAACGAGCGAGGCAGAATGGTGCTGTGACGTTCTTCGCCGACTGCCAGGCACGCGTGGCCGCCGAGCTGCTCAGCGGACGCTGGCCGATGGTCGTCCTGTACGCGCTGTCCCACGGTCCCGCCCGTCCCGGCGAGCTCCGGCAGCAGATCGGCGGCATCAGCCAGAAGGTCCTGACCGAGACGCTGCGCCGCCTGGAACACAACGGCCTCGTCCAGCGCCACCGGTACGCCGAGGCGCCGCCACGAGTCGAGTACTCGCTCACCCAGCCGGGTGAGGACCTCCTGGTTCCGATCCGCGCACTCGGTGACTGGGCGGCGGCGTACGCGGACCGGATACCTACCGGAAGGAAACCGTAAGACGGCTCGGGCATGGTGCTGGTGTCAGGTCGATCCAGCCAGGAGGTCCCGCTCATGTTCACGCTCACCCAGACTGTCGACGCACCGCCCACCGAGGTGGCCCGCGCATTCACCGAGCCCGAGCCGTTCGCGGCGTGGTTCGTCGCCGACGGGTTCACCACGCCCGCCGACCGGGTCACGATCGACGCTCGCCCCGGCGGTCTGATCTCGGCCGTCTTCGTCAGCGCCGACGGCTCGAGTGAGGTGCCTTTCACCATCCGCTTCGGCACGGTGGACCTGCCGCGGCAGGTCGTCCTGTACGTCGACGAGCCCGAGGAGGTCACCGTCGAGCTGACGGAGGCCGGTGAGGGACGGACACGGCTCGACTACCGGAGCACCGGGCTGGCGCCCGAACACGAGAACGAGGTCCGGACCGGTGTCGCACACATGCTCGGATGCCTGGCGACGTACTTCGAGTGATCGGCCTTCAGGTGATCAGCCTGGGTACAGGCCAGGGCGGGCCGGTTCGCCGGGTGAGTAGTCCGGTACGTCACCGTTGGTGGCTCCGAGGAGCCGGCGGGTGAGCGCGTCCCGAGACGACAGGAGCTCGTCGACAGCAGCCCGCAGGTGGCTCGAGTCAGGAGCTGCGCCGGACTCGGCGGCCAGCAGGACGGTGCGGCGGACGAGTTCCTTCATGAAGGAAGCCGTGGTGCCCTCGGTCCGGCTGATCACCTCATCGACGACGTCCCTGCCAGGTCGCAGGTTCGGGCCGTACAGGCTCAGCAGGCGGGCCCGTCCGTCAGCGTCGGGCAGCGGCACCTCAACCGCCAGATCGACCCGACCGGGACGCTGCATCAGTGCCGGCTCGAGCAGATCGGCGCGGTTCGTGGTCAGCAGGAAGGCGACGTCGGCGTCCTCGGCCAGGCCGTCCATCTCGTTGAGGACCTGGAACAGCAGCGGATTCTCCATCCCGCGCGCGTAGTCGCGAGCCTCGGCCACCAGGTCGCAGTCCTCGAGAACGACGAGCGCCGGCTGCAGCAGCCGAGCCAGCGCACACGCCTCCGAGATGTACTTGATGCTGGTCCCCGCCAGCAGTACGACGGTGAACTCGGGCAACCGCGACAGCAGGTACCGCACGGTGTGCGTCTTCCCCGTCCCGGGCGGTCCGTAGAGCAGCACTCCACGACGCAGGTGCTGACCGGCCGTCAGAAGCGTCTCCCGATGCTCCGCGATCCCGATCACTTCACGCTCGACCCGCTCCAGCACACCGTCCGGCAGTACGACGTCCGTACGAGCGACTCCCGGCCGTGGATGCAGCCGGAACGGACCGACCCCGTGCCCGAAGTCGTGTCCTTCGAACGAGATCACCTTGCCGCGGAACACGTTGTGCTCGCGAATCAGGTCGGGCAGCGCCCCGAGGAAACGATCGCCCGCCTCCTTCTCGACCGACAGCACCTCCAGGTCGACCGACATCCGCCCGTACTGCGGGTTCGCCGCGCGCAGCAGAGCGACGTACCGATCGGGGCCCTGGACGCCGAGGTAGAAGCCGAAGGCGACGCTGTCCAGCTCCTCGTCGACGTCGATCTGCAGCCGCTGGTAGTCGACCGCGCCGATCCCGAAGCGGTCGTACTCGGCCATCTCGAGCAGCTCACCGAGGGTGTGGTGCCCACGGTTCGACCCGGCCAGGCCGAGTACCTCGAACTCGTCGAACCAGGCCTCGACCGCGCGCTGCACGTTCGGCAGGTCGTACGGCGCGAAGCTCGCCGTGACCACCGGCACCTGCTCGGGATCGATGCCCAGATGGGCGCGCAACCGGTCCCGCAGGCTCTCCCGGCCGACCGGGCCGCTGTACTGCATCCGCTCCAGGAACCGCTTGAACAGGCGCGCGAACTCGTCTACCCCGTCCTCGTCCGGCATGCCGCCGTACCCCCTTCGTGGTCCATTCCCCGGGCCGATCCGGAGGGCCCTCCGCAACGCGGATAGGATCTCCACCATGACAGATTCCGAGTCCATCGACCGTCCGTACGCCGCCTTCCCGGTACGGATCGGCGTCCAGGTCCAGCCCCAGCACGCGCAGTACGCCGACATCCGGCGGACCGTCGCGGCGGCGGAGGAGATCGGCGTCGACGTGGCGTTCAACTGGGACCACTTCTACCCGCTGTCGGGTGAGCCGGAGGGTCTGCACTTCGAGTGCTGGACCATGCTGGCCGCCTGGGCCGAGGCGACCGAGCGGATCCAGTTCGGCGCCCTGGTCACGTGCAACTCCTACCGCAACCCCGACCTGCTCGCCGACATGGCCCGCACGGTCGACCACATCAGCGACGGCCGGCTGATCTTCGGCATCGGCTCCGGCTGGTTCGAGAAGGACTACGACGAGTACGGCTACGAGTTCGGCACGGCGGGCGGCCGGCTCGACGCGCTCGGCGAGGCGCTGCCGCGGATCGAGCAGCGGTGGGCCAAGCTGAACCCGCTGCCGACCCGCGACATCCCGGTGCTGATCGGCGGCGGCGGCGAGAAGAAGACGCTGAAGCTGGTCGCGAAGCACGCCAACATCTGGCACGGCTTCGGTGACGCCGAGACGCTCGCGCACAAGCACGCCGTACTGGACGAGCACTGCAAGACGATCGGCCGCGACTCGGGCGAGATCGAGCGTTCGGTCGCGGTGAGCAAGCCGCCGGAGGAGGTCGCGAAGTCGCTGCTCGATGTCGGCACCCGCCTGTTCACGATCCACAGCTCGGGCCCCGACTACGACCTCGGCCTGCTCCGTGAGTGGGTCGCCTGGCGCGACGAGATGAACGCGAAGTAGTCCCTGCCGGCGCGGGTGGTCGCAGCCTCGGCCACCTGCGCCGGAGCCGGCAGCTAGGATTTCCCGCATGTCTACGTTGCCTGCGAACGGTTCGGTGCGGCCCATCACGCGGTGGGGCGAGGACGTCATGCACCGGGTCAACCAGCCCGTCACCGACTTCGGTGAGGACCTGCAGACGCTCGTCGCCGACATGGTCGCGACGATGCGCGCGGCCGACGGTGTCGGCCTGGCCGCGAACCAGGTGGGCGTGGATCTGCAGCTGTTCGTGTTCGACTGCCCGGACAAGGACGGCAACCACGTCCAGGGCGTCGTCTGCAACCCGGTGGTCGAGGTCCCCGAGGGCAAGGACCGCAGCCTGGACGAGGGCGAGGAAGGCTGCCTGTCGCTGCCGGGTGCCTTCACCAAGTGCGCCCGCCCGGACTTCGCCCGCGTCACCGGCGTCGACCAGCACGGCGAGCCGGTCAGCTTCGAGGGCGACGGCCTGCTGGCGCGCTGCCTGCAACACGAGACCGACCACACCCAGGGCACGGTCTTCGGCGACCGGCTGTCCCGCAAGTACCGCAAGCGCCTGTACGGCGAGGCCGAGGAGCTCGCGCCGGACTACCCGTCGGACTGGCCGGTCTCACCGATGATCGAGCACGACGAGCACCACCAGGAATCCCAGGCCACCTGAGGTTCTACCAGCGGGCCTTCGGGAGATCCGCAAGGATCGCGTCGACCGACTGCTCCGGGGTCTGGTCACTGGTGTCGAGCCACAGACCCCGGCGCGGCATCGCGTCCAGATCCTTCTTCAGGGCACGGACCGCGTCCGCGAGCGTGCCGCCGGGTTCCTGCCAGTCGCGGTAGGAGTTGTTGCCTCCTCGCGCGATCTCCCGCTCGACGATCGAGTCCACCGGCGGGTCGAGCACGACCAGGTACATCTCCACGCCACGCAACCCGGCGAACCACTTCTCGACGTGCTCCCCGAGGACGATGTCGCTGCAGACGAAGTCGAACCCGGCGTCGGCGTAGTGCTGCGCCACGAGTGCAGAGGCGTCGTACCGCAGCTCCAACTGGCGGACCGCCTCGGCGGACGGGTCCGGCGTCATCACCTCGGCGCCCGCGACGACCGCCTTGAAGAAGACATCCCCGTCGAGCGTCGCCGCCGGCGGCCCGAGCCGCGCGGCGAGCAGCGGCGCGATGGTGGATTTCCCCGCAGCCTGCATTCCGGTGATGAGTACTACTTTCGGCATGCCTGCCAAGCCTCCGCGGTCATCGTGTAGACGGTGGCACGAAACGGTACGCCGTCCTCCTCGAGATCCACCTCGTGATCGAAGGTCATGCCGAGCCGGCGCATGACCGCGATGCTACGGAGGTTCGGCGAATCGGTCACCGCAATAATCCTGGGTAGCTCCAGCGACGTGAAGCCGTGCTCCAGCCAAGAGGCTGCGGCCTCGGTCGCGTAGCCGTGACCCCAGTACTCACGGGCCAGTCGCCAGCCGATCTCCAGATCGTCCGGAAACCACTGCTCCCGGGTGAGACCGCACGCTCCGAGGAACGCGCCGTCGGAACGCCGTTCGACCGCGAGGAACCCGTACCCGTCGGAGGCGTACCGCTCGTTGACCGCGGAGGCGATCTGGTCACACTCGTCCCGGCTCAGCGGCCCGCCGAGGTACGTCAGCACCTCCGGGTCCACGTTGAGCGCGGCCCACGGCTCCAGATCCTCTTCGCGGAACGGACGCAGTACCAGGCGTTCCGTCGTACGCATGGCTCCCCCTAAGGCATGGGTCGCGTGGCGTAGAAGGCGACCGCTGCCGAGCTTGCCACGTTCAGCGAGTCGACGCCGCCTGCCATCGGGATGCGCACCGCCAGGTCTGCCTTTTCGAGCACGTGCGGCTTGAGGCCGTGTCCTTCAGTCCCGAAGATCAGCGCGAGCCGCTCGTCGTTTCGGGCGACCAGGTCGTCCAGCGTGATCGAGTCGTCGGTCAGTGCGAACGCGGCCGCCACGAAGCCGCGGTCCCGCAGTTGGGTGAGGTCGCCGGGCCAGGACTCCAGCCGGGTCCACGGCACCTGGAAGACCGTCCCCATCGACACCTTGATCGACCGGCGGTACAGCGGGTCGGCACAGGTCGGCGTCACCAGTACGAGGTCGACGCCCATCGCCGCGGCCGCGCGGAAGCCGGCACCGACGTTCGTGTGATCCACGATGTCGTCGAAGATCGCGATCCTTCTGACGTCCTGGTTGAGCAGCTGCTGGAGTGGTATCCGCGGCCGGCGGCGGTACGACGCGAGTGCGCCGCGGTGGACGTGGAAACCGGTGACCTGCTCGGCCAGTTCCTCCGAGACGACGTACACCGGCACGTCAGGCCACTGTGCGAGGACGTCGGCCAGCGAGTCCAGCCAGCGCGGCGCGAGCAGGAACGACCGCGGTTCGTACCCGGCGTCCGCGGCCCGGCGGATCACCTTGTCGCCCTCGGCGATGAACAGCCCGTGCTCCTCCTCCAGCAGCCGGCGCAACGTCACCTCCCGCAGCCGGACGTAGTCCGCCAGCCGCGGGTCAGCCGGATCGTCCAGCGGGACCTGTGGGCTCATGCGGTCCCAGGCGACCGGGTGCCGTCGCCGCGGGCCTGCGCGGCCACGTCGACGACGTTGCCGATGACAACGATCGCGGGAGCGCCGACGCCGGCTTCGGCCATCCTTGCGGCGATCCCGGCCAGGTCGGACGTCACCATCCGCTGACCGGGAAGGGTGCCGTCGGCAATTGCTGCCGCGGGCGTGCCAGACGGACGGCCGGCGGCGATCAGGCGCTCGGTGATCGCGGGCAGGTTCTCGACCGCCATCAGCAGCACGAGAGTGCCGGACAGCTGCGCCAGCGCGTCCCAGTTGATCAGTGAGTCCGGGTGCGAGGGCGGGATGTGGCCCGACACAACGGTGAATTCGTGGGTGACCCCGCGATGCGTCACCGGTATGCCGGACACCGCCGGCACCGAGATCGAGCTGGTGATCCCCGGCACGACCGTCCACGGAACGCCGGCCTCGGCACAGGCCAGCGCTTCCTCGAAGCCGCGGCCGAAGACGTACGGGTCGCCGCCTTTCAGGCGTACGACGACCTTCCCCTGCTTTCCGCGGTCGACCAGGATCCGGTTGATCTCCTCCTGCTGAGCCGCCCGGCCACGCGGGAGCTTGGCCGCGTCGAACAGCTCGACATCCGGAGGCAATTCGTCCAGCAGTTGCTGCGGCGCGAGCCTGTCCGCGACGACAACGTCGGCCTCGGCCAGCAACCGCCGTCCGCGCACCGTGATCAGGTCCGGGTCGCCCGGGCCCCCGCCGACCAGGTACACGCCAGGATGTTTGCCGGCCTCACGTGCACCCAGCTCCCCTGTCCGCAGACCTTCGAGGATGGCGTCCCGGACAGCGGCCGAACGGCGGTGATCGCCGCCGCCGAGTACGCCGATGGTCACGTTGTCGTGCTGGCCCGATGCCGGCGTCCAGGCGGTTGCCCGGGATCGGTCGTCGGACCGTACGCAGAAGATCCGGCGTTCCTCGGCCTCCTCAGACACCTGGTCGTTGACCGCGGTGTCGTCGGTGGCCACGACGACGTACCAGGATCCGTCCAGGTCGCCGTACTGATAGCCGCGTTCGGTCCAGGACAGGGACGGGTTGGAGAGCAGTCCCTCGATGGTGGGAGTGATCGACGGCGAGATCAGGTCGATCCGGGCGCCCGACTCGAGCAGACGCGGGAGCCGCCGCTGCGCGACCCCTCCGCCGCCGACGACCACCACACGTCGTCCCTCCAGCACGAGGCCGGACAGGTACTGATCCGTCACGAGCTGATCCCCGCGGACTCGAAGGTCGCCATCTCGCCGAGCGCCCGGACCGCGCAGGTCAGGATCGGGTACGCGAGCACCGCGCCGGTCCCCTCGCCAAGCCTGAGGTCCAGGTCGACCAGCGGCTGGAGGCCGAGCGTCTTCAACGCGACCGCGTGCCCTGGCTCCGCTGAGCGGTGCCCGGCGACGCAGTAGTCGATCACTGCCGGGTGGAGCGCCTGGGCGACGAGCGCCGCGGCACCCGCGATCACGCCGTCGAGGATGACAGGCACCTTGTTGGCCGCTGCGCCGAGCAGATATCCGGCCAGCGCTGCGTGCTCGAGACCGCCGTACGCCTGGAGCGCCTTGAGCGGCTCGGTCGCCGGTACGTCGTGCATCGCGAGGGCAGCCTGGACGATCGCGGTCTTATGGGCCAGCGTGGCGTCGTCGATGCCGGTGCCTCGGCCGGTCACCACGGCCGCGGTCGAGCCGGTGAAGGTGGCGATCAGAGCGGCACTCGCGGTCGTGTTGGCGATGCCCATGTCGCCGGTGAGCAGACAGCGGTAGCCGTCCTGGATGAGCCGATCTGCCAGGTCGAAGCCGACGGCGATCGCGGCGCGTACCTCGTCCTCGGTGAGGGCTGCCTCGGCAGACAGATCACGCGTCCCCGGCCGGACCTTGGCGTGGATGATGTCCAGCTGGTCCACCGGGGTCGCTACGCCGACGTCGACGACCCGGACATCGACCCGGTTGTTGGCCGCGAAGGCGTTCACCGCGGCGCCGCCGGCGGCGAAGTTCGCCAGCATCGCGGCGGTCACCTCCTGCGGCCAGGGCGAGACTCCTTGTGCGTGTACGCCGTGATCCGCGGCGAACACCGTCACCACGGCCGGCGCGGGCACCTCGGGCGGGCAGCTCCCGGTCATCCCGGCGACGCGGACGGACAGCTCCTCCAGCACCCCGAGCGAGCCGGCCGGCTTCGTCAGCTTCGACTGACGCTCCGCGGCAGCCCGCATCGCCGCACCATCCGCCGGCCCGATCCGACCCAGGTACTCCTCCACCGCACTCCTCCACTCCAGCACACCCCTCCCGCCCGGTTGGGCGGGGTCGAGTCCGATCTTCGCATCCCCGGACATGTGCCCCGGTCCGGACCGGCGTGATGTGGACAGTAATGTCGGAATCACCACACCTTGCGAGATCCCGGAGGATCACAGATGTCGCTCGATCGTCCCGTTGCCCCGGACCCGTACGAACTGCTCCCGCAGGCCGGTACCTTCACCGTGACCAGCACCGACGTCGCCGACAACGAACAACTGGCCGAAGACCACGCGTTCGCCGGCGGCAACAAGTCGCCGCAGCTGAGCTGGTCCGGGTTCCCGGCGGAAACCAAGGGCTTCGTCGTCACCTGCTACGACCCGGACGCGCCCGTCGTGTCCGGCTTCTGGCACTGGGTCCTGGTCAACCTGCCCGCCAGCGTGACCGAACTCCCCACCGGCGCCGGCACCCCCGAACGCCTCGACAACGGCGCCTTCCACGTCCGCAGCGACTTCGGCACCAAGGCCTTCGGCGGCGCAGCCCCGCCCCCCGGTGACCAGGTCCACCGCTACTACTTCGTCGTCCACGCGATGGACGTGGAAGCCCTCGACGTGGACAGCGACGCCTCCCCCGCCGTAGTCGGCTTCAACCTCGCCTTCCACACCCTGGCCCGAGCCATCATCACCCCCACCTACAAAATCGCCGAGTAACCCACAGGGAGTCGCCCTCCCAGGCGACTCCCCACCGGCGTACTGCTCACCCGGCTCCTTACGTCGCGTGCTCGTCACCGCACCCGCTTGGCGTGTGGAGTTCGAGCCGCACGGCACCACGTGAGATGCCGGACAGTGTCGGGTCGACTTGCGACGATCTGCAGCGTGGAACCGACAAGCATTCTCGCGGCACTCATCGCGCCTCACTGGGACGGCAAGGATCCAGCGACCGTCCCCAAACCGCCGTTCGAGACCGACCTGAACTCCGTGCTGACGCTGCGGACGCCTGTCGCCGAGCCTGAGCCAGGGGTGGCAGCCGAGACGGATCACCTGCGTGACCTGCTGGCGTCCGGTGGCGGACGCGACCAGACGGGCGCACTGACGCTGGAAGTCTGGTCCCGTGGCAGTGCCGTAGGCAGCCAGTTGGACTCCTACACCGCCTCGGGAACCTCGAGGCTCGACCGCCTGTATGTGCTCGAGTTCCAGGGATCCGAGCAAATGATCAAGTTCGGGCACTCCACGAACCTTCGGCGGCGAGTCGCGGTGCATCGCCAGAATGCCGAGATGTTCGGCTTCGCCCTGCTGAACGGCTGGGCGTCACCTGGCGTTGACGACGCGAGCTATGCGGAGCAAATGGGCAAAGCGGCTGTCTACCTGCTGCGTGGCCACATCCTCTCTCGCGAATGCGTGTACAACATGCCGTTCCGTGAGGCACTCAGCATCGCCCGGGCAGCGTTCGAGCTGCACACCGACTGGCGTCCCCATCCAGCCGAGGACGCGCTGGTTCGCTAGCTGTTCTCGAATCGGCGCCCGCGGTCCGTCGAGTCGTGAAGACTGGTCCTGCTGGTCGCTGGATCTGCGATGAATTCCACGACTCGAACTGCTCGCCGTGTGCGGTGGGTGTTAGGACGTGGTGGGGTCGAGGTGGCAGCGGGAGGTCTGGGGGTTGGAGTGCTGTTGTCGGGTCCGGTGGCCGAGTGCGGTGAAGGCGGTTAGGAGCAGGGTTAGGGTCGTGGCTGCGGCGGCTACGGTGACGCAGGTTATGAAGCCTGTGTTGAGGTTCGTGGTGGTGCCTATGAGGGGGCCGAAGGTGGCTATGCCGATCGCGGCGCCTAGTTGGCGGGACGTGTTGAAAGCGGCGGACGCTGCGCCGTGGGCGGCTGGTACGACGGCGGCCAGCGACTGTGAGGTCATGGTCGGCACTAGCAGCCCCGAACTGAAGCCGGCGGGGATGAGGGCGAGTGCCAGCGGCCACAGTGCGTTCGACGTACTGGCCCATGCGACAGCGGCGAGGGTGACGGCGAGGACTGCCTGACCTAGGGCGAGTACGCCTCGGCGGCCGAGGCGTTTGGCGAGCGGGGCTGCGCAGATGCTGCCGATCGAGATCAGGCCGGTGAGCGGCAGGAACAGCAGTCCGCTGACCAGCGGGCCTAGTCCGCGGCCTTGCTGCAGCATCAGGCTCATCGCAAACAGCAACCCGTAGAACGCGAAGTTGAACAACGCGCCCTGTACGGCGGTGACCACGAAACCGCGATCGGAGTAGACGCCCCGCGGCAGCAACGGCATACGGGTGGAGCGTTCGGCCCAGACGAAGCCGACCAGCCCGGCCAAGGTCAGGGCGGCCGCGGTCACGACAGGAGGGCTCAGCCAACCCTGTGCGGGCGCCTCGATGAGGGCGAAGACCAGTCCGCCGATCAGCACGGTCGCCGTACCCATGCCTGCCAGGTCCAGGCGCCGGCCGGCGCTCGCGACACCGGGCATGAAGCGCAGAGCCCAGATCGCGGCCGGTATGCCAATGACGACGTTCACCGCGAACACAGCGCGCCAGTCGGCGACCGCGACCAGCGCACCGCCCAGCAGTGGTCCGGCAGCCATGCCAACGCCTCCTGCGGCGGCCCACCAGCCGACAAGACGGTGCCGCATCTGCTCGTCCCGCGCGGTTGCGGTGGCGAGTACAAGCGCGCTCGGCAGGAGCAACGCGGCGCCGGCACCCTGGATCAGCCGGGCGAGGTTCAGCATCAGCATCGACGTCGAGACCGCGCACGCCGCGGAGGACGCGGTGAAGATCAGCAGCCCGGCCACGAACGCCCGCTTGGCGCCGAGCGTGTCCGTGATCGCACCGGCGCCGAGCATCACCGCCGCGAACGACAGCGTGTACGCGTTCACAGCCCACTCCAGCTCCGGCCGCGAGGCGTGCAGGTGCTCGGCGAGTTGCGCGAGGGTCAGGTGCACGATCGTGCCGTCGACGAAAACCATGAAGGCGGCGACCAGTGCGAGCACCGTGACACCCCGGCGGTGTTCGATAGTCATAGAACTACTCTAGGACAAGTTCGATGCTCATCGAACTCCGGGTACGCTGGGCGAGATGGAGGAACCCATGACAACGGCACCGCACGCTCCCGCGACTCTGGAGGTCACCGCGGTCCTGCACGCCCTCGCGGACCCCGTCCGCCTGGATCTCGTCCGGCAGTTGACCGAGTCGGAGACGGCGATCGCGTGCGGGCGGTTCGAGACGTCAGTGGCCAAGAGCACGCTCAGCCACCACTTCAAGATCCTTCGCGAGGCCGGCATCATCGCCACCCGTCGCGACGGTGGCCTCGCCCTCAACGTCCTGCGCACAGCGGAACTCGAAGCGTCGTTCCCCGGCCTGCTGAACGCGATCTTCCCGCGCTAGGTCGATCCCCTCGGCCCTGCCGAGAAAGGGCTGGACTCCGGGTTGTTCCACACGTTCAACACCGAGGAACGGCGGGAGTACGCCGCCAGCCTCGCGACAGCCACGGAGTACGGCGGGACGCTGTATGTGCTGTGCTTCGGCGACGAAGGTCCCGACGTCGGCCCACATCCCGTGAGTCAGCAGGATCTGCGCACGGCGTTCGGTCCGAGCTCCGGTTGGACCATCGCCTCCATCGTGCCGGAACGGGTCAGGACGGCATTCCACGACCAGAACGGCGCCCCAGCCTGGCTCACAATCATCAACCGAAACGCCACGTAAACCCTTTGCTGGTGCCGATCGGCGCCGTTAGCGTCGACGACCATGACGTACGACGATCCGAAGCAGATAGTTCGCCGTGGGTACGACGTCCTGTCGCTGCGGTACGACGAGGCGACCGGCGCCGACTCGAAGTACCGGACCTGGATCGACGATCTGATCACGCGACTCGAGGGCGGTAGTCGGGTGCTCGACGTTGGCTGCGGGAGCGGGGTGCCGGTCGCACGTGAACTCGTGGCCGCGGGACATCGCGTCACCGGGGTCGACATCAGCGAGGTGCAGATCCGTCGCGCTCGTGAACTCGTGCCGGACGGCGAGTTCATCAACGCCGACGCCACGACACTGGACTTCCCGGCTGAGTCGTTCGACGCGATCGTCTCCCTCTATGCGCTGATCCACATGCCGCAGGACGAGCAGCAAGACCTGCTGCACAAGATCGCGACCTGGCTCCGCCCCGGCGGATGGTTCCTGTGCACCACCGGCCAGCGCGCGTGGACCGGCGTCGACGAGGACTGGCTCGACGGCGGAGCCTCCATGTGGTGGAGCCACACCGACGCCGACACCAATCGCACCTGGATTGTTCAAACCGGCCTGACCATCGAACACCAGGCGTTCATCCCCGAAGGTTCCGGCGGTCACGCCCTCTTCTGGTCGCGCCGGCCACAGCAGGCCTGAGCCGGAGTACCGACCGGCGGGGAGCCTGGTGGACTCCCCGCCGGGGTGGGGCCAACTTCTTCAAGGGTCGAGAAGTTGGAGCATTTGCCTTAGTCCTTGATGCCGGACTGGGTTACTCCTTGGATGAGGTAGCGCTGGAGGAAGGCGAAGATCAGGACCAGCGGCAGGATCGACACCGCGACGGCCATGAACAGTTCGTGGATGTTGATGGTTTGCGCGGTCACGAACGTGGACATCGCGACCTGGACGGTCCATGACGACGAGTCCTGACCGATCACCAGCGGCCAGAGGAACGAGTTCCAGTTCGCGATGAAGGTGATCGCGGCCAGCGCGGCGAAGAACGGCAGCGAGTTCGGGACCACGATGCGCCAGAACACACCGAAGTACCCGGCACCGTCCACCCGGGCCGCCTCCTCCAGCTCCTTGGGGAACCCCAGGAAGTACTGCCGGAACAGGAACGCCGCGAACCCGCTGAACAGCGTCGGGATGATCAGGCCGCGCAGCGTGCTGACCCAGCCGAGCGACGAGACCACGATGAAGCTCGGGATGAAGGTGACCGCGGCCGGGATCATCAGTGTGGCCACGATCGCGTAGAAGATCTTGTCCGCGTGCCGGTACGGGATCCGGGCCAGGCCGTACCCCGCCATCGATGCCAGCAGCAACTGTCCGGCGGTGCCGAGGACGCCGACCACCGCGGAGTTGTACATCGCCCGCGCCATCGGCACCTGGGTGTCGTTGAACAGTTCGCTGATGTTGCTCCACTGCAGATCCTTCGGGAACAGCGTCCAGTCCGGCGCGGTGATGTCCGCCTCGGTGGACAGTGCGTTGCGCAGGATCAGGTAGAACGGCAGCAGGAACAGCACCACCGCGACGAACAGCGCGATCCAGCGCCCCACCATGCCGACCACGCCGAGCGGGCTGCGGCTGAAGCCGATCGGCTGTGGGGTTCCCGTCGTACGTTCGGTGGCCGACATCAGTCACCCGCCTTTCCGAAGCCGAAGATCCGGCCCTGCAGCAGCGTCACGATCATGATGATCACGG
Organism: Kribbella sp. NPDC049227; assembly: GCF_043197265.1. NCBI lineage: Bacteria > Bacillati > Actinomycetota > Actinomycetes > Propionibacteriales > Kribbellaceae > Kribbella > Kribbella sp. NPDC049227. Next base: position 1,037,863 of record NZ_JBICST010000003.1, on the reverse strand, counting down.
CCAGGATGAGCGCACCCGCGGAGCCGTGCCCGAGGTCCTGGATCGACCCGAGCGAGATGCCGTACAGGTAGACCAGTGGCGGCCGCGCGTAGTTCACGTTGCCGATCAGGTTGTAGAACTCGTCGAACGCCTGGTACGCCGCGATCAGGTTCAGGATCAGTACGGCGACCGACGTGGCGCGCAACTGCGGCAGCGTGATGTAGCGGAACACCTGCCAGCCGGGTTTCGCCCCGTCGACGTACGCCGCCTCGTAGAGCGTCGGCGAGATCCGCTGCAGACCCGCGATGAACAGGATCATGTAGAACCCGAGTTGCAGCCACAGCCGGACGGTGACGATCGGGAGCCAATACCACGGCGGATCGACCGTCGACAGCCAGGCGATCCCGTCGACTCCGAACCAGCCGAGGACCGTGTTGGCCAGGCCGAACCGGACACCGTTGAAGATCGACAACCGCCAGATCAGCGAAGCGACGACGTACGAGCACGCGGTCGGCAGGAAGAACACGGACCGGAAGAACGCCCGGGCGATCTTGACCTGGTTGACCAGCAACGCCAGCGCCAGCGACAGCACGAACGTCAGCGGCACGATGAACACCGCGAAGATCGTGAACGTGCCCAGGCTGGACAGGAAGTTGTGGTCGGTGAGCATGTCGACGTAGTTCTGCAACCCGACGAACTTCGACGGCGTGACCGTGTTGTAGGCCTCGAAGAAGCTGAGGACCAGGCTCCAGATGATCGGCAGGTAGGAGAAGATCAGCAGCCCGACGACGAACGGTCCGACGAACAGCCAGAACGACATCGTGGTGCCGGCGATCCCCCGCCGGCGTCGCGTCCCCCGCCGCTCACCAGTGGTGGCGGGGGACGCGGCCGGCTTCGTGTCTGCCGGTGCGCTGCGGCTCACCCGAACAACCGGGACAACTCGTCGTTGACGGTCTTCTCGGCTTTGGCGATCTCGGCGGCGGGGTCGGCTCCCTTCTTGATCACGTTGGTGAGCATGTCGCCGAACGCCGTACCCATCTTGGGAGTCCAGGCCGGGTTGTCGGTGTGGCCGTAGTCAGCAGTGAGCTTGACCGTCTCGGCCGCTACGCCGCTCTGCAGCTTCGCCGCCTTGGCCGCAAGGCTCTTGCGGGGCGGGATGTGGAAGCCGTAGTTCAGCGACCAGTCCTCCTGGAAGTCTTCCTTGTCGATCCACAGCCACTTCACGAACTTCTTCGCCGCGTCGACGTTCGGGCTCTTGGACGAGACGAACTGCGTCCAGCCGCCGGAGTACACGGCCGGCTTGCCCTGTGCGTCCAGCGCGGGGAACGGGAACACGCCGAGGTCGTCGCCGAGCGCCTTCTGCATGCCCGGCACGGCCCACATGCCGATCCACTGCATCGCCGTCAGACCCTGGTTGATCGCACCCGGGTCGGTCCAGTCGGTCGGCGAGCCCAGGAGCACGCTCTTGCTCGCGTACAGCTCGTGCAGCTTGCCGAACGCCTGCGCCGCGCGGGCGTCGGTGAAGCCCGGCTTGTTGTCATCGGTCAGGTAGCTGCCTCCGGACGACCACAGCGCCGGCCCGCCGAGTGCGAGGCCGCCGTCGTTGCCGACGAAGATGCCCTTCACCTTGTTCGTGGTCAGTTCCTTGGCCGCGGCGATCAGGTCGTCGACCGTCTCCGGCGGCTTGATCCCGGCCTTGTCCAGCAGGGACTTGCGGTAGTAGATGACCTGCGGGTCGACGATCATCCGGATCCCGTAGATCTTGCCGTCGACGGTGTTGGTGGCCAGGTCGCCCGGCTGGAAGTCGTCCTTGACGTCGGCCATGATGTCGTCCAGCGCGACCACCTGGTTGCTCTTCACCATGCCGATGTTGAGCTGGCTCTCGAAGACGTCCGGGCCCTTGCTCGACAGCAGGCCGGACGACAGCTTGGCGGCGTAGTCGCCGGGCGTCCAGGCGACCGAGACGTTCGCGTCCGTATAGGCCTTGGCGTACTTCGTCGCGGCTTGCTGAGTGCCGGTCTCGCCGTACTGGTGGTACCACTGCGACAAGGTCGCCTTGGCACCGCCGCCGTCGCCACCGCTCGAGGGCCGGCCGGTATTGCCGCCGCAGGCCGCGGTGAACGCGGCGAGAGCGGCCAGGCCACCGGTCCGCTTGAGCAGATCCCGCCGGGTCAGACCGGCGTTCGGAACATGAGCAGGCATGAATTCCACCTTCCCGAGGAACAGCGCCGCAGGGGGTACGACGCCGGCGGTTCCGAGTTACTTAACGGCGTTAAGCATCTCCGATTTCGCACACGCTACAACTAGATCCAACATTCCAACAGCCTTCGACACAGGTCTTTCCGGCACGGTACCCATCACACTCACGGATACCGCTCCGACGCTCCCAGGTGAATCGTTGGAGAAGTGTGTAGCACCATCGCTCAAAAGCGCGCCCGGCGCAAGACCGGGCGCGCTCTTCTTTGTTCGAATCTGTGGAATGTTGCTCGGGTGGTATCAGACCGTGATCAGCGGAACATCTCGCCCGCCGAAGCCTTACGCACCAGGAGTTCCGGCGGCTCGAACCGGGTTCCGTACGACGATGCCAACGCCCGCGCGCGCTCGACGAACGCGGGCAGTCCATAGCCGTTGATGTACTGCAGCGCGCCGCCGTACAGCGGTGGAAAACCGATGCCGAAGATCGAGCCGATGTTGGCGTCGGCAACGGAGCGTAGTACTCCTTCGTCCAGGCACTTGACCGTCTCCAGCGCCATCGCGAACGTCATCCGCTCCTGCAGGTCGATCAGCGGTACGTCGTTCCGTTGCGGGAAGTGCTCCCACAGTCCGGGCCACAGGGTCTTGGGACCATCCGCCGGGTAGTCGTAGAAGCCGGCACCCGCAGCCTTCCCGCGCCGGTCGAACTCGTTCACGAGCCGGTCCGCGACCGCCATCCCCGGATGCTCGTCGAACGCGCCGGCGCTGTCGCCGGCCGCCCTGGCCGCGTCCCGGATCTTCTGCGGCAACGTCAGCGTGACCTCATCCAGCATCGCGAGCGGCGGCGCCGGGAAGCCCATCTGGGTCGCGGCCCGTTCGATCGTCACCGGGTCGATGCCCTCGGCGACCATCGCCGCGCCCTCCATCACCAGTGTGCCGAACACCCGCGAGGTGAAGAACCCCCGGCTGTCGTTGACCACGATCGGCGTCTTCTTGATCTGCCGGACCACGTCGTACGCCTTGGCGACGGCGCGGTCGGAGGTCTTCTGCCCGACGATCAGCTCGACCAGCGGCATCCGGTCGACCGGTGAGAAGAAGTGCATGCCGAGGAAGTCGTCCGGCCGGTCGATGCCGTCGGCCAATGAGGTGATCGGCAGCGTCGACGTGTTCGAGCAGAGCAGCGCGTCCGGCTCGACGACGCCCGCGACCTCGGCGAACACCTTCTGCTTGAGCTCCTCGCTCTCGAACACCGCCTCGATCACCAGATCGCAGCCGGCCAGGTCGTTCGGGTCCGCGGTCGGGGTGATCCGGCTGAGGAACTCCTCCACCTCCCCCGCCGTCGTCCGCCCCTTCTGCACCTGCTTGGCCAGCAGCTTCTCGGAGTACGCCTTGCCCTTGCCGGCTGCCTCCAGCGACACGTCCTTGAGCACGACCTCGATGCCGGCCTTCGCACACACGTACGCGATCCCGGCGCCCATCATGCCCGCGCCGAGCACGCCCACCTTGCGCGCGGAGTACTTCGGTACGCCGTCCGGCCGCGACGCGCCGGCGTTGATCGCCTGCAGGTCGAAGAAGAACGCCTGGATCATGTTCTTCGCGATCTGCCCGGTCGCCAGCGACACGAAGTACCGCGACTCGATCCGCGAAGCGGTGGCGAAGTCGACCTGGCTGCCCTCGACGGCCGCGCTCATGATCGCCCGCGGCGCCGGGTACGGCGCGCCCTTCAGTTGCTTGCGCAGGTTCGCCGGGAAGGCCGGCAGGAACGCGGCCAGCTTCGGGGACGACGGCGTACCGCCGGGGATCTTGTAGCCGTCGCGATCCCACGGCTGCTTGGCGTCACCGTCGTACGTCTCGATCCACCGGTAGGCGGCGTCGAGCAACTCCGCGGCGGGGACGACCTCGTCCACGATGCCGACCGACTTGGCATGGGCGGGCTTCATCCGTTGCCCCTGCAACAGGACCTTCATCAGTGCGTCCTGCAGGCCGAGCATCCGGACCGTCCGGGTCACGCCGCCACCGCCGGGCAGCAGGCCCAGCGTCACCTCGGGGACGCCGAGCTCGATGCGGTTGTCGTCCGCAACGATCCGGTGGTGACAGGCGAGCGCGATCTCGAGACCGCCACCGAGCGCGGATCCGTTGACCGCGGCAACGACCGGGACACCCAGTGTCTCCAGTGCACGGAGTTGCCGCTTCACCTCTTCCACCGTGTCGAAGACCTCGGCCGCATCGCTGGGCTGGATCTGCGACAACATCTGCAGGTTGCCGCCCGCGAAGAAGGTGGACTTGGCGCTGGTGATGACGACACCCCTGAGGCCAGACTCGGACTGGAGCCGGGAGATGGTCTCCCCCATCGCGGTCAGATACGCCTCGTTCACCGTGTTCGCCGACGCGTCCGGGTCGTCCATCGTCAGGGTGACGACACCGTCGACGTTCTGCCAGGAGATCATGCCGCAAGCCTCTCGATGATCGTCGCGACGCCCATCCCGCCGCCGACGCACAGGGTGGCCAGTCCGTACCGGAGCTCGCGCCGCTCCAGTTCGTCCAGCAGGGTTCCGATCAGCATGGCGCCGGTGGCACCGAGCGGGTGGCCGAGCGCGATCGCACCGCCGTTCACGTTCACCTTCTCGTGCGGTACGCCGAGATCCTTCATGAAATGCATGACCGCGGCGGCGAACGCCTCGTTCATCTCGAACAGGTCGATGTCGCTCACCTCGAGCCCGGCCTTGGCCAACGCCTTGCGCGCGGCCGGGGCCGGACCGGTCAGCATGATGGTCGGGTCGGCGCCACTGACGCCGGTGGCGACGACTCGGCCGCGAGGTGCCTGCCCGAGCGCCTCCCCGGCCTTCTCGTTGCCAACGGCAACCAGAGCGGCGCCGTCGACGATGCCGGACGAGTTGCCGGCGTGGTGCACGTGGTTGATCCGCTCGACGGTCACGTACTTCTCCAGCGCGACCGAGTCGAAGCCGCCGTGCTCCCCGATCGCCGCGAACGACACGGGCAGTCCAGCCAGCGTCTCGACCGTCGTACCGGGCCTGACGAGTTGATCGTGGTCCAGGATCTGCAACCCATTGCGGTCCTGCACCGGGATGACCGAACGGCCGAAGTAGCCGTTCGCCCAGGCCTTGGCGGCTCGGGCGTGCGACTCGGCGGCGTACGCGTCGACGTCGGTGCGGGAGAAGCCGTCGAGAGTCGCGATCAGGTCCGCGCTGATGCCCTGCGGGATGAAGTTCGTCGCCAGCGCCGTCTCCGGGTCCATCGCCCACGCGCCGCCGTCCGAGGCCATCGGCACCCGGGACATCGACTCGACGCCGCCGGCGAGGATGAAGTCCTCCCACCCGGACCGGACCCGCTGGGCTGCCTGGTTGACCGCCTCGAGGCCCGACGCGCAGAACCGGTTGAGCTGCACGCCGCCGGTCGTCTCCGGGTAGCCCGCCGCCAGCACCGCCGTCCGGGCGATGTCCATGCCCTGGTCGCCGATCGGCGTGACGACACCGAGCACGACGTCGTCGATCGTGGCCGGGTCCAGCTCGGGGTGCCGGTTCCGCAGTTCGTGCAGGAGGCCGGTGATCAGCTGGATCGGCTTGACCTCGTACAGGGCACCCGCCGGTTTGCCCTTGCCGCGTGGGGTGCGGATCGCGTCGTACAGGAAGGCTTCACTGGTCATCATGATCCCGTCGGTCGAAGACTCTCCAAGATTGTGACAGTTCTGGTGTCACGATGGACAAGGGGGCCTCGTTATGATCTCCGCCATGCCGGAAACCAGCGCGGGGGGAACCGTGGACGAGGCGACACTGACGGTGGACGAACTCTCAACCCGGGTCGGGATGACGGTGCGGACGCTCCGCTTCTACGCCGGCCGCGGCCTGATCCCGCCACCCATCCGGCGCGGCCGGGTCGGCTACTACGGCCCGGAGCACATCGCCCGGCTCGATCTGGTCCGCGAACTGCAGGCCCACGGCTTCACCCTGTCCGCGATCGAGGGCTACCTGGATCGCATCCCGCCCAATGCGACTCCGCAGGACATCGCTCTGCACCGGACGCTGCTGACCCCGTGGATGCGCGACCTCCCCGAGACCCTGGACCGCACCGCGTTGGTACGACGTACCGGTCGCGAGCTCACCGACGACGACATCGAGATGCTGGTGGCGCTCGGGGTGGTCGAGCCGACGCCGGACGAGGACGTGTTCCAGGTCGCCACCGCGCACCTCAGTCTGGGCGTCGAGCTCCTCGATCTGGACCTGCCGGTCGACGCCGTACTCGCCGCGGGACGGATCTTCAGCGAGCACGGCCGCGCGATCGCGGAGGAGCTCACCGAGGTGTTCCGGACCAAGGTGTGGCCGCACTACCGGGATTCGGGCGGCCCGCCGGAGCACATCCAGCAGCTGGTCGAGCGGTTCAAGCCGGTGACCATCCAGGGCCTGGTGCTGGCGTACGAGCGAGCCGTCGGCGAGACCCAGCGCGACACGATCCGCCGGACCCAGAGCAAGCGCCGCTGACGGCCGGCGGAGCTCGTCTCCCCCGGCCGCTGCTGTGAAAGTCCTAGGCAGACGGTGACTCTTGCGCCGGTTCGACGAGGTTCACCCTGCCCTCGACGACGTCTTGGGCGACGTCGGTGAGGCGGCGATTGTGAGTCCGTGCATAGGTCCGCATGACGGCGAACGCCTCGTCGACGCCGACCGAAAGACTGTGCGTGAGGAATCCCTTGGCCTGCTCGATCAGAATGCGGCTGTTGAGCGCCGACTGGAGTTGCTCGGTGACGATCTCCTGGCGAGCCAGCGCGCGCTGGTGGATGATGCCGATGCTCGCGGCATCGGCCATCGCCTGCCCCAGCGCGACCGTGTCGTCGTCGAGCGGTCCGGCGGTAGCGCTGAACAGGTTGACGGCTCCGAGAACGGTACCGCGCAGCCGCATCGGCAACGCGTGCACAGCTACATAGCCACCATCGAGAGCGGCAGCGCTGAAACGCGGCCACCTGTCAGCGGCCTCGCGCATGTCGCCGCACTGCACGGGTCGCCCCGTGGTGAACGCTTCCAAGCACGGCCCCTCGGAGTTCTGCAACTGGGTCAGCTCCACCAACCGCGCCTGCTCGGTGGAGGCCGCCACCAGGTTCAGTGCGCCGTGGTGGTCGACGAGCAGAATGCCGCACGCAGACACCCCCAGCAGCTCGCTGCACCGCGTGGCGAGCCGATCCAGGAAGTCGATGATGTCGAAATCGTCGACGAGGGTGTCGGCCAGCTCGATGAACACTTCTCTCGCCCTGCGGTCAGACACGCTCATCTCTCATCCTCCTCTTCATTCTCGGTTTGCTCCGATTCCTGCTTGTCCGGGCCGTCGGACCACGGCGGGTCCGGATCCCTTCCGGGCGGATCGCCGCGGCCGTCGCTCCCGTTGGCGGTGGCGCCATGATGGTCGCCGTCCAGGTAGAGGTGGCCGGCCATGACGTCGGTGGCGACCCGGTGCAACGGCCTGCCGCTGCTGAACGCGTGGGCACGCAGGAGAGCGAGCGCATCGGTGACACTGACGCGCTGCTGGGCCGCCACGAATCCGGCAGCCTGGTGCACCTCCGCACGGCGCGCGGTGAACGCCGCATCGATCACCTGATCCAAGTCTGCGCTCAGTCCGTGACGATCGTCGAGCGCAAGGACGAAAACCGCGTCGGCGTACACCAAGGCGTCCAGAATCTGATCGCCGCCGAGGGGTCCGGGCTGCCGCCGGTAGACACTCAGGGCTCCGATCCTGGCCGCACCCGCACCGATCGGGAACGCGAAGATGCCACGCACGCCGTGCCGGGCCGCGGCCGGCGCGAACGCAGGCCACCGACTGACCGCATCGAACCCGGACAGATCAGCCGCGAGTACCGGCGCGCCGCTCGCGATCGCGTCAGCACTGGGGCCTTGGCCGAGGGTGAACTGCAACTCCTCCAACGCACCGACGTCGGGCATGGTGGCCAGCAGAGGTTCGTACGGTCCGGCATCGGGCGACATGGACAGCCCGGCCCCGACGGCCGACAAGGCCTCGGCGCAGGCCACCACGGCATAGCGCAAGGAAGGCGATGCGCCGTCGAGTCTGGCGGCGGCGTCGATCGCCCCCCACACTCTGGCACCGCGGTTCTGATCCACCCGCTCCATCCAGACTCGTGCCGCCGCCGGGCGGATGCTTCACCCTAGCGGCCTTACTCGTCGGCCGGCTCGCCGTCCGCCGGCGACACGCTCGGCTCGGACTCCGGAACCCGTTCGGGCTCGGGATCTCTGGTTCGCTTCGGTGCGGCCGTCGTGTCGGCGACAACTGAGCGTAGACCGATCCATTCGCTCATCGAGGCTCCATCCCAGTCAGCCCGCGCACAAGCTGCCGGGGTCCGGGGCAGCACCTTGCCTGACAGTCTAGGCCGCAGCGTGGTTGACTGCCTTCAGGTGAACTAGGGGAGGTCGAGATGGGGATTGTGTCGCCGGGATTCACCGGCCGCCGGCGGAGTGGATCGGAGCTTCCGCCCGGGCAGTACCTGACGCGGGACTTCCCGGTGCTGTCCGCCGGCCCGACCCCGCACATCCGCACGGAGCACTGGGAGTTCACCGTCACCACCGAGACGGGTGAGGCGACCAAGTGGGACTGGGCCGGGTTGCTGGCCCTGCCGGCCGACGAGATCACCAAGGACATCCACTGCGTCACCCGGTGGTCGAAGCTGGAGACGAACTGGAAGGGTGTCTCGCTCGACACACTGCTCGCGGATGTGGAGACCAGCGCCGACTACGCACTCGTGCACAGCTACGGCGGGTACACGACCAACGTGCCGATGGACGACCTGCTCGACGGTCAGGCCTGGATCGCCTACGAGTACGACGGCGAGCCGATCGACCCCGAGCACGGCGGCCCGGCCCGTCTGCTGGTGCCGCACCTGTACTTCTGGAAGAGCGCGAAGTGGGTCCGCGGCCTGGTGCTGTCCGACACCCAGGACCTCGGCTTCTGGGAGACCGCCGGTTACCACGAGTACGGAGACCCATGGAAAGAACAGCGCTACGCCGGCGACTGACCTGGCAGGTCGCCACTGTCACCGACATACGGCGGGAGACGGCTACCGCCCGCACACTGGTGCTCGACGTACCGGACTGGCCGGGGCACCTTCCCGGGCAGCACCTGGACGTCCGGCTGACCGCGCCCGACGGGTACCGCGCCTCCCGGTCGTACTCGGTCGCTTCGGCGTGGACCGGTGACACGATCGAGCTCACCATCGAGCAGGTGCCCGAAGGTGAGGTCTCGCCGTACCTGGTCGAGGTGCTGAAGGTGGGCGATCCGCTGGAGATCCGCGGTCCGGTCGGCGGGTGGTTCGTCTGGAAGCCGGAGCAGGAAGGGCCGGTCCAGCTCATCGGCGGCGGGTCGGGGATCGTTCCGCTGCGCGCGATGCTGCGTGCCCACGCGGCCGCGGCCAGTACGACGCCGGTGCGCCTGCTCTACTCGGTACGAGGGCCGGCCTCGGTGATCTATGTGGAAGACCTGAAGGAACTGGCCGCGTCGGACGACGTCGACGTACGACTCGTCTACACGCGGGAGGCGCCGGCCGGAGAACCGCGGGTGGGGCGTATCGACGCGGACCTGATCGAGCGGCTCGCGTTCACGCCGGCGGACGGACCGACGACGTACGTGTGTGGGCCGACGCCGTTCGTGGAGGCGGTGGCGGATCTGCTGGTCGCCGCCGGACACGACCCGGCCCGCGTCAGAACCGAGCGTTTCGGACCGACTGGAGGCCCGCGATGACCACAGATGCCACCTACCTGGACGGCAACGCCGCCGCCGGAGCGCTGAGCGAAGTCTTCGCGATGGATGTGACCGCCGCGATCACCCAGTGCAACGGATGCGGGCAGACCGGCGTGTTCGCGGAGTCGCACGTCTATGTGAACGCTCCCGGCCTGGTCGCTCGCTGTGCCGGTTGCGACGGCGTGCTACTGCGCGTTGTCACCACCCCGTCCGACGTCTACGTGGATCTGCGCGGCCTGACATACCTCAGGCTGCCCAATCCCTAGCCTCGGGCGTAGTCTCAGGAAGAGATCCGTCACACGCGGCCCCAGACCCCGGCCCTCTACCTGCATGGGAGGACCGGTGGCCACAGCAGATCACGGGACCGACTATCTCGATCGCCTCGCGCGTTCGGAGCCTTTGGATCTATGGCAACAGCAGGAACTGGCGGCTGCGCTGACCGTGGTCGACGAGCTCCATGCCCAGAGGCCGCACACGGCAGGCACAGCCAGAGTCATCGACCTGCGGCTGGCGATCTACCGGAGCAGGTTGCGGTACGAACTGTCCCAGCGGCTCGAGCTGGAGCAGCCCGAGCCGTAGACCCCGCTACACGCCGAGGCTACGGCCCACGATCTCCTTCATGATCTCGGTGGTGCCGCCGTAGATCGTCTGGATCCGCGTGTCCAGGTAGGCCTTGGCGATCGGGTACTCGGTCATGAAGCCGTAGCCGCCGTGCAGTTGCAGACAGCGGTCGACGACCTTCTTCTGCAGCTCGGTGGTCCACCACTTGGCCATCGCGGCCTCGGCCACGGTGAGCGTGCCGGCGTTCAGCTCCTGGACGCAGCGATCCACGAACACACGGGCGATCTGCGTCTCCGTGGCGATCTCGGCGAGCACGAAGCGGCTGTTCTGGAACGAGCCGATCGGCCGGCCGAACGCCTTGCGCTCCTTGACGTAGCGCAGCGTGTCGTCGAGCAGGTTCTCGCAGGCGGCCGCCGCGACGACCGCGATGGTCAGCCGTTCCTGCGGCAGCTTCTCCATCAGGTAGACGAAGCCCTTGCCCTCCTCGCCGAGCAGGTTCTCCGCCGGGACCCGGACCTGGTCGAAGAACAGCTCCGCGGTGTCCTGCGCCTTCAGACCGATCTTGTCCAGATTGCGGCCGCGCTCGAACCCGGGCATGCCGCGCTCGACCACCAGCAGCGAGACACCCTGCGCCCCTGCCGCCGGGTCGGTCTTGGCCACCACGATGACGAGGTCGGCGAGGATGCCGTTCGAGATGAACGTCTTCTGGCCGTTCAGCACGTAGTGATCGCCGTCGCGGCGCGCCGTGGTCTGGATGCCTTGCAGGTCGCTGCCGGCGCCCGGCTCGGTCATCGCGATCGCGGTGATCGTCTCGCCCGAACAGAACTTCGGCAGCCACCGCGCCTTCTGCTCCTCGGTCGCATAGTCCAGCAGGTACGCCGAATTGATGTCGGTGTGAATCGTGAAGCCGACCCCACTGGCACGAGCCCGGGTCAGTTCCTCGATCAGCACGGTGTTGAACCGGTAGTCCCGCACACCGCCACCGCCGTACTCCTCCGGCATCATGAAGCCGAGCAGGCCCGCCTGGCCGGCCGCGGTCCACAGCTCGCGCGAGACGATGCCGGCCTCCTCCCAGCCGTCGTGGTGCGGCACGATCTCCTTGTCGCAGAACGCTCGCACGGTCTCCCGGAAGGCATCATGATCGGCGTCGAAGAGCTGACGTTCCATCGGGCGGTTCCTCTCGGTCCTGGACGGCGGCGCCGGTCTCCAGCAGCTCGTCGATGTCGGTGATACCCCACTCGGCCAGTGCGTCGCGGGTGTGCTGTCCGGGCCGCGCGGGCGGTCGCCCGAGGCTGGTCGGCGTACCGGAGAAGCGTGGTGCCGGGGCGGCCTGGCGGATTCCGTCGTGGTCCATGAAGGTGCCTCGGGCAACAAGGTGCGGGTGCTCGGCGGCGAGCGGCAGCACCGGTGCCACGCAGGCGTCGGAGCCGTCGAAGACCTGCGCCCACTCGTCCTGGGTGCGTCGCAGGAACGTCTCGGTCAGCACCTTGCGCAGCTCGGGCCAGTTCGCCGGGTCGTTGCGATCCGGTGGGCTGATCCCGAGCGTCGCGATCAGTTCGTCGTAGAACTGCGGCTCGATCGCGCCGACGGCGACGTGCTTACCGTCCGCGGTCTCGTACACGTCGTAGAACGGGGCGCCGGTGTCGAGCAGGTTCGTCCCGCGGTCCTGCCGCCAATTCCCGGCGGCCAGGGCACCGAGCAGCATCGTGGTCAGATGCGCGGAGCCGTCTACGATCGCCGCGTCGACCACCTGACCGCGGCCATTGCGCTGAGCTTCGTGCAATGCAGCGAGTACGCCGACCACCAGGTAGAGCGAGCCGCCGGCGAAGTCACCGAGCAGGTTCGCCGGCACCTGCGGCGGTCCACCCGCGCGACCGATGAGATGCAGCGCGCCCGACACCGCGAGGTAGTCGATGTCGTGCCCCGCCGTCTGTGCGAGCGGACCGTCCTGTCCCCAGCCGGTCATCCGCCCGTAGACCAGTCTGGGATTGATCGCGTGACAGTCCTCCGGACCGACGCCGAGGCGCTCGGCGACGCCCGGCCGGAAGCCCTCGACCAGTACGTCGGCCTGCGCGGCCAGGCGTCGTACGACGTCGATCGCGGCCGGGTTCTTCAGGTCCAGGGCCACGCTGCGGCGACCGCGGTTCACCAGCTCGTACTCCGGCGGGCCGAAAGCCAGTCCACCACCGGGCCGGTCGATCCGGAGGACGTCTGCGCCCAGCTCGGCCAGCATCATGCAGGCGAACGGCGCCGGACCGATCCCGGCCAGCTCGACCACCTTGACGCCTTGCAGTGGACCCATGAGCGCTATTGTGACAGTTCTACTGTCACAGTCGTCAAGTCACTTTGCGAACCATCACCAGCGCCACGGCCGGGACCAGCACGCTCAGGGCCAGCACCACGGCGAGCGCGATCGACCACCCTGGCGACTCGCCCTCGAGATGACCGAGGTGGAAGAACAGGTGTGGCACCGCCCCGACGAGGTACGCCAGCAGCGCGACCGTGCTGAGCACTCGGTCGAAGCGCACCGCGGCCGCGATGAAGATCACCGCCAGACCGAGCGTCGCGCCGCCGAAGTCGCGGAACAGGTGCTCGCTGTACGGCGGTGTCCAGTCCACCGTCGGCACGTCGTCGTAGAACGAGAACGGGAAGAACAGCAACCACAGACCAAGGACGAGTTGGTACGCGCCGAACACCACCAGCACCGACCGCACATAGCCCCTCATGCGAGGTACTCCGCGAACGTGATCCGACCGTACGGCGTCCCGTCGACCAGAGGCCCTGTGGTGGCGTAGGCGCGAAAGGTCTTCCCCGGGATCCGCAGTGAAACGGTTGGTCGGCGAGAACTCCTGGCTCGCTTCCACAGCCGGGCCAGGTCTGGGACTGGGCGCCGTTCAGGGCCGCCGATGTCGGCGACGCGCCCGTTGGCGGGCGCTGCCGCGACCAGCTCGACCAGGCGGCCGGCGACATCCTCGACGGCGATGGGCTGGAGGGTGAGGGCGGGCGCGAACAGCACAGGCAGGAACCGCTGCGCCCGGAATATCTGGTCGATCAGGTCGTGGAACTGGGTCGCCCGCAGGATCGTGAACGGTACGCCGGACTCCTCGACGAGTCGCTCGACGGCGAGCTTGGTCCGGTAGTACGGCATCGGGATCCGGTCGACCGCGACGATCGACATCTGTACGACGTGCGGCATACCGGCAGCTCGGGCGGCGTCGAGCAGGTTGCGCGCCTGCCGCTCGTCCCGGCGGCCGAGGCTGGTGGCGAGGTTCACGATCACGTCGATGCCCTCGACCGCGGCGGCCAGCCCCGCACAGGTCGTCAGGTCTCCGACGAAGCGATCAGGCCCGGGCTTCCGGCTGAAGATCCGGACCTGGTGCCCGGCCGCACGAAGCCGCCCGACGGTAGGCCGGCCGAGCGTCCCGGTGCCGCCGGTGACGAGGATGCAACTCATCTGGTGTCCTTTCTGTCACCAGCTCAGATCCGGTAGGCCGTCGGTTCGTGACAGCTGGCGGGCCGCGAAGCTGAGTTTGTCCGGGTTCATCACCAGGCGCAGGTCGGTGATGCCCTCGGCACCGAACTCGACGAAGCACACCGCGTGCACGCCGTCGGGGCCGAAGGCAACCAGTGCGGGACGCCCGTTCGCCTCGGCGAAACCCGCCTCGATGCCGCCGCCGAAGCGCTCGATCACGCCGACCAGGTAGCGCGCGACCCGCTCCCTGCCGACGAGCGCGTTCCGGGCCGCGATCACCTTGCCGCCGCCGTCCGCTCGCGACACGACATCGCCCGCGAGCAGCTTCTCCAGCTTCTCGATCTCACCCAGCCGGGCCGCGGCGATGAATCGCTCCACCAGCTCACGCCAGCCGGCCCGGTCCACAGGCTGGTCCCGCCGTGGCTCGGCGGCGATCCGTTTCGCCGCGCGGGACGTCAGCTGCCGGGCGTTGACCTCGGTCGTGCCGATCAGCTCGGCCACCTCGCGATGGCTGTAACCGAACGCCTCCTTCAGTACGTACGCCGCCCGCTCCGCAGGTGTCAGCCGCTCGAGCACCAGCAGTAGCGCGAACGACACCGACTCCCGCTCGGCCACGACGTCCAGCGGCCCGAGCTCGTCGAACTCCGCCCGCCCACTCAGCACCGGCTCCGGCAGCCACTCCCCCACATACGTCTCCCGGCGCGCTCGGGCGGAGGTGAGCTGTTTGATCGACAGGTTGGTGACCACCCGCGCGAGGTAGGCGTCCGGGTCGCGCACGGAATCCTGATCGGTCGCCTGCCAGCGCAGCCAGGCGTCCTGCAGGATCTCCTCGGCGTCGGTCGCCGTACCCATCATCCGGTAGGCGATCCCGAACATCCGTCCGCGCAGGCGTTCGAAGTCATCCACCCGGTCAGTCTGTCAGGAAGGCCTCCGCCGCTCGCTGGAGCTTCGCGTAGTACTCCGACCAGCCGGCCTCGTCCATGTGGTCCGCGTCGGACCCGCCCTGGCCGTCGATCAGTTCACGCACGATGTCCGCATGACCGGCGTGGTGGGCCGTCTCGTCGACGACCCGGACGAGCAACGCGCCGAACGTCGTACTCCGGCCGCCCTCGGGCCAGTGCGGGACCTCGGCCGGCGTGTCCAGGTCGAGCTCGTCGATGGACCGGTCGCTGTGGGCGCAGGCGTCGCGGTAGAGACCGGTGAGGTACTCCGTGCTCTCGGACGGAAGCGCCCACATGTCGCCACCGTCCCAGACAGTGCCGTCCTCCTCCCACGGCAGCGGCTTCGCCGGTGGTCGCCCGACGCTCGTGCCGAGGTAGACGTACTCGATCCCGACCAGGTGCTTGACCAGTCCGAGCAGGTTCGTCCCGGATGGCACCAGCGGGCGGCGGCGATCGTACTCACTCAGACCGTCGAGCTTGGCCAGCATCACCGCACGGGTGCCTTGGAGGTAGTTCTGCAGTTCGGCCTTCATGGACGGGACGCTAGTGCAGGCGTCAGACAGTTTCCGGCGCACCCGGCGGAATGAACGGCACCGTCCCGGGGCCGTCAGCGATCAGCCTCAGCAGTGCGTCGGTGTCGACGTACTCGTCGATGGCGTCCGCGAGCCGATCCAGCCGCGCCTCACGGAGACCGGCGAACGAGACCGTGCCGTCCGGTGCCGGCTTGCCGGTCAGCTGAGCCACCTCGGTCAGGAACGTGTGCCGGGCGGCGTCGTCGTCGAGCAGCCCGTGCCAGATCGTTCCCCAGGTGTTCCCGACCCGGCAGCCACCCGGGAACGCCGATGCCTCGCCCGTCACGGTCACGACGCCGTGATGGATCTCGTACGCCGTCGGCGCCGGGCGAGCCAGCACCTTCGCCCGGGAGAACTCCGTTGCTATCGGCAACAAGCCCAGTCCGGTGTGCTCACCCCCACCCTCGACGCCGTGCGGATCGGTGATCGCGCCGCCCAAAGCCTGGTAGCCACCACAGATCCCGAGCACAGGCCGTCCGGCCGCAACGCGCGCGCTCACCGCATCCGCCAGACCGAGCGACCGCAGCCACGCCAGGTCCGACACCGTTGCCCGGGACCCCGGCAGCACGACCAGGTCCGCATCCCGTACCTCGGCCGGGCTGGTGGTGAAGAACACGCCGTTCGTCGGCTCGACCGCCAGCGCGTCGAGGTCGGTGAAGTTGCTGATCCGCGGGAAGCGGATCACCGCCACCGTGAGCAGCTCGGCCGAGGAGGTACGACGTACCGGGATGTCCAGCGCGTCCTCGGAGTCCAGCCACAGTTCGGGCAGCCACGGCAGGACGCCGTACGTCGGGCGGCCGGTCACGGACGTGAGCATGTCGATGCCGGGCTGGAGCAGCGTCGCGTCGCCGCGGAACTTGTTCACCAGGAACCCGCTGACCAGCGCCTGGTCGGCCCCGTCCAGCAGCGCCACCGTGCCGAACATCGAGGCGAACACTCCCCCGCGATCGATGTCGCCGACAACGACCACTGGAGCTTTGCTGTGCCGTGCCAGTCCCATGTTCACGTAGTCCGACCGGCGCAGATTGATCTCCGTCGGGCTGCCCGCGCCCTCGCTGATCACCACGTCGTACCGCGAGGCCAGATCGTCGTACGCCGCGAACGCGGCCTTGGCCAGCTCGGCCCGCTCGGTGAGGAAGCCGCGGGACGACAACTCGCCCCACGGCTCCCCCATCAGTACGACGTGACTGCGCTGGTCACTGCCCGGCTTGAGCAGCACCGGGTTCATCGCCGCCTCGGGCTCCGCGCCGGCCGCGACGGCCTGGATCCACTGGGCCCGCCCGATCTCGGTGCCGTCCGCGCAGACCATCGAGTTGTTCGACATGTTCTGCGCCTTGTACGGCGCCACCCGGACACCCTGCCGCGCCAGCCAGCGGCACAACCCGGTCACCACGGTCGTCTTACCCGCGTCCGACGTCGTACCCGCGATCAGGAGTGAGCCCACGCGGGGATCCTAAGCGTCGTCGGACGATCTCCCCTGCTCGGCCTCCGGCTTGACCGGGGTGATCCGGCGGCCCTGGGCGTCGGTGCTGGGCAGCCGCGGCCGCGGACCCTGGAACCGGGTCCCCGCGCCACCCTCGCGGGCAGACAGCGGCTTCGCGATGTTCTCCAGCGACTTGCCTTCCGCGTCGACCCCGAAGAACCAGGCGATCAGACCACCGATCAGCATCACGGCCGCGCCGATGATGTACCCGACAGTCAGCGGACCGCGCGCAGGGTTGTCGCCCTCACCGATCAGTGAGGCGAACAGGAACGGCGCGATCACACCACCGGTCAGCTGCGAGATCGCGAAGAAGAACGAGATCGCCTGACCACGCAGCTCGATCGGGAAGATCTCGCTCACCGTCAGGTACGCCGACGACGCGCCGGCCGAGGCGAAGAAGAACACCACGCACCACAGCAGGGTCAGCGTGACCGCACTCAGCGCGCCGGCGTTGAACAGCAGCGCGGTGACGAACAGCACCACGGCCGACACGGAGTACGTGCCGAGGATCATCTTGCGCCGGCCGATGGTGTCGAAGAAGTGG
Organism: Kribbella sp. NPDC049227; assembly: GCF_043197265.1. Classification (NCBI taxonomy): domain Bacteria; kingdom Bacillati; phylum Actinomycetota; class Actinomycetes; order Propionibacteriales; family Kribbellaceae; genus Kribbella; species Kribbella sp. NPDC049227. The sequence goes on along the minus strand of NZ_JBICST010000003.1, from coordinate 1,020,369 downwards.
CCGAGCAGTAGCGGACCGGCCAGATTGCCGATCGCGAACGGGAAGAAGTAGAGCGCGATGCTGGAGTCGTTCAGGCCGAAGTACGCCTTGAGCACCAGTGCGTAGGTGAAGAAGATCGCGTTGTAGAGGAACGCCTGGGTGACCATCATCGAGAAGCCGAGGAAGGATCGGCTGCGGTAGTCGCGCAGCATCACCCGGGCGATCTCGCGGTACGTCACCGGCGGGTAGTCGATCACGTTGATCGCCTCGTCGTCGGTCACCTCGCGCAGCTCGCCGCCCTGCCGCCGGACAGTCTCCTCGATCTCGTCGACGGTCCGCTCGGCCTCCTCGACCCGGCCGTGCGTCATCAGCCAGCGCGGGCTCTCCGGGATGTGCCGGCGCAGGTAGATGATCATCAGACCCATCACCGGACCGATCAGGAAGCACAGCCGCCAGCCCCACTCGATCGGGATGATGTCCTCGTTCAGGAACACCAGACCGACCGCGGATCCGAGCAGCGCGCCGGCCCAGTAGGTGCCGTTGATGCCGATGTCGACGCGGCCGCGGAACTTCGACGGGATCAGCTCGTCGATCGCGGAGTTTATCGCGGCGTACTCACCGCCGATGCCCATACCGGCGATGAACCGGAAGAACAGCAGCGAGTAGATGTCCCACGACAGGCCGGCCAGACCGGAGGCGACCAGGTAGACCATCAGCGTGATGATGAACAGGCTGCGGCGGCCCCACTTGTCGGTGAGCCGGCCGAAGACCAGCGCACCCACCACCTCGCCGGCCAGATAGATCGAGGCCATCAGACCGACCTGGGACGTGGTCAGGTGGAGCGTCTCGGGCTCCTTCAGCACGTTCCCGACCAGCGACACCAGCTGGATCTCGAGGCCGTCCAGGATCCACGAGACGCCGAGTCCGACCACGATCATCCAGTGGAACCTGGTCCACGGCAGCCGGTCCATCCGGGCCGGCACGAGACTGGGTATCGCTCTGCCTTCTTCCAGTGCGTGCTCGCTGCTCATCCCTGCTCCTGCTCCTCCCGAGCCCGTGGTACCACGGTGTGTCCGGCCGGACACATCTCCAGAGCCCGTACCCCAGGAGTCACGAAGTCCAAACCCACGGTCACGCGGCACCACCGCCGGATGCGCTGGTTACAGTGGCGGACATGGAGAACGAGATCAGCGTCGTCGACGCCAAGGAGCGCAGCCGGTACGAGGCACTGGACACCGACGGCAACCTGATGGGATTCGTCGACTACAAGCTGCACCCGGGCGTGATCAGCTTCCTGCACGCCGAGACGCTGCCCGAGTACCGCGGCCGCGGCGTGGCCGGCCGGATCGCGTCGAAGTCCCTCGACGACGCCCGCGCCCTCGGCCTGCGGGTCAAGCCGGCTTGCCCGTTCTACCAGGACTACCTCGAGCAGCACACCGAGTACGCCGACCTGGTCCGCCGGCCCGGTGAGGAGGCAGCGAAGTGACCGCACCTGTACTGGGCAAGGTCGAGTGGCGACCAGCCGCGGAGGTGCCCGAGCTCCTGGCGGCGCCCGTGCGCGATGCGCTCGGCGACCTCGCTGCCTACGCTGCCCCGATCGATCCGGGCCTGGCCGACACCGCCGCCTTCTGCGCGGAGTACGACGTACCGATGGACGCGTCGGCGAACTGCGTGATCGTGCATGGCAAGCGCGCCGGTGAGTCGACGTACGCCGCGGTGATGGTGCTGGCCACCGATCGAGCGGATGTGAACGGCGTGATCCGCAAGCATCTCGGCGTACGGAAGATCTCCTTCGCCGCCCAGGACGACGCGGTCAGCTCGACCGGCATGGAGTACGGCGGGATCACCCCGATCGGACTGCCGGCCGAGTGGCCGGTGCTGGTCGACGAGGCGGTCACCCGGGCCGGGCTGGTGGTGATCGGCAGCGGAATCCGCGGGTCCAAGATCCTGCTGGACGGCGCCGACCTGGCCAAGTTGCCAGCAGCAACAGTGTTGGCGCTGGCACAGAGCTAGCGGCGGGCGGTTGGGGGTGCGATGGAACAGTACGACTGGCCGGCCGAGTACGCCGAGCTGACCGCCGCCGACCAGCGCGGCCCTCTCCCACCGGCCGACCTCGACCGGCTGGCCGTCGCCGCCTTCGTCCTAGGCCACGACGACGAGGTCGCCGGCTACCGGGAACGCGCGTTCGACGAGCATCTGGCCCGCGGTGACGTCGACCGGGCGGTCCGCAGCGCGTTCTGGCTCGGCTTCCACCTGCAGGGCCGCGGCGAGTTCGCCCGGGCCGCCGGTTGGCGTGCCCGGGTCGGGCGGATGATTCCGGCCGAGAACCACGAGCTGACCGGAATGTTCCTGCAGGCGGACGCGGCCACGCGGATGATGACCGGCGACCCCGCCACCGCACTCCCCCGGTTCGAACAGGCCCGCGAGCTCGCGACCGAGCCGTCCGCGATCGCGTTGGCGTCGCTCGGCCGTGGCCGATGTCTGGAGATGCTCGGTCGGCGGACGGAAGCCCTGACGGCACTGGACGAGGCGATGGTGCACGTCACCGCCGGCCGGGTCGGCCCTGAGGTCGCTGGGATCGCCTACTGCGCCGTGATCGACCTGTGCATGCGGTTGTACGACGTACGCCGGGCGCAGGAGTGGACACACGCGCTCACCGGCTGGTGCGACCAGCAGTCCGGCCTGGTGCCGTACCGCGGGGTGTGTCTGGTGCATCGGGCGCAGATCCTGCAACTGCGCGGGGCGTGGTCCGAGGCGGCGGGCGCTGCAGAGGATGCTTGCCGTCGGCTGGCGCCCGGCGCGGTCGGCTCTGCGTGGTACCAGGTGGCTGAGCTCGAACGCCAGCGCGGAAGGTACGCGGAGGCCGAGCAGGCGTATCAGCGCGCCGGCAGCGAGGGCGCAGAGGTACAGCCAGGTCTTGCCAGGCTGCGGGCCGCGCAGGGGAACCACGCGTCGGCGATCGCGGGACTCGAACGAGCACTGGCTGAGGACCCGCTGGCTCCGACCCGTCCGGCGCTCCTTGCCGCCAGGGTGGACCTGGCCGTCGACTGTGGTGATCTCGAGGCGGCGCGGAAGGCCGCCGCCGAGCTGAACGAGTTCTCCCGCGTCGACTCGCCGTACCTGCAGGCGTTGGCGGCGTACTGCGAAGGGGCGGTGCGGGTTGCGAGTGAGGATCCGCGAGGGGCGATGCCGTTGTTGCGGCGGGCATGGATGTTGTGGCAGGAGCTGGAGATGCCGTACGAGGCGGCGCGGACCCGGGTTCTGGTAGGGCGGGCGTGTGGGGCGCTCGGCGATGCTGACGCGGAGCAGATGGAGCTCGCCAGCGCCCGGGCGGCGTTCGAGCAGCTCGGGGCGCTGGCTGACCTGGCGGCACTCGAGGACACCGGTCAGACCGGCGGGCTGAGCCCGCGGGAGCTGGAGGTACTGCGGCTGCTGGCCACGGGCATCACCAACCGGGCGGTGGGTGAGCAGCTGTTCCTCAGCGAGCGGACCGTCGCCCGGCACGTGAGCAACATCTTCGGCAAGCTCGGCGTCTCCAGCCGGGCCGCGGCCACGGCGTACGCGTATGAGAAGGGCCTGGTCTGACTGGGTAGAAATGACCAGTCCGCCGCGCCCTGCTTGGCGTGGTCGGTCGATGTGGCGGCACGGTCCGCAGTCCTACGTTGAGCCGAACGAACGGCACAAGGGGGCTGGGATGAACAGGTTCGGGACTGTGGTGATCGGCGGCGGGCAAGCCGGTCTGGTGATGGGCTACCACCTGCGGCGGCGGGGTGAGGACTTCGTGATCCTCGAAGGGCATCCGCGGATCGGTGACTCGTGGCGACGGCGGTACGACTCGCTGCGGCTGTTCAGTCCGCCGCGGTACGCGAGTCTGCCGGGTCTGCCGATCCCGGTGGACGACTGCCCGACGCGGGACGAGATGGGCGACTACCTGGAGCGGTACGCCGCCCACTTCGAGCTGCCCGTCCGGACTGGCGTACGCGTGACGCGGGTGTCGCGCGACGCGGAGGGCTTCCGGGTGGAGACCGACGAGGGTGACTACCTGGCCGACCGGGTGATCGTGGCCGGCGGATCGCACACGGTGCCGCAGCGGCCGTCGTTCGCGAGTGAACTCGACCCGTCGATCCGGCAGTTGCACTCGCTCGAGTACCGCAACCCGGAACAGTTTGCCGACGGCACCGTTCTGGTGGTCGGCGCCGCGAACTCCGGCACCGACATCGCGCTGGAGGCCGCCAAGACCCACCGCACGCTGCTCGCCGGGCGGCATCCGGGGCAGGTCCCGGTCGACATCGACTCGGGGCGTGGCCGGATGATCCTGCCGATCGTGATGTTCGTGTTCCGGCACGTCCTCACTCGCCGTACGCCGATGGGCCGCAAGGCACTGGCCGAGCAGGAAGGCCACGGGGTCATGCTGGTCCGCAACAAGCTCGCGGATCTCGACGCGGCCGGAGTGGTCGCGACGAGCCGGATCGAGAGCGTCCGCGACGGGCAGCCGGTGACCGCCGAGGGCGACGTACTGTCCGATGTCGGGACGGTGGTGTGGTGCACCGGGTCGGGTCCGGACCACAGCTTCCTCGACCTGCCGGTCTTCGACGGCGGCCGGGTGCGGCACGAGCGCGGCGTCGCGACCGATGAGCCCGGTCTGATGTTCCTCGGGCTCGAGTTCCAGTTCGCTGTCGCGTCAGGGACCATCCAGGGGCTGGACCGGGATGCCCGTTATCTGCTACGGCAGCTGCGTCAAAACACCCTTCGGAGTGCCAGTCGGCCCGTTACCGTGGACAGGCGGTAGCATCGCGGGCTGAAATGGGTGAGTGGACGGGTGCCGGGTTCCCCTCGCAACCCCGGAGCGAGGGCGTGGGTGAGTCAGTGACAGTGGCTGGTGGCGAGGGCGGTCCGACCGCCCTCCGGATCATGCTGGGCGGACAGCTGCGGCGGATGCGGGAGTCGGCCGGGATCAGTCGCGCCGATGCGGGCTGGCAGATCCGTGCCTCGGAATCCAAGGTCAGCCGGATGGAACTCGGGCGCGTCGGGTTCAAGGAGCGCGACGTCAACGACCTGCTCGGGCTCTACGGGATGGACGACGAGGAGGAACGCAACCGGCTGATGGAGCTGGCCCGGGCCGCGAACAACCCCGGCTGGTGGTCCCGGTACGGCGACGTGATGCCGAGCTGGTTCAACAACTACGTGGGGCTCGAGGTCGCGGCGACGCTGATCCGGACCTACGAGGTGATGTTCGTCCCAGGGTTGCTGCAGACCGAGGAGTACGCCCGGGCCGTCGTCCAGCTGGGCAAGTCGTTCCTGCCCGGCGAGGAGGTCGAGCAGCGGGTGTCGCTGCGAGTGACCCGGCAGCAGATCCTGACCCGGATGAATCCGGCCCGGCTGTGGGTGGTCATCGACGAGTCGGTGCTGCACCGGCCGGTCGGCGGAGAGGCGATCCTGCGCGCCCAGATCGAACACCTGATCATGTGGGCGCAGCAGCCCAACATCACCTTGCAGATCATGCCGTTCAGCAGTGTCGGGTATCCCGGCACCGGCGGCGCGTTCAGCCTGCTGCGGTTCCCCGACGGGGACCTGCCGGACATCGTCTACATCGAGCACGCGGCCAGCGCGCTCTACCTGGACAAGCTCGAAGAGGTCGACGAGTACGTCGCGATCATGGAGGCACTCACGATCGCGGCGGCGCCGGTCTCGGCGACCGAGGGCCTCCTGAAGGAAGCCCTCGCCCGCCTCTGATCGTCAGGCGACCGTCAGGTCGACCTTGATGTTGCCGCGGGTGGCGTTGGAGTACGGACACACCTCGTGCGCCTTGGCGACCAGTTCCTCGGCGACGGCACGGTCGACGCCGGGCAGACTCACCTCGAGCTCCACTTCCAGGCCGTAGCCGGCGCCGCCGTTGATCGGGCCGATGCCGACCGCCGCGGTCACGGTCGAGCCGTCGGCGTCCTGGCGAGCCTTGCGCGCGACGAGCTTCAGCGCGCTGTGGAAGCAGGCCGCGTAGCCGGCCGCGAACAGCTGCTCCGGGTTGGTTCCGTTGCCATTGCCACCCATCTCCGCGGGCGGGGCGACGACGACGTCGAGCTTGCCGTCGTTGGTGGCCACCTTGCCGTCCCGGCCGCCCTGGGCGGTCGCGCGCGCGGTGTACAGAACCTTCTCGACTGCGATGGTCATATCTGTCGTTCTCCTGGTTCGTTCAGCGAGTGGGGTCGAGCACGAGCTTGCCGACGGTCCGGCGGGCCCGCAGGTCTTCATGGGCGGTTGCGACGTCGGACAGCGCGTAGTCGCCGCCGACGATCGCAGTGAGCTTGCCGCCGGCGGTCAGGTCGAACAGCTCGGCCAGCGGACCTCCGACAGCTGCGGGATCACGCAGGCAGTCGACCAGCCAGAAACCGGCGATCGTCTTCGACCCCTTCATCAGCCGGCCCGGGTCGATCGCCGCGGCGGCCTGCCGGGACGCGGCACCGAAGGTCACGAGCCGGCCGAACGGCGCCAGCGCCGCGAACGACTCGTCGAACGTCGGCCCGCCGACCATCTCCAGCACGATGTCGACCGGCTTGCCGCCGTTCGCCTCGATGATCCGGTCCTTCAGGCCTTCCGGCGTACCGTCGATGGCGACGTCCGCACCGAGCTCGAGAGTCTGGTTGCGCTTCTCCTCCGAGGACGCGGTCGCGATCACGCGGCCGGCGCCCCACAGCTTCGCGAGCTGCACGGCCAGCGAGCCGACACCACCGGCACCGGCGTGCACCAGCACGGATTCGCCGGGCGCCAGGTGGGTCATGGTCTTCAGCAGATGCCAGGCCGTGGTCCCCTGGACCACGAGTGCGAGCGCCGCTCCGTCACTGACGCCTTCGGGTACGTCGAACGCCACCGCGGCCTGGGCGACCGCCTTCTCGGCGTACCCGCCGGAGCCGACCAGCGCGACCACCCGGCGGCCGTCGGGCGTGTGCCCGACCACCTCACCACCCGGGGTCAGCGGCAGCTTCGCCTTGGACAGGTAGCTGTTCTCGACCTGATGCGTGTCCGCGTAGTTGATCCCCGCACGGTCCACCGTGATCAGGACCTGCCCGTCGCCGGCCACCGGCTCCGCGACGTCGCTGACCTTCAGCACCTCAGGTCCGCCGAACTCGGCGATCTGTACCGCTCGCACGTTCTCCCTGCCTTCCGTCGTCCGCTCGATACGCTGTACTATACACTGTACGTTAACTGCTTCCAAGGAGGGATCGGGATGGGCCGGACACCGCGCAACACCCTCAGCTCCGAGCTGATCGTCCGGACCGCACTCGAGCTGATGGAGTCCAAGGGCACCGACGCGTTCAGCCTGCGCGGCGTGGCCGCCGAGCTCGGGGTCGGCCCGATGGCGCTCTACACCTACTTCCGCAACAAGGACGACCTGTACGACGCTGTCCGCGACCACCTGATGGGCCTGCTGCCCGCCGTACCGCAGGACGTTTCGTGGCCGGATCAGGTCCGGGCGGTGTGCCGCGGGCTGCGGCTGCTGATGCTCCAGCATCCTTGCCTGGCGCAACTACTCGCGAGCCGGCCGTTGGCCGGGCACGAGACGGCTCGGGTGGCCGAGGGTCTGCTCGGAGTACTGCGTGCCGCCGGGTTCGATCCGGAGACGGCCGCGCGGACTCACACCACCCTGTTCACCTATGTGCTCGGGGCAACGTCGTGGGAGATCCAGATGGCCGCCGAGCGCCGCGATCCGGAGGCGTGGCGGCGGCTGCGGACGACGATGGAGTCACTGTCGGCGCAGGACTTCCCGACGGTCGTCGAGCTGGCGCCGGAGCTGGCCCGAACGACGGGCGGCGACGACCAGTTCGACTACGGCCTGGACCTGCTGCTCGAGGGCCTCCAATCCCCCACCCACCCCTAGCTCCCCGCTTTCCCCCATCCCCGTCCGGTGGGCTGACTCACCCGCCCGCGGGTTCGCACACCGCACGAGGCTGGCCAACCCACTGCCTGGTGGGTGAGCCCACCAGCCAGCGCCTCAAGACCCCGCGCTTCCCCTGCACCGACCCCACCTGGTGGGCTGACCCACCCGCCCGCGGGTTCGCACACCGCACGAGGCTGGCCAACCCACTGCCTGGTGGGTGAGCCCATCAAACGGGACCGGATCAGAACACCATCGTGACGATGGCGAGTATGCCGATGCAGACGATCAGGACGCGCAACGCGATCGGCGGGAGTTTGCGGCCGTAGCGGGCACCGAGGAAGCCACCGATCGTCGAGCCGACCGCGATCAGACCGGCGGCCAGCCAGTCGACGTCGGCGACGATGATGAACAGCACCGCGGCGACCGTGTTGACGACGGTGGCGAGGACGTTCTTGAGGCCGTTCATCCGCTGCAGGTTCGAGTCCAGGCCGAGGCCGAGGATCGCCATCAGCAGCACGCCTTGCGCGGCACCGAAGTACCCGCCGTAGATGCCGGTGGCAAAGACCGCGGGGATCACCCACCAGGCACCGCGATGGGCGTGCGACGGCACGCTGATCCACTTCGACAACCAGGGCTGGAAGGCGACCAGCAGACAGCCGAGCAGGATCAGCACCGGGACGACGGCATGGAACGCGGAGTCGGGCAGGGTGAGGAGCAGCACTCCCCCGACGAGGCCGCCGAGCAGCGAGGCCGGGATCAGCCGGATCATCCGGCCGCGCTGGCCTTCCAGCTCACGCCGGTAGCCGATCGCACCGGCCGCCGTACCGGGCGAAAGACCGACGCTGTTGCTGACGTTCGCCAGTACCGGCGGGATCCCCACGGCCAGCAGGGCGGGAAACGTCAGCAGCGTGCCCGACCCCACCACAGCGTTGATCGTGCCCGCGCCCATCCCCGCCACCAAGACGAACAGCGCCTCGAACCATGTCATCGCTGCCAGACTTTACGCACCTGATCGGCGGTCGTGCTCATCGGTCCGTCCGTTGAGCAGTCAGGCTTCGATCGTTCCAGCGCCGAGGTGAGGACAGGGCCTCCCCGGACGTACCGGGAAGGCCCTGTCGACGGTTGCTGCTCAGCGATCCTGCGGCGGCTCGGCAGCCGGCGGAGCCGGGGGCTCCGAGTTCGGCGACACCGGCGGCACCGTCGGCGGGGTCTGCTGACTGCGGGTGCTGACAGCGGCCTTCTGCGCGGCCGCGATCGCTTCCGCAACGGCGTTGTCGGCCTCGACCACCGCGGCGTCCGGGACGTCCGCGGAGACACCCGCGAGCTCCGGAGTGTGGCCGTTGTCGAGCTCCGGCGCCTGCCAGGTCCCCTCGGCCTTCTGAGTGATGCCGGCCACCTGGCCGACCGCACTGCCCAGACCCTTGAGCGCGTCGCCGATCTCGCTCGGCACGATCCACAGCTTGTTCGCGTCGCCCTGGGCGATCGACGGCAGCATCTGCAGGTACTGGTACGCGAGCAGACCCTGGTCCGGCTTGCCGGCGTGGATCGCGTTGAACACCGTGGTGATGGCCTGCGCCTCACCCTGTGCCTTCAGGATCCGGGCCTCCCGCTCGGCCTGCGCGCGCAGGATCCGGGACTCCCGGTCACCCTGGGCGGTGAGGATCGCGGACTGCTTCTGGCCTTCGGCCGACAGAACGGCCGACTGCCGCATACCTTCGGCGGTCAGGATCGCGGCGCGCTTGTCGCGGTCCGCGCGCATCTGCTTCTCCATCGAGTCCTGGATCGACGGCGGCGGGTCGATCGAGCGCAGTTCGACCCGGTTGACCCGGATGCCCCATTTGCCGGTCGCCTCGTCCAGCACGTAGCGGAGCTTCTCGTTGATCTCCTCGCGGCTGGTCAGCGTCTGCTCCAGATCCATGCCACCGATGATGTTTCGCAGCGTCGTCATGGTCAGCTGCTCGATCGCCTGGATGTAGTTCGAGATCTCGTACGTCGCCCGGACCGGGTCGTTCACCTGGAAGTAGATGACGGAGTCGATCGACACCATCAGGTTGTCCTCGGTGATGACCCCCTGGGGCGGGAACGCGACCACCTGTTCGCGCATGTCGATGGTGTAGCGAACCTTGTCGACGAACGGCGTCAACAGGTTCAGGCCCGGCTGCAGACCGGTCTTGAACTTGCCGAATCGCTCGACGATCCCGACGGTCTGCTGCTGCACCACCCGGACGGACTTGACCAATGTGACGATCACCAGCAAGGCGACCACCGCAAGCACTATGAGGAACGCGGTCACTTGACCCTCCACTCGACAGAACCCTCAGGACGGACAGTCTTTCCTATCGACGGGCCACCAGACGTTCCGGTTCCCCGCGAGTCGGCCGCCTGATCCCTCAGGGATCGCTGCCGTCCCTCGATTCCGACAGTACTGCGCGTGGGGGCCGACTCAACCGGCCGACCGCGTCGGTTGTGTGTCAGTTCTGGGGCGGGTCGGTCGGGTTCGGGTTCGGCGTCGACTCCGGGTTGTTCAGCTGGTGGTGCAGCGGGTCGCCGATCGGGTAGACGACGGCCGTCGCACCGTCGATCTCCATCACCTCGACCCGGGTGCCCGGGGGGATCGTCGAGACCTCGTCGTACGGGCGGGCGGTCCAGAGCTCACCGTTCAGCCGGATCGAGCCGCCGCCGTCGGGGTGGATCTCCTTGACCACGGTCCCGGTGCGGCCGATGACATGGGCCGATCCGGTCTTCAGCTCGCCACCGTGGTGCATCTTGCGCACGAGCAGCGGACGGATCGCGGCGAGCATCGCGCCGGCCGTGATGAGTCCGACGACGATCTGCAGCCAGAGCAGTCCTGGGAGGAAGGCCGCCACCCCGGCGGCCGTGAGCGCACCGGCAGCCAGCATGAGCAGGGTGAAGTCGAGCGAAGCGAGCTCGGCCAGACCGAGGACGGCGGCGATCGTCAGCCAAGCCGCCCACACGTTGTCCCGCAGCCAATCCATCATTTCCCAAGCCTATCCACGTTCCGGTCCCCACACAGGCTCTTGGACGTGCCTGGCCCGTCACAGGATCCCCACCGACGAGCTGAGTGGGGTGGTCAGGCAGGGGTCAGAGTGCGCGGGCGGTGTATCTGCCGTCTTCGTGGTTCAGGGACAGGGCGAGGTCGAAGGTGTCGCTCAGGGTCTGGTCGGTGAGGGCCTCGGCGATCGGGCCGGCCGAGACGATCCGGCCCTGCTTGAGCAGGAGCGCGTGGGTGAAGCCGGGCGGGATCTCCTCGACGTGGTGGGTGACGAGGACCATCGCCGGGGCACCGACCGCGGTCGCGATCGAGCTGAGTGAGCGCACCAGCTGCTCACGACCGGTCAGGTCGAGACCGGCAGCCGGCTCGTCCATCAGCATCAGCTCGGGATCGGTCATCAGGGCACGGGCGATCTGCACCCGCTTCCGCTCCCCCTCCGACAGCGTGCCGAACGTCCGCTCACTCAGATGCGCGATACCGAGCTCGCTGAGCAACTCCTTGGCCCGCTGGTGGTCCAGCTCGTCGTACTCCTCCCGCCAACGACCCAGGACCGCGTACGACGCGGAGACGACGACATCCGCGACCCGCTCACCCCTGGGAAGACGGTCGGCCAATGCTGCACTGGTGAGTCCGATCCGCGGCCGCAGTTCGAAGACGTCGACGGCACCGAGCACCTCACCGAGCAGTCCGGCGACACCCGCGGTCGGGTGGATCTGGGCGGCGAGGATCTGCAGCAGGGTCGTCTTGCCGGCACCGTTCGGTCCGATCACCACCCACCGATCGGCCTCGTCCACGGTCCAGTCGATCCCGTCGAGCAGAAGCGCGTCACCCCGGACGATCGACACCCCGGCCAGCTCCACCACTGCAGTCATGCCCCAAAACCTACGGGGTGGCTCCGCGTGCCCGGTACCCACCCTGGACCTGCCTGGCCGGAGTCGTCCGGCCGGTGTGGTGGTGGGACACTGTCGGGCGTGCTGACCACCTCCGCCTCGGTCCGGTTCACCGTCTGGACCAACTCGATGCTGACCGGTGCCTGCGACCCCGACACCGCCGCACAGAAGATCCTCGGCGACGACGTCGGGCACCACGTCGCGGGCCTGGCCGGACATCCGGAGCCGGCCACTCTCCCGGTCGCGCTGAACCTCTTGCGTGCCGCCGGCGCGACCCAGGCCCACCTCGCACTCCCGGTGCCGGGCGACCCGATCGGACTCGCCGGACCGCCGTCGTTCAACGAAGCTGCCTTGGAGACGGGTGAGGCTGTCGTCCTGTCAGGCGCTGAGATCGGACTGGTTCCGGCGTACGTCGGTCCGGCGGTGCAGTGGAGTGTGATGCCGGCGACAAGTCCGCTGCCGGCCGACATCGGCGAGGCGGACCGTGGTCTGCGGCTCGCCCTGATCGAGGCCGCCGACTCACTGGCCGCACTCGACGTCGCGCGCTGGAAGCCCGAGGTCGCGGACGCGCTGATCGACATCCGCAAGATCGGCAGCGGCCGGAACGACGATCTTGCCCCGGGCTACCAACCTCGGGCGGTGAAGGCGGCCGCGACCGCCCGGCGCTGCCTGGCCATCGCGGACGCCGCGCTCGAGGACGACGGCGCGGCGGTCACCGGCGCCGAGGCCGATGCTCGCCGCCGGGCGCTGCTCGACCTCGCCGCCGCGGCCCGGCGCGCGTTGGTCGCAGCCTGCGCGCCTCCTGTCCACGCCTGACGCTCGCCGGCGGGTTGTTTGCCCGCTGACCGGTTGTACTGCGTCAGCGGTCGAACAACCCGCCAGTGGATGGACCGGAGAGCGGGGATTCGGTGGGTTTGGGTAGCGTTCGGAGTGCGATGACTGGACAGGCTGAGCTCGAGACGCATTCGCCCGATCGCCCGACACTGCTGGTCACACTGACCGGCACCGACCGGCCCGGGCTGACGTCGGCCGTGCTGTCGACGCTCGCCTCCCGCGGACTCGAGGTGATCGACGCCGAACAGGTCGTCCTGCGGGGCCGGCTGGTCCTCGGCGTCCTGGTGTCGGCGCCGCGCGATCACAAGGATCTCAAGGATGAACTGAAGGCGCTGGCCGACGTCCTCGACGTCGACATCTCGGTCAAGAAGGGTGTCGGCGACAACGAGCCGCGGCGCAAGGGCCGCAGCCAGGTCACCGTGATCGGGCATCCGCTGTCCGCGGCCGGGCTGGCCGCGATCGCCGGCCGGATCGCCGACACCGGCGCCAACATCGACCGGATCAGCCGGATGGCGCGGTACCCGGTGACCGCGATGGAGATCGCGGTCTCCGGTGCCGGCCCGGACACGCTGCGTACTGTGCTCGCGCTGGAGGGTGTCCGCCAGGGTCTCGATGTCGCGGTGCAGGACGGCGGCCTTTACCGCCGGGCGAAGCGGCTGATCGTGATGGACGTCGACTCGACGCTGATCCAGGGCGAGGTCATCGAGATGCTCGCCGGGCACGCGGGCAGGCTGGAGGAGGTTGCGGCCGTCACCGAGCAGGCGATGCGCGGCGAGCTCGACTTCGCCGAGTCGCTGCGCCACCGGGTCTCCAAGCTGGAGGGCCTGCCCGCGTCAGCGCTCGACGAGGTGTACGACGCGATCCAGCTGGCGCCCGGCGCGCGGACTCTGGTGCGGACGCTCAAGCGGCTGGGGTTCAAGTTCGCCATCGTCAGCGGCGGGTTCAGCCAGATCACCGGCAAGCTGGCCGCGGAGCTCGGCATCGACTACGCGCAGGCGAACGAGCTGGAGATCGTCGACGGCAAGCTCACCGGCCGGCTGATCGGTGAGATCGTCGACCGGGCCGGCAAGGCGACCGCGCTGCGGCGGTTCGCCGCACAGTCCGGTACGCCGCTGTCCCAGACGGTCGCGATCGGTGACGGCGCCAACGACCTCGACATGCTCGCCGCGGCCGGTCTCGGCGTCGCGTTCAACGCCAAGCCGGTCGTCCGCGCGGCCGCGGACACGCACCTGAGCGTGCCGTACCTGGACACGATCCTGTACCTGCTCGGCATCAGCCGCGAGGAAGTGGAAGCCGCGGACGCGGACAGCCCGGCCTGACCGCACCATCCTGCAGGGAGATTCCCGCAGACCCGCGGCTGCGGGAAGATCGCGACATGGAGCTTTCCACCCGGCCCGCGACACCCGACGACGCGGCCGCCATGTACCAGCTGATCGCTGCCAGCGAGCAGGACTGGCACGGTCAGGTCGAGGCGATTCCGGACCAGGTCGCGGCGGACCTGCGCCGCCCCGGGCTGAATCCTGAGCGCGACACCCTCGTCGTGCACGCGGAGAACGGCGATCTGGCCGGCTGGGTCTGGCTCCACCTGGGCAAACGCGCCCAGGTTGCCGTCCACCCGTCGTACCGCGGACGCGGGATCGGGACGATGCTGCTCGACTGGATCGAGGCCCGGTCCCGTGAGGCCGGAAGCGACTGGGTCGCCCAGACCGTGGACGACGCGGACAAGGCCGGCACCGACCTGCTCCGATCCCGCGGGTACGAGGTGCTCGCGACGAACTGGCTGCTCGTGCGCTCGATCGACGTTCCCGCGGCTCGGAAGCTGTCGGCCGGGATCAGGCTGGACAGCTACGACCCGGCGCGGGCGCACGAGGTGCATGAGCTGGTCGAGGACGCGTTCTCCGCCTTCCAGTCACGCAGGAAGTCGTTCGAGGAGTGGGGACAGCTGACCGTCGAGCGACCCAGCTTCCTGCCCGAGGTGTCGACACTGGCCTATGCCGGGGACGAGCTGGTCGGCGCAGTGCTCGCGCTCGACCTCCCGGACAGCAGCGAGGGGTACGTCGAGCAACTCGCGGTCCGGGCCGACCAGCGGAACAAGGGCATCGCCCGCGCGATGCTCGACCAGACCTGCGCCGAGTTCGCCCGGCTCGGGCTCGACAGCTGCGTCCTCTGGACCCACTCCGGAACCGGCGCCCTCGCCATGTACGAACACCTCGGCATGCACGTCCGCCGCAGTACTACGGTCTATCGCGCATCGGTCTGACCAGGAACCAGGTACCGAATTGACCAATTGGAGACCGGACCGTCTTTTAATTGCGAACGATAGGTAGCGGGAACGTTACACGCTGCCCTCTTCCCCCGGTAACTGTCTGTGCCTAACATGCAGCCACTGGCGTGTATCAGACGGTGGGGGAAAAATGACACGCAGTAGGCACGCTCCGCGTCTCAGCTCAGGATTCTCACTCGGCGGACAGCAGGCGGAGGCCGACCCGCTTCTCGAGGAAGCCTTCGACGAAACCAAGCAATACAAGGCTGTCTCGTCCAGAGACGATTATCGGTGCTTCATCATCGGCCGAACGGGTAGTGGCAAGTCGGCGCTGCTGCGGCGATTGGAGTACGAATACCCGGATCACGTCATCCGCATCAGCCCGGAAGACCTGTCCCTGACCTATGTCGCCGATCTCCAGTCGGTCCGCTGGCTGAGCGAGCACGAGGTACACCTGGACCCGTTCTTCGTTGCCCTCTGGAAACATGTTCTGCTGGTCGAGATCATCAAGCATCGCTATCAGGTCGACTCGTCGGCCGGCAAGCAGAACTTCCTCGCCGTACTGGCCGACAAACTCAAGCGCGACAAGAGCCAGACGGAAGCCCTGAAGTATCTCGAGGACTTCCAGGGCAAGTTCTGGTGCGAGGCGGACGAACGCGTCCGGCAGATCGCCGATCGCTTCGAGTCGCAGATCAACGGTGCCGGCTCGTTCGACGCCAAACTCGTGAAGGCGTCGGCAGGCGGCGGGATCACCGCCACCCAGGCGAGCAAGATCGAGATCGTCAACCGCTATCAGCGAATCGTCAACGCGACTCAGCTGCCACGACTCAACCAGATGATCAAGGTACTCGACGAGGACATCCTCGAGTCCCGTCAGAACTTCACCTTCATCATCATTGACGATCCGGACCAGGACTGGGTCGACGACTCGGTCGTCAACGCTCTCATCCGTTGTCTGTTCCGCGCGGTTTCCGACCTGCAGCGCGTGCAGAACCTGAAAGTCCTCGTGGCACTGCGGACGAACATCTTCGAGGCCCTCGACTTCGGTCGGCGGACCGGCGGACAGGAGGAGAAGTTCCGCGCCTTGTCGATGCGATTGCGGTGGTCGTCGGCCGACCTCGAGGCCATGCTCGACGAACGTGTCCGGGCCGCCGCGGCCGTGCGCGACCTGGAGGTGGCGACGGTTCGTCACCTGCTGCCGTCGACGACCAAGACGCGCGGCGACCCACTGACTTTCATCCTCCGCCGCACGCTGATGAGACCTCGGGACGCCATCGCCTATCTCAATGAATGTCTCGAGGGGACGGCCGACAACCCCAGAATCACCTGGGAACGGATCAGAGCGGCCGAATCCCCGTACTCACACGACCGGAGACTCGCGCTCCGCGATGAATGGAAGCCGACCTATCCGGGAATCGACGACATGCTTTCCACTTTCGAAGGAAGGCCGTACAAGTTGTCCCGAGCTCAAATGTCCGCGGCCTTGGACGACATCGCGACGCTGGCCGCGGACCACGCATTCGTAGGGACCAGTTGGCTCTGCCGGCTGACCGCTGAGATCTGGAATCCCGAGCAGAGCGTCTGGACCGAGAAGTACAAGGACGTCATCGGGCTCCTGTTCGACATCGGCTTCCTCGGATGCCTCGGGACAGGTGGTCATCCGGTCTTCAGCTACGACGACCCGGACTATCTCGATCGACCGTCGAAACTCGCTCGCACCACCTACTTCGTCGTCCATCCGGCATTCCGGGACGCGTTGGACATGACGACTCTCGCCGGTCACCGGCGGCGCTTGTAGTACGCCCTGACTCCGGCTCGTCGAGCTGGACGGCCCTGGACCCCGGCCGACGTCGCTGCCCGGATTGCGGTTCCGGAGGGGGCGAGCACCTATCCTTCGGCTATGTCTGATCTCCAGGGTGGACCGGGGGCTCTGTTCGCCATCGGTGGTGCCGAGGACAAGCTGAAGAAACGCACGGTGCTGCAGGAGTTCGTCGAGTCGGCCGGTGGATCCAAGGCGCGGATCGTGGTCGTGCCGACCGCGTCCGCGCTCGGGCCCGACGTCGTCGACGTGTACCACGCCCTGTTCGCCGCCCTCGGCGCCGCGAGCGTCGTCGGAGTCCGCCCGGAGAACCGCGAGGACGCCGACGATCCGGCGTTCCTCGAGCCGCTGGACGACGCGACCGGCATCTTCATGACCGGCGGCAACCAGCTCAAGCTCGCCGGTGTCGTCACCGGTACGGCGTTCGGCCGCGCGGTCACCGCCGCCCACGCCCGTGGCGCGACCGTCGGCGGTACGTCGGCCGGCGCGAGCATCCTGGCCGAGCACATGATCGCGTTCGGCCGCTCGGGCGCCACCCCGCGGCAACGGATGAGTCAGCTGTCCGGCGGCCTCGGCCTGGTCCAGGGTGCGATCGTCGACCAGCACTTCGCCCAGCGGAACCGGTACGGCCGGCTGCTGTCGCTCGTCGCCCAGTCCCCCGGCTTGCTCGGCATCGGCGTCGACGAGGACACGGCCGCAGTTGTCCGCGGCACTCACCTGGAGGTCGTCGGCCGTGGCGCGGTGACGATCTTCGACGGCAGCCGGATCACCTCCAACGCCCACTACGCCAAGCGATCCGAGCCGATGCTCGCGTCGGGCGTCGTACTGCATGTGTTGCCGGCGACCGCGACGTTCGACCTGGAGGCTCGGGCGCTGCTGTCGTACGGCCCGCAGCCGCCGGCCGAGGAGATCGCCGAGCTCGAGGCCGCCGAGGCGGACCTGCAGAAGCTGGCCAGGGAGATCGCGGCCGAGGGGGTGTCACCCAAGTACTACGCGGATCGCAAGCGGCGAGCGGGACGTCGTACCGCGCAGGCTGAATCGTCCAAACAGGCGGCCGGCAGATCATCGGCGGCCGGGGAGTCCAGACCGGAGGCGACCGAGCCGTTCACGGCCGGCGCCCACCTCGACGACTCCTCCCACCGCACGCCGCCATCAGAGTAGGACCGAATGACTGACACTGCCGCAACGCAGGGCGCGCCCAGCCCGGACCTGAAGATCATCGAGACCCGTGTCTACCGCGGGCCGAACGTGTGGAGCTACGACCCGGCCATCCACCTCGTCGTCGACTTGGGCTCGCTGGAGAACTTCCCGTCGAACACCATCCCCGGCTTCACCGAGAAGCTGCTGGAGTACCTGCCCCGGCTCGACCAGCACCACTGCTCGCGCGGCCGCCGAGGCGGCTTCATCGAGCGGCTGCACGAGGGCACCTGGCTCGGCCACATCGCCGAGCACGTGTCGCTGCAACTCCAGCAGGAGGCCGGCCACGACATGCGGCGCGGCAAGACGCGCCAGGTCAAGGGCGTTCCTGGCCGCTACAACATCACCTACGCGTACGCCGACGAGGCGGTCGGACTGGCCGCCGGTGAACTCGCCGTGCGGTTCGTGAACAACCTGGTGCAGCCGGCTCCGGACTTCGACTTCACCACGGAGCTGGAGAAGTTCATCAAGCAGGCCGAGCGGACCGCGTTCGGCCCGTCGACGCAGGCGATCGTGGACGAGGCGGTGTCCCGCGACATCCCGTGGATCCGGCTGAACAAGGCCAGCCTGGTCCAGCTCGGCCAAGGAGTGCACGCCAAGCGGATCCGGGCGACGATGACCTCGGAGACCGGGTCCATCGCGGTCGACATCGCCAGCGACAAGGACCTGACCACTCGGCTGCTCGCCTCGGCCGGCCTGCCGGTGCCGCGCTCGGAGTCGGTACGCACGGTCGACGAGGCGGTCACGGTCGCGCACAAGATCGGGTACCCGGTCGTCTGCAAGCCGCTCGACGGCAACCACGGCCGCGGCGTCTGCCTGAACCTGCAGGACGCGGACGAACTGCGGGAGGCGTTCCCGATCGCCGCCGAACAGTCCCGCCGCGGGTGGGTGATCGTGGAGAACTTCGTCACCGGCAAGGACTACCGCTGCCTGATCATCAACGGCCGGATGGAGGCGATCGCCGAACGCGTGCCCGCGCACGTGGTCGGCGACGGCATCCACACCGTCGCCGAACTGGTCGACATCACCAACGCGGATCCGCGCCGCGGCGTCGGGCACGAGAAGATCCTGACCCGGATCACCGTGAACGCGGCGGCGCGTGAGCTCGTCCGGAACCAGGGGTTCGAGCTGGACGACGTACCGCCGGAAGACGAGATGGTGAAGCTCACGCTCACCGGCAACATGTCCACCGGCGGGATCTCGATCGACCGGACCTTCGAGGCCCACCCGGAGAACGTCGAGATCGCCGAGGAAGCGGCCCGGATGATCGGGCTCGACATCGCCGGCATCGACTTCATCTGCCCCGACATCACCCAGCCGGTGCGCGAGACCGGTGGCGCGATCTGCGAGGTGAACGCGGCGCCCGGGTTCCGGATGCACACGAACCCGACGATCGGCGAACCGCAGTACATCGCGAAGCCGGTCGTCGACATGCTGTTTCCGCCGGGCGCGACCAGCCGGATCCCGATCGTCGCGGTCACCGGGACGAACGGGAAGACCACCACGGCGCGGATGATCAGCCACGTCTTCAAGGGGATGGGCCGCAAGGTCGGGATGACCTCGACCGACGGCATCGTGATCGACGAGCGGCTGGTGATCCGTTCCGACGCGTCCGGGCCGAAGTCCGCCCGGATGGTGCTGCAGAACCCGCGGGTCGACTTCGCCGTGTTCGAGGTGGCGCGCGGCGGGATCCTGCGCGAGGGGCTCGGGTACGAGCGCAACGACGTCGCCGTCGTGCTGAACATCCAGCCCGACCACCTCGGGATGCGTGGTGTCGACACGCTCGAGCAGCTCGCGGACGTGAAGGCGGTTCTGGTCGAGGCCGTGCCGCGGACCGGGTACGCCGTACTGAACGCCGACGACCCGCTGGTGCGGAAGATGCGGCGGAAGTGTTCGGGGCAGGTGGTGTGGTTCAGCATGGCCGAGCCGGGCAGCGAGGTGCGCGACTACATCGAGGGGCATTGCCGCCGCGGTGGCCGGGCGGTCGTGCTGGAGCGGTCCGACCTCGGCGACATGATCGTGGTCAAGCACGGCCGGCGGTCGATGCAGCTGGCCTGGACACATTTGCTCCCGGCAACGTTCGGCGGGCGGGCGATGATGAACGTGCAGAACGCGATGGCCGCGGCGGCCGCCGCGTTCGCCGCCGGGGCGCCGCTGCACGACATCCGGCAGGGCCTGCGGACGTTCAACACGTCGTACTACCTGTCCCCCGGACGGCTGAACGAGATCGACGTCGACGGGCGCACGGTGATCGTCGACTACTGCCACAACGCGCCGGCGATGCGGATGCTCGGCGACTTCGTCGACCGGCTCGGCGAGAGCCTGAGCGCGTCGTCCGAGCTCGGCCGTCCGTCGCGGATCGGTGTGGTCGCGACCGCGGGCGACCGCCGCGACGACGACATCCGCGAGCTCGGTGAGGTCGCGGCGCAACACTTCGACGTGGTGATCGTCCGCGAGGACGCCCGGCTGCGGGGCCGCAAGCGCGGTGAGACCGCCGCGCTGGTCGAGGCCGGGGTACGGCGTGCGATGGAGAACGGAGCGCGCTGCCGCCAGATCGACATCGTGCTCGACGAGTTGGCCGCGATCCGGCACGCGCTGAGCCGATCCAACCCCGGCGATCTCGTCGTCCTGTGCGTCGACCAGCATCAGACCGTGCTGGCCGAACTCGAGTCCGTCTCGCACCTGGCACAGGCCGGTGCGCGGTCGGGCGACGAGGGCGGTGACCCCGACTTCGTCCAGCCCGACGAGGAGGCCGAGCCTGCGCCGGAGTGAGGCCGGCCGTTCGCGACGTACTCGGAACTCACTGACGGTGGCGGTCGTTGGCTGTCCGTGAAGATGAAGTTGCTGGCGGCCACTATGGCTGTCGCCCTCCCGGTGCTGCTGTCCTCCTGCGGATCGTCCGCTGCCACTCAGGAGGCGGCGGTGAGTACGCCGAGTGTGCTGGTCGAGGACGCCTGGGTACGTGCCACCACCGGTGCCAAGGACACCACGATGACGGCCGCCTTCATGTCGCTGACGAACCCGGGCACCACCGACATCAAGTTGACCTCGGCAACTTCCCCGGTGGCCGGCGTGGTTCAGCTGCATGAGATGGCGGCGAAGGACGGCAAGATGGTGATGCAGGAGAAGCCCGGCGGCATCACCGTGCCGGCCACCTCGCACACCCACCTCTCCCCCGGTGGCGACCACATCATGCTGATGGGCCTCAAGCAGCCCCTCGAACCTGGCGACGAACTCCCCCTCACCCTCACGTTCTCCGACCACACGAGCCACGACCTCACCATCCCGGTCAAGTCCTTCACCGAAGAAGAAGACCACTACCACCCCACCGAAACCCCACCCACCAAATGACCACCCCACCCCCACCCACCGACTCCACGTCCCCTACTCCACCAGCCGGCTCGGCATCCCCCACTCCCACACCCACCGGCTCGGCGTCCCCCACTCCACCAGCCGGCTCGGCATCCCCCTCTCCCCCGACGGGCCTGCCTGCATCTGCCATCCCTCCCGCATCCTCGTCGGAGGTGGGGAGGCGGGCGCACGGGCCGTCCAGGCGGCGGATGTTCGGCCTGGCCGGGGCCGCGGTTGCGGGTGCGGCTGTGGGTGGAGGTGTGGTTGCCTCGGGCAAGGACGAGATGGCTGTCGCGACTGGTCGGACGGTGGATCCGTACGGGGTGCATCAGCCGGGGATTGCGGCCGGCTCGCCTCGGCATGGGGAGTTGGTGGCGTTCACCCTGAGACCGGGCGTGGACAAGGCGGCGCTCGGACGGTTGATGCGCTTGTGGACCGACGACATTGTTGCCTTGGCCAACGGTCGGGCGGCACCTGGTGACACCGCGCCGGAGTTGGCGATCGGCAACGTCGCGCTGACGACGACGATTGGATTCGGGCCGCGGGTCTTCGAACTGACAGGCGAGAAACCGCACGGGCTGGACGATCTGCCGGTGATGAAGCACGACCGGCTCGAGCCCGCGTGGTCAGGCGGCGATCTGCTGATCATGGTGGGCGCCGACGATCCGGTCAGCGTCGTGCACGCCGTACGACGCCTGGTCGCGGACGCGAAGCCGTTCGCCACTCCCGCCTGGCGGCAGTCCGGGTTCTGGAACGGCACCGGCTCCGACGGCCGACCCGTCACCGGCCGCAACCTCTTCGGTCAGGTCGACGGCACCGGCAACCCGGCCGCCGGTACGCCGGAGTTCGACTCCACCGTGTGGCCGTCCGACGGTCCCGACTGGTTCCGCGGCGGTACGACGCTCGTCGTACGCCGGATCCGGATGAACCTCGACACGTGGGACGAACTGACCCGCTCGGAGCAAGAACGCGCCGTGGGCCGCAAGCTCTCCACCGGTGCACCGCTGACCGGCACGGCCGAGCACGACGAACTCGATCTGGAAGCCCGGGACGCCGACGGCCGCCTGGTCATCGCGCAGAACGCGCACGCCCGCCTCTCCCACCACTCCGAGAACGACGGCCGCCGGATCTTCCGCAAGGGCCTCAACTACGTCCAGGACACCGGACCGGCCCGCGAATCCGGCCTGATCTTCCTCAGTCACCAGGCCGACATCGCCGCCCAGTTCCTCCCACTCCTCCTCCGCCTGGACGCGGCCGACGCCCTCAACGAGTGGACCACCACCATCGGCTCGGCCGTCTTCGCGCTCCCACCCGGCTTCCAGCCCGGCACCTGGCTCGCCCAGAAACTCCTCGCCTGACCTGTCACCCTGCGACGCTGGCGACGGCGTTGAGAGGGGGTGAGGAGACGATGCCGATGAGAGTTCAACCGAATGACGACTTCGACGCGTTCGTCCGGGCGCGGTGGACGGCCACCGCGCGGCTGGCGTACGCGCTGACCCTGGACCACCAGGCGGCCGAGGACCTTGCGCAGGAGGCGTTCACCAAGCTCTGGTTCCACTGGCGCAAGGTGAGCGGGGGCAACCCGGAGGCGTACCTGCGGAAGATCGTCACCACCACGTTCCTGTCCGGCCGGCGCCGCCGCTGGATCGGCGAGCGGCCGACGGAGACACCGCCCGACACCGCGGTCGGCCCGGCCACAGCTCAGGTCGACGAGCGACTCGCACTCCGCCAGGCGATGGCCCAACTGAGCCCGCGGCAGCGCGCCGCTGTCTACCTGCGGTACGCCGAGGACCTCTCGGAACGCTCCGTCGCCGACCTCCTCGGTTGCTCGGTCGGAGCAGTCAAGCAGCACACCCGGCGCGGTCTCGACGCGCTCCGCACCGACCTTCATTTCGGCACACCTGACCAACTGGCCGACCTGGCCGGGAGGGGGATCGCATGACCGACGACCTGACCACGAAGCTCGCCGTACTGACCGACGACCGCCCTGAGCCGTCGGACCCCGCGGCTCCGATCCGGCTGCGGATCAAGCGCCGGCAACGCCGCCGGCGCGGCGCAGCCGCCGTCCTGACTGTCGCCGGCGTCACCGCCGCCGCCCTGGCGGCCGGCCCGCTGCTCGGCTCGCTGCGGCCGTCCGAGCCTGCCGTGGCCGGCTTCGGTGCGCCGCCGCCTGCCTCGATCCAGCCGACCACACCAGGGCAACCAAGCATGCTGCCCACGCCGGAGCAGCCAAGCACGAACCCGACCTCCACGGCCGGCGACCACACGAAGATCCTGCCGCCACCGTGGTCGGCGGAGCGGTTCACCAAGATGCCGGACGCGAACGCCTACCGGCCGCACGCGTACTACGTCGCCAAGGGCACCATCCCGACCGAGTCCTGGGCGGTCCTGGTCTACTCCCGCGAAGGCTGCCTGGTCACCGACGAGGGGCCGGCGGCCAGCTTCGGCCGGCCGCTCGTCTGCTTCGACCCACCGCTCAACGGCACGCACTGGGTGGTGCAGGGGCACGACAAGGAGAAAGGCAGCACGAAGATCGACGCCACCCTGGTGATGGGCTCGGCCCCGATCGGCGCCCGCAAGGTCCGCATCACCGCCGGCGGCAAGACCTACACCACCAACGCCGTCGCGACCCCGGCCACCGACACCCTCCGCTTCTTCGCCGTCGTCATCCCCCACCGCGACCTCAAGGTCACCAAGGTCAAGCCCGTCGACGCAGCCGGCCACCCGGTCACCCGCTGACCACCGCGGGGAGGAGCCACCGGCTCCTCCCCGTCCCTGGCCGGCGTGCCGTGGTTCAGGAGGCTGGTTCCCGGCGGCGGGCGAGGAGGCGACGGCGGGGTTCGTCGCGGTCGATCCAGTCGAGGTCGTCGGACAGGACGGCGTCGTTGGACCTGTCGGCGTACGGGTCCGGTGGTGGCGGAGGCGGCGGCAGGGCGCGGAGCTTGAGGACCACCATCGGGATCGCCAGGAGTACGGCGAGCACCAGCCAGACGCCGTACTCGCGCAGGACCGGTTCGAAGGACTGGAAGAACGCGTCGGTGGCCGCGTCGGCGGTGTCGTTGGCGGAATGTGCGGCCGGCGCCCGATCGACGACCCGGATCGCGTTCACGATGCCGAAGCAGGCCAGGTAGAAGCCCGCCAGCGGCACCCAGAAGTACGCGGATCGCCAGCCGCGCCGCCAGCAGGCGACGTACAGAACGAGCGCCAGGCCGACCGCCACAAGCAGGCCGTTCAGCTGCCACAGCCACCGCCACTCGTCCAACTGGTTCGCCGGCCGCACGGCGTACCACGCGATCGGCAGGGCGAGAGCGAAGGCGGCGACCACCGAGCTTCTGGCGCCCAGGGCACCGAACAGGCCACCGACAGCGCTTGCCACCAGCAACGTGGTCAACTGCGACCGATCCGACCAGTCGTTGCCCGTCAGCCACCACAGGCCGGCGCCGACAGCCACGACCAGCGGCACGGTGATGCGCACCCGCGTGACCAGCAACCCGGCCACCACGCCACCGGCGAACCCACCCAGCACCAGCAGATCCACCCGCGGCGGCACGAACATCGTCGTACCCTCCGGCAGACCCTTCAGGTACGTCGCGGAGAAGCCGGCCACGAACCAGGCGGCCACGGCGGCCGGGATCGACCACAGGTAGCGCATGACACCCCGTTCCCGCCCCAACCGCGGCGGAGGGGCTAGCGCTGGGCTCTCTCGACCTTGGCTCTCAAGGTCTCCGGTGTGTCGACGGTAGCCCCCTCGGACCGCAACCAGGCGTCAAGACTCGCCCGATCCTGCAGAGACATCACCGCGACCACATCCCCGGCCTCCGCCTCCGCGACCAGCGCCTGCGCCGCCTCCAGCTCGGTCGGGTACGCCGGTACGTCGTCCACACCGACCGACGCGGCGCCCTCGCGGAACACCGCCTCCAGCTCGGACGGCGGCCGGCCGCGCAGGTAGTCGCTCTTGTGCCCGATCATCACCCGGTCGGCCGCCCGGGCCCCGATGGCGCCGAGCGCGGCGACCATGTCGTCGGCCCGGTCCCCCGGCGAACCGAGCGCCAGCAGCAACCGTCCACCGGGCCGCCGGACGCCGTTCATGATCTCGAGCAGCGCCTCCAGGCCGGCCTCGTTGTGGGCGAGGTCGATCACGACGGTGAAGTCGCGCAGCGAGTACATGTTCATCCGGCCGGGGTTGTTCTCGTTCGGCGCGAACGTGCTCAGCCCCTCGATCACGGCCGCCCGCGGCAGCCCGAGGCCGAACGCCGCCGAGGCCGCGGCCAGCGCGTTCTCGACGTTGTAGTGCGACAGGCCCGACAGCGTCATCGGTACGTCGACGACCTTCAGCAGCGGCTCCGGATCCGCCGCCTGGTCGAGCACGGTGATGAACCCGTCCAGCACGGTGGTCGCCCGCCCGCCCTCATCGAGCACGGTCCGGATCGACGGCGAGTCGGGGTCGCGGGAGAACACCCAGCACTTGGCCGGCGAGCCGAGCCGCATCGCGAACGTTCGCGGGTCGTCGCCGTTCACCACGCACCAGCCACGCGGCTTGGTGATCTGGGTGATGACCGCCTTCACCTCGGCCAACTGGTCGACCGTGTCGATCCCGCCCAGGCCGAGGTGGTCCGCGGTCACGTTGGTGACGACCGAGACGTCGTTCGAGGCGACGCCGACCCCCCGACGCAGGATGCCGCCACGGGCCGTCTCGGTGACCGCGAGCTGGATGCTGGGCTGGGAGAGCACCTGACCGGCCCCGCTCGGCCCGGAGAAGTCGCCGTACTTGACCAGCTTGCCGTCGAAGTAGACGCCATCGGTGCTGGACCAACCGACGTGCAGACCGGCCGCACGGCCGATGTGCGCGATCATCCGCGAGGTCGTGGTCTTCCCGTTCGTCCCGGTCACCGCGACCACCGGCACCTTGGGCCGGATCGTCGGCGGCGGGTTGCCGGGCGGCTCGTTGCGGACGCGGTCGCCGACCATCGCGATCAGCTCGGTCAGATCCTCGGCGCCGAACGCGTCCAGCACCTCGACGATCGCGGCCCCGAGCGCCCGCGCCCGCTCCTCGTGCGCCCATGGAAACGCCACCACAAGCCGGCGTACGTCGGACTCCGCGCGGACCCGGACGCCGATCCGGCCGATCCCGGCCTCCCGCGCGATCCGTCGTACGACGTGACCCGCGACCCGGATCGCGAACCGCTGCCGGAACCCGGACCCGATCCGCCCGGGCCGGGTGGTCCCCAGACCAATGGCCTGCCCGTACGCCTTCGCGGCCGGGGCCGGGGCGTCGACGAGTGCGGACACGTCGAGCGTCAGCTTGATGGCGGCACGACTGAAGTAGAGGTTGGCGCCGTCGAGGACCCGGAGCTCAACCAACGATGTGGCCACTACGCTCCCATCGCGTGGTAACCGCCGTCGACGTGGATGATCTCGCCGGTGGTCGAGGGGAAGAAGTCACTCAGCAGGGCGACGATGGTCCGGCCGGTCGGCTCCAGATCGGTCGGGTCCCAGCCCAGCGGCGCACGGTCCAGCCACGGCTCCTCGAACTTCTCGAAGCCCGGGATCGCCTTCGCGGCCAGCGTCTTCAGCGGACCGGCCGAGACCAGGTTGCAGCGGATGCCCTGAGCGCCGAGGTCGCGAGCCAGGTACCGGCTCGTGGACTCGAGGGCCGCCTTGGCGACTCCCATCCAGTCGTACCCGGGCCAGGCGACGGTCGCGTCGAAGGTCATCCCGACCACGCTGCCGCCACGGCTCATCAGCGGCGCACACGTCACCGCGAGCGCCTTCAGCGAGTACGCCGAGACGTGTACCGCCTGGGACACGTCCTCCCACGGGCCGTCCAGGAACTTCCCACCGAGGATGGTCTCCGGGTTGCCGTACGCGATCGAGTGGACCACACCGTCAAGACCGTCGACGTGCTCGCGTACGGCGTCCGGCAGTGCGGCCAGGTGCTCGGCGTTGGTCACGTCGAGCTCGAGGACCGGCGGCTCCTGCGGCAGGCGTTTCGCGATGCGTCTGGTGATGCTGAGCGCCCGGCCGAAGTTGGAGATCAGCACCGTGGCGCCCTGCTCCTGCGCCACCTTGGCGGTCGCGAATCCGATCGACGAGTCGAGCGTGACGCCCGCGACCAGGATGCGTTTGCCGTCGAGGATGCCCACCGGCATGCCCTTTCTCGAAAATGAACGTTAGTTGCCCATGCCGATGCCGCCGTCGACCGGGATCACCGCACCGGTGATGTAGCCGGCCTCGGGCGAGGCGAGCCAGCGGACCGCGTTCGCGATCTCCTCGGTCAGGCCGAAGCGGCCGAGCGGGATCTGGCTCAGGTACTGCTTCTGCGTCTCCTCCGGCAGGACCGCGGTCATGTCGGTCTCGACGAAGCCGGGGGCGACCACGTTCGCGGTGATGCCGCGGCTGCCGAGTTCGCGGGCGATCGAGCGGGACATGCCGATCAGGCCCGACTTGCTGGCGGCGTAGTTCACCTGGCCGGGCGAACCGAGCATGCCGACGACCGAGGAGATGAACACGATCCGGCCCTTGCGCAGCCGCAGCATGCCCTTGGCCGCGCGGCGGGCGACCCGGAACGCGCCGGTGAGGTTGGTCTGGATGACGGTGTCCCAGTCGTCGTCGGACATCCGCAGCAGCAGCGTGTCGCGGGTGACGCCGGCGTTGGCCACCAGCACCTCGACCGGACCGTGGGCCTCCTGGATCGCGTCGAACGCCGCGTCCACCTGCTCCTGGTCGGTGATGTCGCACTTGACCCCGAGGAAGCCCTCCGGTGGCGCGCTGGTGTTGTACGTGACGGCGACCTGGTCGCCGGCCTCCCGGAACGCGGTAGCGATCGCCAGCCCGATCCCCCGGCTGCCGCCGGTCACCAACACAGACCTGCTCACAAGCCCTCCTCACTCGTCACCAGTCGCACGAACGCTATCGCCCGCCGTCCGCCCATCCGGACGGCGGGTACTCACCGGACTGCCGCCGTACTGCGAATCAGGAGTCTTCGAGGCGGAAGCCGACCTTGAGGCCAACCTGGTAGTGGTCGATCTCGTTGTCGATGATGTGGCCGCGGATCTCGGTCACCTCGAACCAGTCCAGGTGCCGCAGGGTGTCGCCGGCCCGGCTGATGGCGTTGGTGATGGCCTGGTTCAGGCCCTCTTTGGACGTGCCCACGATCTCGGTCACGCGGTAGGTGCGATCGGTCATCGAACGTTCCTTCCATCCTGCCTGCGCCCGGGCGGCCGGCGCGGCGTACCGTTGGTGTTGGTGAGGAGGATAGATGTCGAGACGTCGTGAACGGACCGGCGAAACCGTCATCTCGGTGACGAATGCACAGCCGGGCCGATCCGAGGATCTGGACAGCCGGATCGCTCGGTACGCCTGGATGATGTCGATTCGCATCGTCTGCTTCGTGCTCGCCGTGCTCACCCCGTCGCCGTGGCGCTGGATGTTCATCGTGGCGGCGGTGTTCCTGCCGTACATCGCCGTGGTGCTGGCGAACGCGCAGCGCTCCTCCACGGTGTCCGGTGCCGCGCCGTTCATCGCCCCTGAGCGGCCCGCGATCGGTTCGCATCCCGGCGTCGTCACGCAGCCGGATCCGGAGCCGGATCCGGACCGGCCGATCGACACCGAAAAGTGATCTGTGCCGGGACTGGAAACTCGGACAGGATCCGTGTCAGAATCTCCCGCGTGCTCTGAAGTTCATGAGTGGAATTCAGGGACTTGATGCGGCGTCGGACGGCTCCCCCCGTGGCTGTCCGACGTCGCTTCATTTTGCCCACACTTTTGATTATTGAGTGGTCAGGAACAATTGCCCGCGACCACCGGAATGGCTCTGACGATGACCGAAGAAGCACTCCCGTCCGTCTGCTCCGCCAAGGGATGTGGGCGGCCGGCCACGTGGGCGCTGCGGTGGAACAACCCGAAGATCCACACCCCGGAGCGGCGCAAGACCTGGCTCGCGTGCGACGAACACAAGGAGAGCCTGTCGGACTTCCTGGCCCGCAGGTCATTCCTGCGGGAGGTCGAGCCTTTCTCCTAAGTGTTAAGTCCGCACCGAAAAACTGCATTTCCGGATTGGGCCGGTATGACGGTCAGCCGCCGATCGCCGACATCGGGCGGGTGGGCTGCAGGAAGCTCGGGTCGTTGATGCCGTGGCCGGGCAGTTTGTTCCGCATCGCGCGCCGCCAGCGGTCCGCCAGTTCCTCGTCGTCGGCACCGCCGCGCAACGCCGACCGCAGGTCCGACTCGGTTCGGGCGAACAGGCAGTCGCGGACCTGACCGTCGGCCGTCAGCCGGACGCGGTCGCAGTCTCCACAGAACGGCCTGGTGACCGAGGCAATGATCCCGACGGTCTGCGGTCCGCCCCGAACTGTGAACGATTCCGCCGGAGCACTCCCCCGGGCCGCCGCGTCGGTCGGCTCCAGGTCGAACCGGTCCGACAACTGCTCGAGGATCTCGTCCGCGGTGACCATGGTGGCCCGGTTCCAGCCGTGCTGGGCGTCGAGCGGCATCTGCTCGATGAACCGCAGTTCGTAGCCGCGCTCGAGGCAGTACTCCAGCAACTGCGGCGCCTGCCGATCGTTCACGCCGCGCATGAGTACGGCGTTGACCTTGACCGGGGTCAGTCCGGCCGCCTGCGCCGCATCGAGTCCGGCCAGGACGTCCTTGAGCCTGTCCCGCCGGGCCAGCTGGACGAAGGTGCCCTGGTCGATCGTGTCGAGGCTCACATTCACCCGGTCCAGGCCGGCGTCCTTGAGCGCTTGAGCTTGCCGGGCAAGGCCGATCCCGTTGGTGGTCAGCGAGACCTCGGGTCGCGGCGTCAGGTCCGTCGTACGGGCGACGATGCCGACCAGGCCACGCCGCAGCAGTGGCTCGCCGCCGGTGAAGCGAATCTCCTGCACACCAAGGCGTGTCACGGCCACCGACACCAGCCGGACGACCTCGTCGTCGGTGAGCAGCTCGGGCTTGGCCAGCCAGTCCAGGCCTTCCTCGGGCATGCAGTACGAGCAGCGCAGGTTGCAGCGATCCGTGAGTGAGACGCGCAGGTCGGTGGCGACGCGGCCGAACCGGTCCGCCAGACCTAGCTGCATCACTTCCTCCGTTGCCGTCATCCCCCCAGCCTACGTGCCGGGGACAGGCCGTTTCAGGTGATGGCTTAAGTTCGAGATGTGGGTCGTCTCATGAATGTCCGCTGGATCGCCGCCGCGCTGGCGGTCCTGGTGCTCGCCGGCGTGTGCGTCGAGCTCGGTCGCTGGCAGTTGCACCGCCTGGACGACCGGAAGGCCCGCAACGAGGTGACGCGGGCCAATCTGGCCGCTCCGCCGGCGCCGATCGACCAGATCGTCGGCGCGCAGGGCCTGGTCGGCGACCAGCACGCCTGGCGAACGGCGGTCGTCACCGGCCGGTACGACGCCTCCAAGCAGATCGTGATGCGCTACCGCAATGTGGACGACCGTCCAGGCTTCGAGATCGTCACCCCGCTGGTCCTCTCGAACGGCAAGGCGGTGCTGGTCGACCGGGGCTTCCTCGCCCGCCAGGGCGCCGAGCTCGCGCCCAGCCACATCCCCGCCGTACCCACCGGCGAGGTGAGCATCACCGGCCGCCTGCGTCGCAGCGAGCGCGGCGGCAGCACCAACGGCGGCACGCCGGACGACGGTACGGCGCGGCTGATCAACGGACCGGACTTCGCCAAGGTCCTCGGCCTCAACCTGTACGACGGCTACCTCACCGTGGACAAGCAGGATCCGGCCAACGACCCCGACTTCGGCGCGTTCCCGGGTCCGGAGATCGACGACGGGCCACACTTCTTCTACGCGCTGCAGTGGTTCTTCTTCGCCCTGCTCGCGATCGGCGGACTGGTCTACTTCTCCCGACAGGACTCACGCGGTGACACCTCCTCCAGCGACGACGGGCCGGCAGCAGCCACAGCAGAAGAAGACAAGCCCGAAGAAGCTCGCGCCGGAGCGCCGGATTGAGGACTACGCACTGATCGGAGACCTCCAGACCGCCGCACTGGTGTCCCGGGAGGGCTCGATCGACTGGCTGTGCGTTCCGCGGTTCGACTCCCCTGCCTGCTTCGCCGCCCTGGTAGGTACCGACGACAACGGTCACTGGCGGCTCTCCCCGCGGGACGCCGACGCGACCAGCAGCCGCCACTACCGCGGTGACACGCTCGTGCTGGAGACCGAGTGGTCCACCGGCAGCGGTTCGGTCCGGGTGATCGACTTCATGCCGCCGCGGGACGCCGCCCCGGACGTCGTACGGATCGTGCAAGGCATCACCGGACGGGTCGCGATGCGGTCCGAGGCGCGCCTGCGCTTCGACTACGGGCACGTGGTCCCCTGGGTGCGGAGCATCGACGGTCAGGTCGTGGCGATCGCCGGCCCGGACGCGGTGTCGCTGCGGTCCGACGTTCACCAGTACGGCCGCGACTTCGCGACGTACGCCGACTTCGAGGTGTCGGCCGGCGACCAGGCCTGGTTCGTGCTCACCTGGCATCCGTCGCATGACGCCGTACCACATCCGATCGACGCACTCGACGCGCTGGAGCCGACGGAGTCGTTCTGGACCGAGTGGATCGGGCGCAGCACCGACGCCAACGGGACCAGCGAGGAGGTCACCCGGTCGCTGCTCACGCTGAAGGCACTGACCTACGCGCCGTCCGGCGGCATCGTCGCGGCGCCGACGACCTCGCTCCCCGAGGCGCTCGGCGGGTCGCGCAACTGGGACTACCGGTTCTGCTGGTTGCGGGACGCAACGATGACGTTGTCGGCGATGCTGCGGACCGGATACACCGAGGAGGCGCACGCGTGGCGGGACTGGCTGCTGCGCGCCATCGCCGGCGCACCCGCGGACCTGCAGATCATGTACGGCGTGACCGGTGAACGGCGGTTGCCGGAGTTCGAGGCGGAGTGGCTGCCCGGGTTCGCGTCCTCGGCGCCGGTGCGGATCGGGAACGCGGCCGCCGAACAACTGCAGATCGACGTGTTCGGCGAGGTGATGGACGTGCTCGCACTGGCCCGGGAGTCGCACATCGGGCCGAGCGACGACGCCTGGTCGATGCAGCGCGGGCTGATGCGCCACCTGACCGAGGTGTGGACCCAGCCGGACGAAGGGATCTGGGAGGTCCGCGGCGGCCGGCAGCACTTCACCTACTCCAAGGTGATGGCGTGGGTCGCCTTCGACCGCGCGGCGCGGGCGGTCGAGCGGTACGGGATGAGCGGGCCGGCCAGGCAGTGGCGGGCGACCGCGGACGAGATCCACCGGGAGGTGTGCGACAAGGCGTACGACCCCGACCGCAACACCTTCACCCAGGCGTACGGCAGCAAGGCGCTGGATGCCGCCGTACTGCTGATCCCGCAGGTCGGGTTCCTGCCGCCGGAGGATCCGCGGGTGGTGGGCACGGTCGAGACCGTGCGCCGGGAGCTGGCGCCGGACGGGTTCGTCCGCCGGTATCTCACCGAGCACACCGACGACGGGTTGGATGGTGACGAGGGTGCGTTCCTGATCTGCTCGTTCTGGCTGGCCGACTCGCTGGCGATGATCGGCCGGGTCGGCGAGGCGAGGACGCTGTACGAGAAGCTTGTTGCCCTGCGCAACGATGTGGGCCTGCTCGCGGAGGAGTACGACCCGGTCGCCGGGCGGATGCTCGGGAACTTCCCGCAGGCGTTCTCGCATCTCGGTCTGGTCAACACCGCCTGGCACCTGAACACCGCGGAGTCGCCGCTGCGCAGGTCGGCGTACTAGGGCCTGTGCTGGTTCTTGCCATCGGCCACGAACCGTCGAGGTGCGCGAAGGGTTGCGGTGAGGCAGGATGGTGGTCGTGGACCTCGGACTTCGCGACCGCACGTACATCGTCACCGGAGCCAGCGCCGGACTCGGCTTCGCCACCGCCAAAGCCCTCGCGGGTGAAGGTGCCCGGCTGGTGATCTCCAGCCGCAACGAGGAGTCGATCGCGCGGGCCGCGGCCGAACTCGGGGAGAACGTAGTCGGCATCCCGGTCGACAACGCCGACCCGGAGAGTGCCGAGCGGCTGGCCGCGACGGCGATCGCCAAGTGGGGCGAGTTGCACGGCGCCCTGGTCAGCGTCGGTGGCCCGCGGCCGGGGACGGCTCTCGACACCGACGAGGAGGACTGGCGGGCCGCGTTCGACAGCGTCTTCCTGGGTGGACTGCGGATCGCGCGGTCGGTTGCCCGGGCGGGATCCGAGGGTACGTCGATCGCCTTCGTACTGTCGTCGTCGGTGAAGTCACCGATCGCCGGGCTGGCGATCTCCAACGGGCTGCGTCCGGGGCTCGCGATGGTCGCCAAGACGCTCGCCGACGAGCTCGGACCGAACGGGATCCGGGTCAACGGCCTGATGCCGGGCCGGATCGCCACCGACCGGTTGAAGGAACTCGACGCCAAGGGCGGCGACCCCGAGGCCGCCCGCCGCGCCTCCGAGAAGACCATCCCGCTGCGCCGCTACGGCGACCCCGACGAGTTCGGCCGAGCCGCCGCGTTCATCCTCTCGCCCGCCGCCTCCTACATCACCGGCGCCATCATCCCCATCGACGGCGGAGCCCTCCGCACCATCTAGCGGGTGTAACGACCTGTTCCTCACCCCCGATGTCGCAGGCAAGGGCGGCGTGCGAGGGGGACGAGATGGAGAGCGCGGCAGAAGTGACGGTCTGGTTGTGGAGCGACCAGGCCAAGGACAGGTCAATGCTCGACAAGGCGGCGCAGGAGTTCACCTGGGACATTGCGCTCAGGCCGCCGTCCGAGGAAGCCGCGGTCTCGGCCCATGTCAGCTTCCCCCGCAGCTCGCTCGACGACGCCATCGATCAGCTCGTCATGCTGATCGCGGTGGCGAACGACGAGAGCCCCCGGCAGGTCCTCAAGGCCAGCCGTGACCGGATCCGCGGCAACGGCCGACGGCTCGGCAGCAGGCCGCGCCGGAAGCTCAGGAGCTGAGCACCGGCGGCTGTCAGCCCTGGGGCGCGATGCGGTTGCCTTCGTCGTCCCAGTGGTCGGCCACCTTCTTGCTCGGCTGCACCCGCGGCGGCTCCCCCGGCATCTTCGGGTAGTCCGGCGGGAAGTTCAGCTCTCCGCCCGGCAGTTCCTCCCACAGCCGCAGCAGCGGGTCGAGCGAGTACGCCGTGTCGTCCATGTCCGCCCACGGGTCACCATCAGTGAGGTACTCCGGGACCGTGTGCAGGTTGAACGCCCGCGGATCGTCGACCTCGGCCAGCCGCTCCCACGTCATCGGAGTGCTCACCGGCGCACCAGGCCGCGGCCGGAGCGACCACGCACCGGCGACCGTGCGGTCGCGCAGGTTCTGGTTGAAGTCGAGGAAGACCGCCGCGTCGCCGCGCTCCTCCTTCCACCAGGCGGTGGTCACACCGTCGTCGCGGCGCTCCAGCTCCCGCCCGAGGCCGATCGCCGCGTGCCGGACCTCGTCGAACGACCACTCCGGCTGGATCCGCACGTAGATGTGGATCCCGCGGTTGCCGCTGCTCTTCGGATACCCGCGAAGACCCAGCTCCTCGAGCAACTCACGGGCGACGCCGGCTACCCGCCGGGCGTCGGCGAAGGTCGCGCCCGGCTGCGGGTCGAGGTCGATCCGCAATTCGTCCGGATGGTCGAGATCGCCCTTGCGCACCGCCCACGGGTGGAAGGTCAGGGTGCCCATCTGGGCCGCCCAGACCGCGGCCCCGATCTCCGTCAGGCACAGCTCGTCGATCGGGCGGTCGTTCGGCGTCAGCACCCTGCAGGTCTCGAGCCAGTCCGGGGCGCCCTTCGGCAGCCGCTTGGAGTAGAAGCCGTCGCCGGTCTGCCGGCCGGTCGCGTCCACGGACAGCGTCATCCCCTCGCGCCAGCCGCCGGGCCAGCGCTCCAGCGCGACCGGACGGTCGCCCGACGCGTGCATGAACGCGGCACCGACGCCGACGAAGTACTCACAGACCTGGAGCTTGGTGACCTCCGGGGCCCACTCGGTCGCCTCGTAGACGACGCGCTCCGGGCTGGAGACGCGGACTTCCCGGTCCCCCGCGGGGAGCATCACCGCTGTGGTCTTCGCCATGGCGTGACGGTATCGCCCGGAACCGACCAAACCGGCGGCAGAACGGCGGAAAGGCAACTTTTCTCCACCTCTGGCCACGCCAGGTGACCGAGCGGTAACGTTCCAGCACCTCGTTCCCGGGGCGTGAGGCCCCCGGGACGCTGATGAAGGAGCGCGAGGATGAGCAGATCCGCCCTGTTCGCCGCTGCCATCGCAGTGGCGACCACTACCGCCCTCGGTCTGACCAGCGCCACCACCGCCACCGGTGCGCCGACGGCAGACCCAGCCCCCACCCCGGCCGCCGCCGTCGCCCGGGCCAAGGCCGCCATCGGCGACAATCTCGCCGTACTGCGAGCCACCGGTTCGGACGCGTTCGTCGTCCGCACTGTCCTCGTCGACCCGGACGGTCCAGCCACGTCCGGATGGACCGGACCATCGGCGGGCTCAAGGTCCTCGGCGGCGACGTCGTCGTGCACCAGGCCAAGGACGGCAGCTGGAAGGGCGCCAGCCTGAGCCTGACCGGCAGCGCGAACGTCGGCCGCACGCCGAAGCTCAGCCTCGCCGCGGCCACCTCGAAGGCCCTCGCCCGCGGTCAGAAGGCCGAGGGCAAACCCGCGCTGGTGATCGAGGCCCGCAAGGGCGCGCCGCGGCTGGCCTACCTGGTCACCACCGTCGGGACTCAGCCGGACGGTACGCCGAGCCACATCACCACCACCGTGGACGCCCTCACCGGCGCGAAGCTGGTCAGCGAGCAGCACATCGAGACCGCGACCGGCGACGGCCAGAGCCTGTACTCCGGCACCGTGCCGCTGGACACGACCGCGGCCACCGGCGGCTTCACGCTGACCGACCCGGTCCGCGGCAACGGCTTCACCGCCGACGCGAACAACAAGACCGACTCGATCCTGTGCCAGCTGCTCGGCATCGGCTGCCCGACCCCGACCCGGTTCACCGACGCGGACAACCACTGGGGCACCGGCACGAACGCGAACCGCGCCACCGCCGCCGTCGACGCGCACTACGGCGCCGCGACCACGTTCGACTACTACAAGAACGTGCACAGCCGGAACGGCATCTTCAACGACGGCAAGGGCGTCCCGAGCCGGGTGCACTACGGCACCGACTACGTGAACGCCTTCTGGGACGGCAAGCAGATGACGTACGGCGACGGCGACGGTGTGACCGCCGGCCCGCTGGTGTCGATCGACGTGGCCGGCCACGAGATGTCCCACGGCGTCACCTCGGCGACCGCGAACCTGACCTACTCCGGTGAGTCCGGCGGCCTGAACGAGGCGACCAGCGACATCTTCGGCACCATGGTCGAGTTCTACTCGAACAAGGCCTCCGACCCGGGTGACTACTACATCGGCGAGGAGATCATGAAGGACCGGCCGGCGCTGCGGTTCATGGACAAGCCGAGCAAGGACGGCAACTCCCCCGACTGCTACTCCTCCGGCGTGGGCAACCTCGACGTGCACTACTCCTCTGGGATCGCGAACCACTTCGCCTACCTGCTGGCCGAGGGCAGCGGCGCCAAGACGATCGGCGGTCTGCCGCACAACTCGCCGACCTGCAACGGCTCGACGCTGGCCGGCATCGGCCACCAGAAGCTCGAGAAGATCTGGTACCGCGCGCTGACGACGTACATGACCACCGGTACGACCTACGCCCAGGCGCGGACCGCGACGCTGAACGCGGCCACCGATCTGTACGGCGCGAGCAGCCCCGAGCGGGCGGCGGTCGCGGCGACCTGGTCCGCGGTCAGCGTCAACTGACCGTTTGAACTTCACCGGTCCTGTCCCACTGGGGCGGACAGGACCGGTGAACAAACGCTTTGTCCATTGCCCTGCGGGGGCGTCCCACCTACCGTCACAATCATGGGTGGGGAGCCCGGGGGACATTACGGACGGCGTGAGGCCAAGCTGCGTGAAGCCAGGCCACTACTGCTGGTCGTCGACGCTGACCCGGAGCGTCTGGAACGGTGTGAAACGGAGCTGGAGCGGGGTTTCGGCGTCGACTACAGAGTCCGCGGCGAGCTGACCACGGCCGCTGCGCTGAGCTGCCTACAGCTCGCGCACGAGCTGGAGCACCGGGTCGCCGTCGTGATGGTCGACAATGCTCTGCCGGACGACGAGCGCGCCGAGATCCTGGCCGCGTCGAGGACCCTGCATCCGGACGCACGCCGTGCGCTGCTGATCGAGTGGGGCGCTTGGGCCACCCGGAGTACGGCGGCGGCGATCCTGTCCGCGATGTCTGTCGGCGACATCAACTACTACGTGCTCAAGCCGTGGATCGCGCAGGACGAGCTGTTCCACCGGACCGTCGCGGAGTTCGTCCAGGAGTGGTCGCGCTACGAGGTCGCGAACCTGCGCGAGGTCGTCGTGATCGCGTCCGACCATTCGGTCCGCGGTCAGGCGGTGCGCAGTCTGCTGGCGCGCAACGGGATCCCGAGTGCGTTCCGCGTCAGCGGTTCGGTGCCGGCGAACGCCGTACTGGAGTGGATCGGTGAGCCGGATCCCGGGGACAGCGTGCTGGTGTGGATGCCGGCCGTGGGTGGAGCGGTGCTGCGCGATCCGACCGACGTCGAGATCGCCGAGGCGTGGGGCGTGTCGACGACGCTGGCCGACGGCGAGGACTCGTTCGACCTTCTCGTGATCGGGGCCGGTCCGGGTGGATTGGCGGCAGCCGTGTACGCGTCGTCCGAAGGACTGCGCACGCTCGTCGTCGAGCGGGAGGCGATCGGCGGGCAGGCGGGGACGAGTTCGCTGATCCGCAACTACCTGGGTTTCTCGCGCGGGATCCGCGGCTCCGAACTGGCCCAGCGCGGCTATCAGCAGGCATGGGTGTTCGGCGCGCACTTCGTGCTGATGCGGTCGATCGAACGGCTCGAGCGGCGGGACGGTCACTTCGTCGCGGAGATCGGTGACGTGGGCCAGGTGACGGCCCGGGCGGTCATCCTGGCGACCGGGGTGGCGTACCGGCGGCTCGACGTACCGGCACTTGAGCAGTTGATGGGGACGGGCGTGTACTACGGCGCCAGTGTGTCGGAGGCCCATGGTCTGAAGGATCGCGATGCGTGTGTGGTCGGTGGCGGCAACTCGGCAGGGCAGGCGGTGCTGCATCTGGCCCGCTACTGCAAGCTGGTCACCTTGGTGATCCGGGGCAAGGACCTCGTCGCGAGCATGTCGAAGTACCTGATCGACGCGATCGATGCCGCTCCCAACGTGGTCGTGCGGTCCTGGAGCGAGGTCGTCGGCGGTGGCGGCGACGGGCGGCTGCAGTGGGTGACGTTGCGCGACCGTACGTCGGGCGGCGAGGAGCGACTCGACGTCGACGGGTTGTTCGTGATGATCGGCGCCGTACCCGGCACGCAGTGGCTGCCCGACGAAGTCGGCCGGGACGAGCGGGGCTTCGTGCTGACCGGGTCGGACGCCGCGGCGGATCCGGGGTGGACCGAGGACCGGCCGCCACAGCCGTACGAGGCGACGATGCCCGGGGTGTTCGCGATCGGCGACGTACGCAGTGGTTCGGTGAAGCGGGTGGCGTCGGCGGTCGGCGAAGGGTCCGTGGTCGTCTCGCAGGTCCACACCCATCTCAAGGTGTCCGAGGATGCCTGAGCGGCGGTTCGTCTACACCCCGGCGATGGTTGTCCTGACCACGCTGGTGCTGCTGGTGCCGCTGGCCGGGTTGTTCCTCCTGGTCCGGAGCCCGCAGTTGGATGTGCACTGGGAGCACCACCCAGCGCATTTCTGGCTGGTGTTGCTGACCGCGGGACTGAGCGCCGTACTGGCGTACATCACGGGTGCGGCCGCGCTTCGGCGGGGTGATCCCCGGGTTCTGCTGGTGTCATTGGCGTTCCTGTCGGCGGCCGGGTTCCTCGGGTTGCATGCGTTGGCGACGCCGAAGGTCCTGCTGGACACACCGAACGCGGGCTTCACGCTGGCGACGCCCATCGGGGTCGCGGTCGCGTCGATCTTCGCGGTCCTGTCGAGCCTGAACATGTCGGGCGGGCGGGTGGCGACCGCGGTCCGGTGGGGCCGGGTCGGGCGTGCGGCGCTGCTGACCCTGATGGCTCTGTGGGCGGCGGCCTCGATCCTGCGCCTGCCGCCG
Organism: Kribbella sp. NPDC049227; assembly: GCF_043197265.1. Lineage (NCBI taxonomy): Bacteria > Bacillati > Actinomycetota > Actinomycetes > Propionibacteriales > Kribbellaceae > Kribbella > Kribbella sp. NPDC049227. The sequence continues at coordinate 981,020 of NZ_JBICST010000003.1, read as the reverse complement.
TTGCACGACACCGCCGTACCAGAGGTTGCCGATGGCATCCTCACCGCGCTCGCCGTACCGGCCGTGCTGTTGTACGCCGTCGCGGCCGCCCGCTACCTGCACATGTGGTGGCGGAAGCCGTCGTTGATGCTGCTCTCGATGATCGCCGCGTTCATCCTGCTCGCCGAGGCGATGATCGCGATGGTGTTCGCGACGAACTGGGCGCTGTCATGGTGGGAGTGGCACGTGCTGATGCTGTCCGCGTTCGTGCTGGTGGTCGTCGGCGTCCGGATCCAGTGGTACGAGGAACGGTTCGCCGATCTGTATCTCGACGACACCGTCTCGGGCCGGCGCGAGTTGAGCGTGCTGTTCGCGGATCTGCAGGGGTTCACCACGTTCTCCGAGAACCACGACCCGGCCGAGGTCACCACGATGCTGAACACCTACTTCCAGGTCGTCGTGCCTCCCGTCGTACGACGTCATGGCGGCGACGTCGACCGGATCATCGGCGACGCGCTGATGGTGACCTTCAACAAGCGCGGCAACCAGCCCGACCACGCGGCCCGCGCGGCCGCGGCGGGGCTCGCGCTGCAGGAGGCCGCGGCCGCCGTGCAGGCGGCGCACCCGAACTGGCCGAGGTTCCGGGTCGGGATCAACAGCGGGATCGCCTCGGTCAGCCTGCTCGGCACCGAGGGCGGCCGGACCCACACCGTCATCGGCGACACCGTGAACGTCGCCTCCCGGATCGAGGGCAAGGCGCCTGGTGGCGGGGTCGCCATCGGGCCCGCGACGAAGGCGCTGCTGCCGGATGCGGTGACGCAGTCCCTGGGCCTGGTCGACCTCAAAGGAAAGGCCGAACCGGTCGAGGTTCACCAGTTGCTGGCGCTGTCCGGCGAATGATCACCCCTGCCTTCAGGGGCCGCACCTGGTGTTCACGTGTTGGACCTTGGCGGCGACTGGTCCGGGTGTGAGAATCCGGCTCATGTCTGCCCCGAACCGATCACGACGCCGCCTGGGCGCCCTCGTGGTCACGTCCAGTCTCATCGTCTCCGGCCTGGCAGTGGCACTCGCCGCCGCGCCGGCGGACGCCGCGTCGACCGATGTGGTCATCACCGAGGTGTACGGCGGCGGCGGTAACACCGGCGCGCCGTACACCAACGACTTCATCGAGCTGACCAACAACGGCACGGCGCCGGTCGACGTGAGTGGCTGGTCGGTCCAGTACGCCTCCGCGGCCGGAAGCACCTGGCAGGTCACCAACCTCACCGGCAGCATCGCTCCGGGCGCCGCCTACCTGGTCCAGGAAGGGGCCGGCGCCGGCAACGGTCAGCCGATGCCCGCACCGGACGCCACCGGCAGCATCCTGATGTCCGCGACGGCCGGGAAGGTTGCCCTCGTCACCACTCAGACGGCGCTGTCATGCGGGACGACGGCCTGTCACAACGCTCCCGAGGTCAAGGACTTCGTCGGCTACGGTTCGACGGCGAGCGACTCCGAGACCAGTCCGGCGCCGGGCCTGTCGAACACGACGTCGGCCACCCGGAAGGTCCCCACCCAGGACGCGGACAACAACGCGGCCGAGTTCGCGGCGGTCAACCCGTCCCCGAAGACACTGACCTCGACGCCGCCGGATCCGGACCCGGTGGACGCGAAGATCCACGACATCCAGGGCGCCGCGCACCTGTCGCCGCTGAACGGCAAGCCGGTCAAGAACGTCACCGGTGTGGTCACCGCGAAGAGCACCAACGGCTTCTGGTTCCAGGACCCGCAGCCCGACAGCGACCCGGCCACCAGCGAAGGCGTCTTCGTCTTCACCAGTTCCGCGCCGACCGTGGCCGTCGGTGACGCACTGAGCGTCCAGGGCACCGTCGCCGAGTTCCGCCCCGGCGGCTCCGGCGGCACCGACAACCTGACCACCACGGAGATCACCAACCCGACGATCACCGTCACCGGCACCGCGGCCGTACCGGCCCCGACGATCGTCGGCCAGGGCGGACGGGTGCCGCCGTCGACCGTGATCGACGACGACTCCAACGGCGACGTCGAGACGACCAGTACGGCGTTCGACCCGGCGAGCGACGGCCTCGACTTCTGGGAGTCGCTGGAGGGCATGTGGCTCGGCATCGACCAGCCTGAGGTCACCGGTCCCACCAGTTCGTTCCGCGAGCTGTCCGTCGTACCGGCGGGATCCTCGGTCCGGACCGTGCGCGGCGGCATCCTGTTGCAGAAGACCGACAGCAACCCCGAGCGGGTCCTGCTCGACGACGTGCTGACGCCGATCCCGGACGCGAAGACCGGCGACAAGCTGGCCGGTGTGGTGTCCGGTGTTCTCGACTACTCGTTCGGCAACTTCAAGTTCCTCCCGACGCAGACGCCGACCGTGATCGACGGTGGAGTGACGCGTGAGACGACCAAGCGCTCGTCTCCGCTGCAGGTGTCGGTGGCGACGTTCAACGTGGAGAACCTCGACCCGTCCGACGGTGACGCGAAGTTCGACGGGCTGGCGCAGGCGGTGGTGAAGAACCTCGCCGCACCGGACATCCTCGGCCTGGAGGAAGTGCAGGACAACGACGGCGCGACGAACTCCGGCACCACCTCGGCCAACCTCACCCTGGACATGCTCGTCGCGGCGATCCAGAAGGCCGGCGGACCGAAGTACGCCTACCGCCAGATCGACCCGGTGAACAACGCCGAGGGTGGCGAGCCGGGCGGCAACATCCGGGTCGCGTTCATGTACCGCACCGACAAGCCGGTGAAGTTCGTCGACCGTGCCGGCGGCGGCTCCACCGTCCCGACCACCATCACCACCGACCGGTTCGGCCGGCCGCACCTGAGCTCGTCGCCTGGTCGCGTCGACCCGGCCAACCCGGCCTGGGCGGCCACCCGGGTCCCGCTCGCGGGCGAGTTCACCTGGCATGGCCAGAGCCTGTTCGTTGTGGTCAACCACTTCAGCTCCAAGGGCGGCGACGACCCGCTCTGGGGCCGGACCCAGCCGCCGGTCCAGGTGACCGCGCCGAAGCGGCACCAGCAGGCGCAGTCGGTGCGCGGCTTCGTCGACCAGATCCTGGCCAAGGACAAGGGCGCCAACGTCATCGTGCTCGGTGACCTGAACGACTTCGACTGGTCGGAGACGGCCGACATCCTGGTCGGGTCCGGCAAGACGTCGCTGATCGACATGCCACGGACACTGCCGGTGAAGGAGCGCTACAGCTACGTGTTCGAGGGCAACAGCCAGATCCTGGACCAGATCCTGATCTCCCGGAACCTGCAGCCCGCCTCGACGTACGACGTGGTGCACATGAACGCCGAGTTCCCGGACCAGATCAGCGACCACGACCCACAGGTGGTGCAGGTGATTCCGCTGCCGTCCTGGGTGCACTGATTGCGGGAGGCTTACGGTGGCCGTCCGGGCGGGGTTCTGCTTGCCCGGGCGGCCACAATGGAGTCGTGACAGACGACACCAAGCAGTACGCCGTGACCAAGTCCGACGCGGAGTGGAAGGCGCAGCTCTCCCCCGCCGAGTTCCACGTGCTGCGCAAGGCCGGTACCGAGCGGCCCTTCGTGGGTGAGTACACCGACACCAAGACGGTCGGCGTCTACAAGTGCCGCGCGTGCGACGCGGAGCTGTTCCGCAGCGAGACCAAGTTCGACTCGCACTGTGGCTGGCCGTCCTTCTTCGCCCCGCTGGCCGAGGAGCGGGTCGAGTACATCGAGGACACCGCCCTCGGCATGAAGCGCGTCGAGGTCCGCTGCGCCAACTGCGGCTCCCACCTCGGCCACGTCTTCGAGGGCGAGGGCTACGACACCCCCACCGACCTCCGCTACTGCATCAACAGCATCAGCCTGACCCTCAGCCCCGCCTGATCGGCAGGGCGCCACCCCGGACTCAGATCGGGGTGGCGAGGGCTATCGGGTTGCCTTCGGGGTCGGCGGTGTAGGCCTGGCGTTCGCCCCAGGGCATGGTGGCGGGTTCCTGGAGGATGGGGTGGCCGGCCTCGCGGAACAGCTCGACGGATGCTTCGACGTTGTCGACGTACACGAAGAGCTCGAAGCGGGGCGCGGTGCCGACCGTGATACCGAGCTGGGCCTCGGGCCAGTTGGCGTCGGCGATGCCCAGCGACGAGTCGCCGCGCTCGAGGCCGACGTAGTGCGGGTCGCCCTCGAGCGGGAACTGGTACGTCGGTTCGTACCCGAGCAGCGCGTAGAAACCGACGGAGCGACGTACGTCGCTCACGTACAGCACCGGGAAGGCCTTGCGGTGCCCAGCCACGGGCGTCAGGCCAGGTTGGCGACCAGCTCGCCGAGCTCGGTCCGCTTGCCCGTGTAGAAGGGCACTTCCTCGCGCACGTGCCGCCGGGCGGTGGACGCGCGCAGGTCGCGCATCAGGTCGACCATCCGGTGCAGTTCGTCGGCCTCGAAGGCCAGGATCCACTCGTAGTCGCCGAGCGCGAACGACGCGACCGTGTTCGCCCGTACGTCGGGGTAGGTCCGCGCCATCTTCCCGTGCTCGGCGAGCATGAACCGCCGCTCCTCGTCCGGCAGCAGGTACCACTCGTACGACCGCACGAACGGGTAGACGCAGATGTACGCCCGCGCCTCCTCGTCGGCCAGGAACGCCGGGATGTGGCTCTTGTTGAACTCGGCCGGCCGGTGCAGCGCGAACTGCGACCAGACCGGCGCCAGGTGCCGCCCGAGACGCGACCGGCGCAGTGCGTGGTACGCCTTCTGCAGCGCGTCCGATGTCGGTGCGTGCCACCAGACCATGAAGTCGGCGTCGGCCCGGAAGCCCTCGACGTCGTAGATCCCGCGGATCACCACGTCGTCCGTGGCCAGCTTGGCGACCAGCTCGGACAGTTCAGCGGTCAGCTCGTCCCGGTCCGCGTCGCCCAGCGGGGTCTCCACCTTGAAGACCGACCACAGGGTGTAGCGGATCACATTGTTCAGCTCACGCGCCTTCGGCTTCTCTGTCACGGAGCCATTGTCTCCAATGTGGCTAAATGAGCCTGCACCCGGGTGGCTGCCTGCCCACCCGATGCCACACACGCAGCGATCCCGACACCTCGGTACGCCGCTCCGCACACAGCCAGACCGGGCTCCGCGGCAACCGCCTCCTCCACCCGGTCAACGCGGTCCAGATGCCCCACGGCGTACTGCGGAAGTCCGCCGCCCCACCGCGTCACCAGTGACCCCACCACAGGTGCCTTTAGCCCGACCGCACGCCCCAGATCGGCGGCGGCCAGCGCCACGAGCTCCTCATCGGACCGTTGCAGGATGTACTCCTCCCCCAGCCGCCCGACCGAACACCGCAGTACTGCGAGCTCTCCACCAGCCGCACCCGACCACTCCCACTTCGCGTGCGAGTACGTCGACGCCTTGATCGTCCGCCCCTCCACCGACGGCACCAGGAACCCGGACCCGGTTGCCGCCTCGGGCCAGTCCTGCTTGCGGACCGCGAGTGTCACGATCGCCATGCTCGCGTACTCGATCGTCGCCAGCTCGGTCGACGCCGCCGGCACCAACTCAGCCAGCATCCGCGCCGCCGGTGTGGCCGGTACAGCGACGATCACCGCGTCGGCCTCCAACAGAGTCGGCGCCGGCACCGGCCCCGCCTCCAGCGCATAGCCGTTGGCGGTCCGCGTGATCCGTCGCACTGCGAGCTTGCGCCGGATGTCGACGCCCCGGGCGGTCAGGTCCTTCTCCAGCGCGCTGATCAGCCGGTTGATCCCGCCGACAACGCCGGCGAACACCGGCGCACCGGCCCGGCGCTGCCCGGCCTCCCGCATCTCCGCGGTCGCCGCGAGCAGGCTCGGCGCCGTCCGCAGCTTGGCGTACAGCTCCGGCACCGCGGCCGCGAGCGAGATCTCCTCCGCCCGCCCCGCGTACACCCCGCCGAGCAGCGGGTCGATCAACTTGTCCGTCACCGCCGGCCCCATCCTGGAGGCGACGAACTGCCCGATCGCGACGTCATCCGTCAGCGCGGGCGCCGGCAGCTCGGCCTCGTGCGCCACCGCTTCGGCTCCATCGGACCCGAGTACGTCGGCTGTCGCGGCGGGGTCCATCGGGACACCCATCACGGTCGGCGGGATGGCCCGGATCCGGTCGCCGATCCACAGTCCGGCCGACGTCGTCGCCGGATGCACCAGGTCGTCACCGAGGCCGACCGCCTTGATCAGGTCGACCGCCTCCGGCCGCCGGGCCAGCACCGACTCGGCCCCGAGGTCGACCGGCACACCCTCGAGCACGTCACCCGCGAGCTTGCCGCCGAGCCGCGGCGACCCCTCCAGCACCGTGATCCGCGGCGGATTCGGCCCGGTCGCCAGCGCGTACGCCGCCGCCAGCCCACTGATCCCGCCACCGACCACGACGACCCGGCTCACACGTCCTCCAGCTTCAGCTCGAACCCAAGACGAGCCTCCGGGTCGGCCACGCGGCGGAACCCGGCTCGCGTCAGCACCGCCTGCGACGCCACGTTCCGGTCCGATGTCCCCGCTCGCAGCATGCTCAGCCCGTACTCCGACGCGGCGAGCCTGGCGACCGCACGGACCGCCGCCGATGCGAGCCCACGGCCCGTGGCTTTCTCGGCGATCCGGTAGCCGAGCTCGGCCGAGCCGTTCTCGAGGTCCATGAGGTTGATCCGTCCGACCACCGCGCCGGAGGCGTCGACCAGGACGTGGAACCGGCACGCCCCGGTCTCCTGCTCGGCCAGGAGCGCCTGATGCCGCTCCGCGAACGAGGTGAAGAAGTCGTCACCGCGATCCTCGATCCAGGCGGCGAAGTACGCCCGGTTCTCCCGCTCGAAGGCGAGCACGGCATCGGCGTGCTCGGCGGCCAGCGGCTCGAGCGTCACGTCGTGGTCAGGCAGGTACACGGGCCGACTTCGCGTGGACGTGCTGGACGATCCGGCGCAGTACCTCGGGGTCGGCATCCGGCGGGACACCGTGCCCGAGGTTGAAGATGTGGCCGGGTGCGGCCTTCCCCTCGGCGAGGATCCGGTCGATCTCCGGCTCCACTGCCTCCCAGGGCGCGAACAGCAGGGCCGGATCCAGATTGCCCTGCACCGGCTTCGGACCGGCTCCGGCCGCGGTGATCCGGCGTACCGCCTCGTCCAGCGGCACCCGCCAGTCGACACCGACGACGTCAGCCCCAGCGCTGCTCATCAGCCCGAGCAACTCACCCGTGTTCACGCCGAAGTGCACCCGGGGTACGCCGTACGACGCCAGCGCCTCGAACACCTTCGCGGAGTGCGGCAGCACGAACCGCTCGTAGTCGCGCGGCGACAGCCCGCCCGCCCACGAGTCGAACAGCTGCATCGCGGACGCGCCCGCCTCGACCTGCACGGACAGATACGCGATCGCCACGTCGGCCAGCCGGTCCGCGAGCGCGTGCCAGAGGCCCGGGTCGCTGTACATCAGCGCCTTGGTCTTCGCGTGGTCCTTGCTCGGCCCACCCTCGACCAGGTACGACGCCACCGTGAACGGGGCGCCGGCGAACCCGATGAGCGGCGTGCCGTCCAGCTCCGAGACCAACTGCTGCACGGAGTCAGTGGTGTACGGCACGTCCGCGGGAGTGACCGGTCGGACCGCGGCGAGGCCGGCGGCGTCGCGGATCGGGTCCGCGAGCACCGGGCCGATCCCCGGCTTGATCTCGATGTCGAAGCCGACCGACTTCAGCGGCAGCACGATGTCGGAGTACAAGACCGCCGCATCGACGCCGTAACGGCGTACCGGCTGCAGCGTTATCTCGACAACGAGGTCGGGACGCATGCAGGCCTCGAGCATCGTGGTCCCGGTGCGGGCCGCATGGTACTCAGGCAACGCCCGCCCGGCCTGCCGCATGAACCACACCGGCGTGTGCGGGCCGGGCTCACCTCGAGCGGCGAGCAGAAAGGCGGAACGGTCGAGGGCGCGGGACTGTGGAGGAGACACACAGCGATAATCCCACGTGCGGAATTTCGCCCGTGAGCGGCCGTCGCACGCGGTTACCGGCGCGTCGCCACAGGCGTCGGTGAGTAATCAGTCGTAGGCTGCCAAGCATGGGTGCCCGCAAGCAGGTCGACGCGCCACCCGCGGAGTTCGCCGAGGCCGTGACGCAGTTACGCGGTGCCCGGTTCCGGCCCGAGGTCTTCGTCGAGGAGATGCCCGCGCCGCAGCGGATCGCTCCGCACGCGGCCGCGGTCAGCGCCGACGTGACGGTCGACGGTGACGATGTCGCCACCGGCCGTCTGGTCATCCTCTACGACCCGGACGGGAACGACGCCTGGCAGTCGACCTTCCGCTGTGTCGCGTACGTGCGCGCCGCCGTCGAACCGGAGATGGTGACCGACGCGCTGCTCGGCGGCGTGGGCTGGACCTGGCTGATGGAGGCGCTGGCGGACCGGGGCGCGGACTTCCTGGCTCCGAGCGGTACCGTCACCAGGGTGGTATCCGAAAGCTTCGGCGGTATGGCCGACGACGACGCGACGGCGGAGATCGAGATCCGTGCGTCCTGGAGCCCCGTGCCGGGGCCTGGTGGTCTGGTGGATGTGACCCGGCACGCGGAGGCGTGGGGCGAAGTTCTCTGCACGGCGGCCGGACTGCCGCCGGTTCCGCCGGGGGTCGTGGCGATGCCGACCCGGCGCGGACAGCGGGGCCGATGAGCCCGGCCGAAACCCAGCAGCCGCCCGTCCCGGACGACCCGACCGCGAACCTGCCCCTGCTAGAACTCCGTGACGGCCTCTCCGAGGTCGTCGACACCGACCCAGCGCTGACCGATGTGGTCGAGGCCTTCCAGTCCGGCACCGGCCCGGTCGCCGTCGACGCCGAGCGCGCGTCCGGCTACCGCTACTCCCACCGGGCGTACCTGGTGCAACTGCGCCGCGAGGGCGCCGGCTCCGCGCTGGTCGACCCGATCCCGTTCGGCGACCTGTCCGCGCTCGGCGACGCGATCGTGGACGCCGAGTGGATCATCCACGCCGCGAACCAGGACCTGGCCTGCCTGGCCGAGGTCGGGATGGTGCCGCGGAAGGTGTTCGACACCGAACTGGCGGGCCGCCTGCTCGGGTACCCGAAGGTCGGCCTCGCCTCGCTGGTCAGCGAAGTCCTCGGCTACCGGATGCGCAAGGAGCACTCCGCCGCCGACTGGTCGACCCGCCCGCTCCCGGCGCCGTGGCTCGTGTACGCCGCTCTCGACGTCGAGATGCTGATCGAGTTGCGCGACGCGATCGAGGCCGAACTGCGCCGCGAGGGCAAGTGGGAGTGGGCCGAGCAGGAGTTCGCCTCGATCCTGTCCGCGCCGCCGCGTGAGCCGAAGCCGGATCCGTGGCGCCGGACGTCGGGGATGCACCGCGTCCGCAACCGCCGCAGTCTGGCCGTCGTACGGGCGTTGTGGGAGGCGCGGGACCAGATCGCCGAGTCCGCGGACATCTCCCCCGGCCGGATCCTGCCGGACGCCGCGATCGTCGAGGCCGCCTCGGCGATGCCGGCCGACCGGGACACACTCCAGCGCCTGACCGCGTTCAAGGGCCGCGGCGCGCACCGGCACATGCGGACCTGGTGGGAGGCGATCGACCACGCGCGCCGCCTTCCCGAGTCCGAACTACCGAAGCAGGGCCCGCGGTACGACGGCCCGCCGCCGGCCCGCGCCTGGGCCGATCGGGACCCGGATGCCGCTGCCCGTCTGTCGGCCGCCCGCTCGTCTGTGGCCGAGATCGCCGAGGCGCACCGGCTTCCGACCGAGAACCTGCTCTCCCCCGACACCATCCGCCGGCTGGCCTGGTCGCCACCACCCGAGCTCAGCCTCGAGGTGGTGACGGCCTTCCTGCGCGAGCACAACGCCCGCGAGTGGCAGATCGGGCTCACCGCCGGCGTGCTGACCGACGCGATGCAGTCCGAGGCCCCGAAGGAACAACTCGACTGATCAGCCGGCCGGGCGGAACAGCGAGCTCTGCACGTACTCCAGTGCCTTGGTGAACTTCTCGTCGCCGAACCGGCGGCCCATCTCGGCCTCGTCGACCTCCTCGATCCGGGTCTGCAGCCAGTAGAGGTTGCCGAACGGGTCGTGCACCCGCGCAACGATGTCGCCCCAGAACAGATGGGTCGGCTCGGTCACGACGGTGCCGCCGGCCGCCACCGCCTGCTTCAGCGCGGTCTCCACGTCCGGGACGTAGAGCCGAAGGAAGGCAGGCGTCGGCGGCCAGTCCGGCTTGTCGAACATCATCACCACCGAGTCGCCGATCCGCATCTCGGCGTGGCCGATGTTCCCGTGCTCGTCGACGACCCGGCCACCGAGGTCCACCGCATCGAACGCGGCCGTGAGGAAGTCCATCAGCCCGGCGGTGTCGGGCCCGATGATCCACGGCGTCACCGAGTGGTAGCCCTCGGGGATCGGGTTCACAGTCGTCATGGTCGCTGCTCCTTCGCGGTTCGGTTACCACCACCGTAGGAGCAGTACCGGCCAGGTTCTGGCCTCTACTTCAGCGCGACCACATCCTGTTGCCGGTCCGGCCAAGTGACGACAACCGTGGCGCCGTCGACCTCCGCGGTGATCCCGTCGGTGCTGCGGTCCTGACCGCTGAGCAGCACTACGGCGGCGTACACGCGTCCGGGTTCGAGCCCGGTCTCGACCCACGGAGTGACAGACACTTCGCCGAAGGCGTTCACGCCCTCCCGGGTCGTGCTGCCCTCTCGCCACTCACCGAGCAGCGGTACGACGGTCGACACCCGCCCGGACCCCGTCAGTGCGTAGCCGGAGATCGTCAGGGTCAACGGTTCACCGTCGTACTCGCCGTCCACGCGGGCGATCCGGACCTCGAAGGGACCACGGAGGACGGACGCGGTGACAACCGACAGGTCGGCTGTCTCCGGGTCCTCCGCCCCGAACTGCACCGGGAACCGGCTGACCGCCGTCCGAGGGCCGAGGCTCAGGAGGGTGATCGGGCGACGCTGCGACCACCGCCCGTCGGACGTTCGCACCGCGACCTGATTGTCCGGAACGTCGTCCGCGTCGACCAGGTCGGGCCCGGTGATCGTCGAGTAGGCGTGCCGGCAGTAGAGCGGATCCTCCGCAGCCAGTTCGGTCCCGGCATGGTCGGTGCCGTGGTTGACGACGCGCACGATGCCGTCGGCCGTCGTACCCGAGATGAGCCAGCCCGGCGGCCGGGCCACGACCGAGACGTCGGACTGCTCGAGTTGCAGCGGCTCCTCGCGGGCGGTCCACACCGGATGCCCGGCCGGCAGCACGAGTCCGGCGAAGCCCAGACTCGCCCAGTACGGCGATCCCGGACCCGAGTACGACTGCCGCATCCGCGGGAACGCCGTACGCCACCCGAGGCCGAGCAGACCACGGTCGTCCCAGGCACCGGCGTCGGCGAACCAACTGAGGATGCCACTGGTCAGACGCCGGGTCGCTCCGGGAGGCAACGGACTCGCGTCGAAGATCGCGCCGGCCCAGTACGGCGACGCGGTCGCGAACCGGTACACGAGCGAACGGCCTTGGTGGAGCGGCGCGCCATCGGCTCCGACGAGATGCTGGACGGTGCCGAGGTACTCCTGCAGCCGATCGCGATACCGGTCGAGCAGTTCCCCGGTCTCGCCCGACATGCGGCAGTACCACAGCGAGAACAGGTGCATGACCCAGCCGTTGTACCAGTCGTAGTGGGTGGTCCTGCCCTCGCGGATCCCGTCGGTGTACCAGCCGTCGCCTTGGTAGAACGTGTCCAGCGTCGCGATGTTCTTCTGGATCACAGCCTCGTCGCACGGTCCGCCCACCGAGCGCAGGAAGGCGAGGGTGACGTTCTGGAACCACAGCCAGTTGCTCGCCGAGTACGTGACCTCGTTGGCCGGCGCCAGCCATTCGACGACCTGCGCACGCGTCCGGTCGTCCAACTTGTCCCAGACCTGTGCACGGGATTCGTGCAGGGCGATTGCCATCGCGGCTGCCTCGACCCGCGGCTGACCGAACTCCGTCAGCCGCGGCCAGGCCTCCGGGGAGGTCGGGTCCGCGCCGGCGGCGAGGCCCTCGGCGTACCAGCCGGCATGATCGTGCGGATCGTCGTCCGATCCGGCGAGCCGGAAGCCCGCGGTCAGGAAGGATCGGGCGAACCCTTCCAAGCCGTCGCTCGCCGGCCCGGACCTGGACGCCGGACCGGGAGGATCGACGTTCGCATGGCGCGGGCTCGCGAAATCCCGCAAGGCGAGCAAGGTCCGATCAGCCGTCTGCTCCCAGTGCTCCCTTGTCCAGCCTGTGTACGGCGACAGCGTTCGATCCGATGTCAGTCGCTCGGCGTGCCGTCGTTCACCCATGGCCATCCCTCCGCATCCCAGTGCAGCTCGTCCATCATCAGCTTGCGGGTCTGCACGGACGGCAGATGGTTGCCGTCGGCGTCATACCACGGATAGCCGTGGTAGAAGATCATCTGCCGCTGCTGCCCGCCGATGCGGACGTCGGTGATGAACTGGTGGCCGGGCGAGGCGACCCGGTCGTCGCCGCGCAGCATCGGCGTCGGGTGCTTGCCGGCGTCGAAGTTCCCCATCGGCGAGGTGGCCCGGGCGACACCGACGGCGTAGTTGCCGTTCCAGGTGTACAGATTCCCGCTGTAGAACAGGTAGTAGCTTCCGTCCCGGTAGAGCATGCTCGGGCCTTCGACCGAGTTGCCTTCCCACGGCAGCGTCACGTGCATGATCTCGGTCGCCGGACCGACCCGGGTCAGTCCGTCCGGGGAGAGCCGGCCGATCGAGATGCGCTTGGTGAGCGTCCCCTGGAGGTCGTCCTTCCAGATCAGGTACCGCGCGCCGTCCACGTCCTGGAACATGGTGGCGTCGATCATCGAGTAGTCGGGCCTGCCCGCCAGCGGCGTGGGATTCAGCTGCCAGCCCTTCTCGAGGTTGTGTGAGGTCGCGACGTAGATCTTGTTGAACTGGCCGGGCGCCGTACGCATGTTGAAGTAGGCGACCCACTGACCACCGATCTGGTACACCTCCGGTGCCCAGAAATCGACGTACCCGGCCGGCGGCTCGACGAAACGACCGAGGTCCTCCCAGGTGTGCCCCGCATCGCGCGAACGGTACTGCTTGAGCCCGGTCGTGAACGCGTACCAAGTGTTGCCCTGGACAACGATCCCGGGATCGGCCGCCGGACACTCGTGCAACGGGTTCGGATACTCACCAGGACCGACGCGCGAGGCGCAAGGCACCGCAGTGGCTGCCAGGGCGGGAACGTCGGCCACTACGCTGCCGGTTCCTGCCAGGACCAGCGCCGCGGCCGTCGCGGCCGCACGTAGGACGAGTCGGGGTAATCGCATAGTTCCTCCGTAGGCGGACGGTTCAGAGTTGCTGGAGTATCAGGGCGGCGACGCGCCAGTAGCCCTCGCGGAGATCGCCGGTGATCTCCAGGTCCAGTTCCCGGCCGCCGGCACCACCGTCGATCTCGAAGTCGATCCACCGGAACTGTCCCTCGGGAACGACGTCGTCACCCGACTCCGCCACCAGGGATCCGTCGATCCGGATCATCGTGTTGCCGGAGGCAAACGACGCGTCGCCGGTCAGCAGGTGAACGGTGTGCCGACCGGGCGGCACCGCGAGTCTCAGGACCGACGGCTCGCCTCGTGACAGCGTGAAGTCCCGGCGGAGGGCGTCGAGCTTGCCCCGATCACGAAAGTCGACCTGGGTCAACCAGCCGTACCCCTTGGCCGGATCCCAGCGGTCGAGCGGGGACAGCCTCTGGTACGTCGCGAGGACCGGGGTGTTCGGTCCACCCGAATCGAGAGCGAGCAGGACATCGTCGCCGGACGGCGCGGAGACCAACTGCAGCCGGGTAGGCGGTCCGAAGATCGGCGTGTTCCCAGCCGTCACCCGCACCTCGACCAGTCCCGTGCCGGGCCGGCCTGCCGGCGGAGTGATGGGCAGCTCCAACGTCGTCGAGCCCGATGGCGCAACGGTGGCTGAGCTGTTGTCGCTGGACCAGCCCGGTGGCGGCGTGATCGCGGCAGTGACTTCGACGGCTGTGCCGGTGGAGTTGGTGATCGCGACCTGCAGCGCGTTCGCCCGGCCGCCGATCATCACGTCGGCAGTGATACCGGTGATCTGCACACCAGGGACTCTGACGGCACCCGGCGTGCCGTCCTCGACGACGAACGAGGCAAGCGTGCTGACCGGCGACTCGGAGTCGGAGGAGCTCGACACCGCCCGGATGTCGGTCGTCCACCGCTCCCGGGAGACCTCGCAGCGTAGGTAGCCGCGCAGGCTGCCGTTGAAGAACTTGACGTGTGGGTTCGCGGGCAGCGCCTTCTCCACGTCGGCACTCCACGGCGCGCCCGAACTGACCGACGTGCCGACGAACTCGGTCGCCAGCGTTTCGGAGTCCGGAGCCGCGAAGTCGGCCTTCAGATCGTTGACCCAGCTCGAGTGCCAGTCCCCACTGAGTACGACGGGGTTCGACGGCCGGATCCGGGCGATCCCGGACAGGAAGCGATCGCGCGCGGCGGGGTAGCCGTCCCACTGGTCGAGGTTGACCACGACACCGGGGCCAGGGTCGTAGTCGAACTCAGCCATCACGATCTGCTGCGCGATGACATTCCACTTCGCGGTCGAGTGCGTGAGGCCGTCCAGCAGCCAGCGTTCCTGGTCCGGACCCATGACGGTGCGGTTCTCGTCGTACATCTCGGGACACGGCTCCTTGCGGCCGTCGCCGCACGCCTGGTCGTCGCGGTACTGACGCGTGTCCAGGAGGCTGAGCTCGGCCAGGTCGCCGTAGGTGAACCTGCGGTACAACAGCATGTCGGCACCGTCCGGTCGCGCTCGGGCCCGCAGCGGCAGGTGCTCGTAGTACGCCTGGAACGCGTTCGCACGACGCGTCAGGAAGTCGGGGTCGGGCGTCTTCGGGATGTCCCCCGCCCAGTTGTCCTCGACGTCGTGATCGTCGAACACGACGACGAACGGGAAGGCCGCGTGCGCTGCCTGCAGATCGGGCGACGTCTTGTACAGGGCGTGCAGGGCCCGATAGTCGGCGAGGCTCCTGGTGGTCGAGTTCTCGTAGGTGTAGTCGCCGAGATGGAGAACCAGATCGAGGTCTTCGTCGACCATGTTGCGGTACGCCGCGTAGCCACCGCCCACCCATTGCTGGCAGGAAGCGACCGCGAACCGCAGGCGGTCAGGCCGGGATCCGGGAGCCGGCGCCGTCCGGGTCCGCCCGACCGGGCTGATCTCGGGCCCAGCCTTGAAGCGGTAGTAGTACTCCCGGGCCGGCGACAATCCCTGCACCTCGACATGGACCGAGTGCGCGAGTTCGGGGACCGCTTTGGCCACACCCCGCTTGACCACCCGCCGCATTCCGGGATCCGCGGCCACCTCCCACTCGACCGCCACCGGGGTCGGCGGCATACCGGCCGCGTCGGGATCGTTCAGCGGATCGGGGGCAAGGCGCGTCCACAACACCACCCCGTCGGGTTCCGGGTCCCCGGAAGCGACGCCGAGGGTGAACGGATAGCTCGGGAACCGCACCGCCGCCGCACTCTCGCCGGACACGCCCTGCGTCGCCAGAGCAACCGCGGTGGCTCCCAGCCCCGACATCCTCACGAACTCCCGCCGGGTCACCCGCCGGATCATCTCTGCCGGCCGTCGAATCGCAGCAGCACCGCGCCAAGCGCCGGAACGTCGACGTCGACATGGCCGTCGACGACGCGGCTGTGGCCGATTCTCCTGTCGTGGTTGGCGTCGCTGAATTCCCACAGGTCGCCCGCTCCCGCGCGGACGAGTTCGCTCAGATCGGCATCCACGCTGTACGCCGTTTCGGTCGCCGAGTTCACGACCAGCAACCAGACGTCACCGTGACTGTCGCGGGTGGTGATGGACAGGATATCCGGAGAGCCGGCGACGCTCTGATGGGTGACACGGCCGCCTTGCAGCGCCCGGATCCCCATGCGGAGTGCGTAGTACGTGACCCGGCGAGTGCCGTCCTTCCCGATCAGGTACGCCCGGTTCGGCGCATCGTAGAGATTCACGATGTGGTGGCCGTAGACATACGAGTCCGGGCTGGACATCCGGATCAGGTTCTGCAGGATCAGGACTCCGGACGAGACCTGCTGATACGAGTCGGCGCCGTGGCCGTAGACCGGGCCCCATTCCGTCACCCACAACGGGCGATCCGGTTGCCCGGCGGCGTTCATGAGTTGGTGCACCTCGCGGAGGTTCCCGGTCGGGTCGTCGGAGAAGTCGTGGTAGTCGACCGCGTCGAAGGAGTCCGGAACCTTCTCGAGCGCGTCCTTGATCCAGCCGAAGCGTTCGCCGGCGTCGTTGACCGACGTACCGGCCGACACCGGTGCGTACGTCTGGTACGCCCGCTGCGGGAGGAACCGCTGATAGGTGTAGTCGATGGCGTCCTTGGTCAGCCTGACGAAGTCCCAGTAGTCGTCCTCGGTGCCGAGCCAGCCCTGCCCGTCGTGATTCGGTTCGTTGCCGAGTTCCCAGTCGTCGACCCGGTAGTCGTTGCGGACGTTCAGCCAGTAGACACAGGCGAAGACATGCTGCCACCACTCGTTGCGGCCCTCGGGCGTGTTCGGTGGGTTGAGCGGCGTGGCCCAGTCCGGGTCCAGGGTCGCGTTCTGGACCCGCAGCGACACCATCGGCTTGACGTGCGCGTCCTTGAGGCTGCCGAAGATCTGGCGCCAGTTGCCCTGCCATCCCTCGCCGGGATTCGTCGCGTACCAGAACGGGCTGCCCTCGGGCGGATGGGTGAAGGCGTTGTCCCACCAGGCCCAGTTGACGACGTTCGGGTCGGACTTGATCTCGTCGATCGTGGGCGAGCCGAAGACGCCGTCGTCGTCATCCCATTCCCACGCGTACATATGACCTTCGTAGAAACGGTAGGTGTTGATGCCGAGATCCTTGAGGTCGCGGATGTCGAAGTTCGTGACGCCGCGATCGGCGCCGATGTAGCGAGTGCTCACTCCCCACGGCGTGCCGGAGACCTTGATCGTCGTCTTCGCGGTGGCCACACCAGGCGCCGCGGCGGCGGCCGGCAGGGTGGGCAGGAGGACCGCTCCCGACGCGATCGCACTCGCCTTCAGTGCGTCTCTTCGCGAGATCTTGCCAGGCATAGCATCTTCTCCTTCGTCAGAGCGCAGCACGGATCAGACCCTTACCGCTCTTCTCCCAGACGTGCCTGCCGCTACCGCGACCCCGCGGCCTCCGGAGCCGGCCAGACCGGGCCACCGGCCATGCCGACCGTGCCGACCGTGCCGACCATGTCGGTGAGCACCAAGGCCGCCGCACCGAGCGCACCGCCTCGCGCGCCGAGGCGACCGAGGCGGATCGTCGGTGGCGCGAACGGCAGCCGGCGGTCGGTGACCTCCTGCAACGGACCGACGATGAAGTCCCCCGCGCGCATGGTCGAGCCGCACAGGACCACCAGCGGTGAGTCCGTCACACACAAGGTCGCCGCGACCACCGCGCCCAGGCCGCGGCCGACCTCGGCCAGCACCTCGGCCATCTGCGGGTCGCCCGACAGCGCCTCGTCGATCACGACGTCGACGTCGACGCGCGACAACGGCACGCCACCGAGGCGCCTGCGCCTGGACTCACGGAGCCGTGCGACCGCGGCGCGGATGACGGCCGAAGAACCGACCACCTCCGACACCTTCACCGGTGTCACGCCGCCCTTGCCGTCGTTCAGGTCCAAGATCATCCGGCCGACCGCTCCGGCAGCACCATCGCCTCCGGTGAACAGCCGGCCGCCGCTGATCACGGCACCGCCGAGACCCTCGTCCACCACCAGACACAGCAGATCAGTGGCTCCCTGACCGGCGCCGAACAGGTGCTCGCCGACGGCCACCGCGTGGGCGCGGTTCTCGGCCACGACAGGGAGCTCGAACCGGTTGGCCAGAAAAGCCTGCAGATCCAGGCCGGTCCAGCCCGGGGCCTGCTGCGGAAGGAACATGCCGGGTCTCGAGCGCTGCATCCGGGTCGGCACGGCAACACCGAGTCCGGTCACCCGGTCCGGCGTCTCCACCGTCGTCAGGAGCCGGCCCACGACACGTTCCAGGGTCCGCTCGAAGCGCCGCTGTCCGTCCTCGAGGTCACAGTCGGTCGACACCTCGCCGTGGATCTGTCCGGACAGGTCCGAGATCACCGCCGAGATGTGATGCCGGTCGACACTGACTCCGGCGGCCAGCAGCCGGTCCATTCGCAGGCCGTACAGGATCGGCCGGCGGCCACCGGACGACTCCCCCTCGCTCACCGGCTGGACAACGCCCTCGGTCTCGAAGTCGGCCAGGATCTCCGAGATCGTCGGCACGCTCAGCCCCAGGTCGCGGGCCAGCATCGCCTTGGACAAGTTGCCGTGAGCACGGAGCCGGCCGAGCACCTGAGCCCGATGCTCGTCCCTGACCCGTCGCACGCCACCCACTTTCGAAACCCTCCTGAAGAAGTGCGTGCCGACCATGATGCGCGTGCGCCGGACCGTGCGTCAACAGGTGCCCAGAGAACGTTTTCTGATTCGGCGGAAAGTTTCCTCCGGTGTTGACGCCTCTTTGGGAGGATGTCACCATGAGGCGATCTTCTTAAGGACGGTTGCAAAAGTGGTCCCGAAGAGTCCCAACATCCTGTTCCTGATGTCCGACGAGCACCGGTACGACGTGGCCGGGTTCGCCGGAGATGCGGTGATCAGGACGCCCACGCTGGACTGGCTGGCCGGAACAGGTGCGGTCTTCGGCAACGCCTACACCCCCTCCCCGGTCTGCATCCCGGCCCGGCAGAGTCTGATGTCCGGGCAGCTGCCACGGACGACCGGATGCCTGCGCTACGGCCAGGATCTGCCCCCGGGGCACGAGACGTTCGCCCGCACGCTGGCCCGGCACGGGTACGCAACGGTTGCCTGCGGCAAGCTTCATCACCGCGGCGTCGACCAGATGCAGGGCTGGACCCGGCGGATCGGATCCGACATCACCATCGGCGCGGACGCCGTCGACAGCCCGGCCGCCGAGTTCGCCGAGCGGGTGCCGTCCCTGGCCGAGGTGAAGTGGAGCGACGCCAAGGAGGTCAAGCGGGCCGGTATCGGCCGCGGACCGCTGGTGGCGCAGGACGAGTACACGCTCACCGGCGCGCTGGACTTCATCGAGGAGTTCTTCACCGATCCGTACTACGACCGGCCCAGCCGCGATCAGCCCGTGCTGCTCAAGGTGAGCCTCAACCAGCCGCACTACCCGTACTTCGCGGGCGAGGAACGCTTCACGCACTACCTCAACCGCGTCACGCCGTACCTGAACCAGGCGGTGTCGGACCATCCGTTCCTCGCCCAGCGCCAGGTGCGCCCGGGGATCGACGCCACCGAGGTCGAGATCCGCCGGGCCACTGCGGCGTACTACGCGATGGTCGAGAACGCGGACGCCATGTTCGGACAGGTGCTCCGGGCGTTGCAGCACCAAGGCCAGGACCTGGACGACTGGGTCATCGTCTACACCGCCGACCACGGCGAGATGCTCGGTCAGCACGGCATCTGGGAGAAGCAGAAGTTCTACGAAGCCAGTGCCCGGGTCCCGCTGATCATCCGTTCGCCGCAGCACTTCAGCGGCGGCCACCTCGACGAGAACGTCAACCTCTGCGACCTGTACGCGACCCTGTGCGAGTTGGCAGGACACCCCGCGCCCGACGGCCTCGACAGTCGCAGCCTGGTCCCGTTGATGCGCCGGGAGCCGACGGACTGGTCCGGCGAATCGGTCTCACACTTCGGCGACACGAACCTGATGATCAAGCAGGACAACCTCAAGTACCAGTACTACGGCGAAGCCATGCCCGAGGTGTTGTTCGACCTCGAGGCAGATCCGTCGGAGCAGCGCGACTTCATCGCCGCACCCGAGTACCGCGAGCTGGTCGAGCGGTTCCGGACCAGACGCGCCGCCCTTGGCTACGGCCCGGACGCAGACCCCGACTACCGCAACGCCGGCTACACGGAAGTCCGACCGATGGTTCGTGGAAGGAGCTGACCGTGGCATTGACCATCGACAAGAGGCCGGCGGTGAAGTCGGCCCCGCCGGGATCACCACACTCACTGGGCCGGCTCGCGCGCCTGAAGCGCGACTGGGGCCTGCTCGTGTTCGCGGTGCCCGGCCTGCTGGTCTTCCTGGTCTTCCACTACGTCCCGTTGCTCGGCAACGTGATCGCCTTCAAGGACTACCAGCCGTACCTCGGCGTCCGGCAGAGCCCGTGGGTCGGCTTCTCGAACTTCGCTCTGATCTTCAGCGGCGATCCCGAAGTACTCAACGCGCTGAAGAACACGCTCGTCCTCACGGTGCTCCAGGTCGCCTTCGTGTTCCCGGCTCCGATCGTGCTCGCGCTGGTGCTCAACAGCCTGATGTACGAGCCGATCAAGCGGTTCGTACAGAGCGTCCTGTACATGCCGCACTTCCTGTCCTGGGTGATCGTCGTCGCGATCTTCCAGCAGATCCTCGGGAACGCCGGTCTGCTCAACACCTACCTGCGGCACAAGGGCATCGAGCCGATCGAGATCATCGGCAACCCCGACGCGTTCCGCGCACTGATCACGTCGCAGGTCATCTGGAAGGACACCGGGTGGGGAACGATCCTGTTCCTGGCCGCGCTGTCACGCGTCGACCAGGAGCAGTACGAGGCCGCCTCCGTCGACGGCGCCGGGCCGGCGCGGCAGATGTGGCACGTCACCCTGCCGGCGCTGCGTCCACTGATCATCCTGCTCGGCATCCTGCGCCTGGGCGATTCACTGAGCGTCGGCTTCGAACAGATCCTGCTGCAGCAGGGGGCGGGCACCGAGGCCACGGAGGTCCTCGACACCTACGTCTACCACCACGCCTTCCAGCAGGGCGAGTGGGGCATCAGCGCCGCGGTCGGCCTGGTCAAGGGCGTCGTCGGCCTGGCGCTGGTCCTCGGCGCGAACAAGGTCGCGCATCTCTTCGGAGAGGACGGAGTGTACCGATCGCGATGAACACCACAGCCCGTACGAGGACCCACGGCCGGTCGCCCGCGACGGCGCCGGCGTCCCTGCCGCTCAGGATTCTCAAGGCGATCGTGCTCCTGGTCGCCTGTGCGCTGGTCGTGATGCCGTTCGTCTCGGTGATCTCGACGAGCCTGGCCGACCAGCAGCAGATCACCGACGCCGGTGGGTACGTGCTGCTGCCGGACCGGCCGTCGTTGTCGGCGTACAGCTCGATCCTGGCCGGCGGCGTGGTCGCCCGGGCGCTGCTCGTCAGCGTGGGGATCGCCGTCGTCGGGACGGTTCTCGGCCTGATCGTCACCTCGGCGATGGCCTACTCGCTGTCGCGGCCGACGTCCTTCGCGCACAAGCCGATCCTCATGGTCGTCCTGCTCACCATGCTGTTCAGTCCCGGGATCATTCCGAACTACCTGCTGATCAAGCAGCTGGGACTGCTGAACAGCTGGTGGTCGCTGATCCTGCCCGTGCTGGTCACCGGCTTCTCGGTCATCGTGCTGCGCTCGTTCATGATGGGACTGCCGCCGGACATCCTGGAGTCGGCCCGCATCGACGGGGCCAACGACCTGCAGATCTTCGTCCGCATCATCCTCCCGCTGTCCAAGGCCGCCCTCGCCGTCATCGGGCTGTTCTTCGCCGTCGGTTTCTGGAACTCGTGGTTCAACGCCCTGCTCTACATCAACGATCCGTCGAAGTTGCCGCTCCCGCTGGTGCTGCGCACGTACGTCGTCGACAACGCGCGGCTCGGTGCGGAACAGCTGTCCGGAGAGGCCGGCGTACTGCCGCCGACCCAGTCGCTCCAGATGGCCATCCTCGTCATCTCGCTGATCCCGATCCTGCTCGTCTACCCCTTCCTGCAGCGCCACTTCACGAAGGGCGTTCTGGTCGGCGCCGTCAAAGGCTGAGCCGCCGTCCGTCGCCGGCTTCGAAAGGAGAAACGCCATGTCCGAGTCAATGAGTCGCCGTACCCTCCTGCGGCTGATGGGAGGCACCGCGGCCGCCGCGGTCGCCGGCCCGACCCTCAGCGCCTGCTCCAGCTCCCCCGCCACGAGCCAGCAACAGCAGAACTCCGGGGTCCAGCTCCCGACGTACATCCCGTATCAGGGGGTCAAGCCGGACCTGGCACCGACGAAGGACGGCGTGATGTCGGGCTTCCTGCGCTACCCCGCGACTCCGACCGTCGGGGTCCCGGACCGGCCGGGCACCGGCTCGGAAGAACTCACCGCCTTCATCCAGCAGTTCCGGCCGATCCCACCGGCGGCGTCGAGGAACGAGTACTGGCGCAACGTCAACGACAAGCTCGGCGTCACCCTGAGCCTGCAGATGGTGCCGAGCGCGAACTACGCCGACAAGCTCCCGACCGTGCTCAGCGGCGAACTGCCGGACTTCACCATGATCGTGAACACGCCCAACCTGCCGCAGTTGCTGGACGCGAAGTGCCAGAACCTCAGCGAGTTCCTGGCCGGTGACGCGATCAAGGACTACCCGATGCTGGCCAACCTGCGCCCGGAGGCCTGGCGCACGACGGTGTTCAACGGCGGGATCTACGGCATCCCGATCCCCCGGGAGCGGGTCGGAGTCATCTGGTTCACCCGCGTCGACATCGTCAAGGCGCACGGCCTGAATCCGGCGCCCGCGACGTTCGCCGAGTTCAAGGAGCTCGCCAAGGGCGTCACGAACCCGAAGGAGAACCGCTGGGCGTTCCACGGCGCGCCCGGAGTCCGCGACCTCATCCTGCGGATGATGGGAGCTCCGGTCGGTTGGCAGGAGGAGGGCGGCAAGTTCACCTCGATCAACGAGCTGGACCAGACCAAGCAGGCGATCAGCGACACCCGGGAACTCGTCAAGGCCGGCTACTTCCATCCCGACACGTTCACCCAGGGTGCGCCGTTCAAGGACTGGATCGGCGGCGGACGGGTCGTGATGGTCAGCGACAACTACTCCGCCTGGCCGCAGTACGTCACGCAGTACCTGAAGCCGAACTCACCCGTGCAGTTCGACGGCATGATCCCGCCGAAGTACGACGCGGGCTCGACGCCGAACCTCGGGCGCGGCGTTCCGTCGTTCAGCACGACCGCGTTCAAGAAGACCGACGACAAGGAGCGGATCAAGCTGATGCTCCGGGTCGCGAACTACCTCGCGGCGCCGTTCGGCACCCAGGAGTACCTGATCAACCGGTACGGCAAAGAGGGCGTCGACTACACCATGGTGAACGGCGACCCGATCCTGACCAGCAAGGGCGAGGTCGAGCACACCGCCGAGTTCTACCGCATCGCCGACGCGCCCTGGCCGCTGTACGAACCCGGTCACCCCGACGAGACCAAGAAGGAGCACGCCTACCAGGTCAAGGCGGTGCCGATGACACTGGCCAACCCGGCCGACGCGCTGTACTCCGAGACCTACAACCGCAAGCGGAACACGCTGACCAAGCTGCTCGACGACGCCCTCGCCGACGTCCTTCAGGGCCGCAAGGACCTGGCGGCCTGGGACGACGCGATGGACCGCTGGCGCAAACAGGGCGGCGACGCCATCCGCAAGGAGTACGAGGAGGCCTTCGCCGCCTCTCGGTGAGCTACTGCAGGTCCGCTCCGGAGGTGGCGTCCGCCTCCGGAGCCGGGACCGGCTCCACGGCTCGATGGTCGTTCGCCAGATCCTCGCGGATCTCACCGCGCAGGGTGAGGACTGTCTGGAGTACGCCGAGCAGGATCACGGTCGCGATGATGGCGAAGATCTGCCGGTAGCTGAGCAGACTCACGAGCAGGCTGCCCAGCGCGAGCGAGATCGCCTGCGGGGTCGACACGAGCACCTCGACCGCGGTCGACACCCGGCCGATCAGGTGGCCCGGCGAACGCCGTTGCATCAGCGTCGTGAACGCGACGAACGTCCACGGCAGCCCGACACCGCAGATGCCCGCGCCGACCAGGACCAGGACGATGCTCGGCGCGGCCGCGCAGACCATGGTGGCGGCGGCCAGAGCGGTCAGGCCGAGTGCGCAGGTGGCGATCTCACCCAGACGACGGACGGCGCGGCTCGCGGTGAGACCGCCGATGACCGCGCCGACGCCCTGGCAGGTCACGAAGACGCCGGAGAAGGTCGGCGGCTTGCCGAAGGCGTCCATCAGCGCGTAGATCGACGACTCGAAGAAGCCGATGACCAGGATCGAGATCGCGAGCCCCAGCAGGACGTGGCGGAGTACGCGGTCGTGGACCAGGAACCGGACACCCTCGAGGACGTCCTCCCGGAAGGTGTGCTTCGCCGGCGCGGGGGTCTCGGTGATCTTGATCGTCGCGATCAACAGTCCGGCGATGACGAACGTGCCGGCGTCGACGACCGCGACCAGCCAGCCGCCCGTGGTCGCGAAGATCGCGGCCCCGACGAGTGGGCCGAACAGCCGGTAGCCCTCCTTGATCGTGGCGAGGCTGGAGTTGGCGTCGACCAGGAGCTCATCGGGCAGCAGGTCCTTGAGCAGGCCGTTGAGTGCCGCGGGCAGTACGACGAACGAGACGCCGTACAGGAAGGCGACGACCCAGATCAGCCAGACGTCGTTCGCGTCCCGCACGAGCACGAGCGGGAGTACGGCGGCCGCACTGGCGAAGTTGCCCCAGACAAGGATCGATTTGC
Organism: Kribbella sp. NPDC049227; assembly: GCF_043197265.1. Lineage (NCBI taxonomy): Bacteria > Bacillati > Actinomycetota > Actinomycetes > Propionibacteriales > Kribbellaceae > Kribbella > Kribbella sp. NPDC049227. The sequence goes on along the minus strand of NZ_JBICST010000003.1, from coordinate 956,489 downwards.
GCGGCAGCCGGTCGACCCAGACACCGAGCAGCGGGGCGCCGAGCGCCGGCAGCACCATGAAGAAGAAGGTCAGACCGGCGAGCGCGTTGGAGTCGGTGAGCGTCTTCACCCACATGCTCAGCACCAGCAGCATCACCGAGTCGCCGAGCATCGACGTACTCAGTCCGCCGAACAGGCGAGGGAACCCGGGCTGCGCGAACAGTTTCCTCATGCCGGCTCGACCCCCGGGAAGTAGGTCAGGACGCCCCACGCGACGAACTCACACGGCCGCGCCCCTGGTGGTCGCTGCTCCGGTTCGGTCAGTCGCTCCACATAGCGGTCGAGCACCGCATCGATCGCGTCGTTCATCTCCTTGAGCTCGTCCGCGGTCAGCCACGCGACCATTTCGGTGCTGCGGTGCGCCGCGCGCCATTCCTCGGACTCCTCGGCCGCACGCTGCTGTGCCTCCCGCAACCGGTCCACCGCGCGGCCCATCGTCACCTCGGACAAGGCCTCCGCTGCCCGACGCTCGTCGATCGACGCCGAGTCGTTCTCGTCGCCCCAGCGGAATCCGAGCCCCGGCACCTGCCACGGTCGCTGCCGCCCTGTCCCGCCCTCGGCTTCCTCCACGAACCCGTACTGCGCGAGTTTGCGCAGGTGCCACGAGCAGTTGGCCGGCGTCTCGTCGAGCCGGTCGGCCAGCTCGGTGGCGGTCAGCGGCCCGCTGATCGACAGCAGTTCGACGATCGCCATTCGCACCGGATGGGCCAGGGCATTGAGCTCACGGGGGTCGCTGAGGCGACGATGCGGCGTCGGCATGCGTCGAAAGTACTCTTTCGAAAGAGTTCTTGCAATGGAATGTGGCACAGAAAATCGCCCGCCGCGCGAGGCGCGGCGGGCGAGTCAGAAGCAGACCGGACAGTCCGGCGAGGGGTGCGCGGGCCTGGCCAGGCCCGGCTCGGGATGCCTCAGGCCGGGAGGTGGGACTCGATTGCGGTGATGATCTCGGCGGACTCCGGCTCGGTGCGGGGGCGGAAGCGGGCGGCGACCGTGCCCTCCGGGGTGATCAGGAACTTCTCGAAGTTCCACTGGATGTCACCGGCCTCGCCGTCGGCGTCCGGCGTGAGGGTCAGCTCGGCGTACAGCGGGTGCCGGCCCTCGCCGTTCACCTCGAGCTTGTCCAGCATCGGGAAGGTGACGCCGTACGTGGTCGAGCAGAAGGTGGAGATCTCGTCCGCAGTCCCCGGCTCCTGACCGCCGAACTGGTTGCACGGGGCGCCGAGCACGGTGAAGCCGCGGGCGCCGTACTGCTTCTGCAGATTCTCCAGGCCCTCGTACTGCGGGGTCAGGCCACACTTCGACGCGACGTTCACGACCAGGACGGTCTTGCCTTTGTAGTCACCGAGCGAGGTCGGAGCGCCGGCGAGGGTGGTCAGCGGGATGTCGTACAGGCTCATGCAGAACCTTTCGAGGTTGGGAGGACGGGACCGGGACGCGACTGTACGCCGCGAGGCCGGGTCGGCGGCGTTGAGAGCCGGAGGTCACACGGTGAAGCGTACTGCTCGGCTAACGAACGTTCACCCGCTCGGTCCGGATGGGCTCCGGGGCAGGAGTTGGCGCGGGCATCCAGAGTTTGCACTCGGTGATGGCCGAGGTCAGCAAGTTGAACAGCCGGTCGTCCGGGTCCGGCACACAGGCCTGCGAGATGCCTTCCACCGCGCAGGACACGGCGCGTGGCGCGGTCCGCTTGGCGAAGTCCGGCGTACCCCGATGTGCTCTTGCGGTGAAGGACCGCGCCCACTTGGTCGCGGCCGGAACCGCCTCCAGCACCGCCTGCGAGTCGGGCTCGAGATCGTCGAGTGGACGCCCGTCCAGCGCGGCGAGTTGCTTCTCCCCCACCAGCAGAGCCACGGCGAGGATGTACTGCCGCTCCTGCGACACCACCGGCAGCGCGTGCTGGATACAGCGGGCGGTCACCCGCGGTACGACGTGTGGATCGTCGGGAGTCAACCCGATCACGGAGGGGATCAGTGGCGCCAGCCGGGTCCGGCCGGCGTCCGTCGTGCAGTCGTTGACGTCGCGCGCGACGCCCGCCAGCAGCGGATGCGTACAGGCCGGGTGGTCCGACCATGGCTCGCCTGCCAGATAGGAGGCGAACTCCATGAAGCAGGCACCCTTGCGCGGGTTGCGGTGTTTACCCCGGCTCAGCACCGGCACGGAGAGATCAGCATTGTTCATGAACGGCTCCAGACACACGGACCTTGCCACCAGCATGCGCCGAATCGCGCCGGTTGGCCACGGGTTGTGGTCTGCGTGAGCAGCCGGGTGTGCGCTGTGAGCAGCCGCACAGGCGTGGCCGCTTGGGGAGTTCTGTTACCGACGGGTAGCATCGAGGTAGCTTTCCCGACCCCAGAGGAGGGCCCCCGTGCCCCGTGAGATCCGCGATGTCGTGTTCGTCGACGGCGTTCGCACCCCGTTCGGCAAGGCCAAGGGCCAGTACGCCGAAACCCGCGCCGACGATCTGGTGATCAAGTGCATCCGGGAGCTGCTGCGGCGGAACCCGGAGCTCCCGCCGGAGCGGGTGGACGAGGTCGCGATCGCGGCCACCACCCAGATCGGCGACCAGGGCCTGACCATCGGCCGGACCGCGGCCCTGCTGGCCGGCCTGCCGAACACCACTCCCGGCTACGCCATCGACCGGATGTGCGCGGGCGCGATGACCGCGGTCACCACGACCGCCTCGGGCATCGCCTTCGGCGCGTACGACGTGGTCGTCGCCGGCGGGGTCGAGCACATGGGCCGGCACCCGATGGGCGAGGGCGTCGACCCGAACCCCCGCATCATCGCCGAGAAGCTGGTCGACACCTCCGCCCTGGTGATGGGCTCCACCGCGGAGAACCTGCACGACCGCTTCCCCGGTATCACCAAGGAGCGCGCCGACGCGTTCGCCGCCGCGTCTCAGGAGAAGGCGGCCAAGGCGTACGCCAACGACCTGATCCAGCCGGACCTCGTCCCGATCGCGACCCGGTCGGCCGAGCAGGGCTGGGGCTACGCGGCCACCGACGAGCCGATGCGGCCGGGCACCACGGTCGAGGACCTGGCCACGCTGAAGACGCCGTTCCGCCCGCACGGCCGGGTCACCGCGGGCAACTCGGCCGGCATCAACGACGGCGCGACCGCCTGCGTGCTGACCTCCGCCGAGGCCGCGGCCGAGCTCGGCCTGACCCCGAAGATGAAGCTGGTGTCCTACGGCTTCGCCGGCGTCGAGCCCGAGGTGATGGGCGTCGGCCCGATCCCCGCCACCGAGAAGGCGCTGAAGCTCGCCGGGCTGACCATCGACGACATCCAGGCGTTCGAGGTGAACGAGGCGTTCGCCGTTCAGGTGATCGCGTTCCTGGAGCACTACGGCATCGCCGACGACGACCCGCGGGTCAACCCTTACGGCGGCGCGATCGCGTACGGCCACCCGCTGGCATCGTCCGGGGTCCGGCTGATGAACCAGCTGGCCACGCAGTTCGAGCAGCGCCCCGAGGTCCGCTACGGCCTGACCACGATGTGCGTCGGCCTGGGCATGGGTGGAACGGTCATCTGGGAGAACCCGAACTGGGAAGGGAACGCGGCCGCATGAAGCTGCAGGAACTGATCGACACCGCGGTTGCGCTGTCCGACGACGAGGTCGTCACGCTCGCCCACTCCCGTGACGTCGTCCTGCCGGGCAAGGCCGGCACGATGGCGCTGATCACGCTCGACAACGGGCACGATCACACCAAGCCCAACACGTTCGGCCCGAAGGGGCTCGCGTCGCTCAACACCGCGCTCGACGCAGCGCTCGCGCGCGACGACATCGCCGCGATCGGCGTCACCGGCAAGCCGTTCATCCTGGCCGCCGGCGCCGACCTGACCGGCGTACCGAAGCTGACCGATCGCGAGCAGGCGCTGAACCTGGGCCGGATCGGGCACGGCGTGCTGCGCAAGCTGGTCGACGGCGGCAAGCCGTCGTTCGCGTTCGTGAACGGCGTCTCGCTGGGCGGCGGTCTCGAGGTCGCGCTGCACGCCACCTACCGCACCGTCTCGGCCGCGGCCGGCGTGCTCGCGACACCCGAGGTGTTCCTCGGTCTGATCCCGGGCTGGGGCGGCAACTTCCTGCTGCCGAACCTGATCGGTGCGGACAAGGCGGTGAAGGTCGTCGTCGAGAACGCCCTGAACCAGAACAAGATGCTGAGCGGGCCGGAGGCGGTGAAGTTCGGCATCGGCGACGTACTGCTGGACTCGGCCGACTTCCTCGAGCAGTCGCTGATCTGGGCGAGCAACGTGCTCACCGGTGCGATCACGGTCGACCGGCCGGAGATCGACCGCGGCGAGGCGTGGGACACGGCTGTTGCCCGAGGCAAGGGCTTCGCCGATGTCAAGGTGAGTGGTGCGGCGCCGGCGCCGTACCGGGCGCTCGAGCTGATCGCGGCGGCCAAGGACAACGACCGGGACCGTGGTTTCGCGGCCGAGGACGAGGCGCTCGCCGACCTCATCATGAGCGAGGAGCTGCGCAGCGGCCTGTACGCCTTCGACCTGGTGAACAAGCGGGCCAAGCGCCCGGCCGGAGCGCCGGACAAGTCGCTCGCCCGCCCGGTCACGAAGGTCGGCGTCGTCGGCGCCGGTCTGATGGCCGGCCAGCTGGCCCTGCTGTTCGTCCGTCGCCTCGAGGTGCCCGTCGTACTCACGGACCTGGACCAGGAGCGGGTGGACCGCGGGGTCGGATACGTGCACGGGGAGATCGACAAGCTGCTCGGCAAGGGCCGGCTCCGTCCGGACAAGGCGAACCAGTTGAAGGCCCTCGTCACCGGGTCGGTGGACCGTGCCGTGTTCGCGGATGCCGACTTCGTGATCGAGGCCGTGTTCGAGGAACTGCAGCTGAAGAAGACGATCTTCGCCGACCTGGAGAAGATCATCCGTCCGGACGCGATCCTGGCCACGAACACCTCCTCCCTCTCGGTGACCGAGATGGCCGCGGACCTGGAGCACCCGGAGCGCGTCGTCGGCTTCCACTTCTTCAACCCCGTCGCCGTCCTGCCGCTGCTCGAGATCATCCGGGCCGACCGGACCGACGACGCGTCGCTGGCGACGGCGTTCGCGGTGGGCAAGACGCTGAAGAAGTCGTGCGTGCTGGTGAAGGACGCGCCTGCCTTCGTGGTGAACCGGCTGCTGACGCGCTTCCTGGGTGAGGTCAGCGCGGCGGTCGACGAAGGTACGCCGATTCCTGAAGCGGACAAGGCGTTGTCGGCGCTGGGGCTGCCGATGCCGCCGTTCGTGCTGCTGCAGCTCGTCGGTCTGCCGGTCGCGTTGCACGTCGCGGAGACGATGAACCGGGCGTACCCGGAGCGGTTCGCGGTGTCGGAGAACCTGGCCAAGGTGGTTGCCGCGGGCAAGACCTCGTTCTACCTGTGGCCGGAGGGCAAGCCGGTCGTCGACCCGGAGGTCGAGGCGCTGGTGACGGTCGGCTCCACCCCGTCGACTCCGGACGAACTCCGCACCCGGGTCCTGACCGCCCTCGCCGAAGAAATCCGCGTCATGCTGGACGAGGGCGTGGTCGCGGAGGCGCAGGACATCGACCTGTGCCTGCTGCTCGGCGCCGGCTGGCCGTTCCACCTCGGTGGCATCACGCCGTACCTGGACCGGTCAGGCATCTCCGAGAAGGTCAACGGCACCCGCTTCCTGCCCAAGGGCGTCGCCAGCCTGACCTGACCCTGGGGCCGTCGCGAGAACCTTCTAGCCCCTGAAGGTTTTCGCGGCGGCAACCAGTTGGGCGGCGGTCTTGCCGGTGTGCTTCTTCAGGATGGCGGCGAAGGCGGCCTGGGTGGTGTTGTGCTGGGCCAGGTCGGCGTACAGACCCGCGACCTTCGTCTCGCCCAGCTTGTCTTCCAGGTACGACGTGATCCACCAGCTCTGGCCGTAGGCACGGTCGCCGTTGGCGTTGAACTCGGCTTGGCCGGGGAGGACCTTCATCGACCGGAGGTACTTGGTGCGGACCGTCTTGCGATAGGGATCGACGGTCCACTTCGGGTCGTCTTCGATGGAGGCGGTGCGGACGTACTCCGCGATGCCTTCGACCAGCCACAGTGGTGCGCGGGCGCCGAGGCGCAGCGTCGCGACGTGCGTCATCTCGTGCACGAGCAGGTCCTCGTCCAGCTCCTTGCGGACAGCCGGGTTGACCACGATCCGGCTGCTCACCGGCGCGGTCTGGCGCTGCGTCCACGGATCGCCGTCGTACAGGCTGACCGCCTTGGCGGCCACGGTCCAGCCGCTGCCGGCGCCGGAGGTCCACAGGATCGAGAGCACCTGCGGCTCGGACATCGCGACCACCATGACGGCGCCGTTCCACGGACGCGGCCAGTGCCGCCGGACGCCGTCGACGGCTCCTTGGGACGCCTTCGCGATCTTGTCGCCCAGCGCCTTCTCGCCGCGATCGACCACGACGACGACCTTGCCGCGGCGAATCACGGCCACCGGGCCGAAGTCCCAGGGCTGGCGATGACCGTCGGGGCTGAGGGTCTCGTCGATCGCGTTGTCCGCGACCAGGACCCACGCGGTACCGCGCCGGACGAACGTGTAGCCGACGTCGGTCTGCACCGGCTTCGCGTCCAGCCCCGTCAGCTGGTACCGCATCATCACCCGGGTCGAGAACGTCGTCGGTCCGTACTGCGCGACCTGCGCGGGAGCCGGCCGTTCGTCGCCGACGAAGTACTTCAGGCTGGTGAACGCGAACTGGCGCAGGTTCGTGAACAGGGTCCGCTGCCGGGCCACCAGTTGCGGCTGCTTCGGATCGACCGCCGCGAGGAAGCCCTTGACGTCACCCTTCAGGACCGCCGCGGAGCGCCGCGCGAGGACCGCGTCGACCTCACGCTTGCGGACCGCCTTCTGGGCGTCGGTGAGCTCGCCCGCCGGCGTCGCCTCGACCGCCGCCGCGCTGCTGCCCGGCGTCGACCCACCGTGCTCGAGCCTGACCACCACCACACTCACGCTCGCGGCGAGCGCCAGCACGGCAACGCCTGCGAACAGGCGTCTCGGGTGCTTCATGCCGGGGTCCCCTCTGATGGTCGGCTGATCCTACCGCCCGCCGACCATCAGAGCAGGTAGCCCTACTGCTCAGGCTTTCGTGACCTCGCCGGTCCGCTCCTCGATGCCGACCCGGCTCCGGCGGTAGCCGTAGAGGAAGTAGACGACGAAGCCGAGCACCATCCAGATCGCGAACCGCAGCCAGGTCTCGATCGACAGGTTCAGCATCAGGTAGAGGCAGATCAACGCGGCCAGGATCGGGATCACCGGGTTGCCCGGCACCCGGAAGGAGCGCTGGATGTCCGGCCGGCTCCTGCGCAGCAGCGGTACGGCGATCGACACCAGGGTGAACGCGGCCAGGGTGCCGATGTTCACCATCTCCTCCAGCTTCCCGATCGGGGTCAGGCCGGCCACGATCGCGACGATGATGCCGATCGCGATCGTCAGGCGGTACGGCGTACCCCACTTGGCGTGGGTCTTGCCGAGCTGACGCGGCATCAGGTGGTCACGGCTCATCGCGAACACCACGCGGGCGGCGCCGATCATCAACGTCAGTACGACGGTGGTCAGACCGGCCACCGCACCGGCGGAGATGAGGGTCGCGAAGCCACCGCGCCCGACCGAACGGAACGCTTCGGCCAGCGCTGCCTCACCGCTGATGTCGGTGTAGTTGACCATGCCGGTGATCACGATGCAGACGAGCACATAGAGCACGGTGCAGATCGCCAGCGAGCCGATGATGCCGCGGGGCAGGTCGCGCTGCGGGTTCCGCGCCTCCTCGGCGGTGGTCGCGACCACGTCGAACCCGATGAACGCGAAGAACACCAGCGACGCACCCGAGACCAGACCCATCACGCCGAAGGTCGACGGCGTGAACCCGAAGACGGCCTGGAACAGCGGCGTGGTGACGGTGACGTCTCCGTTCGGCGCCGGCACGCTCGGCGGGATGAACGGCGACAGGTTCGAGCCCTTGATGTAGAAGAGGCCGGCGATGATCACGAACAGCACCACGAACAACTTGATGGCCACCAGCACCAGGTTGACCCGCAGCGACTCCTTGATACCGATGGTGGCCAGCGTCGCCAGGACCAGCACCAGCAACATCGCCAGCACGTTCACATTGCTGTCGGGCCCGATCGACTCGGGCCAGCCCAACCCGATCTGATCCAGGAACAGCGCGGCGTACGTCGACCAGCCCTGAGCCACGACGCTTGCCCCGAGCATCAGTTCGAGCAGTAGGTCCCAGCCGATGATCCAGGCGAAGATCTCGCCCAGGGAGAAGTACGAGAACGTGTACGCGGATCCCGACACGGGCACGGTCGACGAGAACTCGGCGTAGCACAACGCGGCGAGCGTGCAGCAGATCGCGGCGAGGACGAACGAGAGCGCGATGCTCGGCCCGGCGTACAGCTTGGCCGCGCGGCCGGTCAGCGTGAAGATGCCGGCACCGATGATGACGCCGATTCCGAAGACGGTCAGATCGATGGCGGTCAGTCGTTTCTTGAGCTGGTACTCCGGCTCGTCGGTGTCCGCTATCGATTGCTCGATCGTCTTCTTCCGCAACAGACTCAATCTGCTCGCCTCCTCGCAATAGACGGAACCCTCCGAGCCTGCCTCTCTGACACCGCGAGGTCAAACCGCCACTCAGCGTGGCGGTTCGTAGTCTCGGAGTGCCCCCCACAGGGTGGCTTCGGTGAGGCCGCTGCGACTGAGCAGGATCCGCTCCCGGGACGCCTGGTCGGTGCCGTGCTTGGCCATGTCCTCGTACAGTTCCTCGACCTTGGGGAGCCCGATCCGCTGGACCAGGAAGCGCACCGCGAGCCAACTGACGCCGTACACGTCGGCCGAGTTCTGGTAGAAGCCGGCGTCGCTCGGCAGCGCGGTCAGCGCAGGCATCGCGTCGTCGATCACCTCCTGCTCCCACTTGCCGACCTCGCCCGGTCCACTGATCGCCTCGATCCCCCGCCACGACACGTACTCCGCCGCGCCTTCGGCCAGCCACAGCGGCTCGTACCCGCCCAGGTCGGCCGTGGCCACATGGGTGATCTCGTGCGACAGCAGGATCTCGTCGACCCGGTCGCGTTCGTTCGGATTGATCACGATGTAGGAGCCGGCGACCGTACCGTCGGCGGTGTCCTGACCGGGCAGCGAGGAGAACGTCGTCCCCGCGCTCGCGGCCGACTCGATGTCCTCGTCGGCGAAGCGGGCGTCCCGTACGTCGGGCTCGTCGAGTGCGATCACGAACACCGACCCGCGCCACGGGCGCGGCCAGTACGAGGTGACCTCGCCGATCGCCTCACTCGCCTCGACGGCGATCGAGCGCCCGCGCTTGGCGTCGCCCTTCTCGACCACGACCAGGACCCGCGGCGACCGCAGTACCTCGATCCGGCCGAGGTCCCACGCCTCCTTGTGCGCGCCCGGGCCGAGGTCCTTGTCCAGATCGTCGTCGTCGGTCAGCACCCAGTGCCCGCCGCGGGCGACGAAGGTGTAGCCGAGCTCGGTCGTCACCGGCGTGACGTCGACGTTCGGGATCTGGTAGCGCATCAGGACCCGGACCAGGTACGTCGTCCCGCCGTGTGCATGGACCGCGGACTGGTCGAAGCGTTCCTCGGCCTGGCTGTACCCGAGTTCGGAGAACCCGATCTCGACCAGGTTCGCGAACAGCACCTTCTGCGCGGCGCGGAGCTTCGCGTTCGTGGGGTCGAGGTCCTGCAGGAAGAGCGCCTCGTTCACGGTCTGCACGGCCTGGGCCCGGCGGAGCAGGATCGTGTCGACGGCGACCCGGCGGGCGGCGCTCGCCGCTGCGGTCTTCGACGGTGGCTTGGTGCCCTGGTTCGGGCCGGGCTGGGTCGCGACCACTCGCGCCCGGGCGTCCTCGTTGCGCTCTTCAACGGTGTAGGCCACGCCGCCCGAGACCAGCGCGACCGCAACCAGCAGCCCCACCCAGCGGCGGGGGCCTGGCGGCGGAACCTGAGCGCCCGGCGGTTCGGCGCTAGGGATGGTCGCACTCACTTCGGGTCATTCCTCCGAGTACCCGTCAGTCCAGCCCGGCTACCCTACTCGCTTCCCCGGATTCCGCGACCGACACGCCGATCAGGCGGCAGCGGCGGCCTTCAGAGCCTGGAAGAGACCCGCTTCGGTCATGCCGACGTGTTCGAGCATGATGCGGTCGCGCTCGGCCTGGGTCGAGCCGAGGGCGGCCAACTCCTGGTAGAGCGTGCCGACCTCGGTGCCACCGAACCGGGTGAACAGATAGTCGACCGCCAGCCAGGCCATCGGGTACGAACTGCCGGCGTGCTGGAAGAAGACCGCATCAGCCGGCAGGCTCTTCGCCTTCGCCAGGTACTTCGTTCGTACGTCCTGCCGGAACTTCCCCAGCGCCAGGTCCTCCGCGCCGTCCATCGGCAGATACTCGACGTACGTCGCCGCGCCCTCGACCATCCACCGCGGGGCATAGGCACCGTACGGCGCCGTGGCGACGTGGGTGAACTCGTGCGCGAGGGTGCGGGCGTCGACCTTGGCCCGGTTGCGCGGGTTCACGACGACGTACGAGTCGGCCCGCTGACCCTCGCCGGTGGCCTCGCCGGGCAGCGTCCGGTAGACCCAGGTGGCCATGGCGATCGCGTCCTCGGCGTTCTTCGGCACGGTGTAGTCGGCACCGCGGACGATCTTGTCGTCGAGCGCGATCACCACACCGGAGCCGTTCCAGCCGCCGGGCCAGCTCTTGGTCACCGCCTTCACCGCGCTGCTCGCCATGCCGGTCAGCCGCGTCGCGAGCTGGTCCTGCCCCTTCTCCACCACCACGAGCACGCGCGGCGCGCGCTTGACCAGCACCTCGCCGGTGTCCCAGGCCTCCTGGTGGGAACCGCGGGGCAGCCGCTTGTCCAGGTCGGTGTCCGAGACCAGCAGCCAGCGGCCGGTCGGCGTCTCGGTGAAGGTGTAGCCGAGCATCGCCCGTACGGGCACGGTGTCGATGCCGCGGATCTGGTACGTCATCGCGATCGCGACCAGGTACGTCGACGGGCCGTACTTCCGGGTGATGGCGTCGTCGTACTGCTGCGACAGCTGCTGGTAGGCGAGCCGGGCGAAGCCGAACTGGCGCAGGTTGGTGTACAGCGTGGTCTGACGCGCGACGAGGCTCTTGTTGCCGGGGTCGACGTCGGCGAGGAACGCCTTCTGGTCGGACTGCAGGACGGCCTGGGCGCGTTTCTTCAGGACCTGGTCGACGGCGGCGGCACGGGCGGCCAGGTCAATGTCCGGTGTTCTCGGCGCAGCCTGGTCGCTGCCATCGGCCTGCTCGGTGGACCAGTGCAGGGCGAGGCCACCGGCGACTGCCACCACGACGAGGATCAGGGAGAGCAGCAGCGGCCAGACGCGGGTACGTCGCCGGGCTGCGTGACGGCTCCGCGGCGGCGCTGTGTGCCGCCCTGTGTCAGGCACTGTCCGGCTCGGCCATCATCCGGGCATGATCCGGCTCAGGCGCTACCCGGGCGACCGCTCGCCCGGTCCGGCTCGCTCATCGCGTCACCGTGGTGCTTCGCGATCAGCTCGGTGATGTCGCGGGCCAGGTCCTGCCCGGTCAGTCCGATCTCCTGCAGGACCGCGGGACGCTTGGCGTGGTCGAGGAACTTCTGCGGGATGCCGAAGTCGCGGACCGGCGTCTTCACCGCCGCGTCGCGGAGCGCCTGGGCGATCATCGATCCGCAGCCGCCGGCCCGGCCGTTGTCCTCGATCGTCACCACGAGCTTGACCGTCCCGGCCAGCTCGATCAGCTTCGGGTCGACCGGCTTGACCCAGCGCGGGTCCACCACCGTGACGCCGAATCCTTGCGCCTCCAGGCGGCCGGCGACGTCCATCGCGGTCGCCGCCATCGCGCCGATCCCGACCAGCAGGACGTCGGTGCCTGACCGCTTCAGCACGTCCAGGCCGCCGATCCGGTCGATCGCGTCGATGTCCGGGAACACCTCGCCCTTGGCGAAGCGCAGTACGGTCGGCGCGTCGGACACCTCGACCGCCTCGTCCAGCAGTTCCTCGAGCCGCTTGCCGTCGCGGGGCGCGGCGAGGCGCAGGCCGGGAACGACCTGCAGGATCGACATGTCCCACATGCCGTTGTGGCTCGGGCCGTCGTCACCGGTGACACCGGCGCGATCCAGCACGAAGGTGACGCCGAGCTTGTGCAGCGCGACATCCATCAGGACCTGGTCGAAGGCCCGGTTCAGGAACGTCGAGTACAGCGCGACGACCGGGTGCAGGCCGCCCAGCGCGAGACCGGCGGCACTGGTCACCGCGTGCTGCTCGGCGATGCCGACGTCGAAGATCCGGTCCGGGAACTCCGCCGCGAACGCGGCCAGGCCGGTCGGGTGGAGCATCGCCGCGGTGATCGCAACCACGTCCTGGCGGCGGTGGCCGATCCGGATCATCTCGTCGGAGAACACGTCCGTCCAGCCGCGGGGCTTGTTGACGGGCCGGATCTGGTGGAAGTTGTCCTCCTCGTCCTGCTCGGCGGCGGCGTACCCGAAGCCCTTCTGGGTCACCGCGTGCACGATCACCGGACCGCCGAACGCCTTGGCGCTGCGGAGCGCGTCCTCCATCGCCTCGCGATCGTGACCGGCGACGGGACCGACGTACTTGAGGCCGAGGTCCTCGAACATGCCCTGCGGGGCGAGCATGTCCTTCAGGCCCTTCTTCACGCCGTGCAGCACCTCGTACATCGGCGGGCCGACGTACGGCGTCCGGGCCAGGTTCTTCTTGATCAGGTCGAGGACCTTCTCGTACCGCGGGTTGGTGCGCAGGCTGGTCAGGTGGGTGGACAGGCCGCCGACGGTGTCGCTGTAGGAGCGGCCGTTGTCGTTGACGATGATGATCAGCTTGAGGTCCTTGGCGGCGGCGATGTTGTTCAGCGCCTCCCAGGCCATACCGCCGGTCAGGCCGCCGTCGCCGATCAGCGCGACGACGTGGCGGTCCTCCTTGCGCAGCCGGTAGGCCTTGGCCAGGCCGTCGGCGTACGACAGGGCGGTCGAGGCGTGGCTGTTCTCGATGATGTCGTGGTCGGACTCGGCCTGGCTCGGGTAGCCGGACAGGCCGCCCTGCTGACGGAGCGTGCCGAACTTCGGCGCCCGGCCGGTGACCAGCTTGTGCACGTAGGCCTGGTGACCGACGTCGAAGACGAGCCGGTCGTGGGGCGAGTCGAACACCCGGTGCATCGCCAGGGTGATCTCCACCATGCCCAGGTTCGGACCGAGGTGACCGCCGGTCCGGGACACCGTCTCGACCAGGACGTCCCGGATCTCCGTCGCCAGATCGGTAAGCTCCTGCGCGGTCAGCTTCTTGAGGTCCGCCGGCCCTCCGACCGTCTCCAGCACGCGCATCGAGCTCCTCCCGCGTCATCCTCGAATGCTTGAGTCTATGCATCCACCGCCCGGAATCCGAACCCGATACGCGGCACCGGGCCAATCTCACACTTCAAGACGTCCGCTGCGGCTGGTTGGTTCGGTCTTCACTTACAGTGATCGCATGGAGATGGTGAGGACGCTGTTCGAGAAGTACGACGGACAGCCACATCGCCTGGTGGAAGCGGTCCGGCTGGGTGAGGACGAGCACGGCCTCTGGGTCGGCTCGGTGCCGGGCCAGCGCGGCCGCCGCGCCGACGGCACCTGGGTCTCCATCGATCACCACCGGGTCCGGCTGTTCCCGCACGGCCAGTGGTGGAGCGCCCTGTTCAACGACGACCCGCACCAGACCCGGATCTACTGCGACGTGACCATGCCGGCCGAGTTCGGCGTCGACACCGTCACCACCGTCGACCTCGACCTCGACATCCGGCTGATGCGCGACGGCACGGTGCGCGTGATGGACGAGGACGAGTTCCGCCAGCACCAGGTGAAGTACGACTATCCGCCGCAGGTCGTCGCCACCGCGCAAGCCACCTGCGACTGGCTGGCCGCCCACATCCTCACCACGGAGCCCTTCACCACGGCGTACCTGCCGTACCTGGAGCAGATCCGCGCGCTCGATCCGACTGCTTGAGCGCACCAACCGGCCCCCACCGGCTAGGAGCCCCCCTGAGCCGGCAAGGGCCGATCAACGGCGCCGGTCTCCTAAGAGCCGACCGGACCATGCTCGAACACCAAGCGTGTCTGGTCCACACCTCAGAGCAAAGTTGCACGAAGCTGCAGATCTTGGACTCCGGGTCCGGCAGGGGATGCAACCCTGCGCCGATAGGTTGAGCGCATGCGGAACGTCCGGGTGGTCTATCGCAAGTACGACGAGAAGCTGCACTGGCACCAGTGGATGCGCTACCTGGGCGAGGACGAGTACGGCGTATGGCTCGGGGCACCGCCGAACTCGGTGGCGCAGCGCGGCGACGAGCCGGAGATCGTCCAGTCGCAGGCGGTGGTGCAGCTGTTCCCGCGGGACAAGTGGTTCACCGCGGCGTTCAACGACGAGCCACGCTGGACGGAGATCTACTGCGACATCACCACGCCGGTGGAGTTCGGCGAGGACGTGTTCACGATGATCGACCTCGATCTCGATGTGATCCGGCGGCGGGACGGGACGACGGTCCTGGTCGACGACGAGGACGAGTTCGCCGAGCACCAGGTGAAGTACGGCTACCCGGCCGACGTGATCAGGACGGCGCGGGAGACCTGCGACTGGCTGGTCGGGGCGGTCGTGACCGAGGAGCCGTTCCTGACCGTTTACAAGACCTACCTGGACAAGGTGCGATAGCCCGATGGCCACGATCCGCGTGTACATGACCATGTCGCTGGACGGGTACGTCACCGGTCCCCAGGACAGCATGGACGATCCGATGGGCGTCGACGGGTTCCGGCTGTTCAACTGGCTCGACCGGCGCAACGACCCGGGGGTGAGTGGTCAGGTGGTCGAGGAGTCGATGGCCACCCGGGCGCTGATCGCGGGACGCCGTACCTATGAACACGCCCGTCACTGGCAGGGCGACCACCACAACGGCGTTCCGATGTTCATCCTCACGCACAACGTGCCGGACGGACCGCCGCCGGGCAGCGTTCGCTTCGTCACGGACGCGCGCGAGTGCGCCGCACAGGCCCGCGAGGCCGCCGGTGACGGAGACGTGATGGTGCACGGAGCCGGCGCGACGCAGGCTCTGCTCCAGGCCGGTGAGGTCGACGAGCTCGAGATGCACGTCGTACCGGTCCTGCTCGGACAGGGGCGTCGCCTGTTCGACAACCTGCCGGCGGATCACGTCGAGCTGGAACTGATGCGGCAGCTGACCTCGGGCGACGAGGTGGACCGCGCGCAGCAGGTCACCCATCTGCGCTACCGCGTGGTGCGGTGAACGCTCAGCGTCATCGGCGACCGCACTGACCAGCGCCCGGCTCCGCTGAGGGCGAACCTAGGAGGCCGAACCGGCTCCGCACTGCCACACTGTGCGCGTGCATATCGCGATCGAGGTCGTGGCCCTCGTCGCCGTGGTCGCGGCCGGGGCCGCGCTGGCCCGGCGGCTCGGGATCTCGGCTCCCCTGCTGCTGGTGGTCATCGGGATCGCCGCGTCGTACCTCCCGTTCGTCCCCCGGGTCGAACTCGCGCCCGAAGTCGTCCTGGTCGGCTTCCTCCCACCGCTGCTGTACTCCGCGGCGATCAAGACCAGCCTGGTCGACTTCTCCCAGCACCGGCGCTCGATCGGACTCCTGTCGGTGGCGCTGGTCGTGTTCACAGCCCTCGGCGTCGGCCTGGTCGCGTACTGGCTGCTCGGCGTGGTCGCGGAGTCCCAGGGCCAGGAGCCGCTGCCGTTCTGGGCCGCCTTCGCGATCGGTGCGGTCGTGGCGCCGCCGGACGCCGTCGCCGCGACCGCGATCGCGAAACGGGTGGGTCTCCCCCGCCGGGTGGTCACGATCCTCGAGGGCGAGAGCCTGCTGAACGACGCGACCGCGCTGGTCTGTCTCCGCACGGCGATCGCGGCGGCCGTGGTCGCACCGACCGTCCTGCACGTCAGCCTCGACTTCCTCCGCGCGGCCGGTGGCGGTGTCGCGATCGGCCTGCTCGTGGCCTTCGTGCTGGCCAAGGTCCGCCGCCGCTTCACCGACCCGGTGCTCGACACCACCCTCAGCCTGACCGCGCCGTTCATCGCCTACATCGCGGCCGAGAACCACTACGTGCACGCGTCCGGCGTTCTGGCCGTGGTCGTCACCGGGCTGCTGCTCGGCCACAAGGCGCCGATCATCCAGTCGGCCAAGTCGCGAATGTCGGAGCGGACCAACTGGCGGACGTTCCAGTTCCTGCTGGAGAACACGGTCTTCCTGCTGATCGGCCTGCAGACCCGGTGGATCCTGGAGGATCTGTCCGAGAGCCCGCTGCCGGGCTGGCTGATCGCGACGACGACGATCGCCGTGTACCTCGCCGTCGTACTGCTCCGGCCGATCTGGATCATCCCGATCACGCTGCTGTCCCGGCGGATCCTCGGTCCCTCCCGGCCCGGACCGGTGTCCTGGCAGAGTCTGATCGTCGTCTCGTGGGCGGGCATGCGCGGTGTGGTGACGCTGGCCGCCGTGTTCACGCTGCCGGAGAACACGCCGGACCGCGAAGTCCTGGTGTTCATCGCTCTGGCCGTCACCGCGGGCACTCTGCTCGTGCAGGGATCGACGCTCCCCTGGGTGGTAATGCGGGTGCGGTTGCCCGGACCGGACCCTGCCGAGGATGCCTTGCAGGAGGCCGCCGTACTGCAGGGAGCGCATCGTGCGGCGATCGAGAAGCTCGACGAGATCGCCGGGCCGGAGGATCCGCCGGAAGTGCTCGACATTCTGCGTCAGCGGGGCGAGGCCCGGGCGCAGGCCGCCTGGGAGCGGCTCGGCCGGCCGGAGACCGAGTACGAGACTCCCAGTGAGGCGTATCGCCGGCTGCGGATCGCGATGCTGGGGGCCGAGCGAGAGTACATCCTGAAGGTCCGGGACGCGGGGCTCGTCGCCGACGAGGTGCTGCAGCGGGCGCAGATCGCACTCGACATCGAGGAGTCCGTCCTGGACCGCGACGAGGACGACGACGTCGGCGGGCAGTCCGAGGACCTGCGGATCAAGATGCCGCCGGGCGGCGCCTGTACACACCTCGAGCAGGCGCCACTGGTGCTGACCCCGAACACGCCGGACGGCTGTGAGGAGTGCCTGGCCGAGGGCATCACGTGGGTGCACCTGCGGCTCTGCCTAGGCTGTGGCCATGTCGGCTGCTGTGACTCGTCGGTGATGAAGCACGCGAGCAAGCACTATGAGGAGACCAAGCACCCGGTGATGCGCAGCTTCGAACCGGGTGAGAACTGGCGGTGGTGTTTCGTGGACGAGAAGCTCGGCTGATGGCGGACTGTCTGTTCTGCTCGATCATCGCCGGTACGACGCCGGCCCAGATCGTGCTGGAGACCCCCGAGGTCGTCGGCTTCCTGGACATCCGGCCGGTCTTCAAGGGCCACACGCTGATCGTGCCGCGTGAGCACGTGCCCACCATGGTCGAAATGACCGA
Source organism: Kribbella sp. NPDC049227 (assembly GCF_043197265.1). NCBI lineage: Bacteria > Bacillati > Actinomycetota > Actinomycetes > Propionibacteriales > Kribbellaceae > Kribbella > Kribbella sp. NPDC049227. Next base: position 938,978 of record NZ_JBICST010000003.1, on the reverse strand, counting down.
CGAGCTCCTGGTGCCACTGTTCGGCGCGGCCCGGTCGGTGGCTTCCGCGGTCCGCACGGCGTTCGATGCGCAGGGGTCGTTCGTCGCGGTCAACAACGTGGTCTCGCAGTCCGTCCCCCATCTCCACGTGCACGTCGTGCCACGGACGAAGGGGGACGGACTCCGAGGTTTCTTCTGGCCCCGCACCAAGTACGCCGACGAATCCGAAGCCGCGGAGTACGCCGGCAAACTACGGGCCGCCCTGGCTGATTAAGGCCGGGCGGTTTCCCAGGCGACGGTGTCGTTCGCGCTGGATGCGGCCAGGGTGCGGGCGGCGGCTGGTGGGTTGTCGGCGGTCAGGTTGAGGCCGGGGTGGCGGTCTTCGATGGTGAACTGGGCTCGGGTGAAGACCTCGGCGTCCTTGGTTCGGACCGACGGGACGGTGCGGAAGTCGGCCACCAGGGAGTCGCGGGTGATCGTGGTGTTCACGTAACCGCGAAGGTTGTTCTGGAACTTCAGGTGTGGGTTCCACTTCAGCCACGGGTGCGCGGTGGTGGCGGAGTCGGCGCCGTCGCCGCCGGTCGTGATCGACGAACAGATCAGCTCCGACCCGACCGTGGCCGACGTCGGGTCGTCGTAGTCCAGCTTCAGGTCCGATGCCCAGTGCGCGTGCACGTCACCGGTCAGTACGACGGCGTTCCGCACCCGCGCGTCGACCCAGCTCTTGGTGATCCTGGCGCGGGAGGCGACGTACCCGTCCCAGGCGTCCATCGAGGTGAGCTTCAGCGGACCCTCGTTGTTGTCGCGCTGGGCGAAGAACACCTGCTGGCCGAGGATGTCCCAGCGGGCCTCCGAGCGACGGAACCCGTCGATCAGCCACTTCTCCTGCCGCGCACCGGTGATGGAACGCTTCGGGTCGACCGCGGCCGGGCAGTCCTTGTACCCGTCGTCGCACCCCTGGTCGTCGCGGTACTGCCGGGTGTCGAGCATGTGGAACGTCGCCAGCTCGCCCCACTTCACCCGCCGGTACAGCTGCATGTCGATCCCGCGCGGCTTCGACGACGCGCGCAGCGGCATGTTCTCGTAGTACGCCTGGAAGGCCGCGGCGCGACGGGCGAGGAAACCGTCCTCCGGCTTCTCCGGGGTCTCGTCGGCCCAGTTGTTGTCGAGCTCGTGGTCGTCCCACACGACGAGCCACGGCGCGACCGCGTGCGCCGCCTGCAGGTCCTCGTCGCTCTTGTACTGCGCGTGCCGCTGCCGGTACGACGCCAGGTCGGTGGTCTCCGGCCCGTCGTGGTCGCGGACGTTCCCACCGGGAGCGACGTACGTGTTCTTGGTGTACTCGTACTGGTAGTCACCGAGGTGCAGGACGAGGTCCGGGTGGTCCTGCGCCAGCCGCCGGTACGCCGTGAACCAGCCGTGCTCGAACTGGGAGCAGGAGACGAACGACATCGCCAGCTCACGCGGCGTCGTGCCGCGGGCGGGCGATGTCAGGGTCCGCCCGATGCGAGACACGTGGCCTTCGGCGCGGAAGCGGTAGTAGTACTCGTGGCCCGGATGCAGGCCCTGGACGGTCACGTGGACGGAGTGCGCGTGCTCGGGTCGGGCGACGGCGACACCGGAGCGCACCACGTGGTGGAACCGCTCGTCGGTGGCGACCTGCCACTGCACGGCGTACGCGCGGCTCGGCATGCCGCCGAGGCCGTCGTCGGCCACGGGGTCCACGGCGAGCCGGGTCCAGAGCACGAACCCGTCCGGCCACGGGTCGCCGCTGGCGACGCCGAGGGTGAACGGGTCCTGCCGGACCGGGGTCGCGGCAGCAGTCGTCGGGGTGGTCAGGATCGAGGTCAGGCCGGCCACAGCCGCAGTGGAAGCCAGACCGGCTTTCAGGACGGATCTACGGGAGGTCTCCATGCGCCGACCGTTCCCGCCGGGAGTGTGCGGCGGCTGACCTCCAGGTGACCATCGGATGACTAGGTACGGCGTTCGAAACGGCGATCGAGCCGCTTCTCCAACCGGGCCAGCGCTGCCTCGGCGGCCGCTCGCACGGCCGGGTCCGGATCGTCGACCAAGTCCTGCAGCGACTCGGCGTGCTCAGCCTCGCCGGCGGCTCCGATCGCCCGCGCGGCCGCGGCGCGGACCCGGGGAAGCTCGTGCGACAGATCGGGGACGAGCGCGTCCGCCAGTTGGCCCAGCTCGTGCTTCGCGGTGATGCGGGCGACGTGCTCACGAACGCGCCAGGCCGGGTCCTTCACAGCGACCAGGAGTGCGTCGACGACATCGTCGCGCCAGACGTAGAGGAAGACCCGGGCCGCCCAGACCCGGATCCAGTAGTAGTTCACCGGGTCGACCGGCTCCGACCAGCCACCCGGGTGGGCGCTGCCCGTGATCGCCGCCAGCTTCGGCAGGTCGGCGCCGTACGCGTCCTCCCCCGAGATCTCCCCGGTGAGGAAGTCGATGCACCAGTCGATCACCGTGTCCTGCCCGTGCCCGGCACACGCCCGCAGCACGACCTCGCGGGGATGGTCACGACCCTCGGCAGCCATACCGTCAGTAAAGCCGCACCCGCCGACAAATTTCTGAACGCCGACCTGTAACGACCCCCGCGGTCCCGGACATGGATCCGATATGACGAGTACGCCGAGTCCACCCCGACCCCGACCGGTGGCACTTCGCGCCGTTTCGGATCGTGAACTCCGCTTCCGCGAGCTCTTCGAGGACAACTACCGGCAGCTGCTCGGCTATGCGCTGCGACGCGTGGCGTCGCCCGACGACGCCGCCGACATCGTCGCAGACACCATGCTCGTGGCCTGGCGCCGGTTCGACGAGGTACCGGTCGACGGCACCGCGAGGCTGTACCTGTACGGCGTGGCCCGCCGCGTCCTCGCCAACCACCGGCGCGGCGAGATCCGGCGGGACCGGCTGGCCGAGCGGCTGCGCTTGCAACTGGCCGAGGCCGCGCCGGACCAGACCAGCCTGGCCGACTCCACGGTTGCGATCCGGGAAGCACTCGCCCAGTTGAGCGACAGCGATCGGGAACTGCTCATGCTCACCGGCTGGGACGGCCTCGATCCGCGCGAGGCCGCGGTCGTGCTCGGTGTCCCGGCCCGCACCGTCCGGACCAGGTTGCACCGGGCCCGGGCGAGATTGCGCCGGGTCGTCGGAGACGCTTTCACCGGTGACGGACACGTACGGGATGACCAGCACGCGCCAGCAGTTCAGGAGGAGCGATGAACGACCACGAGCTCGACCGGCTGCTCGCGCGGGCCAACCCGTTCGGCGACGACACCGTCCGGCGACTGCCGGCCGATGCCGCCGCGTCCGACCTGTTGGAGGAGATCGTGACCACCACCGCACCGACCCCCGAGCTGAGACCCAACCGCCGGCGACGCGTCATCGTCCTCGCCGCCGCCGCGGCTGCGATCGTCATCGCGCTCACCGGTGTGTTCTTCCCGCGCGGCAACCCCGCCGCTCCGACCTCTGCGTACGCCGCCGAGGCCCGCGCCATCGCGGAGGCGAACCAGCGCCTGCTCGTCGACGCGCCCGGCTGGAAGGTCAGCCGGGTCGACGAGTTCACCGCCGAGCTCGGTGAGATGACATTTGCCAAGGGCAACCAGCGCCTCGACGTGTACTGGCGGCCGGCGGACCAGTACCAGACGTTCTACGACGACCGGGCCCACGACAACACCCATCAGCCGATCGAGCTCCTCGGCCTGGACGGGACGATCTTCCGGTACGACTCGACGGACTTCACCACGATCCTGAAGCCGAAGGGCAAGAACTTCCTCGAGATCCGCGGCGGTGCCGGCGACGAGGCGGCCTACCGCGACCTGATCGGGAAGCTGAAGCCGGTCGGCGTCGACGAGTGGCTCGACGCCCTGCCCGCGTCCGCGGTCAAGCCGGCCGACAACAAGAAGACCGTCGACGGGATGCTCGAAGGCCTGCCGCTGCCGGACGGGTTCGACAAGGCGCCGCTCTACCAGCAGACCGTCAACGACCGGTACCAGGTCGGAGCCCGCGTCACCGGTGCCGTCAGCTGCGCGTGGCTGAACCAGTGGACCACGGCGAAGAAGTCCGGTGACAAGGCGAAGGTTGCCGAAGCGGTCGCCGCGATGAAGACCAGCCACAGTTGGCCGATCCTGAAGGAGATGGCCAAGGGCGGCGACTACCCGCGCGTGCTCTGGTCCTACGCCGACGGCATCGCGAAGGACCAGGCGCCGGCAGGGCTGACGAGGACCCCCGATGCGGCGTCCGGCTACGTGGACGGCCTCGGCTGCAAGTAGTCCACAGACGAGTACGGCGTACTCCGGTTGAGGGGCCGGGGTACGCCGTACTTTTCGTTGCTGTCAGCCGGCGATCAGCGAACGGAGCACGTACTGCAGGATGCCGCCGTTGCGGTAGTAGTCGGCCTCACCGGGGGTGTCGATCCGGACGACCGCGTCGAACTCCTTCTCGGAGCCGTCGGGCGAGGTCACCTTGACGTGCACGGTGCTCGGGATCTGTCCGTCGTTCAGCGCGGTGACGCCGGTGATGTCGAACGTCTCCTCGCCGGTCAGGCCGAGCGACTCGGCGGTCTCACCTTCCGGGTACTGCAGCGGGAGAACACCCATGCCGATCAGGTTCGACCGGTGGATCCGCTCGAAGGACTCGGTGATCACGGCCTTCGCCCCGAGCAGCGCCGTACCCTTGGCGGCCCAGTCCCGCGACGAACCCGAGCCGTACTCCTTGCCGGCCAGGATCACCAGCGGCGTACCGGCCTCGGCGTACGACTGCGCCGCGTCGTAGATCGAGGTGACCGGGGCGTCGGCCTGGGTGAAGTCGCGGGTGAAGCCGCCCTCGGTGCCGGGGGCGATCTGGTTGCGCAGCCGGATGTTCGCGAACGTGCCGCGGATCATCACCTCGTGGTTGCCGCGGCGCGACCCGTACGAGTTGAAGTCCTTGCGCGCGACGCCGTGGTCGGCCAGGTACGTGCCGGCCGGGCTGTCGGCCTTGATCGAACCGGCCGGGGAGATGTGGTCGGTGGTGACCGAGTCGCCCAGCTTGGCCAGCACCCGGGCACCGGCGATGTCGGTGACCGGCTCCGGGTCCTTCGCCATCCCGTCGAAGTACGGAGGCTTGCGCACGTACGTCGAGTCGGCGTCCCAGGCGAAGGTCTTGCCCTCGGGCGTCGGCAGCGACTGCCAGCGCTCGTCACCGGCGAACACGTCGGCGTAGTCCTTGGTGAACATCTCCTTGTTGATCGAGGAGGCGATCACCTGCTCGACCTCGTCCGCGGCCGGCCAGATGTCGCGCAGGAACACGTCGTTGCCGTCCGTGTCCTTGCCCAGGGCATCGGTCTCGAAGTCGAAGTCCATCGTCCCGGCCAGCGCGTAGGCGATCACCAGCGGCGGGCTCGCCAGGTAGTTCATCTTGACGTCGGGGTTGATCCGGCCCTCGAAGTTCCGGTTGCCGGACAGCACCGAGACGACTGCCAGGTCGGCCTCCTGCACGCCGGCCGAGACGGGCTCGGGCAGCGGGCCGGAGTTCCCGATGCAGGTGGTGCAGCCGTAGCCGACCAGGTGGAAGCCGAGCTTCTCCAGGTACGGCGTGACGCCGGCCTTCTCGTAGTAGTCGGTGACAACCTTCGACCCGGGCGCGAGCGACGTCTTCACCCACGGCTTGGACGCCAGGCCCTTGTCGACCGCGTTCTTCGCCAGCAGTGCGGCGGCCAGCATGACCGACGGGTTCGACGTGTTGGTGCAGGACGTGATGCTCGCGATCACGACGTGGCCGTGGTCGAGCTCGATCTCCGCGCCGTCCATGCTGATCGTGGTCTTCTTCGACGGACGCCCCGGGCCGCCGTGCGGCACGTGCGGCTCGTCGTTCACGTTGCCGTGGCCGTTCGGCGCGTCGCTGGCCGGGAAGCTCCCGGTCTCCGACGGGTCGACGTCCAGCTCCTCGGTCGCGTAGTCGGTCAGCGCACCGCGGAACGCCTCCTTGGCCTCGCTCAGCGCGACCCGGTCCTGCGGCCGCTTCGGCCCGGCGATCGACGGTACGACGGTCGACAGGTCCAGCTCGAGGTACTCCGAGAACCGCGGCTCGACCGACTGGTCGTGCCACAGGCCCTGCTCCTTGGCGTACGCCTCGACCAGCGCGACGTCCTGGTCGCTGCGACCGGTCAGCCGCAGGTACTCCAGCGTCACGTCGTCGATCGGGAAGATCGCGCAGGTGGAGCCGAACTCCGGGCTCATGTTGCCGATCGTGGCGCGGTTCGCCAGCGGCACGGCCGCGACACCCTCGCCGTAGAACTCGACGAACTTGCCGACAACGCCGTGCTTGCGCAGCTGCTGGGTGATGGTGAGCACCACGTCGGTCGCGGTCGCACCGGCCGGCACCGAGCCGGTCAGCTTGAAGCCGACGACCTTCGGAATCAGCATCGACACGGGCTGGCCGAGCATGGCCGCCTCGGCCTCGATGCCGCCGACGCCCCAGCCGAGCACGCCGAGACCGTTCACCATCGTGGTGTGGCTGTCCGTGCCGACGCAGGTGTCGGGGTAGGCCACACCGTCGCGGACCATGACGGTGCGGGCGAGGTGCTCGATGTTCACCTGGTGCACGATGCCGGTGCCCGGCGGGACGACCTTGAAGTCGTCGAACGCGGTCTGGCCCCAGCGGAGGAACTGGTAGCGCTCGCCGTTGCGCTGGTACTCGAACTCGACGTTGCGCTCGAACGCGTCCGGCCGGCCGAAGACGTCGGTGATGACCGAGTGGTCGATGACCAGCTCGGCCGGGGCGAGCGGGTTGATCCTGGTCGGGTCGCCACCGAGCTCGGCGACCGCCTCGCGCATGGTTGCCAGGTCGACCACACACGGCACACCGGTGAAGTCCTGCATGATCACCCGGGCCGGGGTGAACTGGATCTCGGTGTCGGGGGCCGCGTTCTGGTCCCAGCTGCCGAGTTTGGTGATGTGCTCGGCGGTGATGTTCGCGCCGTCCTCGGTGCGCAGCAGGTTCTCCAGCAGCACCTTGAGCGAGTACGGCAGCGTGTCCGCGCCCTCGATGCCCGCCAACCTGAAGATCTCGTACGACTGTCCGTTGACTTCGAGTGCACCCTTGGCACCGAAGCTGTCGACGCTGGCCATCAGCCTGCTCCTCTATCCGGTCCTGTTCGCTGAACCCATCCTGCCGAGCACCTGGCCCGGCCGCGAGGTCAGGTCCACCTAACCTCGCGCCACAAACTCTCTCGACATCAAGATACACGACATCGAGCCACCCTCGTGAACCTTCAGGAAACCTGTGGAAGAACCTCGGCGGCGATGAGGTCGAGGTGGTCCAGGTCCTGCAGGTCCATGATCTGGACGTACTGCCGCTGGGATCCGACGGCGGCGTACTGGCCGAGCCGGTCGACGACCTCGGCGGGGGTGCCGGCGATCGAGTTCTGCCTCAGGTCGTCGACGTCGCGGCCGATCGCGTCGGCGCGCTGCCTGACCTCCGCGTCGTCCTTGCCGACGACAACCGTGTGCGCGGTCGAGAGGGCGAGCGTCCTGGGGTCGCGGCCGGCTGCGTCGCAGGCCGCCTGGACCCGCGTGAAGAGCGTCTCGGTCTCCTCGACCGAGCGGAACCCGGCGTTGAACTCACTCGCGTACTGCGCCGCGAGAGCCGGCGTACGCTTCTTGCCCGCACCGCCGACGATGACCGGCGGGTGTGGCCGCTGGACCGGCTTCGGCAGCGCCGGCGAGTCGGTCAGCTGGTAGTGCTTGCCGACGAAGTCGTACTTCTCCCCCACCGGCGTGTCCCACAGGCCGGTGATCAGCTCGAGTTGCTCGGTCAGCAGGTCGAAGCGGCCAGGGGTGTCCGGGAAGTCCAGGCCGTACGCCTTGTGCTCCGCCTCGTACCAACCGGCCCCGAGGCCCAGCTCGGCGCGGCCGCCGCTCATCTGGTCCACCTGCGCGACCGTGATCGCGAGCACGCCCGGATTGCGGTACGTCGCCGAGCTGACGAGCGTGCCGAGCTTGATCCGCTGCGTCTCACGGGCCAGGCCGGCCAGCGTGATCCACGCGTCGGTCGGTCCGGGCAGGCCGTCGTGGTCGCCCATCACCAGATAGTGGTCGGACCGGAAGAACGCGTCGAACCCGTTCTCCTCGGTCTTGCGTGCCACCGCGAGCAGATCGTCGTACGAGGCACCTTGCTGGGGTTCGGTGAAGATCCTGAGAAGCATGGCGCCAACGCTATCTTGCGCTCGTGTACAGCCTCTCCAGGTACGACGGCTGCCACTGGGGACCGCGACCGTACAGTCGCCGGACCAGACCGTTGACGTCGAGCCGCGGCTCGACCGGGTTGTCCCACCAGTCCGGGACGCGGTCGTACCACCGATCCACCCGCATGGTCCGGCCCGCCGCGTCGATCCGGGCGAACAGCCAACCGCCGAGCTCGCTCTCCGCCTCGGTCACCCACAGGTCGCCGAGCAGCCCGCTCAGCTTGTCCGCGGCGAACTCCGGGTCGTCCACGTCCGGAGGCTCCAGGTCGAACCGGTACGACGGCGCGGCCGGGTCGAGCACCTGGACCTGGATGGTGAACCCCGATGGGACGATCGCGGTCCTCGCGCGGCACCACGCATGCAGTGCCTCGAACGCCGCCGACTCCTGCGGCCGCGGCCGGGGACGCTCCACCTCGGCTCGCAGCGCTTCCTCGATCGACCCCGGCACGAGGTCGATGCCCGGCCCATCAGAACCCGCCAGCGCGAGCCCAGGAATCGACATCCGCTCGATAACCCGAGCCGCCGGAACACCCACATCCGCCCCGACGCCGTTCGGCGGGCTGTCGGCGCCGACCACCGGTACGACACCCGTCGGCATGTCATCGTCATCCGCACCCACCACCGGCACGGCACCCGTCGGCGTGTCATCATCCGAGAAGCCACCGTCCGCCACAACCGGCACAGACCCCGTCGGCACGTCATCGCCATCCGCACCCCGGAAGCCATTCGCCCCCACGACCGCCCCGGTCGGCCCGTGGTCGCCAGCCGCCCCCGGGAAGCCATTCGCCCGCACGACCGACCCGGTCGGCACGTCATCGCCATGCGCACCCGGGAAGCCGTTCGACCGCGCGACCGGCGCAGACCCGGCTGGCACATCATCGTCCGCATCACGGAAGCCATTCGCCCCCACGACCGGCACAGACCCGGTCGGCACGTCATCGTCGTCCGCACCCGGGAAGCCGTTCGCCCGCGCGACCGACCCGGTCGGCACGTCGTGGTTATCCCTAGTCGGGATGCCGTTCGCCTGCACGATCGGGACGGACCCTGTCGGCACGTCGTCGCCATGTGCACCCGGGGAGCCGTTCGCCTGCTCGACCGACCCGGTCGGCACGTCGTCGTTAGCCGTAGCCGGGGACCTGGCCGCCCAGGCTCCCGGCACGGACCCGGTGGGCACCTCGTCGTCCTGGGACCCGGCGTCCACGTTCACCACAGGCACAGGCCCGGTGGGCGTGTCGTCGTCCTGGGACCTCGCGTCGGTGTTCACCACAGGTACAGGCCCGGTGGGCACGTCGTCGTCCTGGGACCTGGAGTCCGGGTGCACCGCAGGCATGCGTCCGGTCGGCACCTCGTCGTCCGCCGGACCTGAGGCAGCGGTCGCCTCGTGCGCACTCACGACCGGCGCGGGCCCCGCGGCGATCTCGTCCTCGACGATCGGGATCTCCCCGGTCGGTGCGTCCGCATCCGCCACCGGCACCGAGTACGCACCACCGTCCTCCGCCTGCCAGGCCCAGCCCGCGGACTCGTCCCACACTTCCGACCCCGACGACTGCGGAGCCGACCCGTGCGGAGCCGACGCCTGCGGAGCCGGCGCCTGCGGTGCCGAGCCGCGGGGTGCCGACCCGTGCGGTGCCAACCCGTGCGGTGCTAACCCGTGTGGAGCCGACGCATGCGGGGCCGACTCCGCCTCGGCCTGGGCCCAGCCTTCCTGCGCTTGTCCAGGCTCAGCCTGTTCCCACCGCTCGTCTTCCGGATCGGGGTGGTGCCAGGGCGCGTTCTCCTGCTCGGGCTGCTGGTAGTGGGCAGCCTCGGACACCGGCTGAGCCCACCGCTCGTGCTCGCGCTCCGGTTGTGAAGCCGGCTCCGACTGGGGCCACTGGTTCGGGTCGTGCTGAGGCCCAGGGCCGGGCTGGGGCCGGCGGTTCGGGTCTGGACGAGGCTCGGCCAGGGGCTGGGTCCGGTGGTCCGGGTCGTGCAGACGCCCGGGGCCGGGCTGGGTGCGGTGGTTCGGGTCTGGGTGAGGCTCGGCGTGCGGCTGGGGCCGGTGATTCGGGTCGGGATGGGGCTCGACGTGGGGCTGGGTCCACTGGTTGGGGTCGGGGTCTGGGGCCGGCCAGGGCTCTTGGTCTGGGTCGGGCTCTGGTTGTGGCTGAGGGGTCGGGTCCGGTTCCGGGGTGAGTGGTTCTGGCTCGGGGTCGGGCCATGGCTGGGGGTCCGGATCCGGCTGCGGGTCCGGCGTCGGGTGCGGTGCGGGCTCCGGGTGGGGCTCGGGGCGCGGGAACGGGTCCGGTGTTGGTGACGGCTGTGGGTCCGGTTGCGGCCAGGGCGCCGGGTGGGGCTCTGGTTGCGGCCAGGGCTCCGGCTGGGGGTTTGGCCACGGTTGCGGTTGAGGGTGAGGCTCGACCTGAGCTTTAGCCTCGACCGGAGCCTCAGGCAGCTCCGCGGACACGGCCGGGACCTCGGCCGTCTGGTCGTCCAGCTCGTCGACCCGAACCGCGGGAACCTCAGCGGTCTGATCGTCCTCAGGCTCCTCCACCGCCACCGGAGCGAACGGCGAAGGCCCGGTGAACGACGCCAACTCCTCCTCGTCCTCAGACGAGTCCACGTCCCCCGGCGCAACACCAAACTCACCCCGCGCAACACCGGCCTCGCCCCACACAACGCCAGCCTGGTCGCGCGTGGGGACAGCCTCACCCCGCGAAATCCCGGCCTGGTCGCGCGCAGCGCCAGCCTCGCCCCACGCAACGCCGGACTGGTCGCGTGTGGGGACAGCGTCGCCCCGCACAGCACCGACCTGGTCGCGCGCAGCGCCAGCGTCGCCCCACGCAGCGCCAGCCTCATCCCGCACAGCGCCGGCCTGGTCGCGCGCAGCGCCGGCCTGGTTGGGCGTGGGGACGGCCTCGCCCCGCACAGCGCTAGCCTCACCCTGCGCCGCGTCGGCCTGGTCGCGCGCAGCGCCGGGCTGGTTGGGCGTGGGGACGGCCTGGTCGGGTGCGAGCTCGGCGGCGACTGGTGACTGTTGGGGTCCTGGGTTGACTGGGGTGAAAGGCGACTGGGCTGCTTGAGGGTCTGGTGTGGGTGCGTCGGGGACGGCGGCTATTTCTGCGGTCGGGGCCTCGTCGTCGTCCGAGGAGGCGACCGGCTGGGGGTGGTAGTGGGCGGGATCCTCGACCCACAGCCCGTTGATCCAGGCGCCGCCCACCCATTCGCGTTCGGGTTCGGGCTCGGGCGCGGCCGGCTCCTCGGCGAACGGGTTGTACTCGCTGGTGGCTTCCTGCTCGCTCCAGCCGGCCTGCTCGGCGGTCTCCCAGTCCTGCTCAGCCGCGTCCTGCTGGTACGACGCGGCAGAGGGACCGTCCGCGAACAGACTCGCGTAGAAGTCCTCCCCCTCGTGCACCCCACCACCGACACGCGGCGGCTCCGACGAAGGCAGCCCACCGCCGTACGCCGCCAGCCCACCACCCGACACATCGTCCGGCAGATACGTCCCAGGAGCCGGCCCACCGGCCGCACCACCGGCCGCACCGCCCTCGAAACCGGCCGGTTGCTCGGGCTCAGGCGCGTTGTCGTGCTTACGCCGCCGCAGCCAGCCCTGCTTCTTGCTGGTGACCCCGTACTCCGCCGGCGCCTCCGGCCGGTACGCGACCTGCTGGTACACCGCGGGCCCCTCGTACGCAGGCTCCTCATACCCAGGCTGCTCGTCGTACACAGGCTGCTCGTCGTACACAGGCCGCTCGTCGTACACAGGCTGCTCGTCGTACACAGGCTGCTCGTACGACGGGACCTGTGGGGCCTCGTCGATCGGCTGGCCGGTGAACGGGCTGATGCCGGGCGGCACGATGAAGGACTGCTCGTCCTCCTCGTCCACCGGGCCGGGCCCGTCGGATGCTCCAATCACAACATCCTCAACGACCGACACCTCGGCTGTGTCAGGGTCGTCGGCCAAACTTTCCGCGACTGCAAAGTTCCGGGTGAAGTCCTCGGCCGCGACGACGCCGGAGGGCAGGTCCGGCTGGACCGGTGACCGCGCGTCGATCTCGAAGTGATCGAAGAACTCCCGCAGCGCCTCCAAGGAGATCCCGGACGAGCCGGCGGTCTGGATCAGTTGCACCCCGAACGGCTGCAACTCGTCCAGCCCGCCGAGGTAGTCCGCCCACTCCGCGACCCACTCGATCATCTCCGCGGCAGCGTCCGCGTCCGACGTGATCCACTGCCCGATCTGCGAGAACCCGTCCTCGGCCGGCTGCCACGGGTCTCCCGGGTACGCCGCTCGCGCCCACGTCCCGTTGAACGCGCCGTACACGAAACCGAGCTCGCCGGCGGTCTGGCGACGCCGCACCTCGGGCTGGCCGATCCAGTCCGGCGACCCCGCCAGCAGGTCGGCGCGCCTGGTCTCGCTGTGCTGGGTCTGGAACCCGAACAGCACCGCACGCCCGTCCTCGAGCCGCACCATCCGCAGCACCGACCCGGTCTCGTCCTGGTGGTGGTACCCGTCCTCGTCGGCGTACCACCGCCGGTCGAACCCGGTGGCATGGGCGACCGCGGCGAGTGCGGTCCAGCGGGCGCGCAACTCCTCCGGGTCGTCCAGGTCAACGAGCGGCATCAGGTCTCCAGCGCATGGGGATCCAGGGCCAGAACGCTACCCGAGCCCTCCGGACACCACCACTTCACTGTCCACAGGCTCGAGGATGGCGACGCACTCGATGTGGTGGGTCATGCCGAACAGGTCGAACGCCCGCAGCGACGCGATCCCGTACCCGAGCTTCCCGAACGTCTTCAGATCCCGCGCCAGCGCCGCCGGGTCACACGCCACGTACGCCACCCGTCGCGGTGCCAGCGCCGCGATCCGGCGTACGACGTCCTTCCCGGCACCCGTCCGCGGTGGGTCGAGCACGACCAGGTCCACGTGTTCGAGCCCCTGCCCGGCGGCCGTGTTCAGCACGCGGTCGACGTCACCGGTCTCCAGCGTGACCCCCGGCAGGTCGTGCAGGTTCCGCCGCGCGTTGCGCACCGCGTCCTTGTCACCTTCGATCGCCAGTACGGAGCACCCCGCCTCGGCCAGGAACGCCGCGAACAGTCCGACCCCGGAGTACAGATCCAGCGCGGTCTCCCCCGCCGCAGGCTCCAGCCCACTCAGTACGGCGTCCACCAGCGTCTCCGGAGCGGCCGGATGCACCTGCCAGAACCCACCGGCCTCCACCCGGAACCGCCGGTCGCGCACCACCTCGACGACCCGTCCGCCGGGCTCCTCGCCCGTCAGTACGGCGGTCTTGCCCTCCGACGACACGACAGCCTGCACGGACGACTCGCCCGGCCACCGCTGCCCGAGTACGTCGGGCGTGTCCGGGTGAGCGATCAGGCACCGCTCGATCGGGATCAGGTCGTGCGAGCGATGCGCGTACATGCCTGGTCGTCCGTCGACCACGGCGTACCGCATCCGGGTGCGCCAGCCGAGGCCGTCGTCGCCCGGCGACTCCATCACCACCGTGCGCTCGATGCCACCGATCCGCCGGAGCGTGTCCGACACGACCGTGGCCTTCAGTCGCCGCTGCTCGACGATGTTGGCGTGCTGGAAGTCACACCCACCGCACAGCCCCGGTCCGGCGTACGGGCAGGGCGCCTCGATCCGCTGCGGTGACGGTGTCAGTACCTGTACGGCGTCAGCCCGCAGGTACTTCGCGGTCTGCTCGGTGACGCGGGCATGGACCAGCTCACCCGGCAACGCGTGCCGGACGAAGACCACCTGCCCCTCGTGCCGGGCCACACAGTGTCCCCCGTGCGCTACTGGTCCTACTTCCAGCTCGACTACCGTCCCGACGATGTCCTCGTCCGTCACCGATCTCCTGACGCCTTGCGGGCCCCACGCCGTACCTGGCCGGCCACCCGTTCCACCCGGTCCTGCCGTTCCTCGGCCACCTGCGAAGAGATCAGCTGGTAAGGAACGGACGTAACCATCACACCAGGTGTGAACAAGAGCCGCCCCTTGAGCCGCAGTGCGCTCTGGTTGTGCAGGATGTGCTCCCACCAGTGCCCGACCACGTATTCGGGGATGTAAACCATCACCACATCGCGCGGAGACTGCCGCCGGATGTCGCGCACGTACTGCAGGATCGGCCGGGTGATCTCCCGGTACGGCGAGGCGAGGCGCTTCAGCGGAATGGGGATGCCCCGGGCGTCCCATTCGGCCTGCAGGGCCTCCGACTCGTCCCGGTCGACGTCGACCGTGACCGCCTCGAGCATGTACGGCCGGGCCGCCTTGGCGAACGCCAGCGCCCGCAGGGTCGGCTTGTGCAGCTTCGACACCAGCACGATCGAATGCACCCGGGACGGCAGCATCAGCGGCTCGTCTCCCTCGACCGCCATCTGCTCGCTGACCCGGCTGTAGTGCCGGCGGATGCCCTTCATCAGCAAGAACAGCACCACCATCGCGATGATCGCGATGTAGGCGCCGTGGGTGAACTTGGTGATCAGCACGATGATCAGCACGATCCCGGTCAGGGTCAGGCCGATCGCGTTGATCACCCGGGACCGGATCATCTGCCGGCGTTTGGCCGGGTCGGTCTCGGTCTTCAGGTGCCGGGTCCAGTGCCGGATCATGCCGAACTGGCTGAGCGTGAAGCTCACGAACACGCCGACGATGTACAGCTGGATCAGCTTGGTGACCTGGGCGTCGAACGCGATGATCAGCCCGATCGCGCACAGGGCCAGCAGGATGATGCCGTTGCTGTAGGCCAGCCGGTCGCCGCGGGTGTGCAGCTGACGCGGCAGGTAGCCGTCCCGGGCCAGGATCGAGGCGAGCACCGGGAAGCCGTTGAACGCGGTGTTCGCGGCCAGCACCAGGATCAGCATGGTCGCGCCGATCACCAGGTAGAAGCCCGGCGTGAAGTTCGAGAAGACCGAGTCGCTGATCTGACCGATCACGGTCTTCTGGGTGTAGCTGTCGCCGACCGGCTCCCCGTTGCGATACAGCTGCGTGGCCGGATCCTCGGCGAACCTCAGCTTGATCTTGTTGGCCAGGAACAGGATGCTCATCAGCATCGTGACGGCGATCGTGCCGAGCAGCAGCAGCGTGGTGGCGGCGTTCTTGCTCTTCGGCTTGCGGAACGCCGGGACGCCGTTGCTGATCGCCTCGACACCAGTCAGCGCGGCACACCCGGACGAGAACGCCCGGGCCAGGAGGAAGACCGCGGCCAGTCCGGTGAAGAGCTCGTGCCCCGGCTCGGACCGGACCTCGAAGCCCGCACTCTCGGCCATCGGGAGGTTGCCCGCGCTCAGCCGGATCAGGCCCCAGATCGCCATCCCAATGATCGACACCATGAAGATGTACGTCGGGATCGCGAAGATCGCACCCGACTCGCGGACGCCGCGCAGGTTCATCGCGGTCAGCAGGAGGACAAGACCGACCGCCAGTGGCACTTCATGGCCGGCCAGGAACGGCAGCGCGGACTTCGCGTTCTGGACGCCGGACGAGATCGACACCGCCACCGTCATCACGTAGTCGACCATCAGCGCGCTGGCCACGGTCAGCCCGGCCGACGGCCCGATGTTCACCGTGGCGACCTCGTAGTCACCGCCACCGGACGGGTAGGCGTGCACGTTCTGCCGGTACGACGCGACCACGACGAGCATCACGAACGCGACCAGCAGGCCGATCTTCCAGGAATAGCTGTACGCCGCCAGCCCGGCGATCGACAGGGTCAGGAAGATCTCGTCCGGGGCATAGGCGACCGACGACAGCGCGTCGCTGGCGAACACGGGAAGGGCGATGCGCTTGGGCAGCAGGGTCTCGCCCAACTGCGTGCTGCGCAGTTTGCGTCCGAGCAGCAGCCGTTTACCGATATCGCCGAGAGCGGGGGTCACACCGGTGATGTTAGAGGGAAGCGCGGTCCGTGATGTCAGAGGGAGCCCCGGTCCGGTGTAGCGTCTATCCCTGCCGAGTCCGACCCAGCGGCCCCAGGTGGGGCAGGGAGTGATCACCGAGTGCACGTCGTCATCATGGGCTGCGGCCGCGTCGGGTCGACGCTCGCGAGAGGCCTGGAGAAGCGGGGCCACACGGTCGCGATCATCGACCAGTCGGCCGACGCCTTCCGCCGGCTGAGCCCGAACTTCACCGGCCGGACCATCGTCGGGATGGGCTTCGACCGGGAGATCCTGATCGAGGCCGGGATCGAGGACGCGGAGGCTTTCGCCGCGGTCTCGAACGGCGACAACTCGAACATCCTGGCGGCGCGGGTGGCCCGGGAGACGTTCGGGATCAGCAACGTGGTGGCCCGGATCTACGACCCCGGCCGCGCCGAGGTGTACCAGCGGCTCGGCATCCCGACCGTCGGCACCGTGCGCTGGACCGTCGACCAGATGATGCGCCGGCTGCTGCCCGAGGGGTCCGAGCCGGAGTGGCGCGACCCGTCCGGGACGGTCCGGCTGGCCGAGGTCCATGTGGACTCCGAGTGGGTCGGCCGGCTCGCGTTCGACATCGAGAAGGCCACCGGCGCCCGGGTCGCGTTCCTGACCCGGCTCGGCGAAGGCGTGCTGCCCAAGGCCGACACGGTCATCCAGGAGGGTGACCTGGTGCACGTCGTGATGCTGGAACGGGACGTCGCCGCGATCGAGTCCCAACTCGGCACCAAGCCTGAGGAGCTGTGATGCGGGTAGCCATCGCCGGAGCCGGGAACGTCGGTCGCTCGATCGCCGCCGAGCTGCTGGAGAACGGCCACGAGGTGCTGCTGATCGACAAGGACCCGCGGGCGATCAAGGCCGAGTCGGTGCCGCAGGCCGAATGGCTGCTCGCCGACGCCTGCGAGCTCTCCTCGCTGGAGGAGGCAGCGCTGCAGCGGTGCCAGGTGGCAATCGCCAGCACCGGCGACGACAAGGTCAACCTGGTCGTCTCACTGCTCGCCAAGACCGAGTTCGGCGTCCCCCGGACCGTTGCCCGGGTCAACCATCCGCGGAACGAGTGGATGTTCAACGAGGCCTGGGGTGTCGACGTCTCGGTGTCGACGCCGCGGATCATGTCCGCGCTGGTCGAAGAGGCGGTCTCGGTCGGTGACCTGGTCCGGCTGTTCACCTTCCGCCAGGGCGACGCGAACCTGGTCGAGCTGACCCTGCCCGAGGACTCCCCCATGATCGGTCAGCGCGTCGGCGACATCGACTGGCCGCTGGACACCGCGCTGGTGGTGATCCTGCGCGAGGGCCGGGTCCTGCGCCCGGACCCGGAAGGCACGCTGGAGCTGAACGACGAGCTCCTGTTCGTCGCGGCCGACGAGACCGAGGAGCAGCTCGAGGACATCCTCTCGCCGCACCACCGCAAGAGCGAGTAGGACCTTCTACTTCTTGTTGCCCCGGAGCAGGTGGGTGACGTGGTCGCGCGCCTCGTCCCACTTGTCCGGCGGCAGCGATCCGCGCAGTACGGCGTACGCCATCCACAGGGCCAGGGCGTAGAACGGAAGGCCGAGGCCGACCTTCGCGATGCCCAGCGCGTTCAGGTAGCCGGCCAGGTACAGCGGGACCTGGACGATCAGGCGAATCGCGAACAGGCCGACGAACACCAGCGTCGCCCGCGAGAACCCCTTGAGCATCGCCGGGTCCTTGCGCCACGCCGTACCGGTCTGGGTGATCACGCCGTACAGGACGCCGAACAGGGGCCAGCGGATCAGCACGGTGATCAGGTACAGAGCGCCGTACCCGAGGTTCGTGAGCAGGCCGGGGACGTAGACGTCCTTCGCGTCGCCGGTGCGGTTCGCGACCCAGGCGGAGATGAGGACGCCGACGAAGCCGCCGAAGACGTTGCGCAGCGGCTGCTTGCGGATCAGGCGGAGTACGGCGACGAGAGCGCCCGAGCCGACCGCGACGATCAGCGCGAGCCGCAGGTTGTGGTCGGTCGCGCCGTAGACGATCAGGAACGCGATCCAGGGCAAGCCGATGTCGAGCAGTGCACCCCAGCCACCGAGCGCGTGGAAGAAGTCCTTGTCGGTGGTCTGGGCCGGCTTCGCGGGCTCCTCGGCCGGCTGCTCCGGCTCCGGAGCGGGCTGCTGGTCCGCGGTGAGTTCGTGCTCGGCGGCGTCGAGCTCAGGGCGCAGGATCTCGACCAGCTTCTCCTCGAGGTTCTCCTCGACCTGGTCCCGGCGCGACTGTGACCCTGACTGCGGCTCAGCCATGCGCGGCCGTCGGACGGAGTTCGTAGCGCGGGTTGAACATCACCCGGTCACCGTCCACGACCCCGATCCGCCCGGAGGCGATCAGTTCCGAGCCGGGGTGGATCCCGGCGATCTTGCGCCGCCCGAGCCAGATCAGCTTGACCGTGCCGGTGCCGTCGTACAACTCGCCCTCCAGTGCCGGTACGCCGCCGCGTGGGCTGAACGTGATGGTGCGCAGCGTGCCGTACAGCGTGACCAGTTCGCGGTCGTGGCAGCCGGTGATGGACCGGGCACCGCAGTCCTGCGCGAAGTCCTGGAGAACCTCGGCGTCCTGCTGGTCCCGGTCACCGGCCAGCCCCCGGAAGGCACGCCGAAACAATCCCTCGGGTTTGTCGCTACCCATGATTCGAGTGTAGTCCGTTCAGCCCTGTTCCTCGTCCGCGGGCTGAGCGCCCGGCGGGAGCCGCAACGGCAGCGATTCGCGGACGGCCATCGGCTCGCTCCCGCGGACCACGACGACGTTGCGCAGTGCCTCCTCCATCGCCGACGCGGCGTCCGGTTCGACCGCGGCGCGGCCGAGCACGGTGGCCCGCAGCAGCCAGCGCGGGCCGTCCACACCGAGCACCCGCGAGGTCTGGCTGAAGATCTGGCCTTCCGGGTCCTCGACCGGCACGACCAGCACCAGTTCGGTGCCGAACGATCCCTCGGACTCGGTCGCCGTACCGCCCATCCGGCTGGCCTCGGCGGCGATCTCCCGCCGTACCTCGGACCAGATGCCGCTCGTCTTCGGTGCCGCGAACGCGCGCAGTTCCAGCGCGGAGTCCTCCAGCACCAGCAGTACCGCCTGCACCTGGCCGCTCTGCTCGTCGACCTGCAGCCGCAGTTCCATCCCGGGCATGCCGGTGACCACCAGCGCGCCCAGGTCGATGCGGTCCTCCGCCTCGAGCACCTCGGGGTCGACCTCGGTGGAGTCGAACGGCCCGACGGCCGGTTCCTCCGGCGCGGCGTCCTGCTCGGTCGTCTCGGGGTCTTCGTTCTTGGCCTTGCGGCGGAAGATCACTGTTCTCTGCTTCCCTGGTTCGTCTTGGTACAGCCGCCGTAGTTTCGCGCATCCGTCACGTCAACGGGCGCACCTGATCAGCGTGTCACATCACCGAAACCGCCGGTCGAGCCGTACCCCCCGTCACCGCGGGCGGAACCCGGCAGCGACGTCACCTCGACGAACCGCGCCTTCTCCACCTGCTGGATGACCAGCTGCGCGATCCGGTCGCCGCGCCGCAGCGTCACTTCCGCGTGCGGGTCGAGGTTGATCAGGCACACCTTGATCTCGCCCCGGTACCCCGCGTCCACGGTGCCCGGAGCGTTGACGATCGAAACGCCGTGCTTGGCCGCCAGCCCGGACCGCGGGTGCACGAAGGCGGCATACCCGTCCTGCAGCGCGATCGCGATGCCGGTGCCGACCAGACCGCGCTCGCCAGGCTTCAGAGTGATGTCGCCGGCCGCCACCAGGTCCGCGCCGGCGTCCCCCGGATGCGCGTACGACGGAACCGGCAGGTCAGGGTCGAGTCGCTGGATCAGTACCTCGGTCACGAGAGCAGACCCTATCGACGCCACTGGACCGCCCACATGCCAGGCTGGTGGTGTGCCTCTTTATCGCGAACGCCTGAGCGTGCCGGTGTCCTGGTGGATCATCGCCGTCGCCCTGGTCGTCACGCTCTTCGCCATCGTGACCGTGCCGGTCGGCACGTTCGCCGGCACCCTCGTCGGTGGTATCGCCGCGCTCGTCCTGGTCCTCTGGTTCGTCCAGTACGGCGCCGCGCGGGTCGAGGTCGACGATGAGCGACTGCAGGCCGGGCGAGCCATGATCGGACGGGCGTACCTGGGCAAGGTCGAGTCGCTCACGGGCGACGACGCGCGGCACGCGTTCGGACGGGACTGCGATCCGAGGGCCTACCTGCTGCTGCGCAGCTACGTGCGGGGCGCGGTCCGGGTCGAGATCACCGATCCGCGCGACCCGGCGCCGTACTGGGTGATCGCCACGCGGCACCCGGACCGGTTGGCAGCGGCGCTGACGGGGCACAGCGTGGCAAGATCCTGATTGTCGGGGACTTGCGGTTAGGGAGGCTGCTGTGGTCGGAGCGAAGATCGGCTGGAAGCTGGTGCAGGCCGCGTTCACCATCGTGGTGGGCCTGCTCGCGAACAAGGCGGTGACCACGGCCTGGAAGCTCGGCTCGGGCGGGAAGCCGCCGAAGCACGGCGAGGGCGGGTACGTCGAGGTCGTCAGCTGGGCGGTGGCGAGTGGGGCCGCGGCGGCGGCCGCGAAGCTGTTCGCGGAGCGGCGGGCGGCGTCGTACTGGCTGAAGTCGACCGGGTACGCACCGCCGGGCTACGAGCAGGACGCGAAGGCGCCCGGTGGCCTGGTCAAGAGCGTCGAGAAGCAGCTGGACAAGTAGGTCGCACAACAGCGGGACCGTTCCCAGGCGTCTGGGAACGGTCCCGCTGTGGGTCAAGCAGAAGAAGGGCGCTGGTGTCAGGCTGCGCAGTCGCGGCAGATCAGCTGCCCGTTCTTCGTCTCCGCGAGCTGACTGCGGTGGTGAACCAGGAAGCAGCTCGAACAGGTGAACTCGTCGGCCTGGCGCGGGAGCACCCGCACCGCCAGCTCTTCGTGGCTCAGGTCGGCACCGGGCAGCTCGAAGCTCTCCGCGGCCTCGGCCTCGTCCTCGTCGACCTTGCCGGAGTTCTTGTCGTGACGGCGAGTCTTCAGTTCCTCGATCGACTCTTCGGATGCGTCCTCGTCCGTCTTGCGCGGGGCGTCGTAATCAGTCGCCATGGTGTTTCCCTGCCCTCTTCATACCCGTGGTGTTGCCTGCTGAGCCCTTGAACGGGTAAAGCGGCCGAGAAATTCCGCGCCGAAGCACCGCGCTGAATCTTCGTCCCCCGAAACCCTTGACAGTCAGGCCGGGACCGGCAACTACCGTTCCCGAGGACGGGATTGTGCCCTATGAAGGGCCCTTCGCGCGCGTCGGGGTCCATGTATTGACCCGCGTGTCTCCACAAATGTCAGGACCGAACACCGAATTGCTCGTTAGTGCGCACTCTTGCGCAGAAACGCGCACTCAGCGACATCTACGCGCGCAGGGGGTTCGCTTCGGCCAGCAGATCGTGGAACGGGCCGAAAAGCGCCGGACTCGTCGCGATCGACATCTCCGGTGACACCGGGGCGCCATGCAGGCCGCCGATGGTCCCGCCCGCCTCAGCCGCGATCAGCGCACCCGCTCCGTAGTCCCATGGATTCAGTCCGCGTTCGTACACCGCGTCCAGCCGGCCACAGGCGACATAGCAGAGGTCGAGCGCGCCGACCCCGATCCGGCGGATGTCGCGGACCTTGGTGATCAGATGCTGGACGACCTCGGCCTGCACCTGGCGGCGGTCGGCGTCGTACCCGAAGCCGGTCCCGACCAGGGCGGTACTCAGGTCGGTGCAGCCCGAGACCCGGATCGGCTTCCCGTCCGCGAACGCGCCACCGCCCCTCGTGGCGGTGAACACCTCACCCTTCGGTGCGTCGACGACGACCCCGGCGACCGTCGTCCCGTCGTACTCGACCGCGATCGAGACGGCGTACGTCGGGAGGTCGTACAGGTAGTTGACCGTGCCGTCGATCGGGTCGACGACCCAGCGCACGCCGCTCGAACCGGCGACGTCGTCGCCCTCCTCGCCGAGGAACGAGTCGTCCGGCCGGGCCTGCAGGATCCGCGCCCGGATCAGCTCCTCGGATTCGCGGTCCACGGCGGTGACGACATCGGTGACCGTGCTCTTGGTGTCGGCGACGGTGATGGTGCCGCGGCGGCGTTCGACGATCAACCGCGCCGCTTCCTCCGCCACCTCCACCGCGAGCTTGAGGAGGTCTTGGGGGTTCTCGGTCGTCATACGGCTTCCTTGGCAGTTGGTCGGCGCAGGGGTGGGCAGCAGTCGTGGCGGCAGTCGTCCCAGGCCGGGCCGAGCCTGCCGACGCAGGGTCTGGCCGGCTCCTCGCCGCGTTCGGCCGCGGCGCGCTCGACGACCAGGTCGCGCAGCATCGAGACGAACTGCGGGTCGGTGCCGGGGGTCGCGGCCCGGGCCATCGGCAGCCCCAGCTTCTCGGCGGTCTCGGCGGCCTCGGTGTCGAGGTCGTAGATGACCTCCATGTGGTCGCTGACGAACCCGATCGGTACGACGGCCACGCCCGGCACACCCTCGGCCGCGAGGGCCTCCAGGTGGTCGTTCGCGTCCGGCTCGAGCCACGGCACCTGCGGCGGCCCGGAGCGCGAGCAGTAGACCAGGTCGGTCCGCCGGGTCTGGCCGGTGCGGCGCTCGAGCTCGGCGGTGATCTCCGCGGCCACGTCCAGGTGCCAGTCGACGTACCCGTTGCCGTCCGGTCCGCTGGTCGCATTCATCGCGGTCGGGATCGAGTGAGTCACATAGGCGATCGCGGAGCCCTTGGGGAGCTTGCTCAGCGCCTCGGCAGTCGACTCGACGAACGATCCGACGAAGCCGGGGTGGTTCGCGTAGTGCCGGAGCTTGTCGATCTGTGGCGCGTCCGGGATTTGCTTGGCCGCGTCCTCCAGGTTCTCGCGGTACTGCCGGCAGCCGGAGTACGACGGGTAGGCGGACGTGACGATCACCACCGCCCGGCGGATCCCGTCAGCGGCCATCTGCCGCATCGTGTCGGTCAGGTACGGTGCCCAGTTGCGGTTGCCCCAGTAGATCGGCAGATCCAGGCCGATCTCGTCGAACGACGCCCGCAGCGCCTCGAGCAGTGCCCGGTTCTGGTCGTTGATCGGGCTCTTCCCGCCGAACGCGTAGTAGTGCTCGCCGACCTCCTTCAGCCGCTCGTCCGGGATGCCCCGGCCGCGGGTCACGTTCTGCAGGAACGGCAGCACGTCCTCGGGCTTCTCGGGACCTCCGAAGGACAGCAGCAGGACGGCGTCGTACGGAACAGCAGCAGGCGACTGGGGCAACGGCATATTCCGAGTTTCTCAGACCGCCAGCAGCTAGGGTGTTGCCGGTCTCTCATGCTCAAGCCTTATGTCCATCTCATGCGCCGTCCCGGTGCCAGTGCGTTCTTCACCGCCGGGATCCTCGGGCGTATGCCGATCTCGATGATCGGGCTGGGCATCGTCATCCTGATCGCGCAGGAGAGCGGCTCGTACGGCCTGGCCGGGGCGGTGTCCGGCGTCGCGGTCATCGCCGGTGCGCTGACCGGTCCGATCCAGGGCCGGCTGGTCGACCGCTTCGGGCAGCGGACGCTGCTGATCGTCGGCTCCGTGCTGTGCACGATCGGGCTGGCGGCTCTGCTGGTCGCGGTCCGTGCCGACGCGGCTACCTGGGTGCTCTACCTGCTGTCGTTCGTTGCCGGTGGCACCCGTCCGCAGGTCGGGTCGTTCGTCCGCGCGCGGTGGACCCACCTGCTCGGCCGGGGACGAGCGCTGCAGACCGCGTTCGCGCTGGAGGCGGTCGGCGACGAGGTCGTCTTCATCGTCGGCCCCGTGCTGGTCACCATGCTCGCCACCCAGGTCAGTCCGTACGCCGCTCTGGCCGCGGCCGGAGTACTGGGACTGGCCGGCGGCATCTGGCTGGCGTCGCTGCGTGCCTCCGACCCGCCCGGCCGCGGCAAGGCCGACGGTGCTGAGCAGGCGCCACTCCCCTGGCTCTCGCTGATGCTGCTCAGCCTGATCGGTCTCGGACTGGGCGCGACTCTCGGTGGCGTCGAGGTGGTCACGATCGCGTTCACCACCGAGAAGGGTCAGGCCGAACTGTCCGGCGTCGTACTGGCCGTGTGGGCGTTCGGCAGCCTGCTGGCCGGTCTCTGGTACGGCTCGGTCCACTGGCGCGCTCCGGTCGAGCGGCGGCTGCTGTTCGGCGCGGTCCTGCTCGCCGTCAGCCTGGCGCCGCTCCCCTGGGTCGACAGTGTGCTGCTCGTCGGTGTGGTGCTGTTCTTCTGCGGCTTCACCATCGCGCCCACGATGGTCGCCCTCACGGCTTGCGTCGAGGAGTGGGTCCCGCCCCAGCGCCTCACCGAGGCGATCACCTGGACCGTCACCGGCATCCTCCTCGGCGTAGCTCCGGGCAACGCCGCCTCCGGCCACGCAGTAGACGTCTGGGGCCCCTCCACCGCCTACTGGGTCCCCTTCGCCATCGGCATCACCTGCGCCCTGGTTGCTGCCCTCGCCACCACCTTCGCGCGCCCCAAGACCCGCTTCGCCCACAACTAGGCTTGCACCTCCCGTAACGGGAGGTGTGAAGGTGTGGGTATGGAGCACTCGATCGGTGGGCTAGCCCGACTGGGTGGCGTGACGGTGAAGGCCGTGCGCCACTACTCCGAGTTGGGTTTGCTGAGGTCGCACCGGACCGCTGCCGGTCACCGCCGGTACGACGCGGACGCTGTGGCGCGGCTCGACCTCATCCGGACGCTGCGGTCACTTGGCATCGATCTGCCGACGGTGCGGGCGGTGCTGGAGCGCGAGCGGACGCTGGCCGACGTACTCACCGCGCATGCCGCGGCCGTCGCGCTCCAGATCCGCACACTGCGGCTCCAGCACGCGGTGCTGTCGGTGGCCGCGCATCGTCACTCGACTCCGGAGGAGCTTGAACTCATGCATGAACTGACTGCCCAGTCGGAGGAGGAACGGCGTGCCCTGATCGCCGACTTCCTGACCTCGACTCTCGGCGACGACCAGGACTTCGCGGCGATCCGGCAGAACCTGACGCCGGTGCTCCCCGACGACGCCGACGTGGGGCAGGTCGAGGCTTGGCTGGAGCTTGCCGCGCTCGTCCAGGACGACGACTTCCGGGCAGCGGTACGACGGCTGGCCTCGGGCTACCGGGCGATCGCGACGGACGCCCCGCTGCGGCACGATCCGGAGTTTCGTGACCGGCTGATCGCGCTACGTCGTACCGAGGCAGGTCCGCAGTGGGACCGCTACCTGGAGCTGCTCGCCGTCGTCAACGGATGGACGCCGCCGTCACGGATTGCGGGGTAGCGGCGCGTTCCAGCCGCGGCGGATGGCGAGCAACCGGATCCCGAAGCAGGCCACCGCGGCGACGATCGGCACCCACGTAGCGTCGTAGTCGAGGGCGGCCGCGACGACGACGATGCCGGCGCCGAGGAACGCCGGGGTGGCGTAGATCTCCGACCGCAGTACGACGGGAACGCGGCCACTGAGCAGGTCCCGGATCACGCCGCCGCCGATCCCGGAGATCATGCCGAGCAGCGCGGCCGACAGTGGCGACAGACCGTGCTCGATCGCCTTCTGCGCACCGGTCACACAGAACAACGCGAGGCCGGCGGCGTCGAAGATGTTCACCAGCCGCTCGACCCGCCCGATGCCGGGATGCAGGAAGAACGTGATCAACCCCGCGAAGACCGGGACGACCAGATAGCGCCAGTCCTGCAGCGCGGCCGGTGGGGTGTCGCCGATCAGCACGTCCCGGAGGAAGCCGCCGCCCAGCCCGGTGACCATCGCAAGCACCAGGATGCCGAACACGTCCAGCTTCTTGCGTACGCCGACCAGCGCGCCGGTGATCCCGAACACGAAGATGCCGACCAGGTCCGGCACATGCAAGGCCAAGGATCCACTCACAGGCGGCACGCTAAACCACAGGCGACGGGTCGCCGCGCACTCTATGGTCTTGGGGCATGAGCGGAGCACCCGATGTCGACTACACCGCAACCTCGCTGCGACCGGATTGGAACACGCTCCCGGACTCCCTCCGCGAGGCCGTGACCGTTGCCCTGGGCAGCGAGATTGCCGAGGCGGGACGCTCCGTCGGCTCGGGCTTCACCGGCGGCTTCGCCGCGCCGCTCCGGCTGGCTGACGGGCGCCGCGTCTTCGTCAAGGCATCCGCCGACACGATGCACTCCTACCGCGCCTACCAACGCGAGGCCGAGGTCGTGCCGCGGTTGCCGGTGGCGATCAGGGTCCCGGCGATCGTCACCACCGCGCACTCGGCCGAAGGGGACAGCAAGTGGTTCGCCGTCGTGTCGGAGTGGGTCGATGCGCGGATGCCTGGCGTGCCGTGGTCCGCGGCGGACTTCGACGTGGTGACTGCGACCTGCGAGACGATCTCGGACGCGATGGATCCCAGCCCGCTCGACGGACTGAAGAGTTTCCTGAGTGATCTCGAGGAGGGCGCACCGCTGCGGACGCCGGACCGGATCATCGCGGGCGAACTGCCGATGCCTGCCGGTCTCCAGCCCTGGGCGCCAAGAATCCTGCCTGAGCTGGTCGACCTGATTCGGCTCGCGCCGGAAGCGTTCGCCGGGAACACGGCGACTCACAGCGACCTGCGACCCGACAACCTGCTGATCGACCGCGACGGCCTCTGCTGGATCGTGGACTGGAACTGGCTTGCGCTCGGACCTCGCTGGATGGACTGGATCGGCCTGCTCCCGGGTGCGCAGCACCACGGCATCGACACCCTCACCGCGGTCCACCGGAGCCCGCTGACGGCCGACGTACCGGGTGACCATCTCGACTCCTACATCGCGGCGGTCGCGGCGTACATGATGAAGAACATCGACCTGCCGCCACCGCCCGGCTGTACACCGGCGCTGCGGGAGCACCAGCGGTACTACGCCTGGACCTTCCTCGACTGGCTGGCCGCACGGCGCGGGTGGTGAGGCGCGGCCTACCGTGGAGGTATGAACAAAGGTCCGACCACCAGGTTCAAGGTCGAGGTGCTGGACGGCGACCGGACGTCGCGGCGTGAGGACGTCGTCACCACCGAGGAGCCGCTCGAGCTGCGGCTGGAGTGGCCCGGCCGTCCCGCCGAGCCGCTCGTCGTGACGATGCGCACGCCGGGCTCGGACTTCGAACTGGCCGCCGGGTTCTGCCTCGGCGAGGGCTTCGCGGTCCGCCCGGACGCGATCCGGACCGTTGCCTACTGCACCGATGTGAAGCTGACCCCCGAGCAGCAGTTCAACACCGTCACGGTCACGTTCGACGGCCCGCCGGACCGCGAACCACCCCAGCGGTACGGCGTCACCTCGGCGGCCTGCGGCGTCTGCGGCCAGCAGAGCCTCGACGAACTGGCCGAACGGGACTACGACCCGGTCGACCCCGTGGAGGCCCCGCTGGACGTCGTACGACGCCTGCCCGACCTGCTCCGGGAAGCCCAACCGACCTTCAGCCGCACCGGCGGGCTGCACGCGGCCGGCCTGTACACCACCGACGGCCGCAAGATCGTGGTCAAGGAAGACGTCGGCCGCCACAACGCCGTCGACAAGGTCGTCGGCTGGACCGTCCTCAACCACCACAGCCGGAAGGGCCTCGTCCTCGTCGTCAGCGGCCGCGCCGGCTACGAAATCATCCAGAAAGCAGTGGCAGCAGGCATCGGCATGATCGTCGCCGTAGGCGCCCCCTCCAGCCTCGCCGTCGACCTCGCCCGCCGCTCCAACATCACCCTCGCCGGCTTCACCCGCGGCACCCGCTGCGTGGCCTACAGCGCCCCGGAGCGCATCCTGCGCTGAAGGGCCTGAGGGGTCGAGGCCCGGATCTAAGGGGGCATGCCCAATGTGCGGCCCAGCCCGGCGCCGGAGGGTGGAACCAGGCGGTGACACTCATCGCCTGGAGAGGAAGCCATGCAACACCGCTACACCATCCTCGCCCTGCCGGTGCTCGCCTTCGCGGCGATCGTGGCCGGCTCGGCCGAGGCATCGGCGCGACCGATCGATCCGGACCAGCGCCACCACCGGGCGGCCGTCGTACAGACCGCTCCGCCCGAACAAGTGCGGGTGGAGGTCCAGGTGGACGACACCGTCACCGAAGCCCTGCAGACAGGAGCAGGAGTCCTCGGCGGAGCAGCCATCACCATGACCGGCGTCTGGCTGTACCGCCGCCACCACCCACTCGCAGCCCACTGAACAGACGGTCCTGGTGCCTCATGCACCAGGACCGTCGACACGGACTGCAAGCGCCGCGGCCTCCAGCCGGCTGGCGGTCCCGGTCTTGCGCAGGATGTTCGAGACATGGGCACTCACCGTCTTGTCGGTGATGAACAGCTGCTTCGCGATCTCGCCGTTCGATCGACCTGCGACCACGAAGGCCAGGACCTCACGCTCCCGCGATGTCAAGGCCGACAACGGCGTCCCCGGCTCCTCGGGTACGGCGAGCTGCACGGGCTCACGAAGGCTGATCCGCGACCGCCGGGCCAGTGACTCGACCTCCGTCCGGAGAGGCTCGGCGCCCAGCTCGAGTGCACAGTGATGGGCCTTCCGCAGCAGATCACCAACACCGACCGGAGGCAGACCGGCTGCGATCGCTGCCTCGGCACACCGCCACCATGCCACCGCCTGATGCCAGGGCGCTCCCGCGGTGCCGCAGGCGTCGGCCGCGTGCTGCCAGCGATCCGGCTGATCGTCGTCGTCGCGGCAGCGCGCGGCCTCGGCCTGGAGCAGCGCGCGACTCTTCGACCAGGCGATCGAATCGGCATGACCCCAGCTGAACGGCTCCCACGGCCATGTGTCGAGGACGTCGTCGAGGCCGGCGACGGCCCGCGCGGCACCTGCCGGGTCGCTCGCGTCGCGCGCAGCCTGCGCGAGCTCGGCGGCCGCGTTGGCGTAGTCCACCAGGAGGTCGTCATCCTGCTCGATGTGAGCGATACCCGGCTGGGTCAGCCTGGCGCGCACCCAGTCGACGGCTTCCTGCGGCTTGCCTTCGGCGATCAGTACTGCGGCGCCGGCGGCGGCCAGCTCCCACCGGGTCCCGGGGAAGTTCTCGGCGACCAACTCCAAGGCCCGATCGAGATGCTGCCTGCCTTCCCCCGGCCGCCCGCAGCGCACCGCAAGTGACGCCGCAACCAGCCTGATCCCGGCACCGGGGATCTTCGGGCACCGGGCGGCCAGTGCGGACCGCAACACCACCCGGCATTCCTGCCACCGTCCCGACTCCAGCAGCCCCTCGGCTCCGATGGACGCGAGCATGTACCCGAACAGGTCCCGGCCAGGTGCCACGAGATCGGTGTAGCCGCGCAGCGCCACGTCCGTTGCTTCAGCACGGCGCCCGAGGCTTCGCAACGTGAATGCCTGCCAAGCAACCGCCACCATCCACTCGAGCATCGCGTCACTGGAGCGGGCCAGCTGTTCGGCTTCCCGCGCGTCGGCCAGCGCGCGTTCGGGTGAACTGCTGGAGAGCGCGACGCAGCGATGGGCGAGAGTCGACGCGAGCACCCCGTCTGAGCCGCAGCCCCGGGCGATCCGGACGGCCTCCTCCGCATGAGCAGCTGCGACCGGCAGACCCTGCCAGTTCTCCGCCCAGGCAAGAGTTCCCAGCGCCTTGGCCCGCTCGGCGCTGCCTGGGGAGCGGATCGTGAGGTCGAGGGCCTCGTGGAGGTCCGCCAGGACGGCCTCGATCGGTTCGGTCCGGTGCCAGCGCAGAGCGCCGCGATCGACGAGGATGCCCGCAGCCAGGAGCGGTTCCCGCCCGCGGTCGATCGCCTCGAGAGCTTGGCTGAGCAGGTCGACGGCCTTGTCGATCCGTCCGACCCTCTGGCAGACCGCGCTCGCCCGGACGTACAGCGCCGTACGGTAGGCAGCAGTGCCGCGGAGATCCGGGGAGACCTGCTCCCAGAGGTCACACATCCGCTCGAGCTGGATGGCCTGTTCTGCCGGGGCCCGCAGCATCGCCGCGTGCTCGGCCGCCACCTGCGACCACTTGTACGTGGCATCGATGCGTCCGGCTCGCTGACTGTGGACGGCCAGATCCGCGGCGACCGCTTCCACCGGATCCGACTGCGACTCCAGCACCTCTAGATAGGTGGCGTGGATGAGTTCGGCTTCGCCGAGCGGCAGTCCGTCGTACAGCACCTCGGCGAGCAGCGGATGGCGGAACCACGGCGCACCATGACCGGTCCGTAGGACGCCGCGATCCTGCGCTTCGGTGATGCAGCCAGGCAGCCCAAGCACCTCGACCCCGTGCGCTGCGGCGACCGCCGTCAGGATCGGGAGAGAGGTCGGGCGGCCCGCGACGGCGAGCACGCGAACCAACTGGCGTGCCTGCGGCGAAAGGCGGTGCCACGCGGCGAGCAGTCCGTCGCGGAGTGCGTCCGGGACGGTGGCCGACAGGGCAGACTCGGCACCGGACAGATCCTCGACCAGAAGCTCGGTGAGGTATGGGTTGCCGTCCGACCTCGCCTGCACCTGGTTGACGACGTCGATGTCAGGGAGCTGCCCGAGGAGGTACTCCAGCTGCAGTCCGGTGCTGTCCACGTCGAGCCGTTCGAGGTGGAGTTCGTCGAACGACGGCATTCGGCGCATGTCCGCCAGCCAACTGTGCAGCGGATGTCCCTCGCCACGGTCCTCGTCGCGAGAGGTCCCGAACACCGTCAGCTGCTGCGCACGGAAGCCAGTGATCAGATACGCGAGCACGTCCAGCGAGGCCAGGTCCGCCCAGTGCAGATCGTCGACGACCACGACGGTGCGATGGCGGTCCGCGATCCGGTTGAGGACCAGATCGATCAGCGGAATCAGTCGTGCCGTCGGAAGGCTCTGCGATCCTCCGAGAGCGGGCAGCAGAGAGCTCAGTTCGCCGGCACCCGCCAGGACCCTGGCTTGCTCTGCCGCATCGGCCTGCGCCAGCCAGTCCTGCAGTACGCCGATGATCGGCGCGTATGGGACCGACGCCCCGCCGAAATGAACACAGGAGCCCCACAGCACCAGAAGGTCCGGGTCATCGCAGACTTCCTGCACCAGACGGGTCTTGCCGACCCCGGCTTCCCCGTGGACGACCACCGCCAAGGGTTGTCGCTGCGCCGAACCCGCCAGCGCCCGGGTCAGGAGATCACGCTCGGCGCCCCGCCCGGCGAGCCGATGAACAGGCCGTGACCGGACATCCCCCACGGCGACAGTCTCCACCCGTGGACCGGTGACCGCTACCCGTTCAAGCGCCTGACAGGGTCAGGCGTCCAGCTTGATGAAGGTTGCTTTGGGGACGTATTCGTAGCGGTCGGGCATGCAGGTGAGGATGATGATCTGGCCGTGGTCGCCGGCGCGGCCGAGGAGGGCGCCCATGTCGCGGAGGCGGGCCTTGTCGGACCAGCCGAGGGCGTCGTCGAAGATGACGGGCACACTGCTCTCGCCGGTGCTGACCAGGTGGCTGATCGCGAGCCGGGTGATGATCGCCAGCTGCTCCTGCGCGCCCGTCGACAACGCCTCGACCGGCAGCCGAGCGCCGTCCAGCTCGCGCTCCGCGACGGCCAGGTCGTCGTCCAGCCAGACCCGGAACGACGGCCCGTAGACACTCCGTCCGAGCGACTCGATCCGGCTCTGCAGTGGTTCGGAGTACTTCGTCTGCGCCTCGGCCCGGTGACGGCTCAGCGTCTCGTGGACCCGGCGAGCCGCCTCGGCCCGGCGCTGCAGACTGTCGTGCTCGGCCCGTACGCCGGCCAGCTCCAGCTCGGCCAGGTCGCGCCGGGTCGCCAGCCCGTCGCGGCCCGCCTGCTCCAGCCGGCCCTCGGTCGTCCGCAGCGCGTCGCGCAGCGTGTCCCGCTCGCTCTGCATCCGCGCCGCGACAGCCAACGCGTCGGTCAACTCACCCGCGAGCTGATCGGCTCCAGCCGCATCCGCCTGCTCCTGTACGGCGGTCAGCTCCTCGAGCACCGCCTCGACCTCACCAGTCGCCTCGGCCTCAGCCGCAGCAACAGCGTCATCGTCGAGAACAGCCCGGGCGGCCTCCAACGCCTCGACCGCGGCCGCGAGCCGCTCCCCCGCGAGCTCCGACCGGGCCCGAGCCTGCTGCGCCTCCGACCGGTCCTCGTCCGCGGCCTTGCGCGCCTGTGCCGCCGCGAACTCCGCGTCGCCGAGCAACCGCTCGACCTCAGCCAATGCGTCGCGCGCCTCGTCCAGCGCACGCTGTGCACCAGCCAGATCATCCGGCGCGCTGACCGGCACCTCGAAGTCCTCGAAGTCGAGCGTGTCGTGGGGTGACGCGAACTCCTCGAACAGTGACATCTGCCCGGGCACGCCCTCGACCGCGGGCTGCTTGCCGCCGCTCTCCTCGGCCTCCGCGTCGTCGTCCGCACCGACACCGAGCCGCGCGGTCAGCACCGCGATCCGCTCCCCCGGATCACCACCGGTCGTCAGCGACCGCTCGGTCCGGCGAGCCTCGTGCAGCTCGGCTGTCGCCGTGTCGGCCTTCCGCAGCAACTCCCGAGCAGCCGCGACGTCCTTCACGCCAGCCTTCTTCAGCAGGTCTTTCTCCCGCCGGACGGCCTCGTCAACACGCGACCGCAGCGTCGCCGCCTCACCCCCGGCGCGCACGGTCACCTCGACGTGCCCCGGTACGCCGACGACCAGCTCACCAGAGACCAGAACCTGGGCCGACTCGTCGAAGCCCAGCTCAGACGGCACCTGATGAGCGCCGCCGTCCAGCCCGGTCCCCGACAATTCGACCGGCTCCGCGCCAAGGCGCCGTACCGACACCTCGGGGACGCCGGCCGCCAGCGCCGCGCGAGCCTCGACCACCTCAGCGCGCGCGGATTCCAGCGCGGCGACGAGCGCGTCGTCGACCTTGATCCGGTCCAGGACCGTCCCGGCCGCGGCGATGCGGGCGCGGACGTCGACCAACTCCGTCTGCTGACCCAGCAGCCGGTCCAGCTCGGCGCGGTCCATCAGCTCGGAGACCTGCCGCTCGGCCTCCTGGACATCGGTACGCCGGGCGTCCTTGAGCTCGACCACCTCGGCCAGCGCCGCCTCGACCGCATGCACGGACTCGACCGCTGTCCTGGCGACCGTCTCGGCATCGGTACGACGTTCGGCCAGCTCGGCATCGGTCTTGGCGAACCGTTCGGCCTCGTCGAGCAGCCGCTCGCGTTCGACCCTCGTCCGGGTGTGGTTCTCGAGCCGGGCCCGCGCGGTCTCGGCGCGGGCCCGGACCGAATCGCGCCGGAGCAGGATCTCGTCGGTGGCCTTCTTGCGTTCGCGCAGTTCCTCGACCGAGGTGAGGTGGTCGGTGAGCCGGCCCGTCACGTCCTGCAGATCGAGGGTCAGCCGCTCGGCACGGCGGATGTCCTGCTGGACCTCCTCCATCGCCTTCAGCGCCTGGGCCGCGGTCAGCTCGGCCGCGGCCATGGCCTTCTCGGACCGGGCGAACTCACCGGTCGGCCGTCCGCCGCGGGTCCAGTAGCGGAGGTACTCGTGCTCGACCGCGGTCACCAGCGGCATCGACGCACCGTCGACCGGTGTCCCCGACTCCGCGGTCACCGCGGTGATCAACGGCTCCGCGTCGGCCGGCGTTGGCAGCACCAACGACTGCCCCTGGCTGACCATGAGCGTCTGCCACAGCACCGGGTCGACATGCTGGTGGAAGAGCCGCTCGGCCTCGTTGTGGGCTTCCCGGCCGGTCCACGACCGGCGGCGGCCGTCGGACTCGACCACGGTCAGCTCCGTCGAGCGGTTCTTCAGCCAGCGTTTGGTGTAGCTCAGCTCGCGGTTGCCGAGCGTCAGCTCGACCGTCACCTCCGGGCCGACGTCCTGGCCGACCGGCTGGATGTCGCGGATCCGGGTCGACCTGGAGTCGTCTGGCAGGTCGAAGACCAGTCCGAACGCCTCGACCAGACTGGACTTGCCGACCTCGTTGTCCCCGACCACCACCGTGGTGCCGAGCGCAGGGAACCGGACAATGCGGTCCCGGACGCCACGGAAGTCCCGCAGCGCCAGGCTGAGGAGCCTCATCCCGCGTCCCGCGCCAATCTGTGCATCAACGACAGCGCCACGCCCGCGCCCTCGTCGCCACCGGCCAGGGCCTGGCGCAACTCCTCCATCGCGGCCCGCGCCGGACCGCTCAGCTGCAACGCGTCCAGATCCGCCGAGTCCGGCGCCGGCCGCACGGTCCAGAACTTGGCCCAGCGCTCGACGCTCGCGAACACCTCGCCCTGCGCATCGATCATCGCGTCCAGCCGGCTGAGTAGCGGCAGCGTCAGCGAACCGTCGCCGGCGAGCCGGACGTACGTCCGTTCCTTGTCCGGCAGCTCCGCGAACCAGTCCTCGAGGGCCGTGAGCGACTCCTCGTCGAACAGCTCGACGCGATGGTCGACCATGTGCCAGCCACCGACGCGCACCGGCTCGACCTCGATCTCGCCGCCGCCGACGGTCACCTTGAGCACGTTGCCCGGGGCGTCCTCCTCGGGCGAGGTGACCTCCTGCGTCCCGGAGAACCAGATGCGATCAGTCACGCGGGTGGTCGAATGCCGGTCTCCGAGGCCGACGTACTGCAGTCGTCCGTCCGCGACCGCGGCTTCGAGTGCGGCCTGGTCGATGGTCGGTACGTCGGACATGCCGCCGGAGAGACTGGTCAGTTGGCCGTGCGCCAGCAGGATCCTCGTCGTACCGGGCTCGACCGGGGTCAGGTCGGCGTACCCGGGCGCGGCCGGATCGGACAACGGCCGGCGCGAACGCCAGGGCGCACCGACGATCTCGACGCCTGGCACGATCTCCAGCGGCTCGGTGCCGGTCAGGACGGTCACGTGCTCGGGCTGGTGGGCCTGCCACTGGGCCGACGTCCACAGCGAGCCGGGCTCGAGCGCGTCGTGGTTGCCCGGCAGGAGGACGACCGGGACCGGGATCCGCTTGAGTGCTTCACAAGCACGCAAGATGGTCTGCCGCTCGACCTGGTTGTGCTCGAACACATCGCCGGTGACGACCACGAACGCGGAACCGGTGGCCGCGGCGACCTCGCCGATCCGCGCGACAGCGTCCAGCCGGGCCTGCCCCCACCGGGCTTGACCGTCCGGCCCCAGGAACCGGCGCATCATCCCCAGCTGCCAGTCCGAGCTGTGCAGAAACGTGATCGAGTCGTCCATTGCGGTGAGAACGCTAACCTGCCCCGCCGACAACCGCGCAACCCAACACACCCCAACCCCCACACCGCCCACACTCCGGACGCCTGATCCCCGCCTTGAGCACCGATCTACCGTCGATCAGGCGCCAAAGTGGTTGGCGGGTGCTCAAGGCGGGGTGGGAGAGTCGGGGCGTGATTGTGTACCTGGAGACCGGGCGGCTGGTGATGCGGCGGTTCAGCGCCGATGACGTGGAGCTGCTGGTCGGGCTGGACTCCGATCTCGAGGTGATGCGGTTCCTGACCGGGCAGGTGACGTCGCGGGAGGAGATCGAGACCGTCGTACTGCCGGCGATCCTGGCCGTCTATGCGGAGCATCGGGAGCTCGGCACGTTCGCGGCGTACCAGAAGGCGGACGGTGCATTCGTCGGATGGTTCGGGATGCAGCCGACGAAGGAACCGGAGGTGGTGGGCGTGGGCTATCGGCTGAACCGGACGGCGTGGGGCAAGGGGTACGCGACCGAAGGGACGAAAGCGCTGATCGACAAGGCGTTCGGGGAGCTCGGGATGGACCGCGTCGTCGCCGACACGATGGCCGTCAACCACCGGTCCCGGGCAGTCATGCGCCGGTCCGGTCTACGGTTCGTCCGCGTCTACCACGAGCACTTCGACGACCCGCTGCCCGGAACCGAGTTCGGCGAGGTCGAGTACGCCGTCGACCGGCGTACCTGGGAAGCTGGACGACGTGCCTGACGATCCACGGCCGTACGCCGTACTCGACATCGACGCGACGCTGTCCGACACCAGCGAGCGGATCCAGTTCCTGGCGAAGCGGCCGAAGGACTGGGACTCGTTCTTCGCGCACGCCAAGGAGGACGCGGTCCTGGACGAGGGACTCGCGGTCGCCACAACGCTCGCGGCCGACCACGAGATCGTCTACCTGACCGGCCGGCCCGAGCGGCTGCGGCGGGACACGCTGAAGTGGCTCAAGGACAACGGATTCCCCGACGGCAAGGTCTACATGCGTGGCAACACCGACCGCCGGCCGTCGGTGCTGATGAAGCTCGGCCGGCTCAAACGACTGGCCGAGGAGCGCCCGGTCGCCGTCCTGGTCGACGACGACGTCAAGGTGTGCGCGGCCGCGGAGAAGGCCGGCTACACGGTGATGAGGGCCGACTGGGGTCTCGATGCCGAGACCCAGCCGACCCTCTTCGACGCTCAGGAGTCCGAAGGACGGACCTGAGGCGCTACTTGCTCAGACCCACGATCAGCTGGTTCGGGTACGGCGGGTAGGCGGACAGATAGAAGTTCTGCACCTTCGACCCGTGCAGGAACGCGTTGCGCGCGTAGATCAGCGGCACGACCGGCGAGTCCTGCATGATCTGCTTGTCCACCGCGCCCCACATTCCGGCGGCCTTGCCCAGGTCCGACTCGGCCGTCGCTGCCGCGATCGCGGAGTCGACCGCCGGGTTGGAGTAGCGGGAGATGTTGTACCCGCCGTTGCCGATCTCCGACGACGCGAACAGCGGCTGGATGTTGCCGAGCGCGCTCGGGAAGTCCGGCAGCCAGCTGCCCACGGTCAGGTCGAAGTCCGGCTTGTTCCCGGTGATCAGGTCGGTCAGCGGCTCGGTGTCGAGCGGCGTGATCTTGACCGTGATCCCGGCCCGCTTCAGGCCCTGCTGGATCGCCTGCGCCACCGGGAGGCCGGTCGCGGTGGTGTTGTCGGCGACCATCGTCAGGGTGAGGTTGCTGACGCCCGCGGCCGCGAGCATCTGCTTGGCCTTCTCCGGGTCGCCCTGCGGCGGCGCCGGGAACAGGTCGAACTTGTTGAAGCCGTCGATGCCTGGGGTGATCAGGGTGGTGGCGAGCTCGCCGCCGTACTCCGGTCCGCCCTCGGCGACCTGGACGGCCTGCTTGTCGACGGCGAACTGGATCGCCTTGCGGACCTCGGGGTTCGAGAGCGCGGGGCGCTTGGTGTTCATCGCCAGGTACTGCAGGGCGCCCGACGGCGACGTGGCGACGCGCGCCTTGACGGCCGGGTTGCCGGTCACCGTCGGGATCAGCGCGGCCGGAACCGAGGTGCCGGTGGTGGCCGCGAACTTGTCGTCGCCGGCGTCGGCGATCAGGCGCTGGTTCACCACGTCGGGCTGCAGGCCCATCTCGAACTCGATGGAGTCCGGCAGGCCGGTGCGGGCCTGGTCGGTCGACTTGTCCCAGCCCGGGTTGCGCTCCAGCTCGAGCTTGGAGCCCGGGGCGTACGACTTCACCTGGTACGGGCCGCTGGCGACCGGCTTCTCACCGTAGTGCGCCGGATCGGTGTCGGCCTTCTTCGGCACCGGCGAGAAGGCCGGCATGCTGACGATCCAGGGCCAGTCGCCGAACGGCTTGTTCAGCTTGAAGACGAGCGTGGTGTCGTCCGGCGTCTGGACCGAGGCCAGGTCGCCACCCTTGTACGGGCCGGTGTACTTGTCCCCGCCGACCAGCAGCGACTTGTGGTAGCCGAGGCCACCGGACAGCTCCGGCGCGAACGACCGCTCGATGCCGTACTTGATGTCGGCGGCAACGATCGGCGACCCGTCGGCGTACTTCAGGCCCGGCTTCAGCTTGTAGGTCCAGGTCTTGCCGCCGTCGGAGACCTGACCGGTGTCGGTGGCCAGGTCGGGAACCAGTTGCGCCGCCTTGCCCTCCTCGGTCTTCCACGAGGTCAGGCCGCGCAGCACCAGGTGGATCGTGCTGATCCCCAGGTTCTGGCTCTTGGCCGGGTCGAGGTTGACCTCCTTGCTCGTGGTGAGCACGTGCCAGGTGCCGCCCGGCTCAGCGGCCGCGGTGCTGCCACCACTGGGGGTGGACTTGTCGTTGGCGTTGCAGGCGGCCGCCGCCAGCGCCAACGCGGCCGCAACCGCGACCGCTCGGGTTAGGTGTTTCATCGTGTCCTCTCAGGAGGTGGGGGGCTCAGGGAAGTAGCAGGCGGCCCGGTGTTCGGTGCTCCCCTGGACGGGTTCGAGCACCGGCCGTACGGTGGCGCACACGTCCTGGACCTTGTAGCAACGGGTCCGGAACGGGCAGCCCGACGGGGGCGCGATCGGCGTCGGGACGTCGCCGGTCAGCACGATCCGGTCTCGCTCGACACCCGGTTCGGGCACCGGGACCGCGGACAGCAAGGCCTTCGTGTAGGGGTGGGCCGGCGCCGAGTACACCTGGTCGGCCGGACCTTCCTCGACGATCGTGCCGAGGTACATCACCGCGAGCCGGCTCGCTACCTGCCGTACGACGGCCAGGTCGTGGGCGACGAGCACGTAGGACAGACCGAGCTCGTCGCGAAGGTCGGCGAGCAGGTTCAGTACCTGGGCCTGCACCGACACGTCGAGGGCGGACACCGGCTCGTCGCAGACCAGCAGATCGGGCTTCACCGACAGCGCCCGCGCGATCCCGATCCGCTGCCGCTGACCGCCGGAGAACTCGTGCGGGTAGCGCTCGAGGTGCTCCTCGGACAGCCCGACCTGGTGCAGCAGATCGACGAGCTGGGCTCTGGTCGGCCGGATCCCCTGGGCGCGGAACGGCGTACTCAGGATGGTGCCGACCGACTGCCGCGGGTTCAGTGACGCCTGCGGGTCCTGGAACACCATCTGGATCTTGCGGCGGACCGGCCGGAGCCTGCGGCCGCGGAGCCTGGTGACGTCCGCGCCGCCGATCTCGACACTGCCCTGGGTCGGGTCCAGGAGCCGGGTCGCCACTCGGGCCAGCGTGGACTTGCCGGAGCCGGACTCGCCGACCAGCCCGACCGTCTCACCCTTGCGGACGACGAAGTTCACGCCGTCGACGGCCTTGACCGCCTGGGCCTCGCGCCACGGCACGCCGCGGAGACCGAAGTACTTCTTGACGTTCTTGAGGTGCAGCAGCTCTTCGCTCACGCGAGCACCTCCGGGCGACGCCCAAGGTGGCAGGCGGCCTCGTGATCGCCCTCGCCGGGCCGGGGCGTGAGCTCGGGGCGCTCGGTGATGCAGCGTTCTCCGACCAGGTGCGTGTACGCGCACCGCGGCTGGAACGGACACC
Organism: Kribbella sp. NPDC049227; assembly: GCF_043197265.1. Lineage (NCBI taxonomy): Bacteria > Bacillati > Actinomycetota > Actinomycetes > Propionibacteriales > Kribbellaceae > Kribbella > Kribbella sp. NPDC049227. The sequence goes on along the minus strand of NZ_JBICST010000003.1, from coordinate 899,772 downwards.
CGGTCTTGATCGAGCCGGGCGACGGCGGAGTGCCGGGGATCGTGGTCAACCGCGGCTTCGGGGGTACGTCGACCCGCGGCATCGCGCCGAGGAGACCCAGGCTGTACGGGTGCGCCGCCCGGTAGAACAGATCGCGGACCGTGCCCCGCTCGGCCGCGCGACCGGCGTACATGACCAGAACGTCGTCGGCGACCTCCGCGACCACCCCGAGGTCGTGCGAGATCAGGACGAGCGCAGTACCGAACTCCTCCTGGACATCGTCCAGAAGGCGCATGATCTGTGCCTGCACGGTCACGTCGAGTGCGGTCGTCGGCTCGTCCGCGATCAGCACCCTCGGGTCGTTCACCAGAGCCATAGCAATGACGACCCGCTGCCGCATTCCCCCGGAGAACTCGTGCGGGTAACTGTCCGCCCGCCGCGCCGCGTCCGGGATGCCGACCTTGTCCAGCATCTCGACCGCTCGCCGGTGGGCCGCCTTCTTCGACACGTCGTGGTGCAGCCGGTACGCCTCGGCGACCTGCCAGCCGACGCTGTAGTACGGGTTCAGCGCGGACAGCGCGTCCTGGAACACCAGAGCGATGTCGTTGCCGCGGATCTTGCGCAGCTCGTCGTTCGGGAGGCCGATCAGTTCCCGGCCGTCCAGCAGCACCTCACCGGTGGTGGCGGCGTTCGGCGGCAGCAGACCCATCACGGCGGCGGAGCTGACGCTCTTGCCGGACCCGGACTCACCGACGATCGCGAGCGTTTCGCCGGGCGCGACCGAGAAGTCGATACCGTCGACGGCCGGCACGAGACCGCCCTCGGTCGTGAACGTGACGTGCAGGTCGTGCACTTCCAGTACCGGCTCAGTCATGGCTCACCCTCGGGTCGAGCACACCGTGCACTATGTCCACCACCAGATTCGCCAGGATGATCAGGAAGGCCGAGAACAGCGTCACGCCGACGACCACGGCCACGTCCAGCTGGGCGACCGCGCTGATCAGGAGGTCGCCCAGCCCCTGCATGCTGAACACCTTCTCGGTCAGGATCGCGCCACCGAGCAGAGCACCGAGGTCCAGGCCGAAGAGCGTGATGATCGGCACCAGTACGCCGCGCAGCCCGTGGGTGACGACCACGCGAGCCTCGCCGGCGCCCTTGGCCCGGGCCGTGGTGACGTAGTCGAGGTTCAGCTCCTCGAGCATCTGCGAACGGGTCAGGCGGATGTACGCCGCCGCCTGCACGACCGCGAGCACGAGCCACGGCGTGATCAGGTGCCAGGCCCAGTCGACGGGGCTCTCGGTGAGCGGGACGTAGCCGTTCACCGGGACCATGTTCAGCCAGAACCCGAACACCAGGATCGCCAGCAGTCCGAGCAGGAACGCCGGCGTCGACACTCCGACCAGCGCGACCCCGACGGACAACCGGTCGAGCAGATGTCCCCGGTTGAGCGCGGCGACCACGCCGAGCGACACCCCGAACAGCAGCCAGAGGATGGCCGCGCCGATCGCGATCGACGCAGTGATCGGGAGCCGGTCGAAGATCAGCGTGGTCACCGGGCGGGCCAGCGGGAACGAGTAGCCGAAGCACGGTGCGTTGCAGTGCACCGCCGCCGCACCATCGCCGAAGGTGCGGCCGGCGAAGATGCCCTTGAGGAAGCTCAGGTACTGCTGGATGACGCTCTGATCCAGCTGCATGAAGTGCCGGGCCTGCTCGAGGCGGTCCGGCGTACAGGGCTTGCCACAGGCGAGATGGGCCGGATCGGCCGGGATCGCGTAGAAGACCAGGTAGACGGCGAGGCTCAGCGCCAGCATCACCAGCGCGGCCCCGCACAGGCGGCGGATGACGAACCAGACGAGGTCGGGCATCTCAGCTCGTCCTCCGCAACCGGACGTCGAACGCGTCGCGGACGCCGTCGCCGAGCAGCGTGAAGCCGAGCACCGCCACGAACAGCGCGACGCCGGGGAAGAACAGGAACCAGGGATCCGCGCCGGTGTAGACCCAGGCGATCGAGTCGGAGATGGAGCGGCCGAGGCTGGGTGTCGGCGGCGGTACGCCGACGCCCAGGAACGACAGCGCCGCCTCGGCCCCGATGTAGCCGGGGATGGCCAGGGTCGCGATCACGAGGACCGGGCCGAGCAGGTTCGGCAGGAGTTCGCGGGTGATCACGTGCCAGCCGGACGAGCCGACGCTGCGGGCCGCCTCGACGAACTCGCGGGCGACCAGGGACCGCGCCTGGTTGCGGATCAGCCGGGCCAGGCTGGCCCAGCCGAACACGCTGAGCACCAGGATCAGCAGCAGCCAGCGCGGGAAGCCCGCGGGCACGATGATGCCCAGGGCAATCATGAAGACGAGCTGCGGGAAGCCGAACAGGAAGTCGAACACCCGGGACGCGACCGCGTCGTACCAGCCGCCGAAGTAGGCGGCGCTGATGCCGATCAAGGTACCGACGACGGAGGTGACGAGGGTGACCACGATCGCGATCGTCAGCGAGGTCCGCAGACCGAGCACCACCCTCGAGAACAGGTCCCGGCCGGTCAGTGGTTCGACGCCGAACCAGTGCTCGCTGCTCACCCCGCCGAACGCACCCTTCGGCGCGTTGCCGCGGGCCGGGTCGAGCAGATCGAGGTGGTAGGTGTACGGATCCTGTCCGGACAGCTTCACCAGCAGCGGCGCCGCGGCCGCGACCAGCACCAGCAGCACGACCAGCACCGCACCGAGCCGGGCACTCCGGTCCTTCCGGGCGCGGTGCAGGGCTTGCCGGGTCGGCGAGACGGCCGCGGCCACCGAGGAACTCACAAGCACTCCTGACAACGTCGAACAATCCCAGCCGGGAGACGGTAGGCCGAAGTCTTCCACCATCGCAGTTCCATCCCGAATCCCGAGAATCCCACTCGATCTGGTCGACGTCTGTGCGCGACACCCGACCGGCTACTCTCCGCACGTGGACAGGGAACTGACGGTCGGCGGGCGAGTACTCAGGTACAGCGTGTACGGCGATACCGACGGGGTGCCGGTGATGTCGCAGGGCGGCTCACCGAGCACGCGGTGGAAGCGGCCAGACGTCGTACGGGCAGCCGCGGAGTGCGGCGTACATCTGGTCGTCCCCGATCGGCCGGGGTACGGCGGATCGACGCGCAAGCCGGGGCGGACCGTTGCCGATGTGGTGGAGGACGTGGCCGCGCTGGCCGACGTACTCGGGTGGGAGCGGTTCGCAGTCACCGGTGGATCGGGCGGTGGACCGCATGCGCTGGCGTGTGCTGCGCTGCTGTCCGACCGCGTCACGCGCTGCGCGGTGAGTGGTGGGATCACACCACCGTTGGTGGATGGTCCTGAACCGGACGGCGACGAGGAGGATCCGCGGCGGAACCGCACGTCGTGGCTGGCGGCCCGCGGTGAGGAGTACATCCGGCCGTCCATCGAGGAGGCTGCCCAGAGCATCATGGCCGGGATCGAAGCCGGCGGACCGGAGTTCCCGCCGGACCCGCACTCCCCCGCACCGCCGGCGCCACCTGCCAAGGACGATCCGGAGGCGATGGCCCGGCTCACGGCGACGTTCGTCACCAGCCACGACGGCTGGGTCGACGACAACATCGCGTTCGCCGCCGACTGGGGGTTCCGCCTCACCGACGTCCACGTGCCGACGAGCATCTGGTTCGGCTCCGGTGACGATCGCGCCCGCAGGTACGCCGATCTGCTCGTCGCGGAGATCCCGAACGCGCAGCCCGTCCCCTACACCGGTGGCCACATCCAACCGGAAAATGCGTACCGTGACCTGCTGCACTGGCTGAAACTGTCCTGATGGAACCGATCGACCTGGCACGGCAGTTGGTAGTGGAGCAGTTCCCGGACGCCCGCGCGGCATGGCTGGGTGGGAGTGTGGCGCGTGGTGACGCGTCCCCTACGTCCGACCTGGACATCACCGTGCTGCTCGACGGACCACCCGCGCCACTACGGAAGTCGCTCGAGTACGGCGGCTGGCCGGTAGAGCTGTTCGTGCACACCGAGAAGTCGATCGCGTTCTTCTCCGGCAAGGACCAGCAGCGCAGACAGCCGACCATGGCGCGGCTTGTCGGTGAGTCCGTCGTACTGCTCGACACCGATGGCTCGGGTGCGCGGTTGCAGAAAGCCTGCCTCGCCGAGGTGGCGGCCGGTCCGGTCCCACTGAGCGCTGACGAGCTCGACCTGTTGCGCTACATGGTCACCAACCTTTTGGACGACCTGGCCGATGCCTCCGGCAACATCCGCACCGCCATCTGCTCGGTGCTGTGGCAGGACGCCGCCCGCCTCCTCCTCACCGGAGCCGGTCAGTGGTCCGGCACCGGCAAAGGCCTGCTGCGCGAGGTGATCGCGTACGACGAGTCGCACGGCACCGACCACGCGACTGCGCTGATGGATGGGATCCGGGCGGAGGACGACCGTCTCGTCGAGGAGGTCGACCGGATCCTGCAGCCGTACGGCGGGCGACTGTTCAGCGGCTTCGAGCTGGCTGGGACTCCGGTCGACTAGTTCTACTCGGCGTCGATGAGTTGCCAGTCGCGGCGCTTCGGGAGCAGGCGGATGGCGAGTACTGCGACCAGTGCGCCGATCAGGACGCCGGGAATGATCCAGCGCCAGCCGGTGAGGACGCCCGTCGACGCGGTCTGGGCTTGTGGGGGCGCCGCTGGCGCGGTGGTCGGAACGGGCTCGGTCGCCGGGGCGGGGGCCGGTTCGAGATTCCAGTCCATGCTGGTCGGGCCGCCGTACGACCCTGGTTGCTCTTGCTGGCTGGGCAGCAGTTTGAGGGAGCCGAGCAGCCTCAGCAGCGCGGCTGGGTCGGGTGAGGTGTGCCAGGTCGGTTGGGCCGGCATCGTCTTGCCGTCGATCGTCTCGGTCGTGGCGATCCACGGGCCGCCCTCGACGTCCGGGTAGATGATGTCGAGCCGCCAGACGGACATGTCGTGGATCATCCAGGCGGCGCGGACGAACGCACCAGCGTCGTGCCGCTCATCCCCGACCGCCGACTTCGATCCGGCGACCTGCGTCAGTCGCTGGAGCTCTTCGTAGGCACGGTCGTCATAGCCGACCGCCGTCACTCGTGGTGGGGCGCTGAGCAGGACGCTGGTCGGACCGCCTGCATCCGCGGGTGTGGCTCCGACAGCGGCGACAGCGATCACGGCGGCAAGCAGTGCGAGCGTACGGCGGACCATGGCGGCTCTCCCTGGAAAGACGAGGACTCACCGCTGATACACCGCCGGTCGCTAGGAGGTTCCACGAGCCAGCTCGACCGCTCTGGTCTTGTCGGGCGCTCCTTCGAGCCGGAACGTCACGCCGTTGCTGACCCAGACCAGAGTGGGTCCGGCCACGCGGACACGCTGCTCCACGCCGTGCTCGTCCTCCAGGACGAGCTCATGCGGGGTCTTGAACCAGTAGCCGTTGATGTCCGGCACGTACTCCAGGCTGTCGTAGTACTTCTTCAGGTACAGCGGCGACACCTCGGCCCGGAACTGCTCCAGCCTGATCCCACTCTCCCAGCCAGTCGCCACGAAGCCCTTTGATGCCTCGACACCCTTGGGAGCACCCAGCGTTTGCGGCAGGGCCGGCTTGAACCCGGCAATCCGCTCCGCCTCCTCCAACGACAGCTGACCGTTGACTCCCGGCGCTGGTGGCGCACTGGTCGGGCCGGCGCCGACCGGACGGGCCTGCACTCCCCCGATGTTCAGCCACTCCGCCACTGTCGCACGCACCGGCGGCGTCAGCGCCGCACCCGCGATCAGCACGAGGAACCCGGCCACGAACGCACGCCACCGGTCCCGCAGCCGCCTCCGGACAGGTACGCCGGCCACCCGGGACAGCACTGCGGCCGTCAGCCCCTCGTCCACCGGAGGTACGACGGCAGAACGTCCGAGGATCCGTAGCTCGTCGTCCAAGTTCATCGCTGCACCTCCTTGTCGGGGAGTGAGGTCCGTAGCCGGCCCAGTGCGCGGTGCAGGCGGGACTTGACCGTGCCACGCGGCCAACCGAGCACCACTGCCGTCTCCTGCTCGTCCAGGTCCAACAGATAGCGACAGGTCACCACTTGCCGCATGTTGTCGGGCAGTGCACGGACAGCAGTCAGCAGCTCCTGCCGCCGCTCCAGGGTGACTGCCTGCTCGGCCGGATCCAGTACGACGTCCAGCGGCGCCGCCAGCTCCTCACGGCGGGACCGGCGGCTGCGGGACCGGACGACGTTGCGCGTCTCGTTCGCCACGATGCGCAGCAGCCACGGCCGGAACGCCGATCCCTCCCGGAACCCACCAAGCGCCCGGTACGCCTTCACGAACGCCTCCTGGACCACGTCGTCCGCGTCCGCACCGGCGCCGAGGAAGACCGCCGTACGTTTGGCCACCGGGGCATGCCGCAGCACCAACTCGCCGTACGCGGCCGACTCACCACCACGCACCCGAGCCAGAATCTCCGCCTCATCGCCCTGGCTGATCACGCCTCCAGTCAGTCCCCAGACATTGTGACTACACCACCACCCCACCCGAGCCGAGCGAGGTCCCTGCACCCCACCCCCCGAGCGGAGCGAGGCTCCTGCACCCCACCCCCGAGCGGAGCGAGGTCCCTGCACCCCACCCCCCGAGCGGAGCGAGGTCCCTGCACCCCACCCGCCGAGCGGAGCGAGGCGGTTTCGTGTCAGTGGGTCTACACCACCGGACCTTCCGTGGTTCCCGTGTATAAGGTCGGAACGTGCCAGAAGTCGATGCGTCTTTCCTCGCCCTCCCCCGTCATGAGCTCGCCGAGGCCGCGCTGCAGCGCGCCCGAGACCTCGGCGCCACCTTCGCCGAGTTCCGGCTGGAGCGGATCCGTTCCGAGTCCATCGCGTTACGCGACAGCCTGCTGGAGAGCGCCAGCGACGACGAGGACCTCGGCCTCGCGGTCCGCGTCATCCACGACGGCACCTGGGGCTTCGCCGCCGGCGTCGCGCTGACCACCGACGAGGCGGTCCAGGTCGCCGAGCAGGCCGTCAACATGGCCCAGGTCGCCCGGCCGATCAACGCCGAGCCGATCGAGCTCGCCGACGAGCCCGTGTACGACGACGTCATCTGGGTGTCGTCGTACGAGATCGACCCGTTCAGCGTGCCGCGGGCCGAGAAGGTCGCGCTGCTCACCGACTACAGCGACCGGCTGATGAAGGCCGACGGCGTCGCTCACGTCAGCGTCCACGTCGCCTCGGTCCACGAGTGCAAGTTCTACGCGAACACCGAGGGAACGTCGTACACCCAGCAACGGGTCCGGATCGGCCCGGACGTCACCGCCTACGCGGTGGACAGCGAGACCGGCCGGTTCGACTCGATGTCGAGTTGCGTGCCGCCGGCCGGCCGTGGCTGGGAGTACCTGACCGGCACCGGCTGGAACTGGGACGAGGAACTCGCCCAGATCCCCGGCTGGCTGGCCGAGAAGATGACCGCGCCGGCCGTCGAGGCGGGCAGCTACGATCTGGTGATCGACCCGAGCAACCTGTGGCTCACCATCCACGAGTCGATCGGCCACGCCACCGAACTGGACCGCGCCCTCGGGTACGAGGCGAACTACGCCGGCACCAGCTTCGCCACCACCGACAAGCTGAACACGCTGAAGTACGGCTCACCCGTCATGCACGTCACCGGCGACCGCACTGCCGAGCACGGCCTGTCCACGGTCGGGTACGACGACGAGGGTGTGGCCGGCCAGCAGTGGGACCTGGTCAAGGACGGCACCCTGGTCGGCTACCAGGTCGACCGCCGGATGGCCAAGGTCAACGAGGACCTGCTCGGTACGCCGCGCTCCAACGGCTGTGCGTACGCCGACTCGTCCGGGCACATCCCCATCCAGCGGATGGCCAACGTCTCGTTGCAGCCGGCCCCGGACGGTCCCTCGACCGAGGAGCTGATCAGCCGGGTGAAGAACGGCATCTACATCGTCGGTGACAAGTCCTGGTCGATCGACATGCAGCGGTACAACTTCCAGTTCACCGGTCAGCGGTTCTACAAGATCACCGACGGCAAGCTGGACGGCCAGCTCCGCGACGTCGCCTACCAGGCGACGACCACCGACTTCTGGGGCTCGATGGAGGCCGTCGGCGGCCCGCAGACGTACGTTCTCGGCGGCGCGCTCAACTGCGGCAAGGCTCAGCCCGGGCAGAGCGGCGCCGTCAGCCACGGATGTCCGTCCGCCCTGTTCCGCAGCGTCCGCATTCTCAACACCACGCAGGAGGCCGGCCGGTGACGACCGCCATTCAGCTCACTCCGCAGGACACGATCGAGCGCGGACTCGACCTGGCCGCGGCCGAGGGCGCCGACGGCTGTGTCGTCATCGTCGCCGAGACCTCCAGCGCGAACCTGCGCTGGGCCAACAACACCCTGACCACCAACGGCGCGATGCGCGGCTCCAGCGTGACCGTGATCGCGACGGTCGGCGCCGGCGAGGGTACGGCGGCCGGCGTCGTCGGCCGGTCGTCGGTCACGGATGCCTCGCTCGGCGACCTCGTGTCCGCGGCGGTCGCCACTGCCCGTGCGTCCACCCCGGCGGAGGATGCCCGACCGCTCATCGACGGCTCCATCGGCGCGGACTGGGCCGCGGAGCCGGAGGAGACGTCGGTCAGCGTCTACGAGAAGTTCGCCCCGGCGCTCGGCGAGACGCTGAAGAGGGCCGCCAAGGAGAGCCGCTGGCTCTACGGCTTCGCCGACCACGAGGTCACCACCCTCTATCTCGGCTCGTCCGCCGGGCTGCGGTTGCGGCAGGCCCTGCCCCGCGGATTCGTCTCGGAGACGGGCAAGTCCGGCGACCTCAGCCAGTCGGCCTGGGTCGGCGCGGCCACTCGCGACTTCGCCGATATCGACCCATTCGCGCTCGACACCGAGCTGAACCGCCGGCTCGGCTGGGCGTCGCGGACCGTGTCGGTCGACGCCGGCCGGCACCCGACGATCCTGCCCCCGGCCGCGGTCGCCGACCTGATGACGTACCTGTTCTGGCAACTCGACGGACGGGAGGCGTTCGAGGGCCGCAGCGTCTTCTCCACACCGTCCGGCGGGACGCGGATCGGCGACGCACTCTCGTCGCAGCCGGTCAACCTGCTGTCGGATCCGCAACTGCCTGGGCTCGAGACCTTCCCGTTCGCGGTGGCCCGCTCGTCCGGCGGAGCGTCCAGCGTGTTCGACAACGGCCTCACTCTGTCCGCCACCGACTGGATTCGCGGCGGCAAGCTCGAGCACTTGATGACCAGCCGTCACACGGCCGACCTGATCGGTGCTCCGGCCGCGACACCTGGCGTCGACAACTATGCGCTATCCGTTGACGGCGCATCCGGGTCGACGGACGACCTGGTCGCCGGGGTCGAGCACGGCCTGCTGCTCACCTGCCTGTGGTACATCCGGATGGTCGATCCGCAGACGTCGCTGCTCACCGGTCTGACCCGCGACGGCGTCTACCTGGTCGAGAACGGCGAGGTGACCGGTGCCGTGAACAACTTCCGCTTCAACGAGAGCCCGGTCGACCTGCTCGCCCGGTTCAGCACCGCCGGGGCAACGGTTCCGTCGTTCTCGCGCGAGTGGGGCGACTACTTCTCGCGGACCGCGACCCCGCCGCTGCTGGTCCCCGACTTCAACATGTCGAGCGTCAGCCAGGCCAGCTGATTCCACACAGCGAAACGCCCCGCGACCGTAGGGTCGCGGGGCGTTCTGCGTTCGTACTCGGGTCAGACGGTCGGGTACCCCGGCTCGGCCGGACCACCCATGCCCGGGCCGCCGAACCGCTCGGCCGCCTTCGGGTCCGGGCCGTGCTGGTTGTCACCGACCGTGCCCTCCTGGGCCGCCAGCACGATGAACCAGATCCAGCCGATGCAGGGGATCAGGTTGATCAGGATCCACCAGCCGCTGCGGTTCGTGTCGTGCATGCGCCGGATAGCGACACCGATCGAGGGCAGCAGCACTCCGAGGCTGTAGATCGTCGAGAGGATTCCGCTGCCGGAGTTGCCGTAGTCCGTACCGATGATCCTGTCAACGATGCCCAAGATGATCGAGACGATCACGTTGAACAGGAAGAACATCCAGTACTCTTTGCGCCGGGCCCGACCGCTGAACACGGCGTACTTCTTGATGACATCGATGTACCACTGCATTACTGATCTCCGATGGTCGAAGGTGAGACGCGGACAGAGCCTGTCGGAACCAAACGGGTCCGTCAATGCAAGCTTTCCGTATGGTGACCACACCGCAACCTGGCACGCCGTTGCCGCCGCCAACGTCACCTTTCCGGAACCGGCCAACTGTTAGAGCCGGCTTCAGGTTTCCGGCTCGGGTTTCGCCAGCGTGACCCGCCACATCCGCAGCGGCCGCGGACCTTCGTCGTACGGCGTCTCGTCGTCGAGCCGCCAGCGGTCGGCCAGTTCCTGGATCAGCTGCTGGTCGAAGAACCGGCCGACGAATCCGTCGTGCACGGCCAGTCCCTCCTCGAGTTCTTGCCAGTGGCCCGCACACGGGTCATCGGCCGACCACACGGCGTACACGAAGAGTCCGCCCGGGCAGAGGACGCGGTAGATCTCGGACACCAGGGAGCGCAGTTCGGCGCGGGTGAAGGCCATGTTCAGTAGCAGGTTCGCGAACACCGCGTTGACGGTGGCGTCGGCGGGCGGCAGCGGGTCGCGGACGTCGTGCAGCGCGGCGGTGACGCGGTCGTCGAGGCCCTCACGCTGCGCTTCCAGCCGCAACTGGTCGAGCGCTGACTCGCTGAAGTCCGTCGCGTGCACGCTGAATCCCTGTCTGGCCAGGAAGAACGCGTCCCGGCCGTGCCCGGCGCCCAGCTCCAGCACATCATCGATGCCTGCGGCACCGAACACCTCCGCGGCCCAGTGCGCCGCCGCGGACGGCTCCGAACCGTGCAGCTGCGGATGATGCAGGTAGGCCCGCTGCCAACGCTCCTGCTGCGCTCTCGCGAGCTCGACATGCCCAGTCTTCATCTTGCTCCCCGTGGTCGTCTCGCCGGTCTGGACAACCGGCAGACCGCAGCAGCCTACGTCACAACCAGGCCCGGCCCCCAGTCCAGCGGTCCGGCCTGAGCCTTCGCGACGCCAGATTAATTGCTGACGGCAACGACAGTCGGGAGCGGATCGCGGACCTCCGGGGTCGCCGGATCCGGACACTCTTCGTGACCGGCACCGCCGTCCGGGCGTGACCCGACGCGCGCAGCCGGTTTCCACCCTGACCCGTGGGTCCGCATACTTGGTTCGAGGATATTCACGACCCGGGGGCCGGATGACGAATCGCAGCGACAAGCAGACGGCTGACGTGCTGCTGCTTGCCAGCGTGCTCGAGAAGCTCCGCACCCACGACGGTCTGACCATCGCCCGGCTGAAGGCCGGCGAGTCGAGCACGACGGCGCCGCTGCTGGAGCTGCCGGCGACCCGCAGGTTCGCGTCCGTGCATGAGCTCGACCGCGCCCGGGCGGCGCGCGAACTGGTCATCAACTGCGTCCGGGACGACCTCAAGGGCACCACGCAGATCGTCGCCGACGCGATCCTCGCCCTCGGGGTCCACACCGCGTCGTACGCCGAGGCCGGCATCGAGGAGCGCGTCACCCGGTCGCTCTACAACCCGTCCCTGGGTCCCCGCCGCGAAGCGTTGCTGAACAACTGGCACCGCCTGCACGAGGCACTCGGCCAGCAACCCGGCGAAGCCCCGAGCGACCGCTCCCTGCGCGGTACGACGGAGCCCGCCGTACTGCGCGAACTCGCGAACCAGCTGATCCGCCGAGCCATCTACTCGGTCGGCTCTAAGACCGTCACCATGCTCGACGCGGCCCCGGCCACGGACACCGCCCCGGCCGGGCGCGTGATCGTGGTCGGCGGCGCGGTCATGGACGCGACGTTCCGGACCAAGACCCTGCCGGAGCCGGAGACGTCGAGCGAGGCCTACGGCTTCGACCTCTCCCCCGGTGGCAAAGGTCTGACCCAGGCTGTCGCTGCGGCGCGCCTCGGGCTGCGGACCTCCTTGATCGCGGCGGTGACCGACGACCGCTTCGGCGAGGAGATCCTCCAGTACCTGCACGACGAGGGCGTCGACACCTCCCTCGTCAAACGCATCCGCGGCCGCCGTACGCCGTTCACCGGAGTCTTCGAGAAGGAACTCGGCGACAGCATCGCCGTCAACTGGCGCAACGAGAAGCAGGTCTTCCTCGCCCCCGAGGACCTCGACGACCACCGCGACCACCTGGCCGGCTGCGACGTCCTGCTGACGACGTTCGAGGTCCCGCGCGAGACGATGCAGCAATCGCTTGCTCTCGCGCACTCGGACCCGCTCAACCGGCCGCTGGTGATCGTGACTCCGGGCCAGCCCTACGTCGACGAGCGCATCTCGCGCGACACCTTCCTGCGGATCGACTACCTGGTCGCGCACCCCTGGGAGCTCGGCCACTTCGCTGCCCAGGGCCAGGCGCCTTTCGACCCCGACCCGGTCGCGCGGAACCTGCTCGCCTTCGGGGTGGAAGCGTTGTGCGTGCTCGTCAACGGCGGATGCACGGTCTACTCCGGCGCGGCCCACGACGTACTGAGCGTGCCCACGATCCCGTCGATCTACAAGGAGTCCTCAGCCGCGCGCGACGCCTTCTGCGCGGCGCTGGCCGCCAAGCTCGTCGACAACGACGGCAAGTTCTCCGCGGCGGTCGCCCTCTGGGCCACCGCCGCCATGTCCTGCGCGACCGCCGACTTCCCCCTCACCAACTCCATGCCCGACCGCCAACGCATCGACGCCCTGCTGGCCAGGTTCCCGTTCTCGATGAACGGCGGATCGACCACCTGATCCTGCTGATCAGCGGCGCAGGCGGCGTTGGTCTTCGATGGGTACGGGGGCGGTCTCGCCGCGCATGCGGCAGCAGTAGATGACCGAGTCGAGGAGTTTGGCGCGGCTCTGCTCGAAGCGGGTGCCGGAGTGGGTACGCCGCAGCTCGGTGAGGTTCGCGCCGCCGTAGCGGGTCCGGAGCTGGCGCGGGCTGGCGTAGATCCCGTCGACGTACAGGTAGGGACGTGCCTCGATCGACATCCACTGCTGCCAGTTGGCAGCCCGGTAGCTCGAGCCGATGAATCCGAGATTCGGATCGACCGCCGTGGTGAGCAGTTGCACGCTGGGAATCTCGCGCCGGATCACCTGCCGGACTTTCGACAGCAGGAACGAGATCGCATTCACCGGAGCGACGTCGAAGGAATACACCCGGGACACGTCCCAGGCCGCTCCGAGTGGTACGCCGAACTGCGCCTGCAGCTGCCGCCCGACCCGCATCCATTCCAGCGGGGAAACGCTGCACAACGTGACCGGAAGCCTGTTCACCGGGTCCACCAAAGCGAAGTTCACCGATCCGGCCCGGGCACTACGCAGGTAATGCAGGCGGCTGAAAACCTGATCCGCGTCGCTGTTCCCGAGTCGCACGAAACGCAGGTCGGGCAGCAGGTACTCGTCCTTCGGAATGAGGTTTTCGATGGCCTGCTGATCACGCTGCAACCGGGCCGCGTTGCGATTCAGTTCGGCGATCACCTGCTGGCGTGCGACCGTCCCGTTCGGGCGGGCCAATCGAGGCAGGTGCAGCAAGGTCCGCACACTGAGCGCACGGTTCGGAACGCCGTGCCGGCGCACGGCGTCGTCCAGCAGGTCGGCGAAGCCAGGAGCATGCCTTCGGCAATCATCGAGCGAAAGTCTGGCTGCTGGGGACGCAGGAACTGCTGGGGCTACTGAGACTGGAGGCCGCGGGACAGCGGCGGCGCGCACCGCCGGGCCGGCGGCATTGATCACCACACCCGGATGCTATCCGACAGTTGCCATGGCACCGCAACTTCCCAACTGGACGAGTTTTGGCGGCGTGTTGGCGCCAGAACTGCCAGTTGGCAGACCAGTCCTGCCAACTGGCGGAAAGTGATACGCGGAAACCTACCAGCGTACCGCCGGCCACTGCCAAACCTCAGGACCGCCGGAACACAGGGCTGCCAAAATCATGTCCGGACAAAGATTGTGGTGCCAACTTTTCTGGATTGACAACCGATTGTCGCAGCGTTCACTGAAAGCGTAATCAGTTACGCCGAGCCGCCGACTCACTCTAACCGGTGAGCGGCAAATGACAAGTCATCAAAAGGAAGTGAATCGAAGGAAAAGAGGAAACGCCATGCCTCCCAACGAATTCGTCGCGACCGTCGTCGTGCTGGCCAGTGCGGTGCTCCTGATCTCCTTCTGGAAGCAGATCCTGTTCATTCTGCTCTTCGGCGTCGTGATGGTCTTCTGCTTCGGCCTCTACAACGTCGCCACCGCCATGGGGCGCTGACCGGCAGCGCTGCCGCGCACCTCTCGACACCCGCCCGGGATCCCCGGGCGGGTATTTTTTCGTAGGCTCGCAGACGTGAGTGACTCCGCCGCGGACCTCAGCCTGACCGAGGTGCTCCAATTACTGGGGCAACGGAAACTCTCAGCGCGCGAACTCGTTGAGGATTGTCTGCGCCGCATCGACGTGGCCGAGCCCGCGGTCCGCGCATTCGTCACCCGTACTCCCGAGCTCGCCCTCGACGCCGCAGTTCGCGCCGACGAGGCCCGCGCATCCGGCGATCGGGTCGGACCGCTGGCCGGCGTACCAGTCGCGGTGAAGGACGTCTTCCTCACCAAAGGAGTCCTCACCACCGCGGGCAGTCAGGTGCTGGCAACCTACGTACCGGCCGAGGACGCCGCTGTGTGGGAGCGGCTGTCCGCGGCCGGTGCGGGTCTACTCGGAAAGACCACGACCCACGAGTTCGCCTACGGGACCGCGTCGACGCCGACGGCCAACCCGTGGGACGTACGTCGTACGCCCGGTGGATCCTCCGGCGGATCGGCGGCCGCGCTCGCCGGTCGGATGGCCCCGATCGCCACCGGCACCGACACCGGCGGCTCGCTCCGCATCCCCGCGGCGGCCTGCGGCGTCTGCACCCTGCGCAGCACCCCAGGCCGCATCTCCCGGTACGGCGTGATCCCGCTCAGCCCGTCCTTCGATGTCGCCGGCCCGATGGCCCGCCGCATGCTCGACATCTCGATCCTGATGTCAGTCCTCGCGGGCCACGACCCGCGCGACCCCGCGACTCGCGACGAACCCTGCCCGTCGTACCCCTTGGAACCCCCGCACGACCTCAGCGGCGTCCGCATCGGGCTTCCGACCGAGATGTCCTGGCAGCAGGTCGACGACCGCATCGCCGTCGTCTGCCATGAGGCTCTCGGCCTTTTGGCAGCCCGCGGCGCCCAATTGGTCGAGGTCGAGAACCCGCCGAACACCAAGGTCGTCCTGGAGAAGTCCATCGGCGTCTTCGACACGATCACCGAGAGCGAGGCGCACCAGATCCACGACGCACTCGAACCCCACAGCCATCTCTACAC
The DNA here is from genome assembly GCF_043197265.1 of Kribbella sp. NPDC049227. Taxonomy (NCBI): domain Bacteria; kingdom Bacillati; phylum Actinomycetota; class Actinomycetes; order Propionibacteriales; family Kribbellaceae; genus Kribbella; species Kribbella sp. NPDC049227. Next base: position 884,419 of record NZ_JBICST010000003.1, on the reverse strand, counting down.
ACCCCAGGTCCGCGAACGAGTCCGCAAAGGCGAACGCGTCAGCCCCGAGCGGTACGCCGAAGCCCTCCGCCTCCGAGCCGGCTGGGCCAACGACTGGCGAGGCATCATGGCCGCCCACGGACTCGACGCGATCGCCCACCCCACCATCGACGCCGCCCCACCCCTGATCGACCCCAACGGCCCCCCGAAGGGCCCGAAGATCCGTCTCTCCACTCCCTGGTCCGTCGCCGGCTTCCCCGCCCTCAGCGTCCCCGCCGGCTTCGACAAACGGGCCCTACCAGTAGGCCTGTCCCTAGCCGCCCTCCCCGAACGCGAAGCCGACCTCCTAGGCCTGGCCCTGGCAATAGACGAAGAACTACAACTCTGGCGCCACGGCCCGCCGACGCAGTTCTAGCGGAGCGGCTCGGCCGTGTGCAGTGGGTTGGGGATGCGGCCGGTGGTGGGGATTGGGGGGCGGGTGTCGAGGTCGGTGTAGCCGAGGGTTAGGCGGTAGCCGTTGAGGGGGTAGCGGGCGAAGGTTTCGGCGGTGAGGGCGGTGGCTGTCAGGCGGTCGGCGTACTCGGGGTGGGTGGTGGTGTAGAGGTCGACCTCGCCGCGGGTGAGGCCCCAGAACTCTTCTGGTGGGATGAGTTCGAGGTCGGCGAGGGGGTTGAGTACGCCGAGGAGCAGGGCGTCGACGAGGTACTGGCGGAGGATGTGCCAAGGCTTGCGGGGCAGGACGCGGTCGTGCGAGTCCGGCTCGATGCCTCGGGCAAGTACCTGCTCGGTGGAGACGTTGATGTCGTCGACGAGATCCTTGATCACGAGACGGGCCGGGAGGCCTTCGGGGCCACAGATGACGGCCAGGTTCTCGCCGTGCGGGTTCACCGTGATGCCGTAGTGGTGCATCAGGTGGAGCAGTGGGCGGAGGAGCGTGCCGATGAGGTGACTGATCCAGGTGCGGGCGTCGGTGCCGGAGCGGGCGATCATCTCTTCGACCAGACCGGGATGCAGTACTGCCGCCAGCGGCCAGACGGTCTCACCCGGCTGGAGACGCGGGTCCACCGGGTCTCGCCAGATGCAGCCGAGGGTCTCGGTCCACTGGTACGGAATGCCGGGAGCACCGGACAGCTGCGGATGGCGCACGGTCACGGACGCAACCTCACCGAGCAGTTCGGTGCCGAGACGGCCCAGCACCTCGTCGCGGTACCAGAGTCCACGCAGCCACTGGGTGACCATCGGCGCGGCCAGCGTGCAGTGCTCCGGGATGCCGCGGTACACCGAGGTGTTCAGGATCTTCAGCGGCAGCTTCACCTGGTAGCGCAGCCGCTGGGTGATGTTCACCATCGTCCGGATCGACTGGGTCGGCAGGTACTCGTCGGGCCCCTCCCCCAGGACGACGATCTCCCCGGCGGCCAGCTCACGCGCCCACTGCGTCCGTACGACGTGGTCCAGCTGCCATGGATGGCACGGCAGCCACACGTACGAGTCCGCGTCGACCAACTGGCCGCGGAACGCCTCCAACGCGTCAGGACCCAGCTCACGGCCTACCACCGAGTGCTCCGACAGGTCCGGCGTACCACGGAACTCTGCGAGCCCTCGGCGAACAGCGAGCCAGGTCAGACGCAGCGGAGTGCGTGACTCGGGCGCGTACCGCAGGCTGTCCTCGGCAGAGAACCCCAGACGGCCCTTGTTGGCCACCAGCAAAGGGTGCCCGGTGAGATGCCCCTCCACCCGGCTGTGGTGCAACTCCAGCAGCTCAGCAGGCGCTACCGCAGTAGATGCCATCCGTACGTCGGCAGCCAGCGTGCTCGCCAACTCCGCGACGTACCCGGCCACCGTCGGCCCGTCGAGTCCGAGTACGTCGGACGCGTCGACGAGGAACTGCACCGGGTCAACGGCGACCTCGCTCTCGTCGTTGCCCAGGATCCCCGCGGTCGTACGCCTGATGGAGTCCGGCGCGACCCGCCAGCTTCCGAAGGCGCCGCGCGTCGCGGTGAACGTGTAGGAGACGGTGCCGAGGTCCAGCCGGTGGTCGACCGGTTGGAGCAGGTTCTCGGTGCAGAACTGCGAGATCAGTTTCGCCAGCAGCTCCGCCGAACAGCGATTCCAGACACTCATCCGGGGATGGCGAACGTCGTGAAGGCGGTGGACTTCGGCAGCCGGAACACCTCGCGTCCGGCGACGCTGTTGAGGATGGTGGCGTTGCGGATGGCACCGATCCCGAGATCTGGCGCCGCGACACCGTGGCTGTGCAGGTCCGCGTTCGCCACGAAGAGCCGGCCGGCCAGTGCGGCATCGGTCACCACACTGTGGTCCCGGTTGATCATCCATCGCCCGGCGGCGTCGCGACGTACCTGATCCTCGAGAGCGGCCATGAACGGCAGCGTGCGATTGCGATAGCCAGTGGCCGCGACCACGGCGTCGCAGTGGTGCTGGAAGGTCTTGCCACTGTCCGCGTGCTGCAGCGTCATCTCGATGCCGTCGGCACGGGCCACGGCGGATACAACGGCCACACCGCACTGCAGCTCGACCGGTGCGGCAGTGAGGTCCCGCGCGTAGAGCACATCGTGGATGTCGTCGAGGGTCTCCGACGAGATGCCTTTGTAGTGCCGCCACTGCTCCTTGACCAGCTTGTCGCGTGTCACCTCGTCCAGTGCGTGGAAGTAGTCGACGTACGTCGGCGTGGTCATCTCCAGCACGAGCTTCGAGTAGTCCAGCGGCGCGAACGACGGTGTCCGGGTCAGCCACGACACGGCAGGGCCGCCGTCGGCGTTGGCTCGCAGCAGATCGAGCGCACACTCCGCACCGGACTGACCGGACCCGACAACAGTCACCCGACCTGTCCGCAGCAGGTCGTCACGACGGAAGAGGTAGTCCGCCGAGTGCAGGAACCGCTCCTCGGGCAGTCCGGCCAGTGCAGCAGGCACCGCGGGCTCAGTACCGACGCCAACCACCAGATGCCGCGCAGCGAACGTCTCTGTCGACTCACCACGCTCCACCGTGAGCTCGAACACCTCACCCGTCCAGGAGACCTCGCTGACGTGGTGACCGAAGTGCAGTGAGTCCAACTGCGCCGCACACCACCGCAGGTACGTCTCGTACTCGCGGCGGGCCGGGTGGAACTTCTCCCGCACGTAGAACTGGTACAGCCGATCGTTGTCGCGCAGGAAGGACAAGAACGACAACCGGTGCGCCGGCTCGACCAGGCTGACCAGATCGGCCAGGAACGACACCTGCAACATCGCGTCGCCGAACATCAGTCCGCGGTGCCAGGTGAACTCCGGCCGGCTGTCGAGCACTGCCAGCCGTACGTCGTCCAGTCCGTCGGCCAACGCGGCCAGCCCGAGGTTGAAGGGTCCACAGCCGATCGCGATCACGTCGTACGGCGTCGAATCCGGGGCGGTCGTCATGTCAGTACCTCCACGGTCCTGGTGCGGACCATCAATAGTGCGGTCTTCTCGGGCAGCTGCAGCTCGCCCCGCTGGACGAAGCCGGCCGCGACGAACGCGCGGACGGAGGGGGTGTTGGCGCTGTCGGGTTCGGCGACGACACGCTGACAGGCAGGGTCTGAGTGCAGGAGAGCGTCGGCCAGCGCGCGCAGCAGCCGGCGCCCGAGACCGCGGCCGACCCGGGTCAGGTCGCCGATGGCGACGTGGATCCCCCAGTCGTGCTCGTCACTCGGGTAGTACTCGGCCAGGCGGTCGAGCCGGACCCGATAGAGCTCGACGTACCCGAAGTCCTCCGCGTCGACCGTGACCACGCACGGAACGGAGTGCTCTCCCGCCGTCTGCCGGCTGAGCTCCTGCGCCCAGTGCTCCACGGACCAGTCCTGCCGCCACCACTGCTGGATGTGCGGCTGGGCCATCCACAGAGCGATCCTGGCCGCGTCGGTGGCTTCGGCCGGGCGGAGGTCGAAGCCGTTGTCCAGGTGGAGCATCGGGCGAACGTCACACCTCATCGGAGCGGGTTCGGGATGTCGAGGTAGACCGACTGAGCATCCAGCGGCGCGACCACCTCGTCGATGCCGCGCAGCCGGGTCATCATGTTGGCCTTGCACGGCAACGTGTCAGCCTCCAGCCAGCGACGGGCCAGCCGGTCGCCCTCCGGACCGGCACCCTTCAGCAACGGCAAGGCCAGCGTCAGCCGCTCACGCACCACACCGAGCAGCTCCGCCTCGTCCGCGACTCCGTCGACAGCCAGACAGCCGACAACCGCCAGCGCCTGGTTGTGCAGCAGGTAGTACGTCAGCCGGTCATCCACGATGGCGTCCTCGACCACAGCCAGCGTGGAGTCCCGCAGCCCGGTCACACCGAGCAGTCCACGCAGGTACGACGAAGCCAGGTAGTAGCCCTGGTTGTCGCGGTACGCACCACCCTTGATCCGGCCCGCGCCGTCTGTGCGCACCAGAGTGTTCTGCTGATGCGCCTCCAGGCCGATGCCTGTCTCGGCGTACAGGTGCAGCATCGGGATCAAGACGTTGTCGATGTACGACGCCGTCCAGCCGAGTGGATCGTCCGCGGCGTACTCGCTCAGCCGCGCCACTCCGCCTGGTCGTGGCGCGACGAGACCCGCCAAACATTGATAACTATTGACGTCTCTTGGCACTTCTCGTACAGCAACGTCAAGTCCAGTCAATGTCGGTCCACCCTCGTCAAGAGCAACCCACGCGGGGTCGCGGACGATGGAGAACCGCGGGTGTGCGGTCGCCGTACCGGCGTTGTAGGCCGCATCCAGCAGCCGGTTGATCTCCAGTCCGCGGCGCAGCTCGGTAGGCGTCGATTCGCGCCGAGAGTTCGTGATGCGCAGACCGAGCGACAGCTTCAGCATCACGGACATGTCCGGATGAAACACGGTCCGCAGGCTCGAGGTCGGGTACCACTCCGGCCCCTGCGGGCCCAGAGCCTTCACCCGGCCCGCAGCGATCAGCTCAGCCACCCGCGGCCGCTGCATGACGGACGCCGCCTGCCACGGGTGGGCCGGGATCAGCACCCGACCGGCCGACGGAGTGATGCCGGCCAGCGCGCCCATCAGCTGCACAGCGTCCAGTCCCTGCAGCGAGGGCGCGCCGGCCACCTGGTCCGACGACACCAGCTCGGCATCGGCCTCGAACCAGTGCACCGCGAAGCGGCCGCCGAGCTCCGGCGAGTACGCCGCCAACTCGTCGCCGCTCAATCCGTCCCGGCTTTTCGGCGCCGGATGATTCAGGTGACCGAGCAGCAGCGCCTGCTCGACCTCCAGGAAACGACCCGGTCCGCGCTCACCGCCGGCCTCACCGACGAACCGCGCGACGTTGCGGACCGATTCCGCCGTACGCGCCGCCAGATCGTCGATCTCGGCCGGGTCGGCGTCGGCCGACAGCACCCGGACCAGGTCCTCCGGTGCCGGCGGCATGCCGTCCAGCATCACTTCGGTGAACTGGTGCAATCCGGTCCGGGACGCATGCTCCACCCGCGCGGTCACAGTCGTGTCGCCGACCGCCAGGGTCAGGGGACCGGCGGCGACCGGTACGGACGTCTCCCGCGTGTAGCACCGCAGGATCGCGTTCAGATGGGCCGCAACAGCCGCCGCGATCGACGACGTCGCCGAGGTCGATGGGTCGGATGAGTTCGATGAGGTCACGCTGCTCCTTCGCCGCTCTCCGCCAGGACGTCGTAGCCGGTGGCCACGACCTGATCGAGGAGGTCCTCGATGTCCGTCGCGGTGGCATTCGGGTTCAGCAGCGTCAGCTTCAACGCGACCACCGCCGGGCGGCCGCCGCAGGCCGGCAGCTTGGTCCGGCCGATCAGCACCCGTCCGGACGTCAGCAACCGGCGCCGGACCTCACCCTGGAGAGCGTCCGCCGCGGCCGCCTCCAGGCCCTGCCCGGCGACCCGGAACAGCACCGTGGTCAGGGTCACCGGCGCCAGCAACTCGAGGTTGCTGTCGGCAACGACCCGGGCCGCGGCGGCGTGCGCGAGCTCGTGGCAGGTGTCGAGCATTGTGCCCAGTCCGGCCCGCCCGTATGCCGTCAGCGTGGTGGCGACCTTCACCGCGTCCGGGCGGCGCGTGGTCTGCAAGCTGCGGCCGAGCAGCCCGTCCAGTCCGGAGTCGATGTCGTCGGCCGGGTTCAGGTAGTCGACCGAGCGGCCGAACGCGGCGAACCTGTTCCGGTCGGCCACCAGCAGCACGCTGGTCGCGGCCGGCTGCCAGCCGACCTTGTGCAGGTCGAGGGTGACCGAGTCCGCGTGGGCCAGGTCAGCCAGCAGCGGGGCGAGCCGGTCGGAGAACAGCGCCCCGAACCCGTACGCCGCGTCCACGTGCACCCAGGCGCCGTACTGCCGGGCCAGCTCGGCGATCGGCGCGATCGGGTCGATCGAGCCGAAGTCCGTCGTACCGGCCGTGGCGATCACAGCGACCGGAGTACGACCCGGCTTGGCCAACTCGTCGGCCAGGACGTCGGTGCACATCCGGAACTCCTCGTCGGAGGCGATCGTGATCGCCGCCTCCTCACCGAGCCCGAGGGCGGCGCAGGCTCGCTGGACCGAGAAGTGGGCGAGCTCCGAGCAGAACACGACCGGGCGGTCGAGTCCCTGTACGCCGTTCCGCCGTACGTCGATCCCGATTGCGGCGGCGGCGCTGTCGCGGGCGATCAGCACGGCCAGAAGGTTCGAGATCGAGCCGCCGGGCGTCAGTACGCCGTCCGCCTCCGGACCGAAGCCGGCCAGCCCGGCCAGCGCCTTCACCACCCACTGCTCGATCGCGAGCGTCGCCGGACCGGAGTCGTAGGTGTCCATGGACGCGTTGCTCGCGGACGCCAGCGCGTCGGCGTCGACCGCCACCTGCAGGACCGGCGGCTGCAGGTGTGCGGCCGCGTGCGGGTGGCTCAGGTCGATCCCGTGCTCGTCGAGCAGCCCCGCGATCAGGTCCAGCGCGGCCGACTCACCCACCCCGGTCGACGGCACCCGCGGCTCGCCCAGCACCTCGGCGGTCCGGCGCAGTACCTCCGCCGGCGATCCGTGCGGGAGCGGCCCTCGGTCACGATCGGACACAGTCGAGGCGAACGGCCACGCGGAATCGAACGGGTTGCGCACAGGCGAGGGCAACGCGGTCAGACGCGCAGGATGCGGCACCAGATCTCCCGGGAAGTTGTCGAGTAAGGCAAGCCTTACTAAGGCAGGCCTAACTTTTCTCCCGCCTCACGCACCGTGTCAACTCCACCACCCAAGGAGTGGCGATCCTCACCTGTTCAGGCCTGGTTCAGCGCACCGGTCGCAGGCTGACCGTGAACGAAAGGAGCGCTGCTCATGATCGCTTGGCTGAAACCTGGTGTGCTGTTCGCAGTCACGGCCCTGCTGGCCGGTGCGACCCCCACCACCAGCACCGCGTACCGGGAGCACCACCACCCGTCGACCTGCAAGCTACCGGTCTTCGGACCGGGCAGCCGCTACCACCCGGAGTTCGACCCCGCGGACTTCTCCCCGAACGTGACCAACCCGTGGTTCCCGCTCAAACCTGGCCGCACGCTCGTCTCCACCGGCGTCAAGGACGGCGAGAAGGCCCTCGACCTGTTCGCCCCGACGCCGCGTACCAGGGTGATCGCGGGAGTCCGGACCAGGGTCGTCGAGGACCGCCTCTACCTGAACAACGTGCTGCACGAGCGCACCAGCGACTACTACGCCCAGGACCGCTGCGGCAACGTCTGGTACTTCGGCGAGGACACCGCCGAGCTGGACGCGCACGGCCGCGTCATCAGCCGTGAAGGCAGCTTCCATGCGGGCGTGAACGGCGCCCAGCCCGGTGTCTTCATGCAGGCCCGTCCGCAACTCGGGCGCAAGTTCCGCCAGGAATGGTACGCCGGCCACGCCGAGGACATCTTCTGGCTCATCGGCCGCAACACTACGGTGACCATCCCCCTCGGCACCTTCCGCCATGCCCTCCGTACAGCCGAGACCACCGCACTCGAGCCGGATGTGCTGGACAACAAGTACTACGTGAAAGGCATCGGCCAAGTCGCCGAGCTCTCGGTCACCGGTCCAGCCGAATCTCTACGCCTTGTCGAGATCATCTCCTAGTGTCCTGAGTCGGGACACCAGTGTCCCGACTCAGGACGCCAGCCCGTAGGGCGTTCTGGTCAGGACGAACGTGGCGATGTTCAGGTGGTCGATCTGGGTGCCGTTGCGGACGACGCGGAGCTTCTCGCCGGCGAGGTAGCCGTCGCGATCCTGAGAGCCAACCTGCGCAACGGCGACGACAACGAGAAGCTCGCACTCGGTCTGCTGAGGGACGACCTCCGGGCGGCCCACCGACTCGAGGAGGCACTGGCGGCGTACCAGGAGGCCCTGACCGTCCGCCGAACGACACCCGCACTCCAGACGGTGATCCAAACCCTCCGTGCACTAGGCCGCCACGACGAGGCCCGCCGGTTGGAGGACGAACTGCACAGCCGACCGAAGCCAGGCGTCTACACCCTGACGATCCCTCAGGCGCCGTAGGGGTTGCGGGTGAGGGTGAAGGTGGCGACGGTGAGGTGGGTGATGCGGGAGCCCTCGCGATGGACTCGGAGCGTTTCGCCGGCCAGGTAGCCGTCGCGGCCTTGGTAGAGGTCGCGGGCCAGTGGGGACAGCCGGGTGGTCAGGCCGCCGGTCATGGTGAGGATGCCTGCCGAGACGGAGATCGTGAGTGGGGTGTTGCCCCAGTACCAGTGGCCCAGCAGGTCATCGCCCTGGATGAGCGACGGCTCGGGCATCCATTCCTGCGGCAGGACCGGTTCGTGGGTGACGAGGATGCGCACGAGGTCCGGTGGCAGGGATGCGACACGGCCGTACGTCGCGTTGCCCAACGTCACCGCACCCACTCGGCGGGTCCGGTCGACGAACAGCCCGGCGAGGAAGCCGGGCATCGAGCCGGTGTGCCCGATGAACAGTTGCGGATCGTCGGCAATCAGCCGGAGACCCAAACCGTAGGAAGCGGTCAGTTTCTCGCGTGGGTCCGAGGCTGCGGGTGACGCCATCTCCTCGACCGTGTCGCGGCTGAGGATCTCGTGCACGGGGTCGATCCAGAACATCGCGTACTTCGCCAGATCCTCGATCGTGCTCCACAACTGCCCGGCCGGCGCCATCGCCCCGGAGTCGTGAGCGGGCTCCTCCAGCAGCCGCCCACTGAACGGATGCACGGAGAAACCCTGGGCGGCCGGACCCGACGGGAAGTACGACGTACGCCGCAGCTCCAGCGGATCGAGGATGCGGGACTGCACCAGTTGAAGCCAGGGCTCGCCCCGCAGCCGGGCCACCATCTCACCGAGCAAGGCGTAGCCGAGGTTCGAGTAGTGATGCCGGCGATCGGCCGGGCCTACCGCCTGGGACTCATCCATCGCCGCCGTCAGCTCATCGAACGAGACCCCCGGATTGCGTTCCCACCAAGGACCTTCCGGCTCGGCGTTCATGCCGCCCGAGTGCGCGAGCAGGTGCCGCACGGTCCGGTCGCCGAACGCGATCCCCGGCAGATGCTTGCCCACGGCATCGTTCAGCGCGAGCAGCCCGTCGTCGCGGCACTGCATCACCAGGATCGCCGTCAGCGTCTTGGTGATCGACCCGATCCGATACTGCACATCCGGACCGGGCGCACCACCGTCCGCCGTCGCGAACCTCCCGCGCGACCCGGTCCACACCAGTGCACCGTCACGCACCACCCCCGCGTTGACCGAGGGCAACTTCCATTCGCTCTGCGCAGCGGCGATCTCGGCGTACAGAGCGTCGGCGGTAACAGGACGAACGGAAGTCACTCAAAGGCCTCCGGGGCGGGGCAGGAGCAGATGAGGTTGCGGTCGCCGTAGGCGCCGTCGATGCGGCGGACGGGCGGCCAGTACTTCGAGGTCCGGTCGACCGAGCGCGGGAACGCCGCCTCCTCGCGGGTGTAGGCGTGGTCCCACTTGTCGTTGATCACCGACTCGGCGGTGTGCGGCGAGTTCACCAGCGGGTTGTCACCGGCTGGCCACTCCCCCGCCGCAACGCGGTCGATCTCGTGCCGGATCGCGATCATCGCGTCGCAGAACCGGTCGAGTTCGCCGAGGTCCTCGGACTCGGTGGGCTCCACCATCAGCGTGCCCGCGACCGGGAACGACATGGTCGGTGCGTGGAAGCCGTAGTCGATCAGCCGCTTCGCGACGTCGTCGACGCTGATCCCGGTCTCCTTGGTCATCGGCCGCAGATCCAGGATGCACTCGTGCGCGACCAGGCCGTTCTCGCCGGTGTAGAGCACCGGGAAGGCACCCTCGAGCCGCTTCGCCACGTAGTTCGCCGTCAGTACGGCGGCCTTGGTCGCGGCGGTCAGACCCTCGGCACCCATCATCCGGATGTAGGCCCACGAGATCGCCAGTACGCCGGCCGAACCGAACGGCGCCGCGCTGATCGGGCCGACACCGGAGTCCGGACCGGCCTCGTCCAGCAGCGGGTGGTTCGGCAGGTACGGCGCCAGGTGCGCGGCCACGGCCACCGGGCCGACACCCGGACCACCACCGCCGTGCGGGATGCAGAACGTCTTGTGCAGGTTCAGGTGGCTGACGTCGCCGCCGAACTCACCGGGCTTCGCCAGGCCGAGGAGCGCGTTCAGGTTCGCGCCGTCGACGTACACCTGGCCGCCGTGGTCGTGAACGATCTGGCAGACCTCGCGAACGCTCTCCTCGTAGACCCCGTGCGTCGAGGGGTACGTGATCATGATGGCCGCAAGCTTCGACGCGTGCTCGGACGCCTTCGCCCGCAGGTCGGACAGGTCGATCGTGCCGTCGTCGTTGCCCTTGACAACGACCACCTTCATGCCGGCCATCACCGCGGAGGCGGCGTTGGTGCCGTGCGCACTGGCCGGGATCAGGCAGACGTTGCGGTCCTGATCGCCCTGCGCGCGGTGGTACCCGCGGATCGCGAGCAGACCGGCCAGCTCACCCTGAGAGCCGGCGTTCGGCTGGATCGAGACCTTCGCGTAGCCGGTGACCTCGGCCAGCCAGCGCTCCAACTGACTGATCAGCTTCACGTACCCGGCCGCGTCCTCGATCGGCGCGAACGGGTGCAGATCGGCGAACTCCGGCCAGGTGACCGGCTCCATCTCGGTGGTCGCGTTCAGCTTCATCGTGCACGAGCCGAGCGGGATCATGCCGCGGTCGAGCGCGTAGTCGTAGTCGGACAGCTTGCGCAGGTACCGCAGCATCGCCGTCTCGGACCGGTGCGTGTTGAACACCGGGTGCGTCAGGTACTCCGTCGTACGGCGAACCGCCTCGGGCAGACCGGCCGCCTCGGCGGAAGCGTCGTACCGGACGCCGAAGGACACGCAGACCCGGGTCACCGCGGCGACGTCGGTCTTCTCGTCGCAGGTGATGCCGACGTGGTCCGCGTCGACGAGGCGCAGCCAGATCCCGTTCTGCCGGGCGGCGTCGACCACGTCGGCGGCTCGACCGGGGACGCGCGCGAGCACGGTGTCGAAGAAGGTGCCGTGGACAACCTCCACGCCACCGGCGCGCAGCGAGGCGGCCAGCTTGCCCGCGTACTCGTGGACACGGTCGGCGATCGCCTTCAGGCCGTCCGGCCCGTGGTAGACGGCGTACATCGACGCGACCACGGCGAGCAGGACCTGCGCCGTACAGATGTTGGAGGTCGCCTTCTCGCGGCGGATGTGCTGCTCCCGGGTCTGCAACGCCAGCCGGTACGCCGGTGCGCCGTCGGCGTCGACGGAGACACCGACCAGGCGACCGGGCAACGACCGCTCGAGACCGGCGCGGACGGACATGAAGCCGGCGTGCGGACCGCCGTAGAACAGCGGTACGCCGAAGCGCTGGGACGAGCCGATCACGATGTCGGCGCCGGCCTCACCCGGTGCCTCCAGCAACGTCAGCGCGAGCAGATCGGAGGCGACCGCCACCAGGGTCTCGCGCTCGTGCGCGGCGGAGATCAGCGGCTTCAGGTCGCGGACCACACCGCCGGCGCCCGGGTACTGCACCAGGAAACCGAAGAAGTCGCCGTCCGGCAGACCGTCGGTGGTGTCCGCGACGACGACCTCGATGCCGAGCGCCTCGGCCCGGGTCCGCACGACGGCGATGGTCTGGTCGAAGCAGTCAGCGTCGACCAGGAAGCGGTCGGACTTGCTCTTCTTGTTCGACCGGTGGGCCAGTGTCATCGCCTCGGCGGCCGCGGTCCCCTCGTCCAGCAGCGACGCGTTCGCGGTCGGCAGGCCGGTCAGGTCGGACACCACGGTCTGGAAGTTCAGCAGCGCCTCGAGCCGGCCCTGGGAGATCTCCGGCTGGTACGGCGTGTACGCGGTGTACCAGGCCGGGTTCTCGACCAGGCGGCGGACGATCACCGACGGGGTGAAGGTGCCGTAGTACCCCTGGCCGATCATCGAGGTGGCCACGGTGTTGCGGGCGGCGAGCTGACGGAGTTCGGTCAGCGCGTCGACCTCGGAGGCCGGTTCGGGCAGCCGGAGCGCCTCGGTGGACCGGATCGACTCCGGTACGGCGGCGTCCACGAGCGCGTCGACGTCGTCGTACCCGAGCAGCTCCACCATCCGGGCGACCTCGTCCGGCCGTGGTCCGATGTGCCGGTCGGCGAACGCCGCAGAGATCTGGGGTGAGTTGTTCATCAAGAGGCTCCGTTGCTGACAGTGCTTCCGGTCGCCTCCCCCTCTGTCACGCCGAGCAGCGCACGCTTCAGAGTCGCCTGTGACACTCGGTCCATGGGCCTGAGAGGTTCCGGGGAGGAATTGCCCCTTCGGCGCCCGATCGCACGGGTCTCTCCCGAGTGCTGTGAACGGCTGTCCCGAGGCTACCAGGAATCCGCGAAGAGTTCGGGCAGCAGTCGCCTGGCGGCCGGCCGGGCTGCGTTGACCTGCTCCTGGGTCGCCGACACCATCGGCCAGCGAACCCGCGTACCGACGTCCGCCCAGTCCCCGACCGCGGCAAGGAACTTGTCCAGTGCCGGGTTCGACAACCCCGCCTTCTGCAGCGGTACGACGTGCTGCCCGAAGAACTCGCCGATCCGGCGTTCGACGTCCAGGTCGCGGGCGTGCTCCACCGAGCCGTTGGGCGAGAGCGCCGCGACGTTCGAGTAGCTGCCGTGCGCACCGAGTAGCGACATGGTCGCGAGGAAGTGCCCTGGCACGAAGATGGACATGCCGGACTTCAGCGCCTGCTCGAACCATGCCTTGTCCCCACCCGCGGTCTTCAGACCGATCAGACCCGGCACGGCGGCGGCCAGCGACGTCAGCAGCTCTGGACGCACGGGGGTCTTCGCGTGCGGTGGGTTGTAAAGAACGAGCGGCACGTCACCGGCGGTGTCCGCGACGCGGCGGAGGAAGTCGAGCGCCTCCCGGTCGTTCAAGGGCAGCCAGTCGGGCAGGATCACCTGGATCGCACCGGGTGCCAGCGCGGCGGCTCGACGTACGCGATCCAACTGCAGCTGGGCGGACGGGTGGCTCGCGCCGATCTGGAACGGCTTGGCCGCTCCCGCGAGCAGCTCGTTGATCCGATCGAACTCGTCCTCGGTCAGCGTGTGGAACTCGCCCGCCGTGCCGTGCGCATACAAGCCGTCCAACGGACTGGCGCCCAGGACGTCGACTTGGGCCTGCAGGCGCGCGAAGTCGATGGAGTCGTCCGCGTTGAGGGGCAACAACAGAGTCGCCCACACACCGCGCAGTGAATCAGCGGTGAGTGGGCGCACAGGATGAAGGAAGGGTCTCAGCCGGTCATGCGTGCGCGGCGCCGGGCCGCGAGTTCATCATTCGCGTGCTGATCGCCGTCCTCATGGCCGTCGGCCCGCTCGGTGGGCAGCTCGGACAGCGAGCCCTCGACCTCGCGCCAGACACCGCCGAGGGCGATCCCGAACACCCCCTGGCCGCCTGCCAGCAGGTCGATCACCTCGTCCGGCGACGTGCACATGTAGACCGAGGCGCCGTCGCTCATCAGCGTGATCTGGGTCAGGTCGTCGATGCCGCGCTTGCTCAGGTGGGCGATCGCGGTCCGGATCTGCTGCAGCGAGATCCCGGCGTCCAGCAGCCGCTTGATCACCTTCAGCAACAAGACGTCACGGAAACCGTACAACCGCTGCGTCCCGGAACCGGTCGCCGGGCGCACGGACGGGGAGACCAGGCCGGTGCGGGCCCAGTAGTCGAGCTGACGGTAGGTGATCCCGGCCGCGTGGCAGGCCGTCGGTCCGCGGAACCCGACATCCTCCGGCATCGGCCGCAGGTCGTCGTCGAAGAGCAGGCCCTGGACGCCGGCGGCAGCGGCCGCCTCGGCGCGTGCTTCGGACGTCGACTGCGCCGTCAGATCCGTGTCGCCGGTGCGTGTCACGCCTGAGCCTCCCTGGGTACCGACTGGAACGGGTCACTTCCGTGGAGTGACAACACCCCACAACTCCTTCAAGGTAAGCCGCCGACCAGGGAGGGTCAACGACAACCGCACCGAGCCGTGAGCGTGTCGCGGTTGCCGCTCGAATCGTTACCTACCTGGCCCTGTACCACGCGGGTCAAAACCAGCCCGGTCCTCAGCTCTTGTCGAAGTCCTCCGGAGTCACCTGGTCGAGGAACTCACGGAACCGCTCGACCTCCTCTTCCTCCTCCACCTCGTCGGTGTTCGTCGTCTCACTGTCCGGAACCGGGATGCCCGCCTCGGCCAGAATCTCCTCGGTGCAGAACACCGGTGTCCCGGTGCGCAGCGCCAGCGCGATCGAGTCCGACGGCCGGGCCGAGATCTCGGTCTTGTCGTCGAACACCAGGATCGCCTCGAACACGCCGTCGGTGAGATTCACGATCCGGACCTGACTGAGCGTGTGCCCGAGCACCCGCAGAGTCTCGGCGAACAGATCGTGGGTCAACGGCCGCGGCGGCTCCATGCCCTGCTGGGCGAAGGCGATCGCGCTGGCCTCGGCCGCGCCGATCCAGATCGGCAGGTACCGCTCTCCGCCGACCTCCCGGAGCAGCACAATCGGCTGACTCGAGGGCATCTCAACCCGGACTCCGACCACGTCGACTTCGCGCACACCTTCAGCCTACTCCGCGGGGCAGCCCCGGGCAGTCCCCGGCGGGTGCCGTGGACGGTGGGCTCAGTGTGGTAGGCGGGAGCGGACCAGGGCGGCATGCAACCGGACCGCCAGCGCGGCGAGTTCGCCGGTCTGTTCGGTACGGCGTGGCCCGGTGACCTGCTCGATCAGGCCGGCCTCGCGATCGGCCGCCGTACGGAACAGGCGCAGGTGCCGGGGCTCGATCCCGTAGCCGGCCAGTTCACCGGCCAGCTTGGCGACCAGGATCGCGTCGCCGTCGTAGTGGTTGCCGCTGGCCACCACCAGCCCGTGGCTCTCGACCTGGTCGAGCAATTCGGCGGAGATGCCCGCGGCGGCTCGCAGTTCGTCCCGGGTCAGCTTGAGCTCGATGCCCGCGGCACCGAAGTCCTCGGCGACCGGCAGACCGGGCGTCTCCGGCAACGAACCCGGCGCGACCGGAGGACCTCCGGCCGCCGGGCGCAGGCCGCGGTCGATCGCGCCGAGATGCTCCTTGATCACCTTCAGTGGCAGGTACTGGTCGCGCTGCGCGGTCAGCACATAGCGCAGCCGCTCGACATCGGCCGAGCTGAACTTCCGGTAGCCCGAGGCGGTCCGGGCCGGCGTCACCAGTCCCTCGGCCTCGAGGAACCGGATCTTCGAGATGGTGACGTCGGCGAACTCGGCCCGCAGGAGCTGCAGCACCTCCCCGATGCCGCGGCCTTCGGCAGACGATTCAGGCTTGGCCACTGGCGTAGTACACCAAGCGGTACTTGCCGATCTGGACCTCGTCGCCGTTGGTCAGCTGGACCTCGTCGATCCGGTCGCGGTTCACGTAGGTGCCGTTCAGGCTGCCCACGTCGCGCACCTTGACGCCGTACGGGTCCCGGCGGAACTCCGCGTGCCGGCGGGACACGGTCACGTCGTCGAGGAAGATGTCGCTGTCCGGGTGCCGGCCGGCGGTGACCACGTCGACGTCGAGCAGGAACCGGCTGCCCGCGTTCGGGCCGCGCTGGACGATCAGCAGGGCAGAGCCGGCCGGCAGTGCGCCGACCGCGGCCTCGTCCTCCAGCGACAGCGGCTCGCCGGCCCGCTCGGGCTCCGGCTCGGCGCCGATCGGGGTCAGCATCGCGGTGTCGGTGACACCGGGGGTCGGCGGCGTCGCCGGGGCTGCCGCCGGGCGATCCGCGCCAGGAAGCATCGCTCCGCACTGCGAACAGAACCGGCTGCCCTCAGAGTTCTCGTGCCCGCACTGGTTGCAGAACGGCATGCTGTGATCCTCCCGATCGCCGGCGGTCCGGCGACGTTTTCGTAGACCCCGTATGAACAAGTGTGGACGCAGATTCGCGGACCTCAACCCTCGACCAGCGGTTGAGGTCCGGCCAACCTATCAGGAGCCGGCAAGCCGGCCGCGGTCAACTCGGGTCGAGCTGACCCTGGTAGGTCTCGGCGTCCATCAGCGCCTCGACCTCGGCGGTGTCCTCGACGTCGATGTCGAGCAGCCAGCCCTCGCCGTACGGGTCGCTGTTGACGAGGTCGGGCTGGTCGGCGAGCGACTCGTTGACCGCGGTCACCGTGCCGTTCACCGGGGCGAACAGGTCGCTCACGCTCTTGGTCGACTCCAGCTCGCCACAGGCGTCACCGGCCCGTACCGCGCTGCCCACCTCGGGTAGCTGCACGTACACGATGTCACCGAGCGCGTCCTGCGCGAAGTCGGTGATGCCGACCCGCACCGGGCCGTCGCCGTCGGCCTTCACCCATTCGTGCTCGGCCGTGTACTTCAGGTCTTCGGGATACACCTTCGTTCCTCTTTCGCTCGAACAGCTACTTGGTCGGGCTGGGCGCCGGGCGAGCGTAGCGATGCTCCTCCGGGGCGTGCAAGGCGGTGATCTGGACCTGCGGAAGCTCGGTCACCTCGGCTGTTCCGCCGACCTGCGGACCGGTCACCTCACTGACCAGGCCGCCGGGGAAGTTGGCCGCCTCGGCCAGATTGTGCGACTCCCCGATCGCCTCGATCACGTACGGCGAGTTCAGCTTCTGGCCGTCGATCCGGATCCCCGGGGCGTCGTCGACGAGGTCCGTGCTCGCGACCACCCGGGCGGCGCCGTTGATCTGGATCGCCTCGGCGCCGGCGTCGCGCAGTTCCTCGATCGCGTCCAGCAGGTTGCTCGACGTCATCTTCGCCTCGGGGTCGTTCAGCGTGATGCGGACCCCCGGGCCCTGGGCGGGCAGTGTGCCGGCCAGGATGCCGAGCGTGCGGACCTGGGCCTCGGCCTGCTCGCGGGCGGTCTGGGCCTTGTCCGCACTGGAGGACAGCGAGTTCTTCCGCTCCTCCAGCTCGGCGATCTCGCTCTCCAGCCGGCGGGTGTTCTGCCCCAGGCCGTCCAGGATCGCGATCAGGTCCTCGCGGCGCGCGTTCTGGTAGCCGTCGTCGGCGCGGTTGACCCGGACCTGGACGACGGCCACGCAGGCGACCAGCGCCAGTACGACGGCCACGATCGCCTGGCCGCGGGACGGCTTGAACCCGGTCCGCAGCCGGCGCAGTGCCAGGTTCGGTGTCCGGGGCTTGGGCTTGGCCTGCGGCATCGGGGTCGGCTCGTCCGGATGCGGCTGCTCGACCGGATCCGGCTTGCTGGTCTCAGGGGTGTCGTCGCTCATGTCAGGCCCGGAAGATGTGCCGCCGGATCGCGGCCATGTTGGTGAAGATGCGGATGCCCAGGACGACGACCACGCCGGTGGACAGCTGGGAGCCGACGCCGAGCTGGTCGCCGAGGTAGACGATCAGCGCCGCGATCAGCACGTTGGACACGAACGACACGACGAACACCTTGTCGTCGAAGATCCCGTCCAGGAACGCGCGCAGCGCCCCGAACACGGCGTCGAGCGCGGCCACCACCGCGATCGGCAGGTAGGGCTGGGCCCACTCCGGGACATCGGGCGCGACCAGCAGGCCGATCACGACACCGATCACCAGTCCGAGTACGGCGATCATCTCGGTCCACTCACCTTCGCGTATCGCAGCGCGATGGTCGCATCGGCCGGCACCAGCAAGGAGTCCTCCGTCGTGATCGTCATCCGGACATCGAAGTTGCTGACCAGGTACTGCACCCACTGGCCGCCCGAGCTCTGCGAGAACCGGGCCGGCATGGTCGTGGTGTCACCGATCGCGAGCACCGTGTACGGCGGGGTGAGCGAGCTGTAGTCGACCGTGATCGCACTCCCGGCGCCGCGGATCGCGGTCATCGAGGTCAGCCGGTGACCGTTCACCGAGATCGCCTCCGCGCCCGAGGTCCACAGCCCGTTGACCAGCTGCTGCAGGTCGACGTCGAGCAGCCGGCCCTCTTTGTCGGCGTCCTTCGCGTCGTCGATGACCGCCTTGATCCCCGGCCCGGTGGCCGCGATCGCGCCGGTCTGCAGCTCGAGGGCGTCCAACTGCTGCTGAAGCACCGCGCCCGAGCTCGTGTTGCTCAGTCCGCTCGCCTGCAACCGGCGTACCTCGTCGGCCAGCTGCGACTGCCGGGTGCGCAGGCCGTTCAGCTGGGTGTCGGCCTGGTTGATCCGGGTGATCAGCTCTTTGCGCTGCTTCTCCGCCTCGGGCGCGCTGCGGTAGTTCTGCGAGGCCGCGACCGCGAGCAGGAACCCGAGGACGAGCAGCGCCACCACCAGCATCACGCGGTGCCGGGCCTTCGCCGGGCGCCCGTCCTGTTTCGGGCGGGTCCGGGCCGCCACGGCGTACCCCTCGTCGAGCGGGTGGGCCATGAGGTTGTTCAGCAGCGACATCGACGCGTCGACGCGCCGCGGCTTGGGTGGGGCCGGCTGGGTCACTGTGCTACCCGGCCGGGTCGTTGATCGGTTTCACCGTCTGGACGAGGTGGCGGAGCTGGGCGAAGTACAGGGCGCCGGCCCAGTAGTACAGCCCGGTCCCCCAGATCGCGAACGCCCAGCCGAACACTCTGGCGAGCGTGTTGAGGGTGCTGTCGCCATCGCCGAGCAGGAGCAGCGGGAACGCGTACAGCAGGCAGAAGGTCGCCGACTTGCCGAGGAAGTGCACCGGCAGCGCGTTGAAGCCGCGGCGGTGCAGCGCCGGCAGGGTGAAGATGAGCAGCAGGTCCCGCAGCGGCAGCGCGATCGCCAGCCACCACGGAATGATGTCGCGCAGCGCCAGGCCGATCACGGTGGCGAAGATGTAGAGCCGGTCCGCGACCGGGTCGAGCATCTGCCCGAGCCGGGTGGTCTGGTTCATCCGCCGGGCGATCTGGCCGTCGGCCCAGTCGGTGAACCCGGACACGGCCAGCACCAGCAGCGCCCAGCCGTCCTCCTGCGGCCCGAGGATCAGCCACAGGAACAGCGGCACTCCCAGCAACCGGAGGAAGCTGAGCGCGTTCGGGATCGTGAGTACCCGATCGGACACTTCCACATCCGGCACGCGACCCCTCCCTCTCACCCTGGATACCGGTCGTAACTGTACTTGGGCGGCCGGACAGGTTTACGCCCGGCCATGGCGGGGCAGCCCCGACATTCCCCTGATACCAGAACGCGTCGTCACCGATCCCGCTACGCCCGCTGCAAACCAGTGACCCGATCGATACGCAAGGGTGATGCTTAGCCTCGATCCGTGGATCCTGGCAGCGGGCCAGGATCCACGGATGGAGGCTTAGCTTGGAGAACGGGAGGGGTGGCGATGAAGTTCCTGGTGCTGATCTACGGCAATCCGGAGTCGCGCAAGGTCTGGGACGCGTTGAGCGACGAGCAGAAGAAGGAAGGGATGGCCGGGTACGCCGCCCTGCACGAGGCGCTCGCGGCCCGCGGAGAGCTGATCGCGTCGGAGTCGCTGGACGATCCCGCCGCCACGAAGCAGGTGCTCATCCGCGACGGTCTCCCGATGACCACCGACGGCCCGTTCGCCGAGGTCAAGGAGCAGTTGGCCGGGTTCTACCTGCTCGACTGCGACTCCATGGACCGTGCCGTGGAGATCGTCGGGCAGATCCCGGAGGCACCGTTCAGCGTCGTCGAGGTACGGCCGGTCCGCGATCTGTCGGCGTACACCTGATGCCGATCGAGGAACTGCTGCGCGAGCAGGCACCTCAGGTCCTGAGCGCGCTGGTCCGCCGGTACGGCGACTTCGACGCGTGCGAGGACGCGGTCCAGGAGGCGCTGCTGGCCGCGTCGCAGCAGTGGCCGGGCGACGGCGTACCGGACAACCCGCGCAGCTGGCTGATCACGGTCGCGTCGCGGCGGCGGATCGAGGTACTGCGGAGCGAGGCTGCTCGGCAGCGGCGCGAGGAGACGGTCGCGTTGGAGACTCCCCCGCCGGATCCGGCGCCGTCGGTCGACGACTCGCTGACGCTGCTGATGCTGTGCTGCCACCCGGCGCTGACGCCGCAGTCGCAGATCGCGCTCACTCTGCGTGCGGTCGGCGGCCTCACCACGGGCGAGATCGCCCGGGCCTTTCTGGTGCCGGAGGCAACGATCGGGCAGCGGATCAGCCGGGCGAAGGCGAAACTGCAGGGTGCCCGGTTCGCGCTGCCGCCGGCGGCCGAGCAGCCCGAGCGACTGGCCGCCGTACTGCAGGTGCTGTATCTGATCTTCAACGAGGGGTACACCGCGTCGTCCGGCTCGTCGCTGCACCGGGTCGAGCTCAGCACGGAGGCGATCCGGTTGACCCGGCAGTTGCGGGAGCAGTTGCCGGACGAGGGCGAGGTCGCCGGGCTGCTGGCACTGATGCTGCTCACGGATGCCCGTCGGCCGGCCCGTACGACGGCCGACGGTGCGCTGGTGCCGTTGCCGGAGCAGGACCGCTCGGTGTGGGACGCCGTCGCGATCGCAGAAGGTACTGAGCTGATCGCCTCGACCCTGCGCACCGCACCGGTCGGGCCGTACCAGCTGCAGGCGGCGATCGCGGCGGTGCACGACGAGGCGAAGCGCGCCGAGGACACCGACTGGCGCGAGATCCTGATGCTGTTCGAACTCCTCGAGACGATGGCACCCGGCCCGATGATCACGCTGAACCGGATCGTCGCCGTCGCCATGGTGCACGGGCCCACCGCCGGGCTCGCGCTGCTCGACGACGCCGACCCCGCGTTGCGCGACCATCACCGGCTGGCCGCCGTACGCGCGCACCTGCTCGAGCTGTCCGGCGACCTAGCCGCTGCTCGGGAGGCGTACCAGGAGGCGGCGCGGCTGACGCAGAGCGTTCCCGAGCAGCTCTACCTTCAGGGTCGCGCGGACGCGCTCTAAGGTGCGAGCGGACGGCCCCAGCTCAGCTGGGCGACGACCTGCAACTCCAGGACGCCGTCCTTCGCGTACGGCGTGACCGCCTGCTCGACCGCGGTGTCGAACTCGGCAGCCTCCTCGTCGGACATCAGGTCCCGAGCGAGTGACGAGGTCGAGTGGAACTGCTCGATGTAGTCGGCAACGCGCTGCTCGAAGGTGATCGGCGTGGTCCGCACGGCGCCTGTCAGCTCCAGCAGTCCCCGCTCCTGGATGGCATCGACCACGCTGTACGCCGGGTTGTAGTTCTGGTTGCGCGAATGACGCTTGGTCGTGACCGCGACGTCGTCCCACCACGGCATGTCGACCGGGCCGTGCTCGATGATCAGGAGCTGCGCGTTCGGTGTCAGCTGCGGGACGATGTGGGCGAACGTCTCCTCCCAGGGCATCCAGTGGATGCTGGCGCCCGCGGTCACCAGGGCGTACGGACCGTGCAGCTCGGCGGTCTCGATGCCGCTCACCTGCCAGCGCAGGTTGGGGTGATCACCGCCCGGCCGGCTGCGGCCCGCGTCGACCATCGCCGGAGAGACGTCGATCGCGTCGACCCGCTCGACCCTCGGCGCCAGCGGCCGCGCGATCGCTCCCTCTCCGGCGCCGATGTCGAGCACCGTCCTCGGCTCGTCGGTGATGAGCGCTTCGAGCCGGTCGAACACCTCGTCCGGGTACGGCGGCCGATGCTGATACGCCTCTGCGACTGCCTCGTACTGGAACGTTCCCGCCAGGTCGCTCATGCCGACAGCCTCGCACGAACCTCGTCCATCGCCCGGCCGGTCGACCAGCGGGCCAGCTCCGGCCAGGTGTGGTCGCGGCGCAACGCCTGGAGCACGCGGGTGCCGACGAGGTACCCGATGCGCTTCGGGAAGTCGGTCTGTCCGCTCATCGTGAGGTAGCGACCGCTGACGGCGTCGTCCTCGGAGTCGAGGTCCGCCAGGATGGCCGCCTCGGCCTCCTGCCGCCGGCTCTCACAGTCGGCGAGCCAGTCGTCGTGCCCGGGTTCGAACCAGAGGTGCTCGGCGAGGTCGTACTGCGGGAAAAGCTCCGCGGTCAGTGCGGTGGCGAAGCCCTCGCTGTAGATCGACCGGCCGAGCGGTCCGGCGTCGGGCCAGGGGTGGTCCGGCAGTGGGAGCTGCAGCGCATGGGCGATCTCGTGGGCTGCGAGGATCTCGGCCGACCGCTCGTCCGGGATCATCTCGACCGCGAGGTACAGGGTGCCGTTGTCGACCCAGCCGTTCGACGTACCCAGCCCGACCATCGCGACGCCGTGGATGTCGACGTGCTCCGCCTCCAGCATGGGTACGACGCGTGCGGCAGCCTCCTCGATCCAGCGGGTGGCGTGTGGTGCGTTGGCGCGGATGCGTGCTTCCAGTTCGGGGTAGGTCGCAAGGGCCTTCTCCAGGCGCTCGGGCTCGAGGGTGCGTCCCGTGCGGGTGAAGTCGTTGAGCACTTCCGGGTGCCGTTCGGCGTACCCGTCCCACTGTCTGTTCGGGTCGGTCCAGAACTCCAGGAAGGCGGGCACGAGGTCCCGGACGACGAGCGTCATTCACTCCCCCACGTGGTCGAGTGTTCGGCGAAGTACTCCGGCTCGCTGTGCACCGGGATCACGCAGAGCAGATGCCCACCGGGTGCCCGCAGCGCGTGACAGCCCTGCCAGCTCGATACCTCGACGGCACCCAGACCGGTCAGCCGCGCGACCTCCGCGGCGACGTCGTCGGTCTCGATGTCCAGGTGGTACCGCGGCGCGTCGTCGATCGACTGGATCGCCAGCACATACCCGGGCAGGCCGTCGTGCAACGACGTGAACTGCGGCTCTCCGGGCGGCGACGAGGTCCGCACCCCGAGCGCCTGCGACCAGAACCCGACCGCTCCGGGCACCTCGTCCTGGTGCACATCGATCAAGAACGTCGACACCCTGCTCCTGTGCATGCAGCCAAACCTAGACGTGCCGCGGTCCTCCGATCGCGGCATTTTCCGGTCGGCCGGCCTCGGGCGGCTCGGGTGGCTCGGTCGGTCAGTCGTAGGTGGCTTGGGCTTGCCAGGTGGTTCGGTGCAGGGTGAAGAGCCAGGCGCGGGTGTCGGCGGTCTGGAACTGGAAGCGGGCTTGGCGGGACTCGGTGCTGGGGTCCCACCAGCGTTCGTGGGTCAGCCAGGGACCGGCCCAGGCGGTGATCGGATGCAGCTTGTTGCTGTCGGCAACTTGTGGGGCCGGATCCAGGCGGAAGGCGGTGGGGGCGCCGGTGAGGGCGCCCCGGGCGCTGACCGAGACCTCGCTGCCGTCCTCGGCGTACACCTTCGCCCGCAGCGGCGCGGGGAAGATCGTGGTGGGTGCGAGCGTCGGCCAGCGAGCCGGGTCGACGGAGCTGATCGCGCCCGGCCACGGCTGGTCCGGCGGATGAGCCGGCACCGGGCGGTCGCCCCACGGGATCAGGGTCTGCCGCTCCGCGAACCCCCGTCCGCCGCCGATCACCACCGACGCGACGGCACCGTGGCCGAGCATGCTCTGCACCCGGGACAGCGCCCGGTGGATCCGCTCGTCCGGCCCGCCACCCCACAGCCCGTCGACATGGGCACCGACCGGATCCGCCTGATCGGGGACCAGCCGCAGCCGCACGACGGGTGAGGTCAGCTCGCTGGTCGCCGTACCGCTCCCTTGCAGCTGCCAGCGGACCCGGTCCACCACGTCGGCCGCGGAGAACCAGCGCGGATGCAGCCACTCCCGCTCGTGGATCCGGCCGGACTCGGTGCCGACCTCGACCCGCAGCGTCGTACACACCAGGCCGAGCTCGGTCAGCCGGGCGATCAGCTCGTCGGCGACCGAGCGGACCGCGAAGGCGACCTGGTCGACCCGGTCCACGGCCGGCTCGAAGTCGAGGGTCCGGGTGAGCTCGGGCGGGATCTCCCGGGCCACCACCGGACGGTCGTCGGACCCACGGGCCAGCCGGTGGGCGAAGGCGCCGTCGGGACCGAACCGGGTCAGCACCTCGGTGCCGGACAGTTGCGCGAACGCACCCAGCGACCGCAGCCCGAGCCGGCGCAGCAGATCCGTGAGTTGCGGTTGCTCGAGTACGTCGACGGTGAGCGGCGCGAGGAACTCCGGCGACCCGCCGGGCGGGACCACCAGGATCCGCGTCCGTGCCGAGCTCGCCCGGGCCGCCTGCTCCGCCGCGAACGGGCCGTCGGCGATCCCGACCCGGCCGCCGAGGACCTCGAAGGTCTCGAGCCGGTCGAGCAGCTTCTCCGCGGCCGCGGACTCACCGCCGTAGAACCGGGTCGGGCCGCGCGCCTTCAACGCACACATGCCCGGACGGATCACCTGGATGCCGGGCGTGATCGCCTCCAGGCAACTGATCACCGGGTCGAACGCCCGGGCATCGATCACCGGGTCGTACTTCAGGACGACGAGCTCGGGGCAGCGTGACTGCGCGTCCCGGGCGCGCAGACCCCGGCGAACCCCACCTGCCCGCGCGGCGGCGGAGGTGGCGAGCACCTTGCCCTTCTCGAGGATGGCGATCGGTTCGTCCGGGGAACGGCCGGCGGCCACAGCAGCCGCGGTCACCGGCCAGTCCGGCACCCAGATCACCAGCGTGCGCGTCAGCCCACCACCCATCAGCCCACCACCACCGTGCAGGACAGCCCGTGGTCGCCCATCAGCCCACCGCCTCCTCCGGCCAGGCCGTTCCTTCGGCCCAGGCGGTCTTTTCGTGCCAGGTGGTCTCTTCGGGCCAGGTGGTCTCTGCCGGCCAGCCTGGGGCTTCCTCATGGGCGGGGTCGACCGAGCGGACGGTGCCGTCGGGGGCGGGGAGCCAGAGCTGGTGCCGCCGGGGGCCACCGACGACTCTGCGGCCGCTCACGACGACGGTCGCCTGCCGCGCCGAGAGCAGCCCTTCGCCGTCACCCAGGCCGGTCCAGGCGTTGCTCTCCACCTCCAGCCGCGCCTCGCTCCCCGGCCAGGAACCGACCGAGATCAGCGTCGCCTTCCGGGTCCGTAAACGGGCGGCGAGCCGGGACGCCTCCCCCGGGGTCACCTCGCCGGGCGGCCTGACGACGACCACGGTCAGGGCGTCGACCAGCGCTGCGACGACGTTGAGCCAGTCCTGCCCGGGGTCCGGCACCAGCACCAGGCGCTCGAGGTCGACCCCGAGCCCCCGCGCCGCCTCCGCGCCGAACGACGGCATCCCGACCACTCCGCACCAGGCGCCCTCGGCGGACGGACCGGCCATCATCGCCATCACCAGGGCGGTCGAAGTACGCACGGAGTAGACCGCCCCGCTGCGCAGACCGGCCCCGGGCAGGAGCTCGGCGACAGCAGGCAGCGTCGGCAGCTGCCGATCCACCTCGCCGGCGTCCAGCGCCTGCTGCACCCGCCGCATCCGCTCCGCAGAGGGCACGAACCGAGCAGGCTCGGCGGGAGAGGCGGAGGGGGTGAGGCGGGTGGTGGGGGCGAGCTCGGGGTCCGGGGACTGGGTTTGGGCGGCTTTCTGGGCTTTGGCTCGGGTCAGGAGCTGGCGGGCGTGGTCGAGCGCCGTGACCTTCTGGTCCGGCTTCTGGTCGATCGCGCTGACCCCCGTCATAGACCTATGTTCGAACACCTGTTCGATCATGTCAATGCGGCTGTCCACAGCCCTCGCGACAGCTAGAGTCCCGGGCATGCGACGGGTCGATCATCCGCGGTTCATCGCCGCTGTGCAGCGGATCGAGGACGGTATCGACGCCGCCTGGCAGCGGTTCTGCGCCGATTCGGGCGTCCACCAAGGTACGCCGGAGGAGCGCGAACTGGCCGAGGTCGTCCTGCAGGACACCTCCGAGTTCGAGTGGCGCGTGGTGGACGGTGCGCTCAAGCAGCTGACCTGTCCGGAATGCGGCTCCGGTCTGGGCGCAGGCCCGACCGGTTGCACGAGTTGCGACCGGGCCAACGGCTACCGGTTCGCCGCCCGCGAGGTGGACCGGCCCGACGTACCTGCGGGCAACGAGCACGCCATCCGGGTCGCCAGCGCCGTGGCCAGGACCAGGCACCGGTACTCACCCCGAGCCCGGGCCGGCTACGAGCTCCTCCTGCCCGACCTGCTCGACGGCGTACTCCCCACGACCCCGCAAGCGCAGCGCGCGAAGCACCTGATCAACCAGCTCACCGACGACGAACTGGAGCAACTGATCACCCCGGCGGACCTCCCCGCGCGCTGATCGAACATAGGGTGGGAGGCATGCCGAGGACCATTGCCACCAACACCAAGACCGATCTGGACGGACTGCTGGAGTTCGTCCGGCCCCGTCACCACATGCTGCTGATCACCACCCGCGCGGACGGTACGCCGCAGGCGTCGCCGGTGTCCGGTGGTGTCGACGGCGAGGGCCGCATCGTCATCTCGTCGTACCCGGAGCGGGCCAAGAGCACCAACGTGGAGCGCGACCCGCGGACCAGTGTGGTCGTGCTGTCCGACGAGTGGAACGGCGCGTGGGTGCAGGTGGACGGCCGGGGCGAGGTCATCCAGCTGCCGGACGCGGTGGAGCCCCTGGTCGACTACTACCGGTCGATCTCCGGTGAGCACCCCGACTGGGACGAGTACCGCGAGGCCATGCGGACGCAGGGCAAGTGCCTGATCCGCATCACCCCGGAGCGCTGGAGTCCCATCGCGACGGGTGGGTTCCCGGCCCGGCTGGCCGACTGACCACGGGATGCGTACGGCGCTCGTGGTCCACGCCCACCCGGACGACGAGGTGTTCGCCACCGGCGCCGCGACCTGGGTGCTGAACTCCGCCGGCTGGCGCGTCGTCCTCCGCGTCGCCACACCGGGCATGGGTACGGCGGCCGAGCGGCTGACCGGCTCCTGCGAGCTGCTCGGGATCGACGAATGGGACTGGCTCGGAGAGTCGGGTCAGTGGATCGACGACGGCGGCAGGAACGGACCGCGGACACTGGCGAGTGCTGACCAGGGCGAGGTCGCGGAAGCGGTCGAGAGGACCGTCCGCGACCTCTCACCGGAGCTGGTGCTCACCGTCGGCAGCGACGGCCTCACCGGTCACCCGGACCACATCGCCGTCTCCCGGGCCGTGCAGCTCGCCGTCCAGGGACATCCATGCCGCACTCTGGGAGCCCGGCTGCGCGCCGAGGACGTCCGCGCCGGCGAGGAACTCGTGCGCCGACTGCTGCCGGACGAGCAGGTCGGCTCCGGGCAGGTGGTCGGCTGCCCCGACAGCAGGGCCCTGGAGGAGATCTCCGGCGCACCCGAGCTGTCCCGGCGCCGAGCGATGGACCAGTACTACGACGGTCTCGGGACCAAGGCTCTCCCCGAGCTCGTCACGACGTACGGCGGGCGCGGCGACGGGCTGCTCCTCAGAGCGGTCTTCGACGCCGCGGGTTGGCAGCAGGACCGGTTCGAAGTCCTCGCCTAGGGCTTGGCGGAGCGGCGGGCCATCGTCTCGCTGATGCGCTGCATGGCGCCTTCCAGGTGGTCGCGCAGGGCCGCCTCCGCGCCCTCCTCGTCGTGCGCGATGCACGCGTCCAGGATGGCCTGGTGCTCGCGGCGGGTCTGCTCGATCCGCGCCTTCGTCTGCCGGGATCCGAACCGGTAGCGCTCGCTGTTCTGCCAGACCGGCTCGATCGCTCGCGGCAGCCACCGGGATCCGCCGGCCCGGTAGATGGCGAAGTGGAACTCGGTGTGCGCCTGCCGGGAGGCGATGTTGTCGCCGAGCTTCGACAGCCGCACGTGCTCGGCCAGCGCGTCGCGGGCCTGGGCCGCGTCCGAGTCGGCGAACCGGGTCGCGGCCGCCCGGACCGCCAGCGTCTCCAGGGAGAGCCGGGTCTGGTGCGTGTCGCGCAGATCCTCCATCGAGAGCTCACGCACCCACGCGCCCTTGTGCGGCACGATCTCGACCAGTCCGAGCGCCGCCATCCGCCGCAGTCCTTCGCGGATCGGCATCTGGCTCATGTCCAGCCGCTTGGCGAGCTCCTCCAGGCGGAGCGCCGTACCACTCGGGAGCTCACCGGAAAGGATCAGTTCGTGCAACTCGGCGGCGGCTTCTTCGGCGAGAGTACGACGGCCGGTCGGTCCCCCAGGTGTGAGCTCGAGTCGTCGGGTCATCGGGTACGGGCTGCCTCTCTCCTTCATCGCAGACAAGCTCTGGGAGGTAACCGTATCCGCCACCGGGTGATCTCGGGCATTCCGACAACAGATTGCCCAGCCGAGCGCCTCACCGGTCCAGGCCAGGCAGCCTAGAACAGGCAGTCAGTTCAGCGTCGTGAGGTCCAGCAGAACGCGTCCGCCGATCGTCGACCCGTCCAGAACCTCGCCCACGCGGTCCGCCGCCACCAGTTCGGCGTCCGCTCTGGGGTGCGCGAGCGCGATGTCCGCCAGCGCCTGGCTGACCGCACCGGGCTCGATGGTCGTCCGCTGGACGTTCACCGGCAGCACCCGCAGGTCCCGGCCGATCAGCTGGTGCAGGTCGATGGTGGTGAACTCGCCGGCCTTGTAGCCGAGTACGGCGATCCGTCCACCCGGAGTGATGTGTCCGAGCACTCCACTGGTCACCGGACCGCCGACGGTGTCGATCGCGGCGTCGCACCACTGCAGCTCGCGGCCGACCTGCCCAAGTTCGTCCACCCGGACGATCTGGTCGACCAGCCCGGACACCGCATCGACAGACTCCCCGGCCCAGGCCAATCCGATCACCCGCGACGCACCAGCCGACCGCGCCACCGCAGCACACAGTCGCCCGACCAGTCCGCCGATCCCGGTGATGACTACCGACTCACCCTCGAGTACGCCCGCCACCCGCCGT
The DNA here is from genome assembly GCF_043197265.1 of Kribbella sp. NPDC049227. Lineage (NCBI taxonomy): Bacteria > Bacillati > Actinomycetota > Actinomycetes > Propionibacteriales > Kribbellaceae > Kribbella > Kribbella sp. NPDC049227. The sequence continues at coordinate 855,398 of NZ_JBICST010000003.1, read as the reverse complement.
ACTGCGGTGTGGGCGGTCAACGCGGGAGTCAGCAGCGTCACTGCAGCCGCAGGCTCCAGCCCAGCAGGAAGACGATGTACGGCGGCGTCCGGTACGACGGCGTACCGGCCCCAGAGACCCGGCCTGGTGACGCCGACGCCCTCGCCGCGGATCACCACCGGAGTCCCTGCCTCATAGAGGGCAGAGCCAACCACGACACCGGCACCCTCTGAGCCCGGAACGAACGGCTGGGTCGGCTGTTTGCCGGCCACCACCGACCGGTCCTGCTGGGTCACGGCGGCGAGCCGCATCTCGACCAGCGTCTCCCCCGGTCCCGCGACCAGCTCGGCGTCCTCGGTCTTCAACTGCAGTCCCGGCCCATGACTTCGCAGGACCGGCCCCCGTACGTTCATGCCTCTACCCCGTTCACGATTTGATATCTGATCACACCCGCGCTCTGACGAAGAGCGCGTCTCACTGAGCGACAACCTCCCGAGCCAGCGGCCGGGTCAGCTCGTCGGCCGCGGTCGCCCGGGCGGCCACGATCCCGTCACTGCCCATCGGGAACGGCCAGTCGCTCCCGGCCAGCACCCGCTCCGCCCCGAAGGTCTTCCCGAGCAGCTCCAGCACCCCCTCGTCGTGCACCAGGTCGTCCACGTAGAACCGGCGCAACGCCTCCGCCACCGGCAAGGAGGGCGCGACGATACCCGGCCGCGCCTGGTCGATCCCGCGCTGCCACCGCCCCGCCACCGCTGCCGTCACCCCACCCCCATGGCACAAACAGAACCGGATCCCCGGAAACCGGCCCACCACATCCGCGAAGACCAGCGACGCCGCGGCCAGGCCGGTCTCGTACGGATTCCCCAGCAGGTTCGTCAAGTAGAACGACTGGAGGCGCTCGTCGTCACTGTGGCCCGGGTGAACAAGAGTGAAAGCCTCGATTTCGTGCAGCACCCGCCACACCGGGTCCAGTCCGGCGTAGCTCGGCGTACCCAGGGCGAAGCCGCTGAAGACGCCCTCACCGGCCAGCGACGCGGCAACAGACGGCGCCTCGGCATCCAGCAGCGGCAGGTGGCCGAGCACGCGCAACTGCGGTGTGGCGAGCTCCCGAAGGCCCTGGTTCACCAACTCGGCCCACTCGACGCCGGCGTCGTACCGGAACAGTGCGGGCGGCACGGACACGACCGCGCCGTCCAGGTCCTGCTCGTCGATCCAGTGCAGCAGGGCCGCCGGGTCTGCCAGACGCTTGAGCGGCAACCGCTCCTCGTCGACCACCAGCGAACCGCTGTCGACGGCCAGCCCGAACTCACCCTTGTACGCCGCCGACAGGACGGTCGGCGGTATCAGGTGAGTGTGGATGTCCCAGCCACCCATGTCAGCGGGCGTCCTCGTCGTTGTCGTAGAACGACGGGCGCTCCGGATAGTGCGGCCCGTCGTACACCTCCAGCAGGATCGAGGTCTCCTCGGCCCGGGTCGGACCGTGCACCACGCCCTTGGGGTTCCAGTAGAAGCTGCCCTTGGTCAGTGTGGTCCCGGTCGGCAGGTACACGTACCGCCCGGACAGGCAGAACATGAACTGATTCGACGCGTGCTTGTGCTCCGACGGGATCCCGGACCCCTCCTCGAACCGCACCAGTGCGATCGACGCCTCGGTCTCCGGGTCGCGCCACAGCATCTTGTGCGACAGCCCGGCGAGCGACTTCTCCACCCACTCCAGGTCGTCCGTCTGCAGCAACACCTCCCGCAGCGACTCGTCGAAGCTCATGGAACCTCCCGGCCAGTCACATGTGTGTACAACTCCTCGGCCTCCCCGGCGGCCATCGGAGCCACCGCGGCGATGTGCCCATCCGGCCGGACCAGTACGACGCTCTCCGCGGGTACGCCGTACCTGTTCGTGGCAATGCTGCCCGGGTCGAACAGGGACCGGTCCCGGAGACCGGAGTCGTGCGGCGCGTCCCAGCGGGAGACGGCGTAGTGCTTCAACGCCGGCGAGTCGTTGACCGGGATGTCCGGACGACGCCGTACGTCGGTGAAGTACAGCGCAACGAACGAGTCGCGGCACAGGTCGTGGATCGTCACGCGACCGGTCGGGCTCTGCAGCACGAGGTCAGGCGCTCGGTCACCGGCCCGTACGGGCGGAGGGGCTGCGGCGGTGGCCACCATCGACCAGTCCCCTGTGCCCTCGACATCCAGCCGGACACTGAGCAGCGTGCGGTTGTACGCCGTCGCCCAGTCGCCCGCGGTCTCGGTGACGGCACCACGCTGGTGCGACATGTACTTGCGGGCGGCCTCGGCCATCTCACCCGAGCCGTTGATCGCCACCGGGCGCTGCTCCTGCTCGTACCCGTCCAGCAACGACGGATCGGCCCAGCCGCGCAGTACCCAGGCCAGCCGCCACGGCAGGTTGGACGCGTCCAGCGCACCCGTGTTCAGACCCAGCGCCCACATCGGTGTGATCAGGTGTGCCGCATCGCCCATCAAGAACACCCTGCGGTCCGCAGTCCACTGCTCAGCGACCCGGTGGTGCACGTTGTAGACCACCGAGCCCATCAGCTCGATCCGGTCCACCTCGCCGATGAACTGCTTGACCTTGACCAGCATGTCCTCGTCGCCCGGCGGCTCCGTACCCGGGCCGAGCGGGAACAGGAACCGCCAGTTGTCCGGCTGCCGGATCAGCACCATCCACTCGGACCTGTCCGCGAAGTACGCCAGGTACGGGTAGTCGCGAGCGTTGTCCACATCCAGGTCGACGATGACGTCGATCAGCATGTACCGCTCGGGCAGGGTCTCCCCCACCACCTTCACACCGAGCGCGTCCCGGATCTTGCTCCGGCCGCCGTCACACGCGAGCAGGTGCGACGCCTCCAGCTCACGCGGCCCGTCCGGGGTCTCCAGTTGCAGTACGACGCGGTCGTCACGCACCTCGAACGACGTCATCCGGTGCTGGGTCAGGACCGGCTGCGGCAGCGCGGCCGCGAGGATCGGCTCCATCTTCTGCTGCGGCAGATTGATCACGAACGGGAACTGGGTGTCGTTGACCAGCTCGGCCAGCTGCACCGAGGCCCGCGGCGTGTTGGTGGCCCGGTCGATGTCACCGATCTCGTCGATCCGCAGCGCGGCCGCCAGGATGCCGTCGACGGCGCCGTACCGGTTCCAGATCTCCAGGGTCCGGCTGAGCGTCGTCCCGGCCTTGGTGTCGGACGACAGTACGGCGTCCTCCTCGAGCAGCACGAACGGGACACCGTAGTGGGCCAGCCCGAGGGCCGTCGTCAGGCCGATCGGTCCGGCACCCACCACCGCAACAGGCAACTGATCAGTCACACATCACTCCACAAAGCTCGTGAGCTTGGCAAAGGCGCGTTCCCGGGTCAGCACCGACCCGGTCATCGCCGCAGCGTCGGACAGCAGGAACAGCAGCGGGCCGACCACGTCCTCGGGGTCGCCGATACCTATGGTGTCGTGCCAGTGGTCCCGGTCCGCACCGGCGTTCGCACCGCGGAACTGCTCGGTGTCGATCACCCCGGGCGAGACGACGTTCACCCGGACCCGGTGCTCGGCCACCTCCGCGGCCAGCGACTTGGCGAAGGCGACCAGCGCCGCCTTGCTCGACGCGTACGCCGAAGCACCCGGATAACCGCTCGCGGCCATGCCGGACGTGAACACGACCACCGATCCGGACCGCCGCGCCACCAGATGCGGTACGACGGCCTGACACACCCAGACCACGCCGTCGAGGTTGACCTGAAGGGCGCGGACCCACTCGGCCGGATCCGTGTCCAGCACCTGCGACCGCGGCTGCACTGCCGCTCCGGCGACCAGACCGTCGATCCGCCCGTGCCGGGTCAGCACCGACGCGACGGCCGACTCCACCGCCGACCGGTCGGCCACGTCCACCTCGACGTACTCCACGGCGGCATCGGCCGGCTTCACGACATCGAAGACGACCGCGGTCCCACCGCAAGCGTTGACAGCCGCGGCCAGCGCCGCACCGATGCCCTGCGCGCCGCCGGTGATCACCACGACCTCGCCGGTCGCGTCGAAGCGCACCTTCATGACGTCTCCTTCTGCTTCGACGGGCCGTGCTGATTCCCCTCGGCCCGCCTCGTCATGGTCTCGGTGATCCGCTGGAACGCGCCGGCCAGATGGTTGCGCAGGGCCCGCTCCGCCGCATCCGAGTCGCGGGCGACACACGCGTCCAGGATGGCCTGGTGCTCCTGCCGGTTGCGCTCGATCAGGAAATCGGTCGGCCGGCTGCCGAACCGGTATCGCTCGCTGTTCTGCCAGACCGGCTCGATCGCCCTGGCCAGCCACTGCGAGCCGCTGGCCCGGTAGAGCGTGAAGTGGAAGTCCGCGTGCGCCTGCCGAGCGCCGATCGAGTCCTCTGCCCGCGACAACCGCAAGTGCTCGGCCAACGCGGCCGCAGCCTTCTGGAAGTCGCCGTCGGTGAACCGTTCTGCCGCCGCACGCACCGCCAGGCTCTCCAGCGCCAGCCGGGTCTCGTGCGTGTCCCGCAGATCCTCCAGCGACAGGTCGCGGACCCACGCACCGCGGTGCGGGATGATCTCGACCAGTCCGAGCGCCTCCAGCCGCCGGAGACCTTCCCGGACCGGCATCTGACTCATCTCGAGCCGGTTCGCCAGCTCCACCAGGCGCAACGGCGTACCGCTCGGGAGCTCTCCGGACAGGATCAGCTGGTGCAGTTCGGCGGCGGCATGTTCTGCGAGGGTACGGCGGCCGCCGCGGCCACCACCGGGCAACAGCTCGAGTGGGCCGGTCATGACAGCACCTGCCGGACGACGGTGTTGCGCAGCTCGCCGATCTTGTCTGCCCGCGTCACCACGACGTCGCCTTCCTGCAGGAACACCTGCGGCTCCCGCGCGTTGCCGATGCCTGCCGGAGTGCCAGTCAGCAGCAGGTCGCCAGGCCGCAGCGTCATGCCGAAGGACAGCTCGCTGATCAGAGTGGCGATGTCGAACGCCATCTGGCGCGTCGACGCGTCCTGCCGCACCTCACCGTTCACCAGGCACTGCAGCCGCACGTCCTGCGGATCTCCCAGCTCGTCAGCCGTAACGATCCACGGGCCGAGCGGCATGGTCGCGTCGATGCTCTTCCCCTTCAGCCACTGCCCGCCGTGCGCCCGTTGCAGGTCACGCTGCGACACGTCGTTGGCCAGGGTGTAACCCCAGACATGGTCGAGAGCCTGGTCGACCGGGATGCTCCGACCGGTCCTGCCGATCACCAGCGCGACCTCTGCCTCGTAGTCCCACTTGACCGAGATCGCCGGATCCCACGCGATGTCGTCGTACGGGCCGATCACCACATCCGGGCCCTTGGTGAAGAACGTCGGGTGCTTCGGCCGGTCCACGTCCTGGCCCTCGCGCTTGCCCCTGCTCTCCTCGAAGTGGTCCCAGTAGTTCCACCCGGTGCACAGGATGTCGCGGCGGAATCGCCGCAACGGCGGCCGCAACGACCCTTCGGAGTAAGGGATCTTCTCCCCCGTCGGCACGGCGCCGGTCTGGATCACCGCCGTCAGGTCCGTTGCCTCCAGCAACAGGACCGAGTCTCCGTCGAGCACGCCCGGCCGCTCCTGGCCGGCGTGCTCCACCATCACGTACCGCATCTCAGGTCCACTCGACGCCGCGCATCATTTCCCCCCAGCTCATCCACGTCCTCGCTTCGCTCCGGGCGCGGATGCGGCACGAAACGGGCTGTGCTTGATGATGAACTCGCTTCGCTCGTTCATGAGATCACCGCGATCGCGTTGATCTCGATCAGATAGTCAGGGTGCGCCAGCTTGCTGACCTCGACCATGGTCGAGGCCGGCAGCGGTTCGGCGAAGTACTGCGCCCGGATCTCGTGGATCTTGGCGAAGTCCTCCATGTTGCGCACGTACACATCCACCCGGCAGACGTCGGCGAGTGTGCCGCCGGCGGCCTGGACCGCCGCCTGCACGTTCTCCAGCACCTGCCGGGTCTGCTCCCGGATGTCGCCGGCACCGGCGATGCTGCCGTCCGGACGGCGGGCGGTCATCCCCGAGACGAACACCAGTCGCCCGGTCGCCTCGATCGTGGTGGCCTGTGAGAACACCCCGTTCGGGCTGTGCAGCGTGTCCGTCGAGATCTGCTTCTTCGACATCAGCTCAGTACCCCTCCCGCCGGAACGACGGCACCGACCGCCCGTGCGGCCGCCAGCAGCGCGTCCAGCCCCGACCTCTCGATCAGTACGCCGTGCCGCCGCTGGTGTGCTGCCCGTTCCGCCTCGATCTCCCCTGGCAGGTACAGCCGGTTCACCCCCGGCGCGGTCGCGCTGCCGCGCACCCGCGCGGCGAGCCCTGACGAGCGCCGCCGGAAACTCTCCACCCCGCCCATCAACTCCGGGTCGATGGCCAGGAAGAGATGCGCGCAGTCGTTCGGCCGGTCCGGCTCCCGGTACAGCGGGCGGACCTGGTCACCCCAGCCGCCACCGCTCAGTACGCCGGTCAGTACGTCGATCATCAGCGCCAGACCGAAACCCTTGTGCCCGGCGGCCGGCAGCAGCATGCCCAGGACGGCCTCCTCCGCGTCCGTGGTCGGCGTGCCCGACGGGTCGGTGGCCCAGGTTTCCGGGATCGGCCGTCCGGCCGACGCGGCCAGCCGGATCTTGCCCAGGGCAACGGCCGACAGGGCCATGTCGAGCACGATCTCCACCCCGGCCGAGGTGGGCACCGCGATCGCCAGCGGGTTGTTGCCGACGATCCGCTCGGCGCCACCGGGCGCGGGCATCAGCGGCGTGGTGTTGGACATCGCCACGCCGATGCATCCCGCCTGCCCGGCCTGCATGGCCCAGCGGCTGGCCGCACCGAAGTGGTGCGCGTTGCGGACCGACACCAGGCCGAGGCCGTAGCGGCCGGCCCGCTCGATCGCATGGCCCATCGCCTGCGGGCTCGACAGTTGCCCCATCCCGCCGCGCGCGTCCACGACCATCGCCGCACCCGCGTCGTACAGCATGTCGAGCTCGCGTTCCCGGGTGACGCCGCCGGCGTTGAGGCGCTCGACGTACATCGGGACGAGCATGATGCCGTGCGAACTCACGCCGCGTAGGTCCGCCTCGACGAGGGCGGCGGCGATCTTGGTGGAGTCGGCCGGGTCGAAGCCGAGCGCGGTGAAGACGGCCGAGACGGTGGCTTCCAGCCAGGCGGGCCGGACCAGGACCCGGCGGTCGGCGTCGGAGGCTTGTGCGGTCACCGGGCGCTCACCGCGATTCCTGCGCCCAGGGCAGGAACAGGTGCTCCAGCAGGACCAGTATGTAGAACAAGACGATGCTCAGGATGCTGAGCAGGGTGATCGCGGCGAACGCCAGCGGCGTGTCCGCACTCGCGCCCGACTGGTAGATGACGTAGCCAAGGCCGTGGGTCGTGCCAACGAACTCGGCGATCACCGAACCGATCACCGCCAGCGAGATCGCCACCTTCAGGCCGGTGAACATCTGCGGCATCGCGTAGCGCAGCCGCAGCTTGAAGAACTCCTGCGTCCGGCTCGCGTTCAGCGACCGGAGCAACTCGACCAGCTCGATCGGCGTCGATTTCATCCCCTGTGCGGTCGAGATGACGATCGGGAAGAAACAGACCAGCAGCACCATGACCACCTTCGGCCACTGACCGAAGCCCATCCAGACCACCAGCAGCGGAGCGATCGCGACCTTCGGGATCGCGTTCACCATCAGCAGCAGCGGGTACACCAGCCGCTCCAGCAGCACCGACCGGACGATCAGCAGCGCGATCGGTACGCCGACCACGATCGCCAGCAGGAAGCCCTCGACCGTCTCCAGGATCGACGTCCCGGTCTCGGTCAGCAGGTACGACGGCTGGTCCATGAAGCTGATGACGACGTCCTTCGGACTCGGCAGCAGGTAGGACTCGATCCCGAACACGATCGTGGCCAGCCACCACAGCGCGATCGCACCGGCCAGGCCGATGATCGGCAACAGCACCGCCGCGACCGGCGAGTCCTTCAGCCAGGACCGTTTGGTCATCGCGGCCGCACCTCGTCCACCTGCCGCGGCGCCGGCTCGTCAACGGGCGCCACCTTCTCCGCGAGCAGACCGTGCAGCAGTCCGCTGATCCGGGCGACCTCGGTCAGGTGAGCGTTCTGGCCCAGGGTGCGCGGGCGCGGGATGTCGATGTCGACGACCTCGCGGAGCCGGCCCGGCCGCGGGGTCAGCACGACCACCCGGTCGGCCAGCAGCACGGCCTCCTCGATCGAGTGGGTGACGAAGACGATCGTCGTGTCCAGCTCCATCTTGATCCGCTGCAGCTCGTCGGACAGCTCGGTCCGGGTGAGCGCGTCGAGCGCGGAGAACGGCTCGTCCATCAGCATCACCTGCGGGTCGCGGATCAGCGACCGGCACAGTGAGACGCGCTGCTGCATGCCGCCGGACAGCTCATGCGGCAGGCGCCGCTCGAATCCGGTCAGCCCGGTCAGCTCCAGCAACTCGTAGGCCCGGTCGCGGTACGCCGCCCGGCCCCGATCGCCCTCGCCGCCGTCGATCTCGATCGGCAGCATGACGTTCGACAGCACCGACCGCCACGGCAGCAGCGCCGGCCGCTGGAACATGAACGAGACGTCCCGGCGCGGACCGGTGACGGGGTCGCCCGCCACCCGGACCGTGCCGGACGTCGGTGAGATCAGTCCCGCGATCAGCCGGAGCAGGGTGGACTTGCCACACCCGGACCGGCCGATCAGCGTGACGAACTCGTTCTGCTGGACGTGCAGGTCGATCTCCTCGAGGGCCGTGACCTGGCCCTCGCGTCCGTCGAAGACCTGCCCTACACCGTCCAGCCGGATCATCGACGGGATTCAGCTCTTCGGCGCGAGGTCGATGCTGACGACGTCCTCGGACTTGACCGAGCCGGCGGGCTTGATCGCGCCGGCCTCGTCCAGCAGGTTCAGGATGGTCTGCACCCGCTGCGGGTCGACCGAGCCGAGCGGGTCGTTGAAGCCGTCCGGCTTGACGTACGGCTTCATCAGCTTGAGCTCTTCGGTGGCGACGCCGAGGTCGGTCTGCGGCACGTACTTCTTCAGGATCGCGGCGGCCCCGGCCGGGTCGTCGATGGTGTCCTGCAGGCCCTTGAGCAGCGCGGCGGTGAACTTCTTCACCTGGTCCGGGTGGTCCTTGGCCAGGTCGGTCCGGGTGATGATCGCGTTGCCGTACAGGTCCGGCAGCACGTCGCCGTAGGGCAGGACGACGGCCTTGCGGTGCTTCGGGTCCGCCTTCTCGACCAGCGGTACGCCGACCACGAACTGGCCGATCGCCGGCACCTTCCCGGACGCGAGCAGCTGCGGCAAGGCCGGCGGCGGGGACGGGATGAAGTCGGTCTTGTCGGCGGGAATCTTGGCCGCCTTGGCGTAGACCGGGAACATCACCGTGTTGGTCGAGCCCGGCTGGTCGCCGACGGACTTGCCGACCAGGTCCTGCGGCTTGGTGATGCCGTAGCCCTCCAGCGAGACGATCGCGGCCAGCGAGCGCTGGTGGATCATCCCGACCGTGGTCACCGGCAGCTTCTGCTTGCCCAGGGTGATGACGGCGCCGGTGAAGTCACCGATGCCGTAGTCGGCCTGACCGCCGGCCACCAGCTTCATCACGTCGACCGTGCCGGAGCCCGGGTTGATCGTGACGTCGAAGCCGGCGTCCTTGAAGTAGCCCTTCTCCAGGGCCACGTAGGCGTAAGCCTCCCGGCCGAAGGTGTTGAAGGAGGTCAGATAACTGACCTTCGTCAGGCCGGTGTCGGCCTGCTTTCCCTCATCGTCGTTGTTGCACGCGCTGACCAGGGCGAGCCCCAGGACCGCCACCAACGCGATGACGGAACGCCTCAACCTCATATCGACCTCTCTCGTCCGATATTTGATCAAACATCAAATTCAGAAAGGTGGTCAATCGGCCCTCGGGGACTTCACCGGGACTTTACGTCCCCGTGCCAGGTCCCCGCAGAGGCCTCCGGCCACCCGTCCTGGAGCCGTTTCCCCTACCCGTCCCGTCTAGGACCGGCATCCCGCCCCGACCACAGACCGTACCCGCCCGGACAGCAGATCGCGACGGCCGCAGGCTCCGAAACCGTCCGTTCGGTGTCAAATTTGTGTAAACCGTCAGTTTCGAGTGACGCACGGCACGTAACCGGAGCCAGGACCCAGCCGTGACCCAGCGCCGAGCGGCACGTCGAGGTCCTCACTCCCCGGAGGGAGGACTCCGGGCCGGGCGTTTGACACCATGGAGGGGTGGCGAACGGGCTGGTGCGCGGATCGGCGCGTCCCGTGCGTGGGGCGCCGGCCCTGCTGCATGCGGTGACCAGCCTCGGCCGGGCGTCGACGTACCTGCGCTGGGTCTACCTCCTGCTGGGCGCGGCCCTGGTGCTCGCGTTCATCCTGGTGGACAGCGCGCTGGTCGCGGTGGCCCAGGATCTCCAGCTGCCGAAAGTTGCCATCGGCATCGTCATCGCGGTGATCGCGGCCGGCCCGCCGATCGCCCTCGGCGTACTGCCCGCGGTCCGTGAGGTCGAGGGGATCGCGGTCGAGTCGCTGCTCGGCGTCCGGTTCGACGAGCGGCCGCTCGGTCCGGCGCGGACCTGGCCGCAGCGTCGCCGGACGGCGAGCTGGTTCTGCCTGCACCTGGTCGCGGGCGGCGCGGTGGGCGTTCTCAGCACGATCGTGTTCGGCGTCGGAGCGATCTGGCTCGCGGTGCCGTTCCGCTCCCCCGGCACGCGCGACATCGTGCCCGGCTGGACGTACGAGATCACTGGCGGCTGGGGCGATCTGTGGCTGCCGGCCGCGGCCGTGGGCGGGATCGTCGGCCTGTTCCTGCTCTCCGCCGCCGTCGGTGCCCTGCTCGCCCACCTGGCCCCGCGCGTGCTCGGGCCGACCGCCGCGGAGCGCATCGAGCTGCTCGAGCGCCGTACGGCGACACTTGCCGAGCGCAACCGTCTGGCCCGGGAGCTGCACGACAGCGTCGGGCACGCGCTCAGCCTGGTCACCATCCAGGCGGCCGCGGCACGCCGGGTGCTGGCGACCGATCCGGAGTTCGCCGAGACCGCGCTGGCCGCGATGGAGACGTCCGCCCGGTCTGCCCTGGCCGAGCTCGACCACGTGCTCGGACTCCTGCGCGACGACCGGCGCCCGGGGTCGCAGACGACGCCGCAGTCGACCCTCGGCGACCTCGACCGGCTGGTCGACGCCACCCGGGCCGGCGGCATCACGGTCGACGTACGGCGGGACGGCGACCTGGAACGGCTGCCCGCGGCGGTCTCCCGGGAGGCCTACCGGATCGTCCAGGAGGGCCTCACCAACGCGATCCGGCACGCCGGCCACCGGGCCGGCGAGCTCACAATCGACCTCTCCATCCGGCTGGACGGCTCCGGCCTCCGCCTCGAGCTGACGAACCCGGTCAGCGGTACGTCGGACCACGCGGGCGGTGGCCGTGGTCTGGCCGGCATCCGTGAAAGGGTCGCCGTACTGCAGGGCACCGTGGCAGCAGGTCTGGACGGGCCGCTCTGGCGGCTGGCCGTGACCTTGCCGGTCGCCGTGACGACGAAGGGATGACATGAATCTGTCGGTGGTCGTGGTCGACGACGAGCCGCTGATCCGCAGCGGGCTGCGCGCCATCATCAACGCCGAGCCCGACCTCACGGTGGTCGGCGAGGCCGGTGACGGCGCGGAGGTGCTGCCGGTCGTCCGCCGTACCGGCGCCGACGTGGTGCTGATGGATGTCCGGATGCCCGCCGTCGACGGGATCCAGGCGACCCGGCTGCTCCTGGAGAACCTCGACCCCGCGCCGCGTGTGCTGGTGGTGACGACGTTCGAGAACGACGACTACGTGTACGACGCCCTGCGCGCGGGAGCCTCCGGGTTCCTGCTCAAGCGGACGCCGCCGGACGACATCATCGCGGCGATCCGCACAGTCGCCGGGAGCGAGTCACTGCTGTTCCCCGAGGCGATCCGCGCGCTGGCCCGGGCCCACGCCGGAGGGCAGTCGCCGCGGCCGACCGGCTTGGACGAGTACCAGCTGACCGAACGGGAGCAGGAGGTACTGCGTCTGATGGCGCGCGGACTGTCGAACGCGGAGATCGCCACAGAACTCATCCTCGGCCTGCAGACGGTCAAGACCCACGTGGCGAACGTCCTCGCCAAGCTGAACGCCAGGGACCGCACCCAGGCCGTGATCCGGGCCTACGAGTCGGGCTTCGTCCCGCTGCACTGACCTGACCGGTCAGGTGTCGGCCGGGTCCACGTTCTCGTCGGCGAGCACACAGGCGTTGTGCAGCGGGTCGACGGTGTCTGCCTTGACCGCCACGCGCTGCAGGAGCATCCGGAAGCTGGCGCGCTCGGAATCCTCCAGACTGCCGAGGACCTCCTCCTCGGCCGTCGCGAGGCGCTGCTCCAGCTCACACAAGGTCTCCCGGCCCTGCTCGGTCGCCACGATCAGCCGCGCCCGGCGATCGGCCGGGTCCGGCTGTCGCTGGACCAGGCCGGCCTTCTCCAGGTCGTCCAGCAGGTAGGTCATCACGGTCCGGTCCACGCCGAGCTGCGCCGCGAGGTCGAGCTGCCGCTTCGGGCCCTCCCCGTGCGCGGCCGCCAGCACCTGGTAGCCGCGCGGGCCACCCGGTACGTCGTCGAGCGCCGCGGCGGCCGTCTTGGCGTACCGCCGGAAGACGACGCCCAGCGCCCAGCCGAGGTCCGTCTCGACCGGCGCACCGCTGGCGGTCCGGTGGGGCGCTCCTCTGGCTGCCCGGCTGCCGACGTCGGGCGAAGTACTGGTCACGCCCCCATCGTACGTGGTGTACGCCACTCGGAATACGATCTGACTTGAATATGTTCTGCTTCACAGATTATCTTCAGGACAGCTCGTATGAGCCGCCCCCAATCTGATGGAGATGAACGAATGACCACCCTGTTACGCGTCGACGCCAGCATCCGGGTCGAAGGATCGGTGAGCCGCGCTCTGGCGGACAGCGCCGAGGCGGCCTGGAAGGCGGAGCACCCCGACGGCATCGTGGTCCGCCGCGATCTCGGGTTGCACCCGCTGCCGTCGACCATCTGGCCGACGCTGGCCGCCGCGCAGGTGGGCGCCGAGCCCACCGACGGCGCCGACCGCATCCCGCTCGCCGAGGCGAAGGCCGTCGCCGAGCAGCTCGCGAACGAGGTCAAGACCGCGGACGCCATCCTGCTCGCCGTCCCGCTGTACAACTACGGCATCGCCAACAACGTGAAGACCTGGATCGACCTGCTGCTGATCGACCCGGAGCTGGTCCGCGGCACCGGCGGGACGGCTGGCCGGCCGGTCATCTTCACCCTCGCCCGGGGCGGCGGCTACAGCCCCGGCACCCCGAAGCACGGCTGGGACCACGCCACGCCGTACCTGGAGCGGGTCTTCGCGGACATCTTCGGCATGAACGTCCGCACCGCCGCCGCCGAACTCACCCTGGCCCCGGTCACCCCGGGCATGGAGGAGCTCGTCGACGCGTCCAAGGTCTCCGAGTCGGAGGCCCGGGTCACCGCCGAGCAACACGGCACCGTGGTGGCCCGCGAGCTCATCGCCAACGCGGCCTGACCTCCACGCCTCGTACCCGCCTGACCGCGAGCCTGGTGCGGTGCCGTGCTAGCCGGCACCGGATCAGGCGACCTGCCAGGTCGACAGCGTGACCGACAGCGTGACGATCGAGGGTTCGGCCAGTACGGCGATCCGTTGCGCCAGCTCGCGATAGTTCAGATGACGCGCACTCGGCGTCATCAGCACCAACTGCTCCACCGCACCCCGGTCGAGCCGCATCGTCTCCTCGACGACCTCCCGGCCGGTGTTCACGAACGCACCGGCGAGTGATTCCCGCAGCCTGCGCTCCTTGTCCTCGTCGACCGTGACGAGCCCCAGTACGCCGACCAGTTCGGCGAGGTGCTCCTGATTCGGTGTCACCACCAGGAGCGAACCGCCGGGCGCGAGCACCCGGGCCATCTCGGCGGCGTTGCGCGGCGCGAACACGTTCAGCATCAGGTGCGCGGAGTTGTCCAGCAGTGGCAGCTGCTGCCACGCGTCGCACACCACGGATCCGATCCGCCGATCCACCTTGGCCGCGCGGCGGGCGGCGTACCTGGAGACGTCCAGGGCGAGGCCGCGACGGGCGCCTGAGGCACCCACCACACCGGCGAGGTAGTAGCCGGTGCCGGCGCCGACCTCGACGACCAGTTCCTCGCCGTCCGGCCGCAGGCTCGCGGCGGCGTTCAGGATCAGCGCGTCCCGGATCGGGGTGTAGTGGCCGCCGCCGAGGAAGACCGTCCGGGCACCGACCATCGCGGCCGAGTCGCCGTCGATCCCGGTGGATGCCGAGGGCAACAGATTGAGGTAGCCCTGCTTGGCCAGGTCGTACGTGTGCCCTTGCGGGCAGCGCGCCGTACGGTCGGTCAGGGCGAGTGCGTCCGCGCAGACGGGACAGCGCAGTACGGCGACCAGGTCGGCATCCACCGCCCCAGTGTCTCAGTCCCCCGGGTGCGTCAGGTGATGTCCCGGCTGGTGAGGCGCGCCCAGGCGGCCGTGTAGAAGACCACCAGGTAGGCGGCCTGCACGAGCAGGTTGCGGATGATCTCGTGCCAGTACGGCGGATCTCGGAGCAGGTCGGCGAACGACTGCCACCGATACATCAGCAGCCACGGATGGATCGCGTGCAGCTGCGGGATCGCGGTCATGATGCCGAGCACGATGAACGCGCCGAACGTCGCCGCCATCGCGGCCAGCGGGGTCGACGTCAGCGACGAGACGAAGAGGCCGATTCCGGCCAGCCCGAGCAGCGACAGCGAGATCACCACAGCGATCATGAGGGCACGCAGCAGGCCCTCCCCCAGCGAGACCGTCGTACCGGACAGCAGGAGTACGTCGCCGACCGGGAAAAGAACGAAGCCGACGATCAGCCCGGAGATCCAGATCGTCATCGTCGCGGCCAGGCAGAACACCGCGAGCGCGACCATCTTGGCCGCGAGCAACCGACTGCGCCCTGCCGGTGCGGTGAGCATGGTGCGCAACGTGCCGAGGCTGGCCTCACCGGCGAGGGACTCGCCCGAGATCACGGTCACCGCGGTCGGCAGGAAGAACGGCAGTGAGAGACCGAGGCTCGCGACGATCAGGAACAGGCCGTTGCCGGCGACCTGACCGAGGAACCCCTGGGCGTCGCCGTCGGAGCCGGAGAGCTTGATCGCGATCCCGATCAGCAGCGGGACCGCGGCGAGGACGCCGAGTCCGGCCTGCGTGCGGGCCCGCCCGAAGACCAGGCGCAGCTCCGAGCGGAACAGACCGAGCGTGTGCCGTCCTGCCGTCACCCGCCGGCTGTCCTCGACAGTGCTACTCAGCGACATCGAACCCCTCCCCCGTGAGCGCGACGAAGGCCTCCTCCAGGCTGGGGCGTTCCAGCCCGAAGCCATGGATGCGAACGTCGGCGGCGACCAGGGCCGCCGCGAACTTGTCGATCGGGAGGTCGCCGGAGTCGCCTTCGACGGTCTCCTCGGTGGTCTTCAGATCGGTGGCGCCGAGGCTCTTGAGGGTCTCGGCCGCCTGCGCGAGGTCCGGCGTACGGACGACCAGACGGGGACGGAGCTCGGCGCGCAGGTCGGCCACGGTCGACTGGCGGACGAGTTTGCCGCGGCTCATCACGGCCGCGTGGGTGCAGACCTGCTCGACCTCGGCCAGCAGGTGGGTCGAGGTGAAGACCGTGGTGCCGTCGCTCGCCAGCTCGCGAATCAGGTTCCGGACCTCGCGGGTCCCTTGCGGGTCGAGGCCGTTGGTCGGCTCGTCGAGCACCAGCAGGTCGCGACGCTGCATCAACGCGACCGCGATCGCGAGCCGCTGGCGCATACCGAGCGAGTAGGCCCGGACTTTCTTGCCTGCGGCATTGGACAGACCGACCCGCTCGAGGGCTTCGGCCGCGCGGGCCTTGCGCGTGCGTGGGTCAGCGGTCCGGTCGGCCGCGTCGAAGCGCAGCAGATTCGCCTGTCCGGTCCAGAACGGGTAGAACGCCGGCCCTTCGACCAGCGCGCCCACCCGCGGCAGGACCTTCAGCTGTGCCTTCGGCATCGATTCGCCGAGCAGCTCGACCGACCCCGAGGTCGGCGCGATCAGCCCCAGCAGCATCCGGATCGTCGTTGTCTTCCCGGACCCGTTCGGCCCGAGGAACCCGAACACGCTCCCCGCGGGGACCTCCAGGTCCACGGTGTCCACCGCCACCTGGCCACCCCGGAAACGCTTCGTCAGTCCCCGCGTGACGATGGGTGGGGCGGCCGATGCCGCGGGTGGCGGCGGCTCCTGCGGGGTCGTCACGTCAGCGGGGAGCCTTGGCTGCGGCGGCCTGCAGGGTGTCGGGGGTGACCAGACCGGCGAAGACGCGGCCGTCGTCGGTGATCAGGGCGCTGACCATCTTGCTGGTCAGGATCTTGCCCTTGCCCCAGGAACCCTGGACCGTACGAGCGTTGGCGAGCAGCTGGTCGACCGGGCCGTTGCCGGTGGTCTTCACGCCGCGGACCATCACCACGCTCTCCCAGCCCGTGCCGATCACCGTCGGCTTGTCGCCGCGCTGGGCCGGCGCCTTCTCACCCTTCGGCCCGATCGCCTTCGGCGGCTTCACCGGGTGCGGGGCCTCGCGCGTCGCGGGCACCTTCTTGTCGGTCACCTTCACACCCTTCGGCGGGGTGAAGCTGAACGTACTCGCCGCCGGTACGTCGAACGACACCGAGGAGAAGCCGAGTTCCACGGCCGGGTCGTTGCCGGTCCGCGGCATCACGGTCACGTCGAGCGGGACCCACGTCTTCGAGTCGATCGCCAGCGTCACCGAGCCGACCGTCGTACGGTCCGTCTTCGGCACCAGGCGCAGCTTGTAGGCGTCCCGGCCGGCGACCTTCTCCGTGCCGCTCACCTCGACCTTGGTGGTCGGGTCGATCGCGTCCAGGAACTGCTTCGCGACCGCCTGCGGATCGTAGTTCCGCGGCGCGACCTTGGGCTTGTCCGGCTTCGCGGAGCGCGCCGGCAGCGTCAGCTTGACGGCTTCACGCCTGGACGAGTCGTACGCCCAGGCGGACTTGCCGTCGGTCGTCCAGACCCGCTCGGCCTGGTTGTCCAGGACGGACACCCGGGCCTTGTCCGGGGTGGCGAAGGCGACGCGGGCGGTGTGCTGACCGCTGAGCAGCTCGGAGACCGGGTTGCCGTCCTCGACACCAGGGATCGCGGGCAGGCCGAGATCCGCGGACGAGCGGACCGTGCCGCTCAGGCCGTCGACCTTGGCGGTCTGCACCTTGGCGAGCAGATCCTGCGCCGTGATGCCGGGCAGCTTCGGGGAGGCGTCCGCGACCACTGGCCCGAGTGCCCCCACACCTGCCACTACCGCGACTGCCGTAACCGGAACCAACCACCGTCGACTGCGCTGCGTTACGCCCATGTAGTCAAGACTCGCACCGCGTCGCGGCGGAACCAAGAGGTCTCAGGGTGGGTTCACCCAAAAGAGTGAGCCGCGTGTACGACCAGGGTCGTACGCCGGGCCCGGTACGGCGGCTCAACGGCTCTGCAGCGCGTCCAGGGCCACGGTCATCGCGGCGGCCACGCGGAAGTCGAGACGCTGGTCGTGGACCGTGATCCGGTACCGATCCCGGACCGTGAGCCTGCGCTCCACCGACAGTACCGGCTGACCGCTGTTCACGTCGGTGAAGTCGAAGTGGAAGATGAACGGCAGCGGGATCTCGCCGACGAACGGCACGAACTCCCAGATCCGGCGGACGATCGCGATCGTGGGGTTACGCTCCGTCCCGCTCGAGTGCACATGGCCGGCACTCAGCTGCCAGCTGGACCGCAGCAGGCTCTTGCCGAACTCCTTCTTGAACCAGCCGATCGGCTGGCCGTCGGCGTCCATCACGTCGTACCCCGACCCCAGGTCGATCGCCTTGCGCGCCTTGAACGAGAACACCGGCCGGGTCTTGGTGGCGTCGGTGTAGAACGTGACCTGCTCCTTGAACGCCATCCGCTTCTGCTGAGCGAACGCCAGCAGCGGCCCGTCCGAGCCGTCCGGGTTGGTCGTGATCAGCTCGTACTTGTTCGCCATCATCGTGACCCGCTGCTTCATCGAGAACGCGGGCACGTACATGGCGGCTGGGCCCTCAGGAGGAACGGTCATGCCGAGGAGTGTGACAGCTCCCCGGCTCTACCGTCTTCACCCCGCAGGCCGATGCACCGACTCGCAGTCCCCGCGCCATCGCGTCGGCCAGTTCGGATTGCTCGACGATCTGAATGCCGAACTCGCCTACGCCCTGCAACGCCAGGTCCCGGGCGAGCTCGACACCGAGCTCCACCGCCTCGACCGGCGTACGAGCAGGCCGCCACAGCACACCGAAGTCGGCTGCGGGCTTCTGTGGATCCAGCTGTACGACGAGCGCCTCGGGCTGCTCCAGGTACTGCGCCGGATCGCCGCCCACGATGAGCCGGACGAGCTGCCGGCCGTTCGTCTGTACGGCGTTCTGCTGAGCCTGCACCGCGTCGTCGACGATCGAGGTGGGTGCGACGCCGGGGAGGCCGCGGCGGCCCCATTCCTCTTGGTGGACTGCCCAGGCGAGTGGGCGGCGTGCGGCCCAGCCGGTGCGTACCAACTCGGGTGCGGTGGCGAACTCCTCGACGTACCCGACGCAGAGGTAGCCGACGAGCTCGATGTGGGCGGGGAGGTCGAGTACCGCGGCGACCTCGGTGGGCTCGAAGAAGGAGACCCAGCCGACGCCCAGTCCTTCGGCTCGCGCGGCGAGCCAGAGGTTCTGGATCGCGATCGCCACCGAGAACCAGGTGGTCCGTGGGTCCGCGTGCCGGCCGAGCACATGCCGCCCGCCGCGGCCCGCGTCGCAGGTGACCGCGATGTTCAGCGGGGTGTCCAGGATGGCTTCGATCTTCAGGCCGTCGAACGACTGCCGGCGGTCGGACGGCAGACTCGCCGCGAACGCGTCCCGCTGAGCCGACGCCAAGTCGTGCACCTTGCGCCGCGTGGCCACGTCCCGAATCAGCAGAAAGTCCCACGGCTGACTCAACCCCACACTCGGAGCCCGATGCGCAGCCTCCAACACCCGCCCCAACACCTCATCAGGGATCGGCAGTTGCAGGAATCCCCTCCGCACGTCCCGCCGCTCGGCGATCACGCGGTGCACGATGTTCCGTTCTGCAGATGCGTAGCCAGGAGCAGCAGGCAAGCGGCCGATGGCTGTCGTCGCACGAGCTGAACGACGCTTCGTGACGAGCAGTTCGGCACCGGTGAGGAGGACTGCGGCTTCTGCGACGCCTGGTGTGCCGGTTAGTTGGCCGACCTTCTCGCTTGGGGTGGGGACGGACTGGCGGGCCAGCTCTTCGGCGGGCGCAGTCTGCAGCTCGGCGTTCAGGGAGGCGGCCAGGCGTTGTACACCTGGCTCGGTTTCGCGGCCGGCGACCGTGACGACGAGCCGGACCGTGCCTCCGCCGGCCTCCTGTAGTGCGTCGTGCACGAGGTCGCGGAGTTCGCGGTACGGCGTACCGGAGCGGAGGCCGATGCCGACGACGAGGTTCACTTCTCGAGCCCCGCATGCACACGTGCTTCCGCGACGAAGCGGGCCGGGACGTCCGGGCTCGCCGTCCAGTGCAGATGCAGGTACGACGCGTGCACCCGCGGCAAGGCGATGCCCTCCACGCCAGCGGGCAGGTGCCACGCGGGATCCACCTGGGCGTCCAACTCGATCGCCGTCCGGTGGAACTCGTGACCGCGGACCCGGCGACCCTCGTCGAAGAACGCACTCGTGGTGGCAGCGATCGCGGTCCGATAGCCGAGGGTCAGGCGGTCGGTCATCCGAGCGGTCGCAGGTAGCACACCCGTCATCGGATGGCCGTCCAGCTCGCGACAGAGATAGAGCAGCCCGGCGCACTCGGCGATGACCGGCAGCCCTGCCGCGATCTCGGTCGCCACCTGCCGACGGAGTACGTCGTTGGCCGACAGCGCTTCAGCGTGCAACTCCGGGAAGCCACCACCCAGGTACAGCGCCGAGGTTGCTTCAGGCAACGGATCCGTCAGCGGGTCGAAGGCAACAACATCGGCGCCTGCGGCAACCAGCAGCTCAGCGGTCTCGGTGTAGCGGAACGAGAACACGGGGCCACCGGCAACCGCCACCACCGGCCGACCTTCACCCGCCTGAGTCACCTCCGCGGTCGGGTCCCACGCCTCGACGTCGAGATCTGGTGCGGCCTGGGCAGCGGCGACGAACGCCTCCAGGTCGACGCCCTGGCGGACCAGTTCGGCGGCAGCCTCAACCGCCGCCGAGGCTTGCTCCCGCTGCTCGTCGGCCGGGACCAGACCGAGGTGACGGCTGGGCACGGTGAGGCGGGTGTCGCGCCGAAGCACACCGAGCACCGGTACGCCGGTCGGCGCCACTCCGGCTCGGACCTCGGCCTCGTGCCGGTCCGAACCGACCTTGTTCAGGATGACGCCGACGATCCGGATCTCGGTGTCGAAGGCAACGAATCCCTGGACGACGGCACCGACGCTACGGCCCGCCGCCGACGCATCGACGACCAGCACGACAGGTGCCTTGAGCAACTTCGAGACGTGGGCGGTGGACGAGAACCCGTCGGTCCCGAGGGCGCCGTCGTACAGCCCCATCACGCCTTCGACAACAGCGAGGTCTGCGCCGGCAGCACCGTGTGCGAACAGCGGGCCGACGCGCTCCTCGCCGGACAGCATCGGATCGAGGTTCCGCCCGGGACGACCAGTGGCGACCGCGTGGAACCCAGGATCGATGTAGTCCGGCCCCACCTTGAACCCGGCGACCGTATGCCCGGCCCGCCGCAGCGCTGCCATTAACCCAACTGCGACCGTGGTCTTCCCGGCCCCCGAAGCCGGCGCCGCCACCACAACCCGCGGAATCACAGCGTCACCCCCACTCCCACACAGGGCTGCCGCTCCGCGCGCGCAGTCAGTTTCGCTGCGCTGGCGGGCGTTACCACTCGATGCCTTTCTGGCCCTTCTGGCCTGTGTCCATCGGGTGCTTGACCTTGGTCATCTCGGTGACCAGGTCGGCCGCGTCCAGCAGGCGCTGGTCCGCGTTGCGTCCGGTGATCACGACGTACTGGTGACCGGGCCGGTTCGTCAGCGTCTGCACGACCTCGTCGACGTCGACCCAGCCCCACTTCATCGGGTACGTGAACTCGTCCAGGACGTACAGGTCGTGTGTCTGCGCGGCGATCCGGCGCTGGATCTCGCGCCAGCCCTCGAGCGCGTCGGCGGCGTGGTCCTCCTCGGTGCCGGCCTTCCGCGACCAGCTCCAGCCCTCGCCCATCTTGTGCCACTCGACCGGCCCGCCCTGACCGGTCGCCGTGTGCAACTCACCGAGCGCCTTGAACGCGCTCTCCTCGCCGACCTTCCACTTCGCGCTCTTGACGAACTGGAACACGCCGATGTTCCAGCCCTGGTTCCAGCCGCGCAGAGCCATCCCGAAGGCGGCTGTCGACTTTCCCTTCATCTCACCGGTGTGCACCATCAGCAGCGGCCGGTTCCGGCGCTGGCGGGTGGTCAGTCCGTCGTCTGGAACGACGGCCGGTTGCCCCTTCGGCATCAGGCCGCCCTCCGGTCCGTCACCGTGCGGATGAGGTTGCCAGCGGCAACTTCACCGAGGTCGAGGTACTCGGCGCCTAGGTCGGCCGCGAGCTCCCCGGCCAGCCCGAGCCGGACGCCGCGACGCGGCTCGCAATCGACGACCACCGTGGCGATCCCGTGCTGGGCGAGCCAGCCGGCCGCCTGACGCGCGCGGGCGAACGCGTTGTCTCCGTGGGTGGCTCGGCCGTCGGTGACGAGCACGAGCAGTGGGCGTCGACGGGGGTCGCGGATCGCGGCGATCCGGAGTACCTCGGCGGCTTGCAGCAGGCCCTCGGCGAGCGGCGTACGTCCGCCCGTCGGCAGCGATTCAAGCCGGCGTACGGCGGTCTCGACGCTGCCGGTGGGCGGCAGGGCGACCGTCGCGGCGGCACCGGCGAACGTGACGAGTCCGACGGTGTCACGGCGCTGGTACGCGTCCAGCAGCAGCGAGACGATCGCGGTCTTCACCTCACCCATCCGCTTCTTCGTCCCCATCGAGCCGGACGCGTCCACGCAGAACAGCACGAGGTTGCCCTCACGCCCTTCTCGAACGGCGAGCCGCACATCGGACGGCCGTACGGCGAGACCCGGGCCGGTACGGCCGCGCGCATGCTGATGCGGAGCCGCGGATCGAATGGTCGCCAGGAGATGTGGGCGGCCTGCCTCACGTCCTGCGCGTGAACGGTCACCCACGACGCGCCCGACCTCGGTGATCGCCCGGGACCGCCGACCGGCGACGCCCGTCCCGGCGGCCTGCACACTGAGCAACCGCGCCTTGTAGGGCTCCGAGCTGCCGACTACCTCACCAGCCGGCGCCGGCCCAGGCCGGCCACTCGCCTCGCCGTCTTCCGGCCCATCCGGGTCGGCTCCGGCCAGGTCTGGGGTGGAGTGGGCAGGGTCCGCGTCGCCCGGGCTGCCGTCGTCCGCGGGATCCGCTCCCCCGCCCGGACCACCTGGACCGTCCGGATCGTCGTCCGGGTCCTCCGGTGGCGGAGTGCTGTTGTTGATCGCCTCTTCCAGCTGGTCCTCGTCAAGACCTGGAGCGTCGAACGGATTGCGGCGACGCCGGTGCGGCAACGCAAGCTTGGCGGCCGCGCGCACATCGTCCACCTCGACCACAGTGCGCCCGGACCAGGCAGCGTGGGCAACCGCCGTACGCGCGGTGACCAGGTCGGCCCGCATCCCGTCGACGTCGAACGACGCGCAGATCTCCGCGATCTGACGCAAGGCGGAGTCGGTGAGAATCACCTCGGTCAGCAGGTCGCGGGCCTTGACGATGCGCTCGGCGAGCTCGCGCTGCGGGCCGTCGTACCGAGCAATGAAGGCATCCGGATCCGCCTCGTACGCGAGCCGCGCGCGCATCACCTCGACCCGAACCGCAGGATCCCGGCTGGCAACGACGTCCACCGTCAGCCCGAACCGGTCCAGCAGCTGCGGCCGCAGCTCACCCTCTTCCGGGTTCATCGTCCCGACCAGCACGAACCGCGCCGGGTGCGTCACCGACACCCCGTCCCGCTCGACCGTCGCGCGTCCCATCGCCGCGGCATCGAGCAGTACGTCGACCAGATGGTCGTGCAGCAGATTGACCTCGTCGACGTACAGCAGACCGCGATGCGCCGCCGCGAGCAGCCCAGGCTCGTACGCCGTGACGCCCTCGGCCAACGCCTTCTCCAGATGCAGCGAACCAAGCACCCGGTCCTCGGTCGCACCCACCGGAAGCTCGACCAGCCGGGCCGGCCGAGTCTGCGCACCGGCCACATGCGGACCGTCCGGACAGGCCGAGTCCGGATGCTCGGGATCGCAGGAGAAGCGGCACCCGGGTACGACGTCCACCGGCGGAAGGATCTCGGTGAGCGCCCGGACCGCGGTCGACTTCGCCGTACCCTTCTCGCCCCGGATCAGCACCCCACCGATCGCCGGCGAGATCGCGGCCAGGATCAGGGCGAGCTGAAGATCGTCCATCCCGACCACGGCGGTGAACGGAAAACCGGAGGAGGGTGACGCAGACCGCACGGCGGGGAGTCCCTTCGTCGAGCGGGTGTCCACGCCCGCTACGGCTGGTACGCCGCACCACGGAGACCGCAGCCCGACGGACGGAGGTGGATGTCCTGGCTTCCGGGATTCATCCCGGTCACAGTGGCGGGACCGCCCCGGACTCCCGGCCGAAGCCGGTCACCGGTGTTCCTCCACAACCGTCCGCCCGATCATGACACACCCCGCCCTGTCCTCAGCGATGAGGTTCACAATCACCTGGCGCGCAGCGTTTCACAGGTACGTGTCGTAGCCGAAGGCGCCGCCGGCACCGCGAAAGTTGCGGTCGAACGCTTGATCACCCCCCGCCCGACCAGTACGTCGAGGTCTCCCGTCAGCGCGCCCGAGGGTGTTCACTGAGTACGCATGGGGGGTCCGCGGCCCGATCGTCGATTCGCCGGACGTGCTGCTGAACAAGAGTTCCTCGGCGATGCACTGTCGCGCGCCATCACCGGCGTACCGCACGCGATCGTCATCCATGGCGAGGCCGGCATCGGCAAGACCCGGTTGGCTCATGAGGTCTGCGGGGACTCGCATCTGAACGTGCTGTGGGGATCGTGTGTGCACTTCGGTGGTGCGTCCGTCCCGTTCGCCCCGATCACCGGCGCCTTACGGGATTGGCTCGGCCGCGCGGATGACGACGAGAAGGCCGAGACCCTCGCCGGCACCGACGGGCTGAACGCCTTGCTGCCCTCGCTGGGAGTCAGCGCGGGCGTCGACACCACCAGACTGCCGATGCTCGTCGACCTCGTGCTCAATCGGATCGCCGTACGGCGTCCGACGGTGGTGGTCGTGGACGATCTGCAATGGGCCGACGTCGCATCGCTGGACGTGCTGTCCTATCTGATCGCCGGGTTCCGGTCGCAGCCGCTCGTACTCCTGGCCACCTGCAGGACGGAGGAACGCGGCGAGGGGCATCCCCTCCACTCCTGGCTGGCCGACATGCGGCGGATGCCGTTCTTCGACGAGATCCGGCTGGATCCGCTGGACCTCGACGCCACCAGCAGCCAGATCGAAGGTCTCCTCGGCCGGGCGCCCGACGTCGAACTCGCGTCCGGCGTACTGGCACGGTCGGACGGCAACCCCTACCTCGTCGAACTGATGGTCACCGGCCTGTCCGGCACCGAGAGCACCTTGCCCCCAACGGTTCCCGCCGTACTCCGCGACGCGTTACTCGCGACCTGGCACGGCCTGTCGGACCAGACCCGCCTGCTCACCAGAATCCTCGCCGTCGGCGGCCGCCCGACCTCCGCCGCCGTACTGACGCAGGTCGCAGCCGGCCACGGCCTGTCCGCGACCGCGATCACCCCCTGCCTGGCCGAGGCCCAGGACCGCGGCGTAGTGCAAACCGAGACCACCGGAACCTCCTGGTTCCGCCACCCACTACTGGCCGAGGTCCTGTACGACGGCC
The DNA here is from genome assembly GCF_043197265.1 of Kribbella sp. NPDC049227. NCBI lineage: Bacteria > Bacillati > Actinomycetota > Actinomycetes > Propionibacteriales > Kribbellaceae > Kribbella > Kribbella sp. NPDC049227. The sequence continues at coordinate 830,355 of NZ_JBICST010000003.1, read as the reverse complement.
TGCCACCGACGCAGGCGGCCGAGTTCCATGCCGACTATGTCCGCGTTCTGGAATCACAACCCGGTGACGCCGCGGCAGCCGACCTGGCCGTCCACAACGAGAGAGCCGGGAACATCGACGCGACGTACCACTGGTCGCTGATCGCCGCCGACCAGGCGGCGCGGCTGCGGGCGCCGACGGAGGAGGTGATCCAGCTCCGCCGAGCCTGCGCCCTGTGGGCGGCGGTGTCGCCGGCAGTCCGCGGCGGAAGGGACGAGAGGATCGGCTTGCTGCGGCGGACGAGCACGATCTGTCTGCGAGCAAGTCTGCCGGAGGTGGCCGTCACGCTCCTCACGCAGGCCTTGGGCCAAGTGGACAAGGAGCGCGAGCCGCTGCTGGCGTGCGATCTGCTGGTCGCACGGGCCAACGCGCACTGGAACTCGACCTCGCCGGGAATGGCAGATCTGACGGACATCCTCGAAGCGATCGAGCTGACGACGGACTTTCCCGCGAGCGCGGAGCGCGCCGTCGCGTTCGCCGAGCTGTCCGAGAACGAGACGCTGCACGGTCGCCCGGACGATGTGTTGCACGCGGAGGAAGCCGTCCGGATCGGGTACGCATCAGGCTCGCGGCGGGCCCTCGGACGAGCCTTCGCCGCCCGTGCCGCGGTGACGGACAGCGCCGCGCCCCTCGATTCGCTCGCCGACGCGGAACTGGCGGAACAACTGGCGAAGTCGTCGGGCGATGTCGACACCGCCGTGGGTGTCGCGATCTTCCGCTTCAACGCTCTCCATGCGCTCGGCCGGCGACCCGAGGCAGCCGACGTGACCCGCGCGGCCTATGTCGACGCTGTCTCTACCGGTGCCGGCGTCTGGGCCTGCTTCCTCGCCTTCGAGGCCGCCGGGGAGTTGATCGACCTCGGCCGCTGGGACGAGTGCCGGGCGTTGCTGCGCTCGGCGTTGGCGGCACGGGCCACCGGGATCCCTGGAGCCGGCGTGAGGTTGGCCGCGAGCCTGCTGGCTGTGAGGTCTGGCCGGGTCACGGAAGCCCGGCAGCATTTCGATCGCGCGCTGGAACTGATCTCCGACGACTTCAACCCCCTCCGTCCGGACATCACTGCCGCCGGCCTCGAGCTGATGACCGCGGAAGGCAAGCCCGCGGACGCCGTGGCCTGGGCACGCCCCCGCCTGACAGCCGAGGATCAAGAGCCAGACCCCTGGGACGACGAGGCCCTTCCGGCTTTCGCGTTTGCGGCTGCGGAGGCCGCCCGCTCTGCTCGGGACATCGGCGATCCCGCCGGAGTGGCAGCGGCGGTGGAGGCGGTCGGCAGCGCTGTCGACAGCTGGCCGTCCAAACCTTTTGCCGACGGCATGGGTGGGTCCGACGTGCAGGCGATGAATCAGGCGCTGCTCGCGGCCGAGATGGGGCGGTGCCAGGACACGCCGGATCAGTCCGAGCGTTGGCAACGGGCCGTGGAGACCTGCGGTGTCGTGGGAAATCGGTGGGATCAGGCGGTCGCCCAATGGCGGTGCGCCGAGGCTGAGCTGATCAGCGGGCGGAGCTCGCCGGAGGCACGAGACCTCCTGCGTCAGGCTCACCAGTGCGCGGTCGAGCTCGGCGCCAGGCCCTTGCAGGACGAGATCGAAGCACTGGCGCGGCGCTCGAAAGTCGACCTGAGCTCGCCAGTCCCGGTCGCCGTCGAGCCGGCAGTCGACGACCCACGGCTGGCGGTGCTCACCGGGCGGGAGCGGGAGGTGCTGGCGTTTCTCGTGGCCGGGCGGTCGAACTCCGAGATCGCCAAGGAGCTGTTCATCAGCGACAAGACCGTCAGTGTTCATGTCTCGAACATCCTGCGGAAGACCGGGACCACGAGCCGGGTGGCAGCCGCCGCTCTGGCTGAGCGGCGGCTGCCTGGTCAGTGAAGGTGGACCGTATGGCGACGTCGGTACGCCCAGAGGGCAGCCAGGGCGATACCTGCCCCACCGATGGCGCTGGCGCCGGCCTGGAGACCTTCGGCGACGTTGTCGTCGACCTCGATCGTCGGGCCCGGATCGTGGACGACCACGACAGGCTGCCGGTAGTCGCCTTCGGGATAGATCTCGCGCGCCGATGCCTGGGATGCAGCCGCCACGGTGATGCCGAGGGTCAGCGCAGGTACGGCGACGAGGGTGTGGATGTGGTTCATGGTTCCTCCTCACGGCGCGGATCGCCGTCTTCATTCACCGTGCGGCCGGGCCAGGAGTCGCCACATCGGGCAGTCCACCTCAGATCCGCGGCGTACCCCCCTTAGGTAGCTTGGGGCCGTGCTGATCAAGGCGTGCCTGAACGGTGACCGGTCGCGAGCGGAGCACCCCGGCGTACCGGTGACTCCGGCGGAGTTGTCGGCGGAAGGTGCGGCTGCGGTGCGGGCGGGAGCGCTGGCGTTGCATCTGCATCCGCGGGGAGGTGATGAGCGCGAGAGCCTGTGGTGGGACGACATCCGGGCCGCGGTGGAGGCCGTGCGTGTGACCTGTCCTGGCGTGCCGGTCGGGGTGTCTACACGGGAGGAGATCGTGCCTGAGTTGGCGGCGAGGTTGCGGCTGATCGGCGAGTGGCAGCGCGGGCCGGATTTTGCGAGTGTGAACTTTCATGAGTACGGCGCGGAGCAGCTTGCGGAGTTGTTGATCGCGCGTGGGATCGGGGTTGAGGCTGGGTTGTTCACGCCTGCGGCCGCTGACAAGTACCTCGCCTGGGGTGGTCCGGTGGTGCGGGTGCTGGTCGAGGCGATTCCGGACGTGTCGCCAGGGGCGGATGGCGTGGAAGCGGCTCAGGCGGTGCTCGCTGTGCTGCCGACGCGAGACGTGCTGGTGCATGGCGAGGGCGAGTGGGCCTGGCCGGTACTGCGGTGGGCCTCGGCGCAGGGGTACGACGTACGGGTCGGGCTGGAGGACATGCTGACCGGGCCCGACGGACAGCCCGTCGGATCGAACGCGGACCTGCTCGGTTACCTCTAGGAGAGGCGCTTCGCGAGGGCGGTGGCGGCCGCGTCGTCCTTGACCTCGCGGATGCCGACGATCGGGGTGACGGTGACGTACCCGGCCTTCAGGAGCGCCTCGTCGGAGTCGGCCACTGGGTTGGGCAGGGGTGGTTCGAGCTCGATCATCGGCTCGCCAGTCGGAGCGGTGGTTCCGGCGACGCGCGAACGCTTGATCGGTGCCAGCGAGGCGTGCCGGACACCGCTGAGCTGGTCGAGCGGGCGATCCGGGACATTGATGGTCACAACCGTCCCGGCCGGCTCCGGCACGATCCAGGTGAGCGCCTCGGCCGCCACCGCGGCCGCTGTCGGCCAGTGGTCCGGGTCCTCGGAGTCGATGCTGATCGCCACCGCCGACAACCCCTGCCCCGCCGCGGTCAGCGCCGCCGCGACCGTGCCGGAGTGGAAGATCGGTACGCCGATGTTGTGGCCGCGGTTGATCCCCGACAACACCACATCCGGAGCCCGCCCGAACGCCCCGACGGACGCCAGCGTCACCGCGAGAGCCGGCGTACCGTCGACGCCGATGTAGGTGACGCCGTTCTCCTCCAACGTCGCCGTCCGGATCGGCCGCCCGACCATCCCGGCACGCGCCGAGCCGACGCCGCTCTCGTCGTACAGCGGTGCCAGCACGAGCACCTCATGTCCGAGCGCGGCGATCGCGGGTGCGAGCGCCCGGATCCCCGGAGCCTGGTAACCGTCGTCGTTGGTGATCAGGACTCTCAACTGTGGAGGCGCCATACCCCCACCCAATCACAGGACGTCAGCCGCGGTCCTCGATATCGCCTTCCGTCTCAAGTACTGCGCTGCGGAGCGTCTCCAGCGCCTCCGGTGACGGTTCCGCCCACAGCCCTCGCTGGGCTGCCTCGAGTAGGCGTTCGGCGATGCCGTGCCGCGCCCACGGGTTGGACTTGCGGAAGAACTCCGCTATCTCGGGGTCGGCGACGTACTCCGTTGTCAGCGTCTCGTACATCCAGTCGTCGACCACGCCGGCGGTCGCGTCGTACCCGAAGAGGTAGTCCACGGTCGCGGCCATCTCGAAGGCGCCCTTGTACCCGTGCCGCCGCATCGCCGTCATCCACCGCGGGTTCACCACCCGGGCCCGGAAGACGCGCTTGGTCTCCTCCTCCAGGGTCCGCGTCTTCACCTGCGCCGGTACGGCGGAGTCTCCGACGTACGCCTTGGGGTTGGCCCCGGTGAGGTGACGGACCATGGCGATCATGCCGCCGTGGTACTGGAAGTAGTCGTCGGAGTCCATGATGTCGTGCTCGCGAGTGTCCGCGTTCTTCGCCGCCACCTGGATTCGGGCGTAGGCGCGTTCCATCGAACCGCGGGCCTCGGCGCCGTCGAGGCCCTTGCCGTACGCGTACCCGCCCCAGACCGCGTACACCTCGGCAAGCTCGGCGTCGGTCCGCCAGTTCCGCGCGTCCACGAGCGGCAGCAGGCCGGCGCCGTACGAGCCCGGCTTGGAGCCGAACACCCGGGCGGTCGACGACCGTACGTCGTTGCCGGCCGCAACGTCGGCGTCCACGTGTGCGCGGAGGTAGTTGTCCGAAGCCCCTTCCTCCAGAGCGGCGACTGTGCGCACCGCCTCGTCCAGGAGCGTGACCACGTGCGGGAACGCGTCCCGGAAGAACCCGGAGATCCGGATCGTCACGTCGACCCGCGGCCGGCCGAGCTCCTCCAGGCTGACCACCTCGAAGCCGGTGACCCGCCGTGACGCGTCGTCCCAGACCGGGCGGCAGCCGAGCAGCCACAACACCTCGGCGAGATCGTCGCCCTGGGTCCGCATGGCCGACGTACCCCAGACCGTCAGGCCGACCGACCGCGGCCACTCCCCCGTCTCGGCCTTGTGCCGGGCCAGCAGCGAGTCGGCCAGCGCGACCCCGACGTCCCAGGCGTTGCGGCTCGGGATCGCCTTCGGGTCGACAGCGTAGAAATTGCGGCCGGTCGGCAACACGTTGACCAGACCGCGGGTCGGCGAGCCGGACGGACCTGCCTCGACGAAGCGGCCGTCCAGGGCGCGCAGTACGTTCGTCAGTTCGTCACCGGTGCGTGCGAGCCGCGGCACGACCTCCTCGGCGGCAAAGGTGAGCGACGCCTCGACCTGTTCCGACGACCGCCCGAGCACCTCGATCACGACGACCGGGACCTTCGCGGCCTCCCAGCTCAGCGTCTCCATCCCGACGACGAGCTTGCGCGCGACGGCTTCCAGCAGGTCGACACCGTCGGCGCCACTCACCGCCGGCAGATCCGCGAGCGTCGCCAGCTCGGCAAGCTCCGGCACGGCCCGGCCGGGATCGGCGAGCATGGCCGCCTCGTCGACTCCGAACGTCTCCCCCAGCGCGGTGCGCAGACCGGGAATCGAGTACGACCCGCCCCAGAGCTGCCGCGCACGCAGTACGGCGAGCACCAGGTTGACCCGTGCCTCGCCGGCCGGTGCACCACCGAGGATGTGCAAACCGTCGCGGATCTGGACGTCCTTGATCTCGCACAGGTAGCCGTCGAGGTGCAGGACGAACTCGTCGAAGTCGTCGTCCTCGGGCCGCTCGGACGTATGCAGGTCGTGATGCAGTTGCGCGGCCTGGATCAGGGTCCAGATCTGCGCACGCAGCGTCGGCACCTTGTCCGGGTCCAGAGCCGAAACGGTCGCATACTCGTCGAGCAGATACTCCAGCTTCGCCATGTCGCCGTACGTCTCGGCCCGCGCCATCGGCGGGACCAGGTGGTCGACGACGGTCGCGTGCGCGCGCCGCTTCGCCTGCGTCCCCTCACCGGGGTCGTTGACGATGAACGGGTAGACCATCGGCAGATTCCCGAGGACGGCGTCCGGCGCGCAGCCGGCCGCCATCCCGATCCCCTTGCCCGGCAGCCATTCGAGCGTGCCGTGCTTGCCCAGGTGGACGACCGCGTGCGCACCGAAGCCGCCGTCCGACGGCGCGGCCTCCAGCCAGCGGTACGCCGCCAGGTAGTGATGCGACGGCGCCATGTCCGGGTCGTGGTAGATCGCGACAGGGTTCTCCCCGAAGCCGCGCGGCGGCTGGATCATCAGTACGACGTTCCCGAAGCGCAGCGCCGCCAAGGCGATCGCGGGCTCGTCTCCGGACGTGTCGACGTACAGCTCACCGGGCGCCTCACCCCACGCCCCGGTCATTGCCTCGCGCAACGACTCCGGGACGCGACCGAACCACTGCTGGTAGACCGACCGCGGGATCTTCGCGACGGCGTTGGCCAACTGCTCGTCGGTGAGCCAGTCGACGTCGTGACCGCCCGCCGCGATCAGCCGGTGAATCAGCCCGTCGCCTTCCAACTCGTTCACGTCGAGATCGCCCAGGTCGTACCCGGCCGCCTGGAGCTGACCGAGCAGGACGACCGCCGAGGCCGGAGTGTCCAGGCCGACCGCGTTCCCGATCCGGGCGTGCTTGGTCGGGTACGACGACAGCACCAGCGCGAGTCGCTTGTCGCGGTTCGGCACGTGGCGGAGCCGTGCATGCGCGACCGCGATCCCGGCCACCCGGGTACACCGCTCCGGGTCCGGCGCGTAGCGGGCCAGACCGTCGGAGTCGTACGCCTTGAAGGAGAACGGGATCGTGATCAGTCGCCCGTCGAACTCGGGGATCGCCACCTGGGTCGCGGCGTCCATCGGACTGATCGCGGCGTCGCTGGCCAGCCACTGCTCGCGGGTCGAGGTCAGCGCGAGGCCTTGGATCAGCGGGATGTCGAGGGACGCGAGCGCTCCGGCGTCCCAGGCATCGTCCGAGCCGCCCGCGCTCGCGTTGGCCGCGACGGACCCGCCGGCAGCGAGGAGAGTCGTGACGAGGACGTCGCACTTCCGCAGCAGGTCGAACAGTCCGGCGTTCTCATCGCTGGTCGGGTCGAGTCCGCGGAGCGACCCGCAGTACACGGGCAGCGGCTGCGCGCCGGCGGCCTCGACCGCACTTGCCAGCGCATCGACGAAGGCCGTGTTCCCGGAGATCTCGTGTGCTCGGTAGTAGACGATCCCGACCACCGGCCGCTCATCCTCGACGAACGTCCCGCGGACGCCGTACGCCGGGAGTGTGCGGGGCGGGTCGAACGCGTCGCCCGTCAGCAGGAGCGTGTCGCTCAGGAAGCCGGCCAGGTTGCGCAGATTCTCGGAGCCGCCTTCGCGCAGGTAGGCCAGCGCCTCTGTCACCGCGCCCGCAGGTACGGTCGACAACGACATCAGCTCGGCGTCTGGCGCGGCCTCGCCACTGATCACGACCGCCGGCCTGCCGGAGGCGAGCACCGCGTCGAGGCCGTCCTCCCAGGCCCGGCGACCGCCGAGCAACCGGACCACGACGATCTCGGCCGCGTCCAGCAACGGGGTCAGGTCGGCGAGGTCGAGCCGGGCGGGGTTCGCGACCTTCCACCCGGCGTCCGCCTCGGCGGCGGCGAGCAGATCGGTGTCGGCGGTGGAGAGCAGCAGGAGGTTCGCGGGCATGCGCGACCGGTCCTTCCTCGGGGTGTCCACGCCCCGTCCGGAGGTGCGACAGCGGCAGTTCCTGACTCCCCTACGCCTGACTACGGCGCCGGGTCACAGTGGCGGGACCGTCCCGGACTCACACCGGGTTCCTACCCATGCCATCGCTTGACGGGCGCGACTCTATCCGACGACCCGAACCGCCACACCATCACAATCGCCCCGACGGTGCCTGCGTGAGGGAGGCGGCACCGGGACGGCGGCGGTTGTGATGGCCTGGCGGTCCTCAGCGGTGCAGGGCGTAGTGGGCGGCGAGGAGGTCGGTGCCCCAGTCGTTGCGGAGGTCTCGCCAGACGGAGTGGATGTGGTTGGCGTCGTCCTGGGTGTTGTCGTACTCGGCCAGGAACGTCGGGCCGGCGATCGAGTAGTAGTGGCGGTGGCCGATGCCTGGTTCGGTCGCGCCGGCCCAGGCGAAGCTGAGGCGCTCGATGCCCTGGTCGGTGATGTCCTGCCAGGTCTGCAACCCGATCGGTCCGGCGGCCCTTCCGACGTACTGGCCGATGAGGAGGCTGAACAACTGCCGTTGTTCCGCGGTCATGTCGCCGTACGCGAGGCCCTGGTGGAGAAGCTTGGCGTCGGCGACCGGGTCGTGCCGGGTCAGGATGTCGTCGGGTGCCTCCGGTGAGACGACGGCGACCTCACGCTGGGCCGGCTCGAGCGCGTGCAGGAGCTGGAAGCCGAGGTCCTGCTCGGCGGCGAGGAAACGCCGGCCGGCCTGCGGCCCGGACCGGACCTCGGCCGGGTTCGACCCGAGGAACTGCGGGGTGAACGAGATCGCCCCGTCCACGAGCGTGACGTGCAAGGCCAGGTGGTGACCGTTCAGCCGCCAGGCCCACGGCTCCGTCCCGGCGGGATCACCCAGGACGCGGAGGTAGTACCGGTCGGCGACGACGGATCCCTCCCACTCCCGCGACGGCGGGAGCTCCGGGATCCCGCGCACGATGATCTCCGCGTCCCACACCGCCCAGACGTCGGCCACACCGCGCTCGCTGCACCCGATCGCGACGAGCCGCTCCACCAACTGCTGCTGGGCCGGAGTCAGCTCCGTCAGCGGAAGCCCCGGTACCGCACCCGGCAGGTAGGTCCACTGCTTGTGGTCCGGGGTGTCGAACGCCGCCTTGATCTTGTCCAGCTGCGCCGGCGACAGGCTCGCCAACAGTTCGAGAACCGCTTCCCGGGTCTGCTCCACAACCATGCCGATGCTCCCGTTCCGTCGACCAGAATGCCTCGCCCAGCCTACGACGACCACCTCGCCCCGGTCGCGACACGTGCGGACCCGACGCCGTCGTACGCTGCGCTGGTGTCTGGACCGTCAGGGGCTCGCGGCGTGGTCTCTGTCGTGGTGGGCTCCCTGAGCAGGCCTGGCGTGATGCTGGCCGTCTACCTGGTCTTCCTGTTCGTTCTGTACCTCGTCACTGCGGACCCTTACAAGGCGATCACCCTTCCGTTCGCAGCCGTCATCGGCCCGCCGGGCTTCGCAGTTGTGCGGTGGGCGTGGACCAAGCGCATCCGCCCCTGGTGGATCCTTCGTCGGCGCGGTGAGAGTCCGGAGCACCCCGGGCCGGCGAGTCGGGCGTTCGCCCTCGGTTTCGCACTCCTGCTGATGGTGGCCGGGGTGGCGGCGATGCTGCTCGCGGCGTTGTTCATCCTCGCCGCCGTGCGCGGGTGAACCTGTCGGCTGCCGCCTTACAGCCAGGCCGATCGCTCTCGCTCGGACGGCTCGTACGTCGTCCACTGTTCGAACGGCCGGTCCAGCTTGTACCGGAAATCCGGCTGCCGCAGCAGGACGCGCGTTTCGGCGTTGTCCGGGTTCCGCAGCGTCTCGAAGAACTTGACCGACCAGTGGAACCAGCGCATGCAGAACAGCCGCATGGTCAGCCCGTGCGACACCAGCAACACGTTCCGCGGCGCGTCCGGGGACTCGAAGTCGCGGTGCATCGTCTCCAGGAACGTCGACACCCGGTCGTACACGTCGGACCCCGACTCACCGTGGGTGAACCGGTAGAAGAAGTGCCCGAACCGGTCCCGGAGCACCTCCTGCCGCTCGATGTCCGCGGTGTCCTGGTAGTTGGCCCAGTCCTGCTCCCGCAGCCGTGGCTCCTCCCGGGGCTCACCGATCAGGTCGTCCAGCCCGAGTGAATCCAGCGTCTGCAAGGCCCGCACGTACGGCGAGACGTACACGCGGGCCGGCTCGTTCTCGAACAGCTCCCGCAGGTACTTGCCCGCCTTGGCCGACTGCTCGTGCCCGTGCGGCGTGAGCGGGATCGCGTGGTCGGGTACTCGCTCGAAGATCGACTTGTCCAGGTTCGCCTCGGACTCACCGTGCCGGATCAGTGCGATCCGCAGCGGGCGGTGACTCAACCCCATCGTGTTCCCTTCCGGCCGGCGACGGCCAGGATCGCGGCGACCCCAGCGGCGACCCCAGCCGCAACCACACCGACGCGCCTGGCCAGCGCCGCGGTACGGCGTACGTCCGCAACCGCCGGTGTAGGCCCGTCGCCCAGTGTGCCTCGGTCCTCCTGGTACGACCCGTAACTGTTCGTGCCGCCCAGGGTCAGATCCAGCGCACCGGCGAACGCGGCCTCGACCGGCCCGGCGTTCGGGCTCGGGTGCTTCCGCGCATCCCGCTGCCAGACCTGGATGGTCTGCCCGGGCCGGCCGGCGGCGAGTCCGGTGAGCACGGCGCACACGCGAGCAGGCAGCAGGTTGAGTACGTCGTCCAGCCGCGCCGACGCCCAGCCGAAGTTGAGGTACTTCGCGGACTTGTAGCCCACCATCGCGTCCAGAGTGTTGGCGGCGCGGTAGCCGAGCAGCCCCGGTACGCCGAGCACCCCGCCCCAGAGCAGCGGAGCGACGCACGCGTCGGAGGTGTTCTCGGCGATCGACTCCACGGTCGCGCGGGCGAGTTCGTCGGCTTCCAGACTGGTCGCGTCTCGCGCACACAGGTGGCTGAGCCGGTCGCGGGCCGCCGGGATGTCCTTCTCCTCGAGCAGCCCGGCCATCACCTCGGCCTCGCGCTCCAGACTTCGGGCGCCGAGCACGGTCCACGTCGTGGCCGCGGTGACGAGCGTGTGGACGATCGGACGATTCCGGGTCAGCCGCTCGACCACGGCTCCGGCGGCTGCCGTCGTACCGACCAGGGCGACCGTGTACGCCGTACCGGCCGCGCGGGAATCGGCGTACCAGCGGGACTCCACCCGGGACGCCGCCTGCCCGAAGCCGGCCACCGGGTGGAAGCGGCGGGGATCACCGAGAACACGGTCGGCCGCGAAGCCGAGGAGGAGACCGATTGCCCTGGACACCCTTCGCAGTCTGCCAGGGCAGTGGTGTGGTTGGGTGATCGGCATGGGAATCGCGGAACTGCTCCGGGACGTCGACGGGAGCGGCGCCTTCGGGGTTTGGCTGGGGCGGCTGGACGGCGTACCGGTGTTCGAGCATCTGGCGGAGCGGACGCACTACTCCGCGAGCACGATGAAACTCCCGGTGGCGATGGCGATGATGCGCAAGGTAGACGCGGGTGAGCTGGCGCTCGACCAGCCGGTGACCGTGCACAACGACTTCGCGTCCGCGGCCGGCGGGCGGTTCGGCGTGAACCCGGACGAGGACGAGGCGCCGGCGACCTGGACGAAGCTGGGTGAGCAGGTGCCGCTCGGGTGGCTCGCGACGGAGATGATCACCCGGTCCAGCAACCTCGCGACGGACCTCGTGCTGGAGCAGGTCGGGATCGACGCCGCCCACACGGTGCTCGCGGAGTACGGCCCCGGCGACAGCGCGATCCGGCGCGGGATCGACGACGGGCCGGGCGTGCGGGCCGGCATCAGCAACCTGATGAGCCCGGCGGGTCTGGCCGGCGTACTGGTTGCTGTCGGCAATCAGCAGGGCGCCTCGGGCAACTACCTGCGCGACCTGCTGGCCGGCAACCAGTGGAACGGCGAGATCCCTGCCCTGCTGCCGGCCGGGACCCGGGTCGAGCACAAGAACGGCTGGGACACCCGGATCCGCCACGACGGCGGCATCGTCCGCCCACCCGACGCCGAACCGTTCGTGCTGGTCGTGTGTACGACGTCCGACCTGGCCGACGCGGATGCGCAGAAGCTGATCGCGAACATCGCGCTCGAGGCGTGGAACCACCGGCGCGACCTCGGAGGGGTCCGATGAAGGTCAGCACGCATCTGGTCTCGGCGCCGCTGCACACACCGTTCATCACGGCACTGCGAACGGCGACACACGCGGACTCGCTGCTGGTCGAGGTGAGCGACGGCGGGGTCAGCGGCTGGGGCGAGGCTCCGCAGGTGTGGAAGGTGACCGGCGACTCGCTCGCCGGGTCGCAGGCCTGCGTCGAGGGACCGATCACCGCGGCCCTGGACGGTCTCGGCCCGGACGACCTCACTGAGGCCTTGCGCCGCGTGCAGAACGCCGCGGCCGGCAACTTCGGCGCGAAGGGCGCGGTCGACGTCGCGCTGCACGACCTCGCCGCGCGGCGACGCGGGCAGACGCTGCACGGTTTCCTCGGCTCGACCGTCGACATCGTGCGCACTGACATGACGCTGTCCGTCGGCGATCCCGATACGCTCGCGGCCGCGGCACAGGCCCGGCTCGCGGACGGTTTCGACGTACTGAAGGTCAAGGTCGGCACCGACGCCCGCGCCGACGTCGAGCGGGTCCGGCGCGTCCGCGAGGCGATCGGCCCGGAACCGACGCTGCGACTGGACGCCAACCAGGGCTGGTCCCGACGCGACGCGGTCACCGCCATCCGGGCGATGGAGGACGCGGGCTGCGACCTCGAACTCGTCGAGCAGCCGGTCGTTGCCGCCGACCTCGAGGGCATGGCCTGGGTGACCGACCGGGTCCGTACGCCGATCCTCGCCGACGAGTCCGTGTACGACGTACGCGACCTGGTGAACGTGATCCGGTACGGCGCCGCTGACATGGTGAACGTCAAGCTGGCCAAGTGCGGCGGACTCGGGCCGGCCCGGACCCTGCTGGAACTGGCCCGCGAGCACGGGATCCGGACGATCGTCGGCTCGATGATGGAGAGCCACGTCGGTGTCGGAGCGGCGGCCGCGCTGGTGTCGGCCTACCCGACGTCCGCGGTCAACGACCTCGACGCGGCCTGGTGGCTGAAGCAGGCGCCGGTGACCGGAGGGATCCGGTACGACGGCGCACTGATCCACCTGCCTGCGGCTCCTGGTCTCGGCGTGACAGGCTTGACCGTATGAAGCTAGTCGCCGCCAAAGTCCCGGTCAGTACCGTCTGGACCGCGCCGGACGCGCCCCGCGACATCGATGCCGCGGCCGTCGCCGCCCAGCCCGATGTCGCCGCGTGGGCGAAGTCCATGGACACCGAGACCCGGCTCGGCCTGCACGGCCGGACCCTGACCCAACTGCTGTTCGCCGAACCTGTCCTGGTCCGCTCGGAGCGGGACGGCTGGTCGGAGATCCTGGCACCCTGGCAGCCGTCGTCCAACGATGAGCTCGGGTACCCGGGCTGGGTGCCGTCGAGCCACCTGGGTGAGCTGCCCAGCAGCGCGACGGCGCCCGTCGCGATCACGGTCCCGACCGCGACGCTGCTCGCTGAGCCGGGCGCGGGCGCGCCGCTGGGCGAGCTCTCGTTCGCGACCGTCCTGGCGTCGACCGAGCACGCCGACGGGTACACCCGGGTGGCTACCCCGGATGGCGGGTCAGGCTGGCTGGCGGACGACGTACTGCGGTCCGTCGAGCAGCCGTCCGCACCTGAGGATCGGCTGCGGCTGGGGGCGATGTTCCTCGGGCTCGAGTACCTGTGGGGCGGGACCTCGGCGTACGGCCTGGACTGCTCCGGCCTGACCCACGCGGTCTGCCGGGTGCTCGGGCTGCGCATCCCTCGCGACGCGCACGACCAGGCCGACGCGCTGGAGAACATCAGTGTCGACGAGGCGCGACCCGGCGACCTGTACTTCTTCGGCCGGCCCGGCAAGCAGGTCCACCACGTCGGCTTCGTCTCCCCCACCGGGATGCTGCACGCGTCGGAGACCGGCAAGCGCCTGGAAGACGCGCCGGTGCCCGACGAACGCAGAGCCACCCTGGTCGCCGCGGCCAGGCTCTGACCGTCTCGACGCGACGTCGCCCCGGACCAGGCCGGTCCGGGGCGACGTCGGTTCTTCGGGTCAGGACTTCTCGGTGTCCGAGGGTCAGGACTTCTTGGCGTCCGACTCCTGCGGCTCGGGCTCGCGGATCGAGTCGAGCTCGGCCTGGGTCTTCGGGTCGAGCTCGGCCGTCGTACCGTTCGGCCGCCTGTCGACCGGGGTCGACTCGTCCAGCTCGCCGCCCTCAGCCGGGGGGTCGGTCGGGTCCTGCTTGGTGATGCGGGACTTGCGCAGGCTCGCGACCGTGGTGATGCCGAGGGTGATGATGATGAAGCCCAGCGAGAACCAGATCGGGATCTCCGGGGCCCACTCGATGTGGTGGCCGCCGTTGATGAACGGCAACTCGTTCACATGCATCGCGTGCAGGACCAGCTTCACGCCGATGAACGCGAGCACCACCGACAGGCCGATGGACAGGTAGACCAGCCGCTTCAGCAGGTCGCCGAGCAGGAAGTACAACTGCCGCAGACCCATCAGTGCGAACACGTTCGCCGTGAAGACCAGGAACGGCTCCTGAGTCAGTCCGTAGATCGCCGGGATCGAGTCGAGTGCGAACAGCAGGTCGGTCGTGCCGAGCGCGATGATCACGATCGCCATCGGAGTGACGAGCCGCTTGCCGTTCTTGACGATGGTGAGCTTGACGCCGTTGTACTCGTCGGTGGCGTTCAGGCGCTTCTTGGCGAACCGGATGACCGCGTTCTCCTTGAAGTCGTCGTCGTCGTTCTCACCCTGCTTGGCCAGGTGGATCGCGGTGTAGACCAGGAACGCGCCGAACAGGTAGAAGATCCACGAGAACTGGTTGATCGCGGCGGCGCCGACCGCGATGAACACGCCGCGGAACACCAGCGCCAGGATGATGCCGATCAGCAGCGCGGTCTGCTGATACTTCCTGGGTACGCCGAACCTGGACATGATGATCAGGAAGATGAACAGGTTGTCGACGCTCAGGCTGTACTCGGTCAGCCAGCCGGCGAAGAACTCGCCCGCGTACTGCCCACCGGAGAACAACCAGACGCCGAGGCCGAAGACCACCGCGAGACCCACGTAGAACGCGATCGCGGTCGCGGACTCCCGGGTACTCGGCTCGTGTGGACGGCGGCCGATGATGAAGACGTCGAAAGCCAGCAGCGCGAGAAGCACGCCGACCGTGATGTACCAAACGTAGTCAGCAACGTGCACAGACACCTCCGGAGCTCAGCTGAAACAGGACTCCGAAGGTCTCTTCCGCCGGACTCGCACCGCGAGTCTGGCCGGTGGCACCGGGCGCGGGGGCGAACCCCTGACCGTGATGACGATGCCGCCGCGAAGGAATACTCCCCTTCTCCACGTCTATTCTGACTGGTCGATGTCCAAGTCTCCAAATCCCGGGGCACCGTGTCCGGCTGTCGGAATGATCACAACCGGACCAGGAATAGTTGCGCTGTGTGATCAGTCCGCCTGTTTCAGGCGTGTCGTCCGCGGCTAGGTCGGACGCTTGCTCTTGGGGAGTTTGCCCACGATCGTCTCGTACGACGCGTCGATCAGCTCGAGGATCTCGTCGTCCGGCACGCTGCCGCCGAGGCGAACGCTGTTCCAGCCGGAGCGGCCGATGTACGCCATCTTGGTGACGTCACCAGGGTAGGTGTCGACCAGTTCGTCGGCCTCCTCCCGGTTGGCGCCGCACTTGATCCCGACCCCGTCCCCGCCTCCCAGGAACGCGAAGATCTTGTCGCCGACCTTGGCGACCACATCGCCGTCCCAAGGCTCGTCCTGCCACGCCCCCGGCTTCCCCAAGCAGTGCTCGAGCACGTCAGCGCCACTCATTCGCGCCATGTCACTCCCTCTCAGCTCAGCTGTGTGAGACAGCCTCGACGTTGTTGCCGTCGGGGTCTCGGACGAAGACGGCGTAGTAGCCGGGGTGGTACTCCGGCCACTCCTTCGGCTCGTGCAGGATCTCGGCACCCAAGTCCCGGGCGGTCCGGTGGACCGTGTCGACGGTGGCCCGATTCGGTGCCGTGAACGCGATGTGGATCTCCCGCTGCGTACCGCCGGTCGTCTGCTTCCCGAGCCAGAACTTCGGTGCGCCGTCCGGCCCGCCCAGGGCGAGAACATCGCCGAACTCCATGACCACGGTGATCCCGATCGGCGCGAGCAGCGTCTCGTAGAACCGGCGGCTTGCGTCCAGGTCGTCGCATTGCAGCGACACGTGATCGAACATGTCGTCCTCCCCTTGGTGATCCTGGAACGCACGCTAGCCCCTCCCGAGAACAGAACTCGACCGCCGGGCACGACCTACGCTGCGGGACGTGACTGCAGTTGTCGTTGGCGTGGCGCGTGTGGTGTGGTGCGCCCGATCATCGGAAACTTCTTGTCGCTGGGTGCAACTTTGTTTCCGAAGATCGCCCGCTGCGTCGTGCGTCGCGTGCGTGTACATCTGAGGTAGTCGAGTGCGTCCTAGGCTGCGGGCATGAGTTCTGTTGTCGTTGCCGCGGTTCAGGCCGGCTCCACACTGTTCGACACGCCCGCGACGCTGGCGAAGGCGGAGCGGTACGTTCGCGAGGCGGCCTCGGACGGTGCACGGCTGGTCGTGCTGCCGGAGGCGTTCCTGGGCGGGTACCCGAAGGGACTCGATTTCGGTGTGACGGTCGGGTCCCGATCACCGGAGGGGCGCGACACGTTCCGGCGGTATCGGGAGGCGGCGGTCGACGTACCCGGACCGGAGACGGCCCGGCTCGCTGGGCTGTCGGCTGAGCTCGGCGTACATCTGGTTGCCGGGGTGATCGAGCGCGCAGGAGGAACGTTGTACTGCACGGCGGTGTTCATCGATCCGCGGCAGGGGCTGGTGGCGACGCACCGCAAGCTGATGCCGACCGCCGCCGAGCGGTTCCTGTGGGGTCAGGGCGACGGGTCGACGATGCCGGCGGTGCGGACCGAGTTCGGGGTGCTCGGGTCGGCGATCTGCTGGGAGAACTACATGCCGCTGTTCCGGCAGGCCATGTACGCCAAGGGAGTCGAGATCTGGTGTGCACCGACGGTCGACGACCGCGAGCAGTGGCAGGCGACGATGCGGCATGTCGCGCTCGAGGGGCGCTGCTTCGTGATCAGCGCGAACCAGTATCTGACCCGGGCGGATCTGACGGATGATCTGCACCCGATCCAGGGTGAGGCACCGGACACGGTGCTGATCGACGGTGGGAGCGTGGTGATCTCACCGCTGGGCGAGATCCTCGCCGGCCCGCTGCGGGGCGGCGAGGGGGTCCTGCTCGCGGAACTCGACCTCGGCGACCTGGACCGTGGCAGGTTCGATTTCGATCCGAACGGCCACTACGCCCGCCCCGACCTCTTCACCCTCCAGGTCAACGAGTCACCCCAACACACAGTCCAACCACACAACTGACGCGGCGACCCCGGCCGACCCAGGTCGGCCGGGGCTGAGCGGTCTCCTACTTCATGCCGGCGTTGGTCATCTGGCGGAGTTCCTTCTTCAGTTCGGAGATCTCGTCGCGGTAGCGGGCGGCGACCTCGAACTGCAGTTCGGCCGCCGCGTTGTGCATCTGGTCGGTCAGCTGCTGGATCAGGTCGGCCAGGTCGGACGACGGCAGCCCGCCGGCCAGCTCCTTCGCCTTCTCGCCCGCCTTCGCCTTGCCGCCACCCGGCACCGGCGCCTTGCCGCGGGACTGGGTCCGGCCGGAGCCGAGCAGGTCGGCGGTGTCCGCGTCCTCGCGGGCCAGCATGTCGGTGATGTCGGCGATCTTCTTCCGCAGCGGCTGCGGGTCGACCCCGTTCGCCTCGTTGTACGCGATCTGCTTGGCGCGACGACGGTTGGTCTCGTCGATCGCCAGTTCCATCGACGGGGTGATCTTGTCGGCGTACATGAACACCTGGCCGGACACGTTCCGGGCGGCACGGCCGATGGTCTGGATCAGCGACCGGCCGGAGCGCAGGAAGCCTTCCTTGTCCGCGTCCAGGATCGCGACCAGCGACACCTCGGGCAGGTCCAGACCCTCACGCAGCAGGTTGATGCCGACCAGTACGTCGTACTCGCCCTGGCGCAGCTCGCGGAGCAGCTCGACCCGGCGCAGGGTGTCCACCTCGCTGTGCAGGTACCTGGTCCGGATGCCCATCTCCAGCAGGTAGTCGGTCAGGTCCTCCGACATCTTCTTGGTCAGCGTGGTCACCAGGACGCGCTCGTCCCGCTCGACCCGGAGCCGGATCTCGTGGATCAGGTCGTCGATCTGACCCTTGGTCGGCTTCACGATCACCTCGGGGTCGACCAGTCCGGTCGGCCGGATCAGCTGCTCGACGAAGCCGTCCGACTTGTCCTGCTCGTACTGCCCCGGGGTCGCGGACAGGTAGACGGTCTGGCCGATCCGCTCCAGGAACTCCTCCCAGCGCAGCGGCCGGTTGTCCATGGCGGACGGCAGCCGGAACCCGTGCTCGACCAGGGTCCGCTTCCGGGACATGTCGCCCTCGTACATACCGCCGATCTGCGGGACGGTCACGTGCGACTCGTCGATGACCAGCACGAAGTCCTCGGGGAAGTAGTCCAGCAGACAGTGCGGCGCCGTCCCGGGCTCGCGGCCATCGGTGTGGCGCGAGTAGTTCTCGATGCCGGAGCACGTCCCGATCTGACGCATCATCTCGATGTCGTACGTCGTCCGCATCCGGAGCCGCTGTGCCTCCAGCAACTGGCCACCACGCTCGAGCTCGGCCAGCCGCTCCTCCAGCTCGGCCTCGATCGACGTGATCGCGCGCTCCATCCGCTCCGGCGCGGTGACGTAGTGCGTCGCGGCGCCGATGTAGACCTCGTCCTCCTCGCTCAGCACCTCACCGGTGAGCGGGTGCAGCGTCATCACCCGCTCGATCTCGTCACCGAAGAACTCCACCCGGACGGCGAGCTCCTGGTACACCGGGAAGACCTCGAGCGTGTCGCCGCGGACCCGGAACGTGCCGCGGGTGCCGGCCAGGTCGTTGCGCGCGTACTGCACCCCGACGAGCTTGCGCAACAGGCCGTCGCGATCCATCTCGGTGCCGACCTTCACGTGGATCATGCGGTTCAGGTACTCGTCGGCGGAGCCCAGGCCGTAGATGCAGGAGACGGTCGCGACCACGATCACGTCGCGGCGGGTCAGCAGCGACCAGGTCGCCGAGTGCCGCAGCCGCTCGACCTCCTCGTTGATCGAGGAGTCCTTCTCGATGTAGGTGTCCGTCTGCGGGACGTACGCCTCCGGCTGGTAGTAGTCGTAGTACGAGACGAAGTACTCGACGGCGTTGGCCGGGAAGAAGTGCCGCAGCTCGTTCGCGAACTGGGCGGCGAGTGTCTTGTTCGGCTGCAGGATCAGCATCGGGCGCTGGATCTTCTCGGCCAGCCAGGCGATCGTGGCGGTCTTGCCGGTACCGGTCGCGCCGAGCAGTACGACGTCCTGCTCCCCGCCGTTGATCCGGCGCTCCAGGTCCGCGATCGCGGCTGGCTGGTCACCGGCCGGCTCGAAGTCGGACACCACCTCGAGCGGCGCCACCATACGCTGAAGATCCGAGACCTGTCTCATGCCCTCCACCGTACGGCGCCGCGCCGACAGTTCCGAAAAACCCCAGGTCAGGGCCGGATCAGAAGCTCTTCATCAGGGTGTTGTTCATGTAGACGAGCTCGCGGACGCGGCGCTTGTAGACGCTGAGTTCCAGGGCCGCGTCGGTGGCGGTGATCTTGCCGGACTCGTCGGCGTACGCCGTGACGAAGCCGCGGAACGGGAGGAACTTGCCGGCGGCGGCCGGGACGAGCGCGTTGAACGTCACCGCGTAACAGGCCTTGATCGCCGGGTTGGTCGTCTTGCAGGCCACCGTCTTGCCGATCCGGACGTCCTTGAACCCGTCCGACTCGATGTCGACCAGGTGCTCGGCGAACCCCTTCGCGTCGTACTGCGTGGTCTGACGGACCCAGTAGTAGCCGTCGATCCGCCCCCGCGCCCCGGGCTGCTGCAGGATGTAGTTGGTCCCGCCCTTGGACTTGTCCCAGTCCGGCAGCCACCCCTTGACCGGGGTGAACCAGAGCCCACCACCAATCTCGACGCCGGTGTCGTACCGGCCCTTGGTGACGGCCGCCTTGGTCGGAGACGGCGTCGGCGGCGTGTACAGCGTGCCGGTCGGGTCTGGCGTCTGCTCGGCGACCGGCTGCTCCTTGTCGCCGCCGGTCACCAGTACGACGACCCCGACGGCGATCAGCGCGACGGCGACGATCGTGCCGGCCATGATGATCCACCGGGACCGCATCGAGCCCGACGACTGCCGTTGCGGCCCGCCCGGCCCACGTCCCCAGCCACCCGGCGCGGAGTTCGGGGGCGGCCCGTACTGCTGACTCATAACTCTTCCTCGCGGTATGTCTGGGATGTCCTCGTCACAGGCTGTCGAGCACCGACTGCTTCATGGTCGCGGCGTCCGCCTCGGCTTGCGGCGCGAAGTCGATCCGGGTCCGGAAGTCCAGCGCGGTGACCACCTGGTCCTTGCGCCGGTACGCCTCGACGTACCCCTGGACCTTGACCTGCTGTCCGCTCTTGTCCTTGGTGGTGGAGGTGTAGCTGATCGCGACGCACTCCTCCAGGACGTCCTTCGGGCAGGTCAGGTTCCGTACGTTGCCGAGTTGGGCGATCTCGTTCTGGGTCTCGCCCTCGACGATCCCGAGCACGTACGCCTTCGCGGTCACGTTCTGCTTCTGCCGGACCCAGAAGAACGCCCGGGCGTCGCCGCTGGCCGCGTAGGAGACGAACTCCTTGCCCTGCGTCTCCTTCTCCAGCAGGCTCCAGCCCGCGGCCGGTACGACGGCGACGCCGGACCCGACCAGGACTGCGTTCGGCGGCGGCGTGTACGTCGACGTCGGCGTACTCGCGGTCGTCGTCGGAGACGGCGGTGGAGCCGGGTCTGCTGTGTCGTCTCCTCCGGACAGCAGATAGAGCCCGACCGCGACCGCCACGACCACGATCAGGCCGGCTCCGGCCGGGATCAGGTACGTCGGGATCCGCGGACCCTGGGTCGGGCCCGCGGACCGGGCCGGTCGCGACCGGCCCGGCAATCGCCGCGACGGCGGCGGCTCCGGCGTACCCGGAGCCGCACCGTCGTCCGGCGCTGGGTTCCTCACCCAAGGGTTCGGCCTGCCGGCCGCGCCCTCGGCGCGCTTGCGGATCACTGGCTCTTGAGCACCGACTTCAGCATCTCGTTCGAGTCCTTGTTGATGGCATCGAACTTCGACTTCAGCCCGTACACCCGCACCAGCGTGATCACGCCGTCGTTGCGCTCGACCACGCCGACGAACCCGACCACCGGCTCGCTGCCGTTCTGGCTGGACGAGGTGGCGGAGAAGCTCTGCGTGGTGAGGATCTTCACCGGGGTCTTGTCGTCCGGCCCCGGCTTGGTCACCTTCGGCTCGTTCTTCTTCACCGCGGACAGGTCCCCGGTCTCGGCGCCGATCAGCTTCGGCAGGATGGTGTCGGTGTTCTCACCCTCCTTGCCCTTGAAGGCCTCCACCATGAAGTAGGCCTCCTTGGCCTTCAGCAGGTAGACGCCGTCAAACCCCTTCAGCTCCTTGCGGACGTAGCCGGGCTGCGGCTTCACGAAGACGCCCTCGGCGACCTCGATGCCCTCGTCGACGTTCTCGGTCGGCTCGGTGCTCTGCCCGTTGGTCGGCTGCGGGGTCGGCTCGGCCTGCTTGTCGTCACCGCGACCGAAGATCAGCGCCAGCACGACACCGATCACCGCGACGACGACGATCGCACCGCCGGCCAGGAACAGGATCTTGTTCCCGCCCTTGCTGCGCGGAGTCTGACCGCCGTACTGGCCCCACTGCTGCTGCTGACCGGGGTACTGCTGTTGCTGGCCCGGGTAGCCCTGCTGCTGGCCTTGGTACTGCTGCTGGCCCTGGTACGGCGCCTGCTGCTGACCCGGGTAGGGCTGCTGACCCTGACCCTGCCCCTGGTACGGCGGTTGACCCGGCTGACCGTAGCCCGGCGGCGGAGCCTGCGGCGGCCGCCCGGGCTGCTGCCCGTAACCAGGCTGCCCCTGTGGCTGCTGACCAGGCTGGCCGTAGCCGGGCTGGCCCTGTGGTGGCTGGCCGTAGCCAGGCTGACCTTGCGGCGGCTGCCCCGGCTGACCGTAGCCGGGCTGACCCTGCTGACCCGGCTGGCCGCCGTACGGGGGCTGCTGCCCGGGGTGGCCACCCTGACCGTAGGGCGGTGGCTGGTTGCTCATGCCTGCGTCTCCCCAGTCGTCGCGTCGTATCCACCAGCCCCGCCGCCTGCCACGGCCTGTGCTGCCACACCACGGGCGGACTTCGGTACCGATCGCACCGAGTTGCCGCACGCGGAGCAGAAGTCGGAGTGCGGGAGCAGCGGCATCTCACAGCGCGAGCAGAACGCCAGCTCGCCCGACGCGTGGTTGGAGCCGCCGCGGGCGGCCGACTCCAGCGCCGCCTCCAGCAGACCCTTGTGCAGGACCGTGCGGACCCGGATGATCAGCGCGCCGAGCAGCAGCAGACCCCAGACCACACCGAGGATCGCGCCGACCGTCGAGCCGTGACCGCCGACGAACCCGAGCAGGTAGACCCCGCCCTGGAACAGCGCGTTGATCACGATCGCCTGGATCACCGCGAACACCCAGCGCGGGGTGAAGCCGTCGTACCCCTCACCCAGGCCGGAGAACTCAGCACCGGCCAGGCCGGTCGCCGAACCGTAGATCAGCGGCTTGATGAAGCCGTGCAGCAGGACGATCGAGATCCAGGTGCCCGCGCTGCTGCCCGGACCGGCGAAGCCGCCGCTGATCCAGCCCCAGTGCAGCACCAGCGTCTCGAAGCACGCGTAGCCCACACCGGCCACCACGCCGAACGTGAAGCCGTCCATCAGGTCGTCGTACCGCGGCCGGGAGGCCAGGTAGAGCGGGCCGATCTGGCGGATCAGCTCCGACACCACCGGCACCAGCAGGAGCAGGATCAGCAGGTCCCGCCCGGCCGGACCGGCGTCGTTGCCGCCGATCGTGTCCAGGCTCAGGGCGATCTTGTCCGACCAGATCCAGGTGAACACCGCGGCCAGTACTCCGGTGAGCACGAACGCCGCGGCGACGACCGGGATCGGCTCGTCCTCCCAGAGGTTCACGTCGTACAGATAAAGGATGTAGACGATCGGGATCGAGAACGCCGCCACCATGATCGCCACCGGCAGCGCGCCGAGCGCGGCGGTGAGAACGGTCAGCAGCAGCGCGACGCCGAGCGCCACCTTGTAGGTATAGGGCTGCTTGCCCGAGCCCTGCGGCATGATCGTCGAAACCAGCCGGAACGACGCCACTGGCTCATCCGGCCTGGCGGCGTACGCCTTCTTCCGCTCGGCATCCCCGGAGCGCACATCGTTGCCACAGTGGTGGCAGAAGTGCGACACCTCGGGGACGTCTGAGTTGCAGCGCGGACAGACCACGCCATCCTCCCAACCTCGGACATCCGGACCGGCGCGGGGCGCGCCGTCGGTGGCCGGCCCAGAGCCTGGGCCGAACCGGGACAGATTCTTGTACAGCCGGTCCCGGATTCATCATTTACCGCGCAGGGGTCACCTTTTCGTGTCCGGACCGTGCCCTGCCCGTCGTTCGAGCTCTGCCCACACCTCGTCGACGCGGCGATCCAGGTCGGCGAGGGAGCCGGAATTGTCCACGACAAGACCGGCGACGGCGAGCCGATCCTCGCGGGATGCCTGGCTCGCGATGCGCTGTTTCGCTTCTGTGTCAGGCATTCCGCGCTGCGCGGTCAGCCGTTCGAGTTGTACGTCGACCGGTACGTCGACGATCACGACGACGTCGAAGCGGTCCGCCTGACCGGTCTCCACCAGCAGTGGGATGTCGTGCACGACGATCGCTCCCGCCGGTGCCGCGGCCTCGATCTCGGCCGCCCGGGCCCGTACGCGCGGATGAACGATCGCCTCGAGCCTGCGCCGCGCCGCCGCATCACCGAACACGATCTGCCCGAGCGCCGGCCGGTCCAACTCCTCCTCGGCAGTCAGCACGCCGGCCCCGAACTCCGTCACCACCTCGGCGAGACCTTCGGTGCCCTTGGCCACTACTTCCCGCGCCAGCACATCGGAGTCGATCACCACAGCCCCGCGCTCGGCAAGCCGCGCCGACACAGAACTCTTCCCCGCCCCGATACCCCCGGTCAGCCCGACTCTCAGCACAACAGCACCCTACAGACGAGCGAGACCCCCGCATCCAGTACGGGGATGCGGGGGTCTCGGGTCCTGCGGTGGATCAGCCCTGGCCGGTCAGCTTCTCGCGGAGGGCCTGGAGCGCCTCGTCGGAAGCGAGCGCGCCCTCGACGGGAGCGTCGTCCTTCGGAGCCGCGGCCGAGGAGTACGTCGATGCCTCGCCGGCCTCGACGTCCGCCGTCTTGGCGTCCTCGATCTGCTTCTTGTGGGCCTCCCAGCGCGAGTGGGCCTCGGCGTACTGCCGCTCCCACTCCTCACGCTGTGCGTCGAAGCCGTCGAGCCACTCGCCCGTCTCCGGGTCGAAGCCCTCGGGGTAGACGTAGTTCCCCTGCTCGTCGTACGTCGCCGTCATGCCGTACAGCGTCGGGTCGAAGTCGTCCGAGACCGGGTCGACACCCTCGTTGGCCTGCTTCAGCGACAGCGAGATCCGGCGCCGCTCCAGGTCGATGTCGATGATCTTGACCAGGACGTCGTCGTTGACCTGGACGACCTGCTCCGGGATCTCGACGTGCCGCTCGGCCAGCTCGGAGATGTGCACCAGACCCTCGATGCCCTCCTCCACACGGACGAACGCACCGAACGGAACCAGCTTGGTGACCTTGCCGGGCACGATCTGGCCCATCTGGTGGGTCCGGGCGAACTGCTGCCACGGGTCTTCCTGGGTCGCCTTCAGCGACAGCGAGACGCGCTCGCGGTCCATGTCGACGTCCAGCACCTCGACGGTGACCTCCTGGCCGACCTCGACCACCTCGGTCGGGTGGTCGATGTGCTTCCAGGACAGCTCCGACACGTGCACCAGGCCGTCGACGCCACCGAGGTCCACGAACGCACCGAAGTTGACGATCGAGGACACGACGCCCTTGCGGATCTGGCCCTTCTGCAGCTGGGTGAGGAAGTTCATCCGCACCTCGGACTGGGTCTGCTCCAGCCAGGCGCGGCGGGACAGGACCACGTTGTTGCGGTTCTTGTCCAGCTCGATGATCTTCGCCTCGATCTCCTGGCCGACGTACGGCTGGAGGTCGCGGACCCGGCGCATCTCGACCAGCGAGGCGGGCAGGAAGCCACGCAGGCCGATGTCGAGGATGAGGCCACCCTTGACGACCTCGATGACGGTGCCGGTGACGACGCCGTCCTCCTCCTTGATCTTCTCGATCGTGCCCCAGGCCTTCTCGTACTGGGCGCGCTTCTTCGAGAGGATCAGACGGCCTTCCTTGTCCTCCTTCTGGAGTACAAGGGCCTCGACGTGGTCGCCGACGTTGACGACCTCGTTCGGGTCGACGTCGTGCTTGATCGACAGCTCCCGGGAGGGGATGACGCCTTCGGTCTTGTAACCGATGTCGAGCAGGACCTCGTCCCGGTCGACCTTGACGATGGTGCCCTCGACGATGTCGCCGTCGTTGAAGTACTTGATGGTCTGATCGATCGCCGCGAGGAAGTCTTCCTCCGACCCGATGTCATTGACCGCTACCTGCGGGGTGTTGCGCACTGCGGGGTCGAGAGGTGCCTCGATGCTGGCCGTCATGTGGTGGGTTGCTCCGTGGACTGGTGGTGTCGTTCGGTCGCGTCATGAACCGTTGGATCGCACCAAACCGCTGGATTGCCTGAAGAGGACAGATTCACCACCGACTGCTGCGAGCACGAGCCTGCTCCGTCCGAGGTCGCGCGGGCCCATAGCGCATCTCACAGAATACGGGTATTGACGAAGGCAGGGCAACCCGGGGCACCCGGCCTCCACCGGCTGCCCGCCGAGGCTTCCCGACGTCTCACTGATCTCAATGTACGACGTCCAGGTCCACTCGGCCCCCCGCGAGGCTACTCGTGTCCGCCATTCGGGAGACCAGGTCGTGCGCCGCGGCCGCGATCTCGTGTTCGGTGGAGCGGGACGCCAGATCCAGCAGCGCCCACAGGTCCGCCGCCCGCCCGAGATCCACCAACGGCTCGCCCAGCCCCGGCCCGCTCCCCCGGATCACGCTCAGCACCGCGCCGGCCAGCACCGGATCGGCGCAGAACCGGAAAAGGTTTCCCAGATCCGTGTACGGCGACCCGGCGTGGCTGAACTCCCAGTCGATCAGTCCGGTGATCCGGGCCGTGGCCGGGTCGACCAGCAGGTTCTTCGGGTTGAAGTCGCTGTGCACCAGGCAGACCCGGTCGACCCCGTCGGCCAGCACGTCCTCGGCCTCGGCGATGACCGCGCCGAACCGCTCCAGCTGTCCCGGGTCCAGGCCGAGGTCGAGGCCCTCGACGTACTGCTCGAGATCCCCGAGGCCGAAGGGCTCGATGGCCAGCTCACCGCCGCGGAACTCGCCGAAAGTCAGGAACGGCATCCCACCCAGCCGCACCAGCAACTCACCCAGCTGCTCCCCGACCGTCCGCCGCTCCGACTCGCCTGCCGTCTCCAGGTAGACCTGCAGGTTCACCCCCGGCAGCCGCTCGGTCAGCAGGTACGGCGGATCTTCCGGCGACCCCTCGCGCTTCGCCTCCAGCACCTTCGGGACAGGCAGCAGTCCGCGGACCAGCTGCAGCAACGCCGCGTCCACGGCCGCCCGCTCGGGCTGCTTCACATACAGCTTCAGTACGGCGTCCTCGCCGCCGGCACTCACGGCGTACGTCTGCCCGCCGTACCCACCCGCCAACGGAACGGCACTGGCCGCGAAGTCGCTCATACCGCTGAACACTAGAGTTTGGTCCGTGAGCGGGCCGGTGCGGGTGGAGTTGAGCGAGGCGGAGACCTCCCGGGCCAGCCGGGCGTACTGGAACTCCGCGGCCGACGACTACTTGTCGGAGCACGGCGAGTTCCTCGGCGACGACCGCTTCATCTGGTGCCCCGAAGGTGTCGACGAGGAGTCGGCCCAACTGCTCGGACCGGTCCGGGGCAAGCGCGTGCTCGAAGTCGGCTGCGGAGGCGCCCAGTGCTCGCGCTGGCTGGCCGGACAGGGCGCCGACGTGGTCGCCTTCGACATCTCGCTCGAGCAACTCCGGATCGCGCGGCAACTCGACGCCCGCACCGGCACGGCAGTCCGCACGGTCGCCGCCGACGCGGTAGCCCTCCCCTATCAGAGCAGCACGTTCGACATCGTCTGCTCGGCGTTCGGTGCGCTGCCGTTCGTCGCCGACGCCACGAACGCACTGCGCGAGATCGCCCGGACGCTGAAGCCGGGCGGTCTGCTCGTGTTCTCGGTGACACACCCGATCCGCTGGACCATGCCGGACGACCCGACCCGCGCCGGTCTGCGGATCACCCATTCGTACTTCGACCGGACGCCGTACGTCGAGGTGGACGACGCCGGTACGCCGATCTATGCCGAGCACCACCGGACGACCGGCGACTGGATCCGGGCGCTCACCACCGCGGGCTTCGTCGTGGACGACCTGCTCGAGCCGGAGTGGCCGGCAGGTCACGACCTGGTCTGGGGTGGCTGGGGACCAGACCGCGGCCGGCTCGTTCCCGGCACCGCGATCTGGTCCGCCCACAAGGCCTGAGCCTCAGTCCGCCTTCCTGGGCCGGAGCTGGAAGAACCCGACGGACGCCAGCAACAGCAGACCGAGGATCAGTGAGAGCAGCGGCACCCAGAAGCCGATCAGGTGCAGCTGCGCCGCCTTCGACTGGTAGCCGCCCTCGGCGACTCCGTTCTCGGTGGCGCCCTTCACGTTCTTCGCGACCGTGGCGGTGTCGTACTCGATCGTGACCTGGGTGGCGGTCACCTTGTCCTCGCCCTCGTACGCGAGGGTGGCGAGTTGCTGCTCGCGGCCCTTGATGATCGCGCCGGTGACCGGCTCGACCCACAGGGTCCTGGTGTTCTTGTAGGTGCGCTGGACGACGACCGAGTCCTTGCCGGAGTCACCGACCAGGCTGCCCGGCACCTCCAGCGGCTTGGCCTGCGGCACCTCCTTCTTCGGGATCTCCTGCTCGAAGACGTAGACCTTCAGCCCGTCCAGCGATGTCTCCCGCTTGAAGTCGATCGGGAACGCCTTGCGCAGCGTGGTGTCCCAGAAGGAGTACGTCTTCTGCTCGGTGCCGAACGGGAACTTCAGCACCAGACCCTCGTGGCCCGCGAACAACGCGCTGTCCTGGACGGGCTTCAGCCGATCCACCTTCTCCAGCGTGGTCGCGACGTACTCGCCGCTGTCGTCGTCGCCGGCCGGATTCCAGCGCACGGCCTCGCCGGTGTGCGCGTCGAGCACGACCCGCTCCTGGACGAAGCTCAGTGGCAGGTCCTTGGTCTTCGACGCGGCGTCGGGGAACCGGTAGTCCTTCGAGTCGTCGGTCACCACGGCGGTGTCGAACACCACGACCTTGCGGTTCAGCGCCTTGCTGATCCGCTCCGCCGCGGCCGCGTCTCCGCTGACCGTCCGGCGTGCTTCGAGCTCGACGCCGGTCTTCTTCTTCAGGTCGGCGGCGCTGAAGATGGTGGCGTTCTTCCCGACCGACACCGTGTGCGCGATCTGGTCCGCGGGCGCCACCGCAAGTGTTGGATAGGCATAGAACCTGGCCAGCGCCGCGATGCCGACGAAGAACACCCCGAGTCCGATCAGCACCGCACGACTACGAGTCCCCACTGCATCCCCTCCCGGTCTGTCCGCGGGACGCTACCAGCGGGTAGCCACCTTGAACAGACGGCAGCGACAACAAAGTTCGCGCGGGTCCGAACTGACATATAGTCGCGCCGCATGAGGGGGATCTGGACACTGCCGGAAGCACCGAAGTCATCGGTTCTCCGGGGTCTCGTGGTGGCTGTCGCGGTGGTGCAGTCGGTGGTCCTCGGGCTGCTCGCGCGCCGTGGTTCGTGGCTGAGCGACGACCTCGACTTCCTGGTCCAGGGCAGTCGCGGATTCGCGCCGGGCGAACTGCTGACGCCGGTGAACGACCACATCGCGCCGGGCCTGCGGTTCGTCTACGCGGTCTTCGCGAAGGTCGCGCCGCTCAACCACGACCTCACCGTCGGGTGGCGGACGGTGATGCAGGCGATCGCGATCACGCTGATGGGCCTGCTGCTTCTGCGCCTGCTCGGATCGAACTGGTGGGTGCTCCTCGGCACCCTGTTCTACGCGCTCACCCCGCTGAGCATGCCGTCGTTCATGTCGCTGTCGAGCGGAGTGAACAACCTGTCCGCGCACGTCTTCGGCTTGCTGTTGCTGCACGCAACCATCGACTGGTACGACGACCGTCGCCGCGCCCTCGTCTACGGCCCGCTCGCCCTGCTGATCTCGCTGGCCTGCTGGGAGAAGTCCGGGCTGATCCTGGTCACGGCCCTTGCGCTGGCCCTCTATCTTCGTGAGCAGCCGATCCGCGTCTGGCTCCGCAAGACCTGGCCGTTCGCCGCCGCTCTCGCCGTTCCGATCGTTGCCTTCGGCACCCTCTATCTGACCCGCGGCAACCCGTCCCGCGGCGGCCTCCCGCCTGCAGGGAAACTGCTCGAACTCACCGGCCGCGGCTTCGAGGTGCCGGTCTCCGCAGTGGTCGGCGGACCCTGGACGTGGGCGCCGACGGGACAGCCGCTGAGCCTTGCGGGTCCGCCGGTCGCAGCGGTGGTGCTCGGTGGGCTGGTCGCCGGTCTGCTCCTCGTGGTCGCGTTTCGCCACGACCGCCGTGCGCTGCTCCTGTGGGCCTCGGTGGCCGGCTATGTCCTGGTGACCGTGGTGCTGGTGTCCTACGGACGGTTCAGGGGATTCGGCTCGGTGTTCACCGTGCACTACCACTACTGGTCCGATCTCTCGATCCCATTGACGTTGGCCGTCGTACTGTCGGCGTCCACGCTGCGGATCGCCGTACCCGCCGTCGGGTTGGCCTGTCTGCTCGTCGGGGTGGTTGTGTCGGACGTCGGGTTCGCCGGTCCGTGGGGCAGGAATCCGGCCAAGGCCTACTTCGCGACGGTCGCGGCGGAGCTGGAGCGGACCGGACCGAACGTGAACCTGTGGGACACCTCGATGCCACAGCCGATCGGCACTGCACTGATGTCCGACCCCAGGTTGTCGCCAGTACTGCGGATGGCGGGGAAGCAGTTCCGAGTACAGGCGGCAGGTAGCGAGCCCCTGTTGGTGGACGACACCGGACACATCAGGCCGGCACCATTCGCGGTGTGGTCACGCGGCGAGCCGCCGACCCGGGCGAACTCGTTCTGCAACCTGCTCGTGCACGGCACGGAGCCGCTGACCATCCGGCTGACGCCGACGCAGAACGAGATCGCGACCGCCGAGTGGTTCGTCAAGGCGGCGTACTTCTCCAACCGCGAGAACCAGGTGTCCGTCGAGTTACTCGATGCGGACGGCAACGTCGCCGCACTCCCGGCCGCCGACTGGCCGGCCGGTGTTGGGAGCATGTACCTCGGCCCGTCGCACCGGATCAGAGCCACCGAGATTCGGCTACGCTCCCCCGATCCCGCGACGAACCTCTGCGTGGAAAACCTCGAGATCGGACTGCCCAGATGAATCGGACGCGCTTTCCGGCGCTGGACGGGTTGCGGGCGATCGGTGCGCTCGCGGTGCTGACCACGCATGTCGGGTTTCACTCCGGCGCCTCGCTCAACGGACCGTTCGCGGGTCTGCTGGCGCGGCTCGATGTCGGGGTGGCGATCTTCTTCGCGATCTCCGGGTTCCTGCTGTACCGGCCGCACGTGGTCGCGTGGTTCGACGGCACACTGCCGCCACTGACGTTGCCGTACCTACGCAACCGGGCACTGCGGATCTTGCCGGCGCTGTGGGTCGCCGTACTGCTCGCCGCGTTCCTGGTGCCGCGCAAGGACGGCGTGGGCTGGGCGACGTACCTCCAGCACGCGTCGCTCACCCAGATCTACTTCGACGGACCGGCCGCGGACGGACTCACGCACCTGTGGAGTCTGGCGACCGAGGTGGCGTTCTACCTCCTGCTGCCGGCGCTGGCGAAGCTGCTGACCGGGTACGAGCGTCCGACCCGGCGCAGTGTCCGCTGGCGCCTCGTCGTACTGGGTGTCCTCACTGTGGTCAGCCCGATCTGGATGGCCTCGATCAACGCGACGGACCACCCCCGCGCTGGTCTTTGGCTCCCTGGGTACATCGGTTGGTTCGCGGTCGGCATGGGGTTCGCACTGTGGCAGGTGGCGCGCAGCAGCGGTCGACTCGAGCCGTCCACGCTCGACACCCTCACGAAGATCCCCGGCACCATCTGGGGCGTCGCAGCGGCGCTGCTGGTCATCGCTGCCAGCCCGCTGGCCGGCCCGTACGGTCTCTCGCCGTCCACGCCAGGTCAGGCGTTCCTGAAGAGCCTGCTCTACACCGTGATCGCCGCGTGCGTCCTGTTCCCGGCTCTGAACCCGACAGCCAGGACGGTCCGCATCCTCGGAGGCAAGGCCGGCCACATCGCCGGAGACATCTCGTACGGCGTCTTCGCGTACCACCTGATCGTGCTGAGCGTGGTCGAGCGGATCAGCGGGTACGAGGTGTTCAGCGGCAAGTTCGCGCTGCTGTTCTTCCCGACGCTGGTGGTGTCCGTCGGTGTCGCGGCCGCGAGCTACTACGGGATGGAGCGGCCCATCATGCGCCTGGGCAGGCGGGACAAGGAGTACGACGTCTCACCGGTGGGCCGGGACAAGAGCGCCAGCGCACAGGCGAACAAGGTCGATGCCTGGACCACTCCAGATGTCAGTCCCGCTCCCCCGTCCGGCCACGGCTGAACCGCCGCGATCAGCGCGCCGACCGCCACCGCAGCAGCCACTACTCCGATCGCCACCCGCGGCGACAGGAACCAGGAGCACAGCGCAGCAACCGCCACCGCGACCAGTCCGATCCAGCCGGACATGAACCACCCCGCGGCCAGACCACCTGCGAGCGCGACCCATGGCCCGGCATCGCGGCCTTCGCGGAGTCGGTGGCCGGAGTGCCTCGACCGGCGCCGAAAGAAGACCGCGAGCGCGACCACCGACAGGAGCGCGACCAGACCGACCAGCAAACCGGCGCGGTAGAGTCGGTCCGGCATGAACCGCGCGGTGACGACCTGCTCGGGCCCTTCGGGCAGAACCCATCCCTGCTGCCAGCCACCGATCCGGATCGGCGTCAGCTTGCGGCCGCTGCTGTCGTAGGCTTCCCAGCCCTCGTTGTAGTTCTGCGCGACGGCCAGCACCGACTGCTCGCCGGCGGCCGGCACCTCGATGCTCAGCTCGGCCGGATTGGGCCGCCAGACGTCCACACCCTGCACCGGCGTCTTGGACACGTTGCCGAAGCCCGCCCTGGTCAGCGTCGTCTCGGTCGGCACGAACCCACCACCGGCCAGCACGTCGACGTTGTGGCGTCCGGACTGCAGTGGGACCACGCTGTCCTTGCCACACGTCGAGAATGTCACCGGACGCCGCTGCAGCAGGTCCCGCACGGTCGCCTTCAGCTGCGTGTCCGCCGGTACGCCGTCCACGCGAACACCTGGGCCGTAGCCGCAGTACGCACCGGTCTGGCCGTCCAGGTCGAGTGCCTTGCGCAGCTCGTCGGCGCCGAGCACGCGAACTTCGGCGACGCCCACCGGCGCCGTCCGCGCGTAGCCGGTCGCGGAGTCGAAGTCCGTCATCGGTCTGGTGGCGGTGAATGTCAGCTCGACTGTTCGTGCACTCCGTGCGGCAAAGCGCACGTAGCCCTCCGGATCCACCGTGCCCTTCGCCGGTGGGCCACCGTCGAAGCGCAGCGACACCTCGGTCGGCTGCGAGGCGGTCAGATAGGGATCGGAGAGGAACTGCAGTCCATTGATGCTTCTTGCCTCAGGCAACTTCAGCGTGAGCGCCGGGTGCTGGTCGGACGGGTCCGCGACCCAGCCGGTGCCCAGGTCACGATCCACCGCGGCGCCCGGACGTCCCTCCGGAGCCGTGACCGCTCGGGAGGTTGCCGACGCCGTGATGGCGCCCGCCACAGTCAGCAGGCCTTCGAGCGTGGCGCCGTCCTTCGGTAGCGCCGTCCCCTGCAACTGGTACGACGCGGCTTGCGGAAGGTCGATACTGCGCAGCAGTCCGGTCGGTTCCTCGGAGTCCTTGGCCATATCCTGTCGGCACAGCGGACGCGTGGCGACGTGCAGGCAGGCAGAGCGGCCGATCTGCTGGTTCCTGAGCACCAGTGCGCTCGGCTGACGGTCGTCCGACGGCACGCTGAGCCGACTGACCGGGAGCATCCCGGACAACGAGACCTCGGCGATCGAGACGCCGTTCGGGTTCTTGCCGTCAGTCACCCCCACACTGAGCCGCAACCGCTTGGTCTGGCCGGGAGGGGTCGGAATGCTCTGCGGATCGGTCGATCCCGACACCACCGAGGTCAGTGAGCCCGCGTCCGTGTCCACCTGCAACGTGCGGACCGGCTCGGTGGTCGGCGGCGCCAGCGAGAACTGCACCTTCAGACCGTCGACACTGCGAGGAGACGCGAACGTCACCTCAAGCCACTCGCCACTGCTTCGGCCGAACGTCCCAGAGATCCAGCGACTCGACGGATCACCGTCCACCGCTGCGAACGACCCATTGCCCGGCCCGGTCCGCAGCGTCGCGTCCGCATCCGCCGCCGAGGACGACGCCCGTACGTCGACGATGCCGCCGCCCCACGTCCGCGTCGTGACCGGTGCCTCCGGGTCGACGTCGTACCCGAGGGTGCGGCGGCCCTGCCGGCCCGCCTCCGACGCGGTCAGCACGGGCGAGTAGTTCTCCGCGGGACGACCGACCGAGACCTCACGGCGCTGCATGCCGTCGGTCTGGACCAACGGGAGCCCGGTCAGTCGACCGGCCGCGTCCGAACTCGTCACCGCGTTGCGATCGCCGCCGAGCGCGGTGAGTACGGCCGGCACGTCCTCGGCCGCACCGCGGACCTCCACGAGCTGCGACCTCGGGATCAGCCGCCCTGGACTCGTGGCGCCGACGTCATAGATCTCCACGCTCGGGTACGGGAGCCGGGTGTGCCCGTCGAGCGTGACGCCGGGCTGCTCGATCGTGCTGCCAGTGCCCGGACCGAAGTACGCGACGCGATCGATGCCGGACTCGTCCAAGGTCTCGTGGACGGCCGGCGTCGGTGTCACCTGGGCGTCGTACCGGAGGTCGTTGCGGACGACGACGTACCGGACTCCGGCGCGCGTCAGTGCCTGCTTCAGGGTCTTGTCGCCGACCCCCGTGCCGAGCCGGCGTTCCACCTCGTCCAGCCAACGTGTCGTACCGGCAGAGCCGAGCGGTACGGCGTCCCGCACAGCCAGGGGGCGTTTCAGCAAGGCCTGGAACGGCTCGTCCTTCGTCGATCCCCAGGTGAAGTCGGCGAACGATGCGGCAGGCACCACGAGGACACTGCCCTTCGTGGTCTGGTTGTCGAGCCACGCCGCCGCCTCACGCCAGTGAGCGGGGATGGCCTCGTACCCCTCGCGTCTGGGTAGCTGGCCGAAGATGGCCGGCGCCGCCACCGACACGATCAGGCAGGCGACCAGCACCGGCACCACTCGGCGATGGATGCCCCGGACAGTCGCCCACTCGGTGAGTCTGCTCAGCGAGTGCGCAGTGGCGAGTGCGAGCGGCAGACGGACGACCAACTCGAACTTGTGCGTGTTGCGGAGGGCTGCGAGCGGTCCGTCGAGCAGGTCCTGGATCTGGGGTGCCATTGGCGAGCCGGCCGTACCTGCATGGCCGAGCGTCACGAGCAGCAGCCCGACGACGAGTGCGAGCCGCAGGAAGCCGCGGTGCCTGAGCGAGCCCATCGCCAAGCCTGCCAGGCCGAGCAGCGCGACGACCGCGGTGACGAGGATGAGCGTCGGCTGGGTGACGTACAACCAGCCGGCCGGCCAACTCGGTCCGTCGGCGCCGGACAGGAAGTTGAGCCACTGCGACGTACCGCGGAAGGACTCGAAGACGCTGGCGGTTCCGGTGGTGACTCCGGCGTCCTCGATCCAGTCGAGGAACGGCGGGCTGTACCGGCCGAGCAACAGGAGCGGTACGAGCCACCAGATCGACACGGCGACCACGCACCCGAGCCAACCGAGCATCACCTTCACCGTCGACCGGTCCAGCCGGCGGGTGATCAGCCACAACGCAGGCAGTACGAGCGTGGCAGCAGTGGCGACGGCGTTGACTCCACCGACCAGTGCGAACGCGACCGCGGACCAGCCGACCCGCCACCAGCCGGAGCGAGCCCGTGGTGTGACGAGTGGGAGCAGTACCCAGGGAGCCATGGCGATCGGCCACACCTCGATCGAGGTGATCGACACCTCGCCGAGCATGCGGGGGCTCAGTGCGTAGAGCAGTGCGACCGCGAAACGGGTCCACGGCACGCCGTACTCGAGGGCGTTGCACAGCTTCCACACGCCGAGGAAGGCGACGCACAGCACCACCGACCACCACAGGCGTTGCGTCACCCAGTCCGGCACCGACAGCGAGTCGAGCAGCCAGTGGAACGGACCCATCGGCAGCAGGTAGCCGTACGCCTGGTTCTGCAACTGCCCGAAGGCGCCCTGCGGATCCCACAGGTGCAGTGCACGAACGAGGAAGCCACCGGGACTGGCGGTCAGGTCCAGCTTGGTGTCGGGCACGATCTTGCCCGGCGCCTGGTGGAAGCACAGGGCGATCAGGACCAGGCAGCCCAGCACGAGCCTCGCTCGCCAGACCACCTGCTCGGAACTTCCGGCCTTCAGTCTCCTCATCGCCGCCGGAGCACCAGGACGAGGTTCCACGTGACGACCTCGCGGACTCCGGGGACGGCGAGTACGCCGTACGCCCAGCGCGGGTGATACCTCGGCACCGCTGCCACGAGCTCGGCCGCGCTACGGGTGCGTGCCCACCGCAGTCCGGCGGCGACGCTGATCGGGAAGAGCGATTCACCGAACTTGTTCTTCGGCCGGTGACCCACTCGGCGTTCGTACCGACGGGCCGCCCGGTCTCCGCCGAGGTAGTGCCAGGGCGCTGTCTCGTGACCGCCGTGCGGCCCCCACCAACCGGTGTACGACAGGAAGACCGTGCCGCCGGGCCGAGTGACCCGGACCAACTCGTCTGCCATCAGCCAGGGGTCCGGCACGTGTTCCAGCACGTTGGACGAGAAGCACACGTCGACCGTGGCGTCCGCGACAGGTAGCGCCATGCCACTGCCGAGCACCGTGCCCGGTACGGGTTCGCCTCGGCCGCTCAGCTCGCCCAGGTCGGAGTCGATCGCGTAGTACGTCGCACCGGCCGCGCGGAACGCGTCCGCGAAGTAGCCCGGTCCACCTCCGACGTCGAGCATCAGTGCGCCCCGCAGCTCGGCGTATCGGCCGACTTGTCCGACCGAGTCCGCGGCAAGCGTTCCGTAGAAGCGATCCGGGTCCGTCTGCTCCACGCCGAACGCCCGGAACAGCCGGACGGCACGACCGAGATCGGCCGTCCACCCCGCGTTCTCCGTGGCATTCGTGATCACTGGCACAGGCGGGACATTAACGGATCTCGCGAGGTCTGGTGGACATCGTTACTCCTTGGTAACGTCCCCGCCCATTACCTCGGGGGAGGTGACCGGAGGGGTGGGGTTGACGAGGTGCGTGCTCAGAGCGTGCTGATGCTGAACTGGCGGGACACGACGAACCCTGAGGGCGGAGGCTCAGAGCGCTATGTGGAGGAGGTGGCGAGAGGCCTTGCCGCATTGGGCTGGTCGGTGACGGTGCTGTGCGCGGCGTACCCGGGCAGTCCGCGTGAAGCGCGTCGCCACGAGGTGCGGTACCTGTACCGCGGTACCAAGGTCACGGTGTACCTGCGCGGTCTCCTGCACACCTGGCTGCACCGCCCGGACCGCGTGGTGGACGTGCAGAACGGACTGCCATTCTTTACCCGCCTCGTACGTCGTGCCGGCGTCGTCGTCCTTGTGCATCACGTGCACCAGGAGCAGTGGCAGGTGGTGTACCCGGGCTGGCGCGGCCGGCTCGGATGGTGGCTGGAATCGCGCGTCGCACCACAGCTGTACGACGACTGCCGGTACGTGACCGTGTCGTCGGCCTCACGCGACGAGCTCGCCGGACTGGGGGTTGCCGACATCACCGTGATCCACAACGGCACCGATCCGGCGCCATCACGGCAGCGACCGCGGGCCGCCGTACCAACAGTGGTCTGCGTCGGCCGCATCGTTCCGCACAAGCAACTCGAGCACGCCGTCGACGCGATCGCCGAGGCACGCAAGGTGCTGCCGGACGCGCGCCTGGTCGTCGTCGGCTCGGGCTGGTGGGAGGACTCACTGCGCGAGTACGTCGACCAGCGCGGTCTGCAGGAGGCGGTCGAGTTCACCGGACATGTGAGTGAGGACGACAAGCACGCGGCGTACGACGAGGCCTGGGTGCTGGCACTGCCGAGCCTCAAGGAGGGCTGGGGTCTGGTCGTCGGTGAGGCCGCGGGTCACGGCGTACCGACGGTGGCCTATCGGAGCGCGGGCGGTCCGACGGAATCCGTGCACGACGGAGTGACCGGCGTCCTGGTGGACACCCCGGACGAGTTCAGTACGGCGATCACCCTGCTGCTGCAGGACACCGAGCTGCGGCGACGGTTGTCGGACGGTGCGGTCGCAGGTGCGGACAACTTCACCTGGTGCGCGGCCGCACTGTCCTTCGACCGGCTGCTGTCTACTTCGAGCCGTAGCCGACGCCGGGTATGTCCCCCGGAGTCTGCCCGGCCGGCGGCGGCGCCGGGTCCTCCTGCACCGACTGCACCACCCCGACAACCGTGGTGGTAGCAACCGCCAGCCCGGCGAGTACGGCGAGTGCCGCACCGATCAGTGATCCCATGAACTGTGTCCCCTCCCGGTCAAGTGAACCGAAGAGTAACAACGCCGGACCACCGAGACCAGAGCGGCGATCAAGGTCATTCCCGCAGCCGCCCAGGCAGCCAGTACGACGATGGTCCGCCAGAGCGCATGGGGTCGCGGAGCAGGCGTTCCGGGGAGTCGGTACACCGTCACGGTCGGGCCGGAGAACACCTCGGTCAGGCCGGGCATGAGGCTGGGTGGAGTCGGTCCACCCGCCTCACGATCGACGACCAGCCAACCGACACCTTGCCGCAGCAACGCGGGCGTCGGATCCGTCTTGTCGCGCACCGCCGACCGGATCGCGGTGGCCACCTCGCGCGCGCTCGGGTCCTCACCGGCCAATCGGTGACCCCCGACGATCAACTCGTCCGGGACCACAGAGGGCTGCACGAAGTACCGCGGCATCGGATCCAGCAGTGGTCGCCGCCCGTTCCAGGACGGTGCCCGGTAGGACTCGAACGGCCAGGGGACGAACCGCCCCGCGACGGCCTGCTGTGCCTGCTCCCAATCGGCCGGGTAGTGCGACACCTTCAGTCCCCCGCCGCCGGAGAGGGCCGGCAGCGCGGCGATCGGCAGCAGCATCGCGGTGATGCCGACGATTCGGTACAGGCGAACGTGCTCCAGGGCGACGGCCAGCGCGACACCGAAACCGACTGACTCGAGCAGTGCGAGCGGTCCGAGATAGCGCTGGCCGTCACGGAACAGGCCGGCGCCGGGGACGTGAGCGACAACCTGAGCAAAGGCTCCGGATGCGACCACACCGGCCAGGCCGAGGAGCAGTGCGATCACCGCCGCCACCACCAGAGCCTTCGCCACCAGGTCCTGTCGCCACCACAACACGACACCGATCACGGAGGCGACCAGCAGGACGAAGGCGAAGATGACCGGCAGCAGATCACCCCGGTTGCCCGGCACAACATCTGCGTTCCAGATCCCACCCAACGTGAGCAGAGTGGGCAGCACTCCCCCATACCCCTCGTTGCGCGCCGCGAACGAGGTGACCGAGTCCGGATCGGTGGTCGCGTTGCCTGTGTGCGCAAGGCCCGCTATCAGCCAAGGCGCGTTCAGCAGGACTGCCGCACCCAATGGCCACAGCGACTTCACCCGTGGTCGCCACAGCAGGATCAAGCCACCGACGAGCAGTCCGGTGATTCCACCGGACGCGGTGAGCGCACAGCCGGCGGCGGCGAGCACGAAGCCCGGCCATCCCTCTCCCCTGCGCAGTCGCAGTGCGGATCGCACCAGCCACGGCAGAGCGGCGTACCCGAGGAGGAGCGCCCAAGCGCCGAGGCGGAGTCGTTCGGCGACGAACGGGTTCCACATGTAGAGGGTGGCGGCCGCGGCGCGGGGCAGTGCACCGCCCAGCCGGAGCTCACGCCAGAGTGCGGTCAGACCGAGGCCGGAGAGTAGCGGGACGGCTACCAGCACGAGCTTGTTGAGCAACTGGCCGCCGGTGAGCTCGTCCAGTACGGCGACCAGCACGTCCGACGGCACTGCTCGCGGCATGGCCGTTGTGACACCGAACAGGTCAAGCCGTACCGTGAGGTCCGGCACGAACACCATGTCGTAGCCGACCACGTAGCCCGGAGCGAGCAGCGGAGCAGTGATCAAAAGGGTGAGCAGGACAGGCCACAACCAGGGCAGGACGCGCAGTGCACGTTCTGACATGACCACCTCCCCACCCGGCGCTTGCGACCTGAGGCAGTAGAGCATGAGTTCAGACACCACTCCGGAGCAAGAGCCCATGGCACCCCGGTTGGCATTCCTGCGCGGCGCCACGGTCGTTGCTGTCGGCATGGCCATCATGAACGTGGCCGCCTACGGTTTCACGATCCTCGGCTCCCGCCGGCTCACCCCGGAGGAGTTCGGCGCCATCACCGCCCTGCTCGGGCTGCTGCTGATCGGCAACGTCGCCTCACTGGGTCTGCAGGCGACCGGCGCCCGGATGATCGCCACCCATCCCGGTGACAGCACGGCGTCCCTGGCCGATGCGCTGGTCAAGGCAGGCCGCCGCGGAGCACTCGGGCTCACCGCGGTCCTGCTCGTGGCCACCCCGCTGTTCATGTGGCTGCTGCACATCGACTCCGTGCTCCCGGTCCTGCTCCTCGCGCCCACACTTGGCTGCCTGACGATGATGGGCTCGGAGCTCGGCGTACTGCAGGGCAGCAAACGCTGGACCGAACTCGCGGCTGTCTACACCGCGGTCGGTGTGGGTCGCCTGGTGTTCGGTGGCGGTGCGCTGCTGATCCACCCATCGCTCGACTCGGCGATGATCGGTCTGACCCTGGGTGCCGCCGTACCGACTCTGCTGGGTGCCTTCCTGCTGCGTGGATCGTCCGGTGCGACGTCCGAGCACATCAAGGAGGTACTGCGGGAGACCGTGCACGGCACGCACACCCTGCTGGCGTTCTTCGTCATCGCGAACGTGGATGTGTTGCTGGCCCGGGCGCTCCTCGACGGCACGGACAGCGGGTACTACGCGGCCGGTGTGATCGTGGCGAAGGCCTGCCTGTTCCTGCCGCAGTTCGTCATCGTGGTCGTGTTCCCGACACTGGCCAGCTCGCCGGGCGACACCGTGCGGCTGCGACGCGCGATCCAGGCCGTCGCCGCGCTCGGGTTCTGCACGGTGATCGGCACGGTGCTGCTGCCGGATCTGGTGGTGGCGATCATCGGCGGCGAGGAGAAGTACGCACCGCTCGGCCCGTACACCTGGCTGTTCGCGATCTCCGGCTCGGCGTACGCCGTACTGCAACTCGTTGTCTATGCGGCGATCGCACAGCAGGAGAAGCGGGCCGCGCTGCTGATCTGGGTCGGTCTCGCCGTCCTCGTGCTCGCCGCCGGAATCGTGCTCGGAACCGGCATCGCGACCGGCCTGAACGGCGTGAAGGTCCTCGTCGCGATGACCAGCGCGTGCGCGTTGCTGCTGTCGGCCGGCCTGGCAGCAGGACTCCACCGCCAGGCCTCCGACGCGAACTGATTCACCAGAGGCTGGACTTGGCGAACCTCCGCGCGACGGTGTTCGCCAGCACCAGCAACGCGAGTCCGATCACGGATCGGAACAGACCGATCGCCGCGGCATAGCTGAACTGCGGCACCTGCGAGGCGAAGCCGAGCTTGTACACGTAGGTGTCCAGAACCTCCGACGTCTGCAGGTTCAGGGTGTTCTGCAACAACAGGACCTTCTCGAACCCGACCGACAT
Organism: Kribbella sp. NPDC049227; assembly: GCF_043197265.1. Lineage (NCBI taxonomy): Bacteria > Bacillati > Actinomycetota > Actinomycetes > Propionibacteriales > Kribbellaceae > Kribbella > Kribbella sp. NPDC049227. The sequence continues at coordinate 789,611 of NZ_JBICST010000003.1, read as the reverse complement.
GATCGAGCCGATGTTCAGGATCAGCAGGATCACCGCGACCGGCCGGATCGCCGGCAGGTCGATATGCCAGATCCGGCGGAGCCTGGACGCACCGTCGACGATCGCGGCCTCGTGCAGTTCGGGCGAGACGGCGGTCAGTGCGGCGAGGTAGATGATCGCCGAGAAGCCCATCGTCTGCCACGCGCCGGACCAGACGTACAGGTGACGGAAGTAGTCAGGGTTGCTCAGTACGTCGATCGGGCCGACGCCGAACAGGCCCAGGAAGTGGTTCAGTACGCCGCTGTTCGGGTCGACGATCACCACGATCAGACCGACCACGACCACGGTCGAGATGAAGTGCGGCGCATAGGTGATCAGCTGGACCGACCGGCGGTACCAGCGGCGCCGGGCCATGTTCAGCCCGAGCGCGAGCAGGATCGGCAGCCAGAAGGTCGCGACGAGCTCGTAGACGTGCAGGATCAGCGTGTTCTTGATCAGCCGCGCGAACTGGTACGACTCGACGAACCGTTCGAAGTGCTTGAACCCGACCCACCGGCTGCCGAAGATGCCGTCGACCACGTTGTAGTCCTTGAAGGCGATGATCGCGCCGTACATCGGCCAGTAGGCGAAGATCGCCAGCCAGATCAGCGGCAGCGCCAGCATCGCGTAGAGCTGCCAGTGCCGGCGCATCCTGGTGCCCAGACCGGCAGCCTGCTTGGCCGGCCGGACTTTGCTGTGCGCGGGAGTACGTCGTACCAGAGTGTCCGTGGCCATGGCGTCAGCCCTTCAACGAGCCGACCATGGCCCCCTTGACGAAGTGCTTCTGCACGAAGGGGTAGATCAGCAGTGGCGGAATAGTGGCGAGCACGATGAGCGAGAACCGCAGCTGCTCCTGGAGTTCCTTCATCCGGATCAGCTCGGCGGTGTCGCGGACCTGCGACGGGTCGAAGGCGTTCTGGATCAGGATCTGCCGCAGCACCAGCTGGAGCGGGAACAGGTGCTCGTTGGTCAGGTAGATCAGCGCGTTGAACCAGGAGTTCCACTGCGCGACGGCGTAGAAGAGCAGGTTCACCGCGATGATCGGCTTGCTCAGCGGCAGCACGATCCGCCAGAAGAACCCGAAGTCACTGCACCCGTCGACCTTCGCGGCCTCCACCAGTTCCTCGGGGATGGTCGACTGGAAGAAGGTCCGGGTGATGATCATGTTCCAGACCGCCATCGCCGTCGGCAGGATCATCGCCCAGCGGGTGTTCAGCAGCCCGACCCGGTCCACCACCAGGTACGTCGGGATCAGTCCGCCGGTGAACATCATCGTGAAGACGAACAGCGCCATCACGATGCCCTTGCCCGGCAGCCCTTTCCTGGACAGCGGGTACGCCGCCAGCAGTGTGAGCGCGGTGGCCAGCAGCGCACCGCCGACCGCGTAGACGATCGAGTTGCCGAAGCCGCTGACGATCGAGTCGTAGTCGAAGATCGCCTTGAACGCCTCGGTGCTGAACCCGACCGGCCAGAGCCAGACCTTGCCGGAGACAACGTTCTTCGGATCGCTGAGCGAGGCGCTGACCACGTAGACCAGCGGGTACAGGACCGCCAGGGTGAACAGGCCGAGCGCGGTGTAGTTGCAGATCATCACGATCCGGTCGGATCGAGTCTCGCGGACCGGGGCGGGCGCACCGGCCTGCGACGTGGGTGTCGCTGTTGCTGTCGCCATCGTCATCACCCCTGGTACGTCTCGTAGGCGGCCTGCTGAACCTCCAGATAGGGCTGCAGCCCGATCCTGTTGATGCGGTCGGTGTAGTCACGCCACTGCCCGTCGTCGGACGGGTCGAGCTTGCCGGTGACGAACTTGGCCATCGACGAAGTCAGCTCACCCTTGAGGTTCAACCCGATCTCGGCGTCCTGCGCGGCCTGGTCGGCCTCGAAGGTGACCGGCGGGAACTGCTGCTCCATCGGCTGCCGGTACGGGAAGATGTGGTCCCTGGTCTGCTCGTAGAGCGGTGACTCGAACGTCGGACGCCGCGGGTTCACCCGCTCGGCCAGCCGGAAGTCGCCGGACCGGTACATCACACCGAACTGGTCCCAGGTCTTGCCCTTGGTGGCGTCGGTGTTCCACGAGTCGTAGCCGTAGATCGACTGCTTGCCGTTGATGCCCTTGTCGCCTTTGGCCGACCAGCGGAAGTCCGGACCGGCGTACGAACGCAGGATGACCTCCAGGTCCAGTTGGAAGTCGGCCCAGCGGGTGAGCAGGTCGGGACGCCTGCACTTGCGGGTCACCACGAGCGTGGACACCTCGAGACCGACGCCCAGGTAGTCCCACGGAGCGACCTGAACCCCGGCCGGACCTTCGAGCGGCGTCATCGTCTCGTACTGACGCCAGCGTGCCTTCGGATCCACCAGATCCAAAGTCATCAACGTGCCCCAGTAGTAGACGCGTGCGCCACCGAGGACCGGGCCGCCCGGGACGTCGCCGTACCGTTTGATCTGGTCCTCGTTCGCGGTGAAGATGTCCTTGGCCAGCAGCCCGTCGGCGTACAGGCCGTGCAGGTACTTGAGGGCTTCTCGCCATTCGTCCTTGACGTAGTTCGCCTCGACCTTGCCGTCGTTGACCACCAGCCAGGGCTCACCGGGGTTGTAGAGGAACGCGTTCATGAAGAAGGTGTCCAGCGGTGCGTCCTTGTAGCCGCCGAACGGGACCGTCTTCCCGCCGCCGGCCAGATCGGCCTTCTTGAACGCCGTCAGCACCTCGCGGAACTCGTCGGTCGTCGTCGGCATCGCCAGTCCGACCTTGCGCACCCATTCGGTGTTGAGCAGGGCGCGGCCGTTCGAGGCGCGGCAGTGGTAGCAGTCGTTGATGTCCGGGAAGCTGTAGATGCCCCGGTCCGGCGACACCATCAGCTTGCGCGCCTCGGGGTAGTCCTTCATCACCTGCTGAAGATTGGGCGCGTACTTGTCCAGGTACGGCGTCAGATCGACGAAGAGATTCTGCGCGCCGTACAGGTAGAGCTGCGAGCGGGTGAAGGTGATGCCGAGGAAGGCGTCGGGGATGTCACCGGCAGCCATCATCGCGTTGACCTTCGTCATCGTCTCGGGGTCGTCGCCTTTGCCGGCCACCTGCCGCCACTGGATCCTGATCCCGGTGTTCTGCTCCATCCAGCGGGTGAACTCGTTCTTCGACCAGTCACCGACGGCCAGGTTCTGCGGCACGACGATCGTGAAGGTGACCGGTTCGGTGACGATCGCGCGCTGTTCGCGGGCGACCGGACCGACGTACCCGGGCGGATAGTTGACGCCGGTCTTCTTCCGGCCGAGTTCTGTCGCCGGCGCACTCAGACTGTCGGCGGAGGCACCGGTCGCCGAGTCATCGGAGCCACAACCACTCAGCAGACCGCTACCGCCTGCCGCCGCAGCGATTCCGAGCCCGCCGGCGACGAAGGACCGTCGTTTCACCGGCGTGTTCCTGAGGTCTTCTTGCATCCCGCCTCCCGATGCAGATGATGAGATATCCGATAGGATCTCGGATCGTTCGTGGAGGATCGCACAGATCCGGAGGCTTCGGAAGACGTCGGCGACAACCGACCGAGATCGGTCGGTCACTGTCCGCGTCTTACGTGCAAGCGCTTTCCAACTTGCGTGGCCGATCTCAGGTTCTTGCGAAGGTGACCGATAGGGTTCTGGACATGACCACTCCCAAGTTCATCCTCGAGCTGCGCGAGAAGATCGGGCACGACCTGCTCTGGCTCACCGGCATCACCGGTGTCGTGCTCGACGACGCCGGCCAGGTCCTGCTGGTACGCCGGGCCGACACCGGACGCTGGAGTCTGGTCGCGGGCATTCTCGAGCCGGGTGAACAGCCCGCCGTCGGACTGCTCCGCGAGATCGAGGAGGAGACCGCCGTCGAGGCAGCGATCGACCGCCTGGTCAGCATCGAGTCACTGCCGCCCTCCAGTTATCCGAACGGCGACCAGGTCCAGTTCCTCGACCTCTGCTTCCGCTGCCGGCCGCTCCGCGGCGAGCCTCGCGTCAACGACGACGAGTCGCTCGAGGTCCGTTGGTGGCCCCTGGACGATCTGCCGCCGCTGGCACCCCACGAACTGACCTTGATCCAGCACGCCCTCTCCCCCGACCCGATGCCGATCTTCGCGACCGGCCCGACCTACCGCCGCAGCGCCAACTGAAGGTCGCGCAGCCACCGGTCGCTGATCGCCGGCTCCCGCGTCAACCGGTCGGCCAGCCGGCGCCGCACCTGCGCCGTACGCCCCGCCGCGACCACACGGACGGCTTGCGCCAGCGCGAACCGGGTGTCCTGGTCGCGCGAGGGACTCGCGACCTCCGGGTCCGACCAGCGGGTCCGGCGGAACGACGCGGCCGTCTTGTGCTGGTAGTCGCCGAAGTACGACCACAGGCGGCCGTCGAGCGACACGTTCCGGATCGACGCCGCCGGCAACTCCGCGGCGAACGCGGCGTGCTGCTGCCAGCGCCAGGTGTTCGGGCTGGTCTTGGTCCGGGCCGTGATCCCGACGAACCGCAGCTGCCGCCGGATGACGTCCCACTGTGCCCGGTCGTCGTCGATCCACCGGCGCAGTACGGCGTACAGGTTCCCGAACGTCGAGCCCTCGAAGACAAGGTCGACGAAGACGGTCGGGCGGCCGCGCATCAGGTCGGCGGGCGCGAGCCCGTCGGCCGTCAGGTTGGTCCGCAACTGGCGGACCTCTGCCGGCGTGAAGTCGCGGCCGTCGCCCCGAAACAGCGACAACGGCAGCGAGTGCAGGCGGCTGCTCCAGTCCGTGTCGGCCAGTGCACCGCTGAGCAGGTCGAAGAGGCTGTCGACCGAGCGGCCGACGAAGTACAGCTCACCGTCCGCGCACCGGGCCAGCACGCGGGCGGCGCACTCGATCAGGTCGTCGAGGAAGAACAGGCTCGGCTCCCCGACGTCGTCCAGCAACGAGCCGAGCTGATCCGGCCGGACCAGATCCCAGCGGAACGGCCGGTTCGGCTCGACCACCGCCCCGTCCTAGTGGGCGGCCTCGTGCCAGGTCCGGCCGATGCCGACGGACACGTCGAGCGGGACGGCCATGTCGACGGCGTGGCCCATGTCGCGGCGGACCAGCTCCTCGAGGGGCTCGCGCTCGCCCGGTGCGATCTCGAAGACGAGCTCGTCGTGCACCTGCAGCAGCATCCGCGACTTCAGGCCGGACTCGCGCAGCGACGCGTCCACCTTCAGCATCGCCATCTTGATCACGTCCGCGGCCGAGCCCTGGATCGGCGCGTTCAGCGCCATCCGCTCGGCCATCTCCCGGCGCTGCCGGTTGTCGCTGGTCAGGTCGGGCAGGTAGCGCCGGCGGCCCAGGATCGTCTCGGTGTAGCCGCTCTTGCCGGCGTCCAGCACGATGCTGCGCAGGTAGTCGCGAACGCCACCGAAGCGCTCGAAGTACTCGTCCATCAGCCCGCGCGCCTCGTCCACGCCGATCTTCAGCTGCTGGCTCAGCCCGTACGCCGATAGGCCGTAGGCGAGTCCGTAGTTCATCGCCTTGATCTTGGCCCGCTGCTCCTGCGTCACCTCAGCGGTATCGACCGAGAACACCCGCGACGCCGTCACCGAGTGGAAGTCCATCCCGGAGTTGAACGCCGAGATCAGGCCCTCGTCCTCCGACACGTGCGCCATGATCCGCATCTCGATCTGGCTGTAGTCGGCCGACATCAGTGACTCGTGCCCCTCGCCGACGATGAAGGCCTGCCGGATCCGGCGGCCCTCCTCGGTCCGGATCGGGATGTTCTGCAGGTTCGGGTCGGTCGAGCTGAGCCGCCCGGTGGCCGCGATCGTCTGGTTGAACGTGGTGTGGATCCGCGCGTCCTTGGGGCTGATCGTCTTCAGCAGCCCTTCGACCGTCTGCCGCAGCCGGGTCGCGTCCCGGTGCGCCAGCAGGTACGCCAGGAACGGGTGCTCGGTCTTCTCGAACAACGCCTGCAGCGAGTCCGCGTCGGTCGTGTAGCCGGTCTTGGTCCGCTTCGTCTTCGGCATCTGTAGCTCGTCGAACAGCACCACCTGCAGCTGCTTCGGCGAGCCGAGGTTGATCTCCTTGCCGATCACGTCGTACGCCGACGTCGCGGCCTCCCGGACACCGGTGGCGAACCGCGCCTCCAGCTCCTCCAGATACGGCCGGTCGACCGCGATGCCGTCGCGCTCCATGCTCGCGATCACGTCGATCAGCGGCAGCTCGACGTCCGCGAGCAGCGCCGTACCGGCCTGCTTCTCCAACTCGGCGTCGAGTGTGTCGGCCAGGTCGGCGATCGCGCGCGCCCGCAGCATCGTGTGGTCCGCGGCGGGGCCGCCCTCGATGTCGTCGAAGCTGAGCTGGCCGTTGTCGGCCTCCTCGTTGCGGAGCTCGCGCTTCAGGTACCGAACGGTCAGATCGGCCAGGTCGTACGACCGCTGGTCGGGACGGACCAGGTACGCACTGAGCTGCGTGTCCGAGCTCAGACCGGCCAGCGTCCACCCTCGCTCCAGGAAGCCGAGCAGTGGACCGTTCGTGTCGTGCAGCGCCTTGGGCTGCTTCGGGTCGGCGAGCCAGGCCTGCCAGGCGGCCTCGTCGTCCGGTGTCAGCGCGGTCGGGTCGAACCAGGCAGCCGCACCGGCCGTGGTCGCCAGCGCCAGGCCGGTGATCTCGCCGGTCCCGCGACCCCAGCTGCCCTGCACCGCGACGCCGACACGCTCGCCGGTGTTCACGTTCTCCTTCAGCCAGGCGGCCACCTCGCCCGGCTTCAGCTGCACACCCTCCAGCTCGAACCCGTGGTCGACGGTCGCGTCGACCTCCTCGTGCTCGGCGACCAGCCGCTCGCGCAGCACCCGGAACTCCAGGCTGTCGAACAGCGTGTGCACCTTCTCCCGGTCCCACGGCACCCGGACCAGGTCGTCCACCGTGACGTCGAGGGTCAGGTCCCGGACCAGTTCGTTGATCTGCCGGTTCCGGATCACGCCGGCCAGGTGCTCGCGCAGCGACTCACCGGCCTTGCCCTTGATCTCGTTCACCCGGTCGACCACGTCGTTCAGCGAGCCGAACTGGTTCAGCCACTTGGCCGCCGTCTTCGGGCCGACGCCGGGCACACCCGGCAGGTTGTCGCTCTGCTCCCCCACCAACGCGGCCAGATCCGGATACAGCTGCGGGGTGACGCCGTACTTCTCCTCGACCGCGGCCGGGTCCATCCGGGCGATCTCGGACACGCCACGCTTCGGGTACAGCACCGTGACGTCGTCGCTGACCAGCTGGAACGCGTCCCGGTCACCGCTGCTGATCAGCACCTCGAAGCCCTGCTCGGCAGCCTGGGTGGCGAGCGTGGCGATCACGTCGTCGGCCTCCCAGCCGTCGATCTCCGTGGTCGGGATCCGCAGCGCCTCCAGCACCTCCTTGACCAGCGACACCTGACCCTTGAACTCGTCCGGCGACTTCGACCGGCCCGCCTTGTACTCCGCGTACTGCTCGGAGCGGAACGTCTTGCGGGACACGTCGAAGGCCACACAGATATGGGTGGGCTGCTCGTCGCGGAGCATGTTGATCAGCATCGAGGTGAACCCGTACACCGCGTTGGTGTGCTGCCCGGTGGTGGTGGAGAAGTTCTCCACCGGGAGCGCGTAGAACGCCCGGTACGCCAGCGAGTGCCCGTCCAGCAGCAGGATCCGCGGCCGGCCTGATGCTGCGCCGGCCTGCGCAGATCCAGCGTCCTTGGTCATCGTCGAGGTGTTGGTTTCTGGAGCCACGTACCGACTCTAGTGGTTCCCACCGACAGTTCTGTCACAGCCGCGTAGTCTGCCCCTGTGACTGATCACATGGACCTCGGCCCGGGCATGGGCCTGGAGGGCACGCTCCTGCAGCTGATGGGAATCGTTGTCACCGAAGCCTCCCCGGAGCGGGTCGTCGCGACGATGCCGGTCAAGGGCAACACCCAGCCGTACGGGCTGCTCCACGGCGGTGCGTCCTGCGTGCTCGCCGAGAGCCTCGGCTCGATCGGCTCGGCCCTGCACGCGGCCACGTACGACAAGGTCGCGGTCGGCGTGGACATCAACGCCACCCACCACCGCGCGGTCCGCGAGGGCACCGTCACGGGCGTCGCCACCCCGATCTATCTCGGGCGCACGACCACGTCGTACGAGGTCGTGATCACCGACGACCGGGACAAGCGGGTCTGCACCGCGCGGCTCACGTGCCAGCTGATTCAGGCTCCGCCGGGTAAGTGACATCGGCCGGTACGTCGACGTGCGCCACGTCGGCGGGCAGCGGACGGCCCAGCTGCGCGCGGCGGGCGATCACCGACCGTCGCGACGACAACAGGGCCAGCAGGTTCGGCGCGTGCTCGGCCGCGAGCCGACGGCGCACCGTGTGCGTGGTCGCATAGCGCAGTACGCCGGCCTGGGCCAACCCGAGCCTGGCGAGGAACCTGTTCGCCTCGCGGGCGATCGGGGGCGCGACCGCGGCGACGTGCGCGCAGTTCTCGTGCTCGGCCCACGCGGTCGCCTCGGCGATCAGGGCCTTGCCCAGTCCGTGCCGGCGGGCCTCGTCACTGACGTGCAGGTACTCGACCGTCACCGTGAGGTCGTCGTGCAACGGGCTGATCGCGGTCCGGCGCAGATACGCCATGCCATGGACGGCGCCGTCGAGCTCACCGACGAGGAGCCGGCCGAACGGATCGTCCAGATGCTTGCTGACAGCAACCTCGACCGCGGCCGGCGACGGTGCCGCCGGCAGCCGGGACGGATGACCGGCTCCGGTGGCCAGCTCGCGCCACAGCGCGACCAAGGCGGCGGCATCACCGCGTTGGGCGTCCCTCACCTCGATGGCTGATGCCACAGCGACCTCCTGCTCAGGTCCACCCCCGAGGTGAACGGGACGGCGGATACGCTCGTCCCCGCGCAACAGTAGGCCCTTGCGGGTCACTTGCAAAGCCGCGCCCCGGGGTGATCGGAGACCAGGTTTGTTCATCGGAATCGGCACCGCTGTGAACGTCGCGGCGGTCCTCGTCGGGTCGGTACTCGGCGTGCTCGTGGGCCACCGGCTCAGTCACCGAACGAGGGATCTGGTCACCGACGCGCTCGGGCTGGTCACGCTGCTGATCGCGATCAGCTCCGCACTCACGGTGGGCGATGCGGTCCTCAGCGACGCGGTCGGCGACAGCGCACCGATCCTGATCGTGCTGGGCGCGATGCTGATCGGCGGGATCACCGGGTCGCTGCTGCGGATCGAGCTGCGACTGGAGGAGTTCGGGGCATGGCTGCAGCACCGGTTCCGCCGTGGTGAGGGCGAGAGCACGTTCGTCGAGGGGTTCGTGACGGCCTCGATGGTGTTCTGTGTGGGGCCGCTGACGTTCCTGGGCGCACTGTCCGACGGGCTGGGCCGGGGCGCGGACCAACTGTTCCTGAAGGCGGTACTGGACGGGTTCGCCTCGATCGCGTTCGCCGCATCCCTCGGCTGGGGTGTGATGGCGTCGGCGCTCATCGTCCTGGTGGTGCAGGGGTTGATGACCGCGGTCGGTGCCGTACTCGGCGACGTTCTCCCGGACGCGCACGTGACCGCCCTCGGCGCGACCGGTGGCGTGATGCTGATCGGCGTGGCGCTGCGGTTGCTGAAGATCAAGCAGATCGCGGTCGCCGACCTGCTGCCCGCGCTGATCGTCGCTCCCCTGCTGGTGCAACTGCTCGTGGCCATCCGCGGCTGACGCAGGTGGCTGGCTGACCCACGAGCGTCGTGGGTCAACCAGCCAAAGGTGTTCGGTCAGTCCTCGCCGAGGTAGGCCTTGCGCACCTCGTCGTTGACCAGCAGCTCGCGGCCGGTGCCGGACACAACGATCTGGCCGACCTCCAGCACGTAGCCGAAGTCCGCGCGCTTCAGCGCGGCCTGGGCATTCTGCTCCACCAGCAGGATCGTCGTACCCTGCGACTGCAGTTCGGACACCGTGGACATGATCCGCTTCATCATGATCGGCGACAGACCCATTGACGGCTCGTCCAGCATCAGCAGCTTCGGCCGGCTCATCATCGCCCGGCCCATCGCCAGCATCTGCTGCTCACCGCCGGAGAACGTCCCGGCCGGCTGCTTGCGCCGCTCCCCCAGGATCGGGAACAGGTCGTACGCCGCGTCCAGGTCGGTGCGCACGCCCGCCGGGTCCTTGCGGGCGAACGCCCCGAGCAGCAGGTTCTCCTCCACCGACAGCCGCGGGAAGATCCGCCGCCCTTCCGGCGAGTGGGCCAGACCGCGGGCGACGATGTCGTGCGCCGCCACGTGGTCGATCCGCTCGCCCTGGAACAGGATCTCGCCCGACGACGGCCGGAGCAGGCCGGAGATCGTCCGCAGCGTGGTGGTCTTGCCGGCGCCGTTGGTGCCGATCAGCGACACCACCTGCCCCTGCTCCACGCTGAAGCTGATCTTCTTCACCGCGACGATCTTGCCGTAGGCAACTTCCAGGTCGCGGACCTCGAGCATCGCGGTCATGACCTGTCCTCCTCGTCGGCGACGGCGGTGTCCTGCACGGCGGCCGCCTCGTCCTCGTCGTCCTGCTCGCCGGTGCCGATGTAGGCCTCGATCACCCGCGGGTCGGACTGCACCTCGTGCGGCGTGCCCTCGACCAGCGCCTCGCCGCGAACCAGGCAGAGCACCCGGTCGCAGAGGTTGAAGATGAACCGCATGTCGTGCTCGATCACCACGACCGACAGCCCCGAGTCCCGGATCTTGAAGATCAGGTCACTGGCCTGCCGGGTCTCCTGCGGGTTCATACCGGCCGTCGGCTCGTCCAGCAGGATGAGCTTCGGGTCCGTGGCCAGCGCCCGGGCGATCTCGAGCCGGCGCTGGTCGCCGTACGGCATGTTCCTGGCCAGGTGCTCGGTCGACTTGCCGAGGCCGACGAAGTCGAGGAGTTCCTGGGCCCGCGCCCTGGTGGCAGCCTCCTCGCGGCGGAACTTCGGCCCGCGCAGGACCGAGGTGAGCGCGCCCGAGCTGGTCCGGCAGTAACGGCCGACCATCACGTTCTCGAGCGCGGTCATGTTCGCGAACAGCCGGATGTTCTGGAACGTCCGCGCCATCCCGGCCTTGACGACGGCCCGCGGCTTGGGTGGCAGCGGGGTGAGCTCGGCCAGCGCCTCCACCCGCACAGCCTCCGGGTCCTCGGCCTGCTTCCTGGTCGCCTTCGGCGCCTTCCGCGGCGCTCCGGCGAACCGGACCTGACCGCTGGTCGGCTTGTAGAGGCCGGTCAGGCAGTTGAAGAACGTCGTCTTGCCGGCACCGTTCGGGCCGATCAGACCGACGATCTCGCCTTCGCGGACCGTCAGGTTGACGTTGTTGACCGCCAGCAGACCACCGAACCGCATGGTCACACCGGAGGCCTCCAGCACCGCCTGGCCTCCGGTCCGGGCCGGCGGGCGCTGCGTGTCGGTGACGGTCATTTCGCCTCCTCGGCGAGGCGCTCTTCTTCGACCTCTACGGCCAGCGCCTCGTCCTCCTCGTGGAACTCCAGCTGCCGGCGTCTGTTCGCGACCAGGCCCTCAGGCCGGAACCGCATCATCAGCACCAGCAGCAGGCCGAACAGCAGCAGCCGGTACTCCGAGAAGAACCGGAGCTTCTCCGGCAGCAGCTTCAGGATCGTTGCTCCCAGCAACACACCGGCGATGGTGCCCATACCGCCGAGCACGATCGCGGCGAGCAGGAACGCCGACTCCAAAAAGATGAACTGGTCCGGGCTGACCGCGCCGTCCTGGTGGGCCTTGATGGTGCCGGCCAGGCCGGCCAGGAAGGCGCCGACCGCGAAAGCGAGCAGCTTCAGCCCGAACGTGTTCACGCCCATCGCCTCGGCCGCCTTCTCGTCCTCCCGGATCGCTACCCAGCCCCGGCCGATCCGGCTGTTGTTCAACCGTGAGAAGACGAGGATGACGAAGCCGGTCAGAATCAGCAACAGGAAGTAGTAGTTCGAGAACCGGCCCAGCTCGATCCCCGCGACCGTGTGCACGTCGCCGAAATTGAAGCTGCCGATCTCGAGGTCCGGGATGCCTGGGACACCGTTCGGGCCGTTGGTCAGGTTCGGGCCGTTGTTGCCGTCCAGGTTGAACATCGAGAACCGGAAGATCTCACCGAAGCCCAGGGTCACGATGGCCAGGTAGTCACCCGAGACCCGCAGTGTCGGCGTGCCGATGATCAGACCCAGGGTCGCCGCGACACCGGCGCCGATCAGCATCACGACCAGGAACGGAGGCTTCCACCCCACGGTCGCGAACGCCGACGTCGACATGGTGGCGGCCACGTAGGCGCCGCACCCGAGGAACGCGATGTACCCGAGGTCGAGCAGGCCGGCCAGACCGACCACGATGTTCAGGCCCATCGCGGTCGCCGCGAAGACCAGCACCTGGGTGGCGATCGACATGTTCGCGTCCGAGCCACCCTGGGTGAACGGGAACAGGAACGCGACCACGACCGCCGACAGCGTCAGCACCTTGCGCTGCCGCTGCGAGACGTGGCCCACCCACGAGAACGCACCGGTCCGGAACAGTACGGCCGTGACCGCGGCGATGAAGACCAGGCAGAGGATGAACGACCAGGCGTCCTCCAGCCCGAGCGCGTACGCCGCGACGAACAGCACCGCGGCCATCAGCAGCGCGATCGCGAGGATCTCGAACCAGGCCGGCAGTCTCGCCTCGCTCATGTCCCGCAACTGCCGCAAGGGCAGCATCCAGGCGCTGACCAGGATGAGTACGGCACCGACGAACGAGATGTAGCCGCCGGGGTTCACGTTGATCAGGCCGTCGGAGTCGACCGTGATCGCGATCAGGACCAGCAGCATGTACAGCGTGAGAGTGAAACCCAGTGCCCGCAGACCGGCGGTGGCGTCGATCCACGCGCCCAGCTTGGTCAGCGGGCCCTTCTCGGCCAGCAGCAGCACCAGCGCGATCAAGGCGAGGATGATCGCCAGGATCTGCAAGCCACCCGGGTAGAAGTTGATCGACAGGTCGCCCAGGATCTGGCCGTCGTAGCTCCAGGACAGGAAGGAGCCGACGATGACCAGCACCACACCGGCCAGGCCCAACGGCCAGGCGAAGGGCTTGGCTTGCGGCTGGGCCGCGGTCTCCGGCTCCGCCGGAGGCGTCCTCACATCGGTCATGCCCGGTCCACCACCCTCGCGCCGAGCAGGCCCTGCGGCCTGAACACCAGTACCAGAATCAGGATCACGAAGGCCCAGACGTCCTTCCAGGTGCTACCACCGAACTGGCCCGGGATGTACTGCGTCGCCATCGCCTCGATGACACCGAGCACCAGACCACCGACGACGGCGCCGAAGATGTTGCCGATACCACCGAGGACGGCGGCGGTGAACGCCTTCAGACCAGCCAGGAAGCCCATCCGGAACTCGATGTTGTTGTTCTGCAGACCCTGCGAGACACCGGCGATGGCCGCGAGTACGGCGCCGAGCGCGAACGCGACCACGATGATCCGGTCCACGTTGATGCCCATCAGCCGGGCGGTGTCCGGGTCCTGCGACACGGCCTGCATGCCGCGGCCGAGCCGGGTCCGGTTGATGAAGAACCACAGCAGGACGGCGCAGATCGCCAGCGCGCCCATGGTGAAGATCGCGGACCGCTGGATCGTCACGCCGCCGATCTCGATCGCCGTACCGGTGACCACATCGATCTGCGGGAACGGGATGCGCTGCTTGGCGCTCGGCCAGGTGATGCTGCTGATGAGCTTCTCGAAGAGCACCCAACCCACGACCGCGGCGACGGCCGCGGTGGCCGCGGACGCCGCGATCGCCTGAATGCCGATCGCGGTGCGTGCGTTCCGCCGTGTCGCCAGACCGGCCAGCCAGCCGATCCCCGTACCGACGGCCGCGCCGACGACGATTACGGCCAGCACACCCAGGACACTCACGTCGCTGTCGACCAGCCGTACCACCACCCAGAGCCCGACGGCGCCCAGCACGGCGCCGATCAACGGGGCCCGGTCGTACCACTTGCTCACCTGGTGGTTCAGGTCGGCCTTGGACACGAGCGCGCCGACGTAGTAGCCGATGCCGACTGCCATGCCGGCGAAGGCGAACAGCGTCCAGCCCGGCCGCTCGTAGAACAACCGGACGAACTCCTGCAGGAAGACCGAGATGCCGATCGCGGTGATCAGTGGTGCGAGTCGTGGCGCGTTCCGCAGGGGACGGTACGCGACACGTTCCATCGCCACGGCCGTGCCGACCGAGGCGATCATCGCGCCGATGATCATGATCGGCAGGATCCACACACTGGTCTCGCCGTCGAAGAACAACAAGTACGTGGTCAGTGCGCCGAACGCACCGATCATGAAGACCTCGCCGTGGGCGAAGTTGATCAGCTGCACGATGCCGTAGACGACGGTGTACCCGACTGCGATCAGGGCGTACAGCGACCCGAGTGTCAGCCCGTTCACGAGCTGCTGGAAGAACTGGTCCACGTCGACCTCCCATCTGCCTCAGTTATGACATGCCACGGGGGTGGGAGGATCGCTCCCACCCCCGAGGCATCAGGTCGACTCGAAACTTACTTGGCCTCGAAGTCCTTGGTCTCGACGGTGGCCCACTTGCCGCCGGCAACCTTGTAGACGGTCAGCACCTTGGAGGTGGTGTCACCGTACTGGTCGAAGGCGACCTTGCCGGTCACGCCGTCGAACGAAACCTTGCTCATGGCATCGACAGTGGCCTGCCGGGCGGACTCGACGTCCTTGGCGTCCTTCAGCGAGGTCTTCAGCGCGTTGATGATCGCGTTGGCCGCGTCGTAGGAGTAACCGCCGTACGCCGCGTACGGCTCCTTGAAGCCGGCCGCGTTGTAGTCGGAGACGAACTTCTTCGCCGAGTCCAGCGCGTCGACCGGGGCGCCGACCGAGGTGGCCAGGTCGTTGTCGCTGGTCTTGCCGGCCAGGGTGATGTACTTCGGGTCGTAGATGCCGTCGCCGCCCATCAGCGGGACGTTCAGGCCGGCGGCCTTCATCTGCTGCGAGAGCGGACCGGCCTGCGGGTACTCACCACCGTAGTAGACCGCCTGCGGGTTGGACGGCTTCACCGCGGAGATCACGGCCTGGTAGTTCGAGTCGTCCGGGTTGATGGTCTGGGCCGCGACGATCTGCCCACCGAGCTTCTTGAACTCCTCGGTGAACGTGCCGACCAGGCCCTGGCCGTACGCCTTCTTGTCGTGGATGGTGGCGACCTTGGTGATCTTCGCCGTCTCGTACAGGTACCGCGCCGCGAACGGACCCTGGACCGCGTCCGTCGTGCAGGTACGGAAGTACGTCGGGTACGGCCGCTTCGGGTCGGTCTGCCAGTTGGCGCCCTGGGTCAGGCCCGGGCCGGTGTTGGCCGGGGAGACCTGGACGATGTTCTTCGGCGCGAGAACCGGCTGGACCTGCTGGCTGACGCTGGTGTTCAGCGTGCCGACCACGCCGATCACCTCGGCGTCACCGGCGAGCGCGGTGGCCGCGTTCTTGCCCGGGTCCGGCTTGGCCTCGTCGTCCTTGGCGTCGACCTCGAGCTTCCAGCCC
Organism: Kribbella sp. NPDC049227; assembly: GCF_043197265.1. NCBI lineage: Bacteria > Bacillati > Actinomycetota > Actinomycetes > Propionibacteriales > Kribbellaceae > Kribbella > Kribbella sp. NPDC049227. Next base: position 774,108 of record NZ_JBICST010000003.1, on the reverse strand, counting down.
GGGATCGCGTTGCTGTCGTTGGCCTGCTTCACGGCCAGCTCGACGGAGTGCTGGATACCCAGACCCAGGGCCGACAAGTCTCCCGACAGAGGCGCGATCACGCCGATCTTGGCAGTCTTGGTCGCGCTGCCGCCGGAGTCCCCCCCGGAGTCGTCGCCACTGCGTGAACCGCAGGCAGTCAGGGCCAACGACGCAACGATCAGCGACGCGCCGACCCGTACTACGGAACGCTGGTGCACTGTTCCTCCCATGTCTGGATAGTCCGGCAAACCCCGGACTCCCGCGTTTGCCGCGAGCACCCGCAGGTTAGACCTCCGGCGGCTCTCGAAGCGATGTCACGGAACGTGTGTTGTGAGGTCGTTACAGCGGTAAGCAGCGTGAGTCAAGGTGAGTGCTGTACGTGCGCTGGGCGTCGTACGCGGAGAGTGAGTCAGTCACTACCGCCAGCCTCGTCAACAACCAACTCCGCAACCTGCCGCATGGAAACTCTTTTGTCCATGGCGGTTTTCTGGATCCAGCGGAACGAGTCCGGCTCGGACAGCCCGAACTTCGTCTGCAGGATCGATTTGGCCCGGTCGACCAGCTTGCGGGTCTCCAGCCGCTCGGCCAGGTCGGCGACCTCACGCTCCAGCTCGGCCAGTTCGACGTACCGGGAGGCGGCGATCTCGATCGCGGGCAGCAGGTCGGCCTTGGAGAACGGTTTCACCAGGTACGCCATCGCGCCGGCGTCGCGGGCCCGCTCGACCAGCTCACGCTGCGAGAACGCCGTCAGCATCAGCACCGGGGCGATCCGCTCGCCGGCGATCTTCTCCGCCGCGCTCAGGCCGTCCAGCTTCGGCATCTTGACGTCCAGGATGACCAGGTCGGGCCGATGCTCCGTCGCCAGCCGGATGGCTTCCTCCCCGTCCCCCGCCTGCCCGACGACGTCGTACCCCTCCTCCGCCAGCATCTCGGCCAGATCCATCCGGATCAAAGCCTCATCCTCAGCGATCACCACACGCTTAGCAGTCACACCGCACACCTTATCGACCCGCAGTCAGCTCTTCGGACCCACGAACCCATCCAGCGCTGCGACCGCCTCTTTCCGGCTCACCGCAATCACACTCCGCCGCGGCCGCCGCCACGCAATCCCGAGCAGATCGAGCGCATCGGTGAGGATCCCGATGATGTCTTCGGACTCGTTCGAGAACTGGTAGCGCACGTAGTAGTACCGCTTGTCGCGGCCGGGCTTGCTCGCCCAGTTCACGAAGCGGCAGCCGTCGGAGTGGAACAGCCCGCGCAGCAGCTTCTCGGGGTACTCGGCAACAATCTCCCGCTGCCACTGCGCCAACTCGATCTTCCGCAGATGCTTCCGGCCGGGACCGTGCTGCGGGAACACGCACGGCCAGTGCTTCCACCGCGCTTCGATCCGGATGGCTCCGTCGCCTCCTCGCAGACACGGACTCGCGTTCGGCTTCACCAGCCGGATGGCGTTCGCGATCTCCTGGTTGAGCTCCACGTACCGCGCGTCGTTGATGATCTGCAGCGTGAAGACCCCACGCCTGGCCCGCGCGATCGACCCGTCTCCGAGATACCACCCCAGCAGCAGCGCGTACGCCGCCTCGTCCAGCTCGGCGCCGTCGCACCGCGGACACGGTGTCCCGGCATACCCGCTGTTCATCCTGACGAGACCCAGCCGCTGATACTTCCGCCGCCACCCACGGATCGTCGAGATCGTGACCCCGTGGACCTCTGCGTTGATCCGGTCGAGGACGCCGGCGTCCGACATCCGCAACGCGGACTCGACCGTCTCTCGCGACCTGAACCGAGCCATAGGACATGCTGACGTCGAGCGCCGACAGTTTGTGCCGGGTGTGGGATTCGAACCCACAAGCCCTTGCGGGCAATGGTGTTTGAGACCATCGCGTATGCCGTTCCGCCAACCCGGCCAGGTTGCAGGAGCAACTCTACTGGTTCGACGGCCCGCTCTCCGCATCGGACCCACCCACGACAGTCGGCGGGACCACACCTCCGCCCCTGCCCTTGAACGGCATCGAGGCGAGCGGCCAGTTGACCGCTCGCCTCGAGCACACGGAGAGATCTGTCTGTAGTTCTACATCTGCGCCGGGCCTGTCTGTCTACCGCTCAGGGTTGCGGTAGGCGGGGGCTATGCCTTCTATGGCGTCGCCCATGCGGTGGACTCGGAGGGCGTTGGTGGAGCCGGGGATGCTGGGTGGGGAGCCGGCGACGATGACTACCAGGTCGCCCTTCTTGAGTTTGCCCAGTTCGAGGAGGCGCTGGTCGACCTGGCGGACCATTTCGTCGGTGTGGTCGACGGTGGGGACGATGTGCGTCTCGATACCCCAGACGACGCTCAGCCAGGAGCTGACCGACGGGACCGGCGTGAAGGCGAGCAGCGGGACCTCGGTGCGGTAGCGGGCCAGCCGGAGCGCGGTGTCGCCGGACTGGGTGAAGGCGATCAGGTACTTCGCCTCCAGCCGCTCGGCCACGTCCGCGGCGGCTTTGGCGATCACGCCGCCCTTGGTCCGCGGCTCCCACTCGATCGCCTGCACCCGGCCGAGACCGTGCTCCTCGGTGGACTCCACGATCCGGGACATCGTCTTCACGGTCTCGATCGGGAACCGGCCGACGCTGGTCTCACCGGACAGCATCACCGCGTCCGCACCGTCGAGTACGGCGTTCGCGACGTCGGACGCCTCGGCCCGGGTCGGCCGCGGCGCGGAGATCATCGACTCCAGCATCTGGGTCGCGACGATGACCGGCTTCGCGTTCAGCCGGGCCTGGTCGATGATCAGCTTCTGTACCAGCGGGACCTCCTCGAGCGGGAGCTCCACGCCGAGGTCGCCGCGGGCCACCATGAACCCGTCGAAGGCGTCGATGATCTCGTCCAGGTTGGCGACCGCCTGCGGCTTCTCGATCTTGGCGACCACCGGGACCCGCAGGCCCTCCTCGTCCATGATCTTGTGCACCAGCTGGATGTCGGACGCGTCCCGCACGAACGACAGCGCGATCATGTCGGCCGGCAGGTGCAGCGCCCAGCGCAGGTCCTCGGCGTCCTTCTCGGACATCGCCGGCACGCTGACCGCGACACCCGGCAGGTTGATGCCCTTGTGGTTCGACACCGGACCGCCGACGGTGACCCGGCAGACCACGTCGGTCTCGGTCACCTCCTCGGCGACCAGCGCGATCCGGCCGTCGTCGATGAGCAGCTGGTCGCCCGGACTCACATCACCCGGCAGACCGTCGTACGTCGTACCGCAGATGGTCACGTCACCCGGTACCTCACGGGTGGTGATGGTGAAGCGCTCGCCGTAGGTCAGGGTGACCTTGCCCTCGGCGAACTCGGCCAGCCGGATCTTCGGGCCCTGCAGGTCGACCAGGATGCCGACGTTCTTCCCGGTCTCCGCGGCGGCGGTTCTGATCCGCTGATAGATGCGCTCATGCTCGGCATGGGCCCCGTGGCTCAGGTTGAGCCTGGCGACATCCATACCGGCTTGGACGAGTTCAAGGATGCGCTCGGGGGCGGCAGTAGCCGGGCCGAGCGTACAAACGATCTTTGCGCGACGCACGTCACAAAACCCTACTCCCACAAGACCACTGGGCCGCTGGTCCGCCCCCCTTACCAGGCGGTTAACTCCTCGTCACACTTCGGCCCGAGAGCCTGAATCGTCAAGAAGGCAAGGGGCTGTAGGCACCTACACCGACGTCGCCGTCGAGCTGGGCGGTGACGGTCTGCAGGCCGATCGGCCTGCCGTCGGCGTACGTGATCAGGGTGACCTCACCCGGCCGCCGCAGCGTGTACCCGAGGGCGAACGCGTACGCCGCTCCCCCGGTCGTGCCGTTGGTGTACGTCGTCACCGGGCGGCCGTCGACCACCTTGTGTTCGGGCCCGACCTGGCGATGCAGGTGGCCCGACAGCAGCAGCGTCGCGCAGCCCCGGGCCGCGGTGTCGGCGAACGACGACGGATCGTGCACCACCATCGTGGAGATCCGCTTGTCGTCGGGCTGCTCGCAGGCGACGTCCGCGAGCCGCTCGGACTGCTCGGCGATCGTCTCGTCGCCCGGGGCGTCCGCGGAACCCAACCCGGTCCGCGTCGGGTCGCTGTCGCCGAGGAAGCGGATGCCCTCGACCTCGACCGGCTTGCTGTCCAGCACGGTGAAGCCGTTCTTGCGCATCGAGTCCTCGATGTGCCCGCCGGCGTCGTGGTTGCCGGCCACGGCGACGACCTTCAGGTCCTTGAAGTGCTGGCGCAGCGAGTTGATGCTGAACACCTCCCAGGACTGTCCCGAGGACGAGTCGTCGCCCGCGTCGATCAGCAGCTTGGCGCCGGCCACCTTCCCCACCTCGGCCGCGAACCGGTCGATGCCGATGTTGTCGTGCCGGTCCGACACGAGCAGCGCGACCGTCTCCCCCTCGGTCGCCTGGTGGATCCGGCCGCCGACCCGGCTGACCCGCTCCTCCAGCCGGCCGTAGAACTCGGTGGATCGCTCGTACGTCTCGACCGCGGTACGAATCAGGCCCACTCCGCCGGTGGTGGAGAACCCGGCCGCGACCTCGACACCCTTCAACCGCTCGTCCAGCGACAGCTCCGGCAGCAACTGGGCCAGCGGCCGCCACTCGGTCGGCACGACGTCCGCGGTGCGCATCTGGCCCGGCCCGAAGATCGACGCGATGGTGATCAGCATCGCGACCAGTACGACGATGGCCCGGTGCTCGACCCGGCGTTCGTGCGAATGCACCAGCTCCCACAACTCGCGGCGGCGGCGCCTGCCGAGCATGGTCCAGACGGTCGCGACCACGACGACGACCAGTAGGCCGGTCCCGGCGCCCGCGACCGCGTTGTCGAGGGCCATCTGCTGGACGACCTGCTGGATCTTCGCGATCTCACCGTCGGGCTGGGAGGCGATCAGGGCGTCGCGGTTGAGGAGTTCGGTGAGGTTGTCGGCGTCGGTCTCCTGGATGTCGATGTTGATCCCGATGCTGCCGGGCGTGTCGGCCGGCAGCCGCAGCCGCGGCAGGACGGCGCCGAGGTCGAGGGTGGCGTACCCGTCGAAAGTGGGTGAGACAGTAGCCGCGTGCGCACCGATGGTGACACGTTCGGAGTCGTTGACGAAGCCGAGCAGCCCGACCGCCACGGAGGTGACCAGGAAGAGCAGGGTGAGCGAGGCCCACGGCGCGATCGCGCGGAGCCGGGCTCTGGTCACCAGGCGGCTAGCCACGGATCCAACCTATTGGGCCGGTCAAGTCGTCGCATCTCGAACCGGGTGGCTGTTGCCGGCTGTTCACACAGGTGCGGGCCGCATGCAACGTTTTGTTGCCTGCAGCCCGCATTTCATGTCCTGGGTTCAGACCGCGAGAGGGCGGGCCGTCGGCGGGATCGGGGTGGGCAGGGTCGACGAACCGGTGAGGAGCGTGTCCACGCCGTTCGCGCACGAGCGGCCCTCGGCGATGGCCCAGACGATCAGCGACTGACCACGGCCGGCGTCGCCACAGGCGAAGACGCCCTCGACCGAGGTCTGGTAGCTCTTGTCCCGCTTCACGTTGCCGCGCTCGTCGAGGTCGACACCGAGCTGCTCGAGGAAGCCCTCGCGCTCCGGCCCGAGGAAGCCCATCGCGAGCAGCACCAGCTGCGCCGGGATGGTCCGCTCGGTGCCCTCGACCGGGACGAACCGGCCGTCCTTGAACTCGACCTCGACCAGGTTCAGCCCGGAGACGTTGCCCTCGGCATCGGCCTCGAAGTTGACGGTGGAGACCGAGTAGACCCGGTCGCCGCCCTCCTCGTGCGCCGAGGCGACCCGGTAGATCATCGGGTACGTCGGCCACGGCTGCCCGGTCGGGCGGTCGTCCGACGGCCGCGGCATGATCTCCAGCTGGGTCACCGACCGCGCGCCCTGCCGGTGCGCGGTACCGAGGCAGTCCGCACCGGTGTCACCGCCACCGATGATCACGACGTCCTTGCCAGTGGCAACGATCTGGTCCTCGACGGTCCGGCCGAGCGAGGCCCGGTTCGACTGTGGCAGGTACTCCATCGCCTGGTGGATGCCGCCGTACTCGCGGCCCGGCACCGGGAGGTCGCGGGCCGCGGTGGCACCGGTCGCGATGACGACGGCGTCGTACCGCTGCTTGAGCTGGGTGCCGGTCACGTCCACGCCGACGTTCACGCCGGAGCGGAAGACCGTGCCCTCCTCCTTCATCTGCTGGATCCGCCGGTCGACCTGGATCTTCTCCATCTTGAACTCGGGGATGCCGTACCGCAGCAGGCCGCCGGGCGCGTCGGCCCGCTCGTACACCGCGACGGTGTGGCCGGCCCGGGTCAGCTGCTGGGCAGCAGCCAGACCCGCGGGACCGGAGCCGACGACCGCGATCGTCTTGCCGGTCAGCCATTCGGGCGGCTGCGGCTTGACGTCACCGCTCTCCCAGGCCTTGTCGATGATCGCGACCTCGACGTTCTTGATCGTCACCGGGTCCTGGTTGATGCCGAGCACGCACGCGGGCTCGCAGGGTGCCGGGCACAGCCGGCCGGTGAACTCCGGGAAGTTGTTGGTCGCGTGCAACCGCTCGATCGCACCGGACCAGTCGTCCCGCCAGACCAGGTCGTTCCACTCCGGGATCAGGTTGCCCAGCGGGCAGCCGCTGTGGCAGAACGGGATCCCGCAGTCCATGCAACGACCGGCCTGCTTGGTGATGATCGGCAGCAGTGCCTTGCCGGGTCCACCGGGGTAGACCTCTTTCCAGTCCTGCACCCGCTCGCCCACCGGCCGCCGGTCGGCGACCTCGCGCGGGGTGGTCAGGAAGCCCTTCGGGTCAGCCATCAGATGGCCTCCATCATCGCTCGCGTGGTGGCGTCCTCGTCCAGCCCGTCGCGCTCGGCGGCCGCCTTGGCCGCCAGCACCCGGGCGTAGTCGCGGGGCATCACCGTGGTGAACCTGACCTCGGCCGCGGCCCAGTCGGCGAGCAGCTTGGCCGCCCGTTCCGATCCGGTCTCCTCGTGATGCCGGCGGACCAGGTCCTGCAACAGTCCGGACTCGTCCTCGGTGAGCGGGAGCAGGTCCACCAGCTCCGGGTTCACCAGGGCGCGGTCCAGATCGAGCACGTGGGCCACGCCGCCCGACATGCCCGCCGCGAAGTTCCGGCCGACGGCGCCCAGTACGACGACGCGCCCACCGGTCATGTACTCGCAGGCGTGGTCGCCGACCGACTCGACGACCGCGGTGGCTCCGGAGTTCCGGACACAGAACCGTTGCCCGACGCCACCACTGATGAACAGTTCACCGGACGTCGCGCCGTACGCGATGACGTTGCCGGCGATGATCTGGTCGGCGGCGTCGAACCGCGCGACCCGGTCCGGCCGGATCACCACCCGGCCACCGGACAGCCCCTTGCCGACGTAGTCGTTGGCGTCACCCTCGAGCCGCAGCGTGACACCGCTCGGGACGAAGGCGGCGAACGAGTTGCCGGCCGACCCGGTGAAGGTCAGGTCGATGGTGCCGTCGGCCAGGCCGGCCGCGCGGTACCGCTTGGTGATCTCGTGGCCGAGCATCGTGCCGACGGTCCGGTTGACGTTGCGGATCGGCAGCTGCGCCCGGACCGGCTCGCCGCTGTCGAGCGCCGGCTGGCAGATCCGGATCAGTTCGTTGTCGAGCGCCTTGTCCAGGCCGTGGTCCTGCTCGACGACCCGGTGCCGGGACGCGCCCTCGGGCAGCGCCGGCACGTGCAGGATCGGGGACAGGTCCAGGCCGTCGGCCTTCCAGTGGTCGACCGCGCGGTGGATGTCCAGCACCTCGGCGTGGCCGATCGCCTCGTCCAGGGACCGGAAACCCAACTGGGCAAGGTATTCCCGGACTTCCTCGGCGATGAACTCGAAGAAGTTCACCACGAACTCGGGCTTGCCGGAGAACCGTTCGCGCAGTACCGGGTTCTGGGTCGCGACCCCGACCGGGCATGTGTCCAGGTGGCAGACCCGCATCATGATGCAGCCGGACACCACCAGCGGTGCGGTGGCGAAGCCGTACTCCTCGGCGCCGAGGAGCGCCGCGACGACCACGTCCCGGCCGGTCTTCAACTGCCCATCGGTCTGTACGACGATCCGGTCGCGCAACCCGTTGAGCAGCAGGGTCTGCTGGGTCTCGGCCAGGCCGAGCTCCCACGGACCACCCGCGTGCTTCAGCGACGTCAGCGGAGCCGCACCCGTCCCGCCGTCGTGACCGGAGATCAGTACGACGTCCGCGTGCGCCTTGCTGACACCCGCCGCGATCGTGCCGACGCCGACCTCGGAGACCAGCTTCACGTGAATGCGCGCGGCAGGGTTCGCGTTCTTCAGGTCGTGGATCAGCTGGGCCAGATCCTCGATCGAGTAGATGTCGTGGTGCGGCGGCGGTGAGATCAGGCCGACGCCCGGCGTCGAGTGCCGGGTGCTCGCCACCCACGGGTAGACCTTGTTGCCGGGCAGCTGACCGCCCTCGCCCGGCTTGGCTCCCTGCGCCATCTTGATCTGGATGTCGTCGGAGTTCGTCAGGTACTCCGCGGTCACGCCGAACCGGCCGGACGCGACCTGCTTGATCGAGCTCCGCCGGGCCGGGTCGTGCAGACGGTCGGAGTCCTCGCCGCCCTCACCGGTGTTCGACTTGCCGCCGAGCCGGTTCATCGCGACGGCGAGCGTGGTGTGCGCCTCGGCGCTGATCGAGCCGTAGCTCATCGCACCGGTGGAGAACCGCTTGACGATCGCGCTGACCGGCTCGACCTCCTCGACCGGGATCGGCTCGCGGTCGGAGTCGAACCCGAACAGGCCGCGCAGCGTCATCAGCCGCTCGGACTGCTCGTCCACGCGGGCCGTGTACTGCTTGAAGATGTCGTAGCGCCCGGTCCGGGTGCTGTGCTGCAGCCGGAACACCGTGTCCGGGTCGAACAGGTGCGGCTCGCCCTCACGCCGCCACTGGTACTCGCCGCCGATCTCCAGCTTGCGGTGCGCCGGCAGGATGCCGTCCGCCGGGTAGGCGCGCAGGTGCCGGCGGCGTACCTCCTCGGCGATCGTGTCCAGGCCGACGCCGCCGAGCTTGGACGACGTACCGGTGAAGTAGGTGTCGACCAGGTCCGGCGCCAGGCCGTTGGCCTCGAAGATCTGGGCACCGGTGTACGACGCCACCGTGCTGACGCCCATCTTCGACATCACCTTGAGAACGCCCTTGCCGAGCGACTTCACCACGTTGCGCACGGCCTGCTCGGGCTCGACACCCGGCAGGTAGGTGCCGCGGCGGCACAGGTCCTCGACCGACTCCAGCGCGAGGTACGGGTTGATCGCGGCAGCGCCGTACCCCATCAGCAGGGCTACGTGGTGGACCTCGCGGACGTCGCCGGCCTCGACCACCAGGCCGACCTGCGTGCGGGTCTTCTCTCGGACCAGGTGGTGGTGGACCGCGGCGGTCAGCAGCAGCGACGGGATCGGCGCGCTGTCCGCGTTCGAATGCCGGTCGGACAGCACCAGAATGCGGGCGCCCTCTTTGATCGCGGCGTCGGCCTCGGCGCAGATCTCCTCGAGCCGCGCCTTCAGCGCCTCTCCCCCGCCTTCGACGTCGAACACACCGCGCAGGACTGTGGTGGCCAGGCCCGGCATGTCCCCGTCGAGGTTGATGTGACGCAGTTTGGCGAGCTCGTCGTTCGTGATCACCGGGAACGGGATCACCACCTGCCGGCAGGACGCCGGGCTCGGGCTGAGCAGGTTCGCCTCCGGGCCGAGCGACGACGACAGCGAGGTGACGAGCTCCTCGCGGATCGCGTCCAGCGGCGGGTTGGTGACCTGCGCGAACAGTTGCGCGAAGTAGTCGAACAGCAGCCGCGGCCGGTCGCTCAGCACCGCGATCGGCGTGTCGGTGCCCATCGAGCCGATCGGCTCCGCACCGGCCCTGGCCATCGGGGTGAGGATGACCCGCAGTTCCTCCTCCGTGTACCCGAACACCTGCTGGCGCCGGGTCACCGACGCGTGGCTGTGCACCACGTGCTCACGTTCGTGCAGGTCCTCGAACCGGATCAGGCCGGCGTGCAGCCATTCGTCGTACGGGTGCTCGGCGGCGAGCGCGTTCTTCACCTCGGAGTCGGTGATGATCCGGTGCGCCTCGACGTCCACCAGGAAGATCCGGCCCGGTTCGAGCCGGCCCTTCTCGGTGACGGTGGCCGGGTCGATGTCGAGTACGCCGGCCTCGGACGCCAGGACGACGAGTCCGTCCTCGGTGACCCAGTAGCGGGACGGGCGCAGGCCGTTGCGGTCCAGTACCGCGCCGACCTTGCTGCCGTCGGAGAAGACCACCGACGCCGGGCCGTCCCACGGCTCCATCAGCGTCGAGTGGAACTCGTAGAACGCCCGCCGCGCCGGGTCCATCGTGGTCGCGTTCTCCCACGCCTCCGGGATCATCATCAAGATCGCGTGCGGCAGCGACCGGCCGCCCAGGTGCAGCAACTCCAGGACCTCGTCGAACGACGCCGAGTCCGAGGCGGACGGCGTACAGATCGGGTAGAGCTGCTCGAGGTCGCCGGGGATCAGGTCGCTGGCGAGCAGGGCTTCGCGGGCCCGCATCCAGTTGCGGTTGCCCTGGACGGTGTTGATCTCCCCGTTGTGCGCGATGTAGCGGTACGGGTGGGCCAATGGCCAGGACGGGAACGTGTTGGTGGAGAACCGCGAGTGCACGACACCGATCGCGGAGGCGAGGTCGGGGTCGGTCAGCTCGGGAAAAAACTTGTCCAGCTGGTCGGTCGTCAGCATCCCCTTGTAGGTGATGGTCCGGCCGGACAGCGACGGGAAGTAGGTCTCGGTCTCCTTCTCGGCCCGCTTCCGCAGCCGGAACGCCATCCGCTCCAGCGCGAGGCCGAGCACCCGGCCGGCCCGCGCGGCGACGAACAGCTGCTTGAAGGTCGGCATCACCGAGCGAGCGGTGGCGCCCAGCAGGTCCGGGGAGGTCGGCACGTCGCGCCAGCCCAGGACGGTCAGCTTCTCCTCGGCGGCGAGCTCCTCGATCCGCGCGATCGCCTTCGCGGCGTCGTCGGCGTCGGTCGGGAGGAACGCGATCCCGGTGGCGTAGCTGCGCGCGACCGGCAGCTCGAAGTCGCACACCTTGCGGTAGAAGGCGTCCGGGATCTGGAGCAGGATGCCGGCGCCGTCGCCGGAGTCCGGTTCGGCACCGGAGGCGCCACGGTGCTCGAGGTTGCGCAGGGCGGTCAAGGCCTTGGCCACGATGTCGTGGCTGGGTTCACCGGTCAGGGTGGCGACGAAGGCGACACCACAAGCGTCGTGCTCGTGGGTTCCGTCGTACAGTCCCTCGCTCGGGAAGGGGGCGCGACCATACATTCAGGGGCTCCCGTCGTCCTACGGTCAACAACTGGCCGCGGGACAACATTGGCCCAAGCCGGGTGTCCCGAGACTACCTCATGACGCCCGACAGATGGACAGCCATTCCACCGTCACAACGCCCTACTCACCCACAGTAAGCAAGCGCTCACTCCTCGCCCTCAATCATCCCAGCAACCCCTCGAGAGAACCACCCACAACACCTGAAATTCATCTGGCCCGAGCGCCCAGCCAGGCCTGGTGGAAGGCGGAGTAGGACGGGAAGCGAGTGGTGGTCGCCTCCTGGAGTACGGCGTACAGCGCTGGTGGTGGTTCGGACAGGAAGGTGAGGGCGGTGCGGGCCATGACGTAGGCCGTGGTCCGGGTGTCGATGGGGGCGCCGAGGGAGAGTTGTTCGGGGGCCATGAAGCGGCGGGAGCCGAACATACGGCCCATGTCGTTGAGGTGCGGGCCGCGGCGGTAGGTGTCGAGGTCCATCACGGTGAGCCGGCGGGCCGGGAAGTCGTACAGCATGGCGCCGTCGTAGAAGTCGCCCTCCACCCAGCCGGCGGCGTCGAGGTCGGCGTGCAGATCGTAGAGGGTGTCGAGCGCGGCCAGGATCTCGTCGACCGGCAACGCGCGGAAGCGTTCGTGCGCGCTGCCAGAGTTCGGGTGCAGGAGTTCACCGTCACGCCAGTCGTAGACGACGAGCGGTCCCCCAGGTGACTCGACCACCGCATGCAGGGCCGGGAGAGCCGGGTGTACGACGGACTCCGCGAGCGCGACCGCGTTGCGCAGCAGCGCGACGCGGCCGTCGAAGTCGAGGTACGGGTCGGTGTTCGCAGGGTCGCCCGCGGTCTTCACGAAGTACCGGGCCGTACCGGCCTGTACGCCGTACGAGACGTTGCCGGAGTCCTGGGTGTCGGCGCCGAAGCGGGCGAAGATGGTGCCGAGGTGGTCGAGGTAGATGGACGGCTGGACATCGATCTCGCCGGGGAACATCTGGCCGACCCTAGTCACGGCGGACGCGCCGGGCGATCGAGTTTCGGGAGGAACCATGGCACTGTCCGATTTCCCGCGGTACCCGCTGCTGTTCGGGCCGAGCCCGGTGCATCCGCTCGACCGGCTCAGCTCGTACCTCGGTGGCGCCCGGATCTGGGCGAAGCGGGAGGACTGCAACTCGGGGCTCGCGTACGGCGGGAACAAGACGCGGAAGCTCGAGTACCTGCTGCCCGACGCGCTCGCGCAGGGCGCGGACACGCTGGTGTCGATCGGTGGGTATCAGTCGAACCACACCCGGCAGGTGGCGGCGGTCGCGGCGAAGGCCGGCCTGAAAGCCGTGCTGGTGCAGGAGAACTGGGTCGACTGGCCGGACGCGCTCAACGACCGAGTCGGCAACATCCTGCTGAGCCGGATCATGGGTGCCGAGGTCCGCCTCGACCCGGCCGGCTTCGGGATCGGCTTCAAGGACAGCTGGAAGGAAGCGCTCGCCGACGTCGAGGCCCGCGGAGGTACGCCGTACGCCATCCCCGCGGGTGCCTCGGACCACAGGCTCGGTGGGCTCGGGTTCGCCGGCTGGGCGGACGAGGTAGCGCGGCAGGAGCAGGAGCTCGGCGTGTTCTTCGACACGATCATCGTCTGCGCGGTCACCGGGTCGACGCAGGCCGGGATGATCGCGGGGTTCGCCGGGCAGGACCGGCCGCGGCGGGTGATCGGGATCGACGCGAGCGCGAAGCTGCAGGAGACCCACGACCAGGTCGCGCGGATCGCGCGCGCGACCGCCGAGCTGATCGGGCTCGGCCGGGAGCTACGCGACGACGAGATCACCGTGCTCGAGGGCTGGGCCGGTGACCTGTACGGCATCCCGGTGCAGTCGACGCTGGACGCGATCCGGCTGACCGGGCAGCTCGAAGGGATGATCATCGACCCGGTCTACGAGGGGAAGTCGATGGCCGGCCTGATCGATCTGATCCGCGAGGGTGAGATCGGCAAGGACTCGAACGTCCTCTACGCCCACCTCGGTGGCCAGCCCGCCCTGAACGCCTACAGCGGGCTGTTCACGCACACTCAGCCGATGCCCGGGCCTACCAGCGTCCCGACGAAGTAGGTCAGTGCTGCGGCCAGGCCACCGAGGAGCAGTTGGCGGAGGCCGGAGTACCACCACGACCTGCTCGTGACGTGGGACACGACGGCACCGCAGACGAAGAGCGCGGTGAGCGACATGATCAGCGCCGGTACGACGCTGCCGGCGCCGAGGAGGTACGGCAGGAGCGGGATGAAGGCGCCGACCGCGAAGCAGACGAACGAGGACGCGGCCGCGACCACCGGGTTCGGCAGGTCGTGCGGGTCGATGCCGAGTTCCTCGCGGACGTGCTCCTCGAGGGCCTGCTCGGGGTCGGTGTGGAACTGCTTGGCGACCTTGCTGGCCAGGTCCGGGTCGAGGCCCTTGGCGCGGTAGGTCTCCGCGAGCTCGATCTCCTCGTCGACCGGGTGGCGCTGGATCTCCTTGCGCTCCACCTCGATCTCGGCCCGGGCCAGTTCACGCTGCGAGGCGACCGAGGTGTACTCCCCCGCCGCCATCGAGAACGCGCCCGCGGCCAGGCCGGCCAACCCGGCCAGGACGATCACCTTCGAGCCGGACTCCGTCCCGCCGTCCATGCCGGCGATCAGGGCGAAGTTCGACACCAGTCCGTCCATCGCCCCGAACACCGCCGGGCGCAGCCATCCGCCGTTCACATCACGATGAGTGTGATCTCCGTGATGCTCGGCAGAAACCTCAGGTACGTCAGTCACGAGACCCGTCTGGATCGGAACCGTTGGTGCTGTTCGCCTCAACCTTAGGCTCAGCGTCGACCTTCGAGTCGGCGGCGGACCCCGACTCGGACTCGGGCTCGGTCTCAGGCTCGGTCTCGGGCTTCGCCTCGTCGTCGGTGGGCTTGCCGGCGGCGGGACCGCCGGAGATGTCTTCCTGGCCGGGCCGGAGGCGAGCGCTGACGATGAAGTAGACGACGGCGATGACGAACAGGATCAGCGAGGTCCACACGTTCAGCCGCAGGCCGAGGAAGTGGTTGACGGTGTCGATGCGCAGGTTCTCGACCCACGCGCGACCGGCGGTGTAGCCGGCCACATAGAGGGCGAACGCGCGGCCGTGGCCGAGCTTGAAGCGGCGGTCGACCAGGATCACCAGCGCGACCACACCGAGGTTCCAGATCGCCTCGTACAGGAACGTCGGGTGGAAGGTGGCGAAGTTCTGGTACCCCTCCGGCCGGTGCTCGGGCGAGATCTCCAGGCCCCACGGCTTGTCGGTCGGCTTGCCGAACAGTTCCTGGTTGAAGTAGTTCCCGAACCGGCCGAGTACCTGGGCCAGCGCGATCCCGGGCGCCATCGCGTCCGCGACCGCCAGGAACGGCACCTTGGCCCGCCGGCAGGCGATCCAGGCACCGAGCGCGCCGAACCCGACCGCACCCCAGATGCCGAGCCCGCCGTGCCAGATCTTCAGCGCGTCGATCGGGTGCCGGCCCTCGCCGAAGTACAGCTCGGCGTCGGTGATGACGTGGTAGATCCGGGCCCCGACCAAGCCGAACGGGATGGCCCAGAACATGATGTCGGCCAGCACGGTGGGTGAGCCTCCGCGGGCGACCCAGCGCCTGCGGCCGAGCCAGTAGCCGACGAAGATGCCGGCCAGGATGCACAGCGCGTACGCACGGATCGGCAGGTCGAAGACGTGCCAGACACCCTGGCTCGGGCTGGGGATGAACGCCGGCACCATCACGGCGGGAATCAGACTAGACATGGCAAGTGGGAACGCTACTCGACCCGTCCCACCGCGACCAGAAACTCATGGTCACGATGGGGACTCGGTGCGTCAGCTCGCGATCGCGTCCACGGCCTTCTGCAGGCCTTCCGCGGTCAGTTGGTCGGCGTCGAGCTGCTTGTCGTTGACGTAGACGGTCGGCGTACCCGTCACGCCCCGGTCGTCCGAGGCCTTGGAGACGCTGTCGAGCCAGCCGGCGTACGTGTTGTCCTGCACTGCCTGCTGGAACTTCGCGTCGCCGACGCCGAGCTGTTTGCCCAGCTCGATCAGCTGGTCGGTGGTCCAGGACTTGCTGAAGTCGCCGTACATCTCGTCGGCGAAGCTGAGTGCCTTGCCGTTCGCGGCCGCGGCGGCGAACGCGTTGGCCAGGCGCGGCGAGGCGTCCGGGTTGACGAAGCCCAGCGGCCAGTAGGTCAGGGTGGCGGTGCCGTCCTGCACCAGCTTGTCGACGGTCGCGCCGGTCGCCTCCTCGAACTCCGCGCAGTGCGGGCAGCGGAAGTCGAGATACAGGTCGATGTGCGCCTTCGCGCCGGCCTGACCGACGGTGACGCCCTTGCCGGCCTGGCCGGGGCCGGTGATCACGGTCGGCTCGGGCCGCCCGTTCGAGCTCACCTCGACCTTGGAGTGGCCGCGCCAGTACTGCACGCCGACACCGGCCCCGAGGGCCAGCACCAGCACGATCACCACGATGATCCCGGGTGAGATCCGCCGCTTGGTCTGCTGCACCAGCGGATTCACGGGGGCTTTGGTCTTGCTCACGACGCGGTGACTCCTGTCCGGGCGGACGATTCGTTGGATGGGTCGGACTCGAGGGCGTACTTGCTCACAGGGTTCAGCCACAGCCAGGCCGCGAGCAGCAGCAGGCCGACATCCCGCAGGATCTCCTGCAGGTACTTCGTCTGGCCGGGGGCGATCTGTCCGCCGCCGCCGAAGCAGCCGCAGTCGATCGCGAGGCCGCGGGCCCAGGCGGACGCTACCGCGACGATGAACACGATCATGAAAACACCTGCGGCCACGGCCGCCGCGCGGACACCGAAACCGACGATCAACAGCAATCCGATCGCGATCTCCAGGAACGGCAGCCCCCAGCCGACCGGCGAGACCAGCCCGCTCGGCAGGATCTCGTACGCCCGGACCGCCTGCGCCGCGGTCTCCGGATCGGTCACCTTCAGCGCACCCGCCACCAGCATGACCACGCCCAGCACGAGCCGTGCCACCAGGGAGACCCAGGGGAACCACGGCTGTCGCCACGTACTCACTGGTTGTCCTCCACCAGCTTCCCGAAGTCGTGCGCCAGGTCGCCGATGGCGGCGTTCGACAACCACAGCACGTTCGCCTTGTCGTTCTTGCCGAAGCCGATCACCTGGGCACCGTGCCCGACCTCGTACCCGCCGGAGGGAAGCTTCTGCATCCCCTCCACCGCTACACCGAGGGCCTGCGCGATGTCTTTGATCGAGGTCAGCGAACCGGACAGCCCGACGAACGACGGGTCGAACCGGTCCAGGTACTTACGGATCACCGGCCCGGTGTCGCGGGCCGGGTCGGTGGTGATGAAGAGCAACTGGACCTGGTCGCGCACCGACTGGTCCAGCTTGGTCAGCGCGGACGCCACGTCGGCCATCACCGTCGGGCAGACGTCCGGGCAGTTCGTGTAGCCGAAGAACACCAGCGTGACCGGCTTCTTGGTCGAGGTGACCAGGTTGAACGGGTTCCCGCCGGTGTCGGTCAGCGTCTTCGCGGGCATCGAGAACGGCCGGTCCAGGCTCGCCCCGCGCAGACCGTTCGGGTTCTGAGTGGTGCGGATGACCGCTCCACCGGGGTTGTCCGCCTCTTCCTTGCCGCCGCTGCAGCCCGCGAGGGCCAGCAGAGCCACCGCGGCCAGCAGGAGTGCCGCGTTCCTGGTTCGACTCACGGCGGTTCTAACGACCGGCGGCGGTGCTGGGTTCCCTGCGGACACCCTCGGCCAGGCTCTCCGTGAGCCGTCGCACACCCGCCGGGCCCTCGCCGGCCTCGAGCACCTTGACGAACGCCGAACCGACGATGACCGCGTCCGCGAACGCCGCTACCCCGGCGGCCTGGTCCGCGTTCGAGACACCGAGGCCGACGCCGACCGGCACGCCGGTGGCCGCCTTCGTCCGCGCCACCAGCGGCGCCGCCAGGTCCGACGGCTTCTCCCGGGTTCCGGTGACACCCATCACCGCGGTCGCGTAGACGAAACCGCGGCACGCGGCGGTGGTCATCCGGATCCGCTCGTCGGTCGACGACGGCGACACCAGGAACACCTTGTCCAGGTCCTGCTTGTCCGCGGCCGCGATCCACTCCGCGCCCTCGTCCGGGATCAGGTCGGGCGTGATCAGCCCCGCTCCCCCGACCCCGGCGAAGTCGGCGGCGAACCGGTCCACGCCGTACCGCTCGATCGGGTTCCAGTAGGTCATCACCAGCACCGGCACGTCGGAGTACGCCGCGAGCTTCTCCACCGTGCTGAGGACGTCACGGGTCCGCAGCCCACCGGCCAGTGCGGCCTCGGAGGCGCGCTGGACCGTGACGCCGTCCATCACCGGGTCGCTGTACGGGAAACCGATCTCGAGCACGTCGGCGCCACCGTCGACCAGCGCCTTGATCGCATCGATCCCACCGTCGTACGACGGGTACCCGGCCGGCAGGTACGCGACCAGGGCGCCGCGGCCCTCGTCGTTCGCCTTCCGGATCGCGGCCCCGGCCTTGCCCAGGGCAACCACTTCACTCACGACCGGCCTCCGGCGCATCGATCAGTCCGAACCACGTGCTCGCGGTGTCCATGTCCTTGTCACCCCGGCCGGACAGGTTCACCAGAATGGTTGCCTCCGGCCCCAGTTCCTTGGCGATGTCGAGCGCACCGGCGACCGCGTGCGCCGACTCGATGGCCGGGATGATGCCCTCGGTCCGCGACAGCAGCCGGAACGCCTCCATCGCCTCGGCGTCCGTGATCGGCCGGTACGACGCCCGCCCGGTCTCGGCCAGCCACGCATGCTCCGGCCCGACCCCCGGATAGTCCAGACCGGCCGAGATCGAGTGCGACTCGATCGTCTGCCCGTCGTCGTCCTGCAACAGGAACGACCGCGCACCATGCAGTACGCCGACCTGCCCGGCGCTGATCGTGGCCGCGTGCCGGCCGGTCTCGAACCCGTCACCACCCGGCTCGATGCCGTACAGCTTCACCTCGGCGTCCGGGATGAACGCGGCGAACAGGCCGATCGCGTTCGATCCACCGCCGACCGATGCGACCGCGGCGTCGGGCAGCTTGCCGAGCAGTTCGAGCGACTGGACCCGCGCCTCGTCGCCGATGCCACGGACGAAGTCACGCACCATCGCCGGGAACGGATGCGCGCCGGCCGCCGTACCGAGGAGGTAGTGGGTCTTGTCGACGCTGGCGACCCAGTCGCGCAGCGCCTCGTTGATGGCGTCCTTCAAGGTCCGGCTGCCGCTCGTGACCGGGATCACCTCGGCGCCGAGCAGCTTCATCCGGGCCACGTTCAGGGCCTGCCGCTCGGTGTCGACCTCGCCCATGTAGACCACGCACTCGAGGTCCAGGTAGGCGCACGCGGTCGCGGTCGCGACACCGTGCTGGCCGGCGCCGGTCTCGGCGATCACCCGGGTCTTGCCCATCCGCTTGGTCAGCAGCGCCTGGCCGAGCGCGTTGCGGACCTTGTGCGCACCGGTGTGGTTCAGATCCTCGCGCTTCAGCAGGATCCGCGCGCCGGCCGCTTCGGACAACCGGGTCGCGTCGTACAGCAGGCTCGGGACGCCGGCGTACTCACGCAGCATCCGGTCGAACTCGCCGGTGAACTCCGCGTCGGCCATGGCGTCCTGCCAGGCCTGGGTCAGCTCGTCGAGTGGCGCGATCAGCGCCTCCGGCATGAACCTGCCGCCGAAACGGCCGAAGTGCCCGAGCTGGTCGGGCAGCACAGTACTCATCCGTAAAGCCTTCCAAAGTCCCCGGCCGGCCTACGGCGCGGGGGGTTCTAGTGCCGCTGCTGGATGGCGGGGTGCGATCCGGCGGCGACGAGGTCGGCGACCGAAGCACGGGGATCGCCGCCGGTCACCAGGGTTTCACCGACGAGGACGACATCGGCCCCGGCGCGCGCGAACTCGATTACATCATGCGGACCGCGAACCCCGGACTCCGCCACCCGGACCAGGTTGGCCGGGATGGTCGGCGCGACCCGGGCGAAGGTGTCCCGGTCGACCTCGAGGGTCTTCAGGTTCCGGTTGTTCACGCCGATCAGCTGGGCGCCGGCGTCCACCGCACGCCGCGTCTCCTCCTCGTCGTGCACCTCGACCAGCGGGCACAGCCCGATCGAGTGCGCGCGTTCGACCAGCGAGACCAGCGCCTCCTGCTCCAGCGCCGCGACGATCAGCAGCACCATGTCGGCGCCGGCCGCGCGGGCCTCCCAGAGCTGGTACGACGAGATCACGAAGTCCTTGCGCAGTACCGGTATGTCGACCCGCCCGCGGACCGCCCGCAGGTCGTCCAGGCTGCCGTTGAACCGGCGCTTCTCGGTCAGCACCGAGATCGCCGCGGCGCCACCGCCCTCGTACTCCCCGGCCAGTGCCGCCGGGTCGCTGATCTCGGCCAGCTCGCCCCGGGACGGGCTGGACCGCTTCACCTCGGCGATGATCGCGATCCCGTCGCCGCGGAACACCGGCATCGGGTCCTTGGCGTCGGGCTTGCGCTGCGCCTCCAGTTTGAGATCGTCCAGGCTGACCCGCGCCTGGCGCTCCGCGAGGTCTTCCCGAACCCCCACGAGAATGTCGTCAAGCACAGTCGTCATCGGTCAACTCCTCAGTGGTGGCCGTCTGCCGGGACACCGAAGCCCAGCAGTTGCATCACCTTGCCGGTCAGCGCGCCGAGTACGGCGATCGCGACCGAGATCCAGAACAGCAGCCAGTTCGGGCCGAGCACCATTGCGATGGCCCCTAGCGTGAACGCGACCAGCACGATCGCCACCGCGGTCCAGGCCGCCGGGCTGTTGCCGTGCAGGTCGTGAGCCTCCTCGCTCACCCGCGTCACCGCTTGATCGGCTGTCGTATTGTCCATGGTTGGCGCCACTCCTCGTCGTCGTCCCGTCCTATTGTGGCGGTAGCCCGCCGAGCTCAGAGAGTCGGGTCCTCTCCCGCGTCGATCGCCTTCCACTGATCGGCCGGTGTGGCGGCCGGATCACGCTCGTAACGAGCGGTCGCGCGCCGCCAGCGATGCGCTGTCAGCAAGGCGATCAGGCCCGCCGCGACCAGTGCCACTCCCCCGGCCAGCGCGAACCACGGAGCCGGACCTCCGGTCACCGAGACGTGGTCGGTGAGCGCCTGGCTCAGCTCCGGACGGATCCGTCCCAGCTCGTCCGCGCCCGGTCGCACCTGCAGCGCGACGCCGATGGCGCCCGCACCCAGCAGCAGCACCAGAGCACCCAGCACACGCCGCAGCGCCGTACCGGCGAGTTTGGTGACGACGACGGCGACCAGCGACGCCAGCGCGAGCGTCACCGGCGCCTTGGTGACGGTGTAACCGTTGAAGTCCACGACCGGCCGCCCGCTGCCCGGATCGGCCGAGGACCAGGTCAGGTACGCCGACAACCCGAGCAGGACGAGCCCGATCAGCGCCAGCAGGTCAACCAGTCGCTGCGGCTTCATCACACATCACTGAACGTTCCCGCGACGGCGATCGCGTTCAGCACCGCGGCCGCCTTGGTCCGGCACTCCGCGTCCTCGGCCGCCGGGTCGGAATCGGCGACGATGCCCGCACCCGCCTGCACGTACGCCGTCGTACCGCGCAGGACCGCGGTCCGGATCGCGATCGCGGTGTCGGCGTCGCCGGCGAAGTCCAGGTAGCCGACCACGCCGCCGTACACGCCGCGCCGAGTCACCTCGAGCTTGTCGATGATCTCCATCGCCCGCGGCTTCGGTGCCCCGGACAACGTTCCGGCCGGGAACGCGGCGGTGAGCGCGTCGAACGCGGTCCGCCCGGCCGCCAGCTGACCGGTGACCGTCGACTCCAGGTGCATCACGTGGCTGTAGCGGCGGACGTCCATGAAGTCGACCACCTCCACCGTGCCCGGTGCGCACACCTTGCCGACGTCGTTGCGGCCGAGGTCGACCAGCATCAGGTGCTCTGCGCGCTCCTTGGCGTCGGCGCGCAGCTCCTCCTCCAGCGCGTGGTCCTCCTCAGGGGTGGCACCGCGGCGGCGGGTGCCGGCGATCGGGTGCAGGATCACCTTGTTCTCGGTGACCTTCACCAGCGCTTCCGGGCTCGAGCCGACGATGTCGAAGCCGTCCAGGCGGACCAGGTACATGTACGGACTCGGGTTCGAGCGGCGCAGCACCCGGTAGACGTCCAGCGCGGACGCGGTGTTCTGCAGCTCGAAGCGCTGGGACACGACGATCTGGAACGCCTCGCCGGCCCGGATCTCCTCCTTGGCGTGCTCCACCGCCTCCCGGTACTCGGCGCTGGACCGCTGCCGGTGCGGATCCGGCTGCGCGCCGCGGTCCGCGCGGACGACGTACGACGGCGTCGGCTGGGCCAGGTCGGCCTCCATCGCGTCGAGACGGCGGACCGCGTCCGCGTACGCCTCGTCGACCCGCTCGTCGGAGTCGTCCCAGTTGACCGCGTTCGCGATCAGCCAGATCTCGCCGGTCTCGTGGTCGAGCGCGGCCAGGTCGGTGGCGAACAGGAAGGTCAGCTCGGGCAGGCCGAGGTCGTCGGTCGTTGTGTCCGGCAACCGCTCCAGCCGGCGGACGGCGTCGTACCCGAGGAAGCCGACCATGCCACCGGTCAGCGGAGGCAGGTCGGGCAGGCGGGGTGTGTGCAGGATCTCCAGCGTCTCGCGCAGCGCCTGCAGCGGGTCGCCGGTCTGCGGCAGGCCGACCGGCGGGTTGCCGGTCCAGACGGCCTGGCCGTCGCGCTCGGTCAGGGTCGCGGCGGAGCGGACGCCGATGAACGAGTAGCGGGACCAGACCCCACCGTTCTCGGCGGACTCGAGCAGGAACGTGCCCGGGCGCTCGGCCGCGAGCTTGCCGTAGACACCGATCGGCGTCTCCGCGTCCGCGAGCAGCCGGCGCGTCACCGGGATCACGCGGCGGTCCTTGGCGTACTCCCGGAAGGTCTCGAGGCTGGGGCTGTTCACGGTTTCCTTCGCGATCGTGGTCTCGGTGACGCTCTGGCTCACGGTTTGACCTCGATCTCGCCGTGCTCAAAGCAACTGCGGGTCCCGGTGTGGCAGGCCGGGCCCTCCTGGTCGACCAGCACCAGCAGGGTGTCGGCGTCGCAGTCGACGAGGATCTGCTTGACGTGCTGACGATGGCCGCTGGTCTCGCCCTTGACCCAGTACTCCTGCCGGCTGCGGGACCAGAACGTACTCCGTCCGGTCTCCGCGGTACGGCGTACCGCCTCGGCGTTCATCCAGCCCACCATCAGGACCTCGCGCGTGTCGTATTGCTGCACCACTGCCGGGATCAGCCCGGCCGCGTCGAAGGTCAGCTCGTCGATGCTCACAAACCCATTGTCGCCGATGCACGGCCGCCGCCTGACCGCGGGCAGAATCTGTCAGGATGGCGAGATGACATCGAGTGAGGCGAGGGTCCGGGACGTCCTGACGGCGCAGCCGGTGATCGACGGGCACAACGACCTGCCGATCGCGTTCTACGAGTTGTGCGACTACGACCTGGACGCACACGACCTGAGCGGTTCGGTGCCGCAGCTCCACACGGATCTGCCGCGGCTGCGAGAGGGACAGGTCGGCGCGCAGTTCTGGTCGCTGTGGGTCCCGCAGGACGAGCACTCCGTCCGGCGGACGTTCGAGCAGCTCGACTTCGTGCTCCGGCTGGTGAGGCGGTTCCCCGACGCGCTCCAGCTGGCATCGACCGCCGCCGACGTCGACGCGGCGATCAAGGCCGGCCGGGTCGCCTCACTGATGGGGATGGAGGGCGGCCACTCGATCGGCGAGTCCCTCGGCGTACTGCGGGTGATGCGGGAGCTCGGCGTCCGGTACATGACGCTGACCCACAACAACAACGTGTCCTGGGCCGACTCCGCGACCGACGAGCCCGTGCTCGGCGGACTGAACGACTTCGGCGAGGAGGTCGTCCGGGAGATGAACCGGATCGGCATGCTGGTCGACCTGTCGCACGTCTCTCCCGACACCATGCGGCACGCGCTGCGGGTGACCAGCGCGCCGGTCATCTTCAGCCACTCGTCGTCCCGGGCGGTCTGCGACGTACCTCGGAACGTGCCTGACGACGTACTGGAGACGCTCGCCCGCAACGACGGTGTGTGCATGGTCACCTTCGTCCCGTACTTCGTCTCCCAGGCGTACGTCGACTGGGTCGCGAGCGCCCGCGAGGCAGCGGAGAAGCAGGGCCTGGACCCGAACGAACCGGAGACCCGCAAGCGGCTGGCCGAGATCTACGGCAAGCCCAAACCGCTCGCCACTCTGGCCGATGTGGTCGAGCACGTCGAGCACGTGCGCGAGGTGGCCGGAGTCGACCACATCGGCGTCGGTGGCGACTACGACGGGTGTCCGGAGTTCCCGGTCGAGCTCCCGGACGTGTCGTCGTACCCGGCCCTGTTCACCGCCCTGGCCGACCGCGGCTGGAGCGACGACGAACTGGCAAAGCTTGCCGGGGGCAACATCCTCCGCGTACTCCGCGCCGCCGACGACGTGTCCTAGTCGTTGCGGTACAGGTCGCGCTTGTCCGGTAACTGCTCGAAGCCGGCTGCCTTGTAGGTGGCGACGGCTCCGACGTTGAAGCCGGGCGTGCACACGATCGCGCTGGACGAGCCCAGGTCCTGCAGGGCTCGCGCCGCCGCGACCGTGATGGCCTGGCCGTAGCCGCGGCCGCGATGCAGCCGGTGCACCCCCATCGGCTCGAGCAGTCCCGGCCTGCCCTCCCCGGCCGACCACACGGTGACGGCCGCCACGGACTCACCGATCTCGTTGCGCCCCACCAGGCATCGCGCGTCCGCGTACGGCACGCCGTCGGCCATCGCGTGCCAGCGCGCGTCGGTGAACGTGGAGCCGTCGAACGACGCCCGCTGCACGGCCGTCCGCTCGTGCGCCTCCTCGGCCCCGATCACGTCGACGCGGAGGCCGGGATCGGGCACCGGCTCGCTCAGGTCGCGTCGCAACGGCACCCACGGGTCGTCCGTCATCCACCCGTCCTTGAACAGCAGGTCCTGGACGAGCGAGCCCATCGGGGCCTCGACGTACACCTTGCCCTCGATCAGGACATTGCGCTCCGGCGCGGAGACGTCCTCGGCCAACTGCTGCGCGAGCTCCTCGTCATGCTGCAGGTCCGGCGCGATCGCCAGGCGGATCAGCTCCGGCTCGTCGAGCATCCCGGCCGCGACGACCTCGCCGTCACGGCTCCACGTCCTGGTGGCAGCGGCCGTCCGCTCCGCCCCGAACCGCCAGAACCACCCGAGATCGCCCGGATGCAACTGGATCGGAGCCGCATCGTCCTGCCACTCGCGCAGCGCCCGCACAACGTTGCCGAGCTCATCAACCGCCGGTGTCCCCAACACAATCGCCATACCGGCATCACACACCACGGCGCCGACAGTCCGCACCCTGGTTTCCCGGCGAGTCACCGGGAAGTGTTTGCGTTCTGGGCGATCGGGCACGGGGCGGGCTCAGTGAAACCAACGGATGGAGTGGGCTGTGCTTACCCTGACTGAGAACGCGACCCTGGTGATCAAGAGCATCACGGGGGTCGAGGGCGCGCCGGAGGGGGCCGGGGTGCGGATCTCGCAGGAGAACCCCGCGGATCCGGCGCTCGCGGTGACGACGACCGAGGCGCCGCGGCCCGGTGACCAGGTGGTGGAGGAGGCCGGAGCACGCGTGTTCCTGGAGCAGAACGCCGCGAACGCCCTGGACGACAAGATCCTGGACGCAGCGGTCGACGACAAGGGCGGTGTCGAGTTCCTGCTGGTGCCGCAGCCGGGAGCCGGTCAGCAGAACGGCGCTGCCCCGACCTCCTGAGCATGACCGTGGGTGCGGCCGGGACCCATCCTCCCGGGTCCCGGCTCCATCCCGTCGCCCAGCGGTCAGGCCCAGCTGGTCAGGCGACGCTGCGCTGCGCGATCCAGCTGTCGTGCAGGCGCTCGTACACCCCGCCGGCGCCGACCAGGTCCGCGTGCGCGCCGCGCTCCACGATCTCCCCGTTGTCGAAGACCAGCACCTCGTCGGCCGCCTCCGCGGTCGACAACCGGTGCGCGATGGTGACCGACGTACGCCCGGCCATCAGCCGCTCCAACGCCGCGTTGACCCGGACCTCGGTGCCGGGGTCGACGGCTGACGTCGCCTCGTCGAGCACCAGCAGGTCGGGGTCCGCGATGTTCGCCCGGACCAGCGCGACCAGCTGACGCTCCCCCGCGGACAGCGACTCACCCCGTTGCCCGACCGGCGAATCCAGTCCGTCCGGCAGCGACTCCAGCCAGTCCGTCAGGCCTAGCGACTCGAAAGCCGTCACCAACTCCTCGTCCGTGACCTCCGGACGGCCGAACCGCACGTTCTCGGCCAGCGACGCGTCGAACAGGTAGCCGTCCTGCGGCACCATCACGACCCGCTCGCGCAGCGACTCGAACGAGATCTCCCGCGCGTCCACGTCGTCCAGCAGCACCGAACCCGAGGTCGGATCCATCAACCGGGTCAGCAGCTTCGCGAACGTCGTCTTGCCCGACCCGGTCTCGCCGACGACCGCGACCCGCCGATGCGGCTCGATCCGTACGCCGACGTCCCGCAGTACCAACTCGCCTTCGGGGTAGGCAAAGTCCACGTCCGCGAACTCGACCGTGATCGGCCCGCGCGGCTGCTTCACCCCCGACTCGCCCGGGTCGACCACGTCGGCCGGCGTCGCGATCACGCCGAGCACCCGCCGCCAGCCGGCGAACGCACTCTGCGCATCAGTCAGCACCTGGGTCGCGATCTGCACCGGGTCCGAGAACAGCGCCACCAGGAACATGAACGCGAGGAGCTCCCCCAGCGTCGCCTGCTTGTCGACACCCAGCAGCACACCGACCGACAGCACGCCGGCGTTGGCCAGACCCGCCGCCAGACCGCCGATCGAGAACGTCACGCCCGTGAGCGCCTGAGCCTTCGTCGCCTGTCGCCGATAGTCCTCGATCGAGGTGTCGATCCGGTCCTGCGTCCGCTTCTCGATCGCGTACGCGCGGACCACCTGCGCGCCGACCACCGGCTCGGCGACTGCGGACAGCATCTCGCCGACCTTTGCCCGGACCACGCCGTACGCCTTCGACATCGCCCGCTGCAGGTACTTCAGGCTGGCGAACAGCGGGATGAAGCACAGCAGCACCACCAGCGCGAGCTGCCAGGAGTAAACGAACATCACCACGGTCGCGAGCAGCATCTGGCCGATGCTGACCAGGAAGATGAACCCGCCGAACTGCAGGAACTGCGAGACCGTGTCCACATCCGACGTGACCCGGCTGACCAGCGCGCCGCGCCGCTCGGTGCTCTGGGTCAGCACCGGCAGGTCGTGCACATGGCGGAACGCCTTGATCCGCATCGTCGCGAGCCCGTTCTCGGAGTTGATCGCGAGCCGCACGGTCGTCAGGTACGACGCTCCGGCCGTGACGAGGATGCCGAGTGTGCAGACCACGCACATCCAGGCGACGTACGACATGTCCGCTCCGCCCGGACCGGACAGCCCTTTGTCGATCGTCTGCTGCACCGCGATCGGTACGACGATCCGCCCGGCCGTCATGGTCAGCGCGAGGATCCCGGTGACCCACCACCCGTTCGCCAGCTCGGGCGACACCTTCAGCCCTTGCCGCAGGGTCTCGAGACCACCGGCGTCATCGCCATGGTCCAACCGGCTGGCTTCTGCCGCACTCACGCGGATGCTCCTTCCGAGTCCAGATCGTCGATCTCCGCGGCCAGATCCGCCTCTTCCTGGCGTCGCTCCGCGTCCTTCTCGTAGGCGTCGACCAGATCGCGGTAGGCGGCCGACTTCTCCTGCAGTTCGGTGTGTGTCCCCTGCGCCGTGATCCGGCCCTCGTCCAGGAACAGCACCTCGTCCGCGAGCGAGATCGTCGCCTTCCGGTACGCGATCACCAGCACGGTCGTCGCCGCGTCGGCGTCCTGTACGGCGGACCGCAGCCCGGCCAGGATCCGCGCCTCGACCTGTGGGTCGACCGCGCTGGTGGCGTCGTCCAGGATCAGCAGGCGAGGACGCCGTACCAGCGCGCGGGCCAGGGCGATGCGCTGCCGCTGGCCGCCGGACAGCGTCGTACCGCGCTCGCCGACCTTGGTGTCCAGACCGTCCGACAACTGCTTCACGAAGCCGTCACCCTGGGCGATCCGCAGCGCATCCCAGACATCCTCGTCGCTGTAGTCGCCGCCGAGCGTGATGTTGCCGCGGATCGTGTCGTCGAACAGGAACGCGGTCTGCGCCACCAGCGCGACCGATCCGGCCAGCTCGTCGCGGGCCAGGTCCCGCAGGTCGACGCCGTCGACCTTGACCGCGCCCTGCTCCGGATCGACCAGCCGCATCAGCAGCGTGGTCATCGTGGACTTCCCGGCGCCCGTCGGCCCGACCATCGCGACGGTCCGTCCGGGGTCGAGGGTGAAGTCCACGCCGGCCAGTACGTCGCGGTCCGGCAGGTACCCGAACCGTACGCCGGCCACCTGCAACCGGGCTGCCTTCGTCGAGGTCAGCCGCGCCTCGCCGTACTCGATCCCGCCTTCGGCGGTCAGCACCCGCTGGATCCGGTCCCAGCCGACGACCGACCGCGGCAACTCACCGAGCACCCAGCCCAGCGCGCGGATCGGGAAGCCGATCAGCGTGAACAGGAACGCCACCTGGACCACGTCGCCCGCGTCCGCCCCACCCGACCGCACCCGCGCGACGCCGACCAGCAGTACTGCGAGCACACCGAGCCGCGGCAGGCCGTCGATCACCGGGTCGAACAGGCCGCGGGCCTTGTTCACCGCGATGTTCGCGTCCCGGAGCTGGTACGTCGGTTCCCGGAAGCGCTCGGTCTCGGCGGCCTCGCGACCCAGCGTCTTCACCACCAGCGCGCCGTCGAACGACTCGTGCGCGACCTCGGAGACGTCGGCACGGAGCTGCTGAGCCCGGGTGGCGAGCGGCTGGAGGTAGCGCTGGAAGATCACGTTCGCCACGAACACCAGCGGGAACACCAGGCAGCCGACGAGCGCGAGCCAGGGGTCGGCCGCGAACATCGCCACGGTCGCGAAACCCAGCATCGCGAGCACACCGATCGCCATCGGCAGTGGAGCGATCACGAACCAGGTCGACTCCACATCCGCGTTGGCGTTCGACAGCAACATGCCGGTCGAGTGCTGGTGGTGCCACTCGAGCGGAAGCTTCAGGTACTGCCGGGTGACCCGGCGGCGGTACGTCGCCTGCAGCCGGAACTGCATTACGCCGGCTCCGAGCCGCCGCCCGACCACGCCGATCGCGTTCAGGATGGCGATCCCGATGAACAACCCGATCAGCGTGGCGATCGCGCCGACAGTGGTGTGACCGCTCTCGAAGGCGGGCCGGAGGACGTGATCGGTCGCCCAGCCCAGCGCCCAGCCGCCGGCCACGGTCATCGCTCCGTAGAGCATGGCGGCGACCACGGAGAAGGCGAAGATCCAGGGCTCCTCCCAGATCGCGACCCGCAGAACTGCGAGCCCCCGCCGGGTCACACTTCCCTTGTCGGGGACTTTCGGCTGCAAGACACTCTCCAGGGCAGTCAGGTGCGAACACCAGGCACAAGCATGACAACGATTGACATTCTGCCATTCCCCGCGACCCTTCCTGTCTTCTTTTTCTCCTCGGGCCGGCCGGTGGAGAGAAAGAGAAGAGGCAGTTGGTAGTTGAAGTTAGGATCGGATTCGTGACCGACTACAGCCGGGTAGAACGACTTGCTCTGTGTGATTTGTTCGATCAGCTCGGGCCGGATCAGCCCACGCTGTGTGAGGGCTGGACGACGTACGACCTCGCCGTGCATCTGTATGTGCGGGAGGCCGATCCGATGGCGGGACCCGGCATCATGATTCCGGCCTTGTCGGACACCACCGCGCGGCGGATGGCGCGGGCGAAGCAGCGCTACAGCTTCGCCGAGGTCGTTGACAAGGTCCGCAACGGGCCGCCCCGGGCCTCGATCTACGCGTTCCCGAAGTTCGGCCACCAGCTCAACACCACCGAGTACTTCGTGCACCACGAGGACGTCCGCCGGGCCCAGCCGTCGTACGAGGTCCGCACGCTGCCGGCCGAGCAGCAGGAAGGCCTGTGGAAGGGCGTCCGGCTCGGCGCGAAGTCGTTCCTCCGGAAGGCCCCGAGTGGCGTGGTGCTCAGACTTCCCGACGGTACGACGTCCGTCGCGAAGCGACCTACCGAGCGCGGGTCCGTGACGGTGACCGGCGAGCCGGGCGAGCTGGTGCTGTTCTGCATGGGCCGTCAGCGGGTGGCCGACGTCCGGCTCGAGGGTGACGCGGAGACCGTCGAGCGGCTCCGCACCGCGTCATTCGGCGTCTGACTTCGCGGCGGCGCGCCGGCGACGCGCACGCTGGACCAGACTGCTGAGCAGGGTGGTCAGTACGACGAGCACGATCGCGGCCAGCACGCCCTGCCACGGCTCGTCGAACAAGGCGAAGCCGAGGAGCCCGATCGCCATGTAGACCGCCGCCCACAGCGAGGACGCGGCCAGGTCCACGACCGCGAACCGCTCCCAGCTGTACCCGGCCAGCCCGGCCGCGAGCAGCACCGGAACCCGGCCGCCCGGGATGAGCCTGGACGTCAGCAGGACACCGATCTCGTGGTCGGACAAGCGGTCGCGCAGTGCGTCCAGGGAGGCGTTGTCGCGCAGCCAGCCGATGCGTTTGGCCAGCCGCTCGCCGCCGAACCGGCAACCGGCGTACACGATCAGGTCGCCGACGTACGCACCGGCGGCACCGGCGATCAGGACGCCGACCAGCCCGATCGGATTGCTGTGCAAGGCCAGCACGGCACCGGCCGAGACGGCCGCGCCGGTCGGCAGCACCGGCAGGACCGCTCCGATCAGAACCGCTCCCGCGAGTGCGAAGAGATACCAGAGGTCGAAGCGCGTGTCGCCGCTCATCCGCGGACCTCGGCCGACTCGCCAGGCAGCAGGAGCTCCACCCGCACCGCGGGATCCAGCTCGGCCATCGCGGCCTTGAACCTGTCCCCCGGTGGCAGGAACAGCTCCGGCTTCAGCCAGTCGCACCCGATCGGCCAGAACGTCCCGAAATGCACCGGCACTGCCGTCG
The DNA here is from genome assembly GCF_043197265.1 of Kribbella sp. NPDC049227. Lineage (NCBI taxonomy): Bacteria > Bacillati > Actinomycetota > Actinomycetes > Propionibacteriales > Kribbellaceae > Kribbella > Kribbella sp. NPDC049227. The sequence continues at coordinate 743,695 of NZ_JBICST010000003.1, read as the reverse complement.
TGGCTCCGACCCGCTGCACCGCTTCCGCGGCGCGAACCGGATCCAGGTGCCCCTCACCGAGCGACGGACCCCAGCCGCCGACGGGAACCAAGGCCACGTCGACCGGACCGGCTTCCGCGGCCAGACCGTCGAACAGGTCAGTGTCGCCGGCGAACCAGACACTCGGCGAGCTATCCACGCGGTAGCCGAGAGCAGGTCCGGCGTACGACGACCATGGCAGCCGGCGACCGTCGTGGTGAGCAGTCACCGCGGTGATGTCGAGGGAACCGATCCGCACCTGGTTGCCCGGGGCGACCTCGATGCAGCGGTCCGACAGCGCGGCGCCCTGGTCCTGGTGGATCAGCTTCGCCGATCCCCGCGGCACGACCAACGCCGCGTCCGGTGCGACCAGCGCCAGCGACGGCAGATGCAGGTGGTCGGAGTGCATGTGCGACACGAGTACGGCGTCACACCGGCCCGCGTCGGGCAGCGGGGCCGGACCACGGCGACGGCGCAGATGCGCGATGCGCGAGGTCAGGACGGGGTCGGTCAGGAGCCGCGTGCCGTCCGCCTCGATGGTGGTGGTGGCGTGCCCCCACCAGGTGATCCGCACGCGTCAGGCCTCCACACTCGTCTCGACCGGCTTGTCCAGGTCCTTGCGATGGCCCAGCAACTCCAGCCAGCTGATCAGCAGTCTGTGGACCGCGTCGGAGCCTACGGGAGGCTCAGCCAGCACCCAACGACTCGGGTGCACCAGGACGGCGTCGGTCTGCCAGCCGCCGATGCCACCGTGGCACCCGACCAGCTCCTCGAATGCCGCCACCTCGTGCGTGTAGTCGTCCAGCCGGCTGATCACGACGATGTCCCCGTTGTGCGGCATCTCCGCCTGCCACAGCAGCGACTCCGCCGCGTGCTCGCCGTACGGCGTCAACGGGTCGGTGCCCTCGATCCGGCCGGTCCGCAGGACGTGCACACCCGCACCGCCGATCGCCACCGGCCCCTCGGCCAGCGAGTCGACCACCACGAAGCCGATGCCGGGGTGAGTGGCGAGACCGGGGATCAGCTTGGGGTGCAGCAGCTCGATCTCCTCCAGCGGCACCCGGCCGGGCGTGGTGGCGAGGTAGAGCAGCGCCAGGTTGCCCGACGCCGTCACGACCATCTGCTCGTCGGCGGCGACCGGCGGCTCGCAGTCCTTCGGGCCGAGCTCCACCTCGCCGCGGGTCGCTTTGCCGTGCAGCGCCTTCCGGGTGACCGAACCAGCGACGCTCCGGCGCAGGCTCAGCTCGGTCAGGAACGCGTTCACCGGTCCCCAGCCCTCGGCCTTGCCGACGGCCGCGACCGGCTCCTTGGTGGTGTCGACCAGGTCGTCGACGACCTCGGTCAGGGTCCGGCCGTACCGCTGCAGGAAGGTCGAGCCCTGGCTCTGGCCGTGGTCGGACAGGACGACGATCTCGTACGAGTGCGGCAGGATGTCGATGATCCGCTGCAGCGCACCGAGCACCCGGTCCAGACCCTCCAGCGTCTGCAGGGACTCCGCCCGGGTCGGCCCGGCGTGGTGCGCGACCTCGTCGTAGTCGACGAAGTCGCAGTAGATCACCGGGGTGCCCCTGACCAGCTCGTCGGTGATCAGCGAGACGTTCAGGTCGCGCAGCAGGACGTTGGTGATCGCGCGCAGGAAGATGTAGGCGCCGCCGCGCTTGACCCGCGGGACCAGGTGGCGAACCCGCTGGCGCCGGGCCTGGTGCAGCTCCTTGAAGATCTCCGCGAAGCACAGGATCAGTCCGCGCGCGGCGCCCTGCGGGCTGGAGAAGAACCGCACGTAGCCCCGGCTGCGGCTGTTCGGCAGCGCGGCCCGGCTGAAGACCAGTTCGCACTTGTCCGCGTCCCCGGACCAGTTGTTGCTGATGCTGACACCGCCGTCGGCGAGCAGGCCGCGCCCGGTCGACATCCGGGTCTCGATCTCGGCCGCGTCCCGGCCCCGGTTGGTCACCATCACCCGGCCGGTTTCCTTCTCGTACCACCGGAACGCCGGGATGTGCTTCGAGCCGCCGTGCAGGATGCCGGCCTGGCTGGCCGGAGTGGTCGCCGGTACGCCGGTGTGCCAGCCGACCATCGAATGCTTGCCGTCCCGGATCCAGCCGCCCAGGTTGGGCAGGTTGCCGGCCAGGACCATCCAGTTCAGCAGCGGGGCGGACAGCCCGTCGATCTGGATGATCAGCATCCCGGTCTTCGGCGCCGCCTCGATCTTCCGCGCCCTCCGGTGCACGACCCGCATCACCTCGGCAACGTACGCGTCGTCGCTCCCGGCGTAGGCGATCCAGCCGACGAAGGCGCTGACCGAGGCCATCACGACCGCGACCAGCAGCGGCGCCCCCACGCCGCCGTGCAGCGTCACGCCGGGGTCCACCGTGATGCCGAGGTAGACGACGCCGAACTGCGAGAGCAACCCGCCGACCAGGACGCCGATCGACCCGATCAGGATCGCGACCCCGGCCAGCACCCAGCGCATCACGATGCTGAAGAGCGCGAGCAGCAGGACCAGGCGCAGGATCGGCAGCCGGCCGTCACTGCTGATCTGCGGCAGCGTCCAGAACGTGATGACGAGCGAGATGAACGACAGCAGGCCGCCCAGCAGCATCGCCTGCAGTCCCCGGCCGGTACGGCGCAGGTCGAGCCAGAACGGCCGTCGTCGCCGGTCCGAGACCTGCTCAGGTGGTTTCGCCATGGCCCGCTTTCGTGCTCCCCGTCCGTCCTGCTGTGCTGTACCGAGGGTACGAGGCGTGCTGCAGCACAGTTGCACCGCGCCACGCAATGGACGGGTGGTTCCCGGGTCGGAGCCGGGGTACCGCCGGGTGATTCCCTGAGCCGGCAGCTTACTGAGGCTCGAGACAGTCGCCTTCCGCCTCCCCCACCGCCGGAGGCGACGCTCTACTGCAGCTCGAGATAGTCAACCTCTGTGTAGAGATCGCCCTTCGTCAGGCGGATGGTGTTCCAGCCGGCGTTGAGCGTGACCTGGACCGAGCTCTGCTGCCAGTTGTCCCAGCCGGTGACCGGGTAACCGACCGAACCCTGGTTGTTGCCATTGACAACCAGGCCGTGGCTGGCGGTGGCGCCGGAACCGTTCGCGTAGCCGACGTGCAGGGTGTAGCCGCCGGCGACGGGCGCGAACACCGAGTTCTCCACCCACGAGTCGGCGAAGTCGATGTAGGCGACCACCTTGCCGTCCGAGGCGCCGGCGGCGTTCGAGCGGACCTGGCAGTGGTTCAACGTGCCGCGCTCGGCCTCGTACCGAACCCGGCTGCCCCGGACGACCGGGTAGTCGTTCGCCCAGCCGACGTCGGCGACGTACAGGTGACGTGACCCGTTCACCCATCCGTGCACGAACACCTTGTCCCCGACGAAGTCCGCGCCTCCAGGCCCGCAGATGTGGTTGTCGAACGTCGCGGTCGTCATCAGCGGCCGGAAGGCGGTGGTCCACGGACCGCTCAGGCTCGGCGCGGTCGCGTACGACGTGAGGTAGTTGCAGTCGGTGTAGCCGCCACCCGAGAAGAACAAGACGTACTGGCTGCCACGCTGGACCAGGTCCGGCGCCTCGATGATCCCGCTGGACGTCAGCAGTGCGGTGTTCCCGCCTGCGAGCGTCGTACCGTTGTTCGCCGTCCGCGTGAGCCAGAGCGTCGACGGCTGCCCGATCGCGTTGCCGTCGTTCTTCCAGACCAGGTAGCGGGTGCCGTCGTTGGCGACGAAGGTGTTCGCGTCGATCGCGCCACCGAGTTCGAGCGGGCAGATCAGCGGCGCGCTGCCGACCGGGCTGAACGGGCCGAGCGGTGAGGTCGCGGTCGCGACGCCGATGCACTGCCGCCCGGACGCCTTGTGCCAGGCCGTGTAGGTCAGGGTGTAGGTGCCGTCCGGGTTCGCGTACACGTCCGGCGCCCAGGTCCGGCCGGGTTGCGCCCAGCCCGCGGACGGGCCACCGGGCATGGCGTCGCCGCGGATGGTCCACGGCCCGCTCGCGCTCGGCGCGCTGGCCACCGGCACATGCCCGCGGCCGTTGTTGGTCGAGTAGGCGTACCACGTGCCGTTCTGCTCGAAGGCGTCCGGATCGGGGAAGTCCTCGCCGATGATCTCGGCCGGGAACACTGCCGCGGTAGCTCGCTGGGGCGCGGCCTGCACGGGCGCCGAGAGCAGGGCGGCCAGGCTGAGTGCGGCCAGCGCGGCCACCAGAAGTCGTCGGAACATCAGTACTCCTCAGGTGGGGCGGAACCTGTGCGGAGCAGTTTTCCATCGATTCACCTGGATGGACAGAGCGGAATCGCGCCGATCGCTGGACCTGGAGCGATCCGGGGTACAGACTCCCGCTGTTGGTTTCCGCCTGGGTTTGAGGGAGTTCTCGTGAGCTATTTACCGAGAGTGTCGGGGCGCGGGGTGGTCGCCGCGGTCGCCGCTGTCGCAGCGGCTGTCGGCGGCGTGGTGACACAGTCGGCCGGAGCACCGGCCGGCGTACAGGAAACGGCGTTGCAGCAACAGCTGGACACGCTGCTGAACGACGCCCGGTACGACGGGTCACAGGTCGCGCTGGTGGTCCGGGACGCGACGACCGGCGAGACGCTGTACGACCGGAACGGCGATCAGCGGATGCTGCCCGCCTCGAACACCAAGCTCTTCACGTCGACGGCCGCGATGCACACGCTCGGCCCGTCGTACCGCTTCCACACCGACGTACTGGCGACCGCGCCGGTCCGCGACGGGAAGCTGCAAGGGGACCTGTACCTCAAGGGGTACGGCGACCCGACCGCGCTCGAATCCGACTACGTGGGACTGGCCAAGCAGCTCCGCGCAACCGGTGTCCGCCGCGTCGACGGCGACCTGATCGCCGATGACACCTACTTCGACCACGCCCGGCTCGGTGACAGCTGGGCCTGGGACGACGAGCCGTTCTACTACTCGGCCCAGATCTCCGCCCTCACGCTCGCGCCGAACACCGACTACGACTCGGGTACGGCGATCGTCGAGAGCCGGCCCGGCGCGGCGGTCGGTGCACCCGTCAAGCTCACGCTGGTCCCGGGGAACGGCGTACTCAAGCTGGTCAGCACCGCGAAGACCGGCGCCGCCGGGTCGTCGAACACGCTCAGTATCGAGCGTGACCACGGCACCAACATCGTCCGGGTGACCGGCTCGGTTCCGCTCGGCGCCTCGGTCGGCCAGGAGTGGGTGACTGTCTGGGAGCCGGAGCTCTACGCGGCCGACGTGTTCGAGCGCGCGCTCGCGGCCGAAGGCATCCGCGTCGACGGTCACATCAAGAACGCGGCCTCCCCCGCCACCGCCCGGCGGCTGGCCCGGGACGAGTCGATGACGGTCGGCGAACTGATGACGCCGTTCCTCAAGCTGTCGAACAACATGCACGCCGAGACGCTGGTCAAGGCGATGGGCGCCGTGGTCGAGGCCGAGGGCAGCTGGTCCGCGGGTCTCGGTGTCGTCACCGACTACGCCAAGAGTGTCGGCGTCGACACCAGCCGGATCCGGCTCTCCGACGGCTCCGGCCTGTCCCGCAAGGTGAACGTGACCGCGGACAGCGTCACCGACATCCTGATCGGCGTTCAGAAGGAGCCGTGGTGGCAGCAGTGGTACGACGGCCTGCCGATCGCGGGCAACCCGGACCGCTTCGTCGGCGGCACCCTGCGCAGCCGGATGCTGAACACCCCGGCCGCGAACAACCTGCACGGCAAGACCGGCTCGCTCACCGGCGTGACGGCGCTGTCCGGCTACGTCAGCAACCAGGACGGCCGCAAGCTCGTGTTCTCGATGATCAGCAACAACTACCTGAACAGCCCGCGGTCGATCGAGGACGCGGTCGGCGTCACGCTCGCGTCGTGGAGCGACCAGGCACCGCCCGCCGCGGTGAGCCCGAACACCCTGCGGACCACTCAGTCCAGCTGTGACCTCGAGTGGGAGAAGGCCTGCTGATCCGTCTAATCGGTTCGACAGTACGGCGGTCGTTCACCACGATGTGGGGATGACCGCCGTACTGCCAGCCACGTACTCCGTCCGACCGCCGGCCAAGGAGGACGCGGAAGCGGTCCTCGAGCTGGTCGCCGCCTGCAACACGGCCGTGATCGGGTTCGCCGACTTCACCCTCGACGACGTCGTCGACGAGCTCACCGCGCCCGGATTCGAGCCCGCGACGGACGGCTGGCTGGTCTTCGACGGCGATCGCCTGGCCGGCTTCGCCACCATCTACGGCAAGGGCGACCGCCACCAGCTCGACGCCTATGTCGTCACCGCCGAGCCGGTGGTCGAGGCCTTCCTGCTCGATGAGCTCACCCGCCGCGCAGCCGAGATCGCGACCGCGTACGGGCACGCCTCCGTGCCGTTGGACGTGGGCGTGTACCGCGCCGACGAATCCCGCCGCGCCCGGCTGGCCGAGTACGGCTTCGCGACCGGTACGACGTACCACCGGATGCGGATCGATCACACCGGACCGGTCGAGGCACCCGCTGTACCGGCCGGGATCACGGTGCGCCGGGGTGCTCCGGACGAGGCGAGCCGACGGGCTGCCCAGGACGTGCTGAACTCGTCGTTCGCGGGCCAGTTCGGGTTCAGCCCGCGGGCCTTCGAGGAGTGGCACGCGTCGCACGAGAACCAGTCGTCGTTCGACTGGTCGCAGATCACCCTGCTCGAGCTGGACGGCAAGGCGGTCGCGTTCCGGGAGTGCACGGACCAGTTCCTCGAGGACGAGAACTGCAACTACATCGGGCGGCTGGGTGTGGTGGCGGAGGCCCGTGGGCGAGGACTGGCGAAGTTCCTGCTGCGAGATCAGTTCGCGTTGGACGCCGCGGCCGGGCTGGCCGGGACGATCCTGCATGTGGACACGAACAACCCGACGCCCGCCCTCGGCCTCTATCTGTCGGTCGGCATGTCCGCGTCCTTGGTCATCGAGGTCTGGCGGTTGGAGGTGCGGGCCGCATGACGTTGCCTGACAGCTACGCCGTCCGCCCGATGCGGGTGGAGGACGCCGCCCTCATCGCCGAGCGGTCCGGCGCTTACACCAGCGCCTTGATCGGGTTCGCGAAGCACAGTTCCGAGGACGTCGCGAACTACCTGCGAGACCCGGGCTTCGATCCGGCCACCGACGGGTGGGTGGTGACGGACGAGGCAGGCGAGTTCGCCGGCTCCGCGACCACGGCCGTGAACAACGACCGGACCCGGGCGAATCTCGAGGTGCTGAGCGAGAATCCGGCCATCGTCGAGTGGCTTCTCGATCGGGCGATTCAACGGGCGTCCGACGGTGCGTCAGGCGGGGTGGTGGCGAGCGTCGCCGTGATTCGGCAGGACCAACTGCTGCCGGAGATCGTCGCCGCCCACGGCTTCACGATCGGCACGTCGGTCCACCGGATGCGCATCAACTTCGACGGCGAGGTCCCGGCGCCGACGGTGCCGGAAGGCGCGACGGTACGACGCGGTGCCTTCGACGACCGCAGTCGCCGGGCGGCTCACGGCGTACTGGTGGAGGCGTTCCGCGGGCAGGCCGGGGCCGATCCACGGCCGTACGACGAGTGGTTCGCGTCGCGGGAGAGCCGGTCGACGTTCGACTGGTCGCAGCTCACGACGGTCGAGGTCGACGGACAGGCGGTGGCCGTGACCGAGTGCAACGACAACTTCGTGAGCACCGACAACTGCGGGTACGTCGGCCGACTGGCCGTCGTACCGTCGGCGCGTGGTCGCGGGCTGGCGAAGTTCCTGCTGTACGACGCGTTCGCCGTGGACGCCGCCGCCGGCCGCTCCGGCACGATCCTCCACGTCGACAGCAGCAACCCGACACCCGCCGTCGCCCTCTACACCGCAGTCGGCATGAAGCCCGACCTGATCAGCGACATCTGGCGCAAGACGGTGTAGACGCCTCGCCTGGGTGGTCGCGGTCCACCCCGGCGAGGCGTCAGTTCAGGACGGCGCGTTCACCGCTGCTGCCCGCATAGACGGTGCGGTCGCCGAGTGGCGTGCGCAGGTCGAGGTCCACGGCGATCGCACCGGTGGACGGCCTGCAGTGCCGGGTCTCCGGCTGATCCGCGACGGCGGTGTAGCGGTACGCCGCGATCCGGACCGAGTCGTTGTCCTGGGAAAGGATGCGGACGACCGTGCTCGGCACACACGGCTCCGGGGCACCCATCCCGGGTCCGACGCTCACCATCAGCACGGACGGGTGGTCCGGCACCGGCGTCGCGGACATCACCCCGATCTCACCCTGCAGCACCATGACCGTCGTACCGACCTTGAACCGGCTCGGCGGTGGACCGTCATCGAGGGAGTTCGTGGTCTTCTCCGGCCCGGCCGGCTCCTCGCCCGCACGTGGTAGGCCGACAGTGGCGGCGACTCCCCCGATGACCACAACAACCGCCGCCACCGCAGCCAGCACAACCCGGCGCCGGTGACGACGCTGCCGGGCCGTGCGCTCGACGTACTCGAACGGCGGCGCCTCGGCCGGCGTGAGCTCGTCGACGTACTCCATCAGCGCTTCACGCATGCTCGGACACCTCCTTGACCGTGAGCAGTGGCGCCAGGGCCTGCCGCGCCCGCGCCAGGCGGGACTTGACCGTGCCCGGCGCGACCTGCAATTCCTCGGCGATCTGCTCCACCGGCAGATCCATCACGTGGTGCAGTACGACGACCGCCCGCTGCTCGGGCGTGATCCGCGCCAGGGCGGCGGCGACATCCAGTGCGTCCCCATCCGGGCCTTCGACGGCGCCCGGACGTCCGCGGAGCTTCGCCAGTGCACGCGTCGCCACCTGCTGACGGCGCAACCGGCTCACCAGGGTCCGGACCGCGACCGCACGCACCCAGGCCTCCGGGTCGTCGTACCGGCGGATCGAGTCCCAGCGGCCGAGCAGCTTCACGTACGCGTCCTGGGCGACCTCCTCGGCGTCGGCCCGCGATCCGCCGATGGACACCAGCAGACCGATCAGCCGCGGCCACGTCCGGCGGTACAGCGCCGCCACGTCGGCCGTCGGGTCACCGTCGCTGTCGTGCACGCCGCGCACCTCCCCAACGGGTCGTCACACGGCTAACACGCGCGACCGGCCCACCCGGTTCCCTCCCGGTCCGGAGAAGTTTCGCGCGGCACCGGCCAGAGTGCCAGGCCTTGCCCTCGCGAGATCTGAGAGATTACTCTCGAAACATGTCTCTCAGAAATCCGTACGGCGATTTCGAGATCACCGACCCACAGGCGATGCGGGCGCTGGCTCACCCGGTCCGGCTGGCGGCGCTCAGCTGGCTGCAGCGCAACGGCCCGGCCACCGCGACCCAGCTCTCCGAGCACGTGGGTGCCTCGCCGTCGGTCACCAGCTGGCATCTGCGGCACCTGGCGAACTTCGGGCTGGTGGTGGACGGTCCTCCCCCGGACGGCGGCTCGGACCGGCGGCAGCGCTGGTGGAGCGCGGTCTCGCGCGGATTCCGCTACGAGATGCCCGACACCCCGGAGGGTGCCGAGGCCGGCCGACTGCTCCGCACCGAGATGATCAACCAATCGCTCGAGGCCGTTCAGCAGTGGCTGGCCGAGACCGAGCCCGGCCTCGAGCCAGGGTGGAGCCGCGTCGCCGGATCCGCCAACACCCGGCTGGTCATCACACCGGCCGAGGCCGAGGCGATCGAATCCGCGATCGAGCAACTGCTCGCGCCGTACGTTCAGCGCCGCAACGAGGGCGAGACACCACCGGACGCCGGCTCGGTCCGCTACCTGCGGATGACATTGCCCGAAGCAACAACATCGTCCGAGGAATCGCCGTGAGCACACTGTCCGCGACCAGTCTCTGGCGGGACCGCCGATTCCGGACCTTCTGGTCCGCGCAGGGCGTGTCCGAGTTCGGCGACCGGATCACCGAGCTGGCACTGCCGCTGATCGCCGTCACCATGCTCAACGCCTCGCCCAGTCAGGTCGGGTTCCTGACCGCGGCTGTCTGGCTGCCGAACCTCGCGTCGCTGTTCATCGGCACGTGGGTCGACCACCGCCGGGACAAGCGCCCGCTGATGATCGCGGCCGACCTGTCCCGGACCGTCCTCCTGCTCTCGCTGCCGGCGGCGTACTGGCTGGGCGCGCTCACCCTCGGCCAGCTCTACGTGATCGCGATCCTGGCCGGTACGGCGCATGTCATGTTCAACACCGCGTACGCGTCGTTCTTTGTCGCGCTGGTCGAGCGGGATCAGTTCCTGGAGGCCAACAGCAAGCTGTCCGCGACCAGGTCGATCTCGTTCATGGGTGGTCCCGCGCTCGGCGGCCTGCTTGTGCAGTGGCTGACCGCACCGGTCGCGATCGTCGTCGACGCGTTGACCTTCGCGTTCTCGGCCCTCCAGATCAGCCGGATCGAGATGACCCCGGCCGCCTCGGACGAGACAGCGGAACCTTTGTTGCGCCGCGCCCGCGCCGGCATGCGCTACCTGCTCCGGCATCCGTACCTCCGCCGCAGCCTGGCCTGCTCGACGACCGTCAACTTCTTCAACCTGATCAGCACCGCCTTGCTGGTGCTGTTCGCCAGCCGGGAGCTGGAGCTGTCCGCGGGGACGATCGGGATCGCGTTCGGCATCGGTGCGGCCGGTGGGCTGCTCGGCGCGGTCGCCGCCTCCCCGCTCAGCCGCATCTTCGGCGTCGGTCCGTTGATCGCCGCCGGTGCCGTCGTCTTCCCCGGCGCCATCGCGATCGCGGCGTTCGCCGACGGCCCGACCTGGGTCAAGGCCACCGCGTTGGCGGCGGCCGAGTTCGTCGGCGCGTTCGCTGTCATGTGCTTCGACATACCGAACAACTCGCTGCAGGCCGCCGTCACGCACGACTACATGCGGAGCCGGGTGTCCGGGGCCTACAGCACCATCAACTACGGCATCAGGCCGCTCGGCGCGGTCGTCGGTGGGTTGCTCGGCACCTGGATCGGCGTCCGGGCAACCCTCCTCGTCTCCGCGGCCGGCGGCCTGCTCGCCGTCCTGTGGCTCGTCGGCTCGCCGAACATCCGCACCCGCGAACTCGACGGTCTCGAGCCTCCTGAGTTCTAGTCGTGCACTGCGCGGTCGGCGAGGTCCTCGACGTCGTCGACCTTGGCGACCGTCAGCCGGAGCGGGACCTCCTTGATGAACAGCACCGCGATCAGGCTGACCACCGCACAGGCGGCCGCGATCAGGAAGATCCGCCCGGTCGCATCGCCGTACGACTGCCGGACCAGCTCCGCCAACTGCGCCGGCAGGTGGCCGACGTCGAGCAGGCTGGTGCTACCGGAGCCACCCTCCTGCAGTTTGCGCGCGGCCTCGGCGCCACCCGGACTGGCCAGCAGACCGGCGACGATCGAATCCTGCACCCGGACCGCGAGGACGGCACCCAGAGCGGACACCCCGACGGCACCACCCAGGCTGCGGAAGAACGAGACCGTGGCGCTCGACGCGCCGATCTGCGAGACGTCGACGGTGTTCTGTACGGCGAGGACGAGGTTCTGCATGGTCATCCCCATGCCGAGACCCATCGCCAGCATGCCGAGTCCGACGTACCAGTACGGCGTGGTGTGGTCGATCGTGCCGAGTACCGTCAGGCCGCCGACCAGAAGGATGCCGCCGGCAACCAAGTAGCGCTTCCACTTGCCGAACCGGGTGATCATCTGACCGGAGCCGACCGAGCCGAGGAACGACCCCAGCATCATCGGGATGGTCAGCAGACCGGCCTCGGTCGGGCTGTAGCCGCGGGCGATCTGGAAGTACTGGCCGAGGAACAGCGCGCTGCCGAACATCGCGACACCGACCGCCAGGCTGGCGACGATCGCCAGCGCGGTGGTCCGCTCCCGCACGACCTTCAGCGGGACCAGCGGCTCCTTGACCCGGTTCTCCACCACCACGGCGAAGACGCCGACCAGCAGCGTGCCGCCGACGAAGAGCGCGGACTGCCACGACATCCAGGCGAAGTCGTGACCGGCGAAGGTGACCCAGAGCAGCGGCAGGCTCGCCGCGATGCTGATCAGCACCGCGCCGAGGTAGTCGATCCGGACCTTGCGCTTGATCAGCGGCAGGTGCAGGTACTTCTGCAGGATGACCAGGCTGATCACGGCCAGCGGGACGCAGACGTAGAAACACCAGCGCCAGCCGAGCCACGAGGTGTCGACGATGACGCCACCGATGAGCGGACCGCTCACGGTCGCGACGGCCATCACCGCACCCATGTAGCCGGAGTACCGGCCGCGGCTGCGGGGCGGGATCGCCGCACCGATGATCGCCTGGGCCAGCGCCATCAGGCCGCCCATCGCGAGGCCCTGCAGGACGCGGGCGCCGATCAGGAACGGCACGTTGTGGGACATGCCGGCCAGTGCCGACCCGACCACGAACAGGGAGATCGCCAGCTGGACGAGCAGCTTCTTGCTCATCAGGTCGGAGAGCTTGCCCCAGATCGGCGTGGACACCGTGGTGGCCAGCAGGCTCGCCGTCAGCACCCAGGTGTACTGCGTCTGGGTCCCCTGCAGCTCGGCGATGATCGTCGGCAGGGCGTTGCTGACGATGGTCGAGCTCAGCATCGCTGTGAACAGCGCGGCGAGCAGGCCGATCAGGATCTCGAGGATCTCGCGGTGGGTGAGTTCCGGCGCGGTGGGCACAGGCGCACGCCGGGTCTCGGTGACAGTCATCAGTCTCCTGTTGGTTGAGAACGCCTCACGCTCGTGGCGGCTTCGGTGATGGCGCGGGCGATCCGCTGCATGGTTTCCGCAGCGGCAAGGAGCGCGTCGTCGTCGAAGTCCGCCATGGCGGTACGAAGTTGCTGGGTGTAGGTGGAGTACAAGGCCTCCAGCTGGGCCTTGCCGTGGGGGGCCAGGCTGACCAGCCCGACCCGGGCATCGGCCGGATCCGGTCGACGGCTCACCAGTCCGTCGGCCTCCAGCGCGGTCAGCTGCCGGCTCACCACCGACGCATCGACGCCGAGCTTGGCCGCGATCTCGCCGCCGCGTTGCTCTCCGTCCCTGAGGAGGACCTTGAGCACGCTCGCGTCGGAGCGGCGCAGCCCGCCTTCGGGGATCAGATGCCGATGCTCGATACAACGCACGGCCCGTACCAGCGAGCTGACTCCTTCGAGCAGCTCCTGGGCCGACGCGTCCCGCTCTACCCCCGGGACGAGGGGTTCCTGAGCTAGTTGCATAACCCAACTATATATCCGGATAGTTGGTTTCTGCAACCATATGGCAGACTGGGCGGTTTCGTTTACGGAGAGTGAGATATTCTGGAGAACGGCGCCATTCTGGCCACTCTCCGTCTATCATCCCGGAAGGGGGCATTTTCTGGGGAGTGCACCGAAGTCCAGGGGGAGCGACTGAGGTGAGGAGGCCATGAAGGCCACCGGAATCGAGCAAGCGCGCTTCGAGCCGACTGTCCTCAGTGCGGTACGCCGCTACTGGGTCATGGTCACGGTCATCGCGGTGCTGACGGCCCTGGCGGCGGTGGGGTACTCGATGCGGCAGGCCGAGGTCTACCGCGCGTACGCCACGGTCACGGTGCCGCAGAGCACTCTCGCCGAAGGTGAGGCCCGCACGCAGTACTTCGACGGTCAGGTGCTGCTCCTGCAGTCCCAGGAGGTGGCCGATCGCGCCGTCCGCTTCGCCAACGCGGAGCTGAACGGCAACCTGCTGACCCGGCGGGACTTCGCAGGCGAAGACAGCTCGTTGGAGATCACCCCGCCCGAGCAGGCAACACCGGGCAGCTTCGGCTCCAGCATCGTCGCCCTGACCTTCACCTGGCCGAGCAGCAAGGTCGCCCAGGCCGGTGTCAACGCGGTGCTCCAGGCCTTCGACGACGCCCGGTCCGCCGCGATCGCGGCTCAAGGTGCGGCCGATGTCGCCGCGGTCCAGCGAGCCATCGACGATGCCCGGACCCGAGGCCAGCGGACCGGCCTGCAGAACCAGCGGACGCAGACACTGGTCGACCTGCAGCTGGCCCTCGCCACCCACCCGACCGTCACCTGGGCCGCCGAACCGCAGCTGCCGATCAACGGCAACGCGAAGCGGTCCGGTGCGATCGGGCTGGTGGCCGGCCTCGCCCTGGGCGCCGTACTGGCCTATCTGCGGGCCGGCCGCCGGCGGTGTGTCGACGACCGCCTCGACCCGGTAGCGATCTACGACGCGCCTCTGCTCGGTGACATCCCGCCGACCGACCGGAACCGGATCCGGTCCACCTTGTCGGCTACCGCCCATCCCCTGCCGATGGCCGCCGATCCGCAGTCCGCGGCCGCCGAGGCGTTCCGGTTCACCGCGGGGTCGGTCGAGCGCCTGCGCTCTGCCCGGGACCACCGGATGGCCGTCGTCTTCGTCTCGGCGGAGAGCGGATCCGACCGGAGTACGGTCGTCGCCAACGTCGCGCTCGCGGTCGCCGAGAGCGGGACGCCCGTACTGGCAGTGGACGCCGATGCGGGCGGGAGCGCCCTGACCGGTCTGCTTCTCCCCGGCAGCCCGCAGTCCGACGGTTTCGAACAGGTCGTGGCCGGGTGCTGTCCGGTGTCGGAGTGCATCGAGCCGAGCCCTCTCAACGCGGACGTGACCGTCCTACGGGCGGGTCCCACCCGGGTGCGGCGGACCAGCGGCACGGCGTACGCCGAGGCGGTGGGGAAGCTGATCGCCGAGGCCAAGGAGTCGTTCGAACTCGTCCTGATCGACAGCCCCGCCGTGCTGACGGCGGCGAACGCCGTCGAGCTGGTGCAGGACTCCGATGCGACCGTCGTCGTCCTCGGCCCCGGCGAGCCGGTGCAGGACCACGTGACGGTGGTGGAGCGACTCGAGCACGTCGAGCCCAGTGTCGCCGGCTACATCTACCGGCGGACCGGTCCTGGGCCGAAGTTCGTCGGCTGGCTGCGAGGACGGATCGGATCCGACCCCGTGCAGCCGGTCGAAGTGCTGGCGTTCCGTCCTGCCAGGAGCCGCCGTACATCGGCACACCAACCACAGGACTGATGCGGGATGTCCTCGCCCGCGGGTACTCCACGCGAGCTCGGCGGTGACCTGGGCGCACCGCCCCCAGACGCATCGGGCCGTCTCTGGATCCTGTACGGGCGGTTGCTCGGGCCTCTCCTGGCCGGCTACCTGCTGCTCGACCGCGCCTTCGCCTACCTCCATCTGCCCGGTAGCCCCTTGTTCGTCGGCGAGATGGTGCTGGGGGTCGGCGCTGCCGCCGCCGTCGTGTCCACTCACTACCTCAAGGTGCCGATCAGGGACGAGTCCATCCTCGCGCCGCTCATCGCGTTCGCCGCCTGGGGACTGGTCCGGACAGTGCCCGGCGTCGCGACGTACCACCTGGACGCGGTGCGGGATGCCGCGCTCTGGTTCTACTGCCTGTTCGCGTTCTTCGTCATTGCCGCGCTGAACAGGTCCCCGGAGCTCCTCGACCGGTGGATCAACGGGTTGAGTCGGTTGGCTCCGTGGCTGCTGCTCTGGCTGCCGTTCGCGGTCGTGCTGTATCCGCTGGGGGACAGTGCCCCCACGGTGCCGTTCACAACGGTGTCGGTGCTGTCGCACAAATCCGGGAGCTCGGCCATCGCGGCGCTGCTCGTGCTCGGGTGCATGTGGCTTCTGCCCGGGACGCGCAGCGCTCGGAGCCGTACGGGCTGGAGCTTGCTGGCGCTCGTCGTGGTCGCTCTTGCCGCCACGCAGAATCGCGGTGGCCTGCTCGGCGTGATGGCCGGTGGGGCGGTCGGACTGGCATTCCTCCGCAACCGCGTGGGGCTCGCCGCCCGCGTCGTACTCGTGATGACTGTCGGCCTGGGACTGGCCTCACTGCTGTCGCTGAAGGTGCCGCTCGGCGGACTGCAGGGGCGAGAGTTCTCGGCCACCCAACTGATCTCCAACGTCGCGAGCCTCGGCGGAAAGGACACGCCCGGCAACCTGGGCGGCACCGTCGAGGGTCGTCAGCAACTCTGGACGCGGATCCTCGACAAACAGGTGGCGGACGGCCACCTGGTCGACGGGTCCGGCTTCGGCCAGAACCTGGCCAGCGAGGTCGGCGTACTCGACGCGGGCAAGGACTCGCTGCGGAGCCCGCACAACTCGCACCTGCACATCATGGCCAGGATGGGTGTGGTCGGCATCTCGTTGTGGATCGCGTTGTGGGTGGGCTGGTACTGGCGCATGATCGGCGGCTGCCGGCGGCTGGCCCGCGAAGGGCTGCACACCAGACGTCAGGTGGGCGTGCTCTCGCTGATGGTGACGACGGCCGTGCTGGTGTCCTGCTTCTTCGATCCCCAGTTGGAGGGACCGCAGGTCGCGGCGGTGCTGTGGACCGCGTTCGGCATCGGGGTGGCGGTGACCACGGTCCGGCCCTGGTTCCGTGGCGGGATAGGACCGTGAGGCTCAGGGCGCGCTGGATCGTGGCAATCTGCCTGCTGGCGGCATTGCCGGTTTCCTGCGACGGTGAACCGATCGACACCGCGCTGCCTGGCCGCGCCGGACTCACCGCGCCCGTCGGTCCGGTTGCGAGATCCTGTGCCGGCGTCTCGGTGCATCCCTCCGAGGACGTCCAATCGGTCATCGACGCGCATGCGCCCGGTACGACGTACTGCCTCTCCCCTGGCGTCTACCGGCTGGAGCAACCGCTGGAGCCGAAGCGGGGTGACGCGCTCATCGGCCGCCCGGGGGCAGTGGTCAGCGGGTCGAAGGTGCTGACCGGCTGGCGGCGGAACGGCGGAGTCTGGTCGACCACAGGCTTCCTGCCCGCGAAACCGGGCGACCACGGCGAGTGCCTGGAATCCGTGCCCACCTGTGCCTACGCCGAAGACGTGTTCGTCGACAAGCGCCGGCTGCACCGGATCGGGTCCAGGTCGGCCGTGACCGCCGGCACGGTCCATGCCGACTACCGCACGAACACGATCACCATCGGCGACGATCCCGAGCTCCACCTGGTCGAGCAGGCGGTCGCACCCAGCCTGATCAGAGCCACCGTCGACAAGGTGACGGTCGCCGATCTCGTGCTCGAGCAGGCCGCCAACGAGGCCCAGGTCGCCGCTGTCGAGGCCCGCCGGACGACGCCGTACGGGATGGGGTCCGACTGGCGGATCTCGCACAACGAGGTGCGCCTCAACCACGGCGTCGGTCTGGGGCTGGCCGACGGCGCCGTCGTCACCTCGAACCTCGTGCACCACCAGGGCCAGCTCGGTTTCGGTGCCTGGGGCAACGGATCGGTGGTGAGCGGCAACGAGATCTCGTTCAACGGCGTGGCCGGCTACTCGCCGGACTGGGAGGCGGGCGGGAGCAAGAGCTGGCACACCGACCGGCACACGGTCAGGCACAACTACGTCCACGACAACCACGGGCCGGGTCTGTGGACCGACGGCGGCAACATGCGCACGGACTACTCGTTCAACAAGATCACCAGGAACTGGGGAGCCGGCATCCAGCACGAGATGAGCTACGACGCGACCATCAAGGACAACGTGATCACCGGCAACGGTCGCCGGCACAAAGGCTGGGCCTGGGAAGCCGGCATCCAGATCCAGTCGTCCGGCGGGACAGGGCTCATCGAGGTCGCCCGCAACACCCTCGGTGACAACGCCAACGGCATCGCCCTGATCGAGAGCGGCGGCCGTGCGGACGAACAGCCGGCGCCGTACGGACCGCACGTCGTCCGCAACGTCTGGGTGCACGACAACCGGGTCAGACTGTCCGCCGGCCAGACCACCGGTGCGGTCCAGGACATCGGAGACAAGACCGTGTACACCGGTGCCGGCAACCGCTTCGAGGACAACACGTACGTCGTGTCGTCGCTGGACGGACAGTACTTCTCCTGGAACGACACCGACCTGACCTGGACCGAGTGGCTCGTGGCGGGCAACGACAACGGCGGACGGGCCGAACGCACCGGCCGCTGAACTCGGGGCGGCCGTGGTCGGGCGATCAGGTCAGGTCGGCGTTGAGGCGGGCGAGGAGGCGACCGAGGTCGGCCAGGTCGGTGGGATTCCAGCGTTCCAGGATCGCTCTGAACTCGGTCTGGCGCTGGGCGCGCATGGCGCCGAAGCTGTCGGCGCCGGTGGCGGTCAGCCGGAGCAGACGGGCGCGGCCGTCGTCAGGGTCGCCGACGCGTTCGATCAGGCCGAGGTTCTCCAGCTGGGTGATGCCCCGGCTGACGGTGGACTTGTCCAGGCCGAGCGCCTGGGCGACGTCGGACGCCCGTACGCCGGCCCGACCGCCGGACGTGCCGAGCTCGATCTGGGAGATCAGTGCGTAGCCGGCCGCGTCCATGTCCGGGTGCACCCGGCGCGCCAGCCGCAGCGACGCCGACCGGGAGCGCCGGAACAGCGCCGACAACTCCTGTTCGATGTCCGCGAGCATGCGCTCGCTCTGCTCGGTCCGCGGCGACTGGACGACCTCGTTCACCGGACCACGATCCCGGCGTCGCGCAGCGCCTTCTTGACGTCGGCGATCCGGAAGTCGCCGAAGTGGAACACGCTCGCGGCCAGTACGGCGTCCGCGCCGGCCTCGACCGCGGGTGGGAAGTGCTCCGGCGCTCCCGCTCCCCCGCTGGCGATCAGCGGGACGTCGACCACCTCGCGCACCGCCCGGATCAGCTCCAGGTCGAAGCCCTGTTTGGTGCCGTCGGCATCCATCGAGTTCAGCAGGATCTCCCCCGCACCCAGCTCGGCACCGCGCCTGGCCCACTCGATCGCGTCCACACCGGCCGACTTGCGGCCACCGTGCGTGGTCACCTCGAACCCGCTCGGCTGGTCCGCGGCCCGGCGTACGTCGAGTGACAGCACCAGCACCTGGTTGCCGAACCGGTGGGCGATCTCGCGGATCACCTCAGGACGGGCGATCGCGCCGGTGTTGATCCCGACCTTGTCCGCGCCGGCCCGCAGCAGCCGGTCCACGTCTGCCGCCTCGCGGACACCGCCGCCGACGGTGAGCGGGATGAACACCTGCTCGGCAGTCCGCCCGACCACGTCGTACGTCGTCTCCCGCGACCCCGAGGACGCGGTGATGTCGAGGAACGTCAGCTCGTCGGCGCCCTCCGCGTCGTACACCTTGGCCATCTCGACCGGGTCCCCCGCGTCGCGCAGATCGGTGAAGTTGACCCCTTTCACCACCCGCCCGCCATCCACGTCCAAACAGGGGATCACCCGCACGGCAAGAGTCACGCCGAAAGGGTACCGGCCGCAGAACAATCTAGTTGCATTGCAACTAGATGCCCTGAAACTATCTTCGGATGAAAACCACACTGCTTGCCGCACTCGTTCTCGCCACCGCCACCGTCGCGCCCGCCTCGGCGACCGCGCATCCGCCGGACGGCCCCTGGTCGGCGGCGTGGACCAGCGCGATGCAGCGCCCCGCCACCGACGGCTCCAACTGGTCCACTGCCGGCTTCGATCACCAGACCATCCGGCAGACGATCCGGCTCAGCACCGGCGGTCGCAGCCTGCGGATCCGCCTGTCCAACCAGTACGGGACGCAGCCGCTGAGGGTGACCGGGATGACGGTGGCCCAGGCCCAGGGGCGCCACACCGTGACCTTCGGCGGCTCGCGCTACACCACCGTCGCCACCGGCCGAACCGCGACCTCGGATCCGGTGAAGCTCGCGACCGACCCCGGCGAGCAACTCGTCATCTCCTTGTACGTCGGCGGCGCCACCGGACCCGCGACGCTCCACGAGGACGGGCTCACCACCACCTCCGCGGTCGCCGGCGACCATCTCGACGACGAGGTGGCTGGCACCGAGACCAGCCACTCCGTGTACTACCTGACTGGTGTCGACGTGACCGGCGCGACGGGCACGGTCGTGGCGTACGGCGACTCGATCACCAACGGGCACAACTCCACGGCCGGCGCCGACCGCCGGTACTCCGACGATCTGGCCCGCCGAGTCGGGAAGACCGGGCTCGCGGTTGCCAACGCCGGCATCACCGGGAACCTCCTGCTCAGCGAGTTGCCGTGCTTCGGCTCGGTCGGCGTGACCAGGTTCGAGCGCGACGCGTTGGGCAGCCAGGTGTCCGCACGGTCATCGTGGAGGAAGGCGAGAACGACATCTGGGACAGTGAGGACAACTTCGGTTGCGGCATCACGCCCAAGGTCACCGCGGAGCAGCTCATCGCCGGCTATCGCAGCATGATCGCGGCGGCCCACGCCCGTGGGGTGCGGATCGTCGGTGGGACCATCACGCCGTTCAAGGCCGACTACATGCAACCGGACCAGTTCGCCCGGGCAGAGGCGATCCGCGACCAGGTCAACCACTGGATCCGGACATCAGGCGAGTACGACGCGGTGGCCGACTTCGCCCGGGCGGTCGCGGATCCGGCGGACCCACAGAGGATCAACCCGGCGTACGACTCCGGCGACCATCTGCATCCCGACGACGCCGGGTACGAGGCGCTGGCGGTGGTTGCGTCCGAGGCACTGCCCGGACGCAACCAGCGGTGACTACTTCCAGGCGCGGCGCTTGGAACCGGCCGGCTTGATCGGGGCGGTGGACTCCCAGACCCGGCGCCAGCGGGCGGCGTCGGGGCCGGACTGGGACGGGGACGCGCCGGCGGCCACGCGGCGGCGCGCCTCGTACCAGGTGGTCGACTCCTCGTCGAGGAGGGCCGAGACCGCCGCGGAGATCTTCGGCGCGAACTCGCGGGCGCTCTCCCCCTCCGCCGGGCTCAGCGGATCGCCGTACCGGACCGCGACCGAGGGACGGCCGGGCACCGGCCAGCCCCGGCCGCGCGGCATCGCGGCGAACGAGCCCTTGATGCCGACCGGGACCACCGGCACGCCGTGCTCGACGGCCAGGTACGCCGCGCCCATCCGGAACCGCTCCATCCAGCCGTCCGGCGACCGGGTGCCTTCGGGGAAGACGACCACGTTCCAGCCGTCCGCGAGCAGGTCGCCGGGGGTCGCGCTGAGCTTGCCGCCGCGGCGCTCGATCGGGAACGTGTTGAACACGATCGCCGACGCGGTCGCCCGCCACCAGGTGTCGAAGAAGTAGTCCGCCGCGGCGGCCACCGCGGTCTTGCGGCGCATGCCGTCCGGCAAGGTGCACAGCAGCAGCGGGGTGTCCAGGTGGGACGAGTGGTTCGCCACGATCAGCGCGGGACCGTTGAGCTTGAGCAGCGAGTCGAGACCGCTCACCTGCGGGTTCACCTCGAACCGCAGGACCGAGTTCAGCGCGCCCTTCTGCAGCACCTCGCGGACCGCGATCGCCGCCGGCGTCCGGGCCCACTTGGTCGGGAAGACCGAGGTCTCCTTCGGGATCACGTACGGCTCGGCCGACCGCGGCACCTGCGGCCGCCGGCCCCACCGCCACCCGCGCGCGACCTGCTTCACGTCGCGCGCGGTGTCGCGGCCGAACTTCACCAGGCTGGTCCCCATCAGCGCACGTCCGCGAGCAGGTGCGGCGGGTTGTGCAGGTAGGTGATCGAGGGCGACCGGCCGACCGAGTGGCTGACCATCTCCAGCGCGTCCTGCAGCGTCGAGGCCGACCGGAAGCCCATCCGCTCGACCGTCTTACGGTTCGCGCCGACCCAGACGATGTCACCGCAGTGGTCCAGGGCGTGGGAGATCCAGTACCACATGTAGAACGGGTGCACGCCGTGGTACGCGTAGGACGTGCGGTACAGGTGGATGTACCACGGGTCCTCGGCGTACTGCTTCTCGAACTTGGCCTCGATCGTGGCCGGGTCGGTCGACTCCGACAGCACCTCTTCGAAGAAGTCGACGTACGACGGGTGATGCAACTGGCTGAACTCGTAGTCGACCGGGTGGTACAGGATCACCGCGCCGTCCTTGCGGACGATCGGGTTGCCCCGGTAGGAGTTGAAGTAGTAGCCCAGCCCCATGCACGCGGCCAGGATCGGGTTCATCACCGAGTTCACGTTGTACGGACCGATGAACGGCACGCCCATGATCGCGACGTCGGACTGGCCCTGCACCTCGACCAGGTGCTGGCGGTGCACGTTGTCCAGCGTCTTGTCGTGCACCGGCTCGATCTTGCCGGCGTGGATCCCGGTCAGGCCGTAGTTCGACCGGACGTCGGTGAAGATCTTGTGCCGCAGCTTGGCCGGTGCGGCCGCGAGCGCGCGCTTGGTGCCGAGCATCGAGGCCTGGTCCTTGATCGACCACTCCCACTCGCGCTTCTGCAGGAACTCCAGCGGGCCGCCGAAGATGTCGTTGTTCAGCGACGTCTCGATCTGGAAGACCTTGACGTGCTGGGTCAGGATCTCGCCCATCCGCCAGGCCGAGTGGTGCATCTTCGAGGCCTTGTGGTCCATGAAGGACCGCGAGTGGATCATCGTGTGGCTGTTGTGGTGGTGCTTCAGCGACTTGTACGACGCCAGGCCGATCGAGGTCGACTTGTGGCCGCCGTCCATCGCCACCAGGTTCACGTTCACGTAGACGAGCAGGTCGGACTCGGCCGCCCGCTTGGAGATCTCCACGTCCTCGCCGTGCTTGGTCTGACCCAGGTGGGTCAGGTTCGCGGTGTCCTCGGCGTCGAAGTTGTAGAGCTTGCCGTCGGGGAAGAAGGACCGGAACACCCGCTCGCCGACGATGTCGCGCAGCTCGTTCGGGGTCAGCCGGCGGTGCAGCGCGTTCGCCGAGATCAGCTCGACGTCGTCCACCCCGGCGGCCGCGGCCAGCTCGAGCACCGCCTCGATGATGCGCTGCCGGATGTCCGGCTTCTTCATCGGCGGCAGCGGGATCGAGATGTCGTCGAACGCGATCGTCAGGCGCATGCCGGCGAACAGCAGCTCGGGCAGCGGCTCGGACTCCAGCGGGTTGAGCAGCGCGTTCTGGATCGCCTCGTCCACGTCCCGCACCGGGGGCAGCGCCTCCGGCGGGTACACCACCCGGGTACCGAGCGGGAAGCGCTCCAGCAGGAATCCCTCACCGTTGTGGACGAGCAGGGGCGGAGTCCGGTCGTCCACCTCAAGCACAAACCCTGGCCGAGACATGTCAGAACCTCTCTCGTACGTCGTGCAGCGCTGTCACGGCCCTCATGAGGCCCTCACATCGAAAGCAACCTTGACCGTGCCGAGTCGGCCGGCCGAATGCGCGTGGTCGATCGCCTCGCGCCAGCGGTAGAGCGGGTAGCGCGCGCCGACGACACCGTCCAGCGGAGCCTTGGCGGCCAGCTCCAGCGCGGTCTCGAAGGCAGGCTGGCCGTTCGGCTCCTCCCGCGCGGACGCGTAGGTGCCGGCCAGCTCCAGCTCACGGAACCACACCGGCGACAGGTCCGCGCCGGTCGACGGCATGCCGGACAGCACCACCCGGCCGCCGGCCTTGGTCACCCGGAGCACGGTGTCGATCGAGTCCTTGCTGCCGACCGCGTCCACGGCGATGTCCACACCGCCGAGCAGGAACTCCTTGGCCATCTCCGGCTTCAACCGGAACGCACCGGTCGAGCGCCGTACGCCGCGGAAGACCTCGTCGGGCGCGACCACGTCGCTGGCACCGAACGCCCGGGCCAGCTCACGCTGCTTGGCGTGCTTGGCGACGACCGTGATCCGGCCGGCCTGCGTGAGCTCGCGGAGGGCGAGGGTTGCGAACAGACCGACCGCACCTGCGCCACTCACCAAGACCGACTGGCCCGGCTCGACCTTGGACCTCAGCGCCGTGTGCACGGCACAGGCCAGCGGCTCGACCAGCACTGCGCGCTCGTTGGTGAGGGTCTCGGGTACGGCGTACAGCTGGCTGCGGTGCGCGATCATCACGTTGCCCCAACCACCGCCGGTGTCCTGGCAGAAGCCGGTCTGAAGACCGGGCGCCACATGGCCGACGGTGATCCGGTCGCACCGGTTGGTGTTGCCGGAAGCGCAGCCCTGGCAGGGCTCGACACCGCGGGCCGCACAGGTCAGGACGCTGTCCATCACCACCCGGGTGCCCTTCGGCAGGTCCTCGCAGTCGTCGAGCAGTTCGCCGACGATCTCGTGACCGGGGACGAACGGCATCGACACCATGGCGGAGAAGTACAGCTTGGTGGATCCGGTCACCATGCCGAGGTCGGAGCCGCAGATGCCGGACAGGATCGGGCGGATCCGCGCCCAGCCCTCCCGCTCGGCCTTCGGCTCGTTGATGGTGACGAGCCGCAGCGGCGCGGCCGGACCGGTCAGGATGCCGGGGATGCGGCCGCCGACCGCCTTGGCCGCCAGGTACTTGGCCGGCGACCGGTACATCTCGAGAGCGAGCATCATCAGGCGTTCACCCCAGGCAACTCCAGTCGGGACGAGGTGGACGGGGTCTTCCAATCGACGATCTGCCAGCGCGCGGCCCGGGCAGCCCGGAACAGCGACACGTCCGGCGAGACCGCGACCGGATTGCCGACCACCGACAGCATCGGCAGGTCCGAGTGGCTGTCGGCGTAGGCGTAGGACTTGGACAGGTCGATGTTCGTACCGCGGGCGCGGTGCTTGAGCCACGCCGCCCGGGACTCACCGACCAGCGGCGGTCCGGACAGGAAGCCGGTGCAGCGGCCGCGGTCGTCGACGGCCAGTTCGGCCGCGACGATCTCGTCGAACAGCGGCTCGAGCGGCCGGGTCAGTGGCCGCACCGCACCGGTGATCAGGATCGTCTTGTGCCCGGCCGCGCGGTGCTCGCGGATCCGCCGTACCGCGGCGCCGCTGAGCCGCTCGAGGACGTGCTCGGCGAGGACCTCGTCGACGATGCGGTTCAGTTCCTCCAGATCCGCGCCCTCGTAGCGGCGGTAGATCGTGCGCAGGAAGGTACCGCGGTCCTTGCGTTCGGCCGAGATCAGCTTCGGCAGCCGGCGCAGCATCGCGCCGATCTCACCGACCCGCTGGTGGCTGTCCAGCTCGGGCAGCCGCATCCACAGGTAGGTCTCGATCACGTTCGACGACAGCAGCGTGCCGTCCATGTCGAACGCGGCGACGACCTCGGTGTCCTGCGAAGGCTCGACCTTCTTCAGTACGCCGGCCGACTCCAGCAGCGCCTTGTTCCGCTTCTTCCGTACGACGTCCAGCCGGCGCATCGACTCGGTGACGCTCGGGCAGTGCAGCTCCTGCAGGTAGTACTGCCAGTCCACGATCGAGGTGTCGCACCAGAACTTCTCCCGGTCGTCACCCTCGAGCGCGTTGTGCAGCGCCAGCACGTTGTCGTCGACGAACTGCAGCTCGGCCTGCGCGTACTCGGAGTACAGATCCATGTAGCGGCGGAGGAAGTCGAGCCGGCGCTTCTGCACGTCCAGCTCCCGCGCGTACTTGCGGACCCGTTCGCTCCTCGGCACGGTCGTGATGATCTTGTCGGCGATCTTGTGGGCCTTCTCGCCGTACCGGAGCATGCTCTCGACCGAGTCGCCGCCGGGGAACTTCCACACCGGGAGCCGGACCGCGCCCCGCTCACCGAGGTCGAACGGGTGCTTGGAGAAGTACGCGCGGACGCCGGCGTACAGCTGCTCGAAGGTCAACGGGTTCCGGGCGCCGGAGCTGACGTGGTAGTACTCCGGCTTGTTCAGCTCGGGCTCGGTCGCCATCACCGCGCAGATCGCGCCGACCACGTGGTCGACCGGGATGATCTCGACGACGGAGTCAGGGCTGGCCGGGAACTCCGGCAGCTCCCCGCGGCCGTAGGCCAGGATCAGCGGCTCGGCCATCTTGAAGCCCTCGATCCAGCCCGGGTGCGGGCTCTGCACCGCGGACTCGATGATGGCCGGCCGGACGATCGAGGTCGGCAGCTTGCCCGAGAACTCCTCGACCACACGCTCGCCGAGGGCCTTGGTGAACGTGTAGCAGTCGGTCCAGCCGAGACTGCGGGCGCGCTCGGTGCCGGTCTCGACCAGCTTCTTCGCGACCCACTCGGTCCGGCGGCGCTCGGTGTCCGCCGCGGCGGTCAGGTGGCCGGCCCGGCGGTGCAGCTTCTCGGCGTCCTTGCGGAACTTGGCCAGCATCGGCGCGGACCGGGACTGCTCCTCGATCCGGGCCTTCATCGCCATCCCGGCCTCGGCCTCGCTCCGCCAGTCGACACTGTGATCGACCGGCGCCTCGGGGATCGCACCCCGGCGACGGCCGGCGGTGTAGGCCGTGGAGATGTGCACGTAGTGGACCGGCTGCCCGGTCTCGACGATCCGCTCGAGCAGGCTCTTGGTGCCGAGCACGTTGGTGGTGAACGCCTCGTGGATCGGCGGGTCGAAGCTGACGTCGCCGGCGCAGTGCACGACGATGTCGAGATCCTTCGGCAGTTCCGGTACGTCGGACAGGTCGCCGTCGATCACCTGGATCCGGGCACTGCTCAGTGCCTCGGCGTCGGCGTACTCGGTGCCCTCGCCGTAGAACGGCTTGAAGATGTCCTTCTTCAGCAGTTGCGCCATCCGGTCGGTGCCGTTGAGCGACCCCTTCGGGCGGATGATCGCGACCACGGTCGTCCCGGGCAGGTCGCCGATGATCCGGTGCAGCAGCGCCTCACCGACGAATCCGGTGACGCCGGTGACCAGGACCTTCTTGTCCTTGAGCTTGTCGGCCAGACTCACTGGTCGCCTCCACGCGTGAGTTCGAGTGCCTCGGTCAGGGTGAACGCACCGGCGTACAGGGCCTTGCCCACGATCACGCCCTCGACGCCGTCGGCGACCAGCGTGCTCAGCGCCTTCAGGTCGTCGAGGCTGGAGACACCGCCGGAGGCGATGATCGGCTTCGCGGTGCGCGCGCACAGGTCGCGGTACAGGTCCAGGTTCGGCCCCTGGAGCATGCCGTCCTTGGTGACGTCGGTGACCACGTAGCGCTCGCAGCCGGCTGCTTCCAGCCGCTCGAGCACCTCGTACAGGTCGCCGCCTTCTTTGGTCCAGCCGCGGGCCGCCAGGGTCCGGCCGCGTACGTCGAGCCCGATCGCGACCCGGTCGCCGTACTGCTGGATGATCCGGTCGCACCACACCGGGTCCTCGAGCGCGGCGGTGCCGATGTTGACCCGGCGAGCGCCGGTCGCCAGCGCGGCCTCGAGTGAGTCGTCGTCCCGGATCCCGCCCGACAGTTCGACCTGAACGTCGAGCTTGCCGGTCACGTCGGCGAGCAGTTCACGGTTGCTGCCCCGGCCGAACGCGGCGTCGAGGTCGACGAGGTGGATCCACTCCGCTCCGGCGTCCTGCCAGGCCATCGCGGCCGCCAGCGGATCGCCGTACGAGGTCTCACTTCCGGCCTCTCCCTGCACCAGCCGGACAGCCTGACCGTCTGCCACATCCACGGCAGGCAGCAGCACCAGGTTCTCAGACATGGCCCACACCCTAGATGGCGTTAGTTCGAGTTTCGTAACCCGCTGCCCCGCTGAGTCGTTTAATTCCGATCTGTCGCAGCAATACCAGTCTACCTACTGGTTTCATCGCTCTAGGGTGGCTGAATGGTCACGCTGGAGGAACTCGAAACCGATCCGCATCCGGCGCTCGCGGAGCTGCGGCCGGTGGGATGGGTCGATGCTCTGGACAGCTGGGTCGTCGCGAGCCGCGACCTCGCACTGACCGTTCTGCGCGATCCCGACACCTTCACGGTCGACGATCCGCGCTTCTCCACTGCGCAGGTGGTCGGGCCTTCGATGCTGTCCCTGGACGGGGCTGCGCACAAGCTGCACCGGGATCCGTTCGAGTCGCCGTTCGGTCTCGCGGAGACCCGCCGACGGTTCACCGCAGTCGTGCAACAGACCGTGGATGAGTTGGTCGGTGCTCTTGAGCCGCCGTCGTCGGATCTGCGCCGTACCGTGGCCGGTCCGTTGTCCGTGGCGGTGGTGGCCTACTCGCTCGGCCTGCCGCCTGCCTCCGCCTCGACGGTGCTGGACTGGTACGCCGCGATCTCCGACTCGGTCACCGGCGTCTCGGCCGGGCGGCCGGTGACTCCGGAGGGTGCCGAGGCGTTCGCCCGGCTGCACGCACACGTTGCCTCAGGCATCGAGTCGACGGACTCCCTGATCGCGGCCGCGGCCCGCGCGGGGCTGGGGGTCGACGACGTGGTCGCGAACGCGGCGGTGCTGATGTTCGGCGGGATCGAGACCACCGAGGGCATGATCACCAACGCGCTCTGGCACCTGCTCAACCACCGGGACCAGCTCGAGCTGGTTCTCGCCGACCCGTCCCTGCTGCCCAACGCGATGGAGGAGTCCCTGCGCCTCGAACCGGCGGCCGCCGTCGTCGACCGCTATGCGACGCGTGATGTGGAACTGGCCGGCGCGACCATCCGCCGCGGCGACTTCGTGACCGTGTCCCTGGCCGGTGCCGGCCGCGACCCAGCCGTCTTCCCCTCCCCCGACGACTTCGACGTACGCCGTCCCAACGCCCGCCGCCACCTCGCGTTCGCCAGCGGCCCGCACATCTGCCTGGGCATGCACCTCACCCGGCTGGAGACCCTGGCCGCGGTCGACGCCGTACTGCGCCTGCCCGGCCTGCGAATCGCGCCGGGCTCTCCCCCGCCGCGCGGTCTCGTCTTCCGGAAGCCGTCCGCCCTCAACGTCCTTTGGGACGCGTGAACCGGCTCATCGTGCTCGCCCAGACACGGACCGGGAGCAGGCGGGCGATCTTCATCAGGATCGCCATCGGCACCGGGAAGACGATCTCCGCGCGGCCCTGCTCCAAGCCGTCGCAGATCGACCGGGCGGCCTCGTCCGCGTCGATGATGAAGGGCATCGGGAACGCGTTCGTCTCGGTCAGCTCGGTCCGGACGAACCCCGGACAGACGGTGACCACGTCGACGCCGGAACCGGCGACCGCGATCCGCAAAGCCTCCAGCAGGTTGATCTGCGCCGCCTTGGTGGCGCCGTAGGCCTCGGCTCCGGCCAGGCCGCGGTAGCCGGCCACCGACGCCAGCCCGACGATCGCGCCCCGCCTGCGCTCGAGCATCCGCGGCAGTATTGCGCCGAGGACGTTGTTCAGGCCGAGCAGGTTGACCTCGATGTGCCGGGCGAAGAGATCCCGGTCCCAGGCTGTGGCATCCATCTGCTCCCAAGTCCCCGCGCTGAACACGACCAGGTCCGGCGCACCGATGTCGTCGGCGACCCGTCCAGCCGCCTCGTCGACAGCCTCCCGATCGGTCACATCGAGCGGTACGACGGCCATCCGCCCGCCGGCGACGGACTCCAGCCGATCGGCCCGCCGGGCCGAGATCGCCACCCGGGCGCCCCGGTCGGCCAGCTCGGCGGCCAGAGCGGCACCGATCCCACTGGATGCGCCGACCACCCAGACGGTCTTGCCGGCGAGGGCGCTCATCGCGAGCTCCGGGCCAGCTGCAACTGACCGACATCGAGGTAGCCGGACGCGAAGCCCGCCTCGCTGTAGGCCAGGTACAACTCCCACATCCGGCGGAAGTTCTCGTCGAAGCCGAGCGTCCGGATCAGCGGCCACTGCTCGTCGAACCGTCGCCGCCAGCGCCGCAACGTCTCCGCATAGTGCAGGCCGAACCGGTCGTCGGCGACGATCCGCAGCCCGGTGGCAGCCAGGCTCTCCTCGATCGCTTGCCGGGACGGGATCAGTCCACCCGGGAAGATGTACTTCTGGATCCAGCTGAACGAGTTCCGGGTCGCCAGCATCCGGTCGTGGTCCATCAGGATCGCCTGCAGCGCGATCCTCCCGCCGGGCGCCAGCAGCCGGTCGAGCGTGCCGAAGTACGTCGGCCAGTACTCCGCACCTACCGCCTCGATCATCTCCACGCTGACGATCGCGTCGTACCTGCCCTGCACCGCCCGGTAGTCCTGCAGGCACAGCTCGACCCGGTCACCGAGACCGGCCTCGGCCACCCGGCGTTCCGCGAGTTCGAGCTGTTCGCCGGACAGCGTCACACCGGTGACGTGTGCGCCGCGGCGAGCGGCGGCGATCGCGAGAGCGCCCCAGCCCGTCCCGATCTCCAGCATCCGGGTGCCCTGGGTTACCCCAGCCAGGTCGAGGATCCGGTCGATCTTGCGCCGTTGCGCGTCCTCGAGACTCTGCTCGCCGTACGGCGGTGATCCGCCGAAGACCGCGCAGCTGTAGCTCATGGTCGGGTCGAGGAAGCTGGCGAAGAGGTCGTTGCTCAGGTCGTAGTGCGCCTGGACGTTGCTGCGTGCGCCGGACAGGGTGTTGCGCAGCCGGCCAGGGATCCGCTGGTCCACCAGCCGTCGCAGACTGGTCAGCGGACCGGGCAGCAAGGTTGTCACCCGGGCGGCGAACGGCGTCAGCAGCTCACCGAGATCGGTGCCCTCGGCAACAGTCCAGTCCCCGGCCATGTAGGCCTCACCCAGACCGATCTTCGGGTTGTGCCCGAGTCGGTCGAAGAAGGCCGCGGGCCGGACGATCCGCAGGGCCGGATCGTCCGGACCGCCGGCACCCCGGACGGCGCCGTCGGGGTAGAGAACCCGGACCGGCAGACCGGACAGGATCCGGTCCACCAGAGTCCGGGTGAGCCAGGCCCGGGGACGTAGCGGACCTGGCAGATCGTGGACCCGCGAGGTGGTGATCGAAGTCATCGGACTCCCTCCGGTGGATGGTGGACGGGTCGGGACACGACCGGCAGCCGTCGGAGCCACAGCCAGATCCCGTGCGCGCGAATCAAGACCGAGACACGCTGCGGCATCGCCGGCAGCCGGAGGGCCGCCCTCGCCACCGCCGCGGTCGTCGCCGGGCGGATCCGGCCGCCGAAACCGGCCTCGAAGACCGGCCGGTCCTGGCGATGCAGCGTGATCGAGATCGACAGCCGCTCCGGCGACACCGCGAACCGGAACGTGTAGTGACCGGAGACATCGTTGAACGGCGACACGTAGAACTCCTTGCCGACCTTCGCCGTACCGTCCGCCGCAGGCCGGAGCAGATAGGCATGTCGTTCGCCGTAGGTGTTGTGCACTTCGGTCACCACACACCGCGGCGAGCCGTCCGCGGCGAAGCACCAGAACACGGTGAGCGGGTTGAAGACGTACCCGAGGAACCTCGCGTTCGCCAGCATCACCACGCGATCGCCGGGTTCCAGGACGATGCCCTGCTGGCTCAGATAACGCCGGACAGCGGACTTGATCCCGGCCGATCCGCCGCCAAGATGGTCGCGCGCGTCGAACCCGGCCAGTGGCCGCAGCCAGGGCGGGTACTGCGGCAGGTGGTCCAGGTCCACGAGCCACAGGTACGCGCGGTGCCGGAACGCGTGCCGGATCGGGATCCGCCGGCTGTGCCGGACCTGTCCGACCACCAGTGCCGGCAACGTCGGGAGATCGCTGAGAGCTGTCACCACTCGACCCCGAACGCGGCAGCGGCCGCGACCCCCGAGCGGCAGCCATCCTCATGGAAGCCCCAGCCGTGGTACGCACCGGCGAAGGCGGTGCGGTCGGTGGACAAGGCAGGGAGCATGCTCTGTGCTGCGACCGCGGCCGGATCGTAGACCGGATGGCGGTAGTCCATCACCGCGAGTACTGCGGCCGGGTCGATCTGCTCGCGGGCGTTCAGCGTGACGAGGAACTGGGTGTCGCTGTCCAGACCTTGCAGGCGGTTCATCCAGTAGCTCACCACCGGAGGCCGATCGCCGGCGTCGCCCTCGGGGGTCAGGAAGTTCCACGCTGCCCGCGCTCGCGCCGCCCGCGGAAGCAACGAGGCATCGGTGTGGAGGACCGTCTCGTTGTGGGAGTAACCGAAGGCGGAGAGAACTTCCTTCTCCACCGGAGCCGCGTCGGACAGCAACTCCAGTGCCGTGTCCGCGTGGGTGGCGATGACGATCCGGTCGAAGGAGCTCGTCGTACCGTCGGCGTCCGTCAGTCGCACCTCGTCGGGTCCCCGGGTGATCGCCCGGATCGGCCTGCCCACCCGGATCCGGTCGAGCCGATCGGCGATCGCGTCCACATAGGTCCGCGAGCCGCCGACCACCGTCGACCACTGCGGCGAGCCCGCGAACGTCAACATTCCGTGCCGCTCGAGGAAGCGGAACAGGTAGCGGGCCGGATACTGCAGCGAGGTGAGGGCGCCCGTGGACCAGACACATGACACCAGCGGTACGGCGTACAGCCGGCGGAACTCTGCGGAGAAGCGCTCGGCGTCGAGGAACTCGCCGAAGCTGGTCAGGTCTGCTGGGCCGGTCGCGGCCAGGAACGCGGCAGCCCTCCGGTGGAATCGGCCGACCTGGCCGAGGACACCGAGGAACCGCGGGTCGGCGATCCGGCGGGGCTGGGCGAAGACCCCAGCGGCGCCACGACCACCGGCGTACTCGATGCCCGTCGTCCGATCGCTGATGCTCATGCTCATCTCGGTCGGGCGGGTCGCGATGCCGAGCTCGCCGAAGAGCCTGCGCAACAAGGGGTAGGTGCGGTCGTTGTGCACGATGAAGCCGGTGTCGATCGCCAGTGGGACGCCGGCGGCGTCGCTGACTGTCCGGGTGTTCGCGTGGCCGCCGAGTCGAGGCTCGGCCTCGAGCAGAGTGACGTCGTACGCCCGAGACAGCAGGTACGCCGCGGTCAGGCCGGACACGCCCGCGCCGACGACCGCGACCGTGCGGGTCATTGGCGGACCCGGGAGGCCGGGAAGGCGGCGGCGCACAACAGGCCCCATGCCCCGGCGATGCCAACCACTTTGGCGCGCGATCGCGGCGGTCCGGCGAGACCGAAACCAGCGACGTCGGTGAGGTCGCACGCGACCCGTGCGACGACCGCCGCCTGCAACGGCCGGCCGGCCGGCGCGACGAGCATGGCCGTGCCCGACAAGACGTCCCGGACCCCGATCACCGTGCCGAGCACTCGCCCGGATCGCTGGATCGGCTGCTCGTCGGCCAGGCCCGCGGCACGGACGAGCGACTCCGGGCGGACGGCCGTGTAGACGCCGTACCCGAGCGTGAGCAGTCCCAGGAGACGTGGCAGGAGCTGAACTCTCATCGGCGACCCTTCGTCCGAGTTTGTCTAAGGTATGTCTAAGGATCGTAGATGATCGAGCGGGCTCTGTCTAATGTCTGTCTAAGAGCTGTAGAGTCTCTGCCATGGATTCGGTACCGGGGTTGCTCCGGATCGGTGAGCTGAGCCGCCGGGTCGGCGTCAGCGATCATGTGCTGCGCGCGTGGGAGAACCGGTACGGCCTGCTCTCCCCGGTGCGGTCGGCCGGCGGCTTCCGGTTGTACTCCGAGCGCGACGAGCGCCGTGTCCGGCGGATGCAGGCGGAACTCGCCAAGGGTCTGTCCGCGGCACAGGCGGCCCGCGTGGCCCTGGCCGACGAGCTGCCTCCCGAAACAGGGCTGCCGGAACTGCGCGCGGTACCGGCGAACCCAGCGGCCATGGACGGCGCCGCGGGAGCGTTCGGTGCCGCCCTCGACGCCATGGACGAGCCCGGCGCCGACGGACCGCTGGACCAACTGCTGAACGAGTTCACGGTCGAGACCGTGCTCCGCGACGTCGTGATCCCCTACTTGCACGATCTGGGCGAACGCGTCGCCCGGGGCGAGGCCGGGATCGGCCAGGAGCACTTCGCGAGCCACGTGATCCGCGGCCGGCTCGCCGGGCTGGCCCGGGGTTGGGGCGGTGGACAAGGGCCGCTCGCCGTGCTGGCGTGCCCGCCGGACGAGCACCACGACCTGGCGCTGATGGTGTTCGGGATCGTGCTCGCCCGCAACGGCTGGCGGATCCGCTATCTCGGCGCCAACACCCCGATCACCGACCTGCTCCGGATCGCAGCCGACACCACGCCGGCCGAGATCGTTCTCGCCGCAGCCGTCCCGGAACGCCTGACACCGATCGTCGCAGAACTGCGCGAGCTCGCCTCAGCGGTGCCGGTCGCGCTGGCCGGCGCCGGAGCGAGTCAGGCCATCTCCGACGAGGTCGGGGCGCAACTGCTGGCGGGCGACCCGGTCACCGAGGCTGTGCGCCTGGCGCGATCTCAAGCTCCGTTGTGACTGATCATCGTGGACGTCTGAGGATCAGCATTGCGGCCGGGTGGACGGGCAGCCGGCGGTCGGGGTCCAGGTCCGCGTCGGCGGCGAGCCGGGCGAAGCCCTGGTCGAGTTCGTCCTCGGGGAGGTGTTCGAAGGTCGAGAAGGCGCGGTGGCTGAGGCGTTCGGCGGCCTCGCGGAACGTCCGCGGGTGCTCGGTGCTGACCCAGACCGGGGCGTCGGCGGCAAGGAGGTCGGCCGCGTGGGCGAGTGTTCTGCACTCGTCGACGGATCGGTACATGGCGGCGTCGACCTCGCGGGCGGACGGGAAGTAGTCGTACCAGAACAGGTCCGGCATCTGGTCGGAGAACTGGCTGCGCAGGAACGCCACTCCCCCGGGCTCGAGCACGCGGTGGACCTCGGTGAGCGCCTGCTGCTGGTCGCGGAAGTGGTGGAAGGACAGGAACATCAGCACCCCGTCAACCGATGCCTCAGGCAACGGAATGTCCTCCGCGCCGCCCTTGAGGTAGGTGACGGCCGGGTGGCCGGCCGTCTCCGCGGCGATCTCCCGCATCCGGTCCGACGGCTCCACGCCGTACACAGGCCCCTGGAAGACCTCGGCGAGACCTGGGGTGAGCCGGCCGGTCCCGCTGCCCAGGTCGAGGAACCTCAGCGGACGTTCCTCCGGCATGTACGCCGCGATGGCGGCGGTCCACCGCTGCACCTCCCCTGGTGACATCCCGCGTCCGGCGGTGTACACGCTGCTCAAACGACCGTCGTAGTCCACCATGGTTCGACCCTATGCCTTGCAGGGATCGCTGGTGCGGGACAGCGCCAGCGGCGCACAATGAGGCCATGACGGACCTGATGGCCGACCTCGACGCGGCCGAGACTCTCGTCGAGGTCGGCGACGTGGTCCGGCATGAGGCCCGGCGGCGCAGCGGCGCCCAGGGCGCGACCTTCGTACTGCGCGAGCAGGACCGCTGCTTCTATGCGGACGAGGACGCGATCGCGCCGCTGTGGAAGGGCCAGCGCTTCCCGATCACTTCCTGCGTCAGCGGCTGGGCGATGCTGCACGACGAGATCGCGATCGTCCCCGACATCGCCGTCGACGAACGCATCCCGCTGGAGGCGTACACACCGACGTTCGTCCGCAGCCTGGTGATGGTCCCGGTCGGTTCCCCGACCCCGGTGGCGGCGATCGGTGCCTACTGGTCGCGGCGCTACCACGCCTCACCGGACGAGATCGACGGCCTGCAGACCCTGGCCGACCACGCCGCGAAGGCGATCCATCGCATCGGCTTGGACGACGCTCCGTGGGCGCCGACGTTCAGCAAGCACTGACGCTGTCGTCAGCCGAGGAAGACGTCGTACGCCAGGCGCAGGATGAGCGCTGAGACGACGACCAGGAAGATCACGCGGACGAAGCGGCTGCCGCGGGCGACCGCGGTCCGGGCTCCGAGGAGGCCGCCGAGCATGTTCGCGGCGCCCATGATCAGGCCGAGTTGCCACAGCGGTGCGCCGTGCAGCGCGAAGATGATGATCGCGCCGAGGTTCGTGGCGACGTTCGCGATCTTGGCCTTGGCGCTGGCCTGGAGGAAGTTGTAGCCGAGGAGGCCGACCAGCGCGAAGATCAGGAACGACCCGGTGCCCGGCCCGACCGCGCCGTCGTAGAAGCCGACCAGTACGCCGACGCCGCTCGCGGCCAGGTAGTGGTCGCGGCCGTCGAAGCGCAACGCCGTCCGGGCACCGAGTGACGGCTTCATCGCGGTGTAGATGGCGACGCCGATCAGCAGCACCAGCACGATCGGCTTGAACCACGACATCGGGATCTTCGTCGCGACCAACGCTCCGGCCGCCGAACCCAGACCGGCCAGGACGGCGAGCGGCAGTACGGTCCGGCGATCGGGCCGCACCTTCACACCGAACGTCACCGCGCTGGTCGCCGTACCGCACAACGACGAGATCTTGTTGGTCGACAGGATCTGCGCTGGCGACGCGTTCGGCAGGCCGAGCAGCATCGCGGGCAGTTGCAGCAGGCCGCCGCCCCCGACCACGGCGTCGATCCAGCCGGCCGAGAAGGCCGCGGCAACCAGGAAGACCAGGGTCCACAACGAAACGTCAGGCACGGCGCCACCGCGGGCGGAAGAGCTTCACGGACCGATGATCAGGTAAGGGCGTTGTGCCGCTCAACCTTTACCGCGGGGAATGAGAGACAAACCACTGCGGCGGTGCCAGAGTAAGCGGATGGCGTCCTCGATCCTGCCGCCCGAAGGCGAAGCGCTCGCCACCGGCTGGGAGCCGGACCTCGCTCCCGCCGACTCGCTGGTCCGGCAGGCCGTGCTCGCGCACGCTTCGTGGGCGACCGACGCCGCTCGGCGAGCAGGCAAGCCCTGGTACGACGGCGACAGCTGGGCCGGAGGCATTCTCGGAGACAGCGGCCCGATGACGAACTGGGTCATCCAGAAGCAGCCGGTCGATCCGGCCGAGGTGATCCTCGATGCGGCCCGGCAGCTGCCGAACAACGTGCCGTATCTGTTCGTCAGCCCCTGGCCGACCCGCGACCTGCGCGAGCACGGCCTCGCCCTCGCGGGCCATCCGCCACTCATGGTCCACCTCCCGATGACCGAGGTCGTCCCGCCGACCACGGACATCGACATCCGCCAGGTCACCGACGCCGCCGGACTCGCGGAAGCCGAACGCGTGCTGATCGAGGGCTACCCCCTCCCCGAGCTGCAACCGTTCCAGGCCGGCCGCATGTACGACGCGTCGTTCCTCGAGGGATCCACGGTCTGGGTCGGGTACGACGGCGACGTACCGCTCGCGACGTCGACGGCACACAGCGCGGCCGGAGTCACGATCGTGGAGAACGTCGCGGTGATGCCGGCGGCCCGCGGTCGCGGCGCCGGTGCGGCCATCACGTGGGCCGCGACCAAGCACCACGACCAGCCCGCCGTACTGATCGCCTCCGACAACGGCCAGCCCGTCTACCAACGCCTCGGCTACCTGCGCCTCGAACGCTGGACGGTCTGGGTACGGCCGTGACCGGTCGGCGCGGGACAATGGCGGCGTGAAGTTCTTGCTGCTGATCCACAACAACCCCGAAGCACTGGACGGGCTCAGCCCCGAGAAGAGGCTCGAGCTGATCGGTGGTCGTGATTTCCTCCTCGACCAGGTGCGTGAACTGCGGGAGAACGGGGAACTGCTGACGGTCCTCGCCCTCGAGCCGCCGTCGGAGACCAAGTCCGTCAAGGTGACGGCGGGGACGCCGGTGATCTCGGACCGGCCGTTCCTGGAGACCAAGGAGTTCCTCGCCGGAGCGCTCATGGTCGAGTGCGCCTCGATGGACCGGGCGCTGGAGATCGCGGCCGGTATTCCGTTCGCGGCTCTGCTGCCGATCGAGGTCCGCCCGGTGCGGGAGCTCGACGACCAGGATCTCGCCGAGCTGTCCCGGGAGCGGTGAGCTCCACGCACGGCACCCCCGACGTGGACCTCGAGTCCGCGATCCGCGCCGGCGCACCGAAGGCACTGGCCGCGCTGCTGCGGCGCTACGGGACCTTCGACCAGTGCGAGGACGCCGTTCAGGAGGCGCTGCTGGAGGCGTTCGTCCAGTGGCGGGCGAACGGCGTACCGGAGAAACCGGTCGGATGGCTTGTCAGCGTCGCGACCCGCCGCCTGATGGACGGCTGGCGGCGGGACAACGCCCGGCGGCAGCGTGAGGTCAACGACCATCTCCGCACACCGGCGGTGGAGGAGGACCACGTCCCGGACACCGACGACACGCTGCGGCTGCTCGTCCTGTGCTGCCACCCGGCCTTGACGCCGGCGTCGCAGATCGCGCTGACGCTGCGGTCGGTCGGAGGCCTGACCACAGCCGAGGTGGCGGCTGCGCTACTGGTCGGCGAGACGATCGTGGCGCAGCGGATCAGCCGGGCCAAGCGGACGATCAAGGACTCCGGCGCCCGTTTCGAGCTGCCCAGCGAACAGGAGTACGACGAACGCCTAGGCGCCGTACTGCATGTGCTCTACCTGATCTTCAACGAGGGCCACACCGCGAGCGCCGGCGACGACCTGCAGCGGTTGGACCTGGCGGCAGAGGCACTCCGCATCACTCGCATGCTGCGCCGGGCCGCTCCCGGCGCAGATGAGGTGACTGGCCTGCTGGCGTTGATGATCCTCACGCATGCACGACGTGACGCCAGGACCGGTCCTGGAGGTGACCTCGTCCCGGCCGACCGGCAGGACCGCTCCCGCTGGCACGCCGACGAGATCGCCGAGGGCACCGCACTCGTCGAGGCGGCGCTGACCTCGGGACCCGTCGGCCCGTACCAGCTCGAGGCGGCGATCGCCGCCGTACACAGCGAAGCCGACTCCGTCGAGACCACCGACTGGGAGGAGATCGCCGGGTTGTACCGGATCCTGGCCGAGGTCGATCCGGGTCCGATGGTGACGCTCGGTTCCGCCGTCGCGGTGGCGATGACCGAGGGTCCGCAGGCGGGGATCGACCTCGTCGAAGGCCTCGCCGGCGACCGGTACCTCGGTGATCACCACCGCCGGTTGTCGGTGCTCGCGCATCTCCAGGAACTCGCCGGGCGGCCGGATCTGGCCCGTGAGCACTACCTGGCCGCGCTCGACCGCACCCGCAACACCGCGGAGCAGAACTACCTCCGCGAGCGCATCACCCGCCTCACCCCCTGAGCGCGCCGGCCGGAGGCACGGTCAGGACGGTCCGGAAGACATCAGCCGGATCGACCGCCTGCTTCAGCGCCGCGAGCCGGGCTCGATGCGGTCCCGGGTAGCAACGGTCGAGGTCGGCCGCCGTCGGGTCGGACAGGAAGTTCAGGTACGCGCCCTCCGGCAACAGCTCGCCCCAGAGCCCTTCGAATCCCTCGATCTGGGCTCCGTGGAGCTCAGTCGATCCGATCAGTACCGCGTTGACCATGAACCGCGCATTGCGATGAGCGAAGGCGGTGGCGTCGCCAGGGACCCTTCCAAACGCGCCGCCGAGCGCCCGGACCTCCACGGCCATCGCCGGCAGCCGCAGACGGGCGTCGGCCAACCGCTCGCCGAGGTCCGGCGACCACGCGTCGAACAGCCCGTTGCGGTTCCGCGGCGTCCAGCCCGGCGGCATCGCCTCGTCCGCCAGCACCTGCGCGTACGGCACCTCCGTCACTGTGTCGGTCAAAACGGTGCCGAGACTGCGCAACGGAGCCAGGATCTCCTCCCGTCCGGCCGCATCGCCGGCGACACACACCTTGATGGCGATCGGAGCCTGGCGATCCGCGACCATCGTCGGCGGCAACTGGATCGAGGACGTCAGCTCGTCCGGAGCGACGGCCATGTGCTCCGCCCAACCGGCCAGCACCTGGTCCGCCTGCGTCCACGGAAACAGCAGACTGCCGAAGAGCACCGTCGGCTGATGTACGGCGCTGACGTCGTACGACGTGACGACGCCGAGCCCCCCGGCCGCGCCGCGCAGGCCCCAGAACAGCTCCGGCTCGTCGGTCGCATCGACCCGGTGGACCGAACCGTCCGCGGTCACCACCTCGGCCGCCTGGACACTGTCGATGGCCAGGCCGTGCCGGCGTACCATCCAGCCGATGCCGCCACCGGCCATCAGCCCGCCGACTCCGACGCCGGCCGTGTCGCCGGACGAGATCGCGTGACCGGTCTTCGCGAGGAACGCGGCGACCGTGCCCCAGGTCGCGCCGGTGCCGACTCGGAACGTGGCTCGATCGCCAGGCCCGTCGGACACGAGCGTCACCTCGTCCAACGGCCTGACGTCGATCACCACACCGCCGTCGTTGGTGCCGAACCCGGCCATGTGGTGGCCGCCGCTCCGCACCGACACCGCGAGGTCGTTCGCTTCGGCGTACGCGAGTGCGGCCGCGACGTCGGCGGTGCCGGCGCACCGAACGACGACTGCCGGTCGCCCTTGTCTGGTGAGTGTGCGATTGGCTGTCTGGTAGCCGGTATCGCCTTCGGTCAGGACTTCGCCGGTCACCGCGGCCCGCAGGGTCTCGATCCCGCGCGTCACCCGCACCGCAGGAGTATTCGTCATCGTTCGCCCCTCGTGGATCACAGACGCCCCTCGTGGGCGTCTCCTCCAGGGATCGGAGCGAACCTTCGTTCCTCGACATCGATCAGCAAAGAATTTTCGGGCGGCTCTCAATTCTCGGAGCCGACGAGCCGCTGGTGGATCTCGTCGAGGTGGTGCCGTGCGTCGTCGTCCGCGGTCCAGTCGTTCAACGGACGGTCGCCGCGCCGCCGGGGCACGAGGTGGAAGTGCAGGTGGAAGACCTCCTGGCCCGCCGCTGCACCGTTGGCCTGGAGGACGCTCACGCCATCTGCGTTCACGCGGTTCACGAGAATCCGGGTGGTCGCTTGCAGAGCCGGGCCGACCGCGGCCACCGCATCGGGGGCGCCGTCGGCGCTCAGATCAGGAAGATGCCGGCGAGGGACAACGAGCGTGTGCCCGGCCCGTAGAGGCCGGATGTCCAGGAAGGCGCAGGCGTGCTCGTCCTGGTACACGAACCGCGCCGGCAGCCGACCGGCCACGATGCCGCAGAACACACACGACTCGTCCATGGATCCCCCAGGAAGAACGCCGGCCTCACTCCTGGGGAGCGAGGCCGGCGACCGATCAGCCGCGGACGGTGGCGACGAGGTGGTCGACGACCTCGTCGACCGGGATGTCGGCGCGCTCGCCCGTACGGCGGTCCTTGACCTCGACGGTGCCGTCCACGAGACCCTTGCCCACCACTGCGATCGTGGGGACACCGATCAGCTCGGCGTCCTTGAACTTCACCCCCGGCGACACCTTCTCGCGGTCGTCGTACATGACCGACAGGCCGCGGGACTCCAGCTCGGCGGCGATCTCGGCCGCCTTCGTGAACACCTCGGAATCCTTGCCGGTGGCAACGAGGTGGACGTCGGCGGGAGCGATCTCGCGGGGCCAGACCAGACCGAGCTCGTCGTGGTTCCCCTCGGCGATCGCCGCCACCGCGCGGGTGACGCCGACGCCGTACGACCCCATCGTCACGGTGACGAGCTTGCCGTTCTGGTCCAGCACCTTCAGGTCGAGTGCCTCGGCGTACTTCCGACCGAGCTGGAAGATGTGGCCCATCTCGATCCCGCGCGCCGACTCCAGCGGACCCGAACCGTCGGGCGCCGGGTCACCGTCGCGCACCTCGGCGGCCTGGATCGTGCCGTCGGCGGTGAAGTCGCGGCCGTGCACCAGGTCCATCACGTGGAAGCCGGGCTTGTCCGCACCCGTCACCCACGCCGATCCCTCGGCGATCCGGGGGTCGAGCAGGTACCGGATGCCGGAGGTGTTCTCCGCACCGAGCACGC
Source organism: Kribbella sp. NPDC049227 (assembly GCF_043197265.1). Lineage (NCBI taxonomy): Bacteria > Bacillati > Actinomycetota > Actinomycetes > Propionibacteriales > Kribbellaceae > Kribbella > Kribbella sp. NPDC049227. The sequence goes on along the minus strand of NZ_JBICST010000003.1, from coordinate 702,636 downwards.
CAGGACCGATGTAGCCCTTCGCCAGCGAGGGGTGCTTCTCGAAGTCCGACTCGTCGAAGGCGACCACCTCGGCGGGCTCGAGCTGCGCGCCGAGCCGCTTCTCGTCGATCGCGCGGTCGCCGGGCACGCCGATGGCCAGCGGCTCACGGGAACCGTCGGGGTGCACCAGCATGACGAGCACGTTCTTGAGCGTGTCCGCGGCGGTCCAGGCCCGGCCGTCGCCGCGGGCGTGCTTCGCGTTCATCGCGTCGACGAGCGTGTCGATCGTGGGCGTGTCCGGAGTGTCGACCACCTCGGCCGCCGGCACGGCCGACGCGTCCACGGCCTCGGCCTGCGGGACCACGACCGCCTCGACGTTGGCGGCGTACCCACCCGGCGAGCGGACGAAGGTGTCCTCACCGTTCTCCGCGATCGCGAGGAACTCCTCCGACCGCGACCCGCCCATCGCGCCCGACATCGCCTTGACGATCACGTAGTCGAACCCGAGCCGGTCGAAGATGTTGATGTACGCCTTGCGGTGCAGCTCGTACGACGCCGCGAGACCGTCGTCGTCGATGTCGAAGGAGTAAGAGTCCTTCATCACGAACTCGCGCCCGCGCAGCACACCGGCTCGCGGCCGCGACTCGTCGCGGTACTTGTTCTGGATCTGGTAGATCGACAGCGGCAGATCCTTGTACGACGAGTAGAGCTCCTTCACGACCAGCGTGAACATCTCCTCGTGCGTCGGCCCGAGCAGCATGTCGGCGCCCTTGCGGTCCTTCAGCCGGAAGATGTTCGGCCCGTACTCGGTCCAGCGGCCGGTCGCCTCGTAGGGCTCGCGGGGCAGCAGCGCGGGGAACACCAGCTCCTGGGCGCCGATCGCGTCCATCTCCTCGCGGACGATCCGCTCGACGTTGCGCAGCACTCGCAGACCCAGCGGCAGCCAGGTGTAGATGCCGGGCGCGGTCCGCCGGATGTACCCGGCGCGGACGAGCAGCTTGTGGCTCGGGACCTCCGCGTCCGCCGGGTCCTCGCGAAGGGTGCGGAGGAACATCGACGACATACGCAGAATCACGGGAGTCTCCAAAAGCACGACGAAGGGACGAATGGAACAGCGGACCTCACAGAGGATATCCGCCCCGGGGCAGTGCTCTCACCACGTTATCCACAGGTACGGCGAACGGCGGCGATCACCTGGGCCACCCGGCGCCCGGGTGATCGCCCGCGCGAGCTCCTTCGATCACATCTCCGGGTCGTCCATGAACTTGCGGACGTCCTGCGCACAGCGGCAGGCGACCGCGATCTTGGCGGCCCACTTCAGGGCCTCCTCCCGGGTGGGTACGTCGACGATGGTCAGGCCGCCGACGAGCTCCTTGCTCTCCGGGTACGGGCCGTCGGTGACGATCCCGTCGACGGCCACCTCGGCGTGCTCCACGTCGCCGTCGTCGTAGCTCAGCCCGCCGCCGAAGACGAACACGCCGGCGTCCCTGATCTCCCGGATCACCGCATGAGAGTCCTTGCCCACCTGGGGAAAGTCCTCGTCGGGGATGTGGTCCATCGCACCGCGTTCGAACGAGATCAAGTACCGCGCCATCTCATCACTCCTAGTCCCGGCGACCTTCCTCCGGCCGCCTCTCACCCGTGCAACGAACGACCCACTCCGGATCCGACAGGCTATCGGCAGAAACTCTCCGGGACCCCGGCTCAGCCGTCCTCGCGGGCCGCCTTCAGCGCCCATCTGATCAGCGGGAGCTGCAGCGGCAGCCGGGCCCAGCCGACCGCCTTGGCCGGCAGGGACCCCTTCCGCTGCAGGTCAGCTGCCATCTGCACGTTCGCGGGGAAGATCGCCACCAGCAGGCCCGCGCTCGCCAGGCCGGCGACCCGCCGCGTCCGCGGGTGCAACAGCCCGGCCGCGCAGGCCAGCTCGGCCACTCCGGACGCGTAGACCAGTTCCTTCTTCCGCGGCAGCGCCCTGGGCACGATCTGCTCGAACGGCTCGGGTTTCACGAAGTGCAACGTCCCGAGCACGCCGAACAGCAACGCCAGGCCGGTGGTGGTCCTGCTCCGAGACGCCATGCCGCGGAGCCTACCCGACGGTAATCGGCAGCTTGCCGTACGGCGTCGCAGCGGCCTGGGCGGCGTACACCAAGGCGGGTTTCAGCGTCGGCCAGAACATCGACGCCATGCACGAGTACGCCGGCAGGAACCCACCGCACGACCCGCCGTCCGGCCCGATCTCGAACGTGTACGACGGGACGCCGCGGGTGCCGTACAACCAGTCGTCCGTCGCCCCCGGCGCGAAGTACCCGACCCCGCCGTCACCGGTCGACACCGGATAGCCGGTGAGCGCGCCCATCTTTTTGCCCAAGGCAACCAAAGCCGCCTTGTCCGGCGCATCGGTGTTGGTGTAGCCCCACGGCGCCAGGATGTCGTTGCCGAAGCTGTGCAGGGTGAGGAAGACACCCGTCGTACTCGCGGCGGCCGGGTCGTCGATGTCGCCTTTGGTGTCGGCGAAGAGTTTGTCCAGCAGACCCTGGATCGCCACCGTCTCCGGCTCTGACAGCGCCTTGGCACCCGGGTACGTCTCGTCGCACGGCCCGCCCTCGTTGACGTTCCACTGGAACGACGAGTTGCGGTTCAGGTCGACCCCGGCATCCGACGCGGGACAGCCGCCGGCGCTGTCGTTGACGTTCTTGCGCTGCAGGACCGGCCGGTCCGGGTTCGACGCGACCACGTCGACACCGTCCGGATTCGCCATCGGCACGACCCACAGCTCACGGGTGTCCATCAACTCGGTGATCTCAGGGTCGTTGCCGTACGACGACACCAGCAGGTCGATCCACTGGTACGCGGTCTCGCCGGTGACCAGTTCGCGCGCGTGGATCTGCGTGTGCAGCACGAACTTCGGCTTCTCCCCGGTGCTGCCGAGCGCGCAGTCGCCGGCAGCCAACTTCGTGAGGCACAGGGCCTGGATGTCGTGCCCGCCCTGTCCCTGAGTCTTCAGCCACGAGTCGCCGATGTCGTACAGCTTCACCAGGTCCGGATGGGCCGCGGCGACGGAAGCGTTGTGCTGCTCGTGTCCGGCGGCCGTGTGGTACCCGCCGTAGTACGTCGCTCCCCCGGGCTCGGACCGCGGTACCGGGTGATACACGTCGCCGGTCTTCCCCAGTACGACGCCCCGTGCGCGCAGGTGCTCGGCCTCGGCCGGAGTCGCGACGACGGTCGGCCGGGTGCCGTGCGTGACGTCGTACCCGTCCTTGATCAGGTCGGCGACCGTCAGGCCGGCGGGCAGGCGCATCGAGTAGTACGAGAGATCCGGTGGAGCGGCGGCAGAGACGCTGGTCAGCGAGACCAGGACCAGGGCAAAGCTGCACAGGGCAACGACAAGCCTTCGCATGCTGGGGAATTCCTTCCGCTGGGCGGGGCGGCGTAGAGACTCAGCCAACCCCACCCGCGGTCACCGCGGTATCACGGAGAGCACGCAGTATCAGAACAAGATCGTCGCGAACGTCTCGATCGTCCGGAAGCCGACCCGCTCGTACGCGGCCCGGGCCGGCGCGTTGAACGCGTTGACGTACAGCGTCACCACCGGCGCGATCTGTCGCGCCAGCTCGACCACCGCGGCCATCCCCGGCGCGGCCAGTCCGCGACCACGGAACTCCGGATCGACCCACACCCCCTGGATCTGGCACACCCCGGTCCCGACCGATCCGACCTCCGCCTTGAACACGACCCGGCCGTCCTCGATCCGCGCGAACGCCCGACCGGCCCGGATCAGCTCCGCCACCCGGGACCGGTAGAACGTCCCGTCCGGCCCGGTCTGCGGCGGTACGCCGACCTCCTCGGTGTACATGGCCACACAGGCCGGGTAGAGGATCGGCAACTCGACCGGTTCGACCGCGCGGACCAGCGGATCCGGGGCGATCAGCGGCGGGTCCTCGATGACCATGAACGGCTGGTTGTCGCGCACCTCGCGGGCCGGACCCCAGTGCGGCTCGAGCGCTGTCCACAGCTGCTCGACCTCGCGGGCCGGTCCGAGGATCTGGAAGCAGTTCCGGCCGCGACGCAACGCGTACGCCGCGAACGCGCGCAGGGCCGCGTCGTCCGCGCCCACCGGCACCATGTTGCCGCCCGCATGGCACAGTGCCTCGAGGCCGCCCTTCTCGACGTATCCCCAGACCTCGGCACCGCGCCGTGGGTCGAGTCCGGACGCCTGCACCAGGCTGTCGACGAACACGTTGATCACCGGGTCGCGGGCGATGACAGCGCGCGCCGCCGCGAGGTCACGAGGACCGAGAACCCGTACGCCCACGCGCAGAACTTAGCGGATGATCCCCGGATCAGCATGCAACGGGGGCGTCGGCGGGCCGGGCTGGACCGGTTCAGGCCACCGCCGCTTCGTGCCCGGCCGCGATCCGGCGCAACGGCGACGTCCAGGCCACGACCACCGCGACGAAGATGAAGCATCCCATCACCACCATGCCGGTCCGGATGCCGTAGTGGTTGCCGAGTACACCTCCGGCCACCGATCCGAACGTCCAGCCCACACCCCACGACAGCATCCGGGCGGCCGTGTTCACCCGGCCCAGCAAGTGCTCCGGCGTGACCTGCTGGCGGTAGGAGATGGTGTTCACGATGACCAGCACGTACGCCGATCCCCAGACGAGCAGCGCGATCGCGGCCGACTCCCAGCCCGGTGCCAGCGGCGTGATGATCCCGAGGAGGGCCGAGACCGGCAGTGCGTAGAGCGTGATCGCGGCCGGCGACATCCGCTTCAGCAGCCGAGGCAGTCCGACGGCTGCGATCAGTCCGCCGATCCCCCACGTCCCCCACACGAGTCCGAAGCGCAGTCCCGACGTACCGACGTGCAGAACTCGGTCGCACCACACGACCATCAGTGCCATGAACCCACCACCGGCGAAGGACTGCAGGCTGCCGACGATCGTCATGGTCCGCACTCCGGCATGCCCGACCAGGTAGCGCAGCCCTTCGGCGATGTCGGCGAGGACCACCCGCGTCCGCAGCGGCTGCTGTCCGTCCCGCCGCTCGGACATCGCCCGCATGATCCCGCGGACCGCGAGAGCCGACCCGACGAAGCTCAGTGCGTCGAGGGTGAGCAGGCTGGCCGGATTCAGCACCGCCAGCGAAAGACCGGCCAGCGGTGGGACGAACAACTCGATCAGGCTGGACGCCGTCCAGACCACCGAGTTCGCCTGCGCTACCCGGGCTCGGCCGACCAGGACCGGCAGGGCACCGAAGTTCGCGCCGTCGAAGAACGTGTAGACGCTCTGCACCAGGAACGCGACCACCAGCACGTGCGCCACGGTCAGCAGGTCGAGCAGATGCGCGACCGGGACCGAGCCGACCAGCACCGCGTTCACCAGGTCGGAGTTCACCATCACCCGGCGCCGGTTCCACCGGTCGGCCAGCGCGCCGGCGAACAGACCTGTCAGCAGGTACGGCGCTGCTTCGAGCGCGGACACCAGTGCGGTGAGGACGGTCGAACCGCTCAATCGGTAGACCAGCACCGGCAAGGTGATCGCGGTCACCATCGACCCCGTGATGGACAGGGCACGGGCGAGCCAGTACCGCCGGAAGTCCGGATCGTCGCGGAGCCGGTCGGGCATCGTCGTCGTCATGCGGGGCACTCTGCAACTTCAAGCCGTCTGGAGGTCAAGGCTCATCCACATCAGTTCGACGCCGAGATCGCGGTCCGGCGTCTTCTGTGCCTCGCCGAACCCGTTGGCCCGGTAGAAGCCGATCGCCTGCTCGTTGCCGACCAGGACGTCCAGCAGGAGTTGCGTCGTACCCTCCGGCAAGGCCTTGACCGCCGCGTCGAGGAGCGCCTTGCCGACGCCCTTGCGCTGGTGGTCCGGCAGGACGTAGAGCTTCCACATCACCCAGAAGTCGCCCTCACGGCCGAGGCCGACGATCCCGACCAACTGCTCGCCTTCGGCCGCGACCAGGGTGATGCCATTGCGGATGCCGCGCTCGACCGCCTCCGGCGACCACCACTGCGCGAGTCCGTCGGTGATGAACTCGTCCGACACCAGGCCGCCGTACGCGACCGGCCAGGTGATCAGCCCGATCCGTCGGATCGCCTCGACGTCACCGACCTCGGCCCGGCGGACCGTGATCATCCGTGCACCACCATCGGCTGTCCGTCCGGATCCATGACCTCGAGCGTGTCGCCGGTCCGGGTCGCCTGATAGCCGGCGTCCGTCAGTCGCTGCAGGACCGCGGCCAGGTCCTCGCTCGTCGACAGATCCATCCGGACGCCGTCCTTCTCCCCTGGGCCGAAGTACACGTGCTGCCGCGTCCCGAGGAGGTCGAGGATCTGCGTCCAGCCCGCCTGGTCCGTGCCGGCCAGGTACGGCGTGACGCTCCAGCGCTCGTCCGGCGGTGTCTCGTCGAGCCGGTAGCCGTACAGGTCCTCGCTGCGCTCGTCGACCAACAACTTCGTCCCGTTCGGGGCGATCGCCGACAGCACCCGCCCGTACGCCTCGTCCCAGATCGACACGTCGGCGTACCCGGAACCTTCCAGCGTCGCCTTCAGCGCGTCGACGTCCTCGGCCTCGAAGACCAGGTCCGTCTGCCCCGGCCGGCCACCGGTCGAACTGGTAGCGGCGTCGTGCAGCGCGATCATCCCGTGCCCCGCGAGCATCACCGCCCACCCTCCCCGCTCGGACTCGATCCGGGCCGTCAGTCCCACAGTCTCCAGGAACGCCCGCATCGCGTCCACGTCGTTCGTGAACCGCAGCGGCCGGATCACCACGCCAGTCATCCCCGCGCCTCCCCATGCTTGTCCAGGTACTCCGCCAGCGCCTGCTCCACCAGCGCGGACAGGCTCGCCGCCTCGTCGATCGCCTTGTGCTTCACCCGGCGGACCAACTCGGGCGGCAGATACACGTTGAACTGCACCTTCTTGCCGCCGTCATCACTCATGGCTATATTGCTAGCATCCTAGACAGCTACCAGTCAACAGGGACTCCGACGATGAAAGCCGGGTAAGTGGTGGGTTGGGGTTTGCGGGTGCTGGGTTGGGGTGGCGGACAGGTGGTGGCTGGCGGGTTATGTGCCGGCTGGCGGGTTGTTACGGGTCAGCGGTGAAACAACCCGCCATCGGGCGGAGCTGCCAGCTCTACACAGCGGCCAGGAGGGCGTCGTCGAGTTCCTTGTTGAGTTTGGCTCGGGGACGCGCGCCGACGACGGACCAGATGACCTCGCCGCGGTGAAACAGCATCAGCGTGGGCAACGCCATCACGCGGTAGCGGGCGGAGATCTCCGGGTTCTCGTCGGAGTTCAGCTTCACTACGGTGAGTTGGTCCGCGCGCTCGGCGGCGACCTGGGCGAGCAGCGGGGCGATCTGGTGGCAGGGCGGGCACCACTGCGCCCAGAAGTCCACCAGCACCGGCTTGTCCGAGCGCAGCACCACGTCGTCGAAGGTTTCCTCGTCGACCGCTTGCAGGTCAGTCATAGTTGCTTCATCCTCCAGTTCTCGGCATCGGACAGGAGGTCGGTGAGCCGGGCCCGCAGATCGGTGAGTTCGGTGATCCGCTGGTCCACTTCGGCGATCCGGGCCCGGTACGCCGTCAGGGACGCCGGGCAGACGTCCGCCCGCTCGTTGCCGGCCCGCAGGCACTCGATGAACGGGTACGTCTGCTCCGCGGTCAGCCCGAGACTCAGCAACGCCTTCACCTCGCGCACCACGACCACGTCCTCCGGCTCGTACGTCCGGTACCCGTTGGCCTCGCGCCGGGGTTTGAGCAGTCCCTGCGACTCGTAGTACCGCACCGCCTTGACCGTCACTCCGGCCTCGGCCGCCAGATCGCTGATCCGCATCCCGCCTCCTTCACTCCGACGCTAAACCTTGCCCCTGGGGTCAAGGTCAAGCCAGAATAGCCCGCAGGCTGTTCGCCGGTGTCAGTGGCCGCGGAACGCCTCCTCCAGCCACCACGACGGGTGGTCCGCGACGACCTTCGCGTCCACCAGCAGCGGCGCCGACCGTGGTCCGTCCAACCAGTCCCTGACCGCGGAGAGGTCGCCGACAGTACGCACGGTCGCGGCCTCGAAGCCGTAGCCCCGGGCGATCGCGGCGATGTCGGTCGGCGGGAACGTCACGGTGTCCAACGGGTGCCCGCCGGGACCGAAGTGGTGCACCTCGGCGCCGTACGCGTCGTCGTTGTACACGACCACCAGCATCGGCAGGCCGAGCCGGCGTACGGTGTCGAGCTCGGCGGCGCTCATCAGCGCACCGCCGTCACCGAGTACGGCGACGGGCAGGCGGTCCGGCTGCGCCAGCGCGGCGCCGATCGCGGTGGCAAGCCCCAGCCCGACCGACTGGAACGCCTGGGTGAAGCAGAGTCCGTTCTCGTCCGGCACCGACAGGCAGACGCTCGGGTAGCCCATGAAGTTGCCGGAGTCGACGGCGATCACGCGTTCGGCCGGGAGGAGGTCGTCGAGCACGATGCTCAACGTCCGTGGGTCGATTCGCGCCGCCGTACTCTCGTCGTCGAATGCGACGTCTCGCCAGCTCACGCTCCCGAGCTCCGTCGCGCGATAGCCCACTCGCTGCTCGCCGAACGCGTCGAGCACCGTAGTGGCAGTGAGCTCGACGTCACCAGTGACGCCCAGCTGGATCTCGCGATGGACGCCGAGCGCGGACGCGTCGTCGTCGACCTGCACCACGGTCGCGTCGGGTCCGATCAGCTGACCGTGCCGCATCGTCCACATATTCAGCGCGCAGCCCCAACCCACGACGAGGTCGGCGCCACGGATCAGCTCAGCCGTCCGTGGCGAGGCGAAGCCTCCCGAGATCCCGAGCGACCAGGGGTTGCCGCGGAACAGCCCGTGCGCGACGGCCGAGGTCGCGAGGAGCGCGCCACACCGATCCGCCAACAGTTCAAGGGCCTGCCGACGTCCACGGGACCCGCGTCCCGCGACGAACACCGGGCGCTCCGCACGCCGCAGCAGATCGGTCAGGGCGTCGACCTCGGCGGCGTCCGGCACCACCGCGTCCCGCGAGGGCGGTGGCGACACAGCCGCCGGTGCCGCGGCGGGAATCTCCAACGCCTGCACGGGAAGCGGTACGTTCAGCAGCACTGTCCGGCGTTCGCGAACGGCGGTCGCCACTGCCTCCAGCGCCTCCGCCACCGCGGTCTCCGCCGAGGTGACCCGCACCGGCACCGCACCCACCGAACGGGCGAGCGCCTCCTGGTCGACGTAGAAGTTCGACCGCGGCTCAGTGACCTCCGCCGCCACGACGACCATCGGCGTCCGGCTCTTCGCCGCCTCGGCGATCCCGGTCATCGCGTTCGTCAGGCCGCAGCCCTGATGAACCGAGAGCGCGGCGACCGTCCCGCTCATCCGCGCGTACGCGTCGGCCATCGTGGCCGCGCCGCCCTCGTGCCGCGCGGCGACGAACCGCGCGCCGCCGGCCACCATCGCGTTCGTGAGGTGGAAGTTGCCCGACCCGATCACGCCGAACACCTGGCGGACGCCGGCGGCCGCCAACGTCCGGCCGACGGCGACCGCGACGTTCATCGGGATTCGACCAGCGCGAGCACCCGGGCGGGAGCGCCGGAGCCGCTGACGATCGGCAACGGTCCGGCGATGACGACGGCGCCGGTCGGCGGCAGCTTGGCGAGGTTCTGCAACTGCGTCAACCCGTACTTGTCACTGCCCATCAGGTACGAGTGACACGGGAACGGCGGGTCGAACGAGTGCGCCCTCCCGGCGTCGGTACCGACCGTCTCGACACCGAGGCCGAGTACGGGCGACTCCTGCGCCACCCACCGCGCGCACTCCGGCGACAGGCCCGGTGTGTGCGGCCCGTTCTCGTCGGCGTTGAGGAACGCCTCCTGCGAGTGCGACCGCGCCGCCCACCCCGTGCGCACGAACAACCAGCCACCAGCGGGCAGAGGTACGTTCTCCGCCTCCCAGGCCTTGACGTGGTCGACCTCGACGAGGAAATCGGGGTCCTTCTCCACCTCGGCGCTGAAGTCGAGCACGACCGCCGGCGCGATCAGCTTGCGGGCCGGGACCGAGGCCACGTCGGCGAGGTCCTTGCCCGTGACCCAGTGGTTCGGCGCGTCGAAGTGGGTGCCGGTGTGCTCGCCGCTGGTGAAGTTGTTCCAGTACCACGCCGGCCCGCGGTCGTCGTATCTGCTGATCTCCTCGAGCGCGAACGGCGCCGTCTGCCCGAACTCCGGCGGCAGCTGGATGACCGGCGTCGACGCGGACAGCGGCGACGTCAGGTCCATCACCTCGACCGACCCATCGGCGAGTGCTGCGACGAGTACCGACAGGGGCGACGAGCCGGTCATGCGGACCTCCAGGGGAGCGGCGTACGAGACCCCCCGACGCTAGGGCGACGACCGTCACCGCGTCCAGGATTTCGCGCGACGTCATGGGTCAGGCAGCATAGGCCGCATGCTGCTGGCGGCCTTTCGTTCGCCCGAACTCGCGCCTGGCGGACGGCTGGTCGAGCGGACCGCGGTCCGAGGTGTGCTCTTCCGCGGGCGGGAGTTGCTACTACTCGCCTCGCGCCACGGCGACTACAAGTTCCCCGGCGGCGGGGTGGAACCGGGTGAGTCGTTCGCCGACGCCCTGCAGCGCGAGTTCCACGAGGAGTGCGGGTACGTCGATGTTGCTGTCGGCACCGAACTCGGCACGACCAGGGAGGAGGTGCCGGCGATCGAGGCGGCGTACGACGTCTTCGGGATGACGTCGCACTACTTCTCCTGCACGGGTGGGGCGGCTCGTGATGGGCAGCAGTTGGAGGGGTACGAGGCCGACTTGGAGCTCACGCCGCGATGGGTCACGGTGGACGAGGCACTCGCGGCCAATCGGGCCGTGCTCGCCAGTGGGGTCGGCGTGATGCGGTGGCTGGTGCGGGAGATCGCCGTACTGGAGTGGCTCAGCGCACGTAGTCGCTGACCCACTCCCCCAGGACCTTCGCGCTCGCATCCACGAGCGCCGGCCAGTCGAGCGCCGCCTCGTCGGCCGAGTCCGACACATGCTTCACGACCCGCACTGGTACGCCGTACTCCCGGCAGGCGTAGACGACGCCGTACGCCTCCATGTCGACCAGGTGCGCCCGCTCCGCGAGCCGCGCCCGTACGACAGGATCCGTCACGAACACGTCCCCGGACGCCAGCACCGTCCCGTCGCCGCCCTCGACATGCAACTCGTCCTGGGGATCCAGTCCGATCGCCCGGATCGCCTCCGCATTCACATCGTGGTTGATCACCGTGCTCGGCAAATACAACCCCGACATCCCATCTCTGAGCGCTCCGGTGGTGCCAACATTCAGCACCACCAACTCAGAGGTGTCCCGCCCCGCCAGCATCCGCGAGGTAGCCACAGCCGCCGCAGTCTTTCCCACCCCGGTCACCACCACCTGCACCCCGGCGGGCACATACCGAGCCTCCCCCGCCACAGCACTCACCACGACGAACTCGGTCACCTCAAAGCGATCCCTTCGCCACAACCCACTCCACCGACTGCCCGGTGATCTTCGCGATCTTGGTGTTGTCAGCCTGCGGTGACGGTGGGGGCGCCGGGCTCGACCGGGTCGCCCATCTCCTCGGCGATGCGCATGGCCTCTTCGATCAGGGTCTCGACGATGGCGGCTTCGGGGACGGTCTTGATGACCTCGCCCTTGACGAAGATCTGGCCCTTGCCGTTGCCGGAGGCGACGCCGAGGTCGGCCTCGCGGGCCTCGCCGGGACCGTTCACGACGCAGCCCATGACCGCGACGCGGAGCGGGACCTCCATCCCCTCCAGGCCGGCGGTGACCTGCTCGGCCAGCGTGTAGACGTCCACCTGGGCGCGGCCGCAGGACGGGCAGGAGACGATCTCGAGCTTGCGCTCGCGCAGGTTCAGCGACTGCAGGATCTGCAGGCCGACCTTGACCTCCTCGACCGGCGGCGCGGACAGCGAGACCCGGATCGTGTCCCCGATGCCCTTGGACAGCAGCGCACCGAACGCGACCGACGACTTGATCGTGCCCTGGAACGCCGGGCCGGCCTCGGTCACGCCGAGGTGCAGCGGCCAGTCGCCCCGCTCGGCGAGCAGTTCGTACGCCCGGACCATGATGACCGGGTCGTTGTGCTTGACCGAGATCTTGAAGTCGTGGAAATCGTGCTCCTCGAACAGCGACGCCTCCCAGACCGCGGACTCGACCAGCGCCTCCGGAGTGGCCTTGCCGTACTTCTCCAGCAACCGCTTGTCCAGGGAGCCCGCGTTCACGCCGATCCGCAGCGACGTGCCGTGGTCCTTGGCGGCGGCCGCGATCTCCTTCACCTGGTCGTCGAACTTGCGGATGTTGCCCGGGTTCACCCGGACCGCCGCACAGCCCGCCTCGATCGCGGCGAACACGTACCCCGGCTGGAAGTGGATGTCGGCGATGACCGGGATCTGCGAGTGCTGGGCGATCTCCGCCAGCGCGTCGGCGTCCTCCTGCCGCGGGCAGGCGACCCGGACGATGTCGCAGCCGGCCGCGGTCAGCTCGGCGATCTGCTGCAGCGTCTTGTTCACGTCGTTGGTCGGGGTCGTCGTCATCGACTGCACCGACACCGGCGCGTCACCGCCGACCAGCACCTTGCCCACCTTGATCTGGCGGGTCTTGCGGCGCGGGGCCAGGGTCGGCGGCGGCAGCGCGGGCATGCCCAGGTTGATGCTCATGTGTCCTTAACCGTTGGGTGAGGGTCAGCCGTTGAAGAGACGGATCGGGTTGACGATGTCGGCGATGACGAGCAGGACGCCCATCACCACGATCACACTGGCCGCGACGTACGCGATCGGGAGCAGCTTGGCCACGTCGACGTACCCGGGGTCGGGCCGGCCGAACAGCTTGGCGAAGCCGCGCCGGATGCCCTCCCAGATCGCGCCGATCATGTGTCCGCCGTCCAGCGGCAGCAGCGGGATGAAGTTGAACAAGGCAAGGAACAGGTTCAGCGAGGCGAGCAGCGAGATCAGGAACGCGATCCGCGAGCCGGCCGTCAGCGACTGGTTGGACGCGATCTCGCCGGCCACCCGGCTGGCGCCGACGACGCTCATCGGGCTGTTCTCGTCGCGCTCGCCGCCGCCGATCGCCTTGGCCACGCCGACCAGCTTCTGCGGGAAGTTCCCGATCGCCTTCACCGTCGCCACGGTCAGCTCGCCCATCTTGCTGACCACGAACCCGAAGTCCTGCCGCTCGGTCTTCATCTCCGGCGAGACGCCGAGGAACCCGACCGAGACGATCTTGTCCGAGCCCGCCTCGTCGGGCACCTGGTTGATGATCGTGTGGGTCTGCAGCGTGGTCCGCTGACCGTTGCGCTCGACAACGATGGTGGCGGGCTTGTCGGTGTTGGCGCGGATCAGCGGGGTCAGCTGGTCCCAGCTGGAGATCGCGGTGCCGTTGAACGCGACGATCTTGTCGCCGACCTGGAACCCGGCCTCCTTGGCCGGCGACACCTTGTCGGTGTCGACGCACTTGCGGTCGGTCGATGCCTGCGAGGCCGGGATCACACAGTCGGTGACCGTGGCCACGGTCGTCTGCGCGACGTTGGCGCCGTACAGCATGAACAGGCCGCCGAACAGCACGAACGCGATCACGACGTTGACCAGCGGCCCGGACGCCATCACGATCAGCTTCTTCCACCACACCTTCTGGTAGAACAGCCGGCCGTTGTCCTCGGGCGCGATCGTCTCGTAGTCCGCGGTCCGGGCGTTCTCGACCATCGACTGGATCGGGCCGGTGTTGGCCTTGCGCACCTTGGTCGGGTCGTCGCCCTTGGCGGGCGGCATCATGCCGATGATCCGGACGAACCCGCCGGCCGGGATCAGCTTCAGGCCGTACTCGGTCTCGCCGCGCTTGGTGGACCACACGGTCCGGCCGAAGCCGACGAAGAACTGCGACACCTTCATCCCGAAGGCCTTGGCGGGCAGCATGTGGCCCATTTCGTGCAGTGCGACCGAGATCAGGATGCCGGCCGCGAACAGCACGATGCCGAGGAGAGTGAGAAGCGCGGTCATGCCTTGGTGGTCTCCTGTACGCCGGTGAGTTCACGGGCCCGGGCGCGGGCCCAGCCGTCCGCGGCCAGTACGTCGTCGATGGACAATTCCTCATACGAGGGTACGTCGTGTTCGGTCACTACCCGGGCCACGGTGTCGACGATCGCCAGGAACGGCAGCCGGCCGTCCCGGAACGCCTGGACACAGACCTCGTTCGCCGCGTTCAGCACGGCCGGGGCGGTGCCGCCGCGAGTCCCCGCCTCCCGGGCCAGCTGGACCGCCGGGAAGGCCTCGTCGTCGAGCGGCTCGAACTCCCAACTGCTCGCCGTGGTCCAGTCACAGGCCGGCGCAACGTCCGGAATCCGGTCGGGCCAGCCGAGCGCGAGAGCGATCGGCAACCGCATGTCGGGCGGCGACGCCTGGACCATGGTCGCGCCGTCCACGAACTCCACCATCGAGTGCACGATCGACTGCGGGTGCACGACCACCTCGATCCGGCTCATCGGCAGCCCGTACAGCAGGTGCGCCTCGATCACTTCGAGGCCCTTGTTCACGAGATTGGCCGAGTTGATCGTGATCACCGGACCCATGTCCCAGGTCGGGTGGTTCATCGCCTGCTCCGGGGTGACGTCGGCCATCTCGGCCCGCGACCGGCCCCGGAACGGACCGCCGCTCGCTGTCACCACCAAACGACGTACCTCGTCGGCCGTTCCCCCGCGCAGGCACTGCGCGATCGCGCTGTGCTCGGAGTCGACCGGCACGATCTGCCCCGGCTTGACCCGGCGGGTGACCAGCGGGCCGCCGATCACCAGTGACTCCTTGTTGGCCAGTGCGAGCGTCGTCCCCGCGTCGAGCGCCGTCAGCGTCGGCTGCAGTCCGACCGAGCCGGTGATGCCGTTGAGGACCACGTCACACGGCATCGCCGCGAGCTCGCTGGACGCGTCCGGGCCGGTGATGATCTTCGGGATCCGGAACTCACCCTGTGCGTACCCCTGGCGCTGTGCCTCGGCGTAGAACGCGAGCTGCAGATCCTGGGTGACCGTCGCCTTCGCCACCGCGACCACGTCGACCCCGAACTCCAGCGCCTGCGCGGCGAGCAGACCGACGTTGCTCCCGCCCGCCGAGAGCGCGAGCACCCGGAATCGCTCGCGGTTGCGCCCGATCAGCTCGAGCGCCTGGGTCCCCACAGAGCCGGTGGAGCCGAGGATGACAACGGATCGCGGATTCACCCGGCCATTGTCCCAGGTGAACACACAAGGTGACGAGGTGGTGGTTCTAGGAGACGTACAGGTGGAGGGGGAAGTCGCCGAGGCGGATCTCGTCGCCGTCGCCTACCTGGATGCTGCGGACCGGTACGCCGTTGACGGTGGTGCCGTTGGTCGAGCCGAGGTCGCGCAGTTCGAAGGTGACCTGGTCGATCCGGAGCAGCTCGGCGTGGTGCCGGCTCACCTGCGGGTGGTCCAGGATCAGGTCGCAGTCCGGCGACCGGCCGATCAGCACCAGGTCGAGGATCGGCATCGCGTCCCCGTCCGGACCCACCAGCACCGGCTGCCGTGGTGCCGCCAGCGCCGCCTCGATCTCCGCCATCCCCTCGGTGTGAATCGCCAGCGACAGGAGCAGGTCGTCACCACTCGCCAGGTGCAGGTTGTGCTGAGCGCCGTACCCGAGCAGCAGGTCCTCGGACTCGTCGATGACGACAGCGGACACGTGGTAGTACCCCGGAGGCAGCCGCGCGTACGTCGCTGCGCCGAGCGACGTGGTCAACACCACAGCGTCGAACTCCGGGTGACTGACATCGGTGATGGTGACGAGCACCGGATCGTTCGCCGTGAGGTGTGCCTGCGCACCACCGTCGCCAGGCGTGAACTCGACAGTCAACTGCGGCGCCGGCTCGGCCTGCTCCAACCCGGCCAACCGGTCCACCGCCGGCACCGTGCCGGCCGGGATGAACAACGGCTCGTACTGGCCGTGCGCCCTGATCAGCACGTCCAGCTGCGGCTGGACGGACCGGTCGCTCCCGGACGCACGTGCCTTGCCGCGCGCCTCGAGGAACGCAGCCACCATGCCTTTGCCGAAGGTGAAGTTCACCTCACCCACCACGGCCCTCACGAACCCACTGATCGGCTCCATCCGCACACCCCCAGCAACTCAGTATCGCGGAACCACCACTCCGGTACGCCGGTGTCCGGTGTGCCGCGGGTGGCATATCTTTGGGGCTTGTGTCCTCTGCCGCCACTCGCCATACGAAGACAGTGCTGATCATCGAGAACGATCCGGGCAGTGGTCCGGGCCGGTTGCTCGACTGGCTCGAGGGACGGGGGTTCTCACCCGTCGTCGTCCGTGCCTGGGACGGCGAGCCGATTCCCGCGGGGATCGACGGGCATGCCGCGCTGATCCTGCTCGGCGGCGGAATGCTGCCCGACGCCGACGATGCCAAGCCGTGGCTGAAGGCCGAGCGGGAGTTGCTGCGGACCACCACCGAGCAGGACCGTGCGCCGGTCCTCGGCATCTGCCTGGGCGCTCAGCTGATCGCGCACACCTTCGGCGGTGAGGTCCGCGGCAAGTACGGACTGCCCGAGAAGGGTGTCACCGAACTGAAGCTGCTGCCCGGCGCCGCGGACGACCCGCTGCTCACCGGTCTGCCGTCGACCGTCCGTGCGATCGAGAGCCATCAGGATCAGATCACCCGGCTCCCGGCCGACGCCGTGCTGCTGATGTCCAGCGAGCGCTGCCCGAACCAGATGCTCCGCATCGGCCGCAGCTGGGGCGTGCAGTTCCACCCGGAGGTCGCCGCCGAGCGGGTACGGCGCTGGAACCCGGAAACCCTGCGCTCGTGGGGATTCGTGCCCGAGGAGGTCGTCGCCGGCGCCGAGCGGCACGAGGCCGAGCTGGACCGGACCTGGTCGACGGTCTTCGGCCGGTTCCTGGATCTTGCCGACTGACGTCCGGAGGGACCGGTAGCGGCGCTACCTTTGGGGGCATGAGTCTGGAGCAGCCGTCGCCCGGGCAACGGGCGTCCGACAACGATCGTGAGCGCGCCGCCGCCGTTGTCCAGGAAGCACACACCGACGGCCGGCTGGACTTCCAGGAGTTGGACGAGCGGCTGACCCAGGTCTACTCCGCCAAGACCCAACTGGAGTTGCGCAACGCGACGGCCGATCTCGTGCCGGTCGCCCACGGCAGCGCCGCCGAGCTCACGCTCCGGGCGAAGCACAGCGCACAGAAGCGTGAGGGCGCGTGGACCGTGCCGGAGCGGATGACGGCGATCGCGGAGCACTCCTCGGTGAAGCTCGACTTCACCGATGCGGTGGTGCACTGGAGCGTGATCCACGTCGACGCGCACGCCAAGCACAGCTCGGTCGTGATGGTGATTCCGGAAGGCTGGAGTGTCGACATCGACCAGGTCGACATGGTGCACAGCAGCGCGAAGAACAAGGCCGGTCCACCGAGGTCCGGCGGCGTACGCCTGCACGTGACCGGCCAGGCCCGCCACGGCAGCATCGTCATCCGCCACCCCCGCAAACGCCACTGGTGGTGGCCCTGGTACCGGAAGTGATGCACGCCTCCTCTTGCACCAGGCGCATTCCGGTTAGCGTTCGGGTATGACGGTTTCGCTGGATCTCGTGGATGTCGACTCGTTGCTGACCGAGGAGGAGGTCGACGTACGGGCGACGGCTCGGCGGTTCGCGGACGAGCGGTTGCGGCCGGCGTTGCCGGAGTGGTTCGAGACGGCGAACATCCCGGCGCGAGAGCTGGCGAAGGAGCTGGGGGCGCTCGGGTTCCTCGGGATGCATCTGACCGGCTACGGGTGCGCCGGGGTCGGACCCGTCGCTTATGGACTCGCCTGCCTGGAGATCGAGGCAGCGGACTCCGGGATGCGGTCGCTGGTGTCGGTGCAGGGGTCGCTGGCGATGTACGCGATCTGGAAGTACGGCAGTGACGAGCAGAAGGACGAATGGCTCCCCCGGATGTCCGCGGGCGAGGCGATCGGCTGCTTCGGCCTGACCGAGCCCGACTTCGGCTCCAACCCGGCCGGCATGCGCACGAACGCCCGCCGCGACGGCGACGACTGGGTGCTGAACGGTTCGAAGATGTGGATCACCAACGGCTCCGTGGCCGACGTCGCGGTCGTGTGGGCCCGGACCGACGACGGCGTACGCGGCTTCGTCGTACCGACCACGACGCCTGGCTTCTCCGCACCGGAGATCAAGCAGAAGATGTCGCTGCGGGCATCGGTCACGTCGGAGCTGGTGCTGGAAGACGTACGGTTGCCGGCGTCCGCCATGCTGCCCGAGGCACGCGGCCTGTCCGGGCCGCTCGGCTGCCTGAACGAGGCCCGCTTCGGCATCATCTTCGGCGCGATGGGTGCGGCCCGCGACTGCCTGGAGACGACGATCGCGTACGCCGGTGAGCGGATCGTGTTCGACAAGCCGCTGGCGGCGTACCAGCTGACCCAGGCGAAGCTCGCCGACATGGCGGTCGAGCTGAACAAGGGCATCCTGCTCGCCGTCCATCTCGGCCGCCTCAAGGAGAAGGGCACACTGCGCCCGGAGCAGGTCAGCGTCGGCAAGCTCAACAACGTCCGCGAGGCGATCGCAATCGCCCGCGAGTGCCGCACGATCCTGGCCGCGAACGGCATCAGCGGCGAGTACCCGATCATGCGGCACGCCAACAACCTGGAGTCCGTCCTCACCTACGAGGGCACTTCGGAGGTCCACCAACTCGTCATCGGCCAGGCGCTGACCGGGCACGCGGCCTTCCGCTGACGCATGGTTCGAGAGCTGATCGGGTACCAGGAGTGAGATCAGCTACTCAACGTGACCGCCTCAGGAGGTCAGGAAGGAGCCGGTATGAGGATCGGGGCCGGAATCGCGCTCATCGCGGCGGGAGCCATCATCGCGTTCGCCGTGCGGGACACGTCCGACACTCTGAACCTCACCGCCCTGGGGATCATCATCATGCTCGGTGGCGCCGCCGGAATCTGGCTGTCGTACCGGCTGGCCAACCGGCGCCGGGGTCATGACGACGTGGTGGTGATCGACCCGGAAGTCGAGAAGCAGTACAACACCGCCCCGCCCGACCGAGTCGCCGACCATCCCATCGACGTCACCCCGACGCACCTGCGCGAGGACTCGGCGAACCACCGCCGCACCCAGAACTGATCCGCTCTCGGGTCTAAGCTTCCCGCCGTGACAGCGCGGCGGGGTTGGGCAGCAGCGGTCTTTGCCGTAGTGGTCGTGCTGGTCGCGGCCGGTCTCGTCGTACGACGACTGGACCGTGACGACCCGCCGACAGCGGGGACGTCGGTCACAGCGTCGCCGACGCCTTCTCCCAGCACGACGCCTTCATCCAGCCCGACGCCTTCATCCAGTCCGACGCCGATCGTGCAGTCCTCGACGCGGACCACGACGGCGTCCCTCGCCGCGGAGAACCGGGTGGTGACGGCCAACGCCCTGTACCGCGCGGGTCGCCTGCCGGCGTCGCGATGCAAGGAGCCGTCTGTCCGGCCGACAACTGTGGCGAACGTGCGGAAGTACTACACGGAGTTCGTCCCCTGCCTGGACAGGGCCTGGGCCCCGCTGATCCGCAAGGCCGGGTTCACCTTCTGGGCCCCGCGCGTGGAGGTCATCACCGGCCAGACCAGGACCATGTGCAGCGTGAGTGATTCGGCGGCGTACTGCGACGGCGTGATCTCGATGGACGCGAACTACGACCTCGCGAACTACCGCAACGACAATCAGCTGTGGGCGCGCACCACGATGGCGCATCTGGTGGCGCATGAGTACGGCCATCACATCCAGCGGCTGACCGGCATCGCGGCGGCGTCCTACGCTCGGTCGACGGCCATGAGCAGCGCCAACGCACGACTGGTCGAGAGCCGCCGTCTGGAGCTCCAGGCTTCCTGCCTGAGCGGCAGCTACCTCGGTGCGGACCGGCGCTACTTCCCCGCCACCGGAGGATGGTTGCAGCGATGGCTGTGGACGGTGCAGCACCGCGGCGACGAGTGGAACCCCACTCGCAGCCATGGCAACAGCACCAGCCACAGCCGCTGGACCCGACGCGGGTTCAACGCCGCGTCGGCATCGGTCTGCAACACCTTCACGGCGTCGGCCGCAAGCATCGCCTGACTCAGAGGGCCTTCAGCAAGTAGTCACACTCGTCCGCGTGGGTGCGGACCACCGTGCCGTCGGCAGCCTGCTCGGTCCATTCGTCGACGACGGGCGGGCCCGACCACGGCAGATAGTCCAGGCGCTCGTACAGCCTGCGGGCCTTGGGGTTGTCGGCGCCGACGGCCAGGCCGATGGCCGACTTGTTCCACTCCCCCGCGATCGCCTCGGCGACGCGGATGATCGCCGTACCGACGCCTTGGTTGTGGACGACGGCGCTGAGGGCGTTGATCTCGGCCGGATCGGCGTCGGCGCGGACCTCGGCGTACTTCGACTCCCTGAGCAACATCGTCTGGCCGACGATCTCGCCGTCGCGGTGGGCCAGCAGGAACAGACCGTCACCGCATTCCTGGATAGCCCAGCGGGCGCGGAGGTGATGCTGCGCTGCCGGATGCTCGGCGACGCCTGCGATCAGCCGTTCGACATCGGCGGGCGTCGCGGGTCTGATGTCCATTCGCAGACTTTAAGACTGACTGAAGCGTCGTCGCGACCGTAAATCATGGACAGGAATCGTGAGTTGCTGGAGCGGTTGTGGCCGACCGACGACCAGTTGGCGCTGTCGGCGGAGGCCGAACACGAGTTGCGCGCCGAGGACTACGTGCTGGAGATGCCGCAGTCCGGCGAGCGCATCGTCGGGCGGGACCGGATGCGGGCGATGCAGCGGGAATACCCCGCGCCACCGTCGATCCAGATCCTGCGCATCACCGGTGCGGGCGACCATTTCGTCGTACTGGGTCGTTCGGACTACAGCGGCGACATCTACTACGTCGCGAACGTCGTCGAGTTCAAGGATGGACGGATCGCGCGCGAGACCCGGATCTACGGGTCGCCGTTCGATCCGCCGGAGTGGCGCGCGAAGTACGCCGAGTGACTACTTGGCGACCTCGGTGGCGCGGGACTCGCGGACGACCGTGACCCGGATCTGGCCCGGGTACGTCAGCTCCTCCTCGACCTGCTTGGCGATGTCGCGCGCCATCACCTGCGCGGCGATGTCGTCGACCGCGTCCGGCAGCACCATCACGCGGATCTCCCGGCCGGCCTGCATCGCGAACACCTTCTCGACACCGTCGTGGTGCATCGCGATCTCCTCGAGCCGCTCGAGCCGCTGCACGTATGCTTCCAGCGATTCGCGCCGCGCACCCGGCCGGCCGCCACTGACCGCGTCCGCGGCCTGGGTCAGTACGGCCTCGACGGTTCGCACCTCGACCTCGTTGTGGTGCGCCTCGATGCAGTGCACGACGTCGTCGTTCTCGCCGTACTTGCGGGCCAGCTCCGCACCCACGATCGCGTGGCTGCCCTCGGACTCGTGCGTGAGCGCCTTGCCGATGTCGTGCAGGAACGCGCCGCGCTTGCACAGCTTGGGATCCAGCCCGAGTTCGGCCGCCATCATGCCGGCGATGTGCGCCGACTCGATCAGGTGCTTCAGCACGTTCTGCCCGTACGACGTGCGGTACCGCAGCAGGCCCATCGTCCGGATCAGCTCGGGGTGCAGGTCGGTGATGCCGACCTCCGCCATCGCGTCCTCGGCCGCACGCTCACACAGCTCGGCGACCTCGCCGCGACTGCGCTCGTAGATCTCCTCGATCCGGCTCGGGTGGATCCGGCCGTCCAGCACCAGTGAATCCAGGGTCAGCCGCGCGGTCTCCCGGCGTACCGGATCGAAGCAGGACAGCAGCACGGCTTCGGGGGTGTCGTCGATGATCAGGTTGACGCCCGTGGTCTGCTCGAACGACCGGATGTTGCGACCCTCGCGGCCGATGATCCGGCCCTTCATGTCGTCGCTCGGCAGGTGGACCACCGAGACGACCGACTCGCTGGTCTGCTCCGACGCCAGCCGCTGCACCGCGCCGGTGATGATCTTGCGTGCCTTGGTCTCGCCCTCGTCCAAGGCCTGCCGCTCGATCTCACGGACGATCGAATGCGCGTGCCGCTTCGCCTCCGCCTCGATCGACGCGACCAGCTCCGCCTTCGCCTGCTCGGAGCTGAGGTTGGCGACGCCTTCCAGGATCCGGCGGCGTTCCTCGTCGAGGTTCCTGATCTCGGCCTTGCGCTGGTCCAGCTCGGCGAGTTGCGCGGTCAGCTCGGTCTGGCGTTCCTCGATCGAACGGTGCTGCTCGTCGAGCCGCTCCTCACGCTCGGTCAGCCGGTGGTCGCGGCGCTCCATCTCCAGCCGCTGCTCCCGCAGGTCGTCCCGGATCGACTGGGCCTCGGTCTCGGCCTCCCGGCGTACGTCGGACGCGCGGTGCTCGGCCTCACGCCGTACCTCGGAAGCGCGGTCCTCCGCGGCGCGGCGGATCTCCTCGGCGCGTTTCTCGGCCGTCTCCGCGCGGGTCCGCAGTACGGCGGCCTCCTCCTCGGCCTGGCGGCGTACCAACTCCGCGGCGGACTTCGCGCCCGCGGCGATGGTGGCTGCCTCGAGTTGGGCGTTGGCGGCGGCAGCGGTGTTGTCGGCGGCCTTGCGGCGGGAGAGCGTGAAGCCGATCCAGGCCAGCAGGCCCGCGATCAGCAGTCCGATCAGGGTCAGCCCGACTGACGTCGCTGTCGGCATGGCCGCGAGTGACATCGGCCTCTCCCCTCGTCGAGTCACGCACCGGGCGGGACTGTGGCGTCGGTCGAAGGGATCCGCCAACGGTCGAGGAGACGGTACGGCTGAACGCACCACCGGGGTCTCCGGGGTGCGCGGTCCGTCCGTTGTGACGGTACTGCTCGCTGACGGTGCCGATCGTGACCGCTGCCGTCGCCGTTTCCGGGTGTGCGTCACCCAGGAACAGACTTCAGGCCGCTGTCACCGCCGGATCCGTCCGCCGCGGTGCCATCCAATCGACGGCGTACGAGTCGCCGTCGTCATCCTTCAGCTCGTTCGAGCGTGGTTTCGTGTTTTCTCCGGCCGGTCAGCCGGTCATCAACCGACCCGCCGGTGCTATGTCCGCCACCGTCAGGTGGAGTGATCCCTTACTGATTCCGAGGCTAAGCGCGCCCCACCACCCGGTCAAGAAGGACACTCACACCCCACCCACCCAAACCACCCACCCGAGTGGTCTACTCCACACCCACCGTTGTGCTCGGGGCCTCAACCAGCAACGAAGTCGCGAACCACGCCCACCACGGTGACCAGGAACGCACCGACGGCGATCAGCACGTTCAGCCGCTCGTACCTCGGCTGACTCGCCTTCGCCGTGACAGCGCGGCCCGGCTTCGGCTGCGGTTCTGCCCGCACGGCCACGAGACCGTCGAAGTCGTCCCGCGGCCACATGAGGCTCGGTAGGCCGACGTACCTCAGTCCGCGAACCAACCGGGGCAGACCACGTTTGCTGCCGACGTGGTACTTGCAAGTCCCGATCAGTCCCCGGACCAGCCACTTGCACGGTTGATGCCTCTGGGTTTCGACCCTGCACATGGCCAACTGCAGGAACACGACATAGACCAGCCACATCAGCGCGAGATACAGAGCCGTCCGCCAGCTGTGGCTGTAGATCGCGAGCGCTGCGCAACCCGCCAGGAGCCATCCCCACGAACGGAACTGCGCCGACCGCCTCCCACCGCGCCGTCGCGTTCTGCCCATGCCATCCTCCCCAGGATGACACTCTAGGTTTGCTCGACTACTCTCCGCGTTGCTGTACGGCGGGTCGCCTTGACATCGAGCACTCCCGCGCAATGCGTGCGGCAGCCGTCCTCGGTGTGGGAGGACGACTGCCGGGTTCGCGCTGTGGCGGATTGGGTCAGGGGCGGGGGCCGGGGAGGTCGTTGGACTCCTGGCCGGTGACGGTGCTGCCGGTTTGGGTGCCTTCGGGGGTTGAGCCGGCTGAGCTGGTCGGCTCGGTGGACGGGTCTGGCGCGTCGCCGCCGACTACGCCGCCGTCGACTGCTTCCTCGGTCGACTCGGCCGCATCACGGGCCGCCTCGGTGGTGTCGCTGCCTGCTTGGGTGGTGTCACGGGGAGGCTCGGGGGCCTCGCCGGTGGTCGCGGGGTCGACGCCGCCGCCGGGCGACGGGACTCCGCCCGCCTCGCCCTCGGGGGTCTGGCCGTCGACGTAGTCGCCGACCTTCTTCTGCATGGCGTCGATCTTCTCCGCGTGTTTCCCGCCGGTCTGCTTGTCGATCAGGTCGCCGGCCTTCTCCACACCGGCTTTGATCTTGTCCGGGTTCTGCTTGACGACGTTCCGGAGCCAGTTCTTCGCCTGTTCCTGGAAATCGCTCATTGCACCCTCCGCGGTGTCAGGGGCGGATCGACGAAAATCCCCAGCGTACGGGCCGGACCAAACACCGGCCCCACTTCGGATAACACACCGTCACACCGCACCCGTCAACGCCCCTCGCCGCCCACACCCCGCAGATTCCGCCCTTCACTCTCCGTCCGCACCGCGTCCGGCGGCTAAGTCTTGCTCTTGCCGAGGTGCGCTTTCGCCACCGCCGCCGGTGCATAGACCAGCCAACCGTCGAGGAGCGCCTCTCTCAGAAGGGTCTCCGGGACAACGTCCAGTTGGATCAGGACCGCGGCATAACCATTGAAATGCGGGATCGTGAAGAATCCGTCGGCCGACCGAGCCGCCAACACCGCTTCCTTCTCGCCGAGATCCTCCACCCGGACCGCGAGAATCGGTCCGTCCGGTGGGGCTTCATCGCCGAAGCGGCGCAGGTCCGCCTTGCTGAAAGGCCGCTCCCAGGCGTACGCCTTGCCCGCGACAGCCCAGGTGCGATTGCCGTACTTCGTCGTCTCCACGGTCTCGGGCAATGCCGCGACCAGCCGCTCCACGTCCTCCAGGGTCGCCATGACCCTCAAGCTACAACGTCGTTCAGCCATCCACCGCACGATGGCGTGACCAGGCGATGGGACGATCGCCTGGGCACGCCGGTTCGTCAGAGACGGTGGCGGGAGCCGCGTTCCTGGTGCGGAACCACCTGCGCGGCACCGGGGAAGGTCGGGGCCGGGAACCGCGCGGTCTCGTAGGTGGCCAGGTTCAGCCGGGAACCCGTCTCCGGGAGCAGCGGAGGCTTCGCGGCGTGGTCCTGACGGAAGACTGAGGTGAGGTCACCGAAGGTCTTCCGACGCCACTGGCTGATGTTGGTCTCGCGTACGCCGGTCAGCTTCTCCAGGAACTGCAGCACCGAGGTGTGGTCGAACCTCTGGCTGGTCACCCACCTCACGGTGGTGGAGGCTCGTCCATCTGCCGGTGGCAGCAGCGGGTTGGGACTGGCTTGGGCTGCGGTGGAATCAGTCGGGTTCTAGGCCGGAGGGGTCCAGGAGTGGGAGTTCTTCGTGGCTGGCGGCGAGCTCTTGCTTGATGACTGTCATTGCGAGCCCACCGGGGTAGCCCTTGCGGGCCAGCATTCCGAGCAGGCGGCGCATCGCAACCTGGCGGTCGAGCGAACGCATCGACCGGAGCTTGCGGCGAACCAGAGCGCGGGCGGTTTCTTCCTCCTGGTCCGGATCCAGTTCGTCCAGCGCGTCGCGCGCCAACTGATCGTCCACACCCCGACGGCGGAGCTCCTGGGCCAGAGCTCGTTTGCCGAGCCCGCGACCGCGGTGCCGAGACTCGACCCACGCGTTCGCGAAGGCCGCGTCGTCGATCAACCCGACCTCGGTGAACCGATCCAGCACCTCCTCTGCCACGTCCTCCGGAATCTCCCGCTCGGCCAGCAGATCCGCCAACTCAGCCCGCGTCCGCGGCTGCCCGGTCAGCTTGTCCAGCAAGATCGTTCGCGCCACCGACTGCGGATCCTCTACCCCATCCAACTGGGGATCCCCAGGCCCGTCGGGCTCATCCGCCGACCGCCGACTCCCCCGCCGACCCCCACCAAAACTCCGCCGAGCCGCCGTACGCCGCCCGCGAGTCCCAGTCCCACCCGAAGACTCCCCACCCCCCGAAGCCCGCTCCGCCGTACGCCGAGCCGGGCTCGTATCCAGCGACTCCTCCACAGGAACCTTGCGACCCCGAGCTGGGCCTGCTTCCACCGGGTCGTCCACAGGAACCGTTCGACCTCGACGTGGGTTTGGGTCCGTCGGGTCTGCTCCGGGGAGCGTCGGGTCGGCCGCGGGGACAGTTCCACGTCGAGCCGGGCTCACGTTCGACCGGTCCGCCGCGGGAACTGCCGGGTCGCTCGACTCCACCTCTGAGGTAGTTGCCTCCGTGGAGCTGCCTGCGGACCTGTGTTCGCCTGATGTCTGAGCAACAGGTGATCGCTCGCCGGCAGGCTGGCTGGTTGTGGCTGCTGCACGTCGACGCAGGTTGGGTCCGGCCGGGTTATCAGCAGCCGAACCATCTGAGTCGCCCCACGGATCAACCACAGCCGAGCTCTGGTCCCGCGCGGGATTGCGCCCCGGCTGATCGTTGCCTGACGCCCCGGTCGCTACCTCGGACTGGGCGAGTGCACGATCGCGATTGGTCGTGTCTCGCGCCGGGCTCGGCTCCGGGGTGTCGGCGGCAAACGCTCGTGCTTCCGCCTGCCGGTCAGCGCTCCTCGCCTCGGAGGCTCGTACGACGGTCTCGTCCAGATCGCCCCACGGGTCGACAGGCTTCGGATCCGAGCCACGTCTCGAAGTATTCCGGGGCCGGCGGCGCTGACTCGAGGTTTCTGCGCTCCCGTCCGCCAGTTCCCCAGTGCTGCTCGAGGGGGCTTCGGAGTCTGCCCATGGGTCATCGGCCCCGGCGGTTCGCCTGATCCTGCCGGCGCGAGGCCGGGCTGCCGTCGGGTCCAACGGATCGTCATCCGCGAACGAATCCGACCATGATTCGGCGCGATTGGTACCGGAGCTGCGATCACGGCCCGCACCACGCGAGGCTCGCCGACCCGAACGGCTCTCCTTAGACCGACGACCAGCCCGGGATGCGTCTCCGGACGGTTCGTTGCCTTCGCCGGGTCCTGCCGCAGCGCCACCGGCTGCTGCCGGGCCGCGGGCGAGGAGGTCTCGGGCCAGGGCCAGGCGATCGGCGTGTGGGAGAGACAGCGCCGCGGGGGCAGCGTTGTCGGCAGTGGACTGCCGAGAAGCGCTGCCACCCGCGGTGGGGTGATCAGAAGTCGACATCGACCTCGGCCGTGGCGGCCGCGTCGGCCGGTGCGTCCAGCGTCGGGCCGATGCCCATCTTCTCCTTGATCTTCTTCTCCAGCTCGTTGGCCAGATCGGGGTTGTCGCGCAGGAAGTTCCGCGCGTTCTCCCGCCCCTGACCGAGCTGGTCGCTCTCGTAGGTGAACCAGGCACCGGCCTTGCGGACGAAGCCCTGATCCACACCGAGGTCGAGCAAGCTGCCCTCACGGCTGATGCCCTGGCCGTAGATGATGTCGAACTCGGCCTGCTTGAACGGCGGGGCCACCTTGTTCTTCACGACCTTGACGCGGGTCCGGTTACCGACGACGTCGGTACCGTCCTTCAGCGACTCGATCCGGCGCACGTCCAGCCGCACCGACGCGTAGAACTTCAGCGCCTTACCACCGGTCGTCGTCTCCGGGGAGCCGAACATGACGCCGATCTTCTCGCGCAACTGGTTGATGAAGATCGCGGTCGTGTTCGTCCCGCTGACCGCACCGGTCATCTTCCGCAGCGCCTGGCTCATCAGCCGGGCCTGCAGACCGACGTGGCTGTCACCCATCTCACCCTCGATCTCGGCCCGCGGCACCAGCGCGGCCACCGAGTCGATCACGACGATGTCGATCGCGCCGGAGCGGACCAGCATGTCGGCGATCTCCAGCGCCTGCTCACCGGAGTCGGGCTGCGAGACCAGCAGCGCGTCGGTGTCGACGCCCAGCTTCCGCGCGTACTCCGGGTCGAGGGCGTGCTCCGCGTCGATGAAGGCCGCGATCCCGCCGGCGCGCTGAGCGTTCGCGACCGCGTGCAGGGCGACAGTCGTCTTACCGGAGGATTCCGGACCGTAGATCTCCACCACGCGACCGCGCGGCAGACCGCCGATCCCGAGCGCGATGTCGAGCGCGATCGACCCGGTCGGGATGACCTCGATCGGCGGCCTGTTCTGCTCCCCGAGGCGCATCACCGAACCCTTGCCGCACTGCCGCTCGATCTGCGTCAGCGCAGTCGCGAGCGCCTTCTCGCGATCGCTCGCCGCGCGCTCCGCACTCGCCGTTGCACCAGCCATGTGACTGCCACCTGACCCATCTCATAATCGGGGCCGCTTCCCAGCCGCCCGGAGGACTTCTCGTGTCGCCAGAGAAGGTATCCATCACGTCGGACAGTTTTCGCCGCCACTTCGAATCTGTGGACAACTTCGGCCCTCCGGCGCACCTTCAGGCACCAAACTATCCCGAACACCTGTTCGAATCGCAACTGACACGCCGAAGTCTGCCCGGGCAACCACCCTGGACCGCCCACTGCCTACCCTTGCGGGCGTGGCAGACCGTCCCGACGTCCCCGACGCAGCCGTCGTCCTGGCTCTCAGCCGGGTCGAGTTCGGCGTCGACTCCGTGCTCGACGCACTCCGTACTCAGGACCCGTTCGGCATCCGCAGCATCCTGATCGAGTACTCCGCGCAGGAGCGCCCCAACCTGGCCGAGAAGGCCCTCATCCTGGCCATCGACCGGCTGTTGAAGATGAAGGTGCCCGGTCACACCGAGTGGCCGACGCTGCCGTTGGCCGATCGCTGCGACTGGTGGGTGGAGCGACTCGGCGGGTTCGCCGCGATCGTCGCGGGCCTCCCCCGAATCAGCGGCGCGGCCGCGGACCGCCTCCCGATCAAGGACACGCTCGGTGCGGCCGTCCAGGCCATGGTCATCGGTGCGGTCTGCCGCGAGTACGGCGTCGAAGCGCATGCCGACCGTACGGCGGTGATCGCACGCATACTCACCGACCGGCCCATCACGCCGGACGACGTCCTCGAGTACGACGACCCGACCTCGGCCGGCCAGGACGTCGCCAAGCAGTTGGGATTCGGCGACGAGTCCGAGGAAGCCGGTCTGCGCAAGGGCGTCCGCCTCGTGTGGCGGATCAGCAAGCTGTTCGGCGGGCTCGGCGACGTGTTCGAGGAGCGCCCCCGCGGCAGCCTCGGGGCCAGACTCGTCGGCAAGCTGCCGGTGGTCGGGATGGTCGGTGGCTTCTTCGACGAGCGCCTGGCCATCCGCAAAGCGGCGTACCGGACTGCGGATCTCCTCACCACCAGCGCGTTCCGGGTCAAACCGGTCTGAGCCCAGGACTGGGGGCACGGACGTCGGCCTGGGATGATCTCGGCATGACTGGGATCGTCATCGTGCGTCCGGACGACAGCTGGCCCGCGCAGTACGAGAAGACCGCTCGGGTGGTGAGCGAACTGCTGGGCGAGACCGCACAGCGGATCGATCACATCGGATCGACGTCCGTACCGGGACTGCCCGCCAAGGACATCATCGACATGCAGGTGACTGTCGCGACGGAGCCGGAGCTCGACGACGTGGTGGAGCGCATGGCCGCCGCGGACTGGGAGGTCCGCCCACCGAAACGCGACCACCCGGTGCCTGGCCTCCCGGCCGACGACCTGCAGTGGGTCAAGCGAATACTGGTGGAGCCGATGTACCGACGGCGCGTGAACCTGCACATCCGCGTCGCTGGTCGAGCCAACCAGCGCTATGCGCTGCTGTTCCGGGACTACCTGCGCAACCACCCGGACACCGCTCGCGCCTATGGGGAGTTCAAGAGGCGAGCGGCTGCGTTGCCGATCGAGTCGACGGCGGAGTACTCCGATCTGAAGGACCCGGTCTGCGATCTCATCTACCTGCCAGCCGAGGAGTGGGCCGCCCGTACCGGCTGGACTGCCTGAAACACAGGGTGAGGGCAGTACTACTCCGGGGTCGTTGACCCTGTCGCGGTGCAGCCACCACGCTGGATTCGGGGGGTACGTGGCGTCCCTCCAAAGGGGGCGTGGTTCGGGTGGGCGGAGTGGGTCGGCTGGCGAAGTTGCCGTGCGGCAAGGTGTCGAAGTGGATCGTGCTGGGACTGTGGATCGTGGCCATGGCCGCCGCGTTCAGTCCGGCCGGCAAGCTGACGGGCGCTCAGGAGAACGACGCCGTCTCGTGGCTGCCAGGCAAGGCGGAGTCCACCGAGGTCCTGAAGGCGACGCAGCAGTTCTCGTCGCCGGATGAGATCCCGGCAGTGCTCGTGTACGAGCGACCGTCCGGAATCACTGCGGCCGATCGGCAAGCGGTCACGCAACACCTGGCGCAGTTCGCGCAACTCGAGAACGTCGACCGCGAGGTGGTCGGGCCGCTGCCGTCCGAAGACGGCAAAGCCCTGCAGGTCCTCGTACCCATCAACGCGGGCTCCGGAGGCTGGGAGACGATCGGCGCACGCGCGGACGACATCAGACGCGTTGCCGCGGACCGGCCGGACGGTCTGTCGTTCCACCTGACCGGACCGGGCGGATTCGCCGCTGATTCGCAGGAGGCGTTCGCCGGTATCGACGGCAAACTCCTGTACTCCGCCGCGGCTGTGGTGATCATCATCCTGCTGCTGACCTATCGCAGTCCGGTGCTCTGGTTGCTGCCACTGGTGTCGGCAGGTGTCGCACTCTTCGCAGCGCAGGCTGTCGTCTACTACCTCGCCACCAAGGCGGATCTGACCGTCAACGCCCAGAGTGCAGGCATTCTGACCGTTCTGGTGTTCGGTGCTGGGACGGACTATGCCTTGTTGCTGGTCGCCCGCTATCGGGAAGAGCTCCGAAGGCACGAGGACCGGCACGAAGCCATGGCCTTCGCCATGCACCGCGCGGGCCCGGCGATCGTCGCCTCCGGCTCAACTGTGGTGGCAGGCATGCTCTGTCTGCTCTTCGCGTCGATGAACTCGACCCGTGGCCTTGGACCGGTCGCAGCAGTCGGCATCGTCGTCGCACTCCTTGCCATGCTGACTCTGCTACCGGCTCTGCTCGTCATCTGCGGCCGCTGGGTGTTCTGGCCGCTCCGTCCGACGTACGGCTCGGACGACCACACCGAGAACAGTGTCTGGGGTCGCATCGGACGGCGAATCGCCGTACGTCCGCGGCTGACCTGGATCACGACGTCCGTCGTCCTGGGGATCGCGGCCCTCGGCATCTTCCGCCTGGACCCGACCGGACTGTCCAACGAGGAGTCGTTCGTCGGTACGCCGGACTCCGTGGTCGGCGAGAGGATCCTGGCGACCCACTTCCCGGCCGGTGCGGGCAACCCGCTGGTCGTGGTCAGCAACGAGGCCCAGGCAGAACAGGTCCGTACGGCGATGGCCTCGACGCAAGGCATCGCGTCGGTGGCGGAACCGCGGACGGCCGATGGGTTGGCGTACCTCGAGGGCACCATGACGGACGCGGTGGACAGTCAGGCCGCGAAGGACACCGTGGATCGCGTCCGCGACGCCGTGCACGCCGTACCGGGTGCCGACGCGCGTGCCGGTGGTGGTGCGGCGATTCTGCTCGACACCCAGCGGGCGGCCGATCAGGACAACAAGGTGATCATCCCGATCGTGCTCGTGGTGGTGTTCCTCATCCTCGCGCTGCTGCTGCGGGCGCTGCTCGCACCGGTGTTGCTGGTGGCAACGGTCGTGCTGTCGTTCGCCGCGGCGCTGGGGATCAGCGCCCTGGTGTTCGACGCACTCGGGTTCGAGGGGGCGGACACGTCGCTGCCGTTGTTCGTCTTCGTCTTCCTGGTTGCCTTGGGCATCGACTACAACATCTTCCTGATGACGCGCGTGCACGAGGAGTCGAAAGTGCACGGCACCCGGCGTGGTGCGCTGATCGGCGTCGCCGCGACCGGAGGAGTGATCACGTCGGCCGGACTGGTGCTGGCGGGGACGTTCGCGGTGCTGGCGACACTGCCGGTGGTGGCGTTCGCCGAGATCGGCATCGCGGTTGCGCTCGGCGTCCTGCTCGACACCATCGTGGTTCGCTCGGTGCTGGTCACCGCGCTCAACCTGGACGTCGGCCGGCACCTGTGGTGGCCGAGCAAGCTGGCACACAAGCGCGATCCGGAGCCTGCCGACGAACTGCCTGAGCCAGAGCCCGAGCTGACCGGCAGCTGACAGTCAGCGTTCGCTGGGCGGTAACTGCAGGTGGGCCCAGACGGCACGCCAGACGGTCTTGGCGTGCTCGCCGTCGGCCAGTGCCTCGACGACCGTCCGGCCGCCGAGGTCGCGGACGACCTGCGTCTCGGCCCAGGTCCGTGCGTACGCGGGACCGAGATGCTGGTCCATCCGCGCCCAGAACTCCGTCAGTCTCATGCCTGCCCGTCGTCGTCCTTCGGTGGTTGTCCCCAACCACCCTGTGAGCCGTCCTGCGGTCCAGGCCGGCCCTGCTGAGGCGGCGGCGCCGGCCGCTGTCCTGGACCGGGCTGTCCCTGACCAGGCTGCCCCGGACCGGGCTGTCCCGGACCAGGTTGTCCCGGACCAGGTTGCTGGCTTTGGCCGGGCTGCTGCCCCCAGCTGCCCTGCCCCTGCTGCGGCGGCTGTCCTTGCTGACCCCATTGCCCCTGCTGAGGCTGTCCAGGGTACTGCGGCTGCCCAGGCTGCCCCGGGTACGGCGCCTGACCTGGCCGCCCCTGACCCGGCTGCCCCTGACCCGGTTGACCCGGGTACTGCCCTGGTTGGCCGCCGTACTGCCCTGGCTGACCCGGTTGGCCGCCTGGCGGGTAGCCGCCCTGCCCGCCGTACCCAGGCTGACCCGGGTACTGACCCGGCTGGCCGCCGTACTGCGGGCCCCACTGTCCCTGCTGCGGTTGGCCCGGATACTGCCCCGGGTACTGCGCGTACGCCTGTTGTCTCCTGCGACCACGCAGTACGAAGAACACCACCGCTGCAGCGGCCAGCAACAGCAGTACGACGATCACGATGATCAACCAGAGCGGGAAGGTGCTGCCCGCCTCCGACGTCAGCGACACCTTGCCGAGCTTGTCCAGGCTGTCGTACGTCGCCGTCCGGCCACTGATCGACGCACCGTCGTCGTGCTCGAGGATCTTGCCCGGCATGGTGATCTTGAAGTTCACCGACGGCTGCGTGCCGGACGGGACCTGACCGAGATCGGAGTCCTTCACCGAGACGATGATCCGGTCGCCCTCCTTGCGGAAGCCGACGCCCTCACCGGTCGACGTGCCCATCTTCTCGAACGGAACACTGTCGAACTGGCAGGTGGAACCGACGTACTGATCGTCCTCGAACGGCTTGCAGCTGACACCGTCGGTGGTCAGCTGCTTGATGGCGTCCTCGACCCGGCCGCGGATCTTCTCCAGCGACTGGCCGCTGGACTCCACCAGTTGCTTGTCGACGCCCATCTCCATCGTGCCCGAGACCGTCTCGTTCGAGCTGACCTTGAGGTCGGCGTCGAGCTTCACGCATCCGGTGAGCGCGACCAGGCATGCCACGACGACAAGCGCTGCACGTACGCGGTTGATCATGCCCACGATCATTCCAGAAGGTGCGGACATCGCCCTCGGCCCGGGGCGATCCGGGCGGGCGTGAAAACTGTCGGCGGTACCCGGCAAGATGGGCGACGTGACGAAAACCAGCGCGTTGAGCCGGTTCTCGCCCGCGACCCGGGCGTGGTTCGGCGACGTCTTCGAGGCGGCCACCCCGGCCCAGCTCGAGGCGTGGGACGCCATCACCGCGGGCCGGGATGCGCTGGTGGTCGCCCCGACGGGTTCAGGCAAGACTCTCGCCGCTTTCCTGTGGGCTCTGGACCGCCTGGCCACGACTCCCCCGCCGGACGACCCGAAGCTGCGGTGCCGGGTGCTGTATGTCTCGCCGCTGAAGGCCCTCGCGGTCGACGTCGAGCGCAACCTGCGCGCGCCGCTGATCGGGATCCGGGAGACGGCGCGGCGGCTCGGTGAGGCGCCGCTCGAGATCGAAGTCGCGGTGCGCTCGGGAGACACGCCGGCCGGTGAGCGACGCCGCTTCGCCACCAGGCCGTCCGACGTACTGATCACCACGCCGGAATCGCTCTTCCTGTTGCTGACGTCGCAGGGACGCGAGTCGCTGCGCGGCGTGGAGACCGTCATCATCGACGAGGTGCACGCGGTCGCCGGGACGAAGCGCGGCGCACACCTGGCGCTCACTCTGGAGCGGCTGGACTCGCTGCTGCCCCAACCTGCGCAACGCATCGGCTTGTCGGCGACCGTGCGACCGGTCGACGAGGTGGCGCGCTTCCTCGGCGGCGAGCGGCCGGTGACCGTCGTCCAGCCCAAGTTCGCCAAGCAGTGGGACCTGAGTGTCGTCGTGCCGGTCGAGGACATGGCCGAGCTGGCGAGCACCGAGCTGGAGACGTCCGGATCGGCCGCCGGTCCGCCGCAGCACGCATCGATCTGGCCGCACGTCGAGGAGCAGGTTTTCGACCTGATCGCGCAGCACAACTCCACGATCGTCTTCGCCAACTCACGCCGCCTCGCCGAGCGACTCACCGCCAGGCTGAACGAGATCGCCGCCGAGCGAGCCGAGCTGGAGCTTGCCGAAGCCGGTTCGCCGGCGCAGGTGATGGCTCAGTCCGGTGCCTCGCTCGCCGCTCCGCCGCTGGTCGCGCGGGCGCACCACGGTTCGGTCAGCAAGGAGCAGCGACAGCTGATCGAGGCCGATCTGAAGTCGGGGCGGCTGCCGTGTGTGGTCGCGACGAGCAGTCTCGAGCTCGGCATCGACATGGGCGCGGTCGATCTGGTGGTCCAGGTCGAGGCGCCGCCGTCGGTGGCCAGCGGGTTGCAGCGGGTTGGCCGCGCCGGTCACCAGGTGGGTGCGGTGTCGCGCGGGGTGCTGTTCCCCAAGTTCCGCGGCGACCTGATCGACACGGCTGTCGTCGTGCAGCGGATGCGGGACGGGCTGATCGAGAGCCTGCACATCCCGGCCAATCCGCTCGACGTACTGGCGCAGCAGATCGTCTCGATCGTCGCGCTGGACACGATCGACGCCGACGAGCTCTTTGCTCTGGTACGACGCTGTGCCCCGTTCGCGACGCTGCCACGATCGGCGTACGACGGCGTGCTCGACATGTTGTCGGGCCGGTATCCGTCGGACGAGTTCGCCGAGCTGCGACCGCGGATCGTGTTCGACCGGGTCAGCGGCGAGATCTCTGGCCGGCCGGGCGCACAGCGGCTGGCGGTGACCAGCGGTGGAACGATCCCCGATCGCGGGTTGTTCGGTGTCTTCCTGGTCGGCGAGTCGACCAACCATCGCGTCGGCGAGCTGGACGAGGAGATGGTGTACGAGTCGCGGGTGGGCGACGTGTTCACGCTGGGGGCGTCGAGCTGGCGGATCGAGGACATCACGCACGACCGGGTGCTGGTCTCTCCGGCGCCCGGACAGCCTGGGCGGCTGCCGTTCTGGAAGGGTGACGCGGTCGGCCGTCCAGCCGAGTTGGGTGAGGCGACCGGTGCGTTCATCCGGAAGATGGCCTCCCTCCCGGCGGGCAGGGCGGTCGAGCGTGCGCGAGCGGCCGGCCTGGACGAGTACGCGGCGAACAACCTGGTCTCGTACCTCGCCGAGCAGCGGGACGCGACGAGTCGGGTGCCCGATGACGTGACCGTGGTCGTCGAGCGGTTCCGCGACGAGCTGGGCGACTGGCGGGTCTGCGTGCATTCGCCGTACGGCGGTCAGGTGCACGGACCGTGGGCGCTGGCGATCGCGGCGAGACTGCGCGAGCGCTACGGGATGGATGCCCAGTCGGTATCGGGGGACGACGGGATCGTGCTGCGGTTGCCGGAGACGGACGAGGCGCCGCCGGGTGCGGAGCTCGTGCTGTTCGACCCGGCAGAGATCGAGGACCTGGTCACCGGGGAGGTCGGCGGGTCGGCGCTGTTCTCTGCGCGGTTCCGGGAGTGCGCTGCGCGGGCGTTGCTGCTGCCCCGGCGGAATCCTGGGCGGCGTTCGCCCCTGTGGCAGCAGCGGCAACGGTCTGCGCAGCTCCTGAGTGTGGCGAGCAAGTACGGCTCGTTCCCGATCGTGCTGGAGACACTGCGCGAGGTGCTGCAGGACGTCTACGACCTGCCGGCGCTGAAGGAGCTGCTGACCGGGATCAGCGAGAGGCGGATCTCGGTTGTCGAGGTGGAGACGTCCGAGGCCTCACCGTTCGCGAAGTCCTTGCTGTTCGGCTATGTGGGCGCCTTCATGTACGAGGGAGACACACCTCTCGCGGAGAAGCGTGCGGCCGCGCTCGCGCTGGATCAGAGCCTGCTGGCGGAGCTCCTCGGGCGGACCGAGCTGCGTGAGTTGCTCGACGCCGAAGTGGTTCTGCGGACCGAGGCCGAGCTGCAGCGGCTCGCCGAGGATCGCCGTGCCCGCGATGGCGAAGGGTTGTTCGACGTACTGCGGATGGTCGGTCCGCTCTCGTTGTCCGAAGCGTCGCAGCGCTGCGTTGACGGTGCTGATGCGGAGTCCTGGCTGACCGAGCTGGCGGCGGCTCGCCGAGTGGTGCGCGTCCGGATCGCCGGCGAGCATCGGTGGGCCGTGGTCGAGGATGTCGCACGTTTGCGGGATGCGCTCGGCGTACCGCTGCCACCAGGGGTTGCCGAGGCGCATGCCGAGCCGGTCGCCGATCCGCTCGGGGATCTGGTGTCGCGGTACGCGCGGACGCACGGGCCGTTCCGGGCGATCGACCTTGCGACGCATCTGGGCATCGGTGTCGCCGTCGTCACCGACGCGTTGCGGCGGCTAGGTGCTGCGGGGCGCGTGGTCGAGGGCGAGTTCCTGCCCGGAGGCATCGCGCTGGAGTGGTGCGACAGCGAGGTGCTGCGCCTGCTCCGGCGGAGGTCGCTGGCCGCATTGCGCAAGGAGGTCGAGCCGGTCGATCCGTCGGCGCTCGCGCGCTTCCTGCCTGCTTGGCAGGGCATCACCAGTAGCCGCGGGCGTGGGTACGACGTACTTCTCGGAGCGGTCGAGCAGTTGGCGGGATGCGCCGTGCCGGCGTCGGCGCTGGAGTCGATCGTGCTGCCGTCGCGGGTGCCGGGGTACCAGCCGTCGATGCTGGACGAGTTGACGGCGACCGGTGAGGTCGTGTGGGCGGGTTCGGGTTCGCTGCCGGGGACCGACGGGTGGGTGTCGTTGCATCTGGCGGACAACTGTGACCTGACGCTGCCCGATCCGGATCCGTCGTTCGAGCCCGGGGAGACGCATCAGGCCGTGCTGGACGCATTGTCGGGTGGCGGTGCGTTCTTCTTCCGTCAGTTGAGTGATGTCGTCGGCGCAGCCTCGGGTGTGGTGGACGATCAGACGCTGGTCGGTGTGTTGTGGGATCTCGTCTGGGCCGGACATCTGACAAATGACACGCTCGCGCCGGTGCGATCACTGGTCGGCGGAGGTCGCGGCAGTCACCGGACCCGTCGTACGACGCCTCGTGCTCGGCCGGGTCGTCCGATCCGGCCAGGCCGCCCGGCGATGCCGGCGCGCAGTGGTCCTCCGACCG
This sequence comes from Kribbella sp. NPDC049227, assembly GCF_043197265.1. NCBI lineage: Bacteria > Bacillati > Actinomycetota > Actinomycetes > Propionibacteriales > Kribbellaceae > Kribbella > Kribbella sp. NPDC049227. The sequence continues at coordinate 665,174 of NZ_JBICST010000003.1, read as the reverse complement.
CTGGTGGGCGCTGGTCGCTGCTGCCGGAGCGGAATGAGGATGCGACCCGGCGAGCACATGCCGCGGCCGAGACGCTGCTCGATCGGTACGGGATCGTCACGCGCGGCTCGGTGATCACCGAGCGGACGCCGGGTGGGTTCGCGGCGGTCTACAAGGTGCTGAGCGCCTTCGAGGAGTCCGGGCGGTGCCGTCGCGGATACTTCGTGGCCGGCCTCGGTGCGGCGCAATTCGCGCTGCCTGGCGCAGTCGACCGGCTGCGTGCGATGGCCGAGCTACCTGGCACAGCGGCGAGCGCCGATATCCGACCTGTTCGAATTGGTGCGGGCCGCAACCGCCGAGATGAGGAGTTGTCGGCACGGGCCGTCGTACTGGCGGCCTCCGACCCGGCGAACCCTTACGGCGCGGCCCTGCCCTGGCCGGAGCGCGAGAGTGCGAGCGGGCATCGACCCGGGCGGAAGGCCGGAGCCCTGGTCGTGATGGTGGATGGACAGCTGATCGTGTACGTCGAGCGCGGCGGGCGGACCGTGCTGAGCTTCGCCGAGGACCCGGATCTGCTGCAGCCGGCCGTCGACGCGCTCGCGCTGTCGATCCGCGACGGCCAGCTCGGGAAGCTGAGCGTGGAGACAGCCGACGGCGAGCAGGTCAGGCACACCGCGTTCGGCGACGCTCTGGCCAAGGCCGGCTTCCATGCGACGCCGCGGGGCCTGCGGCTACGGGCCTGAGCCATGCCCGAGGGAGACACCGTATGGCGAGCGTGCAAGCGGCTCCACGAGGCGCTCAGCGGGCAGGAGCTGACGGCGACCGACTTCCGCGTGCCGACGCTGGCGACGACTGATCTGAGCGGCCGGACCATGCTCGAGGTCATTGCGCGCGGCAAGCACCTGCTGATGCGCGTCTCCGGTGGGGTGACGATCCACAGCCACTTCCGGATGGACGGGACCTGGCACTTGTACCGGCCTGGCGAGCGTTGGCACGGCGGGCCGGACCACCAGATCCGCGCCGTGCTGGAGACCGCGGCGTGGAAGGCCGTCGGCTACCGGCTGCCGGTGCTCGAGTTGGTGGCGACGGACGCCGAAGACACCGTGGTCGGCCACCTCGGGCCGGATCTGCTGTCTCCTTCGTTCGACCGCGACCAGGCGATCGCGAACCTGGAGGCCGATCCCGCACGAACCATCAGCGAGGCACTCCTGGACCAGCGGAACCTGGCCGGGATCGGGAACTTCTACCGCAGCGAGGTCTGCTTCCTGCTCGGTCTCGACCCCTGGAGACCGGTCTCGGACGTCGACATCCCCGCCGCCGTCGACCTGAGCCGACGGCTGATGAAAGCCAATCTGCGCAACGGCACCCAGGTGAGTACCGGCATCGACCGGCCCGGCCAGCGGTCTTGGGTGCACGAGCGCGCCGGCAAACAGTGCAGGCGCTGCGGCACGACGATTCGGACGGCGTCGATCGGCGAACCGACCCGCGAGCGGGTCAGCTACTGGTGTCCGGTGTGCCAGCCCGGCGCGCCGGACGGTGAGCTCGCGAACTGACCTGTGGACAACCCCGGCGACGGGCCGGAACACGGATATCTTCTCCGGCGTATCGAACATCTGTTCGAACGAGAGGAGAAGGTGATGTGCGACCGGTGCGGTGGTTTGACCGACGAGCAGTACTCGCGGCAACTGGTCCAGAACATCCAGACCTACGGCTGGACGATGCAGTACGTCGACGGCGACGGCGACCGCAATCCCGGGTTCGGCTACTCGCTCGGGCTCAGCCTGCTCGATCATCCGGAGATCATCGTCTTCGACGCCGATCCACGGTGGGCCTATCTGGGTGTGAAGCCGCTCGCCTGGGCGGTGATGGCAGGCGCGGCGTTCGACGAGGGTGACGACCTGTCGGAGTACTTCCCGCCGCCGGAGCAGGCCGAGTTGCTGCGGTTTCCCGACTCGGCGACACATCTGTTCACCGCGAACAGCATGTTCAGGGAGCCCGGCGCCGGCCCGATACCAGCATTGCAGCTGATCTGGCCGACCAGGACCGGCCTGATCCAGCCGGTCGCTCCCGGACGGAGCGTGTGATGAGGTGCCTGAGCGTGGTGTCAGGCGGCGGAGGCAACGACCTCGGGCTCGATGGCCGGATGCGTCAGGACCAGGGCCTCTTCGCGGGCCAGATCCTCGCTGACCTCGGCGAACACTGTCGACAGCGGGACCTCGAGAGCCATGCAGATCGCCGCGAGCAACTCGCTGGAGGCTTCCTTCTGACCGCGCTCCACCTCGGACAGGTAGCCGAGACTGACGCGCGCGTCGGCGGATACCTCGCGGAGGGTGCGCCCCTGGCGCAGCCGCTTACGCCGCAGTACGTCGCCCAGCAGGCCACGAACCAGCACCATGAGCTTTCTCCCTTCCGCCTGTCCGGTCGTCTCTACCCGCACGGTAGCCCGACCGTAGGAACCAACGGTACCCGTTGCTGGGTCACTACTCGTCGCAATGTCCAGCTTCGGTGCGCCGTGCCAGTCTGCCCTACCTCTCCCCATGCTGGTCTCAACACACCGATCAGTCGAGATCTTCCGGCACAAGATCGACGGCGAGTTCCAGAACTGCCTGCACGCTCCGCCTGCGGACAGTTGCCCGGTCACCGCTCAACGCGAGCTTCCGCACCCGCACAGTGCCCGGTCCGGCCACGGCGACGTACACAATCCCGGCCTCAATGCCGTCCTGTGGGTCGGGTCCGGCCACACCGGTCGTCGCCAGCCCGTAGGTGGCGTCCAGACGCTCTCGTACGCCGTTGGCCAGGGCTTCGGCCGTGTCCGGGTGAACTGGCCCCACAGCCGCCAGCAGGTCCTCAGGCACGCCGGCCAGCTGGGCCTTCAGATCGGTCGCGTAGACGACCAGACCGCCCCGGTAGACGGCCGACACGCCGGGTACGTCGGTCAGCGTCGCGCCGACCAGTCCGCCCGTCAACGATTCAGCAGTGGCCAGGGTCTCGCCACGGTCCTTCAGCCGCGCGACCAACAGCCGTACTGCCTCTCCTAACTCGTCGTCCGCTCCCCCACCAACTACGACGCCGTCCGCCACTGCAGCCTCCATCCGCTCGACACCAGTCACCTATCCAGCCACCGCGCACTCGGGCCACTGCTCCGGCCGACGACCGCAGGTGGTCATGGGAGGGGGCGTTTGGCGGCGTTTCGCAGGCGGATGGCCCGGCCTACGTAATCGATGCCGGTGACAATCGTCACGATGACGGCTGCGGCCATCACCACCACGGCGGTCCAGTGGAGGATCGCCACCGACTGCCACGGAAGGAGGTAGAGGCCGAGAGCGATCGCCTGGAGGACGGTCTTCAGCTTGCCGCCGCGACTGGCGGGCATCACACCGTGCCGGATTACCCAGAATCGGAGGGCTGTGACACCCCACTCGCGGACCATGACGACCACGGTGACCCACCACGGGAGCTCGCCGAGGATGGACAGGCCGATGAAGGCCGCCCCGGTGAGTGCCTTGTCCGCGATCGGGTCGGCGATCTTGCCGAAGTTCGTGACCAGGTTCCACCGGCGGGCGATGTCGCCGTCGAAGCGGTCGGTGACGATCGCGACCACGAACGCGGCGGTTGCGAGCAACCGGTTGCCGTCTTCGGTGCCGCCGTCGCGAAGCAGCAGCCAGACGAAGAGCGGGACCAGGGCGAGCCGCAACACCGTGAGCGCGTTCGGCACGTTCCATGCGCTGGGCGCGTGGAGGTGGCCGGCGGCGCGCGGCGCCGGGTTCGGCGGGTTGGTCACGCGGTCAGGTTAGCTGCCCGACGGCGGTCCTGGGGGCTCACGAGTGCCGCGAACTCTGCGATCAGGTCCACACCGTCCGTCCCGACCACTTTCGCCGAGACAATGTCCCCGACGTTCACCCCGTCCGGAAGACCGATCACCGTCGTCGAACCGTCCACCTCGGGGCCCTGATGAGCCGCCCGCCCCTCACCCGACCGCCCGTCTGCCGGGTCGGCGCCGGCTTCGGCGTCGATGTCGGCTTCGGTGTCGGCGTCGGCTTCGACGTCGGTTTCGGTGTCGGTGACTGGGTCGACGGACTCGAGGAGGATCTCGAGGAGTTCGCCGACGCGGGACTCGGCGCGGGCAGAGGTGAGGTCCTCGGCGAGACGGGTGACGCGGTCGAGGCGGGCGGCGATGGTGTCCTCGTCGAGCTTGCCGTCGTACGTCTCGGCCTCGGTGCCGTCTTCGTCGGAGTACCCGAAGACGCCGATCGCGTCGAGGCCGGCACGGGAGAGGAAGTCGCACAGGATGTCGACGTCCTCCTCCGTCTCGCCGGGGAAGCCGACGATCACGTTGCTGCGGATGCCTGCCGTCGGTGCCGTGGCGCGGACCTGGGCGATCAGGTCCAGGAAGCGTTCGGCGTCACCGAAGCGGCGCATACGGCGCAGGAGCGGGCCGGAGGCGTGCTGGAAGGAGAGGTCGAAATACGGGACAACGCCGGGGGTCGACGTCATCGCGGTGATGAGGGTCGGGCGCATCTCCGCGGGCTGCAGGTAGGAGACCCGGACGCGGGCGATACCCGGAACTTCCGCGATCTCGCTGACCAGGGTCTCGAGCAGGCGGAGGTCGCCGAGGTCCTTGCCGTACGACGTGGAGTTCTCGGAGACGAGGAACAGTTCGCGGACGCCGTTCTCCGCGAGCCACTGGGCCTCGCCGAGCACCTCGGTCGGACGGCGGGAGACGAAGGCACCGCGGAACATCGGGATCGCACAGAACGCACAGCGGCGGTCGCACCCGGACGCCAGCTTCAGCGGTGCCATCGGTCCACCGTCCAGCCGGCGACGCACAACCCGCGGCCCGCTCGCCGGCGCCGACGCGAGATCCGGCGCGTCGATCGTCAACTCCTCGGGGGCAGTCGTGACGAAGCGTCCCTTGAGAGCCTGAGGTCCGTCGTCAGCTTCCTCCGACTCGCTGGACCGCACTGGCTTGAGTTCGGCCGGGATGTGGTCGCCGTGACCGGGGATGGCTACACCGGTGGTGGCGGCTCGGGCGGAGGGCGCCAGCGGGAGGAGTTTGCGGCGGTCGCGCGGGACGTGGGGCTGGTGCTTGGTGCCGGAGAGGATCGAGCGGAGGCGGTCGGAGATGTCCGCGTAGTCGTCGAAGCTGAGGACTGCGTCGGTTTCGGGAAGCGCGTCGGCGAGTTGTTCGCCGTACCGCTCGGCGAGACAGCCGACTGCGACGACGGCCTGGGTGCGGCCGGAGTCCTTGTAGTCAGCCGCGGCCAGGAGGGTGTCGACCGAGTCCTTCTTGGCGGCCTCGACGAAGCCACAGGTGTTCACCACCACGGTGTCCGCTTCGGCGGCGTCCTCGACGAGCCGGAAGCCGCCGGCTTCGAGACGGCCGGCGAGTTCCTCGGAGTCGACATCGTTGCGGGCACAGCCCAGCGTGACCAGGGCGACGGTGGTGGGTGGCGTAGTCATCCCCACGAGTATGACTCGCCGCGCAGTCCCCCACCTAACCAGCCATCACCTTCCGTACCGCCTGCACACCACACCGCACGCGCCAGTTCTGCCGGGCGGAACAGGCACCGAACGAGCGCACGGATCCGATCCCACCTCCGACATTCGAGCAGCCCGCACCGACAGCGGACCACGGGCGCCGGACCGCACCAACAGCGGAGCACGGGCGCCGGACCGCGCCGACAGCGGAGGACGCGGCGCCGAACCGCGGCAGCCTCGGCTACCAGTTCGAGGGAGTCAGCGGGATGACGCGCGCGGTTGGCGGCGTCACGACGACTTGAGGATGGTGCATCAGGACGACTTGAGGATGGTGCATCAGGACGACTTGAGGATGGTGCGTCAGGACGACTTGACGATGGTGCCGTCGGGTTTGACGGTGAAGCGGTAGAGGGTGGTTCGCAGGCGCTCGCCGTTCAGGCTCAGGACCAGGTTGGCGGGCACGCCGATGGAGACGCGGACGATGCCCTTGTTGGTGATGGTCTGGGTCACGCCGGGCCCGACCATCCCCTGGAAGAGGCGCTTGCCCTTGCTGTTCCGCAACGTGACGTACGAGCCATCGCCCTTCGCGGTCAGCACCAGCTTCACGTGAGTGGCGACCGGCTTCGGCGGCGGCTTGGGGGTGGCCTTCGGCGTCGGCGTGGGAGTCGGCTTCGGCGCGACCGGCGTGGTCACGGCCGGGGTGGTGCTGGCGGTCTTGGACGCGTTGGCCTCGATGTCGCTGGGCAGCGTGAAGAGGCGGACCATGCCCCAGCCCATCAGACCGACCAGGATCGCGCCGACCACAACCGCCCAGCGCGGGCGGGCCGGATGCAGCGAGGGCCGTTTGATCACGGCACGTTCCTCGCGGCGGGATTTCTCCTCCTCGACGGCGTGTTCGGCGTCGAAGGTCGCGAGCAGCGGCGCGGGGTCGGCCTTGACCACGCGAGCGATCGAGCGAATATGCCCGCGGGCGTAGAAGTTTCCACCGCAGCGAGAGAAGTCGTCGGCCTCCATGGCGACGAGCAGCCCGGTTCTGATCCGGGTAGCGGCACTCAGCTGCTCGATCGTCATGTCGGCCCGTTCGCGGGCCGCCGTGAGCTCGCTGCCGATGCTCACGTCCCCACCGTCCTCTCCATCGCCCGACTGGTTGCTCGGGCCGTCGATGTCGTCTTGATGTCGACGGCTAGGACCCTCGACATCAAGTCAACGGCCTTGGTACGACGGGGTCACGCCAGACTCAGAGTTGCTCCCTGACCGGACACCTGGCATCCGCCAGCATGTGCAGTGCCTGTACCACTTCCCCGTTCGACGGGCGTGCCGTCAACCCGAACGGTATCGCGAGTGACGAGCCGGTCAACCGCCGATTCGCATCAGTTGTCTTGCGACTGGAACTCGGCATCGCACCGAGGATGGGCCCAGGATCCTGTAAATGAACGGCAATCCGGCCGTCGTCGAGCGGATGGCGGCGCTTCAGCACCGTCACTTGGTCGATGTCCTCCCACCGGGTCCCGATCCATTCGTTGCCGATTCGCAACCGGATCCCGACATCGTCGGCGACCAGCATGTCCCCGACCGTCAACGCCCGCGCGCAGATCAGGGCGAGTACGGCGAAGGCCGCGGCCGCGATCCAGCGCAGTACACCGGTCGGACTGGTAGAGGCGGACGCGGCGAAGCCCACCGCGACGAGAGCCGCGCCGAGCGCCAGTCCCCCGTGCACCTTCTGGGAGGAACGGATGGTGAACGGCACCGGTCTGGGATCCGTGTCGAAGCGATCGGTCCGGGGCTGCGCACTAGCGGCGGTCACGTCACTCTCCTCGCAGGGTCGCGATGAAGTCCTCTAGATCGTCCGGCTTGACCAGTACGTCGCGCGCCTTGGACCCCTCGCTCGGTCCCACGACTCCGCGGCTTTCCAGGATGTCCATCAGGCGACCCGCCTTGGCGAAGCCGACGCGCAGCTTACGCTGCAACATCGACGTGGAGCCGAACTGCGTCGACACGATCAGCTCGGCCGCCTGCACGACCAGGTCGAGGTCGTCGCCGATCTCGTCGTCGAGATCCTTGCTCGGCCCGGCCACGGCGGTGACGTCCTCGCGGTACGTCGGTTCCAACTGCGTCTTGCAGTGCTCGACCACGCCGTGGATCTCGGACTCGGTGACCCAGGCACCCTGGATACGCATCGGCTTGCTGGCGCCCATCGGCAGGAACAGACCGTCACCCTGGCCGACCAGCTTCTCCGCACCCGGCTGGTCCAGGATGACGCGGCTGTCGGCCAGCGACGAGGTCGCGAACGCCAGCCGGGACGGGACGTTCGCCTTGATCAGACCGGTCACCACGTCCACCGACGGCCGCTGGGTCGCGAGCACCAGGTGGATGCCGGCCGCACGGGCCAGCTGCGTGATCCGGACGATCGAGTCCTCGACGTCGCGCGGCGCGACCATCATCAGGTCGGCCAGCTCGTCGACGATCACGAGCAGATAGGGGTACGGCGTCAGCACGCGCTCACTGCCTGGCGGTGGCTTCACCTTGCCGCCGCGGACCGCCTTGTTGAAGTCGTCGACGTGCCGGAACCCGAACGCGGCCAGGTCGTCATAGCGCATGTCCATCTCGCGGACGACCCACTGCAGCGCCTCGGCGGCCTTCTTGGCGTTGGTGATGATCGGGGTGATCAGGTGCGGGATGCCCTCGTAGCTGTTCAGCTCGACCCGCTTGGGGTCGACCAGGATCATCCGCACCTCGTCCGGCGTGGCCCTCATCAGGATCGAGGTGATCAGCGAGTTGACGAACACCGACTTGCCCGAGCCGGTCGCACCCGCGACCAGGAGGTGCGGCATCTTCGCCATGTTCGCGACCACGAAGCCGCCCTCGACGTCCTTGCCCAGCCCGGCCACCATCGGGTGGTGGTCGTTGCGGGCGGTCGCCGAGCGGATCACGTCGCCGAGGCTGACGATCTCCTTGTCGGTGTTCGGGATCTCGATGCCGATCGCGGACTTGCCCGGGATCGGCGACAAGATTCGCACGTCGGCCGAGGCCACCGCATAGGCGATGTTCTTCGACAGGGCGGTGACCTTCTCGACCTTCACCGCCGAGCCGAGCTCGACCTCGTAGCGGGTCACTGTCGGACCGCGGGTGTAGCCGGTGATCTGCGCGTCGATGCCGAACTGCTCGAACACCTCGGTCAGCCGGTCGACCACCTGGTCGGACGCCTTGGTCCGCGCCTTGTGCACCGAACCCGGCTTGAGCATCTGGCCGTCGGGCAGCGTGTAGGTGATGTCGCCGGACAGGCTGAGCTGCTCCACGCGCTGTGGGAGCGGCGTGTGCGGCGGGGGCTCGGGCGGCGCCTCCGGAGTCTTCTTCGAGGTGGCCACAGGGCCCGTGACCGCGGCAGCGGCCGCGGCGGCATCCGCGTCGACGTCGTACGCGTCGTCCTCCGGCGGCGGCGCGGCCTTCGCCTTGCGGCCCCGCTTGGAGATCTCCCGTCCCTCGAGCACCGGCGAGTCGTACGGCTTGATCGTCGGCTCCCCGTCCTCGTCGAGGCCGGCAGCCTTGGCCCGGCGCTCCTTGCGGGTCAGCCGCACGGTGTCGTCGGTCGGGGCCGCGGCGACGGACGGAGCGTCCTCGGGCAGCGCCGTACGTCCCATCAGTACGTCGAACGCCGCGCGAACGCGGAGCGGGATCGCATAGACCGGCGTCGCGGTGATGACGAGCGCACCGAAGATCGCGAGCAGGACCAGCAGCGGCGCGGCGACGTACTGCGTGAGCAGGTCCGACAGCAATGAGGAGACGACGTACCCGATCGCGCCGCCGGCGTCCTGCAGCGGCGCGTCGGCCGGGTTGCCGGGACGGGGCAGGCCGTTGGCGATGTGGACCAGGCCGAGTACGCCAAGCGAGACGGCGGTCCAGCCGATCACCTGACGTCCGGCCGGACCGTTGCGGTCCGGGTGACGCAGCGTGCGGACCGCGACGAACAGAAGCAACAGCGGCACGGCCCAGCCGAGCATGCCGACGCTGCCCCCGACGACGGTCCGGATGCCATGGCCGACCGCGCCCGGGAGGTCCCACCAGATGGCGGCGGCCACTACGACCGCCAGGCCGATCAGGAACATGCCGGCGCCGTCGCGGCGGTGCTCGGGGTCGAGGTCGCGGGCGCCGTGGCCGATGCCGCGAACCATGCTGCCGAGCAGGTGCGCGATGCCGATCCAGATCTTCACGACACCGCGGCCGACAGCGATCATGGCGGCCGCGAACGGGCCCGCTCCGCCGTTTTTGGGCGTACTGGTCCGCGCGGCGGAGGATCCACCGCGCTTCGCGCTCTGCCCACGCTTCTGGGCGCCTGACGGACGGGAGCGTCCACCAGCAGCCGAACGTGCCGTACTCGGCCGTTTGGCTGCCGACTTCTGCGCCCGCGCCGGGGAAGACGTGCGGGTCGCCATATCTAGCAGGCTACCCCGATTACCTCTCGAGTCCCACGTGTCACACGCCGATCACGCTGCCCCATCCGTAGCGTCACAGCGCCGCCACACGGCGGCGGAGCCGGAAGAGGTGCCAGAGGACGACGTACCAGACGAGCGCCGCCAGGCACCCGGAGGCGACTCCCGTCAGCATCGACCGGGCGGCAGCCTCGCCGACGAGGTCCGCCCTGCTCAGCTGAACGACGGCTCCGGCCAGGCCGATGAGCACCATCGCGGCCAGTACGACGTACCGGACCCACGACGGGACGTGGTCATGCGTCGCGACGGGCTGTACGTCGACCCGGCGGTACCAGCGGTAGAGCCAGACGGCGAGGATCAGGCAGCCGCCGACGGTGCTCACGTACTGCAGGATGCGGTTGACGTCCCACGCGCCAGTCACCTGCGCCGTGAAGAACGAGTGGTAGCGGCGGACGAAGTAGCCGTCGTAGTGGGTGAACGAGTCCCAGAGGACGTGCGTCAGGGCGCCGATCACCGCGGACACGACCGTCCACAGCAAGACAGCCGTCGAGGGCACACGCAAGGCGGGGGTGGGCAGGCGGGCTGCCAGACCGGACGGAGCCAGGGCAAGCAACGGCCGCTTCACCACAACCTGGAAGGCCAGAAGCAGGATCAAAGCCAGGAGCGGGTCCAGCCAGAGGCCTGACGAGAGCTTGTGCGTGAGGGTCAGGGTGAAGTTGCCGTTGATCCCTTGCGTGGCGAAGCGGTAGATCGGGTCGAGGTACAAGAGGTCGGGCGCCACCGCACCTGCCACCAGGGCCGACGCCACCAGAGGACGTCGGACCAGGGGCAGGACGGCTGCGGGATGCGCGAGGGTGAACGGCACGCCCCGCAGCCTAGGAAGACCAGAGGTCAGAAGGTGGGCCAGCTTCCAGCCAGCGGCTGCTGGCCGACGCCGGGTGCCTTCCAGTTGCAGACACCGTTGGGGAATGCCTGCCGCAGCGAATCCCACTGAGCTGGAGTGAACGGCACCTTGTAGTCCGACGGCGTCAGCGGGTGGAGCCGGCACTTGATGATGTCGTTGGCAACGGATGCCCCGGCCACCTGCCGCGGCGACGGCCACACCGGGTACAAGGCGTTGCACCGGGTCGTACCGATGCCGTTGACCTGCGTCTCGACAATCTTCTCGCCCTGCGGGCTCCAGCAGGCTTCCGCCAATGACGTCGGCTTGTTGCGCAGCAACCGCGCGTGCGGCGAGCCGGGCCGGGTGTCGGCGTCCGTGGCGTCCATCCAGTGGTCCAGCGCCGTCAGTGCGTCAGCCAGCACCGGATTCGTCGTACTGAATCCGCCGGGAGCGTCGCCGGCCTGCACCAGCATCACCTGATTGGCCGCATCACCGTTGGCCTTGCGCAGCCGCTCCCGCAGCGAGAACGAGTGGAAGATCAGGTGGATGTCGCCGTTCGGCAACTCGTCCCAGTACTGCCGGTAGTCGATGATCGGCGTACTCGCCAGTCCCCCGCCACCGTTGATCAGTTGCCCGGTCCGGTACGCCGTACTGATCGCCGCCGGATCCGCGACAGTCCGGGCCGGGACGAAGTTCGCGTCGGTGTCGAAGCCGCCGACCGCCCGGTTCAGGTCGAGGAACTGGTCCGCGGTGATCTTGCCGGAGTTCAGCGCGTCCAGGCCGTACTGGATGCCGACGTTGTCCAGCGGACGTCGCGCCGCGCCGGTCGCCGGATACTTGCCCCAGACGTTCACCTGGTGGTCGTAGACGTCACAGCGCGCTCCGCCGGGGTTCGTCACCGGGTCGTACCGCTGCTCCACCGGAAGTTGCCCAGGGCAATAGACCCGCGGATCGATGCGGCGCCCGGCGCCGGCCAGGTTGGCGATCGTGCCGACCTTGCCGAAGCCCGCCGCGGCCCGCTTCTGCTCGTCGGTCCAGCCGGTCGCGGACCGGAAGTAGTGGTCCAGCAGCAGCGCGTCCGTGATCGTGTGCAGCGTCGCGAACCCGACCTCGGGGAACACGCAGGACGCGACGATGCCGTCCAGCAGCCCCGGGTAGTCGTCGGCGATCTGGAACACCTGGTACGACCCACCCGAGCAGCCCCAACCGACGGTCTGCCGCGGTACGCCGATGGTCTCGGCGATGTGCTCCCGCGTCATCGACATCGTCTCGGCCGCGAGCACACCGTTGCAGTTCACACCGAAAACGTTCAGGCTCGACGACGCGACGGCGTACCCGCGACCGAGCATCAGGTCGTCGTTGATGCCGCCGGTGCCGCTGCCCTGCTGGTACCAGCCGCCCGGGCAGCCGCCGCCGAAGGTGTAGATGAGCCGGCCGTTCCAGCCGGTCGGCGCGTGCCGCACGTCCGGCTCGCCTGCCGCCGGGTCGTGCAGTACGGCGTACTCGTAGATGGACCGATTGATCACGCCGGTCTCGACCCGGACGATGTACGGCACGGTCCGGCCGTCCGAGGTGGTCGTGGTCGCGAGGTCCGCGGGCCGATCCGGGGGCAGCACCTTCAGCGAGCGATCGATCGTGGACCGGTACAGGTAGTCGACCCGGGTCGGCACCGAGCAGTTCGCGTCCGTCGGCGGTCCGAGCTTGACCTTCGCGAGCGTGGTGAAGTCGGCGGTCCCACAGATGTACGGCGTCTCGTGCGGACCGGCCAGCATCGGACCGGTGCGCGGGTGGTTCGTGACCACCAGTCGTTCGCGGTCGGCCGTGATCGTGTTGCGGCCGTCCACGAGGCCGTCGACCAGGCCGGTCAGGTGATCACCGGTCCGGGCGAAGGCGTCGGTGACATCGCGCCCGTCCAGCCGGACGGTGAGGCGGTCGAGGTGCGGGCCATAGACCCCGACCAGTACGTTGCCGTCGCTGACCATGTCCGGTCGTGGCGACGAGAGCACCTCCAGCCGGACACCGGCGGCGTGCGCGGGCACCGCGAGCAGGCTGGAGAGTAGGGCGATCAGGAGCAGAACGAGGGCGGTCGGTCGCTTCATGCGACGAGTCGATCACAGCGCGATGCAGACCGGAAGGGTCAAGGCAATCGATTTCCAGATTGCAGTGGACCACTCGGGCACTAAGCGCCGGTGGTGCCGTCCAGTTGCTCACGGACGAGGTCGGCGTGACCGCAATGCCGCGCGTACTCCCCGATGAGATGGATGTAGATCATCCGCAGCGTCGACTCGGTACCGCCGAAAGTGAAGCGATCGTCGAGCGACCGCCCGGCGACCGCGTCGTCGGACAGCTTCCACTCCGCGATCAGACCGTCGTACGCCGTCTGCGCCTCTGCCGGATCGATCAGTTCGAAGTCGGCGTCCTTGCCCAGCTCGGGCGCGAACAGCGGCTCGGCCGGCGAATCGCCGGCGAAGTGGATGCGGAACCAGATGCGCTCGACCTTGGTCAGATGCCGGATCAGTCCCAGCAGCGAGAGGTTCGACGGCGGTGACGGCCGCTCGGCCAACTGCTCCGCCGTCAGACCGGCGCACTTGAACAGCAGCGTGGTGCGGTAGAAGTTCAGATACCCCTGCAGCAGGTCGCGTTCCGGCGCGGTCAGCGAGCCGTCGGGCCGGTCTACCTCAGGTGCTGTCCACTCCGTCGTCATGGCTCCTATCCAACACCAGCCTCCAGGTAGCGCAGCCCCTGCTTCATCCACTCGCGCGGATTGGTGTCGAGCCGCTCCGCCCAGGCCGGTTCGGTCTCGCCGCGCAGCCACGCGTACCGCGCGAGTGCGTAGCCGTACATCGCCTCGGTCAGGTAGCCGAGCTTGGAGGTCCTGTAGTGGGTATGGGTCCGGTAGAACTCGAAGGACGCGTTCGCGCTGAAGATCCCGAAGCCGACGAAGACCGTGAACAGGTCGGTCAGCGGCTCGCCGTCGCGCCGGTCCGGATCGATCCGGTCCTCGCCGAGAAGCCGCTCGTGGCCGAGCTCGTGGACCATGGTCGCGACCAGGGCCACCGGCCGCTGCGCCTGCTTCATGTCCACCGTCACCACAGTGAGGCCGTCGCGCTGACGCCAGTGCGCCGCCGCACCGGACGACTCGGAGTTCAGGCCCAGATTCGCGACGAGCTCGTCGGGCTCGTCCGGCTCGAGGTCCAGCCGGACTCGGTCCGCCGGCACCTCCACGTGATCACACAACTTCCGGAACACCGCCCGTACGTCGTCCTCCGAACCGGTGTACCCGGCCGGGAACCACGACTCCTCGGGAACCACCACCGGCCGGCGCAGGAGCTCGTCACCGAACTCGGCGACGAACCAGTCGAGGTTCTCCTCGATCCAGAGTTGCTCCACGCTCCGGACCGGACAGATCGGCTTCCTCCACCACATCCCCACCACCTCCCGCCCGGTCGGACGCAACAGCCGCGCGAATGGTTGCGGTCCGGACCGCTGTCTCAACATGTGTGCGGCATTCTCACATTGCGAGATTAGGCTGGCGTCGATCGCGGCCCGTTCGTTACCGTTCTCGGCAGGTCATGAGTGCCAGCGTCAAGCCCCGGCTTGCTGGCCGGCAACCCTCCTCCGCGGTGGGGTGCCCCGGGTGAAGACCGGGCCGTGCGGATACCCCGTTCGGCAAGCGCGGACTTCCCGGGAGCAGCACCATGTCGATCCTCTCCATCCTCGAGCCTGCCAGTACGACGACCCCGCGGCCGACGGTCGCCCGGCTCTCCACCGGCAGCGTCCCGGCCACCGTCGGCTCGGACCTCCTGGTCCCCTTGGCCGACGGCCGGGTGACGGACTACGCGAACTTCGACCACGGGGCCAGCGCGCCGTGTCTGGAGTCGGTCCGCGCCAGTGTCGAGGCCGCACTGCCTTCGTACGCGTCGGTGCATCGCGGCAACGGCTACGCCTCCCGCATCACCACGCAGTGGTACGAGCAGGCCCGCGCCGAGGTGCATGCCTTCGTCGGCGCCCGTGCGGACGACCAGGTGATCTTCACCCGGCAGACCACCGACGCACTCAACCTGCTGGCGCACGTCGTGCCGGCGGACGCGACGGTGATCGTCTTCGAGTCCGAGCACCATGCCGCGCTCCTCCCCTGGCCGGCCGAGCGGACTGTCCGCCTCGCCGCGCCGAGCTCCCCGACCGAGGCCGTGACGAACGTCGCGGACGCGCTCCGGGCCGCGCCCGAAGGCCCGCGGCTGGTCGTGGTCACGGGCGCATCGAACGTCACCGGTGAGATCTTCCCGATCGCCGAGATCACCGCAGTCGCCAAGGCCCACGGAGCCAGGGTCTGCCTGGACGCCGCCCAGCTCGCGCCGCACCGAGCCGTTGACATCGAGAAGCTGGACGTCGACTGGGTCGCGCTGTCCGGCCACAAGCTCTACGCCCCGTACGGCGCCGGTGCGCTCATCGGCCGCGCGGACTGGTTCGACGCCGCCGACCCCTACCTGTACGGCGGCGGCGCCACGACCGCAGTCACCGGCGACACCGTGGTCTGGGCTACCGGCCCGGCACGCCACGAGGGCGGCTCCCCCAACGTCATCGGCGCGATCGCACTGGCCTCCGCGTGTGCCGCGATCACCAAGCACCGCGACGCCATCGAGCAGCACGAGCGCAGTCTGCTGGCCCGGCTCCGCACCGGTCTCGCCCAGCTCTCCGGCGTCACGACGTACTCGATCTTCGCTGAGGACGCGGACCGCGTCGGCACCGTCTGCTTCACGATCGCCGGGCTGAACTCGACGCTCGTGTCGGCGGCGCTCAGTGCGGAGTACGGGATCGGTGTGCGCGACGGCAAGTTCTGCGCCCACCCTCTCGTCGGGCACCTGCTCGCCGGCTCCCCCGAGCACGGCACCGCCGTACGGGCGAGCCTCGGTCTCGGTACGACGCGTGAGCACGTGGACCGTCTCGTCAACGCCGTACGGACGCTCGCGACGAGCGGACCGCGGACGGAGTACGAGGACACCGCCCACGGCTGTCAGCCCGTCGACGACCCGCGCGACCTCCAGGCCCCGCGGATCTGGTGACCCGGCCCTCCCACTGCTCGGGAGGACGATCTACACGGTGAGCAGCCAACGCCGTAGGTCCCGAAGCCGTCGCTCTCGAACCGGACAGTCAGTGCCGGCGCGAGGATGACCCTTCACCGCTGATGTGTCGCCAGCCAGGTAGCGATCTGGCTCCGAGAACTGAATCCCAGTTTGTCCAGAATGTGCACGACATGGGACTCGGCAGTCCGCCGGCTGATGACCAGGCGCGCCGCGATCTCCTTGTTCGTCAGTCCCTGCGCGACCAGCTCGGCCACCTGATGCTCCCGCCCACTCAGCGGACCGGGAGTACTCGGACCGGGCGCCATGTCCGGGAACTCCGCTCCGATCGCGAACGCGATCGCCTCGTCGAACTCCGTAGCCGCTGCCGCACCACGATCGAACGCGGTGCGGAATCGCTCAGGTCCGAGCGTGTCCAGTACCTCCCGCTCACACGTGTCGTGGGCGTCCGTCATGTGCATCCACCCGAGCATTGGACGCCCGCCACCCATCGGCCAGAGCTTGTCCGCCACCCCCAGCAACTCGGCAGCGCGTGCGTACTGTCCCATCGCCGTTGTGGTCCAGCACAGCAACTCCAGCCAGGTGACGGCCCCGAGTACGTCGTTGAAGGTCTGAGCGAGCCGGATCGCTTCGGTCAGTCCCTCGGCAGCCTCTCGGTACGCGCCGAGCCTCCACTGCGCGAGCGACCGGGCGAACAGCAGACTGCTGCGAGCGAACTGCTCTCCGCTGGCGTCGCATTGCTCCAGTCCGTGACGCGCCAGCGCCAGTCCGAGCTCGGGATGACCTTGCCACGTCTGGACCTGCGCAGCGGACGCGTGGAGCTGGAGGAGCACGCTGTTCGGTTCGCCGCTCGCCTCGAGGTGACCGATCGCCTGCTGGAACAGCGGTTCCGACTTCTCGACCTCACCGCTCAGGAACCAATAGCCGCCAATGACGAGCAGCGCGTAGGCGAGGACCTCGTCGTCACCGTTCTCGCGAGCCCAGGCCTCCGCCTCGTGACCGTAGGAATAGATGGTGGACGGATAGCCCATCAGGCTCAGCGCGAAGGCCACGATCCACAGGGCCTGCGCCCGGTCCCGGCTCGGTGCAGGGTTCCGCTCGAGGGCGAGTTCCAGCCAGCGCCTGCCTTCGGCGGAGTGCCCACAGAACAGCCAGTGGTAGTGCAGCGCGACCGCGAGGCGCAGTCCGATCGCCTCATGCCCTGGTGTGGTGAGGCTGAACTCCAGCGCCGCCCGCAGGTTGGCATGCTCCGGTCGCGTCTGCGCATGTGCCTCGGCCTGCGCGTCCCCACGGCTCCAGTCCCGCCCATACCGCTCGGCCAGCCGCAGGTAATGGTCACGATGCAGGGCCCGTACGACGTCCCGCTCGGACCGTAGTTTCTCCAGCCCGTACTCACGGATCGTTTCGAGCATCTGGAATCGTCCGGTCCCGAGACCGCCGTCGGACTGCACGATCGACTTGTCCACCAGCCCCGACAGCACCGACAGATCCGCAGCTCCGACAGCCTCCGCGGCCGCCAGGTCGAACCCACCAATGAAGACCGACAGGCGCGCCCACAACGTCCGCTCCCCGTCGCTGCACAGTCCGTAGCTCCAGTCGAGGATCTGCTGCCGTCCCGGCGCGAGCGTATCCATCCGGTCGAGCAGGTCGTCGACCGAGAGGACGCGCATCCAGGCCGCGGCCAGCTCGACGGCCAGCGGTATACCGTCCAGTCGCCGGGCGATCTCGGCGATCTGTGCCCAGTTCGCTTCGGTCACCTGGAAGCCCGCGGACACCGCGGCGGCGCGATCGGCGAACAGCTGCACCGCATCCTGTTCGACAGCACCGGACAGGCCGCTGACGACCGCTGTCGGCAGCGGGCGAACGGCGTACACGTGTTCGCCGTCGACTCCGAGGACGTGTCTGCTGGTTGCGAGCACCCGGAGACCCGGCGCGGCCTTGAGCAGCCGTCGGACCAGGTCCGCGCAGGATTCGCGCAGGTGCTCACAGTTGTCCAGCACCAGCAGGAGCGACCGGTCCTCGATGAACTCGGTCAACCTGGCGATCGGGTCGTCGTCGACGTCGCGCAGCCCCAAGGTCGAGCCGATGGTCCGCGGCAGCTCGGCCGGATCCCGTACGGCGGCGAGTTCGGTGAGCCAGACGCCGTCCGGGAAGGTCCTGCGCAGCCGGGCCGCCGTCCGCAGACCCAGCCGGGTCTTGCCGACGCCGCCCGGTCCTGTGAGCGTGACCAGGCGCCCGGTCGCGAGCAAGGCCCTGATGTCGCGCAGTTCCTGGCGTCGACCGACGAAGCTGGTCAGCTCGGCCGGCAGCGTGCCCATCGACCACCTCTCGATCCACCGCGAGTACTTCCAGAGTGGACGATAAGGCAGATGTGACGAAGCCGCTCCAATCGCGGAGCGGCTTCGTAGCAAACACGACATGACCGGGAAGTCAGCCGAGGTAGTGCGCCAGGTCCGCCGCCGCGTGCCGGAACTCGGCCCGGGTCGACGGCAGGTCGTGAATCGGGTTCAGCAGCGCCATGTCGTGGATCTGGCCGACGTACATCACCGAGACCACATCGACTCCGGCCTCGTCCAGCTTGTGACCGTAGGCCTGTCCTTCGTCGCGCAGTACGTCGTTGCCCGAGGTGTGGATGATCGCCGGCGGCAACCCGCGCAGCTGATCCGGCCGGGCCTGCAGCGGGGCGGCGTACGGGTTGTGCCGGGTGGTCTCGTCCGGCGCGTAGGTGTCCCAGCCGAACTTCATGAAGGCCTGCGGCAGGAACCGCCCGTCGGCGAACTCGCGGTACGACTCGGTGTCAAGCTGCGCGTCGGTCGCCGGGTAGAGCAGCAGCTGGACCTTGATCTGCGGACCGTCATGGTCGCGGGCGTACAGCGCCAGGGCGGCGCTCAGGTTGCCGCCGACGCTGTTCCCGGCGACCGCCAGCCGGCTCGCGTCCAGGCCGGCCGCCGCGCCGTCGCGGGCCACCCACTGCAGTGCCGCGTAGCACTCCTCCAGCTGGGTCGGGAAGACCGCGTCCGGGATCGGCGTGTACTCGACGAACACCACGGCGTACCCGGTCTCGACGACCAGGTCGCGGGTCAGCCGCTGGTGGTTGTCGAAGTCACCGGCGATCCACACCCCGCCGTGCAGGAACAGGACGACGGGCAGCGGGCCGTCGACGCCGGACGGTCGCTGGATGTACAGCTTCGTCCGGACGCCGTCGACCTCGATGTCGTGCTCGGTCACGTCGACGCCGCTCAGGTCGACCGGCACCGTCGCCTGAAGACCACTGAGGGTCGCGCGGACCTGCTCACCCGGCAGCAACCAGAACGGGTCCGGGTTCTTGTTCAGCTCGGTCAGGAACTCACGGACCCGTCGCTCGATCCTGAGGTCGGTGCCGGCATCGGGTACGTCGTACGCCTCGGTCATCGGAGTGTCTCCTGTTCGCGGTGGGGCTGGTCGGATCGAGTCCACCAGCGGCCACCGCGAACCGGCATCCGTCAAAATACCGACCGGCTACTCCACCCGCAGTCCGGTGTGGTGAGCAGCGAACGCCAGTAGGTCCGCCCATTCCGACGCGACCATCGCAGCGGGCTTGCCGAATCCGTGACCGGTGTTGACCTCGATCCGAGTCAAGATCGGTGCGGCCGAGGACTGGGCATGCTGCAGCGTCGCGATGAACTTGTGACTGTGCAACGGCACGACGCGATCGTCGTGGTCACCGGTCACCACGAGCGTCGCCGGATACGACGTACCGTCCCGCAGACTGTGGAGCGGTGAGTAGGCCAGCAGGTCCTCGAACTGCGACGCGTCGTCCGGATGCCCGAAGTCGGAGGCCCAGGCGGCTCCCACGGTGAACAGGTGGAAGCGCAACATGTCCATGACCCCCACGCCCGGCAGGGCGACCGCGAAGAGGTCGGGGCGTTGCGCCATCACCGCACCGACGAGCAGACCGCCGTTGCTGCGGCCGTGGATGGCCAGCTGCTCCGGAGTGGTCACGCGGGTGTCGCGCAGGTGCTCGGCCACGGCGATGAAGTCGTCGAACACGTTCTGCTTGTTCTTCAGCCGCCCGGCGTCGTGCCAGTCGCTGCCGTACTCACCACCACCGCGCAGGTTGGCGATCACCAGCACTCCGCCGGCCGCGAGCCACGCCGGCCAACCCGGCCGGTAGTCGGCCAGGACCGGGATGCGGAAGCCGCCGTACCCCCACATGAGAGTCGGCCGCGGCTGCGAGAAGTCCAGGTCGGAGCGAGTGATCAGGAAGTACGGCACGTCGCGGCCCGGCACGATCCGGCGCGTCACCGTGACCGATGGCGGGGTGAAGCCACCACCGCCACGGACCAGCTCCGGCAACGCACGCACAGAGCCCGAGTCGGCCGACACGACGTACGACAGTGTGGGATCCGTGGTGGTCGACAGGCCGACGAAGATCTCGTCGTACTCCGGCGACGCGTTGAGACCGACCACTCCCCCACCCGGTACGTCGACAACGCGAGCACCCGAGCCGTCCAGCGCGTACAGCGTCAGCACTGGCTGTGCGTCGACAAGCGTGAGGGTCGTCAGGCCGGCCGCCGTACCGCGGACCGCCTGCAGGGTCGCCTCGCCCTCCGGGATCAGATCGGTGAACGTGCCGTCCAGCGAGGAGAGCACCACGCGACCACGCGACGCGCCTCGGTCGGTCCGCAGTACGAGCTGATCACCGGACATCCGCACGAACGCGATCTCGTCGGTGAACTCGTCCACCACCTTGACCGGATCACCGAGGCCGTCCGACGTGATCGGGAAGACCCAGAGCCGGGTCGCCGGGTCGGTGCCCTCGGTGATGTGCACGACCAGGTAGCGGTCGTCCTCGGACACCTCGGGCGTGATGAAGTAGCGGTCCTGGTCCGGGAAGCTCAGCACCAGCTCGTCCGACGACTGCGGGTCGCCGACCTTGTGCAGCATCAGCCGGCCACCGGTCAGCGACTTCGTCTCCGTGCCCTCGCTCCGGCCGGTCGGCGGATAGTGCAGATACAGATACGCCGAACTGTCCGGGAGCCAGGTGGCCTCGCAGAACTTCGCCTCGGTGACGCCGTCGTCCACCGCGGTGCCGGTGGCGATGTCGAGCAGCCGGAACGTCGTCCAGTCGCTGCCGCTCTCGTTGATGCCGTAGGCGAAGTACTTGCCGTCCGGGCTGACAGTGAACGAGCCCAGCGAGTCGGTGCCGTCGGCGGACAGCGTGTTCGGGTCGATCAGGATCCGGCCGCCGTCGAGCAGTTCCTCGAGCGACTCCGCGACGTACACGACGTCCTGCGCCTGGGTGCCGTCGTTGCGGCCGGCGAAGTACCAGCCGGCCTTCTTCGCCGGTACGCCGGCCCGCGGCCGGGCCAGGATCGCGGACATCGTGGCCTCGAACCACTCCCGCTCCGGGTACGTCGACAACTCGGCCTGGGTGAACTCGTTCTGCCGGCGGACCCAGTCCTGGGTGTCGGCGGAGTCCGGGTCCTCCAGCCAGCGGTACGGGTCGGCGATCTGGTGGCCGTGCAGCGTGTCGACGACGTCGTCGCGACGGCTCTCGGGGTAAGCGGCGGTCATGCGCTCCAACCTAACCGCCGAGCGCGACTTTCAAGCAGAAAGTTCATCCACTGGAGTTCTGCCGGCGGCAATGAGCGTCGTACCCACCGCCCCCGGTGGGCGGCATCCCGCGCAGGCGCCGGAGGCCGGTGGGTACGACGGGCCCTCAGTGGCGGGCCGGGTTGATGTCCTGGGACCAGAGCACGGTGCCGAACAGGTTGCGCAGGGACGCGGTGAACACGCCGCTGCGGGGGTCGATCGAGACGTGACCGAAGAACTGGTTGCCGCTGGCCGGCGACTGGCTCGGGAAGTCGGCCGCCTTCACGAACTCGACCTTCGGGCCGAACGTCGAGTCCAGTGCGTTGGGCCCGAACGCACCCGCGTTGACCGGGCCGGCCACGAGCTCCCAGAACGGGTCGAAGTCGGTGTAGGCCGCACGGGACGGGTCGTAGTGGTGAGCCGCGGCGTAGTGGACGTCCGCGGTCAGCCAGATCGTGTTGCGGACCTTGCGCCGCTTGAACTGGCTCAGCACCCAGGCGATCTCGTGCTCACGGCCGCCGGGCGCGCCGCTGACGCCGTTCGCGACGGCCTCGATCAGCGGGCCGTCCGGGACCAGCAGGCCGAGCGGCATGTCGCTGGCGATCACCTTCCAGGTCGCCTTCGACGCGGCCGCCTCGCGGACCAGCCACGCGGCCTGCTCGGCACCGAGCATCGCGACCGGGCCGACGGTGTCGGGGGTCGGGTTCGCGCCGCGGTACGTCCGCATGTCGAGGCAGAACACGTCCAGCAGCGGGCCGCAGCTCACCTTGCGGTAGATCCGGTTCCGGCCGGCCGGGTGCACCATCGGCAGGTACTCGAGGAACGCCTTCCGGGCTCGGGCCGCCAGGACGTCGACCCGCTTCTCGGTGTAGCGGTCGTCGGTGAGGATCTCACCGGGGTACCAGTTGTTCAGCGTCTCGTGGTCGTCCCACTGGCTGACGATCGGAACGTCGGCGTACAGCGCCCGGACGTTGTCGTCGAGCAGGTTGTACTTGTACCGGCCGCGGTACTCGGCCAGCGTCTCGGCGACCTTGGAGACCTCCTCGGTCACCACGTTCTTCCAGACGGTGCCGTCGGCAACTTTCAGCTCGGCCTCGATCGGGCCGTCGGCGTAGATGTTGTCGCCGGAGTGCAGGAAGAAGTCCGGCCGGGTCTGGTGCATGGCCTTGTACGCCGCCATGCCGCCGATCTCCGGGTTGATCCCGTACCCCTGCCCGGCGGTGTCGCCGGTCCACACGAACGACAGTCCGCGGTTGCGGCCCGGCGTACCGAACGAACCCTCGAGGGTCTCGCCGCGGCGGCCCGAGGAGTCCTCGAACGCGATCCGGTAGTCGTAGCGCTGGCCCGGGCGCAGGCCCTTCAGCGGCAGCTGGGCGGTGAAGTCGTCGTCGGGTCCGGTGATCGGGCCACGCAACCGGATCGCCCGGTCGAAGCGGCCGTTGCTGGTCAGGTCGACGACCAGCCGGGCGCGGCGGTCGGTCCGGGACCAGACGACGGCGGAGTTCTCGGTGACGTCGCCCGACATGATCCCGGACGGCAGCGCGGGCCGGTCACGACGTACGACGTTGGGGGCCGCGGTGGCCACGCTGGACTGGATTCCGGGCACAGCCAGGGAGGCGCCGGCGACGGTGGATGCGGCCAAGAGCTGGCGGCGGCTCAGGTTCATTCCGCCAGCTTCCTCCGCACCGGTGACGACCGGGTGAACCCCGGATGATCAGCGTCCTGTCTCACATTGACACCGCCGGTTGCGCCAGGTCCGTGTCCGTGGTTCCGTGGTGGTACCAGCCACAGATACGTGTGGCGCTGCCCCGGACCCGGTAGCGCATCGCGGTCGATGCACTCCCGGAGCGGGGCGTTTCTCATGTCGCAACTCGTCGCGGATGACGACCATCCGCAGCAGCGGTACGCAAGCCTCTACACCGACCTGTCCCGCACCGTGCGCGAGCTCGGGCTGCTGAAGCGGCGCCACAGCTACTACTGGATCCGGATCGCCCTGGTGACGATCGCGTTCGCGGCCGTCTGGGCCGGAGTCGCCCTGCTCGGCAACTCGTGGCTCGTACTCCTCCTGGCCGGCGGGCTGGCGCTCGTGCTGACCCAGGTCGCGTTCCTCAGCCACGACGGCGCCCATCGGCAGATCTTCGACTCGAACCGATGGAACGACTGGACCACGCGCCTGCTGGCCTCCGTACTGGTCGGCATGAGTTCCGGCTGGTGGCATTCCAAGCACAGCCGCCACCACGCCGCGCCGAACCAGCTCGAGCGCGACCCGGACATCGGCCCGGGAGTCATCGCCTTCACGCCAGAATTCTTTGCCCAGCGCAAGGGTCTGCGCGGCTGGCTGACCCGGCGTCAGGGCTGGCTGTTCTTCCCGCTGCTCACCTTGGAGGGCCTGAGCCTCTACGTGGCCAGTCTGCGCCACCTGCTCCGGCGTACGGCGACCTCGATCGAGCGCATCGAAGCCGCGATCGTGCTGACCCGGCTGGCCGGATCGGTGGCGGTGCTGCTGATCCTGCTGCCGGTCGGCAAGGCCGGAGCGTTCTTCGGGCTGCAGCTGGCCGTGTTCGGGATCTGCCTCGGCGGGTCGTTCGCACCGAACCACAAGGGCATGCCGCTCGTCCCGGCGACGATGAAACTCGACTTCCTCCGCCGCCAGGTGATGATGTCCCGCAACATCCGGGGCGGGATCATCGTGGACTTCGCGCTCGGTGGGCTCAACTACCAGATCGAGCACCACCTGTTCCCGAGCATGCCGCGGCCGACGCTGCGCCAGGTCCAGCCGATCGTTCGCGAGTACTGCGACATGCACGGGGTGAAGTACACCGAGGTCGGGCTGTTCACGTCGTACGGCATCGTCGTCGACTACCTGAACAACGTCGGGCTGAGGGCACGCGATCCGTTCGAATGTCCGCTCGCCGCACAGATGCGCTAGCCGGCACTTTGCCAACCGGACACCTGACACCGCGCTCACCTTCATGAGCACTTGGCCGCTGGGCGCGATCATCTAGGCGTGCGCACCCAGCAGCGGTACGTCAGCCTCTACACCGACCTCCTGCAGACCGTGCAGGAACTCGGCCTCCTTCGACGCCGGCAGGGCTACTACTACACGCGGATCAGTCTGGTCCTGACCGCCTTGCTGGCAGTCTCAGTGGGCGTCGTACTGCTCGGCGACTCCTGGTTCCAGCTGTTGCTGGCCGGTGCGTTGGCGCTCGTGCTGGTGCAGGTGGCGTTCCTCAGCCACGACAGCGCCCACCGGCAGATCTTCCACTCGGCGGCGCGGAACGACTGGACCGCACGAGTCCTGGCCGGCTGCATCGCGGGGATGAGCGTGACCTGGTGGCGGAACAAGCACTCCCGGCACCACGCCGCCCCGAACCAGGTGGACAAGGATCCCGACGTACAGCTCGATGCGATCGCCTTCACGCCGAGCGCGCTCGCGAAGCGCGGGCGAGTCGGTCGATGGATCGCGGCGCGGCAGGGCTGGCTGTTCTTCCCGCTCCTGACGCTGGAAGGAATCGGCCTGCATTCGTCGAGCGTGCGGCACCTCCTGCGCCGCGACGCGAACCGGCTGGACAGGATCGAGGCCGCAGTCGTGATGTCGAGGATCGCCGGCTACGTGGCAGCGCTGTATCTGTTGCTCCCGATGGGCAAGGCCAGCGCCTTCCTCGGTCTGCAGCTCGCCGTGTTCGGCGTGTGCCTCGGTGCCGCGTTCGCGCCGAACCACAAGGGCATGCCGCTCGTCCCGGCCGGGATGAAGCTCGACTTCCTCCGCCGCCAGGTGCTGATGTCCCGCAACATCCGCGGCGGCACCCTGACCGACTTCGCGCTGGGCGGCCTGAACTACCAGATCGAGCACCATCTGTTCCCGAGCATGCCGCGGCCGACGCTCCGCCAGGTCCAGCCGATCGTTCGCGAGTACTGCGCTTCGCACGGCGTCGCGTACACCGAGGTCGGCCTGTTCGAGTCGTACCGGATCGTCGTCGACTACCTGAACAACGTCGGGCTCAGAGCACGGGACCCGTTCCAGTGCCCGCTGGCGGCGGAACTCCGCTCAGCCGGTGGGCGGGATCTCGCCTGAGCCGCGGATCGTCAGCTTCACCGGGACGCGGACCGTGCGGCCCGGCCGGTGCGGCTCGGGCAGCCGCTCGGTCATCAACTGGATCGCGGTCCGGGCCATCACGTCGGCCGACTGCGCCACCGCGGTCAGCCCCGGGCTGAGCAGGTCGCCGAGCGCGAGGTCGTCGAACGACACCAACGCGACTTTGTCCCGCCGGCCGGCCAGTCCACGGAGCACCTCGGCGGTCGTCATGTTGTTTGCCGAAAGCAACGCCGTGGCCGGCTCCGCCCGGTCCAGTACGGCGGACAGCGTGATGCCGATGCCCTCCGTGGTGGGCTCGGACAGGTGGACCAGATCCTCGTCCACGTCGATCCGGTGCCGGGCCATCGCGGCCCGGTAGGCGACCACGCGCTCGCGGGCGGTGAAGATCCGCTCGTCGTCACCGAGGTACGCGATCCGCCGATGCCCCTGCCGGACCAGGTGGTCGATCGCCTGGTCGATGCCGCCGGCATTGTCGGCCAGCACCGCGTCGGCCTCGATCCCGTGCGCCGGCCGGTCGATCGTGACGACCGCCATCCCGGCGTCGACGTGCGGGGCGAGGTAGTCCTGGGTCTCCCCGATCGGCGCCATGATCAGCGCGTCCGGCCGGCGGGCGACGAACTCCAGGCAGACCTCCCGCTCCCGCTCGGGGTCCTCGTCGGTCAGGCCGATCATCACGACCGAACCGCTCGAGCGGGCCCACAGCTCGACCGCACGGCCGAGCGAGGCGAAGAACGGGTCGCCGATGTCGCGGATGACCACCGCGATCGTCCCGGTCTTGCCGCGGCGCAGCATCCGGGCACTCTCGTTCGGGGTGTAGTTGAGCTCCTTGATCGCCGCCTGGACCTTCGCGGTCAGCTCCGGGCTGACGTTCGGCTCCTCGTTCACCACCCGGGAGACCGTCTTCAGCGCGACGCCCGCCCGGGCCGCGACCTCCTTCATCGTGGGCCGGCGCTGCCCCGTGCCGTTCACCCCGCTGATGCTCACCCGCCGGCCCACCCTTTCCTGTCTGCTCAGCTCTCGACGACGACCGGGATGATCATCGGGCGACGGCGGTGGGTATCGCTGACCCATTTGCCCACCACCCGCCGGATCACTTGCTGCAGCTGGTACATGTCGTCCACACCGCCGCCGATCGCCTTCTCGATCTCCGCCTCGATCCGCGGCTTCAGGTCGTCGAAGACACTGTCGTCCTCGACGAACCCGCGCGCCTGGATCTCCGGCCCGGCGGTCAGTTTGCCGGTGACCGAGTCCATCACGGCGATGACCGAGATGAAACCCTCGTCGCCGAGGATCCGGCGGTCCTTCAGCGAGGTCTCGGTGACGTCGCCGACGGTCGAGCCGTCGACGAAGACGTACCCGCAGTCGACCTTGCCGGCCACGACGGCCTTACGGTCGATCAGGTCGACCACGACGCCGTCCTCGACCACGACCACGTTCTCCCGCGGTACGCCGGTCTGGATCGCGAGGTCGGCGTTCGCGTGCAGGTGCCGGATCTCGCCGTGCACCGGCATCACGTTGCGCGGCTTGACGATGTTGTAGCAGTAGAGCAGCTCGCCGGCGCTCGCGTGACCGGACACGTGCACCAGCGCGTTGCCCTTGTGGATCACGTTCGCCCCGTGCCGGGTCAGGCCGTTGATCACCCGGTAGACCGAGTTCTCGTTGCCCGGGATCAGGGACGACGCCAGTACGACGGTGTCCCCCGGCTGGATCTGGACCACGTGGTGGTCGTTGGCCGCGATCCGCGACAGCGCCGACATCGGCTCACCCTGCGAACCGGTCGAGACCAGCACGACCTGTTCCGGCGGGTAGTTGTCCAGCTCGCGCATGTCGATCAGCGTGTCACCGGGCACGTTCAGGAAGCCGAGGTCACGGGCCACACCCATGTTGCGCACCATCGAGCGGCCGACGTACGCGACCTTGCGGCGGTGCTTCACCGCGGCGTCCATCACCTGCTGGACACGGTGCACATGCGAGGCGAAGCAGGCGACGATGATGCGCTGGTTCTTCGCGTTGGTGAAGACCCGGTCCAGCACCGGCGCGATGTCGCGCTCGTGCGTGGTGAAGCCGGGCACCTCGGAGTTGGTGGAGTCGACGCAGAACAGGTCCACGCCCTCCTCGCCGAGCCGCGCGAACGCGCGCAGGTCGGTGATCCGGTTGTCCAGCGGCAACTGGTCCATCTTGAAGTCGCCGGTGTGCAGCACCATGCCGGCCGGCGTCCGGATCGCCACCGCGAGCGCGTCCGGGATCGAGTGGTTGACCGCGATGAACTCGCAGACGAACGGGCCGATCTGGAGCTTCTCGCCCTCGACCACGGTCTGCTGCGGCACGTTGCGGTGCCGGTGCTCCTTGAGCTTGCCCTCCAGCAACGCGAGCGTGAGCTGCGAGCCGATGACCGGGATGTCACCCCGCTCACGCAGCAGGTAGGGCAAGCCGCCGATGTGGTCCTCGTGGCCGTGGGTCAGAACCACCGCGACGATGTCGTCGAGGCGGTCCCGGATCGGCTGGAAGTCCGGCAGGATCAGGTCCACGCCGGGCTGGTTCTCGTCCGGGAACAGTACGCCGCAGTCGACGACCAGCAGCTTCCCGTCGTACTCGAAGACCGTCATGTTCCGGCCGACCTCGCCGAGGCCGCCGAGCGGGATGACCCGCAAAGCGCCCGGGGTCAGAGGTCCGGGCGCGTCGAGATCTGGGTGGGGATGGCTCATGCAATCAGTCCTGCCGTCTTGAGGTCGGTGGTGAGCCAGTCCACTTGCTCCGCGGTCGCCTCAATCAACGGCGACCGGAGTGTCGCGTGCTCGATGACGCCGGCCAGCTTGAGCGCGGCCTTCACCATGATGGCGCCCTGGGTCCTGGTCATGATCGCCTCGACGGCGGGCACCACCCGTCGGTCGATCTCTCGTGCGGTGGCGAGGTCGCCGGCCACCACGGCGTCGATCAGTTGCCGGTACGGCTCACTCGCGACATGCGCGACGACGCTGGCGATACCCACCGCGCCGATCGCGAGCCAGGCGAGATTCAGCTCGTCCGCACCGCAGTAGTAGAACAGATCGGTGTTCGCCATCACCTTGGTGGCCCCGGCCACGTCGCCCTTGGCGTCCTTCACCGCGACGATCCGCGGGTGCTCGGCGAGCGCGATCAGCGTCTCGGTCTTCACCTCCACGCCGGCCCGGCCGGGGATGTCGTAGACCATGTTCGGCAGGCCGGTGGCGTCGGCGACCGCGGTGAAGTGCGCGCGCAGCCCGTCCTGCGGAGGCTTGTTGTAGTACGGCGTGACGACCAGGAGGCCGTCGGCGCCCGCGGCCTCGGCCTGCTTCGCGCACTCGATCGTGTGCCTGGTGTCGTTGGTGCCGACCCCGGCGATCACCTTGGCCCGGTCACCGACCGCGTCGAGCACCGCCTTGACGAGCTGGACCTTCTCCGCGTCGGAGGTCGTCGGCGCCTCGCCGGTGGTCCCGTTGATCACCAGCGCGTCGTTGCCGCGGTCGACCAGATAGGTGGCCACCTTCTGCGCGGCCTCGAGATCGAGCGCCCCATCGGGCCGGAACGGGGTGACCATGGCCGTCGTCAGGCGGCCGAAGGGCAGCGCCGACGAGGCAGAAGAATCTGGCGAGGACATGGGGCTCAGATTACCGCTCCGAAGCCTCGGGGAAATGAGTAGGCCTGATAGCTGTCCGCTCGGGGGTCCGGGCAGCTACCAGGCTCACTCGTCCTATCGGGCCGGGCCCAGCAGTCGTTACAGCTTCGACCAAAAAAGTCCGGAAAAAATTCTGTGAATACTCTCGGTAGTTGCAGGCTTGCGTACCGTCGCGGATTCGTCATCGACCGGCCAGCCAGATCGAGGTGGCGTCGAAGAGTCGCTCCACTGCTTGGACCGCGCCAGGGAGCAGCAGTACGCCGCCGGCCAGGAGCAACGGCGCGACGAGGATGCGCTCGACCCAGCCGCCGGTGCGGAAGCGCAGTGGACGCGGGAGCCTGATCTCGTACCAGGTCTCGCCGCGGATCGGCAGCGGCCACAACCACGGGCAACCGGAGCGGGTCAGGCTGTCACCAAGGCAATGCGTGAACATGCCGAGCGCCACCGCGACACCGATCCATCCGCCGATCCCGGTCAGGCCGGCTTGTACGGCGTCCGCAGTCGACGTACCGGGCAGCGCCGTACCCATGACTGACCAGCCGACCGCTGCGAGGACGGCGATGATCAGCCAGTCGCCCAGCACGTGGGCAGCCAGGAGGAGTCCGGTCGCGGCGATGGCGAGCACTGCCCACTTCCCGCGGTCGCCGAGGCTTGCCGCGAGTACGCCGAGCAGGATCGCGGCGGCCAGGGTGTGCGTGGCGTGGCGATGCTTCCCGGTGCTGTCCTCATCCCGTGGTCCCTTGGTGAGGTCGTAGAGCAGGCCGGAGAAGGTACGGATCATCGCGGACACCAGTCCGGTCACCGGACCGAGCAGCCGGGACGCACTCGCACCTGGGTGATCGAGGTCGGGGACGAGCGCGTAGCCGGCCGTGGCCGCCGCGAACGGCACCACCTCCGCCACCGACGTCAGACCGACCAGCGGTGCGACCGCCAGTCCCAGGCACCACCCCGACAGGGCATGCGACCGACCCATCACGCGCGCCTCACCACTCCCTCACCCCGGCAACGACCCATCCTTTCAATTCGAATGCCGCCCGCCAGGGAGGCTCGCCCACGACACCGTTTTGCATAATCATGCAGAGGCGTGCATACTTTTCCTGTGTCCAAGGTGCTTACGTCATTGCCGGTTGGTGAGCGGGTCGGGATCGCGTTCTCGGGAGGTCTCGACACGTCCGTCGCGGTCGCGTGGATGCGCGACAAGGGAGCGGTGCCCTGCACATACACCGCCGACCTCGGTCAGTACGACGAGCCCGACATCGCCTCGGTCCCCGGCCGGGCCACGGCGTACGGCGCGGAGATCACCCGCCTGGTCGACTGCCGGGCGGCGCTGGTCGAGGAAGGGCTGGCCGCGCTGGCCTGCGGCGCGTTCCACATCCGCTCGGGCGGGCGGACGTACTTCAACACCACCCCGATCGGGCGGGCCGTCACCGGCACGCTGCTGGTCCGGGCGATGCTCGACGACGACGTGCAGATCTGGGGCGACGGGTCGACGTTCAAGGGCAACGACATCGAGCGGTTCTACCGCTACGGCCTGCTGGCGAACCCGCAGCTGCGGATCTACAAGCCGTGGCTGGACGCGCAGTTCGTGCACGAGCTGGGCGGGCGCAAGGAGATGTCGGAGTGGCTGGTCGCGCACCAGTTGCCGTACCGGGACAGCACCGAGAAGGCCTACTCCACCGACGCCAACATCTGGGGCGCCACGCACGAGGCGAAGACGCTGGAGCACCTCGACACCGGGATCGAGAACGTCGACCCGATCATGGGCGTGAAGCACTGGGATCCGGAGGTGGAGATCCTGCCGGAAGAGGTCTCGATCGGCTTCGAGCAGGGCCGGCCGGTGACCATCAACGGCAAGGAGTTCGGCTCCGCGGTCGACCTCGTGCTGGAGGCGAACGCGATCGGCGGCCGGCACGGCCTGGGCATGTCGGACCAGATCGAGAACCGGGTGATCGAGGCGAAGAGCCGGGGCATCTACGAGGCTCCCGGGATGGCGCTGCTGCACTCGGCGTACGAGCGGCTGGTGAGCGCGATCCACAACGAGGACACGCTGGCGAACTACCACAACGAGGGCCGGCGGCTCGGCCGGCTGATGTACGAAGGCCGCTGGCTGGACCCGCAGTCGCTGATGCTGCGGGAGTCCCTGCAGCGGTGGGTCGGTACGGCGGTGACCGGTGAGGTCACGCTGCGGCTCCGGCGGGGCGAGGACTACTCGATCCTCGACACCACCGGCCCGGCGCTCAGCTACCACCCGGACAAGCTGTCGATGGAGCGGATCGAGGACTCGGCCTTCGGCCCGGTCGACCGGATCGGTCAGCTGACGATGCGCAACCTGGACATCGCCGACTCCCGCTCCAAGCTCGAGCAGTACGCCGGCCTCGGCATGTTCGGCAGCACGAACCCGGCCCTGGCCTCCTCCACCGACCTGATCGGCGCCATGCCCACCGGCGGAGCCGAAGCCATCGCCTCCCGGGGCGAAGCCACCGAAGAAGACGAGTTGCTGGACCGCGCCGCCATGGAATCCGGCACCGACTGATTCCACCCCGACCCAGCGACCGGTCTTCAGGGGAGACCGGTCGCTGGCTTATCTGGCGAGGTGCTGGTCGAGCGCCGCCAGGAACTCGGTGGGCCGGGTTTGGTGGACCACGTGGCCGGCACCATCGATGGTGGTGAGCGTGGCGTCGGGAATGCGGCGGGCGACTTCGGGGAGCACCTGTGGCGGGACAGGGCTGGTCGAGCCGCCGCTGATGACCAGGGTCGGGACGGAGATCCTCGGCAGGTCTGCCCACCAGGCGGGATCCGGGTCGGCGAGCTGACGGAAGATTGCCACGAAGCAGTCCCAGTCGTAATCGAGCTCACCGTCGGGTCGCGGAGGCACGGTCCAGTCGCCCTCGCCGTCCGGCGGCGGGCTGTCGACCAGGACCAGCCCGGTGAGCCGTTCGGAGTGCTGCTCGGCGAAGATCGCCGCGACGCTCCCACCCATGGAATGACCGACCAGCAGGAACTTGTCGAGCCCGAGCCGGTCCACGAACTCGAGCACGTCGTCACGCATCGCCTCGAACGAGTACTCCGTTGTCCGCGCACTCGCTCCGTGCCCGCGCTGATCCAGCGCGAAAACGTGCCACCGCTCGGCCAACCCTGGCGTCACCGGCTCCCAGGTCGCCGCACTGGATCGGAGGCCGTGCAGCAGCACCATCGGTGGTGCCGACAGATCGCCGGTCTCGACGTACTCGAATTCGCCTGCGGACAGAGAGACTCGCATGCCGTCATCCAAACCCGGGCGGAGGGTCAGGCGTCGTAGTCGAGGGTGACAGTGGGGGTGGTGGGGTGGGACTGGCAGGTCAGGACGTAGCCGGCGCGGATCTCGTCGGGTTCCAGGGCCCAGTTGGTGTCCATGCGGACGGAACCCTCGAGGACCTTGGCGCGGCAGGTGCCGCAGACGCCGCCCTTGCAGGCGAACGGGGCGTCGGAGCGGACGGCGAGGGTTGCATCGAGAACCGCCTTCGAGTGCTCGGCGAGCGGGAACGTCGATCGACGGCCGTCGAGGATCACGGTCACTTGGGCCGCGTTCTCGTCGGTGGGCGCCTCCTCGACCGGAGCCGCCGGAGCCTCGTCGCCGACGTGGAAGAGCTCGGCGTGGACGTGTTCGCGCGCCACCCCCTCCCCCAGCAACAACTCCTGCGCGCCGACGACCATCGCGTACGGACCACAGAGGAACCACTCGTCCACGGACTCCAGCGGCAGGATCGTCGCGAACATCCGCCCCAGCCGGTCAGTGTCGATCCGCCCGCTGAACAGCTCCACCTCAGTCGACTCCCGCGACAACACATGCACCAGGTGGAACCGCTCGGGGTACCGATCCTTGAGGTCGGCGAGCTCGTCCGCGAACATCACCGATCCTGCGGTCCGGTTGCCGTAGAGCAGAGTCACGCGCGACGACGATTCGACCGACAAGATCGTCGCGACCAGCGACAGCACCGGCGTGATCCCACTGCCCGCGGCCACGAAGGCGTAGTGCTTCGCGTTCGCCGGATCGAGCGTCGTACCGAACCGCCCGAGCGGCGTCATCACCTCGAGCTCGTCGCCGACCTTCAGCCCGTTCGCCGCGTACGCCGAGAACTCGCCGCCCGGGATCCGCTTCACGCCGATCCGCAACACGCCCGAACCGGCCGGCGAGCAGATCGAGTAGCTGCGGCGTACCTCCTCACCAGCCCGGCGGATGGTGAGATGCTGCCCGGCGCTGAACTCGTACTCGTCGGCCAACTCCGGCGTCACCTCGAACGTGATCGCCACCGAGTCGTCGGTGATCGCCTCGATCGCCGCCACCTTCAACGGATGAAAGACGGCCCGCCGACGGGCCACAGTCGTCGTCATCACAATGCCTTGAAGTGATCGAAGGGTTCGCGGCACGAGTTGCACCGCCACAGCGACTTGCACGAGGTCGACCCGAAGTGACTCAACTCGGTCGTGTCCGGCGACCCGCACAACGGGCACCGCACAGTCAGACTCAGCATCACCGGACCGCCAACGGCCCGGCGCCCGGTCGGCGGAGCGATCCCGTACTCGGTCAGCTTCGCCTTGCCCGACTCACTCATCCAGTCCGTGGTCCAGGCCGGCGACAACACGGTCTCGACCCGTCCGTCCACCTGCAGGGCCTGGAGCGTGAGCTCCACCTCGTGCCGGATCAGATCCATCGCCGGACAGCCGGAGTACGTCGGGGTGATCGTGACGACGACCTCGTCGCCCTCGTGCCGCACACCCCGCAGCACACCGAGGTCGGCGATCGTCAGCACCGGAACCTCAGGATCAGCGACCTCTCCCACTGCTTCGAGGATCGCGGTGTCGGTCACCATGTCGCCCCCGGATGCGAACGAGCCACATGCTGCAGCTCCGCAAGCAGAAAGCCCAGATGCTCCGTGTGCCGACCCTGACGGCCACCACTGTGCTGGTACGACGCCGAGGGCCGGCCGCACGTGGATTCGTCGATCACTGCCATCACCCGGCGCGTCCACTCGTCCTGCAGCGTCACCGGATCCACGGCGACCGCGAGACGACGTACGAGGTCGTCGGACTCGAACATCTCGGCGGTGTAAGGCCAGAGTGCGTCCAGCGCCTGCTCCATCCGGCGGTGGCTCTCGTCGGTGCCGTCGCCGAGGCGCAGCACCCACTGAGTCGCGTGGTCGACGTGGTACGCGACCTCCTTGACCGCCTTACCGGCCACACCGGCCAGCTGCTCGTCGTCACAGCCCCGGAGCTCGTCGTACAGCAGTTGCTGGTACGTCGCGAAGTACAGCAACCGCGCCATCGCGTGAGCGAAGTCGCCGTTCGGCAGCTCGCACAACTGCAGGTTGAGGAAGTCGCGCTCGTCCCGGAGGTACGCGAGATCGTCCTCCGAGCGACCGGCGCCCTCGACCGCACCGGCGTACTGCAGCAGCGACCGGGCCTGCCCGAGCTGATCCAGCCCGATGTTGCCGAGGGCAACGTCCTCCTCGAGCTGCGGCGCGGCCGCGATCCACTCGGCGGTGCGCTGGGCGGAGATCAGCGCGTCGTCGCCGAGCCGGAGCGAGTAGACGAAGAGGTCGTTCACAGATGCTCGACGCCTTCCGGGACCTGGTAGAAGGTCGGGTGCCGGTAGACCTTGTCGCCGGCCGGGTCGAAGAACTCGTCCTTCTCGTCCGGGCTGGACGCGGTGATGTCGGCGGCCCGCACCACCCAGATCGACACGCCTTCCTGGCGGCGGGTGTAGACGTCGCGCGCGTTCCGCAGCGCCATCGTCGCGTCCGGCGCGTGCAGGCTGCCGACATGCGTGTGCGACAGCCCGCGCCGAGACCGGACGAAGACCTCCCACAGCGGCTCGATCATGCGGCACTCTCCTTGCGAGCGGCCTGCTTCGAGGCGTACGCCGCCGCGGCCTCGCGGACCCACGCGCCGTCCTCGTGCGCCTTGACCCGGTGCGCGAGCCGCTGCTCGTTGCACGGACCGTTGCCCTTCACCACGTCGTACAACTCGGTGTAGTCCGGCTCGGTGAAGCGATAGTGCCCGGACTCCTCGTCGTACGACAGCCCGTCGTCAGGCACGCGAATCCCCAGTACGTCGGCCTGCGGGACGGTCATGTCGACGAAGCGCTGGCGCAGTTCGTCGTTGCTGTGCCGCTTGATCCCCCACGCCATCGACTGCTCCGAGTGGGTCGACGCGGAGTCCGGCGGGCCGAACATCATCAGCGACGGCCACCACCAGCGGTCCAGCGCATCCTGGGCCATCGCCTTCTGCCCGTCGGTGCCGTTGCACAGCGTGTGCAGGATCTCGAACCCCTGCCGCTGGTGGAACGACTCCTCCTTGCAGACCCGCACCATCGCCCGCGCGTACGGCCCGTAGGAGCAGCGGCAGAGCGGCACCTGGTTGACGATCGCGGCACCGTCGACGAGCCAGCCGATCGCGCCGATGTCGGCCCAGGTCAGCGTCGGGTAGTTGAAGATGCTGGAGTACTTCTGCTTCCCGCTGTGCAGCAGGTCGAGCAGGTCGGCGCGATCCACACCGAGGGTCTCGGCGGCGGCGTACAGGTAGAGGCCGTGGCCGGCCTCGTCCTGCACCTTGGCCATCAGGATCGCCTTGCGGCGCAGCGACGGCGCGCGACTGATCCAGTTGCCCTCCG
Organism: Kribbella sp. NPDC049227; assembly: GCF_043197265.1. Taxonomy (NCBI): domain Bacteria; kingdom Bacillati; phylum Actinomycetota; class Actinomycetes; order Propionibacteriales; family Kribbellaceae; genus Kribbella; species Kribbella sp. NPDC049227. The sequence goes on along the minus strand of NZ_JBICST010000003.1, from coordinate 629,373 downwards.
GCTGCATGCCGATGATCTCGGAGTGCGCGTGCTGCGCGATCTGCCGGATCAGGGTCTTGCGGTACCCCTCCGGCATCGCGTCCCGCGGCTCGATCCGGCCGTCGGCGTCGATGGTCGCCTGGAAGCTGTCCATGCCGGTCAGCATAGCCGACATGTGACACTTTCTCGCCAGATCAACGGCAAGTGTCACAAAGTCGGACGCGGTGGTGCTAGGTCCACCCCGGGAAGTGGTGACAGCGCGCTGGGTGCGGCCGTCGCGGCAGGCGAGGATTTCGAGTAACAGCTCAAGGACTACACAGTTTCTCGAAAGGGTGTCCCCGTGACTACGCAGACTCTCCCGGCCGTCGATCACCGCGGACCGGTCTCCGGCAAGGAGCGCGCCCTCGCGCCCGACCTGATCCGCGGTGCGATGCTGCTGCTGATCGGGCTCGCCAACGCCGCCAACTTCGCCTTCGCCGGCCAGCCCGGTGTGGAAAGCGCGCCGCACGGCCTCGAGCGGCTGCTGAACTTCGTCAAGCTGACCTTCGTGGACGCCCGGGCCTACCCGGTGTTCGCGGTGATGTTCGGCTACGGCCTCGTCCAACTCGCCCGGCGCCAGCGCTCGTCCGGCGCGACCACCGGCGCCGTCCGGCGGATCCTGCTGAAGCGCAACACGTGGCTGATCGTCTTCGGCCTGGCGCACGCGACACTGCTGTACTTCGGCGACTTCCTCGGCGCGTACGGCATCGTCGGGATCATCTGCACGCTGTTCCTGCTCAACCGCGGTGACAAGTTCCACCGCATCGTCCTCGGCATCTGGGTCTTCGAGGCCCTCTATGTGTTGACCACCGCGGTCCAGGCCGTCATCGCCGGACTGAACAGCTCCGGCCCGGCGCACGCGCTGACCAACGAGCCGAACCCGTCGCTGGCCGCGGCGTCGTACGGCGCCGGCCTGGTCGACCGGCTGCACGAGTACCCGCTGCACACCGCCAGTGTGGTCGGATTCATCATCGTCGTCTGGCTGGGCATCTGGGCCGCCCGCAAGCAGATCCTGGAGAACCCGGCCGCGCACCGCACCCTGCTGAGCCGTGTCGCCGCAGTCTGCCTGGGCTTCACGATCCTCGGCGGCCTGCCGCTCGCTCTGGTCGGCGCCGGCTGGCTGCACGTCGACAAGGCCGCGGTCGACGCCATGAGCAACCTCTCCCACGTCAGCGGCATGTTCGGCGGTCCCGGGTACGTCGCCCTGTTCGGTCTGCTGGTCTCGCGCATCACCACGCTGTCGCTGCCGGTCCGGGCGATCTCCTCGCTGGGTCAGCGGTCGCTGTCGGGCTACCTGTTCCAGTCGGTCTCGTGGATGGTGCTGCTCGCGCCCTTCACCCTGGACCTCGGTCACCGCTTCGGCAGCACGGCGTACACGGCCTTCGGGTGCGCGGTCGCGGTGTGGATCGTGTCGGTGCTCGGTGCCTACGCGATGACGAAGCGGTCCTACCGTGGGCCGGCGGAGACCTTGCTGCGGCGGCTCGTCTACTGACCCCTCACCTGTTGCCGGCCGGACCTGGTGTCCGGCCGGCAACACTGTCTTGCGAGGATTGTGGATATGAGTGACTTCGGCGTACCGGAACCCGCCAACCTGTCGGAGCTTTCCGGTGAGAGCCCCGTGGCGGAGACGAGCGTGCGGCTGGCCCTTCCGGCCGAGGCCAACGAGATCGGCGAGATCCAGGTCGCCGCCTGGCGTGCGTCGTACGCCGGTCTGCTGCCGGCCGACGTGCTGGCCGACCTCAACCCCGCGCAGTTCGCCGCTCAGTGGCGGGCCGCGCTGCTCGCTCCGGGCGAGGCCCGCAACCGGGTGATGGTCGCGCTGGCCGGCCGGACGCTCGTCGGCTTCGCCGCGATCACTGCATCGGACGACCCGGACGCGGACCCACAGCGCGATGCGTTGATCGCCGAGCTCGCCGTCCAGCCGGACGCGACCCGCACCGGCCACGGCTCCCGGCTGCTGAACGCGGTCGTCGACACCATCCGCGCCGACGGCTTCAGCCGCGTCACGGTCTGGGTCAACTCCACCGACGACGTCCTGCGCGCCTTCTACACCGAGGCCGGCTGGGCCCCCGACGGCGCCCACCGCGAGCTCGACCTGTACGGCGACGAGTCGGTCCGCATCAAGCAGATCCGCCTCCACACCGACCCCGGCCCCACTGACTGATCAAACGCGAGCACGGTGGTTGCTTCCCACCTGGGCTCGGTACAGGTCGCGGAGCAGGCAGATCTCGGCGCCGTGGTGCATGACCTCGCGGTTGATGTGCGTGATCAGGCCGAGCATCGGGTCGTCGGCGAAGTACGCGCCCTTCGGGCCCAGCGGGCTCCACAACGCGTCCTTGTCGAGGCCGCGGATCGAGTCGTGCCAGCGCCCGTACCAATGCCGCAGGAACTCGAGTCCGTCGGCCGCGGTCGCGGGGACCTCGGCGGGGATGTGCCGCGGATCGAACATGTCGGCGTCGTCCGGACCATCACCGAAGAACGCGTTCACGCGGATCGCGAAACAGCCGACCCCGATGTGCACCATCCGCCAGGCGATCGTAGTCAGCGGAGGTGGATCCGGCACCGGGTTCGTCAGCTCGTAGACCATCTGTCCGTCGTCGCCCGGCCGCACCGACCACATCCCGTCCACCGGCTCCCAGAGGTACTCCTCGTCGGTCAACCCCTGCAAACGCGGCCAGAGGTGGACGTCCCAGTAGAACTCCAGCTGTCCGATCAGTAGGTCACCACAACCGGCCATCACGTCTCCTCGTCTCTGGTGGGCAGAACCCTAGAAGCCCGCACCGACAGTCCCCTTAGCACCTCGCGGATCCGCGACCGGCCGGGGGTGGTGCTCGACCGGGAACGGCGGGCATGACAGATTGCGACGGTCCGATTACGCAAGGCCATTCGCTGGAGTTTCCATGAAGTACCTCGCCCTGGCCGTCGGTCTGGGGATTTCCGCTGCCGCCGTTCTCGTCGTCCCTGGATCGGGGGCGACCGCCTCGACCGAAGCGACGACGGCGGTCGACCGGCCGCATCCCGTGGCCAACAAATACCTGAAGCAGAGACCCGCCTGGAAGCAGTGCGGCGAGCCGTCGCTGCGGACGTACTGCGCGAAGATCACCGCGCCGCGCGACTGGGCGAACCAGTACTCGGGCAACGACATCCAGCTCGCGGTCAGCAAGGTCGCGCCGGCCAAGGGGAAGCCGAGCCGGGTCGTGTTCGGCAACCCGGGCGGTCCGGGTGGCGCAGGCCTCGGCATGGCGCCGTACCTGGCCAGTCAGGCGCCGCTGCAGAAGGACTTCCTCGCCGTGGGCTTCGATCCGCGCGGCACGGGCGACAGCACCAACGTCACCTGCCAGGGTGCGCCCGGCTACACGATGGACGCCCGCGACCGGGACCCGGCCAATCTCGCTCTCGTCGCCGCGGCGTCGCAGCTCAGCCAGCCGTACTGCGACCGGCAGTCGCGCGGCCTGCTGCCGTATGTGAACACCGCGCAGACCGTGCAGGACCTCGATCTGATCCGGCAACTGCTCGGCTTCGACAAGATCGACTTCGTCGGGTACTCCGGTGGGACCTGGATGGGCGCGTACTACCAGACCTACTTCCCCGAGCACGTCGGCCGGTTCGTGCTGGACTCGAACACCGACTTCACCCGGCCGTGGCTGGACACGTTCGCCGCCCAGCCGCAGGCCTTCGAGCGCCGGTTCCGCGAGGACTTCGCGACCTGGGCCGCGAAGTACGACTCCAAGCTGCACCTGGGCAGCTCGGCCGGCGCCGTACTGCGGACCTACGAACGCCTCCGGCGGGACCTGAAAAAGCAGCCGGCGGTCGAGGAGTTCCTGGACGGCACGGTGAAGATCAGTTATGACCAGAACACCCTGGACCAGATCGTCTCCGGGGACATGTATACAAAGATTGATTTCTATTCGTTGGCAATCGATCTGGCATTTCTGCGCGACCTTTCCACAGCCCAGGCAAAGGGCGGTCCACGTGCCGCACAGAATCAGGTCGACGCTCTCTCCCTGACCCGCCAGCACGAGTTGGTACGACGGGCCGCCCGGGGAACCGTCGGCCTGCCACCGATGGGTCGCGTCGTCGGTGAGGACGACGCCGAGGACGCGACCTTCACGGCAGTCACGTGCAACGACACTCCTTGGCCACAGGGTCGCGAGTACGGCGATCAACTGGCAGCGCGACTCGGCCCGCACTACCCGCTGGTCGGCTGGACGATGAACCAGAACCCGTGCTTCTTCTGGAACCGCCCGAACCTGACCATGCCGCAACCGACCGGCAAAGGCTTGCCCACAACGCTGATGGTGCAGTCGATCCACGACCCGGCGACCGGTTACGAGCTCGCGGTCTCCGCCCACCAGCGGTACGCCGGCTCGCGGCTCGTCACCGTCACGCACGAGGGCGACCACGGGGTGTACGGCGGTGTGAACGCGTGCGCCGACAAGATCGTCAACACGTTCCTCACCACCGGCAAGGCGCCGGCCCAGGACGTCACCTGCGCCGGCCACGGCATCCCGGCACCGTCGATGCCGACCCCTGGCGACGAGACCGCCACCGGCGCAGGACAGCCGGAGTACGGCGGCAACGCGCCGCTGCGCCGGATCGCGGGATTCACGAAAGCGGTCTCCGGATATCTGCACTGATCCGGACGAGCGTTTGAGTGCTGCCCGATGAGACAAAGAAAATGCGCTGAATTCCGGGGGATTTCCCTTACCCACGGGCAGTTCCCGATCACCGTCGGCGAAATCCGGCCGGGACTTTCGTTGTCAGGACATATTTGTCAGGGCGATGTCAGGGTTCCGTCCCTGTCTGACACAGCGTGATTTCGACAACCTTGAGTCAGCGCGGAGGAACGGGGCGTCGACCGGGAGGGCTCGACGGCACGGACGTTCGCCACACGGCTTCGGCCGGCTGTGAGGTGGGGGGACTGCCTGGGGGGTCAGACAGAGACACAGCCGGCCGGGTCCGTATCCCGCGCCCCTAGATCCCTCGCGGGGTACCGTCGATCCCCCAGGTCGTGGTGCTCCGCGAGGCAACCTTCCGATCAGCAGACCTGGTGGACTGCTGATCGGTTCGTTTTGCCCGGCCGGATCAGAGCCCGAGCCGAGTAAGAGCCAGGGTCAGAGCCGGCCGCTGTGGTCCGGGCTGGAAGCCGATCCCGGTGGTGGATAGCCGTCCGCGACGGCGGCGAGCGGTGCGGCCCGGCCTGCCGACCACGCGGTCCGGAACGCCCGCCGCTCCAGCGACTCCTCGATCGCCGCCCGGGTCGACTGGTAGTCGGGCTTCTCGATCTCCGGAATCGGTGCGCCGATCACTTCCCGCACCCCGTCAGCGGCACCGAGGAGGAAGGCGGCGTACTCGCTCCTCCCCCGCTGCTGGGCGACGGCGGCGAGCTCCTCGAGCACACTGGCCGACCGCCACCGATCACCAAGGTCGCGATGCTCGGCCAGACTCTCGTCGAGGAGATGAACCGCGCGCTCGGTCAGGCCGCGGCGCCGCTCGATGCCGCCGAGCTGGTTGAGCGACCAGGCGACCCCTTCGCGGTATCCGAGCCGCTGCGACAACGCCAGGCTCTCCTGCAGCAGGTCCTCGGCACCGTTCAGGTCACCGCGGTACTGCGCGATGGTCCCGAGGCTGATCAGTGACCACGCCAGCCCTTCACCGTCGCCCAGCATCCGGAAGCTGTCCCGCGCCCGTTGGCACCGCCGAGCGCCGATGTCCAGATCGCCGCGCAGCCAGGCCACGAACCCGAGGTGGTTGTGCGCCCACGCCATCCCCGACCGGTCGCCGAGAGTCTCGTAGAGGTCGTAGCTCTGGCAGTACAGGTCCTCCGCGGCCTCGTAGTCACCGCGCTCCCGCGCGACACCGCCCAGCCGCTGCATCACCAGCGCCGTACCGGCCGTGTCGTCGAGATCCTTGTACTGCGTCAGCGCGGTCTCCAGCCGGGTCGTCGCGGCGTCGTACTCACACTGCAGGAACGAGAGCATGCCGGCGCCCAGATTCGCCTTGGCACAGAACGGCCCCAGTCCGTCGAGCTCGGAGGCCGGCACGTTGTCCGCAAGGGTCAGCGCACGCTCCAACCATTGACTGCCCTCGGCGTAGTGGCCGCGGAGGTAGCAGAACATCCACAGCGCACCGGACAGCCGCAGTGCCTCGCGGACCGAACTGGTGCGCAGCGACCAGGCCATGGCGGCCCGCAGATTGCCCAGCTCGGCGTCGAGCCGTTCGAGCCACTCTTCCTGGTTCGGACCGCGCAGCTGCCCTTCCGACTCTTCGGCCAGAGCGACGTAGAACTGCGCGTGCCGCTGCTTGGCTTCCTCTGCCACGCCGTCGGCGGCGAGGCGATCCGCGGCGAACTCACGGATCACCGCGAGCATGTAGTACCGCGCGACGTTGCGCCTCCGGATCACGCGGATCAGCGACTTGTCCACCAGGCGTCCGGTGAGGTCGAGTGCCTCGGCGCGCTCCTGCGGACCCGGCGAGGCCCGGCCTGACATGACCGTCGCGGCAGCACTCAACGTCCATCCGCCGACGAACACGGACAGCCGGGCGAACACCTCGCGCTCGGTCGGCGTGAGCAGATCGTGGCTCCACTCGATCGCGCCGCGCATCGACTGCTGCCGCGGCGACGCCGTCCGCGAACCACCGGCGAGGATGCCGAACGAGGTCTCCAACTCGGCAGCCAGTTCCTCGATGGTCATCACGTTCGTCCGGGCCGCGGCGAGTTCGATGGCCAGCGGCATGCCCTCCAGACGCCGGACCACCCGGGCGACCTGGTCGAGTTCGCCGTCCGGGTCGTAGCCCCGCGCGACGGCCCGCTCGACGAACAACCGCACTGCCGCCGACGACTCGATCTGGTCCTGGTCATGCGGCAGAGCCAGCGCCGGCACGACGTACACGCTCTCGCCGGGGACCCGCAGCAACTCCCGGCTGGACGCGAGGATCGACAGGTTCGGGCAGTTCTCGAGCAGCACCGCACAGACCTGGCCGACGGCCGCGACGACATGGGAGCAGTTGTCGAAGACCAGCAACATCTGGTTCCGGCCGATCTGCTCGGCGATCTCCTCCGCCAGCCGGTTGCCGTCCATCGGGTGCAGTCCGGCCGATGCGGCGACCGCCGGGATGACGGCGGCGGGGTCGGTCAGTGTCGCCAGCGGGACCCAGCAGACCCCGTCCTGGAAGCTGTCCGTCAGCTCGTTCGCCAGGGCGGCGGTGATGCGGGTCTTGCCGACTCCACCGGGACCGGTCAGCGTCAGCAGGCGGGTGATGCGCTGACCCAGCAAACGTTTGGTTGCGGTCATTTCGGTGGTGCGGCCGATCAGGTTGTTCGGCGGCGCGGGCGGCTGACGCATCGGCGGCCGGGGCGACTCGGTGTCGCGGCGCGCGGCCGCGGTGAGTTGCGCGCGCTCCGGATCCTCGAGACGCAACGCATCCGCGAGCAGCCGCAACGTATGTGCTCGCGGCGCACGCCGACGTCCCCGCTCCAAGGCCGCGATCGCATCGACACTCAGACCGGCGCGCTCGGCCAGTCCCTCCTGGGACAGCCCGGCCTCTCGCCGATGCCGTCGCAGCAAACCGCCGAACCCCGCGCTCTGCATGTCGTCCGAGCCGCGGCGAGACCCGTCTGATGGCACAGGACGGCTCCACCCTGTCTCCGACCTGTACGTGGCGGTTGCCACGCACTTCCCTTGAAAGTATCCCGTTCCACACCGCGTTGTCAGTTAACGCGGCGTCCTTCACAGCCAACTCGCAGGTAACTCCCGGTCAGTTCACCGGCTTTTCATGCGCTTCATGCTGTGCGATCGCGGTCCGCATGGTGGCGCGGGCGCGCCGGCGATCACCCGCCGCGTCGTACGCCGTCGACAGCCGGAACCACACCCGCCAGTCCCCCGGCGCAGCCTCCGCCTCGGCCTTGTACTTCTCGAACGCCTCGTCCGCGGCCACGCGATCGATCCGCCCGGACGGACGGCGTGGGAGGTCGTCGACCGGCAGGCCGCCGGTCGACTCCAGCTCCCGCGCAAGGACCTCGGTACGACGACCGAACTGCAACTCCCGCCAGACCAGGAACGCACCGAGCACCGGGATCACCAGGACCGCGATTCCGAGTCCGACCGCGATCGGGTCGCCCGTTCCGATCAGCAACACCCCGCGCCAGCCGAGCAGAGCGGCGTACGCGACGAAGACCGCCGCGAGCACGATCGCCGCACGCTTGGCGTTCACCTAGTCGAGGTCCATGAAGTGTTCGAGTCCGACGGTGAGCCCGGGCGTGCCGCCGATCCGCCGCACACCGAGCAGTACCCCGGCCATGAACGAGACCCGCGCCATCGAGTCGTGCCGGATCGTCAGCGTCTCGCCGGTGTCGCCGAACAGGACCTCCTGGTGCGCGACCAGGCCGCGCAGCCGGATGCCGTGCACCCGGATCCCGTCGACGTCCGCACCGCGGGCACCGTCCAGCGAGGTGGTGGTCGCATCCGGGATCGGGCCGGCGTTGGCCTCACGCCGCGCGGCGCCGATCAGCTCGGCGGTACGACGTGCCGTCCCCGAAGGAGCGTCGACCTTGTCCGGGTGGTGCAGCTCGATGATCTCGACGGACTCGTAGTACCGCGCGGCCTTGGCGGCGAACTGCATCATCAGCACAGCGCCGATGGAGAAGTTGGGCGCGATCAGTACGCCGGTGCCCGGGTTCTTCTCCAGCAGTCCGCGGAGCGTGGCCAGCCGCTCGTCGTCGAACCCGGTGGTGCCGACGACCGCATTGACCCCGTGCTCGATGCACCAGGCCAGGTTGCGCATCACCACCTCGGGCCGGGTGAAGTCGACCACCACCTGCGCGCCGGCCGCGGTCAGCTGCTCGAGCTCGTCGCCCAGGTCGAGCCGCGCGACCAGCTCGCAGTCCTCGGCCTCCTCCACCGCGAGGCACGTCTGAGCGCCCATCTTGCCCTTGGCCCCCAGCACACCGACCTTGATCATCCGCACCCTCTCAGCTGTGTGGTCGAAGGGCTACAGGATCTCATCCGGCCCCGGCGAGGCCGTCACGGTGTCTTGACGACGCGCTCGCGGCGCGGGACGTAGACCTGCAGATTCATGGTGTCCTTGGCCGGCGCGAGCAGTTCGTAGTCGGCCCGGAAGTCCAGCCGGCACGCGTGCAGGGCAGTGATCTCGACATCGGAGATGCGGCGGTTGAGGATGATGATCGGCGCCCGGCCAGGGCTCCAGGGCCGGCCCTTCTGGCAGACCTCCTCGATGCCGGCGGCTGTCCGCGGCCGTTCCTTCGGCGCGACCCAGGCTTCGCCGACCGGCTTGCCACCCAGCATCAGGACCAGCCCGGCCATCTTGTCGAACGCCAGCATCGGGCGCCCGGCAGGTTTCAGGTACGGCCCCAGTTGGGCCTTGAGCGCGGTGTAGTTCTGCGCCGCGGTCTCGTCGAGGTAGAGGCCCTTCAGTGGCGGCATGGTCGCCGCCACGGTCAGGTCGGCGTGACCCTTCGACCGGTACGGGTACAGGAACAGGCCGGTGTACGAGAGTGACGCGACGGCGACCAGCGATGCGACCGTGACGAGCCCGACGAGCAGCCGCGCGGTGATCGGCGTCGCCCAGATCCCGGTCACCACCGCGATCATCACCGCGGCCCACGCGCCGAACGCGTTGAACCCGATGACGTAGAGCGGGTTGTTCGTCCCGAACGCCTGCACCATCGGCAACACCGCGAGCAGCGCGAGCACCACCCAGCCGCGGGCGTTCTCGCGGCTCAGCACCGACCGCCCGGTGAGCTGCACTCGTCCGGCGATCAACGCCGCGACGGCAACCACCAGTGCCACCAGTACGGCGGCCAGCAGGGTCACCGGGTAGTCGAACACATGCGCCGAGCCACCGATCGCAGCGTCGTCGACGACAACCCGTCGTACCGAGAGGACCAGGGCGGCCACGGCGAGGACCGCAGCGACGGCCTGGAGCCAGCGCCGGCGGGCGATCACCGCGATCACGGCGGCGACCAGGAGGGGCCAGTGGTCGCGGAGAGTCTGGCCGAGAAGGTCGACGGCGGTGGACCAATACATGTGCAACAGCTCGGTCGGCGAGTACGACGTTCCCGCGATGAACCTGTTCACGGTCATGATGCCGGGCACCGCGACGTTCAACTTGATCACGAACAGTTGCACGACCAGCGCGGTGAGTGCGATCCCGGCGATCGCGAAGCCGATGCCTCGGGCAACGGCCTTCACGCCCTGCCCGGCCAGTACGACCAACGCGGCGATCACGGCCAGGGCGATCACCACGACCGACGTCCACTTCGCCAGCAGCATCGCGGCGATCACGACACCGGCGACCATCAGCACCCAGAAGGGCGCCGGCTTACACCGGTCGACCGCGGTCGCCATCCACAGCACACACGAGACCAACGTGAACGTGCCGATCAGGATCACGTCGTTGTAGCCGGGCGACTGCGGCATCCAGGTGTACGACACCCCACCCGCGGCGAGGATGACGGCCATCCCGGCCAGCTCCCACAGCTTCGTCGGCGCCGCATTCGGCCGGCGGCCGCGCAACCAGCGCATGAAGCTGTAGCCGAACAGAAGGTGGACCACGACCAGCGTCAGCAACCGGAACAGCCGCAGGCTGACGACGTCGTACCCGAGCCACTGGAACACCGGCCCGTACAGGTACTGCACCCCGGTCAACGCCAGCGAATTCTGGGCCCACCACCGATACGACAGCAGGTAGTAGCCCTCGTCGGTGATGTCGAACCCCTCGTTCGCGGCCCGGACCGCGGTCAGGATCCACCACGCGGCCAACGCTCCCGCCACCACGACCACCCCGGCGAGCACCACCGAACGCCCAGGCAGCGCACCCGTCGGGTCGCTCGTCCTTCCCTTCACGGCGGCCACCCTAGGCCATCGCCGTCAGGTAAGCCGTTTCGCGTAGCACCGCGCCAGCGGATCGTGAACGTACTTCCCGTACGGCGAGGTCTGCTGGTAACCGAGCGATTCGTAGAGGGCGACCGCCTCCGGCTGGCGGGTGCCTGTGGCGAGGCGGATCGCCGTCGCACCCCGGTGCCTGGCCACCGCCTCGACCGACGCCACCAGCCGCCGGGCGATCCCGCGGCCGCGGTGCTCCTCGTGCACGAACATCCGCTTGATCTCGCCGATCCCGTCCTGCACCGGCATCAGTCCGATGCAGCCAAGCCCGTCACCGTCTTCCAGCGCGACGAGGAAGCTGGTGGCCGGATCGACCCAGTGGGTCGAGGGGCTGTCCGGGTACCGGGTGAACAGCTCCTTCAGGGCGAGGTCCAGCAGCAAGGTCAGCGCCGGATCGTCCGATGGCCGGGGGTCGACCAGCATCAGACCGAGGCCGCGGAGGCGTAGGCGGTCTGCGCTTCCTCGGCGAAATGGCAGGCGACGGTCTGGCCGGAGGTGAGGTCCCGCAGTTGTGGTTCCTCAGTGCTACAGCGTGACTGCGCACGGAGACAGCGAGTGTGGAAGCGGCAGCCCGACGGCGGCAGGACAGGGGAAGGCGGATCACCGGCCAGAACGATGCGCTGGCGGCCCTGCCGAGCCAGACCGGGCTCTGCCGACAGCAGTGCCTGCGTGTACGGATGCGCGGGTACGTCGTACACCTGCTGGTGCTCGCCCAGCTCGGCGACACGGCCCAGGTACATGACCGCGACCCGGTCCGAGACGTGCCGGACCACGGACAGGTCGTGGGCGACGAAGATGATGCTGAGACCGAGCTCACGCTGCAGCCGCATCAGCAGGTTCACCACCTGCGCCTGGACCGAGAGGTCCAGTGCGGACACCGGCTCGTCGCACAGCAGCACGTCCGGGTTGAGCGCGATCGCCCGCGCGATCCCGATCCGTTGCCGCTGCCCGCCGGAGAACTGGTGCGGGAACTTCGACTCGTCCTCGGCCCGCAGGCCGACCAGGTCGAGCAACTCGCGCACCCGGGCCCGGATGTCCATGCCCTTCGAGACGTCGGGGTGAACCTCCAGCGGCTCGGCCACGATCTCGCCGACGCGCATCCGCGGGTTCAGGCTCGAGTACGGATCCTGGAACACCACCTGCACGTTCTGGCGCCACCGGCGCAGTTCCCTGCCGCGCAGTCTGCTCACGTCGACGCCGTTGTACTCGATCCGGCCCGAGGTCGGCTTCTCCAGGGCGGCGAGCAGCCGGACCAGCGTCGATTTGCCACAGCCGGACTCGCCGACGATGCCGAGCGACTCGCCCTTGCGCAGCGTCAGATCCACGCCGTCGACGGCTCGGACCAGTGTCTTGGCGCCGAACGACAGCGCCGGGCTGATGTCGTAGTGCTTCACCAGATCCGTTGCCACCAGCAACTCTTCGGCCATCAGACCGCCTCCCGCTCGGAGATGGACGTACGAAGGATGCACGCGGCGTCTCGTCCTGGTGCGACGGTGAGCAACGGCGGGATCTCCTTGGCACAGTCGTCGATCGCCATCGGGCACCGGGTCCGGAACGCGCATCCGGACGGGATTGCCCGCAGCGACGGCGGCGTGCCGGGGATCGTCGGCAGTTCCTGGCCCTTCAGGTCCGCCGACGGCATCGAGCCGAGCAGACCTTCGGTGTACGGATGCACGGGATGGTCCAGCGCTTCCGCGGTCGATGCCCGCTCGACGACATGGCCGGCGTACATCACCACCACGTTGTCCGCGACGTCCGACACCACGCCGAGGTCGTGCGTGATCAGCACGACGCCCATGTCCCGCTCAGCCTGCAGATCCGCGATCAACTCCAGGATCTGCGCCTGCACGGTCACGTCGAGCGCGGTCGTCGGTTCGTCCGCAATCAGTACGTCGGGATCCAGCGCGAGCGCCATCGCCAGCATCACCCGCTGCCGCATGCCGCCGGAGAACTCGTGCGGGTAGTCGCGCACCCGTCGCGCCGCGGCCGGGATCCGTACCTGATCGAGCATCTCGGCCGCCCGCTTCAGCGCGTCCGACTTCGACAGGCCGCGGTGCACCCGATAGCACTCGGCGATCTGGGTCCCGACCGACTGCACCGGGTTCAGGGCCGACAGCGAGTCCTGGAACACCATCGTGATCCGGTCGCCGACGATCTTGCGGCGTTCCTTCACGGTCATCGCGATCAGGTCGGCGCCGCGGTACTCCGCCGTACCCGAGACGATCCGGCCGGGCGGCATCTCCAGGATCCCGGTCAGCGCCTGGGTCGAGACGCTCTTTCCCGACCCGGACTCCCCCAGGATCGCCAGCGTCTCGCCGGCCCGGACCTGCCAGGACACTCCGTCGACGGCCCGGACCGGGCCGTGCGGGGTGTCGAACTCGACGGTCAGGTCGTCGACCTTCAGCAGTACTTCACCAGTTGTCGTCATCGCAGCAACTTCGGGTCCAGGGCGTCGCGGATCGAGTCGCCGATGATCATGAACGAGATCGTCATCGTCGAGATGAACAACGCCGGCCAGAGGAACAGGTGGGGGGATTCCCGGTACGACGCGGCCACGCCGAACTGCGATCCCCAGGAGATCGACGGCGGTTGCAGGCCGACGCCGAGGAAGGTCAGCACGGCCTCCAGCCCGATCAGGCCGCCGATGCCGAGCGTGGTCATCGCGAGCAGCGGCGCCATCGCGTTCGGGAACACGTGCTTGCGCAGGATCCGCAGCGGTGGCACCCCGACCGACCGGGCCGCCAGTACGTACTCGCGGTTGCGGACCGAGAACACCGTGGAGCGCATCACCCGCATCCCCTGCGGCCACCCGGTCACCAGGATGATCGCGACGATGATCCAGATGCTGCGGTTCGGCACCGAGTTCAGGATCACGATCAGCGCGATCAGGCCCGGCAGCGCGAACAACACGTCCGCGACCCGCGAGATCGCGGTGTCCACCAGCCCCGGGAAGTAGCCGGCCAGCAGGCCGAGGATGCCGGCCACCACGAACCCGCCGATGCCGGCGACCAGGCTGACCAGCACCGACGGCCGGGCACCGTAGATCACGTTGGCGAAGTAGTCGCAGCCCTGGATGTCGAAGCCGAACGGGTGCCCCGGCTCGCGGCTGCGCGCGCTCTTGGCGAGCGCACAGAAGTGCGGGTCGACCGAGGTGAACAACCGCGGCACCGCGGCCATCAGGAAGAACGTCAGCACCAGCGCCAGGCAGATGACGAACTGCGGTTTGCGCAGCAACGCCCGGAGCAGTTGGGTGTTCGACAGGGTCCGGCCTTCGAGGTCCTGCGTCTCGGCCCCGAAGACCTGCGAGGTCTCAGACATTGCGCACCCTCGGATCGATCGCGCCGTAGATCACGTCGACGGCCAGGTTGATCAGGATGAACATCAGGAACGCGAGGGTGGACAGCAGCACCACCACACCACCCTCCTTCAGCTTGATCGCCTGGAACATGAACTGGCCGAGCCCGGGCAGGTTGAAGATGCTCTCCGCCAGCACCGCGCCGGCGAAGATGCCGGCGAAGTCGATGCCCATCAGCGTCACCACCGGCAGCAGTGCGTTCGGCAGCACGTGCCGCCACAGGATGCGCTGCTCGCCGAGACCCTTGGCCCGCGCGGTCTTGACGAAGTCGGAGTTCGCGGTGTCGACGATCGACGTCCGGGTCAGCCGGGCCAGCCCGGCGAACCCGGTGATGCCGATGCAAATCGCCGGCAGCAGGTACGACATCGGCCAGCCGTCCCGGGTGCCGGAGACCGGCAGCCACTTCAGCTCGACGCCGAACAGGTACTGACCGGTGAAGTAGAGCACCAGCCCCGGCACCGCGAGCACCACGAGTGTTGCCAGCAGCAACAACCTGTCCATCACGCCGTTGCGCTTGAAGCCGGCGTACAGGCCGAACAGCAGGCCCGCGATCCACTGGAAGACCAGGCCCAGGGTGGCCAGCTTCAGGGTGACCGGGATCCGCAGCCGCAACTGGTCGGCGATGTCCGCACCGGCGAACGTCGTACCGAAGTGGCCGGTGAACATGTCCTTCATGCTCAGCAGGTACTGGACGATGAAGGGATCGTCGAGGTGGTACTGGGCCCGCTTGGCCGCCAGGACGGCGGCCGGGATCGGCTTGTCGCCGGCCAGTTCCCGCAGGGGGTCCCCGGGCATCGCGAAGACGAGCGCGAAGACCCCCAGCGTGACGATCAGTCCGATCGGAATCGCCGCCAGGATGCGGCGCAGGATGAACCGGATCACTTGAACGTGGCGTAGAGGGCCGACACCCCGACGTACTTCGAGACGCGCGGCTCGATCTTGGCCGAGTGCAGGTACGCGTTCGACTTGGTGTACAGCGGGATCAGCGGCATGTCCTCGAGCGCGATGTCCTCGGCCTGCTGGTAGATCTTGATCGCCTTCTCCTGGTCGGGTTCGGCGTCACCCTTGGCCAGCAGGGCGTCCAGCGCCGGGTTGTTGTAGCCGGCGAAGTTCGCGTCGCCGCTGGACTTGAACATCGGCGTCAGGTAGTCCTCGATCGACGGGTAGTCGTGTCCCCAGCCGCCGAACCGCAGGCCGTCCAGCTTGCGGGTGTCGGCCAGCGTGGTGATGTCCGAGCCCGCCTTGCCGGCGTACTTCACGGTCAGGCCGAGGTTCTGCCGCAGCATGTTGCCGATCGCCTCGGCGAAGATCTGGCCGGTCGCCGACGTGGTGCTGTAGCTGATCATGACCGGGTCGGAGAACCCGCCCGCCTCCTGCAGCAACTGCTTGGCCTTGGCCGGGTCGTAGTCGCAGTACTTGCAGGCGTTGTCGCGGTAGCCGTCGATGTCGGGCGCGATCAGGCCCTTGGCCGGGTCGGACAGCCCGACCAGGTCCGCGAACGCCTTCCGGTCGATCGCCATCGAGAACGCGTGCCGCAGCTTCGGGTTCTTGTACCGCGCGTCCCAGGCCGGGATGACCAGGTAGTTGGCGCCGGAGCTGACCGCCGTGACCCAGCCGTCGGGGGCGTCGGTCTTGAAGGTCTTCACCTTGGTCGGGGGTACGTCGACGAAGTCCACGTTGCCGGCCAGGAACTCGTTGTACGCCGTGTCCGCGTTCGGGATGAAGCGGTAGGTGATGGACTGCGCCTCGGGCGCGTTCGGGCCCTTGTAGCCGTCCCACTTGGCCAGCTTGATGTCGTCACCGGCGTTCCAGTCGGCCGCCATCTTGTACGGCCCGTTGCCGATCGGCTTGCGCTTGTAGGCGTCCGGGTTCTTGCGGACCTCCTCCGGCAGCGGCGCCAGGCCGAAGTACTGCAGCGTCAGCCCGAACTGCGAGAACGGCACCTTGAGCTTGACCGTGAAGGTCAGGTCGTCGACCTGCTTCAGTCCGCTCAGCGTCTTCACCGAGGTCGGCTTCGGGGTAGCGCCGTCCGGGGTCGGCGGGTTCAGGGCGTCGTACCCGTCGACCTTGGAGAAGAAGCCGTTGTTCTTCCAGGCGTTCGAGCCCTGCGCGGTCATGTTCCAGCTGTCGACGTAGTCCTTGGCGGTCAGCGCCTGGCCGTTCTGGAAGGTGTTCCCGGGCTTCAGCTTGATCGTCCAGGTCTGGCTGGTCTTGTCGGGCGTGATCGAGTCCGCCATCACGTTCTGCAGCTTGCCCGTGTTCGGGTCCGTGGTCACCAGCGGCGCGAACATCGCCATCGCGACCTGGATCCCCGGGCTGCCGTTCTCGTTCAGCGGGTTGATGTACTCCAGCGGGTCGGCGGCGATCGCGATGATCTCGCTCTTGTCCCCGGAACCAGAGCCACTGCTGCTCTTGCCGTCACCACAGGAGGACAGCAACAGCGCAAGGCCGACTGTCACCCCCACAACCCCAGTCAGACGTCGCACGGTCGAACCAACTTCCTCGGCAAAGCGCCGCTAGGCGGGCGGATCAAGCGTCATGCTCTCTGGTCGAAACTGCGCATGTCAACGTTGTCAGGCGCAAAGCGGCGGCGCGTAACGCAGGCGTTACTTTCCCAAGACCTCAGACGACCAGTGATCCCGTGGGCAAACCTGGGCTACCTTAATCCGATAAGCGCGACGAGTCATCAGACGTCACGTCAGATCTCGGCCAAACCTCAGGTGCTCACAAATGCTCAGTCACCGCGTCGCGGCCAATCCGGCCACGAGTGCACTGAGTGTCCGTCCCCACGCACGCTGTGGCCGAGCGCCGTACCCGAGCACGAGAGCAGCCGGTCTGCTCAGTCCGGTTGTGCTGCGAACAGTCGCGCGAAGCGGCCGTGCGGTTGGGCCATCAGCTCCGGATACGTGCCCTGCTGGACGACCGAGCCGGCGTCGATGACGTAGATGCGGTCCATCTCCGTCAGGGTCCAGGCGCGGTGCGAGACCACGATCGTGATGCGGCTGTGGCTGCTGCGCCGGAGCTCGGCGAAGATCTCCCGCTCGGCCTCCGCGTCGATCGCCGACGTGGGCTCGTCGAGGGTCCACACACCGGCGTTCCGCAGCCGGATCCGCGCCAGCGCGAGCCGTTGCCATTGCCCGCCGGAGATTCCGGTGCCGCCCCACTGCTGGCCCAACTGCGTGCCGAGCGGAACGTCCGCCGCGAAGGTGCCCGCCAGCGCGGCCCGGATCTCGTCATCGGACACCGGCTCCGGTGAACCGAGGCCGACAGCATCGCGGAGCGTGAACTCGAACCGCCCGAACTCCTGCACGAGCAGGCCGAAGTGCCCGAGCCGCTCGCTCTCGCTCAGCTCCGCGGCGTCCCGGCCGTCGATCAGCACCCGTCCGGTATCCGGCGCCAGGCTGCCGACGAGGAGATTGACCGCGGTCGACTTGCCGGCCCCGTTCAGGCCGACCAGGGCGACGAGCTCACCACGCCGTGCCTCGATACACACGTCCCGCAGGGTTGGTTCCGGCGCGCCCGGATAGCGGAAGGTGATGTTGTCCAGGGCAACAGATTCGACCCTCGGTACGACGAGCTGCGGCTCCCGCTCGGGAGCGCTCCGGACGAACCGGCGATAGATCCGGGCCTGCGGCGCGGTCGTGACGATCGTGCCGAACGCGTAACCGCACAGCCGGATCGCGTTCAGTCCGGAGATGGTTCCGGCAACGGCCGCGGCAGCCGCTCCCCCGGTCGCCCCGCCGAGCACCAGGGCGACCAGCGCGCCGCCGAACAGCAGGACGGTCGCGACCGCCGCCGCGAGCTCCGCCGTCATGGCCGTCCCGATCATCCCGTCCTGGATCCGGGTCGCGCCGGCCCGGCGTTCGGCGACCAGCCGTGCGACCTTGACGCCGGAGCCGAGGGCGGCCAGCTCGGTCGCGGGACGCTGCTGGATGAGCTGTTCGGTGGCATACCCGGCGACGCGGTCCTTCTCCGCGACCTTCGGCCACTTCGCGGACTCCATCCGCGCGATGGCCGTGAACGCGACCACCGTCGGTACGAGCGCGGCGAGCACGAGTCCTCCGGACCACGGATTGATCGACCAGATCGCCGCGCACAGCACCACCGAGGTCACGCCCGCGCCCAGCACCTGGACCGGTCGTCCGGGCACGTCGGCCATCGGCCACGTCGCCGACTGGGCGGCCTCCAGATCCGTCGTCACGTCCGGGCGGGCCAGGCGGCTCGGGCTCAGCCGGGCCGCGACCTGCGCGAGCTCGGCGCGGTAGTGCAACCTCAACCGCAGCATCATCCGCTGGCCACAGCCGGTCGCCACCTGCGCGAGCGGATACATCAGGCCCACGACCGCCGTGAGCCCGATCAACGGCAGCCAGGCGTGGCCCCGGTCCAGGCCCTCGATCAGGCTTCGCAGCAGGACGACCTGGGCGCCCGGAAGGACGGCCTGGCCGAGGACGAGAGCCGAGTAGAACAGCAACCAGCCCGGTGCGACCCGGACGGCGTCGGACAGGGATTCGCGGGCGGTGCGGACCGCATCCCACAGCGGAGCGAGCACGGTGATCCTCTTTCGCAGACGGCAGGCCAAACCGCGCTGGGGTCGATCCAGCGCGGTGCGGCACGTCGGCCGTCAAGTGCGTGCGATCCCGTTCAGCGAGGGATCCAGAGGCAGATCACGTGGTGACGCGACACAACATCGGTCACCTTATCGCTCAGTGGGGCCGGATGTTCTGGTTCAGGTGGAACAGGTTGCCCGGGTCGTACTTCTGTTTGAGGTCCTTCAGCCGGTCGTACGTCGTGGCGCCGTAGGCGGACCGGATCCGGTCGGTGCCCTCGTCGCTCAGGAAGTTGACGTAGACGCCGGACTGATGCGGCTCGAGCGCCTGCCACGAGTCGCGGACCCACTGCCGCTGCTCCTCGAACCCGTCCGGACCGAGCGTCACTCCGACGAAGTTGAACGTGTGCCCGCTCGATCGCGCGCCGAACGCCGTACTGTCCGGGCTCACCCGGGAGATGGCGCCGCCGAGCTGGAAGATCGGGTACGACGTGTACGGCGAGTCGATCGCCATCCCGCGCGCGGCGGCGATGTCGATCACCTCGTCGGACAGTTCGGTGACGTCCGACGACCGCATGTAGTACCACCGGCCGTGCGGGAAGCTCGGGTCGAACATCGACTGCAGGTCGACGTACGGCTTCGGCGCGCACAGGTCCAGCAGCGGCGGTGCGAACGCCTTGAGCGGCGCCACGACGCGCTCGCCCTCCTCGACCGAACCGGCGTAGCAGGCCAGCACGACCACCACCGGGCGGCCGTGCAGTTCGGCCGGAATCGCCGGTAGCGGCGGGATCCACCGATGCATCACCGCGGTGGTGAGGTCGTCGGGTACGTCGGTGATCCAGTCGCGGTAGAACCGCATCAGATCCGGCGACTTCTCCATCGGCCACATGATCGGGCCGCCGTAGATGATCGGTCCGACCGGATGCAGCCGGAACTCGAACTCGGTGACGATGCCGAAGTTCCCGCCGCCACCACGGATCCCCCAGAACAGATCCCCGTTGGCGTCTTCACTCGCGGTCACCAGCTCGCCCTCGGCGGTGATCACGTCGGCCGAGATCAGGTTGTCGATGCTCAGCCCGTACTTCCGCATCAGCCAGCCGATCCCGCCGCCGAGCGTGAGTCCGGCGACCCCGGTGTGCGTGACGATCCCGGACGGCGTGGCCAGACCGAAGGCCTGCGTCTCGCGGTCCAACTCGCCGAGCAGGACACCCGCCTGCGCACGCGCCGTACGGCGAACCGGATCGACCCGGATCCCCTTCATCCGTCCGAGGTCGATCAGAATGCCGCCGTCGCAGGTCGAGTGGCCCGGGAAGCTGTGGCCGCCGCCGCGGACCGCCACCTGCAGGCCGGTCCGGCGAGCGAACGCCAGCGCGGCCCGGATGTCGGCGGCTCCGGTGCAGCGGGCGATGAGTGCGGGCCGTCGATCGATCGATCCGTTCCAGACTTTCCGCTGCTCGTCGTACGACGGATCGCCCGGAGCAACCAGGTCACCGCGGAAGTCGTCGGCCAGTGCTTGTGTTGCCGATGTAGTTGTCGTGGTCATGCTGGGACCCCCTCCCAGCTCGCCAGTCTGCTCCTGTGCCGCGGGACTGTCGAGGGGGGAACCTCAGACCGCGAAGGCCGAGCTGTCCTCGTCGAACGGGCCCATCACGGTGAGAGCCGGGGTGCCGGCGTAGAGATCGGCGGCGAGTGCGGAGACGTCGTCGAGGGTGACGGAGTCGATCCGGTGCAGGATCTCGTCGACGGTGGGCAGTTCGCCGTACACGAGCTCGGCCTTGGCGATCCGGGTCATCTTGGCGCCGGTGTCCTCCAGGCCCATCACGACCGAGCCGCGCATCTGGCCCTTGCCGCGGAGCAGCTCGTCCGGCGTAATGTTGCCGCTGGCAATCGCCTGCAGCTCGGACCGGACCACGTCGAGCACCTCGCTGGCCTTCTTCGGCAGGCACCCGGCGTACACCCCGACCATCCCGGAGTCCGCGTACGCCGAGCCGAACGTAAAGACCGAATACGCCAGGCCGCGCTTCTCCCGGACCTCCTGGAACAGCCGCGACGACATGCCGCCACCGACGATCCCGTGCAGTACGCCGGCCACGTACCGGCGGGCGTCGCTGCGGACCAGACCCGGCATGCCGAGGACCAGGTGCGCCTGCTCTGCCTCACGGTGGTGCACGCGCACCCCGCCGTACATCGGCACCTGCTTGGCGATCGGCCGGCGTACCGGGGCCGGCTCGGCCTCGGTGGTGACCCAGTGGCGCTCGAACGCCTTACGAACAAGGCGAACGACGTCCGTGTGGTCGACGTTGCCGGCGACCGAGACGACGATGTTGGCCGGCTTGTAGCGGCGGCGGTACCAGCCCACCACCTGCTGGCGGGACAGTCCCGCGACCGACTCCGGCGTCCCCGTGATCGAGCGGCCGAGAGGCGACCTGCCCCACAGTTGCTCCGCGAACAGATCGTGGATGTGGTCCGACGTCTCGTCGGCGTGCATCGCGATCTCTTCGTCGATGACGTCGCGCTCACTCTCGACGTCCTCGCTCGTCAGGGTGGCGGAGGTGATCATGTCGCAGATGACGTCGACGGCAAGCGGCAGATCGGAGTCGAGCACCCGCGCGTAGTAGCAGGTGTACTCCTTGCCGGTGAACGCGTTCATCTCGCCACCGACCGCATCGATCGCGGAGGAGATCTCCAGCGCGTCGCGGCGCTCGGTGCCCTTGAACAGCAGGTGTTCGAGAAAGTGCGTCGCGCCGGCCAACTGCTCCGGCTCGTCCCGGGAGCCGACGCCGACCCACACGCCGAAGGTGACCGAGCGGAAGCCCGGCACGGACTGGGTCAGCACGCGAAGCCCGGAGGGCAGGACGGTCCGTTTCACCGGACCGCCCGCCTCCGGGCTCAGCAGTGTGCTGGTGATCGCTCGGGTCACTCGGCGGACTCGGCCTCTGCCTTCTTCTCCTCGGCGGAGCCCTTCGACTTCTCGGCCTCATCATCGAGGACGGGGATCAGGGAGAGCTTGCCGCGGTCGTCGATCTCGGCGATCTCGACCTGCAGCTTCTGGCCGACCGAGAGCACGTCCTCGACCGCCTCGACCCGCTTGCCACCGGCCAGGCCACGCAGCTTGCTGATGTGCAGCAGGCCGTCCTTGCCCGGCAGCAGGCTGATGAACGCACCGAAGTTGGTCGTCTTCACGACCGTGCCCAGGTAGCGCTCACCCTTCTCCGGCATGGTCGGGTTCGCGATCGCGTTGATCGCGGCCCGGGCCGCCTCGGCCGACGGACCGTCGGTCGCGCCGATGTAGACGGTGCCGTCGTCCTCGATCGAGATGTCGGCGCCGGTGTCCTCGGTGATCTGGTTGATCATCTTGCCCTTCGGGCCGATGACCTCGCCGATCTTGTCGACCGGGACCTTCACCGAGATGACCCGCGGCGCGAACTCGCTCATCTCACCCGGCGCGTCGATGGCCTTGGCCATCACGTCCAGGATCGTCAGCCGCGCGTCCTTGGCCTGGGTCAGCGCACCCGCGAGCACGCTGGCCGGGATGCCGTCCAGCTTGGTGTCCAGCTGCAGGGCGGTGACGAAGTCCTTGGTGCCGGCGACCTTGAAGTCCATGTCGCCGAACGCGTCCTCGGCGCCGAGGATGTCGGTCAGCGCGACGTACTGCGTCTCGCCGTCGACCTCACCGGAGATGAGGCCCATCGCGATACCGGCGACCGGGGCCTTCAGCGGCACACCGGCGGACAGCAGCGACAGGGTGGAGGCGCAGACCGAACCCATCGAGGTGGACCCGTTCGAACCGAGCGCCTCGGAGACCTGGCGCAGCGCGTACGGGAAGTCCTCGCGGGACGGCAGCACCGGCACCAGGGCCCGCTCGGCCAGCGCGCCGTGACCGATCTCGCGGCGCTTCGGCGAACCCACCCGGCCGGTCTCACCGGTCGAGTACGGCGGGAAGTTGTAGTTGTGCATGTAGCGCTTGCGGGTCTCCGGGGACAGCGTGTCCAGCTGCTGCTCCATCCGGAGCATGTTCAGCGTGGTGACACCCATGATCTGGGTCTCGCCGCGCTCGAACAGCGCCGAACCGTGCACCCGCGGCAGCACCCGCACCTGCGCCTTGAGCGGCCGGATGTCGGCCAGCCCGCGGCCGTCGATGCGGATCTTGTCCTTCAGCACCCGCTGCCGGACCAGCTTCTTGGTCAGCGACCGGAACGCCGCGGACAGCTCCTTCTCGCGGCCCTCGAAGTCGGCGGCCAGCTTGTCCACCGTGGCGGCCTTGACCGCGTCGGTGGCGTCCTCGCGCTCGTGCTTGCCGGCGATGGTCAGCGCCTGCGCCAGCTCCTCGGACGCGGCGGCCTCGACCGCAGCGAACGCGTCGTCGGCGTAGTCCGGGAAGACCGGGAACTCACCGGTCGGCTTCGCGGCCCGCGCGGCCAGGTCGGCCTGCGCCTCGACCAGGGTCTTGATGAAGGTCTTGGAGGCCTCCAGGCCCGCGGCGACGATCTCCTCGGTCGGCGCCTGGACTCCGGCGGCGACCTTCTCGAAGGTGCCCGGGGTCGACTCGGCCTCGACCATCATGATCGCGACGTCACCGGTCTCGGTGACCCGGCCCGCGACCACCATGTCGAAGACCGCGTCCTCGAGCTCGGTGTGGGTCGGGAAGGCCACCCACTGGCCGTCGATCAGGGCGACGCGGACGCCACCGATCGGGCCGGAGAACGGCAGGCCCGCGAGCTGGGTCGACATCGACGCGGCGTTGATCGCGAGGACGTCGTACAACTTGTCGGGGTTGAGCGCCAGGACCGTGATGACGACCTGGATCTCGTTGCGCAGGCCGGACACGAACGACGGCCGCAGCGGGCGGTCGATCAGCCGGCAGGTCAGGATGGCCTCCTCCGACGGACGGCCCTCCCGGCGGAAGAACGAGCCGGGGATCCGGCCCGCGGCGTACATCCGCTCCTCGACGTCGACCGTCAGCGGGAAGAAGTCGAACTGGTCCTTGGGCTTCTTGCTGGCCGTGGTGGCCGACAGCACCATCGTGTCGCCGTCGAGGTAGGCGGCGGCGGAGCCGGCGGCCTGCTGGGCCAGACGGCCCGTCTCGAAGCGGATGGTGCGGGTGCCGAAGCTGCCGTTGTCCAGCACGGCCTCGGCGAATTCGGTGCCCTCCATGGGCGTACCGGTGGATCCCGTCACGGGATACCCCTCTCTCACTGTGGACGACAGCGAGGCGCGAGCTACCGGGGTGCCGGTCTTCGATCGAGGCCCGCGGGTGAACTGTGAGTTCTCCCGAAAGCCACTACCGAGGACCGGTCGTCCTCCCGCCACGCGCTTCGCGTCGCCTCGTTCGTCGGTGTTGCTATGTATTCAGTTGTTGAGCTCGTGCCTGAGCACGAATACGCCAGGAGCGGCCACCCGGGACTCGGGGGCCGCTCCTCGCGACGTCATCGGCGAAGGCCGAGCCGCTCGATCAGGGACCGGTAGCGGTTGATGTCCTTCTTCGCCAGGTAGTTCAGCAGCCGGCGGCGCTGGCCGACGAGCAGCAGCAGGCCACGACGGCTGTGGTGGTCGTGCTTGTGCTCCTTGAGGTGCTCGGTCAGGTCGGCGATGCGGTGCGTCAGCAGCGCCACCTGGACCTCAGGAGACCCGGTGTCACCCTCGGTCAGGGCGTACTCACCGATGATCTTCTTCTTCGTTGCAGCATCAACAGATGACACAGAGTTCCTCTCGATTTCCGTTGCGCGGCGCACCGGGGCATTCTTCACCCGAGCACTCTCTGTCCGCGGCCGTTCAGACGGCAGCAGCCAGCGTATCAGTCCGTGGACGCGTCACCCTAATTCCCTGTCAAGATGCGACGCGCGCCGTCGACGTCGGCCTTCATCTGCACCAGGAGCTCGTCGATCGAGTCGAACCGGATCTGGCTGCCGCGCAGCCGGGCCACGAAATCCACCGCGATCCGGGCGCCGTACAGCTCCAGGTCGTCGCGGTCGAGCACGTAGGACTCCACCCTGCGGTCCACACCGTCGAACGTCGGGTTGCTGCCGACGCTGATCGCCGCCGGCAGCGGTTCGTCGTACGCCGGAGCGCCGGGGACGGGCTCGAGGACGGTCAGCCAGCCCGCGTACACACCGTCCAGCGGGACCGCGGCCAGTGGGTCGGCGGGGATGTTCGCCGTCGGGTAGCCCAGCTCGCGGCCGCGCTTGTCGCCCTCGACGACCACGCCGGTGACGCGCAGCGGGCGCCCGAGCGCCTTGGCCGCCGCCTCCACGTCACCCTCGGCGATCCGCTCCCGCGTGTACGTCGACGACCACGGCTGCTCGTCGCCGGCCAGGCTCAGACCCTCCACCTGGAAGCCGGCCTCGGCACCGGCGGCGACGAGCGTGTCCACGTGCCCGGCCGCCTTGTGGCCGAACCGGAAGTTCTCCCCGACCACGACCGCCTTGGCGTGCAGCGTCCGGACCAGCACCCGGTCGATGAACTCCTCCGGCGGCCAACTGGACACGTCCCTGTTGAACGGGAGGATCAGGACGGCGTCGGCGCCGTGTTTGCCCAGCAGCGCCGCCCGCTCCTCGGGCTCGCTGAGCATCAGCGGCGCCCGGTCCGGCCGCAGCACCACCATCGGGTGCGGGTCGAAGGTGAGCGCGACCACCGGCAGTCCACCCAGCTCGGCCGCCCGCGCCTTGGCGTGCGCGAGCACCTCCTGGTGACCCCGGTGCACGCCGTCGAAGTTGCCGATGGTGACGACCGATGGGCCGAAATCCGCACCCACCTCGTCCAAACCGTGCCAGACACGCATGACAGCAGGATTCCATGCCCCGAGGGCGTTCCGTGCGGCAGGTCTGTACTCACCACTCGATCACCCCTTGTGATCAGGTGGTGACTCAATTTAGGGTGGGGCCGCACTGCCGAGCCTGGGGAGGGTCCCGTGAAGCTACGCCGCCTGGTCGCCGCCTGCGCGTCACTGGTTCTGGTCGCCGCGCTGCCCGTGTCCAACGCCGGCGCCGAGCCCGCCTTCAGCAAGTACGTCGCGCTCGGGGACTCGTACACGTCGGCGCCGCTGGTCCCGCTACCGGACCTGCTGTCGCTCGGGTGCGCACGCTCGTACAGCAACTACCCGAAGATGCTCGCCACGATGCTGCGGGTGCACCAGTTCACCGACGTGAGCTGCGGTGGCGCCGACACGACCAACATGACGCAACCGCAGAGCACGATCCTCGGGACGGCCGCTCCGCAGTTCGACGCGCTGACGCCGGACACGGATCTGGTCACGCTCGGCATCGGCGGCAACGACTTCGGCGTGTTCGGCGACATCGTCGGCACGTGTCCCGGGCTGCGGGCCTCCGATCCGGCCGGGGCGCCGTGCAAGGCCCACTTCACGGTCGACGGCGTGGACACCCTGCGGGCGAAGATCGCGCAGACCCAGACGCGGATCGCGATCGTTGTCCAGGGCATCAAAGCGCGGTCGCCGCAGGCAACGGTCCTGCTGGTCGGCTACCCGAAGATCGCGCCGGAGCAGGGCACCTGCCCGTCGATCCTGCCGTTTGCCGACGGCGACTACACGTACCTGTACTCGATCGAGCAGGCGCTGAACACCGCGATCTCCGCGGCCGCGACCGCTGGCGGAGCGACGTACGTCGACACGTTCGGGCCGTCGACCGGGCATGACGCTTGCGCGCCGGACGGGCAGGCGTGGATCCAGGGCAAGGACATCAACGTGCTCCGGGCACTGAACTATCACCCGCGCTTCGAAGGCCAGGCCGGCGTTGCGTCACTGACCTTCAAGACCTTGACCGGTGCCCCGGCTAGAGTGACCGCCGCGGAGCAGTCGGAGTGGGCCGCGCACGCTCGCGTGCTGGCCCGGCAAGCCGCCGCCTCCCCACAGGCCGTCAAGGCCTCCCTGAACCGCCTACGGACCAGCGCGCAACGCTGACCCTTTCCAATCCGTAGAGCGGCCCCCGGGCCGGACCACATCACGCGCGGTCCGGCCCGGAGGTGTTTCTACAACTGGTCGACGAGTTCGGTCAGGGCCTGGCCGAGCGGGAGGTTGACGCGGTGGGCGGCGTACGGGTCGCCGCGGGTGATGCCCTGGTTGATGATCAGCACCGACTTGCCGGCCTTCGCGGCGTGCCGGACGAAACGGAAGCCGGACATGACGGTCAGGCTCGAGCCGAGCACGAGTACGGCGTTCGCGTCGTCGATCAGGCGGTAGCAGCGCTCGACGCGGGACTTCGGGACGTTCTCGCCGAAGAACACCACGTCGGGTTTGAGTACGCCGCCACAGACGGTGCACGGGACCACGGTGAACGTGCGGACGATGTCGTCGGGCAGTTCCACGTCGCCGTCGGGGTTGATCCGGGTCGCCTCGCCCTCGAACGTGGTGTTGGCGGCTCTGAGGCGACGGTCGAGGACTTCCCGTGGGGACGTCGTACCGCAGTCGAGGCAGATGACGCGATCGAGGTTGCCGTGCAGTTCGATCACGTCGCGGGCGCCGGCTGCTTGGTGAAGGCCGTCGACGTTCTGGGTGATGACGCCGGTGAGGTAGCCGCGGGCTTGCATCGTTGCGACCGCGCGGTGGCCGGTGTTGGGGGTTGCTCGGGCGATCGTGCGCCAGCCGAGGTGGCTTCGCGCCCAGTAGCGTTGGCGGCCGGACTCGCTTGCGGTGAAATCGCCGTACGTCATCGGAGTGTGGGTGCGCAGGCTGCCTGTCTCGCCGCGGTAGTCCGGGATGCCTGACTCGGTGGAGATCCCTGCCCCACTCAGTACGACGACTCCCCCGCCGGCAACCACGTCGGCAACCGGCCCGACGTCCGCCGTACCCGGCTCAAGCGCCAACACGTCAGGCCCAGGAGCCCACTGCAAGGTCGGACGAGAACGCACCCCTCAAGCGTAACCAGCCACACCACCCACGTGACTTGGCCGGTGTGTGACGCAGCCTCTCAGTCCACCCGGGGTGGGCCTGCCTTCAGGCGGCGTTCGGCCGCTGGGCGGACGGTGGCTGGGTCCAGGGAGGTCCAGTCGGCGTCTATCCACCACGTGGCGCCGGCGTCTGCCCAGGGGCGGACTGTGTCGGCAGCGTTGGGGTCGTCGGCGGTGGTGCTGCCTTCGGCGACGATGTCGTAGCGGTCCATGGTCAGGCCGTGGGCGGCGCGCTCGTTGCGGATCCAGCTGACACCTTCGGCCAGGAGGTCTGGCGTCCACTCCCCTGGCTTCTCGCCGGGCGGTACGACGTAGTTCGGGAGCCAGCCGTCCTGCAGGGCCGCGCGGCGCATGGACTTCGGTCGAGGCCAGGCGCCGACCACCCAGGTCTGGATCCTCGGCTGTTGCACCGGTGGTGGCGGCGCGGGCGGGACGAGGTCGGCGACCTTCTTGGAGCGGTAGTGCTTGCCGGCGTACTCGAAGGACTCGTCGCGCCACAGGTACTGCAGCATCTCCAGCGACTCGTCCATCAGCTCCGCGCGGACCTTGCGGCCCGGATCGTCCTCGAACAGCCAGAACCGATCCTCTCCCGAGACCCCGAGCCCGACGGCCAGCGTCACCCGGCCGTTGCTCAGGTTGTCGACCGTCGACGTCTGCCCGGCGACGTCCCACGGCTTCCGGCGCGGCAACGGCGTCAGCATCGTCCCCAGCCGGATCCGCTCGGTCGTCATCGCCGCCGCACCGAGCATCACCCAGGCGTCGATCCCCCAGACGGCCTCCCACACGAAGAACCCGTCCCACCCGCTCTCCTCGGCGAGCGTCGCCAACTCCGCCGCATCCCGAGCATCACCCATCGGCAACACGAACCCATATCTCATCCTCCGACGGTAGGACCGCCCACCGACAGAAACGGAGGTGTGCCTAGCTGACGAAGACAGCGGTGGGTTTCGCGACCGGGCCGTGGGGTTCGTAGAGGGCCAGGAAGGTGCCGGTGGGGTCGAACATGGCGGTTTGGCCGACAGCCAGTTTGAGGCCGGACAGGGGGCGACCGGTACGGATGGCGGCGGCCTGTTCGGGGCTGGCGTCGTACCGCGGGAAGGTTTCGGCGGCGACCTCGGAGATCGGGCGCCAGACGAAGTCCTCGGCCAAGGACTCCAGCGTGTGTGCCGTCGAGAGGTCGAAGGCGCCGACCCGGGTACGCCGCAACGCCGTGAGGTGACCGCCGACGCCGAGCTCGGCCCCGAGGTCACGTGCCAGCGCACGGATGTACGTCCCGCTGGAGCAGTCGACCGACACATCCACGTCGATCCACTCCGCGCCGGGGCGTACGTCGAGGATGTCGTAGCGCGACACCGTGACGGCGCGTGCCTTGAGGGCGACCTCTTCGCCGGCGCGGACGCGTTCGTACGCGCGGCGACCGTCGACCTTGATCGCGGAGACCTTCGACGGCACCTGCGAGATCTCGCCGCGGAATCCGCCCACCGCGGCCTCGATCGCCTCCGCGGTGATGCCGTCGACCGGGGCCGTGGTCACGATCTCGCCCTCGGCGTCGTCAGTGGTGGTCGTCGCGCCGAGGCGGATCGTCGCGTCGTACGACTTGTCCGACAGCTGCAGGTGACCCAGCAGCCGGGTGGCGCGGTTGAGACCGACCACGAGGACGCCGGTCGCCATCGGATCCAGGGTGCCGGCGTGACCGACCTTGCGGGTTCCGGCGAGACGCCGGATCCGGGCCACGACGGTGTGCGAGGTCAACCCCATCGGCTTGTCGACGACGACGACGCCGTCCGACGACGGGGTGAAGCCGGGACCGCTCACTCGGCCGGCTCGTCCTCGTCGTCCTCGCGGTGCTTGTACGGGTCGGCGTCGCCGGCCGGCTTGGCGCCCGCGGCGGCCTTGGCCACCTCGGCGTCGGCCTCCCGGGCCTTGGCCAGCAGCTCCTCGATCTGGCCGGCGTTCTCCGGCACGGCGTCGAGGAAGAACGCGACGCTCGGGCTGTGCCGCAGACCGAGGGCCTTGCCGACCTCGCTGCGGATCAGTCCGCGCGCCGACTCGAGCGCGGCCGCGGTCGAGGCCCGCGCCTGCTCGTCGCCGTACACGGTGTAGAAGACGCTCGCCTCGCGCAGGTCGCCGGTCAGCCGGGCGTCCGTCACGGTGACGAACCCCAGCCGGGGGTCCTTGACCCGGCGCTCGAGCAACTCGGCGACGAGCACCTGGATCCGGTCGGCCAGCTGCTTCGCCCTTGCTTCACCCATCAGGGCTCACTCCCTCATTCATGAACAACGTCCGGAGAGAACACCGCCTCTCCGGACGTTACTCCGGTGGCCCGGCACAGTGCCGGGCCACCGTCGCGGATCAGTTGCGCGGCTTCTCGCGAAGCTCGAAGGCCTCGACGACGTCACCGACCTTGATGTCGTTGTAGCCGTTGATGGTCAGACCACACTCGAAGCCCTCGCGGACCTCGGACGCGTCGTCCTTGAACCTCTTCAGCGACGACAGTTCGGTGTTGTCCACCACCACCGCGCCGTCCCGGATCAACCGGACCTTGGCGTTGCGGCGGATCAGGCCACTGGTCACCCAGCAACCGGCGATGTTGCCCACCTTCGAGGAGCGGAAGATCTCGCGGATCTCCGCCTGGCCCAGCGTGACCTCCTCGTAGATCGGCTTCAGCATGCCCTTCAGGGCCGCCTCGATGTCGTCGATCGCCGCGTAGATGACCGAGTAGTACCGGACATCGACGCCCTCGCGCTCGGCCAGGTCACCGGCCTTGCCCGCCGGCCGCACGTTGAAGCCGATGATGACGGCGTTCGACGCGATGGCCAGGTTGACGTCGTTCTCGTTGATCGCACCGACACCGCGGTCGATGACGCGGAGGTTGACCTCGTCGCCGACCTCGATCCGGACCAGGGCGTCTTCCAGTGCCTCGACCGAACCGGACACGTCGCCCTTGAGGATCAGCAGCAGCTCCTGCGTCTCGCCCTTCTCCATCGAGGCCATGAAGTCCTCGAGGGTCCGGCGCGCACGACGCTTGGCGTTGGCGGCCGCCCGAGCCCGGGCTTCCCGCTTCTCCGCGATCTGCCGGGCCCTGCGGTCGTCGTCGACCACCAGGAACTTGTCGCCAGCACCTGGTACGGCGGTCAGACCGAGAACCAGCACCGGACGCGAGGGAGTCGCCTCCTCGACCGGGTCGCCGTGCTCGTCGAGCATGGCCCGGACCCGGCCGTACGCCGGACCGGCCACCATCGAGTCGCCGACCCGCAGCGTGCCGCGCTGAACCAGCACGGTCGCCACCGGACCACGGCCCTTGTCGAGGTTCGCCTCGATCGCGATGCCCTGGGCCGGCATGTTCGGGTTGGCCCGCAGGTCCAGCGCCGCGTCCGCGGTCAGGATCACGGACTCGAGCAGCCCGTCGATGTTGATCCGGGACTTCGCCGAGACGTCGACGAACATGGTGTCGCCGCCGTACTCCTCGGGAACCAGGCCGTACTCGGTCAGCTGACCGCGCACCTTGGCCGGGTCCGCGCTCGGGACGTCGATCTTGTTCACCGCGACCACGATCGGGACGTTCGCCGCCCGGGCGTGGTTCAGTGCCTCGATCGTCTGCGGCATCACGCCGTCGTCGGCCGCGACCACCAGGATGACGATGTCGGTGGCCTGCGCACCACGGGCACGCATGGCGGTGAACGCCTCGTGACCCGGGGTGTCGACGAAGGTGATGGCCCGCTGCTCGCCGTCGACCTCGGTCGTCACCTGGTACGCACCGATGTGCTGGGTGATGCCACCGGCCTCCTTGGCGACGACGTTCGCCTCGCGGACCGCGTCCAGCAGCTTGGTCTTACCGTGGTCGACGTGACCCATGACGGTCACCACCGGCGGCCGCTTGACCAGGTCGTCCTCGCCGCCCTCGTCCGAACCGAAGTCGATGTCGAACGACTGCAGCAGCTCGCGGTCCTCGTCCTCCGGGGACACGATCTGGACGTCGTAGTTCAGCTCGGTGGCGAGCAGTTGCAGCGTCTCCTCGTTGACCGACTGGGTCGCGGTCACCATCTCGCCGAGGTGGAACAGCACCTGCACCAGCGACGCCGGGTCGACGCCGACCTTCTCGGCGAAGTCCGTCAGCGACGCACCGCGGGCGAGGCGCACGACCTCGCCGTCACCGTGCTTGACGCGGACGCCGCCGACTGCCGGCGCCTGCATGTTGTCGAACTCCTGGCGCTTCGCGCGCTTCGACTTGCGGCCACGGCGCGCCGGACCACCCGGACGCCCGAAGGCACCCTGTGTCCCGCCACGGCCACGGTTACCCGGACCCGGGCGGCCACCGCCGCCACCGGGCGGGCCGCTGGGGCCGCCGCCACCGGGACGGAAGCCACCGCCGCCGCCACCGCCACCACCGGTACGAGCGCCGGGTCCACCACCCGGACCGCCGCCACCGGGGCGACCACGGCCACCGCCGCCACCGCCACCGCTGCCGCCGCCGGGACCGGACGGGCGACCGGTGAAGGTGCCCGCCGAGGACTTCGGCATCATCGCCGGGTTGGGGCGCGGAGCACCCGGAACGCCGCTCGGACGCGGCCGGTCGTTGCCGCCACCACTGCGGGCCTGCGGCGGACGCGGCGCCATCCCGGCCGGGCTCGCACCCTGGCCGGAGCCGCCGCCCTGTCCACCCGGACCCGGGCGAGCGCCACCGCGCTGCATGCCCTGGGTGGAGCTGAACGGGTTGTTACCCGGACGCGGTGCGCCCGGACGGGGACCGCCACCTTGACCGCCCTGACGCGGAGCGCCGGGACGCGGAGCACCCGGACGGGGGCCACCCTGACCACCCGGACGCGGACCGCCGGGACGCGGCGACGCCGGACGAGCCGGGCTGTCGGCGGCCGGACGCTGCTGCGCCGGACCAGGGGTCGGCCGGCTCGGAGCCGGAGTACGGCTCGGAGCAGGAGCGGCCGGCGCCTCGGAGGTGGCCGCCTTGGCAGCCGGAGCCTCGAAGGAGGGCGCGGGTGTGGTCTCGGCCGGGGCCTCGACCTTGGCCGCCGGAGCGGACTCGACCGGAGCTGCCGGAGCCTCCTGCCGGGGAGCCGGCTTCGGGCCTGGACGCGGACCCGGCTTGACGCCCGGTGCAGGCGCCGCCTTGACCGGAGCCGGAGCGGCCTCGGCCTTCTCGCTCACGGTGGACTCGGCGACCGGAGCAGGGGTCGGCTTCGGGGCCGGCGCAGGGCGCTCGGCCGGGGCTGCCGGTGCAGCCTTCTTGGCCGGCTCGGCAGGCGCGACCGGAGCGGTCGCCTGCGGCGCGGCAGATGTACTGGCGGCGGCCTTCTTGGCCGCGCGCTTCTTCGGCGGGTTCTTCTCGAACTCCTCCGCCAACCGCCGGACGACAGGTGCCTCGATCGTCGAGGATGCCGACCGGACGAACTCGCCCATGTCGTTCAGTCTGGTCAGAACGACCTTGCTGGTAACTCCGAGCTCCTTCGCGAGCTCGTAGACCCGGACCTTTGCCACTACTCTCCCTCTGGTCCGAGCCTGGGCGCGGACCGTTAGTTGACGTACGTGCTCATCGCATTGCACTCATCGGTAGACACTCATCGAGTGGTCATGAGTCGATGACCCGCCTTCATGTCGTCACAGCGGTCTGGACCGCTGCGGGCGGCCGGGTGGCCGCCGTTTGCACTGCACTTGCCTCTTGCTTATCACGCTGCGCGACGTACTCCTGCAGCCCGGTCACGTCGAGCGGCCCCGGGACCCGGAAGGCCCGTGGGAACGCCTTGCGCCGGACGGCGAGGTCGAGGCACTCGGCCACCGGGTGCAGATGCGCCCCACGGCCGGGTGCCCGACGATCGGGATCCGGGAGGACACGTCCTCCGGAAACCGTCATCCGCAGCAGGTCAGCCGGACCGGACCGCTTCCGGCACCCGATACAGGTGCGCTCCCGGGACTTGCCAGGGCGCGCGTCTGTAGTCACTGTCACGTAAACCTCAGGGTGTGGTTGCGACTCAGTCGACCGACCGAGTGATCAGTCTACCTTCTCGCTCTCACGAGTCACACCAGAGGCCTGGCGCGCTGCAGGTGCCGGCTACTCGCCAGACGTCTCGGTATCCGGCCTGATGTCGATCCGCCAGCCCGTCAGCCGGGCGGCCAGGCGGGCGTTCTGCCCCTCCTTGCCGATCGCGAGCGAGAGCTGGTAGTCGGGTACGACGACCCGCGCCGCGCGGGCCGCGGCGTCGACCACCTCGACAGACGTGACCTGCGCCGGGGACAGCGCGTTCCCGACAAAGGTGGCCGGGTCGTCGCTGTGGTCGATGATGTCGATCTTCTCGCCGTGCAACTCGTGCATGATGTTGCGCACCCGCTGCCCCATCGGCCCGATGCAGGCGCCCTTGCCGTTCACCGACGGGTTCAGCGTCCGTACGGCGATCTTGGTCCGGTGACCGGCCTCGCGGGCGATCGCGGTGATCTCGACGGTGCCGTCGGCGATCTCCGGGACCTCGAGCGCGAACAGCTTCTTGACCAGGTTCGGGTGGGTCCGGCTGACCGTGATCTGCGGTCCCTTGAAGCCCTTGCGGACCCCGACGACGTACACCCGCAGCCTCGAGCCGTGCTCGTACTTCTCCCCCGGCACCTGCTCCGGGGCCGGCAGCACCGCCTCGATCTTGCCGAGGTCGACCATCACCGAGCGCGGGTCGCGGCCCTGCTGGATGACGCCGGAGACGATGTCGCCCTCCTTGCCGGAGAACTCGCCGTACCGGACCTCGTCCTCGGCGTCGCGCAGCCGCTGCAGGATGATCTGCTTGGCCGTGGTGGCCGCGATCCGGCCGAAGTCGGCCGGGGTGTCGTCGTACTCGCGGGCCAGGGTGCCGTCCTCGGCGAGCTCGCGGGCATAGACGGTCACGTGCCCGGTCTTGCGGTCCAGCTCGGCGCGGGCGTGTTGCTGAGCACCCTCGGTGCGGTGGTAGGCCACCAGCAGCGCCTGCTCGATCGCCTCGACGACCACGTCCAGGGAGATGTCCTTCTCCCGTTCCAGCGACCGCAGCACGGCCATGTCGATGTCCATGTCAGTTCTCCTCCACCGTGCCGTCGGCAGGTGTTTCTGTTTCGTCGTTGCCGGCAGCCCGGTTGAATTCGATCTGGACCTTGGCCTTGGCCACGTCGGCGTACGCGACGGTCTGAACCTTGCCGTCCACGTCCAGCTCGGCCGCCTCGTCGGAGGCGGACTTGATCCGGCCGGTCACCTTGCCACCGGCGGTCAGTGTGACCGCGACGAGGCGCTTGACGTTGCGGCGCCAGTGCCGGGGCAGAGTGAGTGGCCGGTCGACGCCGGGGCTGGAGACCTCCAGCGTGTAGGCGCCGTCGCCCATGATGTCGTCGGCGTCGAGCGCCTTGGAGATGGCTCTGGTGACCTCGGCGACGTCGTCGAGGCTGATCCCGCCGTCGCGGTCGACCAGCACGCGCAGCAACCGGCGGCGGCCGGCCGGCGCGAGGTCGGCGGCCTCCAGGTCGCAGCCGAACTGCTCGACGATCGGCCGCAGGAAGTTCTCGAGGCTCGTGGTGTCCGTGTGGTCAGTCCTTCGGCTCACAGGTTGACCTGCCTCTCTCTCCAGTTGTGCACCCGTTCCGCCACCCGGCGATCCGACCGAGGGCAGTAGCCCACCATATCCGGCCCGCGGCAGTGTCCACGTCACCGGCTCGTCCCAGGCCGGTCACCGGCGCGTCACCGGGTATCGTTCCGGCGTGCCGACCGAACCCCGCCTGTCCCGCCGCGCCGTCATCGCGACCGCCGCCGTGCTGCCCGGTGCTGTCGCGCTGGGCGGCTGCAAGGACGACGAGTCCGGCTCCGGTACGCCGGGCGCCATCGACCCGAAGACCGGTCAGGAGGTCGAGGAGACGCCGACCGTCGATCCGGCCGTGGTCGCCGCGCTCAGTGCCGCGGCGGCCCAGGTGACTCTATTGTCTCTCGGCTACGCCAGCACGAGCCGGAAGTTCCCGGCCCTGCGTACCCAGCTGGCCGCCGGCGCGAAGTACCACGCGAGCCATCTGGCCAAGCTGAAGGAGACTGCCGGAGTCCAGGCCGCGACTCCGAAGGCCCCGGCAGCCGCGAGTACGTCGTCTGCCGCGCTCGCCGCACTGGCCAAGCAGGAGAAGGCCGCGGCGGCCGCCCACGCCGCCGCGGCGGCCAAGCTTTCCGGGACCCCGGCCCGGCTACTGGCCATGATCGCTGCGTCCGAGCTGCAGCTCGGGACGAAGCTGACCCCAGCGAAGAAGAAGGCGGACGCATCGTGACCGAGGTGGAGGCGCTGCAGGCGGCGCTCGCAGGCGAGCACGCCGCGCTGTACGGCATCGGCGTTGCCGGCGGCAAGCTCAGCGGCGCCCGGTTCCGGTCCGCGACCGATTCCTACGAGCAGCACCGCTCGAACCGCGACCGCCTCAGCCAGCTGGTGGTCGCCGCGGGCGAGACCCCGGCCGCGGCCGAGCCGGCGTACGACCTGCCGCAGGCCGTGACCAACGCGGCGACGGCGGCGGCGCTGATCTTGCTGATCGAGCGGCGGCTGGCAGGGGTGTACGGCGATCTGGTCGAGTCGGCGGAGAAGCCGGCGGTGCGGTCTTTCGCCGTCAACGGGCTGCTCGCGAACGCCGCCGCCCAGCTCACCTGGGGCGGTGCGCCGGTCGCCTTTCCCGGCGCCGTCTGATTCCCGGCGAAATTTCTCTGCGTATTCCTCTTTACTCGCAGCGCGACCTTCCTTATATTTTCGGCCACGGAGACTGGGGGGTCGCCGAGCTTTTCACGTAGCCGACGTTGGTGGCGTCGCGCGTGCTCGTTCCACGGCTGATCGCAGCGTGTTGTTCCGTACCTTCATTCCGCTGTCATTCAACTTCTTCAGCCGCGCCTGGCGCCGGCTACGGAGGGTGGCGAAGCATGCGCACTTTCGACCTGAGCACCGGTGACGACCAGTACGTGAAGGACCTGCGAGTGGTCCGCTGGGAGCAGTACGGACTCGAGCGGGACCTGCCGTTCCAAGCGATGTGGTACTCCGTTCCCCCGGGTTCGGAGAGCCCGGTCGACCAGCACCCCGAACTCGAACTGTCCGTCGTGGTTGCGGGGACGGCGTACGTCGTCGTCGGCGGTCGCGAACACGTGGTACCCCAAGGCAACGCCTTCCTGCTCAGCAGCGCCGAGGCGCACGTCGTACAGAACCGGTCGGCCGACACCGAACTGACCGTCTTCAGCGCCTATTGGATGCCGATCACCGCCGAGGCCGGCCATGGCTGATCCAGTCACGGTCTTCACTTCCCCGCAGCCGACCGTCAACGGCCCGTTGCACGTCGGTCACCTGGCCGGTCCCTACCTCGCGGCCGACATCGCGGCCCGGGCCGCGCGCGCCCGCGGTGAGCGCGTCGTGGTCACCACCGGCCTCGACGTACACCAGAACTACGTGCTGACCCGGGCCGAGCGCGAAGGCGTCGAGGCCGGTGTGATGACCGCGGAGTTCCGCGACGACATCAAGGACACCTACGACCTGGCCCGGATCGGGTACGACGTCTTCACCGATCCGCTCGGCGAGGCGCACGGACCGATCATCCGCCAACTGATGAATCACCTCATCACGTCCGGTGCAACGCAGTTGCGCGAGGTCACCCTGCATGCCTGCGCGGACTGCGGCCGGACCCTGCACGAGTCCTACCTGAGCGGCCTGTGCGGCGAGTGCAAGTCACCCGCTGCGGGCGGCGCCTGTGAGCAGTGCGGCAGCCTCACCCAGGTCGACACCATGGTCGATCCGGTCTGCGGCCGCTGTGGTGGCGAGCCGCGTCCGTTCGCCGCGACGGTGCCCGTACTGCGGATGGAGGACCACCGCGAAGCCCTGATCGCGCTGTGGTTGCGCGCCGACCTGCCACCCGCGGTCCGCGACCTGATCGACCGGACCCTGCAGACCGGACTCCCGCAGCTCGCACTCGCCTACCCCACCAACTGGGGTCTCGAGGGCGACGGCCCGCTCACCGGCCTGCGAATCGGCCCGTACACCGAGATCGCGCTCTCCGACCTGTATGCCGTTGCCCGCGGCATCGACCCGGAGGCCGCGGACGTACCGGCGTACCTGGCCGCGCTCGACCAGGTCGGATCATTGTGGCACTTCCTCGGCCTGGACAACGCGTTCTGGTACGCCCTGTACTGGCCGGCCGTCTGGGCCGCCGCCGGCGTCGCTCGGCTGCCGCTTTCCGGCTTGGTGGTGAACGAGTTCTACACGTTCGCCGGGGAGAAATTCTCGACCAGCAGGAAACACGGGATCGGTGCCACGGAATTGCTCCGGACCGAAGACCCGTCAATCGTTCGCTTGTTTCTCGCGTGGGACCGGCCCGACCGCTTCCGCAGTGATTTCAGTTTCAATTCCTTCCGCGCCTTCGCCGACCGCGCCGGGCCATTGCTGGCCGGCGTCCGGCGCGTTTCCGAGCCACTCGATCCAGACCTTGCCGCGATCGAACTCACCCGCGGCGAAAGCGCATTGCGGCCGGAGGGATTCGACCCACCGCTCGCGGTTCGCAGTCTGCTCACGCTGCTGGCCGGCGGTGTCCAGGAGACCGGGTCACTGCGCGCGGCGCTGACCGGGTCCGAACAGGAGTAGGGCGATGCGAGTCTGCGTCATCGGAGCCGGCATCGCCGGTGCCCTGCTGGCCTGGCGTCTCAGCGAGAGTGTCGAGGTCGACCTGGTGACCGGTTCGGCCGGGACGGATGCGACCGCGGCGTCGGGCGGCGGTGTGCGCGGGTTCGAGACCCACCGGGTCCAGCGTCGGCTGGCCATCGAGAGCCTGAGCGAGTTGTTCGAGGGTCTGCAGGAGCTGGCCGGGTACACCGAGACCGGCTGCACGTACCTGTTGCCGTCGTACGCCGGGCTCGAGGCCGCGGTCGCCGAGGTCGAACACGCCCATCCGGGCTCGACCGAGATCGTCGATGGAACCGGCCTCCGCCGCCGGGGCTGGCACGGCCTGCCCGACGGCACGGTCGGCGTACTCGAGAAGCGGGCCGGTTTCATCCGGCCGGACCAACTCCGGACGGCCGTGATCCAACGACTCGCCGACGGCCCGAGCAGTCGGGTCCTCGACGGGCCGGTGCTTCGGCTCGTCCCGCACCCGGACGGATCGGTGAGCTGCCGCCTCCCCGCGACCAGCCACCGGTACGACGTTGTCGTCGTCGCGGCCGGACCGTGGACACCTGGACTGCTGACCGGCAGTGCCCTCCCGGCCCAGCCGTATCGCACCAAGGCGATCCAGGTCGCCACCTATCGGGTGACCGGCGCCCTGCCGACGATGTTCGTCGACGAGACCAGCGACCTGTACGGGCGGCCCACCGCCGACGGCCGGTTGCTGCTCGGCGTCGACACCCACCAGTGGTCCGTTACTCCCGGCAGCAGCCGGCCGATCCCGGACCTGGCCGACCAGGCCGTCCGGATCGCCGCCGAACGGCTGCCACACCTCAAGCTGTCGGCGCCCGACCTGATGGTCAGCAACGCCGACTGTTACGCCGATCCGCCGGTACTGACCCTCTGGTCGGTCCTCGGCAGCTCACATCGGCTCTACACCTTCACCGGTGGGTCCGGCGGCAGCGTGAAAACCGCGCTGGCCGCAAGCCGGACGGCCGCGAGCGACCTGATCGGCACATCGCGCACCACCACTTCGCGGACGGAGAACAAGCGCATGACCATCACGGAACCAGGCCCGCAGCGAGGAACGCCCCGCTACCACACCATCGGTATCGGGGCCGGTCCCTCCAACCTCTCGCTGGCGGCGCTCTACCAGAACGTCACCACCGAACCGCTCGCCCTGTTCGACGCCCGGCCGGGCACCGGCTGGCACACGCCCCTGCTCTACCCCGGGGTCCGGATGCAGACCGGCTGGATGAAGGACCTGGTGTCGCTGGTCGACCCGCGGCACGAGCTGACGTTCCTGAACTACCTGGTCACCTCCGGGCGGCTCTATGCGCTGATCAACTCCCAGTTCGACTCGCTCCCCCGGATCGAGTACGAGCGCTACCTGGCCTGGGCGACCGAGCGCCTCGGCGTGGTGCACTTCACCTCCCGGGTGGACTCGATCTCCATCACCGACGACGGCTTCGAGGTCAGCGTCGACGGTGTCCCCGCCGCCGTCTCCGAACACCTGGTCCTCGGCCTGGGCACGCGCCCGGTCCGGCCGGCGTACATCACCGACCTGCCCGCCGAGCGTGCGTTCATCGCCGACGACCTCGGCGTCCGGATGGCCGCGCTGGACACGGCAGCGCCGACCGCGGTCGTCGGCGGCGGTCAGACCGGTCTGGAGTGTGTCCTGCGGCTGCTCGGCTCCGGCTTCACCGACATCCGCTGGCTCGGCCGGAACCAGTGGTTCCGCAGCATCGACGACTCGCCGATGGCCAACGAGCTCTACCGGCCGTCCCACATCGAGTACCTGCAGGGTCTGAACCGCGGCAAGCGCCGCGAGATGATCGACGACTCTCGCTACAGCGGCGACGCCATCACCCCGGGCGGCCTGCGGGCGCTGTACCAGGCCAACTACGACGGCATGCTGACACTCGGCCGCTTCCCGGTCACCTTGCTGCCCGGCCGCGACGTCAGGACGTCCGAGTTGCTGGCCGACGGCACCATCCGCCTGTGCTGTACGACGACCGCCACGCCGGAGGAACACGTCGTCCGGCAGGTGGTGGTCGCGGCCGGCCGGGAGCACGTCGGGGCACCCTTCGACGACGACCTGCGGGAACGGATCGAGTTCGACGACGACGGTGAACTGCTGGTCGAGCCGGACTACTCGGTGCGCTGGAAGGGCATGAACGGGCACCGGATCTACACGTTCAACGCGAGCCGGTACAGCCACGGGCTGACGAACGCCGGTCTGACGCAGCTGCCGGTCCGGGCCGCGATCGTGCTGAACTCCATGTTCGAGCGGGAGATCTACCCGATCTCCGACGAGTTGTGCGCGGTGCAGTGGTGACCGCGGCAGTCCCGGAACCGCTGGTCCCCGACGTCGACGGGGTGTGGTTCCGGCTCGAGGTCGACGATCCGGCCGGCGGAGCGCCGTACGGGCAGTATCACCGTGAAGACGACCTCGTCTGGGCGGAGTTCTACGCCGGCGGCACGCTGCGCAGCGGCCGGCTGGTCGGGTTGCTGCGGCCGGACTGCTCGTTCGACGCGGCGTACTGCCTGGTCACCGCGACCGGCGACCTGGTCAGCGGTGAGTGCCACAGCGTCCCCGAGTTCGATGCTCAAGGCAACATCCGGATCAGGGACCACTTCCGTCGCGCCGACGGCACCACCGGGATCAGTGCCATCCGGCAGATCCCCGCTCCGGTCAGGGAGGCCTGAGATGAACGACCGACCTCATCTGCTGGTGGTGGCCACCGGCATGCGGCTGTTCCGCGAGTACATCCTGCGGTCGATCGCACCGCAGTACCGGATCCACATGTTCCTGCACGCCGAGCCCACCTGGGAGACGGAGTACATCGAGAACTGGACCGTGCTGGAGAGCACGCTCGACGCCGACGCCCTCGTCGCCGCGGCGAACGAACTCAACGACAAGGAAGCGATCGACGGCGTGCTGTGCTGGGACGAGGCACGGATCCTGCAGACCGCGCACATCGCCGAAGCGCTCGGACTGCCCGGCGGTGACGTCGCGATGATCAACCGCTGCCGCGACAAACATCTGACGCGTACGGCGCTCGCCGAGCACGGGGTCCCGCAGCCGAAGTCGATCCTGGTGGACACCGTCGACGAGGCACTCGCCGTCGCCGGCGACCTCGGTTATCCGGTGATCCTCAAGCCCCGTGCGCTGGCCGCCAGCCTCGGTGTGGTCAAGGTCGACTCGCCCGAGGAGCTCACGGCGAACTGGGACTTCGCCCACGACACGACCGTGCCGGAGGCGCCGCACTACGACGTCAAGGTCCTGGTCGAGGAGTTCGCCGACGGCTACGAGATCAGCATCGACGCCGCGGTGTACCAGGGTCAGGTGACGCCGTTCTGCCTGGCCCGTAAGGAGATCGGCTACCCGCCGTACGCCGAGGAGATCGGGCACTTCGTGGACGCCGCGGATCCGTTGCTCGCCGACGACCAGTTGCTGCAGGTACTCGTCGACGCGCACAAGGCGGTCGCCTTCACCGACGGCGTGACGCACACCGAGCTCATGATCACCGCCGACGGACCGAAGCTGATCGAGATCAACGCGCGGATCGGCGGCGACCTGATCCCGTACCTCGGTCTGCAGGCGACCGGTGTGGATCCGGGGCTGGCCGCGGCCGCGGTCGCGTGCGGACGTCAGCCCGCACTGCTGCCGGACCGCACGATGGTCGGCGGCGTCCGCTTCTTCTACGTGGACGAGGACGACACGGTGCTGGACTCGGTCGGCTTCGACGCCGACGGACTTCCCGCCACGATCGACCAACTGGTGCCGCTGATGGAGGCCGGAGCCACGACCAGTCCCCCGCCGGCGGGCACGCTGTGGGGCCGGATCGCTTATGCGACGACCGTCGCCACGACCGTCGACGACTGCCGCGCCGGACTCGACGCGGCGGAGAAGGCGCTGCGCTGGTCAGGTCATCCGAAGGAGCCGACACCATGACGGCGACCGACGAGAGCACCGGCATCTGGGAGACCATCCGGGAGGCTCCGGTGCCGGTGAAGGCGCTGCTGGTCGGCGTCTTCGTGAACAAGCTCGGCTGGTTCCTGCAGGTCTTCCTGGTGCTGTTCCTGACCACCTCGAAGGGTTTCACGCCGGTCCAGGCCGGCACCGCGCTCGGCGTGTACGGCGGTGGCTCGGTGATCGGCCTGATCATCGGCGGATCGCTGTCGGACCGGGTCGGGCCGCGGGCCGCGGTGATGATCAGCATGTTCGGGATGGCGGGGTTCGTCCTCGCGATCGCCTACGTGCCGAGCTACACGGCCGTGGTGGTCGTGGTGGCGCTGGCCGGCGCGGTCGGTCAGTTCTACCGCCCGGCGTCCGCTGCCCTGCTGACCGAACTGACGCCGAAGAACCGCCAGGTGATGATCTTCGCGGTCTACCGGCTGGCGATGAACCTCGGTACGACGGCAGCGCCGCTGATCGGCGCCGCCCTCGTCGCGGTGTCCTGGAACCTGCTCTTCATCGGCGAGGCGGTCGCCGCGCTGGCATACGCCGCCGTGGCGATCGTCGCGCTGCCGAAGCGATCCGCGGCCGCCGTCGAGCAAACCCCGGAGGACCAACCGTCGGCCGGCGGGTACGTCGCCGTACTGCGGGACTACAAGTACGTGCTGTTCCTCCTGTGCATGTTCATCAACGCGGCGATCTACATGCAGTACCTGGCCGTGCTGCCGCTGCACATGAAGGCGGACGGACTGTCGACCTGGTGGTACAGCGCGATCGTCGCGCTGAACGGCTTCGTCGTGATCACCTGCGAGTTGCTGGTGACGAAGGTGGTGCAGAACCGTCCGGCCCGGGTGGTCGCGATGACCGGGTTCGTACTGCTGGGCGGCGGGCTCGCGTTCTACGCACTGCCCGGCGGGCTGGCGATCTTCGTGATCGGCACCCTGCTGTGGACGCTGGCCGAGATCATCGGCGGCCCGACCATGTTCGCGTACCCGGGCATGGCCGCACCGAAGCCGCTGCTCGGCCGGTACGTCGGATCGGCGCACGCGATGTTCGGCCTCGGATCAGCGCTCGGCCCGTTCCTCGGGGTGTGGGTGTGGAACACGTCCGGCACCCGGGTCTGGGTCTGGTGCGGGCTGGCCGGCGCGATCGGCGTCGTCCTCGCGTACTTCGGCATGGCGCCCACGACCGCCGACGAGACCACCACCGACATCACCCCGGCCGCGGAGCCGTTGCCGAGCGAGAGCTCGTAGGAGGACAGGATGAGCAACTACACGATCATCGTGGACCCGTTGTCCACGGGACAGGAATATCCGGCCGCGTTCCGCGAGGCGGGCCGGCTGCCGGTCGCCGTACTCAGTGGTTCCGAGCCACCACCGGCGTACACGACGAGCTGGCATCCGGAGGACTTCGAGCACGTGCACTACTTCACCGGCGACGTCCAGGCGCTGGCCGAGGAGCTGAGGCAGTACGAGCCCGAGTACCTGGTGCCTGGTGCAGAGAGCGGGGTCGAGTTGTGCGACCGGCTGACCGGGCTTCTCGCGCCCGGCACCGGCAACGTCCCGGAGCTGGCGCCGGCGCGACGGGACAAATGGGAGATGGCACAGGCGCTCAAGGCCGCGGGTGTGCCGCGGTTGCGCCAGTTCCTGACCGCGGATCCGGTCGAGGCGGAGCGGTGGCTGAAGGAGAACGACCTGCTCGGCAAGCGGCTGGTGATCAAGCCGCCGAAGAGCGCCGCCGGCGACGAGGTGTACGTCGTCTTCGAGGACGGCGACTGGCGGGAGCGGTTCGACCGGGTCCTTGGCCGGACCAACAAGATGGGGCTGACGAACGACGCCGTCCTGATCCAGGAGTACGCCGAAGGAACGGAGTACCTGGTCGACACCTACAGCGTGGACG
Source organism: Kribbella sp. NPDC049227 (assembly GCF_043197265.1). Classification (NCBI taxonomy): domain Bacteria; kingdom Bacillati; phylum Actinomycetota; class Actinomycetes; order Propionibacteriales; family Kribbellaceae; genus Kribbella; species Kribbella sp. NPDC049227. The sequence continues at coordinate 585,173 of NZ_JBICST010000003.1, read as the reverse complement.
GCAAGCACGCGCTGGTCGACGTCTGCCGCTACACGAAGGTCGGCCGGGGCGACAAGATCGGCATCTACCGGCGGATCGACTTCCTGGCCGAGGACGACGCGGAGGTGCAGGCGCTGTGGCCGTACACCCGTGACGTGCTCGACGCGGTCGGCATCCGGGTCGGCTGCGGTCATGTCGAGGTGATGATGACGCCGGACGGACCGCGGCTGATCGAGGTCGCGGCCCGGCCGGCCGGCGGCGGTCACCAGATGGTCAGCGACCTGGCCACCGGCGACAACCACATCAAGCGGACGGTGGCGCACCGGGTGCGCGGCGAGGTGCGGGACGGGTTCGACCTGGTCCAGCACCTGCGCGGCATCTTCGTCATCGCGCCGCGCGAGGGGTACTTCCGCAACCGCGAGGTCTTCGACGACATCGAGTCGCTGAAGTCGTTCCACTGGATGAAGATCCTGTACGACGAGGACGCCGTCGTACCCGAGACCGTGGATCTGTTCACCTGCCTGGCCTGGGTCATCCTGATCCACAGCGATCCGGCCACCCTCGACGCCGACTACCACCGGGTCCTGGACATGGAAGCCGCCATCCACATCACCCCCACCCCCACCGCCCCCTGACAACACGAGGGGATATCCCTCGCCGTTGTGGGTTCTCTGCTCGTATACCAAGGGAGAACCCACACCGTCCGGGGATATCCCCTCGTGTGCTCCGTCAGCGGCTCAGCGGCGGCGGCGCCAGGGGCCGGTGATGGCGTAGGTGATGCCGGGGTTGTAGACGTTGAAGAACATCGTCCGGCCGTCGGCGGAGAAGCCGACGCCGGACAGTTCGCCGTACTCCGGGTCCTCCGGCGTGCCGAGGTTCACCCGGTTGCGGGCGAACTTGAACACCTGGCCGTCCTCGGTGGTACCGAGGATGTGTTGCTCACCGAGCCCGTCCTCACACATCATCAGACCGCCGTACGGCGACATCGTGATGTTGTCGGGGGCATCGAACTCCGGGTTGTCCGAGCCGGGCTTCGGCCGGGTGAAGATCACCTCGAGGCGCAGCGTCTTCTTCCGCGGGTCGTACCGCCACACCTGGCCGTCGTGGTCCACCTTCGGACCCAGCTCGGTCCGCGCGAACGACGAGACGAAGTACACGCAGCGGTCCCGGTCGCCCCACCAGCAGCCCTCGAGCTTGTAGCCGCCCGTGATCGGCTTCGCGTAGTCCTGCGCCCGGACCGACTCGGTCGTCGCCAGCGGATCCGGCACCTTCACCCACTCCACGCCGTGGAACAGCGCGCCGGCCTCCTGGACGACGGACAGGTCGGGCAGATCCGGGATGTGCATGGCCTGCAGTTCCCCGCCGGCCCGCAGCGTTCCCCAGCCGCCGCGCGGACGGTTCGGCAGGAACCGGTAGAAGCCGCCGAGCGGCGCGACGAACGCGTCCTCGGTCTCGTACACGATCCCGGTGGACGGATCGATGGCCACCGCCTCGTGCTGGAACCGGCCCATCTCCTTCAACGGGGCCGGGTTGACGTTGCGGCGGTCGTCGTACGGGTCGACCTCGAAGATGAAGCCGTGGTCCTTGGTGTAACCGCTCTCGCCGGCCTTGAGTTCGGTCTCCTCGCAGGTCAGCCAGGTGCGCCACGGCGTGGGGCCGCCGGAGCAGTTGATCGCCGTACCGCCGAGGCTGACGAACTCCTTGGTGGCGCCGTTGTGGCGGTCCACCACCAGCGTGCTGGTGCCCCCGGCGCCGGCCGGGTCGTAGGTCCGCTCGGCCGGGGCGACCACCTTGATCACGGACGTGGGGCTGCACTCGTGGTTGCGGACCAGCCGGTTCCCGCCATCACGGTCCGGGAACACGCCCATGCCGTCGAAGCGGCTGGGGATCTTCAGCCCGTCCGGCCGGACCGTGCCTTCGCGGGACAGGATCTTGTAGCCGAACCCGCGTGGCAGGTCGAGCATGCCGTCCGGGTCCTCGATCAGCGGGCCGTAGCCGATCTTCGGGCCGGAGGTGCCGAGCGCGGGTTGCGCGGTGTACAGCGCCTCGACCGAGCCGGCCAGGCTGACCGCCACGCCCGCCGCCGCGGCACGGCTGACGAACTGGCGTCGGGACAGGGGATGGGGATCAACGGACACGGTACGGCCTCCTCGTGGGCGGAAAAGATCTGCCGGTCATCGATGAACGTATGGTGAACGACAGTCAACGACAAGGCGAACCGCGCGCCGTCGTACCCGCGGGCTTCAGACCCGCGGGTACGACGACATTCAACGACCTACTGGTAGCAGGGCTTGGTGAACTGGTACTTCTCGGCCGTCTTGCCGGTGAAGAAGTCCTTCTCCACCTTCACACCGGTCGGCGCCGTCGGGTCCACCTTGGAGATGATGCTGCTCCGGAACACCCGCTCGTCCGGCGTACCGCCGAACTTGCCGGCCTCCGCGGGCAGCATCCCCTCGTAGTCCACCGTCTCCAGCGACTTCACCGCGGCCAGCAACCCGGCGCGGGTGAGGTCCTTGGAGTCGACGGCCTTCTGCAGGGCCGCCTTCATCGGGTACGACCAGACCCAGCCGGCCGTGTACCCGTCGTTCGGCGCGGCCTTGAACATCGTCGGGTCCAGCGCCCCGGCCAGCGCCTTGTGCCCCGGGGTGTCGGTGCCGTACGGCGCCCATGGTCCGGACTGCCGGTAGAGCGCGGTCAGCGCGGGAGCGGCCGGGCTCTTCAGCAGCGCCGCGTTCCAGGTCGGGCTGGTGCCGATGAACTGGCCCTTGAACCCGTTCTGGGCCGCGCCGCCGACGATCGTCGCCGCCTCGGTCGGACCGGTGGACACGATGACCAGGTCGGGCTTGGCCGCGAGCAGCTTCTGGACCGCCGCCCCCTGGTTCTCCTGCCCCGGCGCGGTCGGGATGTCGGTGAACGTCATCCCGTTCGCCTCGGCCGCGAGCTTGGTCCCGGCCGCGGCGTCGTCACCGTAGTCACCCGGGAAGTGCACCGCGGCGACGCTCTTGGCCTTCAGCGTCTCCGCCCCGAAGTCGACCGAGTTCATCGACTCGAAGCAGTAGTTCGTGCCCGACTCGAGGATGACGTCCTCGAACGCCCAGGCCGAGGTCCACGACGCCGGTACGCCGATCACGTTGCTGGACTTCAGGTCGCCGAGGATGGCGGCCGTGGTCGGCGAGCCGAGCGTCTGGGCCAGTCCCAGTACGTCGGGCTTGATCTCGGCGTACACCTCGTTGTGGGTCTGCGGGTTGTACTTGTTGTCCTTGACGAACTTGGTCACGTCGACCTCGAAGTCGCCGATCCCGCCGGCCGTGTTGACCCGCTTCCAGAACGCCTTCTGGGCCTCGGTGATCGGTACGCCGAGTGCCTTGAACGGGCCCTCGGTCAGGTCCGAGATCGACCCGAGGTAGATGCAGCCCTTGGCCGCGTCGACCGCGCCCGGGCACGGCTCGCTGGTGACCCCGACGTCGAACTTGACGCCCGAACCAGCCTCCTGCGTCTCCGGGGCGTCGTTCCGGCACCCCACCAGCACAGCCATCGCCGTTACCAGCGCGATGGCGATACCCCTGCGAACGCTCATCGATACTCCTTCTCCGGCCGGTCGGTGGCCCCCGGACGTGCGGGGTCAGTGCGAGAACGGCCATGACTTCCAGTAGGTGCGGAGCCGGATCCAGATCCCGAACAGCCCACGCGGTTCGAAGATCAGGAAGCCGATGATCAACAGGCCGTAGAGAATCGTCTCGACCTGGAAGACCGTGATGCCCCCGGAGCCGGAACTGCCGCTGATGAACGGCAGCACCGCCGGAAGCTCGCGGGTGACCCGCGGTAGCAGCGTGATGAACAGGGCGCCGAGGACCGATCCGGAGATGGTGGCGACGCCGCCGATCAGGATCATCGCGATGTACTGCACCGACAGCGCGAGGTTGAACGACCCGGGCTCGACGAACCCGATCATCACGTACAGCAGCGCGCCTGCGACGCCGGCGTAGAACGACGACACCGCGAACGCGATCATCTTGTACCGGGTCACGTCGACCCCGATCACCTCGGCGGCCAGATCCCGGTCCCGGACGGCGGCCAGCGCCCGGCCGACCCTGGACCGGACGAGATTGCGAGCCAGTACGCCGAAGATCACCAGCAGCACCAGCATCAGCAGATAGAGCTTCTGTGCCTTCGTGAACACCTCCCCGTCGACCGCGAACTGGATCCCGAACAACTCCGGTACGGCGGCCGGCCGACCGACCCCGACTCCCCCGGTGAGGTGCTTCCAGTGCTTGAAGATGTGCTCCCCGATGAACACCAGTCCGAGCGTCACCACGGCCAGGTACAACCCGCGCAACCGGGCCGCCAACGGCGAGATGATCAGCCCGGCCAGTCCGGCGACCAGACCCGCTCCGAGCAACCAGATCGGCACCGAGGTGATCCCGAAGCCGATCAGTCGGGTGCTGTCCGGATCACCCGAGATCGCCGCCGCGGTGTACGCCCCGATCCCCAGGAAGAACGCGTGCCCGAGCGACACCTGTCCGCCGTACCCGGTGACGATGTTCAGGCCGATCGCGCCGATCGACGCGACACAAGCGGTGGCCAGTACGAGGAGCAGGTCGTCGGTGAGCAGGAAGGGCAGCGCCACCGCACCCATCGCCAGCACCAAGGTCCAGCCGCGCTTCGCCGGGGTGTTGAGCAACGCCATGTCCTGCCCGTAGGTCAGGTACAGCATCGGCCGTCCGAGGCGGGTGTTCATATCCGCTCGACCTCCCTGGTGCCGAAGAGGCCGTACGGTCTGATCAGGAGGACGAGCAGCATCAGCAGGTACGGCACGACCAGGAAGAAGTCCCCGCCGAAGATCGGGTGCAGGTCGCCGCCGTAGCTGCCGACCAGCGCCTCGACCACGCCGATCGAGAGTCCGGCGACCACCGCTCCCCCGAGCGAGTCGAGGCCGCCGAGGATGATCACCGGCAGAGCCTTGAGCGCGGTCAGCCAGAGATTCTGCTCGAGTCCGATGCCGGTCGACAGAAACACACCGGCCAGTCCGGCCAGGGCCGCCGCGAGTGCCCATGACAGCGAGAACACCCGGCCGACCGAGACGCCCTGCGCGAGCGCGACCTCCTGGTCCGACGACGCCGCGCGCATCGCCAGGCCGGTCCGCGACCAACGGTAGAAGGCGAACAGCGCCGCGACCACGATCAGCGTCGTGACCAGCGTGGCCAGGTGCCGCTGATCGACCTTCACCCCCAGTACGTCGACCTGCCGCAGACCCCACGGATCGCCCATCTGACGGATGTCCAGGCCGATGAACGCGTTCACCACCGTGCGGATCACGATGTCGACGCCGAGGGTGATGATCGCGATCACGAACACCGGCTTGCCGATCATCGGCCGCAGCGCCAGCCGCTCCACGCCGGCCCCGAGCAGCGCGGTCAGCACCAGCGCGACCACGACGGCCAGGAAGAAGTTCATCGACAGCACGAAGTAGCTGACCAGCAGGGCGCCGGCCATCATGAAGGCCGGCTGGGCGAAGCTGATCACCCGCATCGACTTGTAGACGATCACGAATCCCAGCGCCAGCAAGGCGTAGATCGACCCGTTGCCGAGCCCGCGGACCACCGTGGCGATGAACTCGTTCACCGGGCACCCTCCGCGTACATGGACTCGACCAGTTCGGCGAACGAGTTCGTCACGGCGCTGCGCTTGAGCTTCTGGGTCGCGGTCAGCTCGCCGTCCTCGTGATCCAGCAACTTCGGCAGCAGCCGGAACGACCGGACCTGCTCGACGGTGGCGAACCGGACGTTCACCTCGTCCACGACGGTCTGCACCAACGCGATCACCTCGGGCTTCGCGGACAGATCGCCGTACGTCGAGTAGGGCAGCCGGTGCATCTGGGCCCAATGGCCGACCGTGTCCGGTTCGATGCCGATCAGGGCCGCGAGGAACTTGCGGCGGTCGCCGACCACGAGCGCCTCCTTGATGTACGGCGACGCCTTGAGCGCGTTCTCGATCTCCGAAGGCGCGACGTTCTTGCCGCCCGCGGTGATGATGATGTCCTTCATCCGGTCGGTGATGCGCAAATGCGTGCCGTCGACCCACTCCCCCACGTCGCCGGTGTGCAGCCAGCCGTCCGGCTCGATCACCGCCGCGGTCGCGTCCGGGTCGTGCCAGTAGCCGGCGAACGTGCCCGGGTGCCGGGTCAGGATCTCGCCGGTGCTCTCGTCGATCCGTACCTCGACGCCGGCGTGCGGCTCGCCGACCGTGCCGACCTTGACCCGTCCCGGGCGGTTCGCGGTCGCCACCGCCGTGTTCTCGGTCATGCCGTACACCTCGTGCATCGGCAGGCCGAGGCCCATGAAGAACCGCAGTACCTCGGGTGCGATCGGCGCGGCACCGGAGGCGGCGTACCGGACCTTGCGCAGGCCTAGCCGGTCCTTCAGCGCCCGGTAGCAGAACAGCCATCCGACGGCGTAGACCGCTCTGGACGCCACAGTATGACGACCTTCGTTGGCCGCCAGTGTGTCGCCGATCCAGTCGGCCCGGCGTAACCAGAAGCCACCGATCGCGCGTTTCACCGGGTCGGCGGACTCGACCCGGATCTGCACCCCGGCCGCGATCTTCTCCCAGATCCGGGGTACGCCGAACAGGACGGTCGGCTGGACCTCGTGCAGGTTGGTGGCGACGGTCTCGATCGATTCGGCGAAGTGCACGCAGACTCCGGCGCCGGCACCGAACCAGCCGCTGAAGATCCGCTCGGCGACGTGGCACAACGGCAGGTAGGACAGCACGCTGTCGCGGGGCGACGGTGGTGGCGCGGTGAAACCGCCGCGCTCGATCAGTTCCTGGATGGCGAAGTCGACGTTCGCCGCCGTGAGCATCACGCCCTTCGGCGGGCCGGTGGTGCCGGAGGTGTAGATCAGCGTGACCACGTCGTCCGGTCGCGACTCGTCCATCCGCTGGGTCACGGCCTGCGGATGTGCCTGTCGATGCTCCTCGCCGAGCGCGAGGAAATCGGGCCAGGCGAGCAGGCGCGAGTCGTCGTACCGGTTCCGGATGCCGCGGGGCTCGACGTACACGACGTGTGTCAGGTCGGGCAGGTCGTCGATGGCCAGGGCTTTGTCGACCTGCTCCTGGTCCTCGGCGATCAGCACCCTCGCGCCGGAGTGGCGGAGCAGGTAGCCGACCTCGGCGACCGGATTGGTCGGGTACAGGCCGACCGTGGCGGCGCGGACGGCGACCGTGCCGACGTCGGTGTAGAGCCATTCGCGCCGGTTCTCCGAGTGGATCGCGACCCGGTCGCCCGGTTCGATGCCGAGGGCAAGCAAGGCGTGTGCGACCAGCTCCGCGGTGTCCCAGTACCCGCGCCAGCTGACCTGCTGCCAGATCCCCAGGTCCTTCTCCCGCAAGGCGATCAGCTCCGGCGACGCCGCCGCGCGATCCCGCACCCGACTGGCGATCGTCGCCGTCGTCACCGGAGCCGCGACCGTCGTCATGACCGCTCCACCACTCGGTGTTCCTCGCCCAGGTAGGCACGGACCACGTCGGGGTCGGTGGCCACCTCTTTCGGCGTACCGGTGCGGATCGGCCGGCCGAAGTCGATCACCATGATCCGGTCGGCCAGATCCATCACCAGGCCCATGTCGTGTTCGACCATCACCATCGGCAGCCCGAGTTCGTCCCGGATGTCGAGGATGAACCGGGCCATGTCCTCGGTCTCCTCGAGGTTCATCCCGGCGACCGGCTCGTCCAGCAGCAACAGCTTCGGTTCCGAGGCCAGGGCCCGGCCGAGCTCGACCCGCTTCTGTACGCCGTACGGCAGCAGGCCGACCGGGAGTCGCCGCCACTGCGCCAGCTCGAGGAAGTCGACGATCTCCTCGACCGCCTGGCGGTTGGCCAGTTCGTTGCGGCGGGCTTTGCCGATCCAGCCCAGCGCGGCGAGGACGCCGTACGGGTGATGGAGGTGCCGGCCGAGCATCAGGTTGTCCAGCACGGTCAGGTTCGAGAACAGTTCGATGTTCTGGAAGGTCCGGGCGATGCCGAGCCGCGCGATCGCGTGCGGCCGCCGCCCGATCAGGTCGTCGTCACCGAACCGGACCGTGCCACGCTGCGGCCGGTAGACGCCGGACAGCACGTTGAAGATCGAGGTCTTGCCCGCGCCGTTGGGTCCGATGACGGCGAACAGTTCGCCCGGATCCACCTGGAAGGTCACACCGTTGAGAGCGGTCACGCCGTCGAACCCGAGCACGACGTCCTCGAACGTCAGCACCGAAGTCGATCCCGGCGTGCTCTCGCTCCGACGAGCCTCCGTCGCGGTCATGAGAGCCACCGCTTCCGGCGGCGGTAGTGCTTGACGTCGCGGAAGGACTTCGTCGCGCCTTCGGCCCCGAGGCCCAGGTAGAACTCCCGGACGTCGCCGTCGGCGAGCAGGTCGGCCGCGGGCTTGTCCATCACCATCGCGCCGTTCTCCAGCACATAGCCGTGCTCGGCGATCGACAGCGCCATTGCGGCGTTCTGCTCGACCAGGAGCACGGTGGTGCCCTCCTGGTTGATCTGCACGATCACGTCCCGGATCTGGTGCACGATCATCGGCGCCAGGCCGAGGCTCGGCTCGTCCAGCAGCAGGTACTTCGGATCAGACATCAGCGCCCGCCCGATCGCCAGCATCTGCTGCTCGCCACCGGACAGGTAGCCGGCCAGCGAACGCCGCCGATCGGCGAGCACCGGGAACATCTGGTAGGTGCGGTCCAGGTTGCTCCGGATCGAGCGCGGGCTGACGTGTCCGCCGATCCGCAGGTTGTCCTCGACGGTCAGGTCGCCGAGGATCCGCCGTCCCTCCATCACCTGTTTGATGCCCAGGGCAGCGATCCGGCTGGCGCCGTAGGAGTGGATCGGCTCACCGTCGAGGGTGATCGACCCGCGCCGTACCTCGCCGTCGTGGACGTCGAGCAGGCCGGACAGCGCGCGCAGCAGGGTGGACTTGCCGGCGCCGTTGGCCCCCAGCAGGGCGACGATCCGTCCCTGCGGGACCTCGAGGCCGACGCCCCGCAGCACCAGCATCACGTCGTCGTAGACGACCTCGAGGTTCTTCGCCGCCAGCACCCGGCCTCCCGGATCCCCGATGGTTGCCACCGCTCTGGCGAGTGAGTGTGACATCACCGCTGTCATCCGTGAAGGCCTGACAGCCCGGAAATCGGACACTTCACCCAAACCGTGACCCCTGGACAGGGGCATAACCAGTTACGCCACTGGTATTACAGCGTGAGAACCCGGATCACCGCGGCCCGGACCACTGCCGGCCCGGATCGTCCGGGGCAGGGGAGGACCTCGGGCGCACGAGCAGCCACGCTGAACGGATGGGCAGTGATCTCGGTCAGGGACTGACCAGTCTTTTCGTCGTCGTGCTGGTGGCAGCCGTGACGCCGGTGATCGTGGGGTTGTGGAGCAAGGCGCGGATCCCGCAGGTCGTGGTGCTCATTCTCGGTGGAATCGTGGTCGGGCCGCAGGTGCTCGACCTGGCCGAACCGGACAGTATCGAACTGCTCGCGAACGTCGGACTGGGATTCCTGTTCCTGCTGGCCGGCTACGAGCTGGAGCTGGCGGTCTTCAGGCAGCGGGCCGGCAAGCTCGCCATCGTCGGGTGGTTCGTCTCGGTCGCGCTGGCCGGTGCGGTCGTCGGAGGACTCGCGGCGGCAGGCCTCGTGAAGGCTTTCGTGCCGGTCGCACTCGGTCTGACCACGACGGCGCTGGGGACGCTGTTGCCGATCCTTCGGGACAACAACATGCTGCGCGGGTCGTTCGGCCCGTTCGTCCTGGCCGCGGGGGCGGTCGGAGAGTTCCTGCCCGTGGTCGCGATCGCGATCTTCCTCGGGTCGAACGGCCGGTTCATCGGGCTCATCTCCCTCGTCGCGATGGGAGTCCTCGCGCTGCTGCTGAGCCAGATCCCCAAGCTGGGGCGCGGCGGCCGGATCTCCCGGATCCTGTCCGAGGGAGAGAACGCCACCTCGCAGACCACCCTGCGGTGGACCGTGGCGTTGTTGCTCCTCCTCCTCGTCGCCGCCAACGACTTCGGGCTCGACGTCGTCCTCGGAGCCTTCGTGGCGGGCGTCGTACTGCGCCGGTGGGCGCCCGGGAACGGCGAGGCACTCGACCACAAGCTCGATGCCGTCGGCTACGGCTTCTTCATTCCCATCTTCTTCGTCTCGTCGGGGATGGGCCTCGATGTGCGGTCCATCGTCGACGCTCCCGCGCGGCTGTTCGGGTTCTTCCTGCTGCTCCTGATCGTCCGCGGCCTCCCGACGCTGCTGATCTACCGCTCCGAACTCCCGCGCGCGCGGCGGTTCGAACTCGTCTTCGTCGTGTCGACGGCCCTGCCGCTGCTCGTCGCCCTCAGCGAGATCGGACTCGAGACCGGCCACATGCTCCCGGAGAACGCCGCCGCCCTGGTGGGCGCCGGCGTCCTGTCCGTGCTGGTGTACCCCGCGATCGCGGTCGCCATCGATCACCGGCTGACCCGCACCCCCGACGTACTCGACGAGACCCGGCCCTAGCCGGGAACGCCAGGGTCAGGATCGCCGGGGGTCCGTGACCGGTCAGGTCACCGCCGAGTCCGCCTTGCGGCGCGCGGCCGGGACGTCTGTCACGGTGGTCCGCCCATCCGCCCTCGCCTCATCCAGCGCCGCGTTGAGGGTGATGGCCGCGTCGATCAGCGCGAGGTGCGTGAACGCCTGCGGGAAGTTGCCGAGCTGTTCGCCGGTCGAACCGATCTCTTCGGAGTACAGGCCGACGTGGTTGGCGTAGGTGAGCATCTTCTCGAAGATGAGCCGGGCTTCCTCGAGCCGGCCGGCCCGGGCCAGCGCATCGACGTAGTTGAAGGTACAGAGCGAGAACGTGCCCTCGTCGCCGGCCAGCCCGTCCGGCGAGGCGGACGGGTCGTAGCGGTAGACCAGGCTGTCGACCACGAGTTCGGCGTCCATCGCGTCCAGTGTGGACAGCCACATCGGATCGTCGGGTTCGATCATGCCGACCGTTGCCATCCGCAACATCGACGAGTCGAGGACGGTGTCGTCGTAGTGCTGCACGAAGGCGCCGACCTTCTCGTTCCAGCCCCGGGCCATCACCTGGTTGTAGATCTGGTCCCGGCTCTCGATCCAGCGGTCCACCGCCGCCGGCCGGCCGTGCTCCGCGGCCATCCGGATCGCCCGGTCGAAGGCGACCCAGCTCATCACCCGGCCGTAGGTGAAGTCCTTCTGCCCGCCGCGCGTCTCCCAGATCCCCTCACCCGGCAGGTCCCAGTGTTCGGTCAGCCAGTCGACGATGCCCCGCACCGCGATCCAGCCCTTGTGGTCGAGCCCGATACCGTGCTGGTCGGCGAAGTAGATGCTGTCCAGTGCCTCGCCGAAGATGTCCATCTGCCGCTGGTCCGAGGCGCCGTTGCCGATCCGTACCGGCCGGGATCCTCGGTAGCCCTCGAGATGCTCGAGGGATTCCTCGACCAGGTCGGACGAACCGTCCACGCGGTACATGATGTTGAGCGGGCCGCCTTCACCCGTGGTCTTCTCCCGCACGCGGTCGCGCAACCAGGCGCAGAACTCGGCTGCCTCCTCGGTGAAGCCCATGCCGAGCAGTGCGTACACGGAGAACGACGCGTCCCGGACCCAGGTGTAGCGGTAGTCCCAGTTGCGCTCACCGCCGACCTGCTCGGGCAGACCGGCAGTGGGTGCGGCCACCACCGCGCCGGTGGGCGCGTAGGTCATGAGTTTGAGGGTGATCGCGGAGCGCTGCAGCATCTCCCGCCACCGGCCGGTGTACGTCGACTTGGACAGCCAGTTGCGCCAGAAGGTCGTGGCGTGGTCGAACATCGCGGTGAACTCCGCGACCTCGATCTCTCGCGGTGGCCCTTCGGCCGCCGACTCCAGCACCAGCCCGCGGACCTGGCCGGCTGTCATGGTGTAGTCGATGTGGAGGTCGGAGCCGTCCACGCGGATCTGCGCCAGCCGCTCGTCGTCCGGGTCACGGACCGCGCTCAGCGTCAGGGTCAGGTCGTCGGTCACGAAGACGGCCCCTTTTTCGAGCAGGCGCGTCTCGTGCTCCGTGCGGCCGTAGTCGAACCGGGGCACGATGTCGACCTCGAAGTCGATCCGGCCCCGTACGCACCGCATCATCCGCAGGATCCGGTGGTTCGCGGTGGGCTGCTTGCCGGCCGGCGGCATGAAGTCGACCACCTCGCCGACCCCGTCCTCGGTCATGAACCGGGTGATCAGGATGGCGGTGTCGGGGAAGTACAGTTGCCGGCTGGTGACGCCGGTACCGGTCGCCCGCGCGCGGAAGTAGCCGCCGCGTTCGTGGTCGAGCAGAGCGGCGAAGACACTCGGCGAGTCGAACCGTGGGCAGCAGAACCAGTCGATGCAACCGTCGGTGGTGACCAGCGCGGCGGTCTGCAGGTCGCCGATCAGTCCGTGCTCGGCGATGGGTGGGTAGTCGGCCATCAGGTGTCGTCTCCTGTTCGGTTGCGATAGAGATCGGCCCCGCCGGGCGCGACCTGCTGCATGGTGAAAGCTCGTTCGCGCCGGGTCTCCCGGCTGAAGGCGATCGCCCAGCTGAGCACTGCGCCGAAACGGTTGCGGAAGCCGGTCAGGAAGGCGATGTGGATGCCGAGCCAGGACAACCAGCCGATCCAGCCGCTGAGGCGCACCTTGCCGACCTCGACGACCGCCTGACCTCGCGCGATGTAGGCCGCGGAGCCCAGGTCGCGGTACTTGAACGGCTTCTGCGGACCGGTGTGCCCGTCCACCTCGTTCCGGATCCGCTTCGCCGCGTAGTACCCGGTCTGCATCGCCACCTCGCCGACGCCGGGCAGGTCGTCAAGGCTCATCACGTCGCCGACCACCGAGATCTCCGGATGGCCCGGCAGGGTCAGGTCCGGCTGCACCTTGATCCGTCCGGCCCGGTCCTGCTCCCCGCCGGCCGCCTTCGCCAGCAGGTCGGCGACCGGCGGCGCCGCCACCCCGGCGGCCCACAGCACGGTCCCGACCTGGTACGACGTACTCGTGCCGTCGGGTCCGCGGACCACCAGCCCGTTCCGGTTCACGTCGGTGACGATCGATCCCAGGTGGAGCTCGACACCGAGGCGGGTCAGCGCGGCCGCGGCCTTGCCGGACAGCTTCGGGCCGAACGGCGCGAGCGGCGCGTCGCCGCCGTCGAAGAGCAGCACCGTGGCCTCGGTCGGGTCGATCTTGTGGAACTGCTTGCTCAGCGTCGACGTGGCCAGCTCACGGATCTGCCCGGCCAGCTCGACCCCCGTCGGGCCGGCGCCGACGAGCGCGAACGAGAGCCAGCGGCGGCGCTCCTCCGGGTCCGTGGCCGACTGGGCCATCTCGAAGGCACCGAAGACCCGGCGCCGGATCTTCAGCGCGTCGGACAGCGTTTTCATCCCCGGTGCGAACTCGGCGAACTCGTCGTGCCCGAAGTACGACTGCCGTACGCCGGCGGCCAGGATCAGGTCGTCGTACGGGAACTCGATGTCGCCTCCGGTCGGCCGGATCGCGTGCACGACACGGCGGTCGACGTCGAAGCCGGTCACCTCGGCGAGCACACAGTCGACGTTGCGGTGCTTGCGCAGGATTGCCCGCAGCGGCATCGCGACCTGGCCCTCGGACAGCATCCCGGTGGCGCACTGGTACAGCAGGGGCTGGAACAGGTGGTGGGCGGCGCGGTCCACGAGGGTGACCTGCACCGGCCGGCGCCGGAACGCGCGCGCCGCGAACAGACCGGCGAAGCCCCCGCCCACGATCACCACTCGGCGCTGCGATCCGTCCGCGCCGCTGCTGGTTGGCTGTGTCATCGACCGGCCCCCTCGATCATCCCGCCGGGTCGTGCCAGATCACGCCGTGCGGCAGCAGGGCGTCGGCCTCCTTCGGCCCCCAACTGCCCTTGGCGTACGAGGCGACGGGCAGGTCGCCGCCGATCACGGGCTCAACCACCCGCCAGGCCGCCTCGACCGTGTCCTGCGCGGCGAACAGCTCCTGCCGGCCCGACAGTGCCGCCCCGATCAGCCGGTCGTACGGTCGCTGGTCGGATCCCGGTGCCTCGGCGAAGGCGAGGTCCTCGACCTGCGGGGTCCAGCCGGCGCCGGGCTTCTTCCCGGTCAGCGTGAACCCGACCTGACTCTCCGGCCAGATCCGGAACCGCAACTGGTTCGCCCCCGCGGACGGCCCGAGGTCGAAGATGTCGTGCGGTGGCCGGCGGAACCGGATCGCCACCTCGGTCGCGGTCACCGGCATACACTTCCCGGCGCGGATCGCGATCGGCACACCGGCCCAGCGCCAGGTGTCGAGGCCGAGCCGGACCGCGACGTAGCTCTCGGTCCGCGACTTGGGAGCGACGCCGGCGACGTCGAGGTAGCCGTCGTACTGCCCGAGCACCGTGTCTTCGGGCGTGAGTGGACGCAGTGAATCGATGATCCCGGACTTCTGGGCCCGCCACATGTCGTGGCCGACACGGCCCGGTGGCTCGGCCAGCACGCTCGCGAGCACCTGCAGCATGTGGTTCTGCAGAACATCGCGGATCGCGCCGGTGCGGTCGTAGAAGCTGCCGCGGTCGGAGACGTCGAAGCTCTCCGCCATCGTGATCTGGATGCTGTCCACATGGTCGCGGTTGAGCAGCGGTTCGATCACCGAGTTCGCGAAGCGGGCGAACAGCACGTTCTCCAGCGGGTCCAGGCCGAGCCAGTGGTCCACCCGGTAGATGGCGCTCTGGGGGAAGACCTCGCTCATCGTCGCGTTGAGCTGCTGCGCGCTCTTCAGGTCGGTGCCGAAGGGCTTCTCGACCATCACCCGGGCCCCGTCGGCCTTGCCCGCCTTCGCGATGCCCTGGGCGATCCGGCCGAACAGCGGCGGCGGTACCTCGAGGTAGAACAGCGCGTGACCGCCGGCGCCGATCTCGTCGGCCATCGCCGTGTACGTCGCGTCGTCGTCGAGGTCGCCGTCGACGTAGCGCAGCAGCCCGAGCATGCCGGCCGCCGCGGGACTGGCCGGGTCGATCCCGTTGGCTTTCAACGACGCGGCGGCGTACTCACGGAACTGGTCGAGTCCCCAGCCGCTCTTGGCCACCCCGACGATCGGGACGTCGAGCACCCCCCGGTCGACCAGCCCGACCAGGGCAGGGAAGGTCTCCAGCTTGGCAAGATCACCGGTCGCACCGAAGATGACCAGTGCGTCCATGTCGGCGGTAGGCATACGTGCTCCAATCAGTCCGGACCGCGGGCTCAGCGCAGCCGGTCGAGAATGTGGTCGCCGACTCGCAGCGCGTTCGCGATCGCCGTCAGCGAGGGGTTCACGGCACCGATGCTCGGGAAGAAGCTGGTGTCGACGACGTACAGGTTGTCGAGGTCATGGGTCTTGCAGTTCACGTCGAGCGCCGAGCTCGCCGGGTCGTCGCCGAACCGCACGGTGCCGGCCTGGTGTGCGGTGGCGCCGATCGGCATCCCCTTGTGCAGGTAGATGCTGTGGTCGAGCAGCCGGTGCTCGTGCATCCCCAGGTCGCCGAGCATGCCCTGCAGCTTGTGCCTCAGCCGGTTGACGCCCTCGACGTTGTTCTTCTCGTCCAGGGCGAGCTGGATCGACCCGTCCTTGCGCACGGTGACCCGGTTGTCCGGCAGCGGAAGGTCCTCACCGCACAGCCAGAAGTCGACCGCGTGGTGGGCGATCACCTCGAACGGCATGCCCGGCGAGACCTTGCCGGCCCAGCGCGGCGCGCCGCTGCGGACCTGCTCGGTGTCGGACTTGCCCAGCATCTGCATCCCGCCGAGCGGGTAGTCCCAGTCGTCGGCACCCAGATACCAGTCGTTCATCGCCAGGGTCTTCTGGAACCGGGTCGGGTTCGGCTCCTTCGACACCGCCATCAGCGCGAGGTTGTTGTGCCGTAGGTAGTGGCGGCCGACGACGTCCGAGCTGTTCGCGAGACCGTTCGGATGACGGTCGTTGGCCGAGTTCAGCAGCAGTACGGCGGAATTGACCGCGCCGCAGGCGACGACCACGACATCGGCACTGAACCGTTCGGTCGACCCGTCGATCTCCGTCACGACCTGCGAGACCGTTCGTCCGGCCGGGTCGGTCTCGAGGCGCACCACCTTGGCGTTGGTCAGCATCGACACGTTCTCGTGCTGCAACGCCGGGTCGACGCAGATCACCTGCGCGTCCGACTTCGCCTGGGCCAGGCAGGGAAAGCCGTCCACCCGGTCGCACCGGATGCACACGCTGTCCCTTGTCGCCCGGCCGTGTTCGTCCTGGATCAGGTCGACGCCGATCGGCAGGTGGAACGGATGCAGTCCCTGCTTCTCCAGGTCGTCGTTCAGCTGCTGGATCCGGGGCTCGTGCTCGACCGGCGCGAAGCGGTACTCCGCGCTGGCCGTTCCCTCGCCGGGATCCTCGCCGTGGCGGCCGTGGACCCGGTACAGGTGCTCGGCCTCGGTGTAGTACGGCTCGAAATCGTCGTACGTCAGCGGCCAGGCGGGCGAGATGCCGCCGTGGTGCCGCAGTTCGCCGAAGTCCTGCGGCCGCAGCCGGAACAGTGCGGCGCCGTAGAACTTGGTGTTCCCACCCACGTAGTAGTTGGTCTCCGGCGGGAACTCGTGGCCGTGCTGGTCGTACCAGGACTCCGGTGCGCGGTACCGGCCCTGCACGAACACCGCCGAGGAGTCCCAGTTCTCCCGTTCTCGCGGCAGGTAGTCCCCCCGCTCGAGCAGGAGGACCCGCCGACCCGACGGGGCCAGCCGATGGGCCAGCGTGCCGCCTCCCGCGCCGGTGCCGATAATGATCACGTCGTAGTGCTGATCGCCTGCCATACTTCTTGATCCAACGTCGGATGCGGACGAGATACCTCACCCTCGCGGGGTGAGCTGTCTATGCACTCAGCCGGTGACGGAACACGAAATACGACCAGGCCTGGTAGAGCAGCACCAAAGGCAGGAACACCAGCGCGATCACGGTCATCACCGTGAGCGCGTAGTGGGCCGACGCGGAGTTGTCGACGGTGAGGCTGTACGCGGGGTCTGTGCTCGACACCAGGACCTGCGGGTACAGGGCGGCGAACAGCCCCGCCACAGCAAGGGCCATCGCCGTCGCAGACAACATGAAGGCGGTGCCGTCACGTTCGCTGTGCACCGCCCAGACGGAGCCGACCAGCGCTGCCGGGGCGACGGCCAGGGGAATGATCGGCCCCCAGCCGTGCTCGGCGACCACGAGGGTCCAGACCGCGAAGACCGTGACCACCACGAAGCCCGCCCAGCCGACGCGGCCGGCGGTGCGGTGCGCTCGCAGGCGCAGCTCACCGGTGGTCCTGATGCCGACGAACGTCGCCCCGTTCACCAGGCACAACGTCACCAGCGTCAGGCCGGTCCACAGGCCGAACGGCGTGAAGAGATCCCAGAACGAGCCGGTGAACTCGCCGTCGGCGTTGATCGGGAGGCCCGCGATCAGGTCACCGAGCGCGATCCCGAGGACGAGCGGCGCGAGCAGGCTGCCGGTCGTCAGCGTGCCGCTCCACAACCGGCGCCAACCGTGCGTGTCGACCTTGCCACGGAACTCGAAGGACACGCCGCGCATGATCAGCGCCACCAGCAGCAGCAGAACTGCGAGGTAGCTCGCCGAGAACCAACTGGCGTACCAGTCGGGGAAGGCGGCGAAGATTCCCGCACCGCCGACGACCAGCCACACCTCGTTGCCGTCCCAGAACGGGCCGATCGTGTTGATCACCACCCGGCGCTCCCGGCCGGTCCGCCCGAGGACCCGGTGCAGGATTCCGACGCCGAAGTCGAAGCCCTCCAGCACGAAGAAGCCGGTCCACAGGACCGCGATGATCACGAACCACAGCTCGGGTAGTCCCACAGCCGCCTCCCGGACGTTCGCTAGTAGGTGATCGCCGGCGTACGGGGATCGCGGCCGGGCTCTTCCTCGGCGTGCTCGAGCTCGAGGCCGCGCCGCGCGTAGCGCAGCATCAGGAACACGTAGACGATCCCGAGCAGCAGGTAGACGACGACCAACGCCGCCAGACTGATCGCCAGCTCGGTGGTACTGACCGAGGTGGACACGCCGTCCGCGGTCTTCATCAGTCCCTGGACGAGCCACGGCTGGCGTCCGTTCTCCGTCAGCATCCACCCGGCCGTGTTCATCAGGACCGGTGCCAGCACCGCCCAGGTCGCCACCGCGAGGAACACTCGCGACTGCGTGAGCTTTCGGCGGTGCAGCAGCCAGGCCCCCCACAGGCCGACCAGCACCAGCAGGCTGCCGAGGTAGGCCATCACCCGCATCGACCAGTACTGCACGAAGACGTTCGGTACGTAGTTACCTGGACCGTACTGCTGGACGTCGGCCGCCTGCAGCTCGTTGAGGCCCTCCACCTGGCCGTTCCACGTGCCGGTGGCGAGTACCGACAGCAGATGGGGTACTTCGAGCAGTTGCGTCGGGGTCTCGTCGTTCCTGCCACCGCCGACCTGGAACAGCGAGAACGAGCAGGGCTGACAGGTCTCCCACTGTGCCTCGGCCGCCGAGATCTTCATCGGCTGGTACTCCGCCTCCACCACACCGAGGTGACTGCCCACCCCCAGCGCCACGACCGAGACAGGGAGCAGCACGATGATCGCGAGCTTGGCCGAACCGCGGAAGAGCCCGCTGTTCTCGCGGCGGCGCAGTTGCCACGCGGACACTGCCAGCATCAGCACGGCTCCGGTCAGCAGCGACGCCAGGATCACGTGGATGTAGCCCCAGATGTACACGGGGTTCGTGAACAGGTCCCCGATCGAGCTGAGCTGCGGCCGCCCGGTCTGAGCATCGGTGGTGTAACCCACCGGGTGCTGCATCCACGAGTTCGCGGCCATGATGAACGCGGCCGAGAGCGAGGCCCCGACGGCGACCAGCCAGATCGTCGCGAGGTGGACCCGCCGGGGCAGCACGTTCCAGCCGAAGACCCACAACCCCAGGAACGTCGACTCCAGGAAGAACGCCGCCAGTCCCTCCATCGCCAGCGGTGCACCGAACACGTCGCCGACGAACCGCGAGTACGCCGACCAGTTCGTGCCGAACTGGAACTCCTGCACCAGCCCGGTGACCACCCCGACGGCGATGTTGATCAGCAGCAGGTGGCCGAAGAACCGGGTCAGCCGCTTGTGGTCCTCCTTGCCCGATCGGTACCACTTGGTGTGCAGGACGGCCACCAGGAAGGCCAGTCCGATCGTGATCGGGACGAAGACGAAGTGGTAGATGCTGGTGGTGGCGAACTGGATACGCGCCAGGTCGGTCGGGTCCATCGCAGACCTTTCCTCGGGCTGATCACCCTCGTCGGGAACGTTCGTCGTTCCCCCAGACTCATCCCTGACTCACCGGCGGCGCATCATTCCGACCGGGTGAGATCTGCCTGTTCTCTGGCCCAGATCCGCGCGTACGTCCGGCCCGCCGCGACCAACTCAGAGTGGGTGCCCGACTCCACTACGCGACCCGCTTCCAGCAGCAGGACCCGATCGACGCCCTGCAGGCCGGACAACCGATGAGTGATGAGCAGCGTGGTGCGCCCGGGGGGCGCGGCCAGCAGGGTCGCGGTCAGCGCGTCCGCGGCCCGGCGGTCGAGATGCTCGGTCGGCTCGTCGAGGATCAGCACCGGAAAATCCGCCAACAGGGCACGAGCGACGACGAGCCGCTGCCGCTGGCCGCCCGAGAGGCGGGCGCCGTGCTCGCCGACTTCGGTGTCCAGAGCGTGCGGCAGGCCGTCGACCCAGGTCAGCAGACCGACCTGTGCGAGGGCGGCCCGGACCTCGGCATCGGTGGCGTCGGGCCGTGCCAGCCGGAGGTTGTCGCCGATCGTTCGGTCGAAGAGATGCGCGTCCTGCCCAGCCAGCCCGACCACCCGGCGGAGGGCGTCGGAATCCAGCTCACCGAGGCCGAGCCCGTTCAGGGACGCCGTACCGGACTCGAGATCGAGGAACCTCAGCAGGACGGCGGCCAGCGTGGACTTGCCTGCTCCGCTGGGTCCGACCACCGCGATCGTCTCGCCGGGAGCCAGATCCAGGTCGATCCCGTCCAGCGCGAGCTGTCCGGACGGGTAGCGGGCGCGCACACCGCGTAGCCGGATCACGTACGGCGCGGCCGGCAGAGGCACCGGATCCATGGGCTCGCGGACAGGGACCTCGACAGCCAGCAGGGCATCGACCCGTTCCTGGCTACGCCGTACCCGTTCGAAGATCGCGAACGCCTGCGGGAGTCCGGAGACCACCTCGAAGGCGGCCAGACAGACGAGGACGACGACAGTGAGCAGGACACCGGGCAGCCGACCGTTGTCGACGGCAACTATCCCGACCGCGAGCACTGCCCACACGCACAGGCCCGCGAGCAGGGCGGTGAGCCCCGAGCCGGTCCCCGCGGTACGGGCAGCCGCCCGAGCGACCCTGGTCAGCTCGGCGTCGGCTCGATCCGCCTTGCGCAACTGGGCCTTCGCTGCACCGTAGGCGATGAGGTCGGGCGCACCCTGGACCAGGTCGACCACAGCGGTCGAAAGCTCGCCTCGCGTCTCGGATTGACGCGCCTCGGAGCGCCTCACCAACTGCCGGGCGAGGACCGGGACGGCGGTCGCGCAAAGCAACGCGGCAATCAGGACGACCAGACCGGCTGCCGGTATCCAGGTCCCGACCAGGCCGACCGTCAACCCGATGGAGGCGGCGAAGACCACGTACGGCGAGACGACGCGCAACAGCAGATCCTGCAGTGAATCAACGTCGTCGACGAAGCGGGCCAGCAGATCACCGCTGCGGAAACCCGGCAGGCCGGCCGGCGCAAGACGCTCGAGTCTGGCGTAGACCTTCATCCGTACGTCGGCCAGCACGCGGAACGCGGCATCATGGCCGACCAGGCGCTCGGCGTACCTGAGCAACCCGCGACTGATCCCGAAGAATCTCACCCCGACGACAGCGAGTCCGAGCGCCGCCATGTTCGGCTGCTCGGAGGCGCGGGCGATCAGCCAGCCGGCGGTCGCCGCGAGACCGAGGCCGGCGGCGGCGCCACCCGCCCCGAGCAGACTGGCCGCGGCCAGCCGGGCCGTCACGCCGGACATCATCGGTAGTCCAACGCTGTCGCGCGTTCCAGCTGGATCTCCGTATCCGCGACCGCGACCAGGCCCGGTCGGTGCGCGGCGATCAACGCCGTCCGGCCGACGGTCAGGCGGGCGACCGCAGCGAGGACCGATGCCTCGGTCTCCCCGTCCAGGTTGGCCGTCGGCTCGTCGAGCAGGAGCAGCGGTGCATCCATCAGGAACGCCCGCGCGAGCGCGACGCGCTGCCTCTCCCCCGCGGACAGACCGGCACCGCGCTCACCCAGCGGTGTCGCGAGGCCGAGCGGCAGCCTGTCGATCGTTTGCGTGAGCCCGGCGTCGTCGACCGCTCGCCGTACTTCGTCCTCGGCAGCGTCCGGTCTGCCGAGCCTGATGTTGTCGGCCAGACTCCCGGCGAACAGGTAGGGCCGCTGCGGGACCCATGCGACGTTCTGGCGCCAGCGGTCGGGATCGAGCTGCGCCAGGTTCACCCCGCAGACGGTCACGTGCCCGGAGTCCACCCCGACGAAGCCCAGCAGTACGGCGATCAGCGTCGACTTGCCGCAACCGCTCGGCCCGGTCAAGGCCACCACCTCTCCCGACCGGACGGACAGGCTGATCCGGTCGAGTGCGGGACCGGCCCGGTCCGGATAGCTCACGCACAGGTCGTCCACCCGCAGATCCACGGCCGGATGGAACGGGAGAACGGCTCCGATGCCCCCTGCCGGACGCGGGCTGTCCAGCACCGTGAACACCTGGTCCGCCGCCGCGGCACCATCGGTGCTGGTGTGGAAGCCGGCGCCGAGCGTACGCAGCGGGAGGTAAGCCTCAGGCGCGAGGATGAGCACGAACAGGCCGGTCGAGAGGTCGAGACTGCCACTGACGAGCCTGATCCCGACCGCCACCGCGACGACCGCCACCGACAACGAAGCGAGCAGCTCCAGCACGAGGGACGACAAGAAGGCCACTCGCAGCGAACCCATCGTCTCCTGCCGGAAGTCGTCGGTCGCCCGACGGACCAGGGCTGCTTGGGACCGCGACCGGCCGAACACCTTCAGCGTCGTCAGGCCGGCGATGCTGTCGAGGAAGTGGCCGCCCAGACGCTGCAGGACGACCAGACGCTTGACCGCCTGGACCTTGGCGCCGGCACCGACGACGGCCATCAGCAGCGGGATCAGGGGAACGGTGACAGCGACGATCGCCGCAGCCACGATGTCCTGCGTCACGGCCGCCGTGATGACCGCGGTGGGGACGATCACAGCCAGGACCAGCTGCGGCAGATAGCGGGTGAAGTAGCCGTCGAGAGCATCGAGGCCGCGTGTACCGAGCGTCTCGAGATCCGCGGTGCGGTGCCGGGTAAGCCAGGCGGGCCCCAGGTCGACAACCTGCCGAAGGAGAGCCATCCGCAGCTCCGCCTTGGCTTGCGTGCCGGCTTGGTGCGACATCAGCTCGGCCCACCAGGCGAGCCCGGCACGGGCGATCACGACGCCGAGCAGAGCCAGCAGCGGACCGCGCAACTCGGCAAGCCCCGCGCCGTCCTGGAAGGACCTGGACAGAAGGCCCGCCAGCAGGAAGGCCTGTGCGACGACCAAGGCCGCGGTCGCGACCCCGAGACAGGCGGACCGCAGCATCAAGGTCCTGACTGCCCGCGTCCGAGTGATCAGTCTCCGGTCAACGGCGGGCATCGGAGTCCTCGCCGAGTCGCGCGGCGCCGAGGCCCTGCCGGTCGCTCATCCGTGCCAGCGCCCGCTGGAATGGATCGGCGAACGCCGCGTCGGTCGCGCGATCCAGGGCCTCGATCTGCGATTGCACGGCTTCGCGACGTGCGGGGAGGACTCCGGCCCGCAGTTCCTCGAGCATGGCACGCAACCGGCGGCAGATCTGCGGCGAGACGACGCCGTACTGGCGGATCTCGGTCACTCCGAGCTCGAGGTACTCCTCCCAGCCGCGGGTCCGCAGGACCAGGCGGACCCGGCCGTCGGTGTCGAGCGCGGTCCCCCGGAAGGCGCGGTCGGAGGCGCCGATCCCGAGCAGCAGGGCGCCCATGTGGTTGAGCACCTGTGTCGCGGTGGTGGGGTCGTTGACCGCCGGAGACAACGCCCGGATGGCGATGTCGACCAGGATGCGCAACGCGAACGCCGGGTCCTGGTCGATCGTGCGCTCGCGCCCCAGCGAGACCATCCTGGCCAACCGCCGCAGGTCGGTCTCGCCGGGCGCCGCGCCGTGAACCTCCATCAGGACGCTGCCCGCGATGACGAAGTCACCGATCGTGTGGGGTATGACGACGGTCTGGTCCCGGGCCGTCGCGAACCGGACGATGCCGGCGATGTCGATGTCCTGGATAGCGCCCGACCGAGGAGCCGGCACCCTGGAGCCCGGCGCCCCCCGCCGGCCCGCGTGATCGCCGGTACCGGCGTCCGCGACGAGGCCGTCTTCCTCGGCCTCGATCGCCAGCCCGGCCTGTGCCATCGCCGCCGCGACGGCGACCGGCCGCAGCGCGTGCACGAACCGGTCGAAGTACAGCAGCAGGAGGATCAGATCGATCCCGACGGCCAGCCCGACCAGGCTGATGCCCAGATCGGGCACGGAGTCGGACTCCACCTGGCGCAGCAGTGCGAAGGCGAAGGTGAACGTGGCCGTGAACGACGCGAGCACGAACTTCTGCAGCCGGTCCCGGTACCACAGCCGCATGAACCGTGGCGACAGCGTGCCGGTCGCCATCTGGACGACCAGCACGCCGATCGTGACCACGAAGCCGATCAGCCCGACCATCGCGGCCGCGGCGGCCGACAACACGCTGCTCGCGGTGCTCTCGGAGTACGACCACTCCGGCGGCAACGAGATCCGGCCCTCGAGCCAGAGGTCGGCCCCGGCCAGCACCACGCCCAACAGGCCGCCGAGGAGCGGCACGACCCAAAGGCTCTGCCGGACGTACTGGTGTGCCCGGAAGCCGGCTGCCCAGAACCTCACCGTCGCGGTCCGGTCAGACCGCTCAGTGATGGAACCCGGACGGCGCTTCCTCCTGCGGCATCGGAGCCTGCAGCCCGTCGAGCCATTGGACCGCGACCCGCACGTCACGCAGGAACAGCTCGGCCATGTCGTGACTGAACCCGTTGCGCACGACCACTCGCAGTACGGCCAGATCCTCCCGGTTCGGCGGCATCGTGTACGCCGGCACCAGCCAGCCCCGCTCGCGCAGCTTCCGGGACACGTCGTACACGGTGTACTTCGTGACACCGTCGGCCATCCGGAACGCGAACACCGGCAGGTCCCGTCCGTCCGAGACCAGCTCGAACTCGGGCATCTTCTTGATCGCCTCGCTCAGGTGCACGGCGACGTCCTGACACGTCTGCTGGATCCGCCGGTAACCGTCCCGGCCGAGCCGCAGGAACTGGAAGTACTGCAGCAATACCTGCGCGCCTGGCCGGGAGAAGTTCAGGGCGAAGGTCGGCATGTTCCCACCGAGGTAGTTCACCCTGAAGACGAGCTCCTCGGGCAGGTTCTCCGTGTGCCGCCAGAGCACCCAGCCGACGCCTGGATAGACAAGCCCGTACTTGTGACCCGAGGCCTGGATCGAGGCCACTCGCGGCAGCCGGAAGTCCCACACCAGGTCGGGCTGCAGGAAGGGAGCGACGAAACCGCCGGACGCGGCGTCGACATGCACCGGCACGGACAGCCCGGTCCGCTGCTCCAGGTCGTCCAGGGCGGCGCAGATCTCGGCGACCGGCTCATAGCTGCCTTCCATCGTCGAACCGAGCACGGTGACCACGCCGATGGTGTTCTCGTCCACGAACCGCAGGGCCCGGTCGGCGGTCAGGTAGAGATCGTCGCCCTCCAGCGGCACGTACCGCGGCTCGACGTCCCAGTACTCCGCGAACTTCTCCCACACGACCTGCACGTTCTGGCCCATCACGAGGTTGGGGTGCTCGGTGGACAGACCTGCCGCACGACGGGCGTGCTGCCAGCGCCGCTTGAGTGCCAGGCCGCCCAGCATGCACCCCTCGGAGCTGCCCGTCGTCGACGTCCCGATCGCGTCGGCCGTGTCCGGCGCGTTCCACAGGTCGGCGAGCATCAGTACGCAGCGGCTCTCGATCTCCGCCGTCTGCGGGTACTCGTCCCTGTCGACCATGTTCTTGTCGACCGTCTCGGCGTACAGCCGGTCCGCCTCGTCGTCCATCCACGTTGTCACGAACGTGGCCAGGTTGAACCGGGCGTTGCCGTCCAGCATGACCTCGTCCCGGACGATCTGGTACGCCGACTGCGGCAGCATCTCCTCATCCGGCATCCGGTCCTTCGGAACCGCAAGGACCGTGTCCCTGGCGAACCGCGGTATGGCGGCACGATCGACCGCCGCCTGCTGCGTGGTGCTGCTGATCCCGCCCATCGCCGACCCCACCCCTCGATCACGGCGACACGACCTGCCGCCGCAACCCATCTCACACCCGGACGCCCGGAACCGTCCTCACCCGCTGGGCATGAGGCGCACCGCCGTACGCCGGTCCGCGATCAGAGCGAGCGGACCCAGTTGGCCAGCAGTGCGGCGCCGGCGTCGCCGGACTTCTCGGGGTGGAACTGGGTGGCGGTGAGCGGGCCGTTCTCGACTGCGGCCACGAACCGGTCGCCGCCGTACGACGTCCAGGTCACCAGCGGGGCCACCGACTCGCGGGCGTCGGTCAACTGCCACTCGCGGACGCCGTACGAGTGGACGAAGTAGAAGCGTTCCTTCTCGATGCCGTCGAAGAGCCCGGTGCCGGCAGGTACGTCGACCGTGTTCCACCCCATGTGCGGGACCGGCTCGTCGTGCTGGGGCTTCAACCGCTCGACCGTGCCGGGCCACTGCTCGCAGCCCTCGGTCTCGACGCCGTGCTCGATGCCGCGGGCGAACAGGATCTGCATGCCGACACAGATTCCGAGCACCGGGCGCGCGCCGGTCAGGCGCCGGTCGACCACGACGTCACCGCGGACGGACTTGAGACCGGTCATGCAGGCCTCGAACGCCCCGACGCCCGGGACCAGCAGACCGTCCGCGTTCAGCGCCTCGTCGAAGTCGGAAGTGACTGTCACGTCCGCGCCCACCCGCTGCAGGGCCCGCTCCCCCGACCGGATGTTGCCCGATCCGTAGTCGAGGAGCACGACCTTCTTGCTCACAGAGCGCCCTTGGTGGACGGAATGCCCGGCTGCCGCGGGTCGAGCTCGGCGGCTGCCCGCAGCGCCCGGGCGAAGGCCTTGAACTGGGCCTCGACGATGTGGTGCGGGTCGCGGCCGGACAGCACCCGGATGTGGATGCAGATCGCGGCGTTGAACGCGAGCGTCTCGAACACGTGCTGGGTCAGCGAACCGGCGTAGTCGCCGCCGATGATCGCGTACACCTGACCGTCGGGCTCACCGGTGTGGACGCAGTACGGCCGGCCGGACAGGTCGACCGTGCAGTGCACCAGCGCCTCGTCCAGTGGCACGGTCGCGTCGCCGAACCGGCGGATGCCACGCTTGTCCCCGAGAGCTTCACGAAGCGCCTGGCCGATGCCGATCGCGGTGTCCTCGACCGTGTGGTGCGCGTCGATCTCGAGGTCACCGACCGTGTTCACGTGCAGGTCGAGCAGCGCGTGCTTGGCCAGCGCGTTGAGCATGTGGTCGTAGAACCCAACACCTGTTGAGATCTCGGCCCGTCCCTCGCCGTCGATGTTCAGCTCGACCAGGACCTTGGACTCGCTGGTCTCCCGATCGATCCGCGCTGTGCGGCTCATGTCTGCCTTCCCACGTCGGTCTTCAGTACACGCTCCAGTGAAGCGCGGAACGCGGCCATCTCGGCGCCGGTGCCGATGGAAACCCGCAGCCAGCCGTCCGGTCCGGTCTCGCGGATCAGTACGCCGTCGTCCAGCAGCGACTGCCAGACCGCGTGCCGGTCGGCGACCGTGCCGAACAGGACGAAGTTCGCGTCCGAGTCGACCGCGCGCAGGCCCTGCGCCCGCAGCCAGTCGACCGTCTCGTCGCGCTCCACCCGCAACTGCTCGACCCGGCCGAGCAGTTCGTCGGAGTGCCGCAGTGCTGCCCGCGCGACCGCCTGCGTCACCGCGGACAGGTGGTACGGCAGCCGCACGATCCGCAACGCGTCCACCAACTGCTTGCTCGCGGCAAGGTATCCGACCCGGCCACCGGCCAGCGCGAACGCCTTCGACATCGTCCGCGCCACCGCGAGATTCGGGTACGACGGCAGCAGCGTCACCGCACTCGGCGTCCCGGTACGGCGGAACTCGGCGTACGCCTCGTCGACCACGAGGACCGAGCCGTTCGCGGCGGTCCGGGCGGCGATCGCCTCGACCACGTCGATCGGCAGCGCCGTCCCGGTCGGGTTGTTCGGCGAGGCGAGCAGTACGACGGACGGGTGGTGCCGGGAGATCGCGGCCAGCGCCTTGCTCTGGTCGAGGGTGAAGTCCTCGGCCCGGCGGCCGGTCACCCAGGCCGTGTTCGTGTCCCGCGCGTACTCCGGATACATCGAGTACGTCGGCGCGAACGAGAGCGCCGTACGCCCTGGTCCGCCGAAGGCCTGCAGGATGTGCAGCATGACCTCGTTGGAGCCGTTGGCCGCCCAGACCTGCTCGGCGGTCAACTGCGCGCCGGACTCCCGGCCCAGGTAGGCCGCGAGATCCGCGCGCAGGTCCAGGAACTCACGGTCCGGATAGCGGTTCAGGCCGCGCGCCGCCTCGGTGACCGACGCGGCGATGTCGGCGACGGTCTCCTCGCTCGGCGGGTACGGGTTCTCGTTGACATTGAGCAGCACCGGGACGTCGAGTTGCGGGGCGCCGTACGGCTCGAAGCTCTTCAGCTCGTCGCGGAGCGGCAACCCGTCGAAGCGGCCCATCAGTTCTCCCCGGGGAATCGCACCGACACCGCGGCGCCGTGGGCCGGCAGGTCCTCGGCGTGCGCCAGCGCGACCACGTGGCCGGCTACCTCCTGCAGGGCGTCGCGCGAGTAGTTCACGACGTGCATCGCCTTCAGGAAGCTACGCACCGACAGTCCCGACGAGTGGCAGGCACAGCCGGCGGTCGGGAGAACGTGGTTGGACCCCGCGCAGTAGTCACCCAGCGAGACCGGCGACCAGCCGCCGACGAAGATCGCGCCGGCGTTGGTGATCAGCCCGGCCCGCTCCTCCGCGTCCGCGGTCTGGATCTCCAGGTGCTCGGCGGCGTACGCATCGACCACAGCGGTGCCCTGGTCCAGATCGTCCACGAGTACGACGGCCGACTGCTGACCGTTGAGCGCTTCGGTGACCCGGTCCTGGTGCTTGGTCTTCGCGACCTGCACCGACAGCTCGGCCTCCACCTTGGTTGCCAGGGCTTCCGAAGGTGTCACCAGCACGCTGGCGGCCATCGGGTCGTGCTCGGCCTGGCTGATCAGGTCGGCGGCGACGTGCTGCGGGTCCGCGGTGTCGTCGGCGAGGATCGCGATCTCGGTCGGGCCGGCCTCGGAGTCGATGCCGACCTCACCCAGCACGAACCGCTTGGCCGCGACCACATAGATGTTGCCCGGTCCCGTGATCAGATTGACCTTGCGGCAGCCCGTGACACCAGCACCGAAGCCGTAGGCGAAGCCGGCGATCGCCTGCGCGCCGCCCATCGCGTAGACCTCTTCGATCCCGAGCAGCGCACACACCGCGAGCACAGTCGGGTGCGGCAGGCCGCCGAACTCCTTCTGCGGCGGCGATGCGATCGCCAGCGACGGGACCCCGGCGACCTGCGCCGGTACGACGTTCATCACCACGCTGGAAGCCAGCGGCGCGCGGCCGCCGGGGACGTACAGCCCGACGCGCTGGACCGGGACGAACCGCTGCCTCACCCGCCCACCGGGCGCAGGCTCGGAGGCGATGTCGGCAGTGAGCTCGTCCTGGCTGACCTCGCGGACCCGCCGGATCGACTCCTCGAACGCGGCACGGACCTCGGGATCCAGCTCCTCCAGCGCGGTCTTCAGCGCCTCGGCCGGGACACGGACGTCGTCGACACGCACATGGTCGAACTTCTCGCCGTACTCCCTGATCGCCTCGAGTCCACGATGGCGGACGTCCAGACAGATCGGTCGGACGACGTCGAGAGCCTTCTCGACGTCGAACACGGCTCGGGGGACGAGGGCATTCACTTCGGCTTGGAGGTCGGACACCTCTCCGGCCGCCACTCGGCCCCGCAGGTCGACGCGGCGAATCATGGGGTCAGTCTAGTGGTGACGACCCGCCGTTCCCGCGCCCTATCCACCACGCGGCCGATCACCGGCCGTGATCGGGGTGATCGTCCACTACGCTCGACAGCATGGACTCCCGCCTGCCGCTGCTCACTGTCGAGACGGTGATCTTCCCCGGGCTGGTGCTCCCCATTCCGGTCACCGATGTCCAGGGCCGCGCGGTCGTCCGCGACCTGGTCGAGAACGGCGGTGAACTCGTCTGCGGCGCGCTGGCCGTCCGGGACGGGTACGAGCTGGGTGAGCGGGTGTTCCGGTCGCTCTACGGGACCGGTTGTGCGGCGACGATCTCGGAGATCACCCTCGACGCCGACGACGACGGACCGGTCGAGCTCACGCTGACCGGCAACCGCCGGTTCAAGGTGGCCGAGCTGGACGGCGGCGGTGACTACCTGGTCGCGGACGTCGAGTGGCTGGACGAGGAGCTGGGCGACGACCCACTCGGTACGGCGACCATCGCGATCGAACGGTTCCGCCGGTACGCCGCGGCCGTCACCGAGATCAGCCGCCCGGGCCTGCACATCGGCGAACTGCCGGACGACCCGAGCACGCTGTCGTACCTGATGTCGGCCGCGATGACGCTGCTCACCCCGGACCGGCAGAAGTTGCTCGAAGCCACCGACACCACGGCCCGGCTGGCCCAGCTCGTCGGCCTGCTGGACACCGAGCTCGCCGCGATCGCCGCGCTCCCGTCGCTGCCCGACACCGACCTCAGCTGGTCGACGATGTCGCCGAACTGACCCCCTGCCGGGGTTGTAGTAGACCCAGGGGACCTTCTCGAAGGGGCTGGGGATGGACGGGAAGTACGTACTGATCACCGGGGGAACCAACGGAATCGGGCTTGCGGCCGCAAGCGAGCTGAGTCAGCAGGGCGCCCGCATCGGGCTCGTGGCGCGGAATCGAGCGAAGGCCGAGAAGGTCGCCGCCGACCTCGGCGGGGCGGACGTCTTCGAGGCCGATCTGACCTCGCAGGCCTCGATCCGGGCGATGGTCGCCGACGTCGTGGACCGGGCGCCGGCCATCGACGTCCTGGTGAACAACGCCGGCGCGATCTACGGCACCCACCAGCTCTCGCCGGAAGGGATAGAGCTGACCTGGGCGTTGAACGTGCTCGCGCCGTACCTGATCACCAATCTGCTGACCGGCCACCTCTCCCCCGGCGGCCGGGTGATCATGACCGTCTCGGACGAGCACGCGAAGGCGAAGCGCATCGACTTCGACGACCTGACCGGGGAGCGGTTCTACTCCACCACCGCCCGGATGACCGGCGGCCCACTGCGCCGGTACGGCGAGACGAAGCTCGCGACGATCCTGCTCACCGCGGAGCTGGCCCGGCGCGGAGTTCAGGCGTACTCGTTCGAACCCGGGCTGGTCTCCACCGGGTTCAACACCAACAACGGCCGGCTGATGAAGGCCATGATGGCGATGACCAAGCCGTTCGCCAAGACACCGGAGCAGGGCGCCGAGACCCTGGTGTGGCTGGCGGCGGGAGCTGAGGCCGAGGCCGGCGGCTACTACTCGGACAAGAAGCTCACCCAGCCGTCCGCCGCGGCGCAGGATCAGGCGACCGCCGAGAGGCTGTGGCAGATGTGCGCGGAGCAGACCGCCCTACCGAAGTGAATCCCAGCGCGGTATGGTTCTGGTATGAGCAAGCAGATCACCGTGCGGTTGCCGGACGAACTGGTCGACTTCATGGACGAGCTGGTGGCGACCGACAAGGCAACCAGCCGGGCGTCCGTGGTCGCCCGGGCGATGGAGCGTGAGCGCCGCCGCGAGCTGGCCGCCCGCGACCTCGCCATCCTGACCGAGCACGGCGACTACCCCGACCTGGAGGGCCTGGCCCCCGCGGCCGCCGGCACCGTGCTGAGCGACCTCGACTGATGCGGCCGCTCCACATCGCCCGGCTCGACAAACCACGGCCGGTCGTGGTGCTGACGCGTGAACTCATCCGCCCTCGCCTGACCAACGTGACGGTGGCGCCGATCACCAGCACGATCCGCGGCCTGTCCACCGAGGTACTGGTCGGCCCGGAGAACGGGCTCGACCATCAGAGCGCGATCTCCTGCGACAACATCCAGACCATCCCGAGGGTCCAACTCGGCCGCCTGATCGGCTACCTCCACCCCGACCAGGAACCCGCCCTGGCCGAGGCCATCAACCTCGCCTTCGACCTCGAGCTGTAGCCGACCACGGGTCCGACCACGCTCCCTCGCCTGACACCGGGTAGCGCGGGCGGGGTGGTGGGGCGGTGCGTTTGGTGGGGTTGGGGTCAGCCGAGCTTGCTCACGTCGCGGACGGCGCCCTTGTCTGCGCTGGTGGCCATGGCGGCGTAGGCACGGAGGGCCTGGGAGACCTTGCGCTCACGTGCGCGCGGGGCGTAGACGCCGCCGAGGGCATCCCGGCGTACGGTCAGCTCGGCCTCGTCGACCAGCAGCTCGATCGAGCGATTCGGGATGTCGATGCGGATCTGGTCGCCGTCCTGGACCAGCGCGATGGTCCCGCCGGACGCGGCCTCCGGGGAGGCGTGTCCGATGGACAGACCCGAGGTGCCGCCGGAGAAGCGGCCGTCGGTGACCAGCGCGCAGACCTTGCCCAGGCCGCGGCCCTTCAGGAACGACGTCGGGTACAGCATCTCCTGCATCCCGGGGCCGCCCTTCGGGCCCTCGTACCGGATCACCACGACGTCACCCGGCTGGACCTGCTTCGCGAGGATCTTCTCGACCGCTTCCTCCTGCGACTCGCACACCACCGCGGGACCCTGGAACGTCCAGATCGACTCGTCCACCCCGGCCGTCTTCACGACGCAGCCGTCGACGGCCAGGTTGCCCTTCAGTACGGCGAGGCCGCCGTCCTTGGAGTAGGCGTGCTCGAGGTCGCGGATACATCCGCCGGCCGCGTCGGTGTCGAGGGTCTCCCACCGCTCCGACTGCGAGAACGCGGTCGCCGACCGCTTGCACCCGGGCGCCGCGTGCCACAGCTCGACGGCCTCCGGCGACGGCGAGCCGCCGCGCAGGTCCCACGTCTTCAGCCACTCGTCGATCGAGTCGCTGTGCACGGTGTGGATGTTCTCGTTCAGCAGTCCGGCCCGGTGCAGCTCGCCCAGAATCGCCGGGATGCCACCGGCCCGGTGCACGTCCTCCATGTAGTACGTCCCGCCCGGTGCGACGTTCGGCGCGACCTTGGCCAGGCACGGCACCCGGCGCGAGACCGCGTTGATGTCGTCCAGGTCGAAGCCGACCTCGGCCTCCTGCGCGGCCGCGAGCAGGTGCAGGATCGTGTTGGTCGACCCGCCCATCGCGATGTCCAGCGCCATCGCGTTCCCGAACGCCTCGCGGGACGCGATGTTGCGCGGCAGCACGGTCGCGTCGTCGTTGTCGTAGTACCGCTTGGTGATCTGTACGACGGTCTCGCCGGCCTTCTCGTACAGGGCCTTCCGGGCGGTGTGGGTGGCAAGCACCGAACCGTTGCCGGGCAGCGACAGGCCGATCGCCTCGGTCAGGCAGTTCATCGAGTTCGCGGTGAACATGCCGGAGCAGGAGCCGCAGGTCGGGCAGGCGTTCTCCTCGATCCGCAGGATGTCGGCGTCGGAGACGTTCTCGTTCACGGCCTCGGACATCGCGTCGATCAGATCCAGCTTGCGCACGGTGCCGTCGACCAGCGTGGCCCGGCCGGCCTCCATCGGGCCGCCGGAGACGAACACGGTCGGGATGTTCAGCCGGAGCGCGGCGTTCAGCATGCCCGGGGTGATCTTGTCGCAGTTCGAGATGCAGACCAGCGCGTCGGCGCAGTGTGCCTCGACCATGTACTCGACCGAGTCGGCGATCAGGTCCCGCGACGGCAGGCTGTAGAGCATGCCGCCGTGGCCCATCGCGATGCCGTCGTCGACGGCGATCGTGTTGAACTCGCGCGCGATCCCACCGGCCGCGTGGATCGCCTCGGACACGATCCGGCCGACCGGCGCCAGGTGGGTGTGGCCGGGGACGAACTCGGTGAAGCTGTTCGCCACCGCGACGATCGGTTTGCCGAAGTCCTCCCGGGCGACCCCGGAGGCCTGCATGAGGGCGCGGGCGCCGGCCATGTTGCGGCCGTGGGTGACGGTACGGGACCTCAGGGCAGGCACGACGGCATCTCCTCGCAGTAGAACGACCCCTCTGATGTTGCCATGTGCGTCCGGATGGCGGTACGCGGGTCCCGGATTGTGGAGCGGATGATTCTGTCGGACGCCGGACCTAGCCTGAGGACATGGCTGGGATGGAACACCACACGCGAGCGGTGCATCCTGCCCTGCGCCCGTACGTCGGTGACGTGAGCGGGTACGCGTATCACGGCGATCCCCCTGACCTGCACCGCGGCCTGCCCTCGCGGTACCTGACGCTCGTCATCACCCTCGACGATCCGCTGGGCGTCGCCTGGCCCGGCCGCCCGGTGGAGAAGTACGACGCACTGGTCGGCGGACTGCACTCGACCGCGGTCCATATCGGCGCGACACCCAGCCGGGCGGGCATCCAGCTGTCGTTGACGCCGGCCGCGGCGCGCGTCCTGCTCGGCCTGCCACCCGGTGAGCTCGCGTCCACCGTCGTCGGCCTCGACGAGGTGCTCGGCCGGCCGGCCCGCGTGCTGACGGAGCAACTCCGGGAGGCCCCGAGTTGGGACGAGCGCATGGACTTGCTCGAGACGCTGTTCCTCCGGCGGATGGCGGACACACCTGCCGATGAGGTGCGTCCGGAGGTCGGCTGGGCCTGGCGACGACTGCGTGACGCCGGCGGGGCGATCGGCGTACAAGAGCTCGCCAAGGAGGTCGGTTGGAGCCGGCGGCATCTGACCGATCGGTTCACCGCCGAATTCGGGCTGCCGCCGAAGGTGGCGGCGCGCGTGCTGCGGTTCGAGCGGGCGGTCGGGCGGTTGCGACGGCAGCCGGCGACTCGGCTCGCCGACCTGTCCGCCGAGTTCGGGTACGCCGATCAGGCGCATCTGACCAGGGAGTGGCAGGCGATCGCGGGCTGCTCACCGCGGCAGTGGCTGGTCGAGGAGCTCCCAAATCTTCAAGACTTCGTCCCGGCCTGGGCCGAAGAGTTGGAGGCATGAACACCACGACTGAACAGCAGAAGAACGTGATCGGCGTCTGGCCTGGTCTGCACTACAAGGACGGACAGGCCGCACTGAAGTTCCTCACCGAGGGACTCGGTTTCGTCCTGGTCGCGTCGTACCCCGGAGCGGCTGAGGGTTCGGTTGCTCATGCCGAGCTGTCCTGGCCGACCGGTGGCGGCATCATGGTCGGCTCGAGCGACGCCAAGTCCGAAGCGGACGAGTTCAGTGCGCTGGCCGACGTGCCGCAGTCGGTCTATCTCGTCCACGACGACCCGGACAGCCTGATCGGCCGCACGATCGCCGCCGGCGCGGTCGTGGTCCGCGGTCTGTCCGACTCGGACTACGGATCCCGCGGCTTCACCGTCCGCGATCCCGAGGGCAACCTCTGGAGCGTCGGCACCTATGCCGGCGAGATTCCCAAGTAATCCACAGGGTCGTGCTGCACGCCCAGCATCGACGCGGCGAT
Source organism: Kribbella sp. NPDC049227 (assembly GCF_043197265.1). Taxonomy (NCBI): domain Bacteria; kingdom Bacillati; phylum Actinomycetota; class Actinomycetes; order Propionibacteriales; family Kribbellaceae; genus Kribbella; species Kribbella sp. NPDC049227. Next base: position 550,363 of record NZ_JBICST010000003.1, on the reverse strand, counting down.
CTCACTAGACTCGCGGGGTGACCGAGACACCCGGGCTGCCCGTTTCCGAAGCCGTCGAAGTGCTGAGCCGAGTCTTCGGGTACGACGCCTTCCGCGGTGAGCAGGCGGAGATCATCGACACGGTCGTGGCCGGTGGGGACGCGTTGGTGCTGATGCCGACCGGTGGTGGCAAGTCGCTGTGCTACCAGATCCCGGCGCTGGTCAGATCCGGCGTGGGCGTGGTGATCTCGCCACTGATCGCGTTGATGCAGGACCAGGTCGACGCGCTGACCGCACTCGGGGTCCGGGCCGGCTTCCTCAACTCGACCCAGGACTTCGAGCAGCGGCGCGAGGTCGAGCAGGCGTTCCTGGCCGGCGAGTTGGACCTGCTCTACCTGGCCCCCGAGCGGCTCCGGGTGGAGTCGACCATCCGGCTGCTCGACCAGGGCAAGATCGCACTGTTCGCGATCGACGAAGCGCACTGTGTGTCCCAGTGGGGCCACGACTTCCGGCCCGACTACCTGATGCTGTCGGAGTTGCACGAGCGCTGGCCCGACGTACCGCGGATCGCGTTGACCGCGACCGCCACGGAGGCGACGCACCAGGAGATCGCGACCCGGTTGAAGCTGACCGACGCGAAGCACTTCGTCGCGAGCTTCGACCGGCCGAACATCCAGTACCGGATCGTGCCGAAGGACAGCCCGCAGCGGCAGTTGCTCGACCTGCTCCGGACCGAGCACGCCGGTGACGCGGGCATCGTCTACTGCCTGTCCCGCAACAGCGTCGAGAAGACCGCCGCCTTCCTGACCCAGAACGGGATCGAGGCCGTGCCGTATCACGCCGGCCTGGACAGCCGGACCCGCGCCGCCAACCAGGCCAGGTTCCTGCGTGAGGACGGGCTGGTCGTGGTCGCGACGATCGCGTTCGGGATGGGCATCGACAAACCGGACGTCCGCTTCGTCGCCCATCTCGATCTGCCGAAGTCGGTCGAGGGCTACTACCAGGAGACCGGCCGCGCGGGGCGCGACGGGCTGCCGTCCACCGCGTGGCTCGCGTACGGGCTGCAGGACGTCGTTCAGCAGCGGAAGATGATCGACACCTCCGAGGGCGATCTCGCGCATCGGCGCCGGCTCAGTTCGCATCTCGACGCGATGCTCGCGTTGTGCGAGACCGTGCAGTGCCGCCGGTCGCAACTGCTCGCGTACTTCGGTCAGCACGGCGACGCGTGCGGGAACTGCGACACCTGTCTGACTCCGCCGGAGTCGTGGGACGGGACGATCGCGGCGCAGAAGCTGCTGTCGACCGTGTACCGGCTGCAGCACGAGCGAGGCCAGAAGTTCGGCGCGGGCCAGCTGATCGACATCCTGCTCGGCAAGGAGACCGAGAAGGTCAAGCAGTTCCGGCACGACCAGCTGAGCGTTTTCGGGATCGGCACCGAGCTGAAGGACACCGAGTGGCGCGGCGTGATCCGGCAGTTGCTGGCGCTGCGGCTGCTCGCGGTCGAGGGCGACTACGGGACGCTGGTGCTCACCAATGAGAGTGGCGAGGTGCTCGGCCGCCGGCGCGAGGTGATGATGCGCCGGGAGCCGGAGCGGATCCGGTCGAAGTCCTCGTCGGGGTCGAAGAAGAAGGCGGCGGCGGACCTCTCCCCCGAGGCGGCTCCGGTCTTCGAGCGGCTACGGGCCTGGCGCGCCGCCGTCGCGAAGGAGCAGGGCGTCCCGGCGTACGTCATCTTCCACGACGCGACGCTCCGCCAGATCGCCACCGACCTCCCCGGCAGCCTGGCCGCGCTGGGCACCATCAGCGGCATCGGCGAGAACAAACTGGCCAAGTACGGCGAGGGCGTCCTGGAGGCGCTGTCCGCGCCGGACTGATGTCGAGTCCGGCCGGGTTCCTTCGACGCGAGGGTATGAGCGCGGGTCGGCCGCGCTCTCCGGAGTGAAGGAGCAGGATCATGTCTTCATCGGTGCTGTTGATGGCGATGTCCGTCGACGGGTACATCGCGGGCCCGAACGACCGACCGGGCAACCCGGGCGGCGACGGCTTCATGCGGTTGCACAAGTGGTACGAGCGCCCGGACGGCGAGTTCGGCCGGCCGGAGGGGCCGGCCGGGGACGTCTGGGACGAACTGAACGCGACCGGCGCGGTGCTGGTCGGCCGGCGTACGGCCGAACAGGTCGACTTCTATGGCGGCGACCACCACGGCGTGCCGATCTTCGTGCTCAGCCGCCAACCGGTGCCGGAGGCGGCCGCGAAGTACGAGACGGTGACGTTCGTGTCCGACATCGAAAGCGCGATGGCGCAGGCAAAGGCCGCGGCCGGGGGCAAGGACGTCCTGGTCCACGGTGCGGTCACCGCCCAGAAGGCGCTCGAGGCGGGCGTACTCGACGAGCTGCAGATCGACCAGGTCCCGGTGCTGTTCGGCGGCGGGATGCGCCTGTTCGACGTCCTGCCTGAACGGATCGAACTAGAGGTCGCACGGGTGATCGACACCCCAGCAGCCACCCACATCCGCTACCGAGTCCGCCGCTGAGCCGAGAGCCGCCTGCGCGAGTCCTCCGGTCCGCGCTCAGCCGAGCAAGGGCTGGAGGGCCGTGGTCAGCCCGGTGATCGCGCTGTCGAGGTGCCTGCCGCCGTCGGCGACCAGCAGGGCGACCGAGACCTTCTTCGCCGGGACCACGACGAGCAGGCTGGTGTGGTCGGGCATGTCCCCGAAGTGGCCGTACGCCGTGCCGAGGCCGAACTGCAGCGTGAACAGCATCGTCCCCAGCCCGTAGGGCGCGTTACCTTTCGTGGTCATCTGGCTGACCAGGTCAGGCGGCAGCACGCGTCCGCCGTACAGCTGGTATCCCCAGCGCGCGACCGTGGGTGCATCGGCGGCGAGTCCGCCTGATGCCGCCACCGCACTCGCCCACGCGCGGCACGGAAGGTAACCGTCCGGTTCGCCGCAGGAGTCGTTGTGGTCCACAGCCGCAGGGGGCTGCGGCTTCTCCCCGTCCTGGAAGGCGGCGTGCTTCAGCCCAGCCGGTGCGGCCAGATCACGACGGAGTACGCCGGCGAGCGGTTGGCCGGTCACCTTCTCGACCAGCAGCCCCAGCAGCTGATAGCTGGGATTGCTGTAACCGGAGTCGCCGCCCGGCGCCCCGACCGTACCGGTGTGGTACGACAGCGGCTGATCGAGCGTCCAATGCTTACCTGGTGCCGCTGCGACCGCCTGGTCCACCGCGCGGTAATCCTCGTCCAGGTAATCGGGCACGCCGGACGTCATCGACAGATGCTGCCGGACGGTCGCGCCGTTCGCCGTCAACTTGTGCTGCACGTACGTCGAGATCGGTTTGTCCAGCTCGATCTTCCCGGCCTTGGCGAGCATCATCACCTCCGCCGCGACGAACGTCTTCGTGATGCTGGCGACCGCCATGCTCGTGTCCGGGCGCAACGCTGTTCCGGCGATGTCCTCGCCGGCCGCTCCTGACCACGTCCAACGATCGGTGACGACCGCCGCAGTCGCACCCCGTGAACCTGCTGGGCTGTCCGGGAACGCGACGATCTTCGCCAGTACGGCCTGCAGAGCCTGGGCTTTCCCCGAGTCAAGCGCTGTCGTTCCCGGATCCGGGAACGCCGGCACCGTGACAGGGACGACCGGCGCTGCTGCCGGCTCCTCTCCCCCACCAGAGCACCCCACCAACGCGATCACCAACAGGGCGGCCGCGCTCCACCTCATCCTCCGATCATGCCACCGAAACCGTCCGGGTGGCAGGTGCTCTACCGCTGCGGGACCCGGCGGCCACCCACAGCCGCTACCTGGGTGCGCCGCTGAGGTCAGTTCAGCAAGGGCTGGAGGGCGGTGAGGAGTCCGGCCATCGCGGCGTCGACCTGTTTGTTGCCGTCGGCAAGGAGCAGTGCGACGGAGAGCCTCTGCTCCGGGATCACGACCAGCAGGCTGGTGTGGTCGGACATCTCACCGCGGTGGCCGAACGCCGTACCGATGCCGAACCGTTCCGTGAACCGCATCGTCCCCAGCCCGTAGTCGCCCTCGCCCTTGGTCATCTCGCTCACCAGGTCGGCCGGAAGCACGCGGCCGCCGTACAGCTCGTAGCCCCAGCGCGCGACCGTCGGCGCGTCCGCGGCGAGCCCTCCGTTCGCCGCCGACAGACTGGCGATCGAGCGGCACGGGAGGTAGCCGTCGTTCGCCGGGCCGCACCCGGGATTGGCGTCGACCACGGCGGGCGGCTGCGGCTTCTCGCCGTCCTGGAAGGCAGCGTGCCGCAGCCCCGCCGGCGTCGCCAGGTCGCGGCGGAGCACGGTCGCGAGCGGCTGCCCGGTCACCTTCTCGATCAGCAGACCGAGCAGCACGTAGCTGGGACTGCTGTAGTTGTAGGTGCTGCCCGGTGCTCCGACCGGCGCGGTGTCATAGGACAAGGCCAGCTCAGGGGACCAGTGCTTACCCGGCGCGGCCGAGATCGCCTTGTCCATCCGCAGGTAGTCGTCGGGCAGGTAGTTCGGCACGCCGGACGTCATTGACAGATGCTGCCGGACGGTCGCGTTGTTCGCGGTCAGCCTGTGCTTCACGTACGTCGAGATCGGCGCGTCCAGGTCGACCTTCTTCGCTTTCGCGAGCAGCATCACCTCCGCCGCGACGAACGTCTTCGTGATGCTCGCGACCGCCATGCTCGTGTCCGCGGTCAGCGCCGTACCCCGGGCGTCCTTCCCCGCCGCCCCGGACCAGGTCCACCGATCGGTGACGACCGAGGCCGTCACACCGCGCGAGCCCGACTCGAGGTCAGACGTCGCGACGATCTTCGCGAGCACGTCCTGCAAGGCCTTCGCCTTCGCCGGATCGAGCGGCGTCGTCGCCGGATCAAGGAAGATCGCGGCCGTGGCCGGCGTCGTCGCCGGGCTCCCACCCGAACAACCCACCAACGTCAGCACCACCAGCGCCGCCACCCCCGACTTCACCATCGTTCGATAGTGGCACCGGAGAAGGTCAGTGCTGCGGAGTCCAGTCGACGGTGGCGGCCAGGTCGGCGAAGTCGTAGATCAAGCGGGACCGGCGGGAGGCTGTCCAGGCCAGGCATACCTTGTTGGTCGCGAGGTCGCTCACCGGTACGGCGGCAACGTCGGAGCGGTGGTAGAAGGTCGCGACCGACAGCGGGAGGATCGAGATGCCGGTGCCGGCCGCGACGTGTTCGAGCTTCTCCTCGACGCTGCGCAGTGCGGGGAGCGGCTTCGGTGCGCCGGTGCGCAGTTCCAGCGCGATGTCACGCCATTCGGGAACGGCGTCGGGCTCCTGGAGCAGGTGTTCGCCGGCGAGGTCGGTGATGTCGATGACCGGTTTGCCGGCCAGGCGGTGGTCGGACGGGAGCATCGCGACCCGGGGCTCCTCGAAGAGCGGGCGGACACTCAAGCCCTGCTGGTCGATCGGCAGGCGCACGATGCTGACGTCGACGCGGCCGTCGTGCAGGACGTCGACCTGGTCGTCCCAGGTCGTGCGGATCACCTCGACCTCCACCTCGGGATGCGCGGCGGCAAAGGCGCGGACAGCTGGGGTGACGGTGATGCCGGGCATGAAGCCGACGGTGAAGGTCTTCGGTCCCCGCGCTGCCTGCGTGACGCGGCGGCGCACGGCCTCGGCTGAGGCGAGGAGCGGCCGGGCGTCGTCCAGCAACTGGCGACCTGCCGGCGTGAGTTCGGTGGCTCGCTTGGTCCGGACGAAGAGCTGGACCCGGAGCTCGTCCTCGAACGCGCGGATCTGCCGGGAGAGCACCGGCTGGGCGATGTGCAGCCGCTCCGCCGCCCGGCCGAAGTGCAGCTCCTCGGCGACGGCGACGAAGTACCTGAGCTTGCGGAGGTCGACGTCCATAATACCTTCAGGGTATTACAGCCGCCGGAACAGGTCTTGGACTCCAGCGGCCGCACACCCGCATCGTGGAAGGGAATCCCCCACCACGAAAGGCAGTCTTCTGATGAGTTTGCAGGATCAGCGCGTCGTCGTCCTCGGCGGTACGTCGGGGATCGGGCTCGCGACCGCCCATCTCGCCGCGACCCAGGGCGCCACCGTGATCGTTGCCTCCAGCAACCCCGAGTCCGTCAAGCGGGCGCTGGACACCCTCCCCGCGACAGCGTCCGGCGAAGCCCTGGACCTGACCGACGCCGCGGCGGTCAAGGAATTCTTCGATCGCCTCGACCCGTTCGACCACCTGGTCTTCACGGCCGGTGAGCCACTCACCTTGCTCGAGGTCGCATCGATGGATCTGGCCCAGGCACACACGGCGTTCGAGCTGCGGTACTTCGGCGCCCTCGGTGCGGTCAGCGCCGCCGCCGCAAAGATCCGCCCGGGTGGCTCCGTCGTACTGACGACCGGCGCCGCCGGAGATCGCCCGGGACCGGGCTGGTCGGTCGCGGCCAGCATCTGTGGGGCGGTGGACTCGCTCGTCCGCGCGCTGGCCGTCGAGCTGGCCCCGCTCCGGGTGAACGCGGTGAAGCCCGGCGTTGTTCGCACTCCCCTGTGGCCGGACGACTCCGTCTACGAAGCCACCGCCAAGCATCTCCCGGTCGGCCGGGTCGGCGAGCCGAGCGACATCGCCGAGGCGTACGTCTACCTGATGAACCAGGGCTACGCGACCGGCACCATCGTCACCATCGACGGCGGCCACGTCCTCGTCTGAGCTGGCAGAGTGGACACCGTGGCACGCATCCTGATCACCGGTTCCGCCGACGGCCTTGGTCGGCTGGCCGCGTCCGAGCTCATCGATCAAGGGCACAGCGTCGTACTCCATGCCCGCAACGAAGCCCGTGCGGCTGATGCCGTGGCCGCCCTGCCCGGAGCCGAAGCCGCGCTGACCGGGGATCTCGCGAGTATCGCGGAGACGCGCGACCTGGCCCGGCAGGCGAACGAGTCGGGCCGGTTCGACGTGGTGATCCACAACGCGGCGGTCGGTTATCAGGAACCACGGATCGAGACCGTCGACGGCCTGGAACACGTGTTCGCCGTCAACGCGTTGGCGCCGTACCTACTGACCGCGCTGATCGATCGGCCGGACCGGCTGATCTATCTGAGTTCGGGCATGCACGAGAGCGGGGACGTCGCCCTCGACGACCTGCAGTGGGTACGGCGGCGGTGGCGGGGTGCGCAGGCGTACTCGGACTCGAAGCTGCACGACGTGATCCTCGCCTTCGCGGTCGCCCGGCTGTGGCCCGGCGTACTGTCGAACGCCGTGGATCCGGGCTGGGTCCCGACCAAGATGGGCGGCCGCGGTGCACCCGGCGACCTGGGCCAGGCGCACCTGACCCAGGTCTGGCTCGCGACCGCGGCGACCACGCCGACCGGTGGGTACTACTACCACCTCCGGCCGCACCGGACACATCCGGCCGCGTCCGATCCGGAGGTGCAGGCGGCCTTCCTGGACGCCTGCGCCTCGCTCACCGGCGTGACGTTGCCGGGTCATTCCTGAGAGACGTACAGCCGGTTCCCGTCCTGGTCGCGGAGGCTGAACATCGGCGGGACGTCCGGCCACTTCAGCAGTTCGTCGGTCTCGACGCCTGCGGCGAGGAAGTGCTCGTGCGCCGCTTCGGCGTCGGGGCTGGACAGGCGGATGCCGGTGTCGACGCCGGCCGGGCTGTCGTCCCTGGCCGGGGTGAGCGCGATACTGGCCGCGGCGCCGGGTGGCGCGACCACGATCCAGCGGCCGCCGAACTGCGGCAGCGGAGCATCCATCAACAGCTCGAATCCCAGCGTCTCGGTGTAGAACGCGACCGCACGATCCTGGTCGGTGACCGGTACGCCGACGGTCCGAATGCCGGTGAGGTGGTTCATCTCGTTCTCCTTCTCGGTGAAAGGTGCTTTCACTCAGGAGGTAGAAGCCGCACCGGCGTTTTCGACATCACTTCACAAGAAAACCCCGGACGGCCTACCGCTGCCGTCCGGGGTTTCTCGATCGGAACGACTACTTCGCGACCACCCGCAGGGTGAAGTCGGCCTGGCCGTCGCCGGTGGAGCGGGCGACGAAGCCGCCGGACTTCAGCGCGGCCAGGTCCTTGTCGGAGCTGAATCGTTCGCTCAGCGAACCCGCGGCCTCGAAGTCGATGTAGCCGATCGACACCGCGCCCTTCGTGTCGGGCAGGGCCTGCTTGAAGTTGTCGGTCTGGCCCAGCGTGCCGCCCTTCAGCACCTGGTCGGCGTAGTCCTTGTCGGTCGCCAGCACGAGCGTGTCGTCGTCCTTGGCCGACTCGACCGGGATGTTCGCCCGCGACTTGTCCCGCAGCAGCGTGGTCAGCTTCTCCACCACCGGCTCGGCCTTGGCCGGGTCGGTCTCGAGCCGGGCCGCGATCTTCGGGCCGTTCGAGGTGTCCTTGTCGATCGCGAGGGCCAGGTTCTTGCCCAGCACAACCTTCAGGTCGTCCGGCAGCTTCAGGCCGGTCTCCTCCGCGAAGCCCCGGGTGAGCTGCTCGAGGTTGCCGTTGGCCGCCTTCTCCATCTGCTTCCACATCGTGTCGATCAGGCTCTCGCCACCCGACACCGCGAGCGCACCGGCGGTGCTGTCCGGCAGCTGGCTGATCACATCACCGGCGTCGGCCGAGTTGACCTTGATGCTCTGGTCACCCGAGGCGATGCCCTTCAGCTCGACGTACTGCGAGTCGAACCGCAGCGCCGCCGCCATGCTCGCGTCGCCCAGGCCGGCCAACTGCTCGGACTGAACTCGGCCGGACAGCGAGGCGATGCCCTTCATGTCCGCCCACGCCGACATGAACCCGCGCTCGCCGAGCTTGTCCATGTCCGCGTTGAACTTGGCGTTCTTCTCCAGCGGGTTGTCCTTGGCGGTGGCGACCGCCGTGTCGACGATCGCCTGGCTGTCGGCGAGCAGGACGTAGCCGTTGCTGAACGCACGGCCCGGCTTGTCGTCCTCGTTGGCCAGCAGCTTGTCCAGGCCCTTGTTCGCGTCGCTCTCGCTCTTCACCTGGACGGCGAGCACCACGTTCGGGTCCTTCTTGCCGTCGGTGGCGGGCAGTGCGGCCAGGCCGGCGCGCTCGCCGAGCCACGGCTTGATGTCCTGCTCGTAGTTCACATCGGCGAGGTCGTCACCGGCGTACTTCTTGATCTGCTCGAACAGCTTCTGCCGCAGGTCGTCCTTCTCACCGGTCAGGCCGAGCTTCTCCTTGACCGACGGGAACTTCATCAGGAACCGGATCGCGGCGACCTTCTGGCCGGCCGACGGGTTCAGGTCCACGCGGGCATAGGCGACCGCGGTACCCGGCAGCACGGCCTCCGGCTGCTTGCCGCCGTTCAGCTTGCCGTAGGCAAAGATTCCGCCGCCGGCGACGACCAGCACCATGGCCAGCGCGGCGATCAGCGGGATCACCTTGCCGCGGCGCTTCTTCGGCTCCTGCTGCCACTGCCCCGGACCGAACCCCGGCCCCTGCGGCGGCTGTCCGCCGATGTTCATCTGCTCGTACGCCGGGCCGCCAGGCTGCTGCCCGTACGGCGCCTGACCTGGCTGCCCCTGCGACGGCGCCTGGCCGTACTGCGGTGCACCCTGCGGAGCCCCCTGCGTCCAGGGACCCTGCTGGTTGCCGGGAGCACCCATCGGGCGCTGTCCCTGCGGAGCGCCGTGCTGGGCGGGGCCGCCGTACTGGCCTTGACCCTGCGGCGGACCGGCGTACGGACGCTGTCCCTGCGGAGGGCCGCCGTACGGGTTCTGGGGGTGCTGCGGACCGCCGGCGCCTGGGTACGGCGGGTTGGGCGGGATGTTCTGGTCGTACATATGCTCCCTCGCGTGGTCCGGTGGCCTCACCCACCGGCTAGGTCGTCCGGCGCTCTCGCGCGGCACGACCTGGACACACTAGTGCACCGGTGGCGGGGTGTTTGACGCGCCAGGTTGCGAAGTGGTTGCAACCGGCTCGCTGCGCCAGGTGGTGGCGGCGATGACGGCTGCGGCCAGCGCGGCACCGACCAGCCAGGCCGCGGCCGGAGTCCAGGTATGCAGCTCCAGCGGGGCGGACACCAGGTCTCCAGGCTTGGCGGCCTCCAGTCGCTGCTGCAGCGGATCATGGCCGAGCAGCATGCCGACACCCCACGCGACTCCCGAACCCATGCAGGCGCCGAGTACGACGATCGCGACCGACCACGGCCCGTAGTTGCGCAGCCACCAGAAGAGTGCGGCACCCAGCACCAGCGCGGTCACGAACCCGATCGAGGTGAACGTGCCGTCCGGCCCGAAGATCCGGGTCATCTGCTCCTCGCCCAGAGCACCGCCCCGCTCGTCGACCGTGTACTGCGCCAGCGGCGAGAACTGCTGCCAGGCCCACCCGGCCACCACTCCGGCGACCAGGAACACGACGACGGTCACCAGGATCGCCTTCGCCCACGGCATCTCAGGCTCCGGGGCCGGCGGCGTACCGAACGGCAGCCCCGAGGGCGGTGCGACGTACGGCGAGGGCTGTGCGGACTCCTGTTGACTCACCTCGACAGTGTGGCTCATTCTTTGCTGCCCCACCCCACCGCCCCGGTCGGCGGCCGAAGACGACTCGTTCACAGGTCCCCTCAGCTGGCCAGGCAGGAAGGTCCGAGGAGCGCCTTCAGATCCGCCATCAGCGACGACGTCGGCGTCACCCGGAACCGGTCGCCGATCCGCATCACCGTGGTCTTCTGCCGGGCCTGCAGGCGCAACTGCACCTCGGTCATCCCGGGATGCGACTGCAGCACGTCCCGCAGTTGCTCGACCAGTGGCGGCGTACACCGGTTCACCGGCATCGTGATCACCACCGGCCCGCTCGGGCCCTCGGTCAGGTCCGGCACGATCACCTCGGAGCCGCTCAGCTCGAGCCGGTCCTCACGGCGCCGGACCCGCCCCTTCATCAAGATGATCGCGTCGTTGCTGAGCAGGTGTGCGTGCAACTGGTACGCCGAGGAGAACATCATCACCTCGATCGAACCTTCCAGGTCCTCGATGGTGACGATCGCGTAGATGTCGCCGCGCTTGTTCACCTTCCGCTGCACCGCGGTGACCAGGCCGCCGACCGTGACCTGGGAGCCGTCCGGCCGGTCCTCGTCGGCGAGCAGTTGACCGATGGTGCAGTCGGTGCCGTTGGTCAGCACGTGCTCGACGCCGAACAGCGGATGGTCGGAGACGTACAGCCCCAGCATGTCGCGCTCGTGCGCGAGCTTGGTCGCCTTGTCCCACTCCTCGATCTCCGGAACGGTGACGGTGAGCCGACTGTTGCCCTCGCCCTCGTCCGCGTCGTCGTCGCCCATCGAGAACAGGTCGAACTGACCGTGCGCCTCGTTCCGCTTCAGGTCGATCGCCTCGTCGACGGCCTGCTCGTGCACCGCGACGACCGCGCGCCGGGCGTGGTTCATCGAGTCGAACGAACCGGCCTTGGCCAGCGACTCGATCACCCGCTTGTTGCAGACCGGCAGCGGCACCTTGTCGATGAAGTCGACGAAGTCGGTGAACCGGCCCTTCTCCTCACGCGCCGCGACGACCTCGGCGACCACGTTCACGCCGACGTTGCGGATGGCGGACAGGCCGAAGCGGATGTCGGTGCCGACCGGGGTGAAGTTCGAGTCCGACTCGTTCACGTCCGGCGGCAGCACCTTGATGCCCATCCGGCGGCACTCGTTCAGGTAGATGGCCATCTTGTCCTTGTCGTCCTTGACGGACGTGAGGACCGCGGCCATGTACTCCGCCGGGTAGTTCGCCTTCAGGTACGCCGTCCAGTACGAGACCAGCCCGTACGCCGCGGAGTGCGCCTTGTTGAACGCGTAGTCGGAGAACGGGACCAGAACGTCCCAGAGCGCCTTGATCGACTGGGCCGAGAAGCCGTTCGACTTCATGCCCTCCTCGAAGCCGACGTACTCGGCGTCGAGGACCTCCTTCTTCTTCTTGCCCATCGCCTTGCGGAGCAGGTCCGCTTTGCCCAGGCTGTAGCCGGCCAGCTCCTGGGCGATCTTCAGCACCTGCTCCTGGTAGACGATCAGCCCGTACGTCGGTCCGAGGATCGGCTCCAGCGCCTTCTCCAGCTCCGGGTGCAGGTAGGAGACCTCCTGCTGCCCGTTCTTCCGGAGGGCGTAGTTGGTGTGCGAGTTCGCGCCCATCGGGCCGGGCCGGTACAGCGCGCCGACAGCCGAGATGTCCTCGAACCCGTCCGGCTTCATCAGCCGCAGCAGGGCCCGCATCGGGCCTCCGTCGAACTGGAACACACCGAGCGTGTCACCCCGGCCGAGCAGCTCGAAGGTCGGGCCGTCGTCCAGGCTCTTGGCCAGTTCGTCCAGGTCCAGCGTGATGCCGCGGCTGGCCTCGACGTTCTTGACCGCGTCGTCCATGATCGTCAGGTTGCGCAGGCCGAGGAAGTCCATCTTGACCAGGCCGAGCGTCTCGCAGCTCGGGTAGTCGAACTGGGTGATGACCTGGCCGTCCTGCTCGCGGCGCATGATCGGGATCAGGTCGATCAGCGGCTCGCTGGACATGATCACGCCGGCCGCGTGCACACCCCACTGGCGCTTCAGGTTCTCCAGCCCGCGCGCGGTGTCGACGATCTTGCGCACGTCCTGGTCGGACTCGTACAGCTGCCGGAACTCGCCTGCCTCGGAGTACCGCTTGTGCTGCGGGTCGAAGATGCCGGACAGCGGGATGTCCTTGCCCATCACGGTCGGCGGCATCGCCTTGGTGATCCGGTCGCCCATCGCGAACGGGTAGTCCAGCACCCGGCCGGCGTCCTTGATCGCCTGCTTGGCCTTGATCGTGCCGTAGGTGACGATCATCGCGACCCGGTCGTCGCCGTACTTCTCGGTGACGTAGCGGATCACCTCAGGGCGGCGGCGGTCGTCGAAGTCGACGTCGAAGTCGGGCATCGACATCCGCTCCGGGTTCAGGAAGCGCTCGAAGATCAGGCCGTGCTGGAGCGGGTCCAGGTCGGTGATCTTCATCGCGTACGCGCACATCGAACCGGCACCCGAACCACGGCCCGGTCCGACCCGGATGCCGTTCTTCTTGGCCCAGTTGATGAAGTCGGCGACGACGAGGAAGTACCCGGCGTACCCCTTGCCGACGATGACCTCGATCTCGTACTCAGCCTGCTTGCGGACCGCGTCCGGGATGCCGTCGGGGTAGCGGAAGTGCAGACCGGTCTCGACCTCGGCGACGAACCAGGACTCCTCGTTGTGTCCCTCCGGGCAGGGGAAGCGCGGCATGAACCGCCCCTCGCCCTCGGTGAAGCTGACGTCGCACTGCTCGGCGATCAGCAGCGTGTTGTCACACGCCTCCGGCAGTTCCTTCCAGACCTCGCGCATCTCGGCCGCGGTCTTGACGTAGAACTCGTTCGCGTCGAACTTGAACCGGTTCGGGTCGGAGAGCGTCGATCCGGACTGCACGCACAGCAGCGCGGCGTGCGCGGTCGCGTCCTCGGGCTTGGTGTAGTGCAGGTCGTTGGTCGCGACCAGCGGCAGGCCGAGCTCCCGGGCCAGCTTGAGCAGGTCCTTCTGGATGTCCCGCTCGATGCCGAGGCCGTGGTCCATCAACTCGCAGTAGAAGTTCTCCTTGCCGAAGATGTCGCGGAACTCCGCGGCGGCCTCGACGGCCTCCTTGTACTGGCCGAGGCGGAGCCTGGTCTGCACCTCACCGGACGGGCAGCCGGTGGTCGCGATCAGGCCCTGGCCGTAGGTGTTCAGCAGTTCGCGGTCCATCCGGGGCTTGAAGTAGTAGCCCTCGAGGCTGGCCAGCGAGCTCATCCTGAACAGGTTGTGCATGCCGGAGGTGTTCTTCGCCAGCAACGTCATGTGGGTGTACGCACCACTGCCGGAGACGTCGTCGCGACCCGAGTTCGCGTCGCCCCACTTGACCCGCTTCCGCTCGCTGCGATGCGTGTGCGGGGTCAGGTACGCCTCGACGCCGATGATCGGCTTGACGTCGTACTTCTTCGCGGTCTTCCAGAACTCGTAGGCCCCGAACACGTAGCCGTGGTCGGTGGTCGCGATCGCCGGCTGGCCCATGTCATGGGCGGTTTTGAACAACTCGTCGATCCGCGCGGCGCCGTCCAGCATGGAGTACTCGGTGTGCACGTGTAGATGCACGAAACTGTCGCTGGACGCCATGTCTTCGCAGACCTCCCAGGGCGTGAGTGAGCGGGACTGGAACAGCCTATGCGGGCCTGCCGACAGTTCTTCACCGGCTCACCGATCCGCGTGGGCACCGCCCGCTATCCGGTCGTGGATCAGACCAGGATCACACCAGTTCGCGGTGGTCGCCGGTCACGACCAGGGCCTGGCCGTCGCGCATCGGGAGGTAGGCCACACCGGTCCGGTCGTACAGTTCGGCGACCTTCTCCAAGAACTCCGTCTCCGGGTGGCCGGGCGAGTTCAGGTGCGGGACGATCGCGTGGTCGAGCACGCCGAGACCGTCCCAGATCACCTCTCCCTCGACCGCGTCGACGTCGTCGCACAGTTCGAGCCCGCGCAGGCTGGGCGCGAGGACGCACGGCCCCGCGCTGTACCCGGCGTACACCAGGTGCTCGGAGCGGATCAGATCAGGGAGGATCCGGTCGGCGCCGGAGCGCGCCATGGCCTCGCGCAGGACGAAGACGTTCCCTCCGCGGACCCAGACTCCGTCGTACGCCGAGAAGTCGGCGGACTCCCGGAGATCGAGCTCCTCGGGGCGCAGACCCAGTTCCGTCAGCCAGGCGATCTCGGCCGCCACCTTCTCCTGGCGTTCGCCAGGCTCCTCGAAGTCGATCGAGTTGCAGATGACCGCGACCCGGCCGCTCGGTGGCAGGAGGGCCACCAGGCGCTCGGGGTGGTCGCCCAGGCGGAAGGAGGAGAGGTACAGCCTCACTGGGAGTCCACGAGCAGGTCCAGCGCGTGGTCGAGGTCGTCCGGGTACTCCGAGGTGAACTCGACGTACTCACCGGTGCCGGGGTGGTTGAAGCCGAGGCGCATGGCATGCAGCCACTGCCGAGTGAGCTGAAGCCGCTCGGCGAGCACCGGGTCGGCGCCGTACGTCAGGTCGCCGCAGCACGGATGGCCGATGGCGGACATGTGTACGCGAATCTGGTGGGTGCGGCCGGTCTCGAGGGTGATCTCGAGCAGGGTCGCGTACCGGAACGCCTCGAGCGTCTCGTAGTGGGTGACGCTCGGCTTGCCGCCCGCGACGACGCCGAACTTGTAGTCGTGGTGCGGGTGCCGGTCGATCGGCGCGTCCACGGTCCCGGTGAACGGGTCCGGGTGGCCCTGCACCAGCGCGTGGTAGATCTTCTTGACCGTGCGCTCCTTGAAGGCGCGCTTGAGCACGGTGTACGCGTACTCGGTCTTGGCGACGACCATCAGCCCGGAGGTGCCGACATCGAGCCGGTGCACGATGCCCTTGCGCTCGGCGGCGCCGCTGGTGGAGATCGTGAAGCCGGCTCCGGCCAGGTGGCCGATCACGGTCGGGCCGGTCCAGCCGGGCGACGGGTGCGCGGCGACTCCGACCGGCTTGTCGACCACGATGATCTCGTCGTCGTCGTACACGATCCGGAGGTTGTCCACGGTCTCGGGCACGACGGTCACCGCGGCGGGCGGAGCCGGGAGCTCGACGTCCAGCAGGACGCCGGCCGCCACCCGGGACGACTTGGCAGCCGGGGCACCGTCGACCTGGACCAGGCCGGACTCGATCAGCTCGGCGGCCTTGGTCCGGGACACGCCGAACAGGCGGGACAGCGCCGCGTCCAGGCGCTCGCCGGCCAGCCCGTCCGGCACCATCACGGTCCGGGAGTCACTCACTTCCGGTGGTCTTTCGTACCGTCCAGGCGGACGCCGCGCAGGGTCTGCAGGACCAGCAGGCAGGCGGCCGTGGTGACCGCCATGTCGGCGACGTTGAAGATCGCCCAATGCGGGGTCTGCAGGAAGTCGATGACGTGCCCGTGGAACGGCGACGGCTCACGGAAGACCCGATCCATGATGTTGCCGACCGCACCGCCGAACAGCAGCCCGAACGCGATCGCCCAGCCCACCGACCCCAGTCGCCGGGACAGGTAGACGACCCCGGCCGCGACGGTGATCTGGATGACGCTGATGTACGGCGTATACCCGGCGCCGAGACTGAACGCGGCCCCCGAGTTCCGGATCAGGTTGAACTTCAGCAGGCTCCCGATCACGTTCACCGGCTCACCCGGCGTCAGGTGCTGGAGCGCCAGAGCCTTCGTCAACTGATCCAGCCCGAGGATGACCAGCCCCACGACGGCGAAGATGACGGTCCACTTCCAGGACTTCTTCTGCGGCGGCGTGGCGGGGTCCGGAGACGACGGAGAACCGGCCGACTCGTGGTCGGCCGGTTCCGGCGTCGGTTCAGCGTCGTCCCCCGCCTGACGGGACGAGGTCTGGTTCAGCGGCGTTCTTCGCGTTCTTTGCATGACACGCACAGTGTCGCACGCGGGAACGCCTGCAACCGACCCTTGCCGATCGGGTTGCCACAGCTCTCACAGACGCCGTAGGTGCCGTTCTCGATCCGGGCCAGCGCCCGCTCGATCTGGTCCAGCATGTCCCGGGCGTTGTTGGCCAGCGACATCTCGTGGTCGCGCTCCAGCGTGGTGGAGCCGACATCGGCCTGGTCGTTACCGGCTCCGTCACCGCCGTCGCGGAGCAGGCCAACGATCTCCTGCTCGGCGTCGCGGATCTCCTCCCGCAGGTGCACCACGTCGGCCTCCAGCTCGCCGCGCAACTCGGCCAGCTCGGCCGTCGTCCACGGGGTCTCCCCGGATTTCACCGCGAGGGTCTCAGCCTTGCGTGCTGCGGACTTCGCCGGCGCCGTTGCCGGGGCCCTGTTCTCGTTCGTCTTCATGGCCACCCTCTTCGTCGGAGCTTTCTTGGCAGGGGTCTTCGCAGCTGTCTTCTTCGCCGCGGCCGAACTTGTGGATTTCTTCGCCGCGGAAGTCTTCTTGGCCGGTGAGGTCTTCGCCGGCGCCTTCTTGCGGGCCGTGGTCTTGGCCTGCTCGGTCGTCTTCTTCGCGGCGCTCTTCTTGGCCGCGGCGGTGCGTTGGGGGGCGGTCTTCTTGGGAGCCGATGTAGCCATGGTCAGCTACCCCCTGCCTTCGTCGGAGACTGAAGCGGACTGGTCGCAAGACAGTAGGCCACGTGTTCACCACGTGCCAGTCCGACGCGCAGACCGTGGACATACGGTAGTCGGTTCTTCAAGCCCACTCGATGTTCCGCGCGTCACAGTCGCACTTGCGACTGTCTCACCACCCGAGTCTGTTTCGTTCCGAACGAGCATCAGTTCGGACCCAACTGGAATTCAGCCGAGCATCTGTTCGACGCCCCGGCCGGATGTCGCTCTCCCTCCCCCTTTGACGTCCTACCGCAGACCGAGGTCCGGAAGCACCCGGGCCCGCGGGAGAATTCTCATCCCTGAATCCGCCCCTGACCACTGATTAACGATTCGTAGTTGCCTGGTACGACGCCGTACACTGACAACCGCGATCCGCAAAGGCAGTGATGGGGCCATCACCCCGGAGCCGCCGGAAGAACGGTCCGCAAGGACCTATTAGAACCGGCCGCGGCGCGGGAAGGAAGTGGGTAGCTCCACCCGGAGTTACCAAGGAGGGTGGTACCGCGCGGTATCCGGCGACCAAAGCCTGGTACTTCGTCCCTCGTCAGCAGGTCACTGGCGACGAAGGACGACGGAAAGATGGCGGCAGACACCCCGGGGACCCCGTGGCGGCAGGTCCCGGCGCAAGTTGACTTCCCCGCGCTCGAGCGCGAGGTGCTCACCCGGTGGGAGGAGCACGATCCCTTCGCCAAGAGCCTCGAGCAGTCCACCGGCGGACAGCCCTGGACGTTCTTCGAAGGCCCGCCGACGGCGAACGGCATGCCCGGCACCCATCACATCGAGGCCCGCGTCTTCAAGGACGTGTTCCCGCGCTACCGGACCATGAAGGGCTTCTGGGTCGAGCGCAAGGCCGGCTGGGACTGCCACGGCCTGCCGGTCGAGGTCGCGGTGGAGAAGGAACTCGGTTTCACCGGCAAGAACGACATCGAGGCATACGGCATCGCGGCGTTCAACGCCAAGTGCCGTGAGTCGGTCCTGCGGCACGTCGAAGCGTTCGAGGACATGACGCGGCGGATGGGCTACTGGGTGGACATGGAGCACCCGTACTGGACCATGGACGCGCCGTACGTGCAGTCGGTCTGGTGGTCGCTGAAGCAGATCCACGACAAGGGCCTGCTGGTCGAGGACTACCGCATCACGCCGTACTGCCCGCGCTGTGGCACTGGTCTGTCCGACCACGAGTTGGCCCAGGGCTACGAGACGGTGGTCGACCCCTCGGTCTACGTCCGCTTCCCGCTCACCTCCGGGCCCGTGGCCGGCCAGGCGTCGTTGCTGGTCTGGACGACGACACCTTGGACACTCGTTTCAAACACCGCTGTCGCGGTTCATCCCGACGTCGAGTACGTCGTCGCGACCGACGGCACCGAGTCGCTCGTCGTGGCGGAGCCGCTGCTGGACCGGCTCGGTGAGGGCTGGACGGTGACCGGTCGGTACGGCGGTCGTGAGCTGGAGCGGTGGACCTACCAGCGACCGTTCGAGCTGGTCGAGTTCCCCGAGCCGGCGCACTACGTCGTACTCGCCGAGTACGTCACCACTGAGGACGGCACCGGTCTGGTGCACCAGTCCCCCGCGTTCGGCGCCGACGACCTCGCGGTCAGCCGCGCGTACGACCTGCCGGTCGTGAACCCGGTCGACAGCAACGGCCACTTCGCCGCCGACGTGCCGCTGGTCGGCGGGCAGTTCTTCAAGAAGGCCGACGAGATCCTGGTCAAGGACCTCCAGGACCGCGGCCTGCTCTACAAGCACGTGCCGTACGAGCACCCGTACCCGCACTGCTGGCGCTGCCACACGCCCGTCATCTACTACGCCCTCCCCTCCTGGTACATCCGCACCACCCAGGTGAAGGACGCGCTGCTCCGGGAGAACGAGAAGACCAACTGGTACCCGGACTCGGTCAAGTGGGGCCGGTACGGCGACTGGCTGCGCAACAACATCGACTGGGCCGTCTCCCGGTCCCGCTACTGGGGTACGCCGCTGCCGATCTGGCGGTGCGCGGACGACCACCAGGTCTGCGTCGGATCGCTGGCCGAGCTCAGTGAGCTGGCCGGCCGCGACGTGAGCGAGACCGACCCGCACCGGCCGTACGTCGACGACATCACCTTCGCCTGCCCGACCTGCGGCGAGGAGTCCCGCCGGGTGCCCGAGGTGATCGACGCCTGGTACGACTCGGGCTCGATGCCGTTCGCGCAGTGGGGCTACCCGTGGGTCGAGGGCTCGAAGGAGAAGTTCGAGCAGACCTACCCGGCCGACTTCATCTCCGAGGCGATCGACCAGACCCGCGGCTGGTTCTACACGTTGATGGCGATCGGCACGCTGGTCTTCGACGAGTCGCCGTACCGCGATGTCGTCTGCCTCGGCCTGATCATGGCCGAGGACGGCCGGAAGATGTCCAAGCACCTGGGCAACATCCTCGAGCCGATCCCGCTGATGGACGACCATGGCGCGGACGCGGTGCGCTGGTTCATGGCCGCGTCCGGGTCGCCGTGGAAGGCCCGCGGCATCGGGCCGAACGTGCTGAACGAGATCGTCCGGAAGGTGCTGCTCACCTACTGGAACACGGTCGCCTTCCACGCCCTGTACGCGCGGCTGGCCGACTGGTCGCCGACGGACGCGCCGCCGGTCGCCGAGCGATCGGTGCTGGACCGCTGGCTGGTCGGCGAGACGCACCGCCTGGTTCGCGACGCCGACGAGGCGTACGCCGTCTACGACACGCAGAAGCTGGGCACCGCGATCGGCGGCTTCGTCGACGTGCTCTCGAACTGGTACGTCCGGCGTTCGCGCCGCCGGTTCTGGGCCGGTGACCGCGGCGCGCTGGCGACGCTGCACGAGACGCTCGAGACGCTGACCCGGGTGATGGCGCCCCTGACGCCATTCGTCACCGAGTGGGTCTGGCAGGACGTGTTCCGCCCGGTCACGCCCGGTCTGGCGGAGTCGGTGCACCTGACGACGTTCCCGGCGTACGACGAGAGCCTCATCGACGATGCACTCGCGCAGCACGTGTCGATGGCGCGGCGCGTGGTCGAGCTCGGCCGCTCGGCGCGGGCCGAAGCGAAGGTGCGGACGCGCCAGCCGTTGTCCCGGGCACTGGTCGGATCGGCCGCGATCGCCGACCTGTCGCCGCGTTTGCTGCGGGAGATCGCCGACGAGCTCAACGTCGGTTCGGTGGAACCGCTCTCCTCGGCCGGCGCGGACCTGGTCGAGTTCTCCGCGAAGGGCAACTTCCGCGAGCTCGGCAAGCGGTTCGCCAAGCAGACCCCGGTGGTCGCCGCCGCGATCGCCGCGGCCGATGCCGCCGCCCTCGCCGCCGCGCTGAAGGAGTCGGGTACGGCGACGGTCGTGGTGGACGGCGAGAACGTCGAGGTCGGCGAGTCCGAGGTGCTGCTGTCGGAGCGGCCGCGCGAAGGCTGGTCAGTGGTGAACGAGCAGGGCGAGACCGTTGCCCTCGACCTCGAGGTCACGCCGGAGCTCAGGCAGGCCGGTCTGGCCCGCGAGGTGATCCGGACCCTGCAGGAAGCCCGGAAGAACGCCGGCCTCGAGGTCTCGGACCGGATCAAGGTCTGGCTCACCTCGACCGACACCGACCTGACCGATGCCCTCGGCAAGCACAGCGACGAGATCGCCCGCGAGGTGCTGGCGGTCGAGCTGGCGCACTCGGCCCCGACCGAGTCGGCGGACGTTGCCACCGGCACCGAAGAGGAACTGCACCTGACCTACTGGCTGGCCAAGGCCTGACCCCATCCCACCTCAACCCCGCCCGCGTGCTCGCCCGCCAGCCCGTCCGTCCATGCCCGTCTGGTGGGTTGACCCACCGGACGGCGGGTTGGCCATCGGCAGGCGGCTGGCCAACCCACGATCTCGTGGGTCAGCCCACCAGAGCGGGGCGGGCGGGCACGCAGGCGAGTGGGCGGGCAGCCACGCGGGCGAGTGCGTCGACCCACCGGATAGCGGGTTGGCCATCGGCAGGCGGCTGGCCAACCCACGATCTCGTAGGTCAACCCACCAGACGGGGCGAACGACGGGCGGGCACGCGGGTGGGTCAGCGGGGTGGGCGGACGGCGCGGGCTCGGAGGGATGGGGTGGCCCCGAGGTGGTTGATGGTGTCGAGGAGCAACAACCGGGCTGCGTCGATGCGCTCGTTGCCGAGGGCTCGGCGGAGTTCTGCATCCAGGGCTGCTCGATGACGCCTGGCCGCGGCGATCACGGACTGTCCCCGCTGGGTCAGTACGACGTTTCGCACGCGAGCGTCGGCGGGATCCGGCTCGCGAGTCAGGTAGCCGCGCTTCTCGAGGTCCACCACCGACTTCGAGGCCGCCTGCTGGGTGACGCCGAGACGCTCGGCCAGTGTGCTGATCGTCACGGGGCCGCTGACCAGATGCTGGAAGATCACCCCGTCGGCGAACCGGGTGTCCTCGAAACCGTCCGCCACCAGGCGGCGCTGCAGCTCGTCGGCCAGCGCCCAGCCGGCGAACAGCGAGGCGAGTGAGAGGTCCGCACCGGCCGGATCGAATTCCATGCCGCGAACTATACAACCGTGGTTGTGTATCGGCTACCCTACAACCATGGTTGTGCAAAAGGAGTTTCTGGATCGGGCGCACCGGATCGTGTGGTGCACCGTCGCGACCGTCGGCCCGGATCACCGGCCGCGGACCCGCATCCTCCATCCGCTGTGGGAACTGGCGGATGAGCTGACCGGGTGGATCGTCACGCGGGCGACGCCGGTGAAGGTGCGACACCTTGCCTACAGCCCGTACTTGAGTTGCAGCTACTGGGAGCCCGGTCATCAAGTGGCTGTCGCGGACTGCCACGCGGAGTGGGTCGCCGATGTCGCGACCCGGCAACGAGTCTGGGAGCTGTACCGGGGCGAGCCGGCACCGCTCGGCTACGACTTCTGGAGTGTGTTCCCCGACGGCCCGGCCGGGGAATCGCCCTCGCTGCTACGGCTGACGCCGTACCGGCTGCGGCTCACCGACGTCGAGACGCTCAGTGGCCGGAAGGATCCGCTCGCCTGGCCCTGACACCCTGTCACCGCAACGGGACGGTGTGTCAGAAGTGGCCAGACATGCCGAAGAGGCGGTGCCGCCGGAAAGCACCGCCTCTTCTCGAGGTTTCTTTAGACGCCGTGACCGTGAGCCTGGGCGCGGGCCTCCGGGCGGAAGCCGTTGCGCGGGCTGAGCGTGTCGTCGCCGTTCCCGAGCGCCTTGAGCTGCTCGGTGAAGTACGTCTTCAGCCGGCTGCGGTACTCGCGCTCGTAGGCGTGCAGGTCGTCGATCGTGCGCTCGAGCTGACCCTTCTGCTTCTCCAGCGTGCCGAGCATCTGGGCCCGGCGCTCGGCGATCTCGCCGTCCAGCTTCTCGGCGCGGGCACGGGCCTCGCCGGTCATCCGGTCGGCCTTGCCACGCGCCTCGTTCTCCAGCCGCTCGGCCTTGGCGCGGGCCTCGCCGATGATCTTGTCGGCGGTGTCCTTCGCCTCCTGGACCAGGTCGTCGGAGTGCTTGGTCGCCATTTCCAGCAGCCGCACGGCGGAGCTGGACGCGTCCCCGACAGTGCCTGCTGCCGCAGCAGCCCCCGCGGCCGCTACAGCGGGCACCACGGGTGGCTTCTCCTCCGGCTTCTCGACGACGACCGGGGGCTTGGGCTGCTGCACGACAGGCGGCAGCGCAGCGGTCTGGTCCACGACCGGCCGCTCCTGTCCCGCGCCCGCGCGCTGAGCCGCCGCGAGCTTGGCCCGCAGTTCCTCGTTCTCGGCGAGAAGTCGCTCGAGCTCGGCCTCCACCTCGTCGAGGAAGGAGTCGACCTCTGTGACGTCGTAGCCCTCCCGTAGTCGGACGGGCGTGAATTGCTTCGAGCGGACGTCATCCGGCGTCAGCGGCATCTTTCACCTCGTTTGTCTGTGTCTTGGCGGAGTCCCCGTGGCCTTCACCTCGGCGACTCAGTAGATCACGTTATCGCTTCGTTGTGTTCTGACGGAATCCGGGCGGGCGATAACGCTCCACTGCCCCCGCGGAGCGGCTCGACAACTCAGCCGTTTCGTCGAGACTCTACCTACCCAGTCCCCGGTGTCCTCACCCTCCGACCCGGCAGAACCTCCGCCGGTTCCCTGTCCGTCCCGATCCGCTGGGTCACAGCGATCCGAGCGCGGTCGAGTTGATCGACATCGCCACGGAGACGATCACGAACAGCATCAGCATGGACAGGTCGATCCGGATCCCGCCGGCCCCGATCGGGGGCAGGATCCGCCGGAGCGGTCGCAGGAACGGATCGGTGACCGAGTAGATCAGTTCGAAGAACAACAGCAGTGGGCCTTTCGGGTGCCACTGCGGCGCGAACATGACGATCAGACTGAGTACGAACCGCGCCACCAGCACGAGGAAGAAGGCGAGCAGCACCCAGTACAGAACACTGAGGACGAGCGCTAGAGCAACCATGTCGTCAATGAGTGTAGAAGACCGGCGAAGGGTTCGGGTCAGCTCTGGTTGTAGAACCCGTCCGCGGCGATCTTCTCCTTCTCCTCGGCGGCCACTGTCACGTTCGGCGGGCAGACCAGGAACACCTTGGTGGTGATCCGCTCGATCGAACCACGGCAGCAGAAGATCAGCCCGGCGGCGAAATCCACCAGCCGCTTGGCGTCCGCGTGGTCCATCTCGGTCAGGTTCATGATGACGGGCGTGCCGTCGCGGAAGTGCTCACCGATGACTCGCGCCTCGTTGTAGCTGCGCGGGTGCACGGTGGTGATGCGGGCCAACTCGGTAACCTCCGGGGACGGTGCGACACCACGTCGATCTGGAAACTTGCTCACCGTTGCGCCCTGCTCCTCGCGGCCCGAGTGAGATTGCGACTCGGTGCGGGACTCACGGGCCTCGCGGCTCTCCCGGCCGGCGGGCACCGGCTCGGGCTCGTGGGACTCCCCGTCGACGGCTTCGTCGTCGTACTCTTCGTAGTCGTCGTACTCGTCGTCGTAACGAGCGTTGTAGCGCTCCCCGTCCTCGACCAAGCCGAGGTACACACCCATCTTGCGCAGTGCGCCGCTCATGGCCCTCCAGCCCCTCGATCCCGGTTCGACGACAACGGTGAGCAGGAAGCAAAACCTGCTCGATGTCGACACTAACCGAGTGGAGGACGCGTACCGAGTAAGGCGCGCCCGAGCCGGACGTGTGTCGCGCCGCGCCTGATCGCGGCGTCCAGATCACCCGTCATCCCGGCCGAGATCCAGTCCGCGCCGGGGTGTTCGGAGCGTAGCCGGGAAGCTACTTCTTGCAGCCCGGCGAAGGCTTCGTCCGGGTCCGATCCCAGCGGAGCCACTGCCATCACGCCACCGAGCTCCAGCCGGTCCGCGGCCGCGACCTCCGCGGCCAGTTCCGGTACGGCGTCCGGCTCGACGCCACCCCGCTCGGCGCCGGTCGCTGCCTCACTCGATCCGTACGACGCCAGGCTCACCTGGAGCAGGCAGCGAAGGGTCTTGCCCTCGGCGACAGCGGCCTTCGACAGCGCAGCCACGAGCGACGATCGGTCCACGGAGTGCACGATCGACGCGTTCCGGGCCACCGAGCGGGCCTTCTTCGACTGCAGTTGCCCGACGAAGTGCCAGCTCAGGTCCGGGCAGTCCGGCGCCTTCGCCTTGAGCTCCTGCTCGCGGTTCTCCCCCACATCCCGGACCCCGAGGGCCGCCAGCGCCCGTACGTCGCTGATTGGGAAGGTTTTGGTGATCGCGACAAGGGTGACCTCGTCCGGAGACCTCCCGGCGGCCTGACAGGCCTTCTCGATCCGTTCCCGGACCTGCTGCAGATTGCTCCGCAGTTCGTCGGCGCGTGTGCTCATTCCGCAGCCAGCTTGACCAGACCGGCCAGGCGTCCGCTGACCTTGCCTTCACGCCGGTACGAGTACAGGTTCTCCGACTCGATCGTGCAGGCGGTCGCGTCGATGACCTCGACCCCGAGTTCGTCCAGCTGCGACTTCACTCCAGCGGCCACGTCGATGGCCGGCGTACCCCAGCTGGTCTCGGAGTACGACGCCGGCACCCGCTCCGCGATCTCGGCCCGCATCTCCGCGGGCACCTCGTAACACTTCCCACACGCATGCGGCCCGAGTACGGCGGTGATGTTCCGGGCGCCGAGGTCACGCATCGCCTCGACCGTCGCCGGTACGACGCCGACGTACATCCCCGGGCGTCCGGAGTGGGCGGCACCGATCACGCGTTGCTCGGAATCGGCCAGCAGGACCGGGAGACAGTCGGCAGCACGGACAGCCAGCACCACGTCGGACCTGGTCGTGACGATCGCGTCCGCGGTGGGTGTCGGGTCGGCCGGGAGCTGATCCCCGGGCCGGACCACGTGAACGTCGCGCCCGTGGACCTGGCTGACCCGGACCACAGCCTCCGGCTCGACACCGAAGGCCGCCGCGATGCGGCGGAAGTTCTCCGCGATCCGCTCCGGATCCTCACCCGACCCGCCGAGGTTCAGTTCGCCGTACGGCGCTGTGCTCACACCGCCGAAGCGGTCGGTGACGGCGAAGCGGGCAGCGGAGTGAACCTCGTCGTAGCTGAACACGAACAAAGGCTACCGGCCCGGACGCTCCTTACTTCAGGAAGTCCGGGATGTCGAGGTCCTCTTCCGGCTCCGGCTTACGTACCGGGCGCGCCGGCGCGGGCTGCGAGGAGGTGGAACCGGACGACGAACCGCCGGCCGGCGAGTTGCTCGGACCGTTGGTCGGCCACGAGTGCGGGGAGGTCGGAGTGGCCGGCGTGTGCGGCGCGGGCTGCGACGGCACGGTACGGACCGGGTCGCCGGCCTGGGGACGGGCCGAGTTGGTCGTGCCCGCTCCCGGACGGCCCTCGGTCGGGGCCGGCACCGGGACGGTGTCGTCGGTGGGAGGCGGCGGAGTCGTGGCCTGGCCGGCCGGGGTGCCCGGGGCGGGCTGAGCCGGAGCGGCGTTCTGCCCCGCGGTGCCCTGCCCGGACCCGGCCTGCCCGGCCGTGCCCTGACCCGCGGCCGGCTGACCGGATGCGGACTGGCCGGCGCCAGGCTGACCTGCCGGCGGCTGACCCGGCTGTCCGGTCGCGGGCTGACCGGACTGCTGACCGCTCTGTGCCGGCGGGTTCGTCGTCCCGGACATCGGGGCCGAGTACGTCTCGGTGGCCGGACGGGTGGTCTGCGGGCGGGCCGAGTTCATCGCCTGCTCACGGCGCTTCGGCATCCCACCGTCGAACCCGGCCGCGATCACGGTGACCCGCACCTCGTCGCCGAGCGCGTCGTCGATGACCGCACCGAAGATGATGTTCGCGTCCGAGTGCGCGGACTCCGAGACCAGTTGGGCAGCCTCGTTGATCTCGAACAGGCCCAGGTCGGAACCGCCGGCGATCGACAGCAGCACGCCGTGCGCACCCTCGATACTTGCCTCAAGCAACGGAGAGGAGATGGCCGCCTCGGCCGCCGCGACCGCGCGGTCCTCGCCGCGGGACGAGCCGATGCCCATCAACGCGGATCCGGCGTTGGACATGACCGCCTTGACGTCGGCGAAGTCCACGTTGATCAGACCGGGCGTGGTGATCAGGTCGGTGATGCCGGAAACACCCTGCAGCAGCACCTGGTCGGCCTGCTTGAACGCGTCCAGCACGGACACGGCGCGGTCGGAGATCGTCAGCAGCCGGTCGTTCGGGATCACGATCAGCGTGTCGACCTCTTCGCGGAGGGCGGCGATACCGTCCTCCGCCTGGGTCGCACGGCGCTTTCCCTCGAACGAGAACGGCCGGGTCACCACACCGATCGTCAGCGCACCGAGTGAGCGCGCAATCCGGGACACCACCGGCGCGCCACCGGTGCCGGTGCCGCCGCCCTCGCCCGCGGTGACGAAGACCATGTCGGCGCCCTTGAGCGCCTCCTCGATCTCCTCCGCGTGGTCCTCGGCGGCCTTCTGCCCGATGGCCGGGTTCGCGCCGGCGCCGAGGCCCCGGGTCTCCTCCCGGCCGATGTCGAGCTTGACGTCCGCGTCGCTCATCAGCAACGCCTGCGCGTCGGTGTTGATGGCGATGAACTCAACGCCCTTCAGACCGTGCTCGATCATCCGGTTGACGGCGTTCACGCCGCCTCCGCCGATGCCGACGACCTTGATGAGTGCCAGGTAGTTCTGCGGTGCCGCCACGTCCGCGCCTCTCGCCTCGTTCTGTTCCCGTTGTGGCCGGTTGGCCCCTGTTCCAGCGAAAAGTTCCAGCGAAAAGACTGAACCTCAAGTGGATGCTTAGACTTATGTCAACTTTAGATTACGCCGCACGCTACGGGACGGCTTCGGGCAATGTCCACGCGCCTCGCCGCACACTGCCGTGATGTGATCGGTCACCGCTTTTCCCCTTTGGTGACAGGGAGATCGGGCGCCGAGACGTCGTACACCTTCGCCTTGCGCTTCATCAGCACGCTGAGTACGTCCGCCTTGCGCTCGCTGTCATCGGAGCTGCCCCAGACCACCTTCACCCCGGACGAGAGGTTGAGGGTGATCGAGTCCGGCGACGCTGCCGAGATCGACCCGACCTGGGTGCGCAACGTGTCCGGGAGTGCGGCCGAAACCGTCACCACCGAGTGCACCGTCACGTCCCGCCGGGACCCTGTCACCTTGGCTTCCGGCAGCCCGGCCGGCCGGTTCGGCACGGTCTTGAACGTCGTACCGGTCGCGTCGACCAGCTCGAACCGCGACCCGTCGGTGACGACCACCACCGGGACCCGTTCCGTGACGACGATCACGACCTTGTTCGGCCAGGCGCGGGTCACCTGCGCGTCCGCCACCGCCGGAATGGTCCGGACCCGGTCGGCGATCGAGCGTAGGTCGACCTTCGCCAGTGGTGTCCCGACCGGCGCCTCGGCAACATTCCGGATCGTTGCCACCGGCACCGTGTCCGCACCGCTCACCCGGACGCCGTCGACTGCGAAGGCGGACGAGTAGTAGAACAACCAGACGATCACACCGGCCACGACGACCAGTGCGCCGCCGATGGCCCACGGCAGCCAACTCCGCCACCGCACGAGCCGTTGCCGGCGCGCGAACCGCTGCTGTGCCCGAGCCAGATCAGCGCTCTGGCTCATTCAACAATCCCCACCCTTTTACTCCACCACAGGAGCAAGGGCTTCCGCGGCAGACTCGCGGGCGGCGGCGCGTTCGGCCAGCAGGCCAACGACTTCCGGCCCGATCAGGGTCACGTCGCCGGCGCCCAGCGTCACCACCAGGTCGCCGGGCTGCGCCAGGTCGGCGACCAGCTGAGGTACGGCGGACCAGGACGGCTCGAAGCGGACCTGGTCCGGCTTCAACGGCACGTGGTTCGCGATCAGGGCACCGGTGACACCGGGCTCGGGGTCCTCACGGGCGGCGAACACGTCCATCACGACGACCTCGTCGGCCAGCGCGAGCGCCTCCGAGAACTCGGTGGCGAAGATCCTGGTCCGGCTGAACAGGTGCGGCTGGAAGCACGCGACCACGCGGCCCTCCCCCGCGACCTGCCGGGCCGCTGTCAGGTCGACGGCCAGCTCGGTCGGGTGGTGAGCGTACGAGTCGAACACCCGCACGCCGTCCTCGAGACCTTTGAACTCGAACCGCCGCCCGGTGCCGGTGAACGACGCCAGCCCCTCGGCGAGGTCGGCCGCGGAGAACCCGAGGCCCAGCCCGACCGTCAGCGCCGCCGACGCGTTCAGCGCGTTGTGCTTGCCCGCCTGCTGCAACTGCACCATCGGCAGCTTGCGGCCGCGGTACACCGGCACGAACGACTGCGTCGCCCCAGTGGCCGTGATCTCGGTGACGCGCAGGTCCGCGTCCTCCGACTCGCCGTACGTGCGGACGTCGATCCCCTGCTCCTGCGCGTACGCCGCCAGCCGGCGCGCGCCAGCGTCGTCGTGGCAGATCACCATGAAGCCGCCGGCCAGTACGCGACCGCAGAACTCCTCGAAGGCCTTCCGGTAGCTGGCCTCGTCACCGTAGTTGTCCAGGTGGTCCGGCTCGACCGACGTGACGATCGACACCTCGGGCGTGTACGTCAGGAACGATTTGTCCGACTCGTCCGCCTCGGCGACGAACAGGTCACCGCTGCCGTCGTGGGCGTTCGAGCCCGACTCGTTCAGGTTGCCGCCGATCGCGTACGACGGATCGGCCCCGCAGTGCTGCAGCGCGACGGTCAACATCGAGGTCGTGGTCGTCTTGCCGTGCGTGCCGGCGACCGCCAGCGTCCGGCGGCCGACCATGACCGAGGCGAGCGCGGCGGCCCGCGGCAGGATCGGGATCCCGGCGGCCCGCGCCGCGACCACCTCGGGGTTGGTCTCGCGGATCGCGGTCGACACCACCACGGTGTCCGCGGCCGCGACGTGTTCGGCGGCGTGGCCGACCCAGCAGGTGGCGCCGAGCGCGCGCAGCGCGGCCAGCACCTTGCTGTCCTTCGCGTCGGAGCCGGACACCTCGATGCCCCGGGACGCCATGATCCGGGCGATCCCGGACATACCGGCGCCGCCGATACCGACGAAGTGCACCCTGCCCAGCTTCTCCGCGGGCAGCGTCGTGTCAGGAGCGGTGACGATCACGAAGCAGACCCCACCACATCCAGGATGATCCGCGCCAATCGCTCGTCGGCATCTGTACGGATCACGCCGGTCGCTGCTGTGGACATGGCTGTCAGACGCTCGCGGTCGTGCAGAAGTTGCGGCACGTTGGCCCGGACCCAGTCCGTCGTCATCTCCGCGTTGTCGATCAGCACACCTCCACCCACGTCCACCACGGGCTTCGCGTTCGATCGCTGCTCACCGTTACCGATCGGCAGCGGAACGTAGATCGCGGGCAGGCCGACACCGGACACCTCGGTGACCGTGTTCGCACCCGAGCGGCAGACGACCAGGTCGGCCGCGGCGTACGCGAGGTCCATCCGGTCGACGTAGTTCAGCACGACGTACGGGTAGGGGCCGGTCTGCGGGACCTCGAGGGTGTTCTTCGGGCCGATCGCGTGCAGCACCTGGATCCCGGCGGCCTGCAGGTCCGCGGCGGCGCCGGAGACGGCCTGGTTGATCTGCTGCGCGCCCTGCGAGCCACCGGTCACGAACAGCGTCGGCGCGTCCGGGTCCAATCCGAAGAACTGACGAGCCTCGGCGCGCAGCGCGGCCCGGTCCAGTGTGGAGATCGCTCGCCGGATGGGCAGGCCGACGTACTCCGCGTGCGGCAGGTCGGAGCCGGGGAAGGACGTCTTCACGTGGTGCGTGCAGTAGCGGGCGGCGAACTTGTTCGCGATCCCCGGCACCGCGTTGCCCTCGTGGACGACGATCGGCGTCTTCCGCCGCCAGGCCGCGACGTACGCGGGTGTCGAGACGTAGCCGCCGAAGCCGACCAGGACGTCGGCCTTCGCCTCGTCCAGCACCCTGCGGGCCGCGCCGACCGAGGCGAGCATCTTCCCGGGGACGGCGAGCAGGGCGGGCGTGGGCTTGCGCGGCAGCGGCACCGGCGGGATCAACTCGAGCCGGTAGCCGGCCTCGGGAATCACGCGGGTCTCCAGGCCACGCTCGGTGCCGAGGGCGAGGATCTCGACCGTCGGGTCGATGCGGCGCAGTGCGTCGGCGGTGGCGATCAGGGGTGAGGTGTGGCCGGCGGATCCTCCACCGGCCAGGACGATGCTGGGCACAGCTTTCAACGCTCCCGCGTGTTCTCGTTAGGGCGTACGCCGCGAAGGCAGCCAACCGAACCGCGACCGCCTCGTCTCCTTCAAGGCGGCCTGCGCGCCGGGTTCGGCCTTCGCGAAGGACAGCAGCATGCCGATCGCGATCAGCGTCGGCAGCAGTGCGGAACCACCGTACGACAAAAGCGGGAGCGGAATCCCCACGATGGGTAGCAGTCCGATCACGGCACCCAGGTTGACCAGGGTCTGCGCCATGATCCAGACCGTGATCCCGGCCGCCGCATAGCGGACGAACGGCTGGGTGTTCCGGGTCGCGATCCGCACCCCGGCATAGGCCAGGGTGAGGAACAGGGCGAGCACGGTGAGCGACCCGAACAGGCCGAGTTCCTCACCGATCACGGAGAAGATGAAGTCGGTGTGCGCCTCCGGCAGGTTGCCCCACTTCTGCCGGCTGTTGCCGATCCCGACACCCCACCAGCCGCCGGTCGAGAGCGCGTAGAACGAGTGGTACGCCTGCCAGCCGACGCCGGACGGGTCGGTGAACGGATCCAGGAACGACGAGACGCGGTCCATCCGGTGTTTCGCGGTGATGACGAAGTACGACGCGATCGTGCCGACCACGGTGATGGTCGCGATGAACAACCGCGTCGGTGCGCCGACCACCCAGATCATGCCGATCATCACGGCCATCAGCACCAACGCCGTACCCAGGTCGTGCTGCCCGACGACCAGTGCGATCACCAGACCGCAGACCGGCACCATCGGGACCAACAGGTGCTTCCACTGGGTGAGCAACTTCTCCTTGCGCGCGTACAGGTCCGCGCACCACATCACCAGCGCCAGCTTGGCGAACTCACTCGGCTGGATCTGCAGGGGTCCACCGAGGTTTAGCCAGTTCGTGTTGCCCTTCACCCCGACGCCCAGGCCGGGCACGTAGGTCAGCACCAGCAGGAACACCGAACCGAGCAGCGCGACGTACGCGAGCATGCGGAAGTGCCGAGGTGTCATCCGGGACGCGACGTACGCCATCGGCAGGCCGACGCCGACCCAGATCAACTGGCGGACGAAGATCGTGTAGCTGTTCCCGTTCGCACGCAGCGACAGCACGCTGGACGCCGACAGCACCATCAGCATCCCGAGCACCAGCAGCAGGCCGGTCGCACCGAGCAGGATGTGGTACGACGTCAGGGGCCGGTCGAGCACCTCGCGGATGGCAGCCAGCCACGGCCGCTCGTCCTGCGCCTTCTTGGGCTGATCCGCGATCGACGTCACGCGATCACTCCCGGATCAGTTGTCGCCCAGCCGGTGCACGGCTTCGGCGAAGGCGTCCCCACGGGCTCCGTAGTTGGCGAACATGTCCCAGGATGCGCAGCCAGGCGCGAGCAGCACGGTGTCACCCACCTGTGCCAGCTTCGCCGCCTCCCCCACCACGATCTGCATGGCTCCAGTGTCCGTTGCCTCGACAGTGATTACCGGGACATCCGGTGCGTGTCGGGCAAGTGCTTCGGCGATCACCTGCTTGTCCTGGCCGAGCAGCACGACCCCGCGCAGCCGTTCCCTTGCCGCGAGCACCAGTTCGTCGAACGTCGCGCCCTTGGCTTGCCCCCCGGCGATCCAGACCACGTGCTCGTAGGCCAGCAGCGACGCCTGCGCCGCGTGCGGGTTGGTCGCCTTCGAGTCGTCGACATAGTTGACCCCGGCAACTTCCGCGACGTGCGCGATCCGGTGCTTGTCCGGGGTGAACCCGCGCAACCCGTCCCGCACCGCTGTCGCGGGCACGCCGAACGCCCGGGCGAGCGCCGCCGCGGCCAGCGCGTTCGCCACGTTGTGCGGTGCCGCCGGCGTGATGTCCTCGAGCTTCGCGAGCTCCAGCGCGGACGTCTGGCGCTGCTCGACGAACGCGCGGTCGACCAGCAGATCCTCGACCAGGCCGACCATCGACAGTCCCGGGGTACCGAGGGTGAAGCCGATCGCGCGGCAGCCCTCGATCACGTCGGCGTCGATCACCAGTTGCTCGGTGGCCGGGTCGGCGACGTTGTAGACGCACGCGATCTGGCAGTTCTCGTAGATCCGGCCCTTGTCCTTCGCGTAGGCCTCCATCGACCCGTGCCAGTCGACGTGATCGGGCGCGAGGTTCAGTACGGCGGCCGAGTGCGCGGACATCGAGTGGGTGAAGTGCAACTGGTAGCTGGACAGCTCCACCGCGATCACGTCGTACGGCTCGGGGTCCATCACCACTTCCAGCAGCGGCAGGCCGACGTTGCCCGCGGCAACGGCACGGTGGCCGGCAGCGGTCAGCATCGCCGTCAGCATCTGCACGGTCGTGGTCTTGCCGTTGGTCCCGGTGATGCACAGCCACGGCGCGGCGTTCGCCGGGTCCCGCAGCCGCCAGGCCAGTTCGATCTCGCTCCAGATCGGCACCTCGCGCTCGTCGGCCTGCGCGAGCAGCGGCGCGTACGGCGGGACGCCGGGCGACGTCACCACGATGTCGACGTCCTTCGGGAGTTCCGCCGTACTGCCCGGGCCGAGGGTGATGGCGGCGCCGAGGGTCTCGAGGATCTGCGCCTTCTCGCGCAGTGCCTCGTTGTCCCGATCGTCCAGCACCGTGACGTGCTCGGCGCCGGCCTGCAGCAGTGAGTCGGCGCAGGCGTAGCCCGCCGTACCGAAGCCGAGCACGACGAACCGGGTCGTCGCCCAACCGTCGGAGGTGCGTGTTTCGAGACTCATCCGGCGACCCATTCCGCGTAGAACAGCCCGAGACCGATCACGACACACAGGCCCTGGATGATCCAGAACCGGATCACCACGTTGACCTGTTCCCACCCGAGCATCTCGAAGTGGTGATGCAGCGGCGCCATCCGGAACAATCGCTTGCCCCCGGTCAGCTTGAAGTAGCCGACCTGGAGGATCACCGAGGCGGTGACGATGACGAACAGCCCGCCGAGCAGCAGCACCAGCAGTTCGGTCCGGGTCATCACCGCGAACCCGGCCAGCGCACCACCCAGCGACAGCGAGCCCGTGTCGCCCATGAAGATCTTCGCCGGCGACGCGTTCCACCACAGGAAGCCGAACAGCGCGCCGGTCAGAGCGGCGGCCACCACGGCCAGGTCGTGTGGATCGCGGACCTCGTAGCACTTGGCGGTCGGGAACGACGCGCAGCTCTGGTTGAACTGCCAGATGCAGATCAGGGTGTACGCACCGAACACCATCATCGACGCGCCGGTGGCCAGACCGTCCAGGCCGTCGACCAGGTTGACGCCGTTCGACATGCCGGCGATCAGCAGCAGGATCCAGATCACCACCAGGATCCCGGCCAGGTGCAGCCAGTTGATGTCGCGGATGAACGAGATGAACGGCGAGGCCGGACGCTGGCCGCGCTCGTCGGGGAACTGCAGCGCGAGGACGGCGAAGGCGACGGCGATCACTGTCTGGCCGGCAAGTTTCGCCTTGCTGCGCAGGCCCAGGCTGCGCTGGCGGACGATCTTGATGAAGTCGTCCAGGAAGCCGACCGCGCCCATGCCGGCGAACAGGAACAGCACCAGGAGCGCCGAGGCGGTCGGCGCGCTCCCGTGGCCGCTGATCATCGTGAACAGCTTCGCCGCGAAGTACCCGACGATGGTGGCGATGATGAAGACGGTGCCGCCCATGGTCGGCGTACCGCGCTTGGTGTGGTGCGAGGTCGGGCCGTCGTCGCGGATCTCCTGGCCGTAGCCACGCCGGGACAGCAGGGTGATCGCCCACCGGGTGCCGAGCAGGGTCAGCACCATCGACACGGCGCCGGCGAACAGGATCGAGATCACTGCGCGCCCCCTACATACTTGGACTGCTCATCGCGTCCGGCCAACAGAGCATCGGCGAGGCTGCGCAACTTCGCCGCCTTCGAGGACTTGACCAGTACGACGTCACCCGGGCGCAGCTCGGACCTCAGCAGCTCGAGCGCCTCCGGGATGGTGTCGACGTACGCCGACTCGTTGCCCCAGGAGCCTTCCAGCGACGCGCCGAGATGGATGGGTTTGGCCCCCGCTCCGACCACGAGCAGCCGGTTCACGTCCAGCCGGACCACGAGCCGGCCGATCGCGTCGTGCTCCTCGGTCGAGGTGTCCCCCAGTTCGAGCATCTCCCCGAGCACCGCCCAGGTCCGCGCGCCCCGGGACCGTCCGATCGCGACCAGCGCCTTCAGCGCCGCCCGCGTCGAGTCCGGGTTCGCGTTGAAGGCGTCGTTGACGACCGTGACGCCGTCCGCTCGCTCGACCAGCTCCATCCGCGCCGCCGACACGCGGCCTGCCGAGTTGAGCCCGGCCACGATCTGTTCGGGCGTGAGGCCGACGGCCGATGCGACGGCCGCCGCGGCCAGTGCGTTCGACACGTGGTGCTCGCCGATGAGCTGCAACTGCACTTCGCCGGCGAAGTCGCCGACGTGCACGGTGAACGCGGGGCGTCCCTCGGCGTCGAGCTTGACGCCCTCCGCTCGGATGTCCGCCTCCGGCGCCTCGCCGAAGGTCAGCACTCGTGCCTGCGTCCGGCTCCGCATCGCCGCGACCCGATGGTCGTCGGCGTTCAGGATCGCCGTACCGCCGGGGACGACGGCCTCGATCACTTCGCCCTTGCCGAGCGCGATGTTGTCCTGGGAGCCGAACTCGCCGATGTGCGACGTCCCGACGTTGAGCACCAGTCCGACCCGCGGTGGCGTGATCCCGCACAGGTAGGTCAGATCGCCGATGTGACGCGCACCCATCTCGGCGACCAGGTACTTCGTGCTCTCGGTCGCCTGCAGCGCGGTGAGCGGGTGACCGATCTCGTTGTTGAACGAGTTCTCCGGTGACACGGTCTCGCCGTACGGGCGGATCAGCTGCGCGATCAGGTCCTTGGTGCTGGTCTTGCCCGACGAGCCGGTCAGGGCGATCACGACGAGGTCGGGCAGCCGGCTGACCACCAGCCGGGCCAGGTCGCCGAGCGCCATCTGGGCGTCGGCGACGACGATGCAGGGTGCGCCGTCGATCGGCCGCGTCGTGAGTGACGCGGTGACGCCGGCCTCGGACGCCGTAGCGACGAAGTCGTGCCCGTCGACCCGCTCACCGGGCAGGGCGACGAACAGCCCGCCGGGAGCGGCTGCTCGCGAGTCGATCACCACCGCACCGTCGACGACGGCCGACGGGTCCACACCCACCAGCTCGCCGTGGACCGCCTCGGCGATCTCACCGCACCTGACTCCGATCACCGCTCAGCCTCCAACAACTCACGCACGGTTTGGCGGTCGTCGAACGGGTGGATCACACCGCCGACGTCCTGGCCTGTCTCATGGCCCTTGCCCAGTACGACGACGGTGTCGCCCGGTCCGGCCAGCTCGATCGCGGTCGCGATGGCCCGCCTCCGGTCACCGATCTCGTGCAGGTCGACGCCCGGGACCGCCTGCCGGGCACCCTCGAGCGCGGCGGCCCGGATCGCCGCCGGGTCCTCGCTGCGCGGATTGTCGTCGGTGACGATGACGACGTCCGATCCCCGCGCGGCCGCGGCGCCCATCTGCGGGCGCTTGCCCGCGTCGCGGTCGCCGCCGCAGCCCACGATGGCGAACAGCCGGCCCTTCGTCGCGCCGCGCGCCGCCTTCAACGCGAGCTCGACCGCGTCCGGCGTATGCGCGTAGTCCACGATCACCGCCAGACCGTCCTCGCGGGTGAACGTCTCCATCCGCCCCGGCACGGTCGCGGTCCGCAGTCCGGCCGCGATCGCCTCCGCCGGTACGTCGACCTGCCGCAGCATCGCGGTCGCCAGCAGCGCGTTGGCCACGTTGAAGTCACCGGGCAGCGCGATCTCGACGGTCAGCGTCTCCCCCGGCCCCTGGATGTCGAGAACGGTCGTGCCGTGCTCGGACTGGTGCCGGCTCGCGACGGTCCAGTCGGCCTCGCCGGTCGTGGACACGGTCACCAGCGGTACGACCGTCTGCGCGGCCAGCCGGCGTCCGTACTCGTCGTCGATGGTCACCACTGCCACATCACACCGCTCCGGGGTGAACAGCGAGGCCTTCGCGGCGAAGTACTCCTCGAACGTGTTGTGGAAGTCCAAGTGGTCCTGGGTGAGATTGGTGAACCCTGCGACCGCGAACCGCGCGCCATCCACGCGGCCCATCGCCAGTGCGTGGCTCGACACCTCCATCGAGCACCACGCGACAGCGTGCTCCCGCATGACGGCGAACAGCGCCTGCAGATCGGTCGCCTCCGGAGTGGTCCGGACGCTCTTCACCACCTCGTCGCCGATCCGCGTCTCGATCGTCCCGATCAGCGCCGCCTGACCGAGCCGACGCAGTACGGCGTCCAGCAGGAAGCAGGTCGTGGTCTTGCCGTTGGTGCCGGTGATACCGATCAGCCGCAGCTCACTGGTCGGCTCGCCGTAGATCCGTGCGGCGACCGCGCCGAGCACGTCCCGCGGCTTGTCGACCACGAGCACCGGCAGACCGGTCGCGTTCGCCCGCTCCTCGCCGGTGGGGTCGGTCAGTACGGCGACCGCCCCGGACTGCTGCGCCTTTGCCACGAAGGCTGCACCGTGTGTGATCGCTCCAGGCAGAGCGGCGTACAGGTCGCCGGGAAGGACGGAGCGCGAGTCGAGCGAGACACCGGTGACATCGACTGACGCTGCCGGGGTCCGCGCGTGGGCGACCCTGGCGACCTCGGCGAGGTCGACCGGCACGATGTGCCGTGGCCTGATCGCTGCGACGGCGCCGCCTGCGGCGGAAGGGGTGGACACGGGCCCAGAGGCTACCGCTCCGGGCACCGTGACTCCTACCTGACCCTGCGTCACCAGGTGGTGGGAACGTCGGGCTGCTTCGCCCCCGTCGGTGGGACGACGTACTTCTGCAGCGCGTAGCTCAT
This sequence comes from Kribbella sp. NPDC049227, assembly GCF_043197265.1. Taxonomy (NCBI): domain Bacteria; kingdom Bacillati; phylum Actinomycetota; class Actinomycetes; order Propionibacteriales; family Kribbellaceae; genus Kribbella; species Kribbella sp. NPDC049227. The sequence goes on along the minus strand of NZ_JBICST010000003.1, from coordinate 512,825 downwards.
CACGTCTCGGAACACCGGTCCTCCCTGGAAGCCACCACCCCGCGCACCGAGCGGGTCGTGCAGTACGACGTACGTCACGAACCGTGGGTTGTCGGCTGGGGCGAATCCGGCGAAAGAAGTCGCCCACTTGCGGTAGCACCCGCAGGCCGAGTCGACTTCCTGGGCGGTTCCGGTCTTGCCGGCCACCAGGTAGCCGTCGATCGCCGCCTGCGGTGCGGTGCCCTTCTTCGCGGTCACCGCCTCCATCATCGTGGCGACCTCCTTGGCGGCCTTCTCGCTCACCACCCGGCGCGGCGGGGCGGTCTGGTTCGGCGTGGTGGTGCCGTTCGCGTCGACGTAGTTGCGGACCAGCTTCGGCGGCACGTAGACGCCGCCGTTGGCGACCGCGTTCACCGCGGCGGTCATCTGCACCGCGTTCGCCGACAGGCCCTGGCCGAACGCGACGTTCGAGCGGGTCAGCTCGCTCCACTCGTCACCCGGCGGCATCAGGCCCTTGCTCTCGCCCGGGTAGTTCAGCCCGGTCGGCGAGCCGAAACCGAAGTCGTGCAGGTACTTCACGAACTGCGGGATCCGCATCTGCTGAGCGGCCATGATCGTGCCGACGTTCGACGACTTCGCGACCACCCCGGCGATGGTGAGGTTCAGCGTGCCGTGGTCCCAATGGTCCTTGATCGTGCGCCGCTGCACCTCGATGCTGCCCGGGACCCGGAGCTTGGTGTTCAGGTCGATCAGGCCGGCGTCGGCGAGAGCGGCCATGGTGACCACCTTCTGCACGCTGCCCGGCTCGTAGGTCCGCTCCAGCGCGGGGTTCTTCAACTGGCTCGGCGAGGTGACGCTCTTGTTCGGGTCGAAGCTCGGGTAGTTGGCCATCGCCAGGATCTCGCCGGACTTCACGTCCATCGTGACCACGGTGCCGGCGCTGGCGTGGTACTGCTTCACCGTCTGCTCGATCCGCTTCTCCGCGAACCACTGCAGGTCTGCGTCCAGGGTGAGCTGTACGCCGACGCCGGGCTTCGGCTCCTCGACCGTGTGGTTCGCGTTCGGGATCTTGTTGCCCTTGGTGTCGACCTCGTACATCGCCTTGCCGTCCTGACCGGACAGCTTGTCGTTCAGCCCGTACTCGAGTCCGGACAGCCCCTTGCCGTCGCCGCCGACCACGCCGACCACGTTCGCGGCGATGGTGCCGTTCGGGTGGCTGCGGACCGGGTCGTCCTCGGTGTAGAGGCCGGCCAGCAGCGGGGCCTTCTGGTCCTGCGGCTTGGCCTTGTTCTGCTCGTTGATGTCGGCGTTGCGCTGCTTCATCGCGGCCTGGATCTCGTTCCAGGTCTGCGGGGCGACCTGGCGGGCGAGACGGACGTACCGGCCCTTGCCGGTCATCGCGGTGACGAGCTTGTCGTACGTCGTACCGGACAGCTTGGGCGCCATGATGGCGGCCAGCTGCGTCGCGACCGGGCCGGTCTGGGTCGGGTCCGCGGTGATCGCGACCGCGTCCTCGGAGACCGAGAACGGAACGCCGTTGCGGTCGACGATCGCGCCGCGGGAGGCGTACAGGGGGAACGGCTTGGTGTTCTCCCGGCTGGCCGCCTGGGCATAGCTGTCCGGGTCCACGCCCTGCAGCAGCACCAGCCGCCCGGCGAACAGCGACAGCACGAACGCCATCACCCCGAACGTGACCCGCAGCCGCAACGTCGGCCGCCCCAACGTCAAAGTCCGCGGCGGCCGCTTGACCTTCCGCTTCTTGGGCCGAGGAGCCGGCCGATTCTGCGGAGGCCTCTTCTTCCCGGCCGACTTCTTGGCAGGGGCCTTCTTGGCCGGCCGCTTCCGCGGCTGACCGTCGGCGCCACGCGAAGGCGCCGGGCGTTGCCCGGCGCCCGCCTTACGCGGGCTCTCGGCCCGCGCCGCCTGCTTACGCGGCACAGCCGCGCGCCCCGCGCCGTCCTCGGCTCCGCGGCGCCCGGAGGCTGCTCCGGTGCGCTTCTGCCCTCCCGTGGCCTGCTTACGCGGCGCAGCCGCGCGCCCCGCACTGTCCGCGGCGCCACGGCTCCGCCCCGAGGGCTTCCGCTCACCACCGTCCCCGCTCGGCGCGGGGCGGCGCGGAGCACTGCCTTCCTGCTCTTCGCGGGCTTGGCGCAGGAGGCGGTCTCGGGTGGATTCGGGACGCTGTGGGGTAGAGCGATTGCTGTCGGTGACGGACGGACGGCGAGGCTGGGCCTTGCGGGGCGTGCCGCCCCGGCCCGGCTCGGTGCCACGCCTGCGTGGCGGCTCGCTGCCCCGTCGGTCCGTCATCCGATCATCCCCCGGTGGTCGTGGTGCCCTGCGCCCCTGTCGTCGTACCGGTGCGCGGGGAGTTCGTGGTGGCGGGCGGCTTGTTACCCGTGGCCGTTCCTGTCCGTGCGGTCGCCGTACCCGGCTTCACCGTCCCCGGCTTGACCGTCCCGGCCGGAGGCTTCACCGTGCCGGCCGGAGGCTTCACCGTCCCGGCCGGGGGCTTGGGCGTGACGACGGGCGGCTTCGGCGTGACGGCCGGCTTCGGCGCCGCGCTGGGACCGAACATCGCCGCACCGGTCCCGGCCTTGCCTTCCTGCGGCACCCCGAGCACCCGCCCGTCGGACAGCCGCAGGAAGACCGGGTTCGGGTTCGGCACCATGCCCATCTTCAGCGCCCGGTCGGCCAGGTTCTGCGGCGACTCCAGCGTGCGGACCTGCTTCTCCAGCTGCTCCTGCTGGTCCCGCAGCTGATCGGCCTGCTTGTTCAGCTCGGTGACGTGGAAGGTCCCGCTCTGCAGCTCGGTGTTGAGCAGCAGCAGACCGACCAGGCCGGCCGCCAGCAGCGACACCACGAAGATGACGAACGGCATCCGCGGCGGCCGGAACGGTGCACCGTAGACGACCCGCAGCTTCGGCTCCGACCGCTTGGCCGGCGCCGGCGTGACCCGTGCCTTGGACGGGCTGAAGACAGTACTCATCAGGCCACCAGCCCTTTCTCCCGGATACGTTCGGCCGCTCGCACGCGAGCGGAGGCGGCCCGCGGGTTCGCCGCGACCTCCTCCTCGGTCGGCCGCTCGGCGCCACGGGTCAGCAACTTCAGGTACGGCTCGTGCCCGGCCGGAATGACCGGCAGGTCGTCAGGTACGTCGCTCTTCGTGGCGGCAGCGAACGTCTGCTTGGTGATCCGGTCCTCCAGGGACTGGTAGCTCATCACCACGATCCGCCCGTGCAGCGCCAGCGCCGCGAGCGCCGCCGGCAGCGCCCGCCGGAGCACCTCGAGCTCGCCGTTCACCTCGATCCGCAGGGCCTGGAACGTCCGCTTCGCCGGGTGCCCGCCGGTACGCCGGGCAGCCTGCGGGATCGCGTTCCGGACCAGCTCGGACAGTCGCGCGCTGGTGGTGAACGGCTCGGTCTCGCGCTCCCGCACTATCCGGTCCGCGATCCGCCGGGCGAACTTCTCCTCGCCGTACTGGAACAGGATCCGGGCCAGGTCCGCCGCGCTGTAGGTGTTCACGATGTCGGCGGCGGTGGTCGGGCCGGTGCTGTCCATCCGCATGTCCAGCGGCGCGTCCTGCGCATAGGCGAACCCCCGGTCGGCCTCGTCCAGCTGCATCGACGAGACGCCCAGGTCGAACAGGATCCCGTCGATCGCAGGTACGCCGAGGTCCGCGAGCGCCCGCGGGAGTTCGTCGTACGTCGCGTGCACGAGCGTGATCCGCTCCTCGTACGGCGCCAGCCGGTCGCCGGCCAGGCGCAACGCCGCGGGGTCGCGGTCGAAGCCGATCAGCTGCGTGTCGGGAAAGCTGCGCAGGAACGCCTCGGAATGGCCACCGAGGCCGAGGGTCGCGTCGACGAGGACCGCGCCGGGGTGGGCGAGCGCCGGTGCCAGCAGCGCGACCACGCGCTCCAGCATCACCGGCACATGCCGCTCCGCAGCGTTCATCCTCGACCCTTCCCGTCGCCGCGGGAGCGACCCTGCCCCCGCAGGTTCTGTACTGCTGTGCTGCCCTTCAGGCCTGCCGTCCGGGCCGGCCTTCCGGTTGGTCGCCGCTCCGGATGTCGCGGATCCGGTCCGGCGGTTCGCCGTCGTACGTCGTACCTGTGCTGCGGTGGGGCGGGGTGGAGGGTGTCTGAGGTGGCGGTGCTTGGAGTGACACCGTCCGGTCAGATCGCGGGTACGCCTTCCGGGGAAGTACCTCGTCGGTCTTGGCGCCGGGGAAGTGGCGCCAAGGGCTTGAGGTCGGAAGTCGGACCCGTGATCTCACCGGACGGTCGGTGTGCTCTCGGTCCTGCTCGCCCACTGTTCAGCTAGAAGATTCCTGGCAATACCTCTTCGGAGAGGTCCGCGAAGGCCTGCTCCTGCTCTTGCGAGTACCTGTTCCAGTTCTCCGTGTTCCAGATCTCCACCCTGTTCATCGCCCCGATGACGACGCAGTCGCGATCCAGTCCGGCGTAATCGCGCAGCATCGGCGGGATGGTGACCCGGCCCTGCTTGTCCGGCACCTCGTTGGAGGCTCCGGCAAACAGCATCCGCAGATAGTCCCGTGCACCCTTGTTGGTGATCGGCGCCTGCTTCAGCTGCTCTGTCAGTTGGATGAACTCGCGCTCGGGCCACACGGACAGCGACCGCTCCTGTCCACGCGTGATCACCAGGCCGTCGGCCAGTTCGTCGCGGAACTTCGCCGGCAGGAACAGTCGTCCCTTGTCGTCGAGCTTGGGGAAGTGAGTTCCGAGGAACACGCTCCACCTCCCCGTTGCGGACTCTCCGTCTCAGGCGAGCTGTTTCCACCACTTCGGTTCCACTGCGCTCCACCTTACTCCACTTTCCACCACCGTCAACCAACTTCCGCCCGTTTCCCCCCACCCGCGCCGCGAATCCCACCCGGCGTTCCCGCGTGTCGCTTCCTGGTCAGGCGCCTGGCTCTCCTCCACTTCGCTCCACCGGCCCCTCCACTCCCCTCCACCGGGCTTCTCCCCTTCGCTCCACTCGGTGCTGTTTCCACTCCGTTCCGCATCGGGATGAACCATTCGGCGCCCGGAGCCGTCGTAACCCCCGGCAGTTTGTTTTCGCCGCCCGTACGCTTGGAGGGACGACTTTCCGACCCAGCCGGTGAGGGCCTGTGCCGATGAACACCGAAACGCCAGGTAACGAAACTTCCGATGCTCTAGGCCCGGCCCCTACAGCGGGTGAGAATGTGTCGGCCGTCAACGAATGGGGAGGACTCAGGGTGAGCAGTACCGCGACCAGCTCGGCACTGGCAGGAGCCGGGGACTTCGACGAACTGGCCGAGGTGGCGGGACGAGTCCGCCGGGCCATCGAGCAGGTGATCGAGGGCAAACCCGACGTGGTCGAGGTCGCCGTCACGGTCCTGCTGGCCGAAGGCCACCTTCTGATCGAGGACGTACCGGGCGTCGGCAAGACGATGCTGGCCAAGGCGCTGGCCCGGTCGATCGACTGCACCGTGCGCCGGATCCAGTTCACCCCGGACCTGCTGCCGTCGGACATCACCGGCGTCTCGGTGTTCAACCAGGAGATCCGCGACTTCGAGTTCAAGCCCGGCGCGGTGTTCGCGAACATCGTGGTCGGCGACGAGATCAACCGTGCCTCGCCGAAGACCCAGGCCGCGCTGCTGGAGTCGATGGAGGAGCGCCAGGTCACCGTCGACACCACGACGTACCAGCTCGAGGCGCCGTTCATGGTCATCGCGACCCAGAACCCGATCGAGATGGAAGGCACCTACCCGCTCCCCGAGGCGCAGCGCGACCGTTTCATGGCCCGTGTCTCGATGGGGTACCCGGAGCCGGCCGCCGAGCTGCGGATGCTCGACGGTCACGCCGCCGACGACCCGCTGAAGAGCCTGCAACCGGTCACGGACGGCCAGCAGATCCTGCGGCTGGTGAAGACGGTGCAGTCGGTGCACGTGTCCGAGGGCGTCAAGGAGTACGCCGTCGCCCTGGTCGGCGCGACCCGTCGATCGCAGGAGCTCCGGCTGGGTGCGAGCCCCCGGTCCACCCTGCACCTGATCCGCGCGGCCCGCGCGGCGGCGGCGCTCGACTCCCGGGAGTTCGTGCTTCCGGACGATGTTCAAGAGCTCGCGGTGCCCGTGCTGGCGCACCGCGTTCTTCCTGCGGCTGAGGCGCATCTCGGTGGGCGCGGTGCAGCCGACATCATCTCCGGGTTGGTGTCCACGGTGGCACTCCCCCGCACTCGTCGGGACTGAGACATGCGGCAGGCACTGCGCGGGCTGACCACCAGAGGGCGGGCGTTCGTCGCGGCCGGCATCACCGCGTCGCTGTGCGCGCTCCTGCTCGGGCAGAAGGACTTGCTGCGCGTCGGCATCCTGCTGGTCGCACTGCCGGTGGTCGCGGCGCTCGTAGTCGGACGGACCAGACTGCGACTGCAGGTACGGCGCAGCCTCGCGCCGGACCAGGTGCCGGTGGGCACGCAGGCGACGGTGGAGCTTGCCTTGAGCAACCAAGGCCGGATGCCGGCGGGTCTGCTCCTGCTCGAGGACCGGATCCCTTACGTGCTGGGTCACCGGCCGCGCTTCGTGGTCGACCGGGTCAGTCCGAACTGGCGTCGTACGGTCACCTACTCGGTCAAGTCCGACGTCCGTGGCCTGTTCCAGGTCGGGCCGTTGATGCTGACCGTGGCCGACCCGTTCGGTCTGGTCGAGACCAGCCGCACGTTCACCCGCAGCCAGCATCTGCTGGTGACGCCGCGGGTCTACCGGCTGCCGGAGATCCGGCTGGGTGCGGACCGGGCCGGTTCGGGTGAGAACCGGCCGCGGGCGATCGCGTCGGCCGGCGAGGAGGACGCGACTGTTCGCGAGTACCGCGACGGTGACGACCTCCGCCGGGTGCACTGGCGGTCGACCGCCCGCCGCGGCGAGCTGATGGTGCGGCGGGAGGAGCAGCCCTGGCAGAGCCGGTGCGCGATGTTCCTGGACGCGCGGACCATCTCCCACCACGGCCACGGCCCGTCCTCCAGCCTCGAGTGGGCCGTCAGCGCTGCCGCCTCGGTCGGCATCGACCGGATCCGCCGCGGCTACGCGACCACGATGCTCGGCGGTCCGACCACACTGTCGGCGATCACCCACCGCACCTCGGCCTCCGTCCACCAGCCGCTCACCACACAGCAGTTGCTGACCGAGTGCGCGACCGTCGAGGAACACAAGTACGCCGAGATCGGTCCGCTGCTGACCGTCGACCGGCATACCCATGACCCGAGCCTGGTGATCGCGATCCTCGGCGCGTGCAGCTCCGAGGACGTCACCTCGCTGAACCGCTGGCGGACCAGCCAGGCCATCGGCGTCGCGCTGCTGCTCGACGCGGCCAGCTGGGCGGTCGGCGCCGAGGCGACCGAGAAGGCGGCCCGGCTGACCGCTGCCGCGGACGCCACTGAGAACGAACTGCGCCGGAGCGGCTGGCGGGTCGCCAGAGTCCGGCGCGGCGACCACCTGCCCACCGTGTGGTCCGGCCTCGGGCTGCGGAGCGGAAGGATCGCATGACCGGTCACGTGAGGATCTCTCTCGCCGCTTGGGGAGCGACCGTGTTGGGGTCGCTCGTGCTGACGCCCGTGTTCTCGGGGCCGTTCCTGTTCATCAGCGCGTTCCTGTGCGCGGCTGTCACCGGCGTCGGAGTGCTGCTGCAGAACCTGCGCGCCCCGCGGATCGTCGTACCGCTGGTTCAACTCCTCGTGCTGATCGAGCTGCTGTCGCTGTTCTTCCTGAACAGCACGCTGAAGTTCGGGCTGTTCCCGTGGAAGGGGACAGCGATCGAGTTCAACAACCAGATGGTCCACGCGATGGACTCGATCAACCGGTTCAGCGCGCCGCTGCCGCCGGACTCGCACCTGACCCTGTTCGCCGTGTCGGTCATCTCCGCGACCGGTCTGCTGATCCACGTCGTCGCCGTGCAGCTTCGGCAGGCGGCCTGGGCCGGACTGCTGCTCCTGATCATGTACACCGTGCCGGCCGCGACCGTGCACGGCGGACTGCCCGCGTTGCTGTTCATCCCGCCGGCGATCGGCTACATCGTGCTGCTGTCGGCTGAGGGCCGCAGCAGGCTGAGCCGGTGGGGCCGCCGGATCTCCGGTGTGTCGCACCTGGACGCGGCCGAGCCGGTCGAGGCGTCCGCACTCGGCCAGGCGGGCCGACGGATCGGTCTGAGCGTGGTTGCGCTCGCCGCACTCCTGCCGGCGCTGCTGCCGGCCCTGCCGGAAGGTGTCGTCGGCAACGGTCTGGCGGGCAGCGGTCCCGGCAACGGCGTCGGGGCGTCGATCTCGTCGACCGACCCGATGCTGGACATGGGCAAGAACCTCAAGCGCGGCGACAACGTGGTCGCGCTCACCTACAAGGGCGGTCCGGACGGCGGCAGCTACCTGCGGCTGACCGCGCTCGACAGCTTCGACGGCAACACCTGGCGGATCGCGCCCCGGCCGGAGAACCGCAAGATCGACGGCGAACTCTCGCCGCCGCCCGGGTACAACGGCGACCTGAGCAAGGCTCCGCAGACCAAGATGGAGATCAACGTCAGCCGGAGCTTCCGGTCCCAGTTCGCCCCGGTCCCCTATCCGCTGCGGACGATCTCGCTCAAGCGGGACTGGCGGTACGACGCCGGCGCGCTCGACGTGGTGTCGTCGAACGGGCAGGTCGTCGGCGGCAAGAAGTACAACCTGAGCGCGTACGACCTCAAGCCCAACCCGGACCAGTTGCACAACGCCCTCCAAGGCGGTGCGCCGGACGAGTACACCAGCCGGGTGCCGCGGCGTACCCCGCAGGAGATCAAGGACCTCACCAACGAGGTCACTGCCGATGCCAAGGGCAACCAGTTCGACGAGGCGGTGCTGCTGCAGAGCTGGTTCCGCAGCGGCGGCGGCTTCACCTACAGCACCGACAACGCCCGCGGCAGCGGGATGCCGGCGCTGCGCGACTTCCTGCTGGAGAACAAGACCGGGTACTGCGAGCAGTTCGCCACCGGGATGGCGCTGATGGCGCGCATCCTCGGCATCCCGTCGCGGGTCGGCATCGGGTTCCTGCCCGGGACGGCCGACAAGGACGGCCAGTACACGGTGCGGATGCACGACATGCACGCCTGGCCCGAGCTGTACTTCCAGGGCTACGGCTGGGTCCGGTTCGAGCCGACCCCGCCGGCCCGAGTGGCCGCCGCCCCGAGCTGGACGGTCGGCGCCGGCTCCGACTCGATCGGCCCGTCGACGGCACCGAGCACCGCGCCGATCACCCCGGGCGGCACCGAGGACCCACTGATCGACAAGCCGAACAGCGACCGCAACCTGCCCAACGACAGCGGCGTCGCGGTCCTCGACCAGGGCAACTGGTTCACCAACGGCGGCGGCCAGGCGATCGGCATCAGCGCGGGCGTGATTCTGTTGCTGTGCATCCCGTGGCTGATCCGCAGTCTGACAAGACGCCGCCGGTTCTCCCGGCCGCCAGGCCGGTCCGGAGCCGAAGGACTCTGGGCGGAGATCCGCGACACGTCCCGGGACCTCGGTCTCGACTGGTCGGAGATCTCCACGCCACGCCAGTCCGGCGACTGGCTGCTGACGAAACTGCCGACAGAGACGCATCCGCAGGCGCTCCGGCTGGCCCGTGGCATCGAGGCCCTGCGGTACTCCGGTGACGTGAACCCCAGCACGGACCTTCGCGCCGAGGCAGCCGCCGTACGCAAGGCGCTGTGGTCCCAGGCGCGGCAGGTACGCCGCTGGCGGGCGCGGCTGCTGCCACCGTCCTGGCGCTGGTACCTGAACCGGGGCAGCACAGAGGCCTCCGACCTCCTGGACGAGTTCGACCTTCTGCTCGCCCGGCTCAGGTCCCTGGTCCTCCGCGGACGCCACGCCAACTGACAGCCGGGTCTCGGTCGCGACTGACGACCGGGCCTTCGGCCGCACCTGACAACCAGGCTTCGGCCGCGACTGACGACCTCGGCCGTGCACTCCATCTACAGGGTGCGCGGCCGACCCATGTCGGAGTACGCGGCAGAGGTGGATGCCCACCTGGGCCAGATCTCAAGCCAGACCGTGCACAAAAAGAACCACACCCGCCCCACCAGGGCACGGGTGTGGTTCTCCGACTGGTCTCGCGCTCAGCCGGAGCGGCGGCCGGTCAGAGGTCTTCGTCGCGGCGGCGCCGCCAGCGGTCCTCCATACGCTCCATGAAACTTCCGGACGAGTCGTGTTTGGTCCGATGCCGCTTCGACGGCGGAGGCGGCGGCGGGATGTCGTCCGAGTCCCCCGCGTTGCTGATCCGTTTCATGCTGAGCGCCGCGATGTAGAGGCAGGCGACCATCATGACGAAGCCGATGACTCCGATGATGGTGTTGGGGATGATCGCGCCGGTCATCAAGACTGCGATGCCCAGCACGAATCCAACGCCGGCAAGCACTGCCCGGCGCTTGTAATACAAGCGCACATTGGTCCCTCGCATGGCGGAGACGAACTTCGGGTCTTCCGCAGCGAGGGCGCGTTCGAGCTGCTCGAACTGGCGCTGCTCTTCTTCCGAGAGGGGCACCGTCGATCCCTCCATGGTGAGCGCGATCTCGATAGGCCACCATCAGTCTAGGACGCGCGTGCCTCACACGAAACCCTGGCCGCCTGTCCAGCGCGTCACGGTCCGGAAACTCCCCGCCTCGACGGACGCTCCCGAGGCACGTCGCCACCAGCCGAAACCGTGTTCCAGCCTACGGTTGCCATCCCGTCACGTTCCGTCGCATTCGGGCGTTCCGGGCATCTGTGTGAGCGCCGACACGCCCGGGCGTCTGAGGCGGTAGGTCGTACCTCGTGGACGCCCCGTGCCGTCCGGGTGGTCAGCGGGTGGCGAGGATGTGGAGCTGAGTGGCGAGCGCCCGGAAGGCGGGGTGCTGGGAGGCGGCGCGCTCCAGCTCGGCCAAGGAGTCGGCGGCGCCCGGCTCGGAGTCGACGAAAGCGGACGGGACCAGGTCGGCGAACGTACGGACGCCGTGCACGGTGTGGACCATGAAGCCGGCGTCGGCCAGCTGCGCGATGATGCCGGCCTCGTCGAACCGCCGCGGCATCGGATCGTGCGCACCCCAGCGCCCGTCCGGGTCCTGCAGTGCGACCCGAGCCTCGGCCAGGTGACCGGCCAGGGCCCGCGCGAGGACGACAGCGTTGCGTTGGGCAACGAGCAAGCTCAGTACGCCGCCTTCGCGCAGTACCGAGGCCATTGCCTGCAGGGCTTGCACCGGATCGTCGACGACCTCGAGTACGCCGTGGCACAGGACGGCATCCGCGCTCGACTCGCCGGCCAGGCCGGGCAGCTCGGCCGCATCGCCTTGGACGCCACGGACCAGGTCGCTCACGCCTTCGTCCCGCGCCCGCCGCTCGAGCGACGCCAGTGCGTCGGGACTCGGGTCGACCACGGTCACCCGGTGACCTTCGACGGCCAGCGGTACGGCGAATCCGCCGGTGCCGCCACCGAGGTCGACGATGTCGAGCCCGGCACCCGGATCGGTCCGGGACCGCCCTGCCAGGGCAACCCGCAGAGCCTCGCCCACCAGCGCCGTCCGCAGCGAACGCCGCCGCCGATCGACCATCGTCATGACCCTCCTAGCAGTCCCCCAACCAACCACCCCACGTCCGCCACACCCTACTTCCCACCCCAGCACCTCCCCACCGTCCGGGTAGGCGTCGGGACAGAGGAGGCGGTCACGACCGCGCCGACCTGCCGAGGCGCCATCCGGGTGTGCGGGGCTGAGGAGGCGGAGACCCCTCGCCGACCTGCCGCGGCCCCGTCCGGGTAGGCGTGCGGGGGGCGCCGGGCGGAAGAGGCGGGCACCGCCGCGCCGGGCTGCTGCGGCGTCGTGCCGCGGGAGGTGCGGGGTTAGCCGGGTTGGTAGGTTTCGGGGTCTATTAGTTCGACGGGCTCGAAGCCGGCGCCGTTGCAGCGGTCGCAGGTGTAGCCGGCCAGGACACCGCCGCCGGCGCATTTGCTGCACAGGCCGTCGTCCCACGACTCGCCTTCCAGCGACTGATGCGGGCTCGGGTAATGGGTGTCGGCCAGATAGCACTCGACCCCGAGCACCGCATGGACGCGACCGCACAGGTCACGGCCGACACCTCTGCGTACCTGACTCAATGTCGTTTCTCTCCGAGTGACTGCTGTCGTGGGCTGTTGCTAGCTGGCCTGCATCCAGGACTGGGTGAGGACCGACTGAGGGTCTGTGGTGGCGGTGAACGTGGCGGTGCTGGACAGCCGCAGCGAGGACTCGACCAGACCGTAGAAGGTCTCCACTGCGCGGATCAGGTCATCGGCCTCGCGGGTCGTGACGGCTCGCTCCAGGCCGGCTTCGGCGGCAGCCCGCTGAGACGCACCGGCCGAGAAGAACGTAGCCCACTCGGCGAACTCTGGGGCGACCTCCGCCAACAGCACCCAGGCATTCCGCTGAATGCGGCGGCGAGCGCCGGAGCGCACCGGCCGGGCACGCACGGCCAGGACCGCCGCCGCGACCCGCAGAGCCGCGATATGAGCACTCGAGTAGCGGATCAGATGGTCGCTCGTGTCCAACGCCTCGGCCAGGGCGGCCCGGGCGCGGGACAACTCCCGGCTCGCCGCGCCGGCAGCCGCCGGAGACACCGGTGAAACGGTCATCGGTCTGTCACCCTTTCCAGTTGCCAGCGGCCGGAGTCCGGGTCGTGTGCGAGATCGAACAGCTCACGCCGACCGTGCCGGCCACACCCCGCCTCCACCCGGTACACCGCGCGCCGCGGTCCCCAGTCCGCATCCAGTACGCCGACCGCCGCGCCGTTCGCTGCGCCGCTCGTTGGGGCAGCACCGGCAAGGACAGGCGCTTCAGCCACGGCCGCAGCGGCCTCGGCGTGATGCCAGTCGGCCGCGCGATGGATCGGGGTCCCGATGATGCCGCGTTCCCACCAGGCGGCGGTCTCGGTCCAGTGAGCCTGGACGGAGCAGACACGCCACAGACGGCCGCGCCAGAGGAACTGCTCCGGGGTCTCGACGCCGTCCACGACACCCGAACGCACCTCGACGGCTTCGTCGAACTCCCACATGCTCCATCGCCTCCTGTGTACGAACTGCTGCTTCCCCTGGTCGACGGCCCGGTCGGAGGCCCGGCGGGTGGGCACGAGGTGGGGGTCGAGGTCCACCTCGGTGCCCGGCCCGCCGGAACCACCGGATCCCGATGCGGCCGCAACTCCGCACCGGAGCCGTCCAGCTGTCCGGGTCACCTCCGGCCGGCCTCCCGACGAAGCCGGGTCGGAGGTAATCGAACATCTGTTCGAACACTGGAAGCGTATCGCCGCCCGCCGACAATCGTCAACGGCCCGTAAGCCCGGCGCGCCGCCGCGCGACCGATCCGGCCGCCAGACTGGGTGCACCGGGGAGTTGACGAAGGGACGGACCGTGAAGAAGCGGGCAGCACTGGTCACCGCGGCGGCCGTTGCCGTCGTGGTCGCGGCAGTCGCGCTGCCGCTCTTCCAGCCGTGGCGGCTCTTCACCGACACGGTTGTCGACGAGGCGCTGCCTGGCGCTGTTCCGATCTCCACACAGACATCGTCGACGGCGCCACCGACAGTTTCCGTCGCACCGAAGCAGGTCCCACCCACGCCAGAGGTTCTGCTGACCGGGAAGCTGATCACGCACGAACACGAGACGTCCGGCACGGTCGCCGTACTCCGGCTGTCCGACGGCAGCCGGGTTCTGAGGATCGAGAACCTCGACACCTCGGACGGTCCGGACCTGAAGGTGTGGTTGAGCGATGCGAACGTCGTTCCTGGCCGGGCCGGATGGCACTTGTTCGACGACGGGCAGTACCGCAGTCTCGGCAGCCTGAAGGGCAACCACGGCAACCAGAACTACCCGGTCCCTGCCGGCGTGACGCTCGGCGACTTCCGCAGCGTGGCCATCTGGTGCGACCGGTTCAACGTGTCCTTCGGAGCAGCCGAACTGAAACCGGCGTGACCCGCGTCGAGGCGGCCGCATAAGGTGCCGAAGGTGAGTAGTCATCCCAATGTGCAGAAGGTGGCCGATGCCTTGAAGGCGGCCGGTGCCACCGGTGAGATCGTGATCCTGGACGAGGCGGTGCCGACGGCGGCGGCCGCTGCCGCCGAGCTCGGATGCGAGGTCGGCGCGATCGCGAACAGCCTGATCTTCGACGGCGACGGCGTACCGGTGCTGATCCTGACCTCGGGCGCGCACCGGGTCGACACCGCGAAGGTCGCCGCCGAGCTCGGCATCGGCAAGCTCCGCCGCGCCACCCCGGAGTTCGTCAAGGAGCACACCGGCCAGTCCATCGGCGGCGTCGCCCCGGTCGGCCACCCGCATCAGGTCCCGACCTACGTCGACGCCGCCCTCGAGCAGTACGACGTCGTCTGGGCCGCTGCCGGCATCCCCCACTCGGTCTTCCCGACGACGTACGCCGAACTCGTCACCATCGCCAACGGAACCCCGATCACCGTCAACTGAGGACGGTGGGGACCGCGGTCTCGACGAAGCGGCGGGTCAGAACGGCGCGGCGGTGGCGCCACCAGGGCGTCGCGCGGCGGCGGGAGCCGTAGCGCCCGCGGGTGATGTCCGCGACGACGGCCGCGGGTGCGCCCATGGACGGCAGGACGTCGAGGGCGGCCCGCTTGGTGATCAGCTCCCCCGTCGTCAGCGTGACGTGCGCGCGGGCGATGGTGAGCAGGCTGAGATCGACCCAGATGTCCATGTACCAGTTCGTCCACCGCCCCACGGCGGGCAGCCAGAACTCCCGCAGGTCACGGCGGATGAAGGAGAACAACTCCTCGTCACTGGTGGCCGGCAGCAACGACGACGGCGGCGGACCGAGGAGCGAGACGTTGCTCAAGGCAAGCTCTCGTCGCGTCACCGGCGTCACCGGCCGGTCGAAGTACCGCTCCTGGGCGAAGGTCGCATGGCGGATCGACGCGTCCGCCAGTTGGTCGGCGAGCAGGTAGGAGCAATGCAGCTTGGACGCCAGCGGAAACTCCGCGATCAGTCGCCGATGAACGTCCTCGACGGCGGCCGGCGGCGGTGACGACACGACCGCGACGACATCCAGATCGCTGCGGCCCAACTGGTAGTCGCCCAGGGCCAGCGAACCGTGCAGCCAGATCGCCTCGACCGCGGCCACCTGACACACCGACGCGACGAAGCCGTCCAGCAGTTGCTGGACGGCTTCGTCATGCACAACAGGCAATCTAGACGGCCGGCCTGATGTCCACGTCGGCGGCCCGGACGTAAGCCATCCGGTGGCCGAACCAGATCTGGTAGTAGCGGTCCTTGCCGAGCACCTGCACGTGGTCGGTCGGAGGCTGACCGGCGAAGGTGACGGCGCGGTAGTAGTCGGTCTCGATGTTGAGGTCACTGACCGGGTAGGCCTGGCCGGCACCGATCGAGTACTGCAGCGGCGTGACGGTCTGGTACGGAATACCCGCCGGGTACGCCGCCTGTTCGGGGTACGCACGCCCGTAGACCGGCACCGAGGCCTTGCCCGCCTTCGGCTTCACCACGAGACCCGGCTTGGCGAACGCGTCCGGAGCCGACGCCGGGCTCTTGAACCAGCCCAGTGCTCCCAGGTACCAGACGGCTACCCAGTCGCCCTGCCGCTGCGCGACGACGTACTGCGAACCGGCCGTGGCGCGGGCGCCGATGTCGGAGACCTGTGTGGTGCTGGCGGCCGCGCCCGGACGCAGTCCCACGTCCTTGACCAGCGGAGCGGCGTCGTCCGGCGACTGACGCAGGTACACGAAGTTGGTGCCCTGCGGGTCGCAGGTGGTCCCGGCGCCCGTGCAGTCGGTCACGACCTGGACGTTGTTCTCGAAGCCCGGCTTGATGGTGACGATCGATCCGGCCTTCACCGGGAAGATCTTGTGCCCGTAGATCGGGGCGCCGAGCAGGTCGAAGTAGTGCTCCCAGTCGAAGTACGGTCCCGGATCCCAGTGCATGCCGGCCACCGTGCTGGGAATCGTGCCCGGCACCTGGTCGTGGCCGATGATGTGGGCGCGGTCGAGCGGGATGTTGTTCTTGGCGGCGAGGTAGCGGACCAGCTTGGCCGAGTTGCGGTACATCGACTCGGTGAACCAGGTCGCGCCCTGGGGCGCGAAGCCCTCGTGCTCGATGCCGATGCTGTGCATGTTCACGTACCAGTTGCCCGCGTGCCAGGCGACGTCGTTCGCCTTGACGTGCTGCCAGGTGTGGCCGTCGGACGAGCGCATCGTGTACTGCCAGCTCACGTACGTCGGGTCCTGCACCAGGTTCAGCGTGGTCTGCCAGCTGCCCTCGGTGTCGTGGATGACGATGTAGTCGATCTTGCCGGTCTTCGGCCGGTTCGCCAGGTCGTGGTTGCCGTAGTCACCGGCCCCGGTGCCGTACTGGGAGTACGGTGCGGGCAGCCACTCGCACCCGAGCGTCGGAGGGCACTCGACGTCGCTGTTCGCGGGCTTCGTCCCCGCGGGCAGCGCCAGCTTGCCGACCTGAGCCTTGTCCGGAGTCACTGCGACCGGAGCCATCGTGATCTGCTGCCCGGTGTTCGTGGTCCGGGCCGCACCGCGGGCCATGATCGAGTAGACGTCGTCGGCGAAACCGGAGGCGGCCACGCGGTCGCCGGCCTCCGCGTACGACGCCACTGCGCCGTACCACTGGGCCGGAGAGGTGCTCGCACCGACCGGGAGGCCCAGAGTGCGCTGGTACGACGCCAGCAGCGCGGCGCCACCGTTGATGTTGGCAGTGGTGTCGTTCCTGAGGGCGGCCGGGTCCAGCCCGGTCAGCTCGGACGCCTTGTCGAGGGTCCGCAGCGACGCAGCGCTGGCGACCTTGCGTTTCCCGGACAGGTCGGCCACTTCGCTGGGGTCGACGGCGGTGAGGTGCATCGGGCCGTAACCGCCCGACGTGCTGGGGGCACCCAGATGGTCGTCCCACCGCGACTCGGCGTACGACACGGCGAGCAGGACCGACTCGGGTACGCCGTACTTCGCGGCGGCAGCGCTGAACGCTGAGGCCGCGGTGGCGGAGGCGGTCGCGGCGGATGGCCCTGGGGGCGCGGCGGCAGCGGGTGGGCCTCCGGTCGACACGCCGAGCGCGGTGATGGGCAGCGCTACCGCTGCCAGTGCGGCGAGAATCTTCGGACGACGAAGCATGTTGATCTCCTGAACCCGATGGCGGGGGATGCCGGTCACGCAGACTGGCAGCCTAGTCACTGTGAGTCGAGCCGGACCGGATGTCAACGGTTAACCAAAACTCACATCCGCAGGTTCGATACTGACGAAACATGCCGTCTCACGGGGTGGCGACCGAGCGTTACGGAGACCGACGATGGAAGCGTTGCCGTTGGCGTTCACGACGGGATGGGCCAGTGGCATCAACGCCTATGCCTGCGTGCTGATTCTCGGTCTGCTCGGCCGCTTCGCCGGCGCCGAGGACGTACCGACGGCCCTGACCACCACCCCGGTTCTGATCGCAGCGGGTGTCCTTTTCGCCTTCGAGTTCGTCGCCGACAAGATTCCGTACGTCGACTCGGCCTGGGACGCGATCTCGACCGTAATCCGGCCGACCATCGGCGTGATCATCGCCGCGTTGCTGTCCGGTGAGGCGAGCACCCTGCAGCAGGCCGTGATCGCGGCCACCGGTGGCCTCGTGGCGCTACTCTCACACGCTGTGAAGTCGAGTCTGCGGCTGGCGATCAACACCTCCCCCGAGCCGGTCACCAACATCGCCGCGTCGTCCGGTGAGGACGTCGCCGTCGCCAGTGTGGTGGCGCTGGCCGTGTTCCACCCGGAGGTCGCGCTGATCATCGCCGGCGTGCTGTTGCTGCTCGGCCTCTTCGGGGTGTACTTCGCGTTCCGGTTCATCCGGCGTGGCTTCGCGCGCTTCAAGGCGTGGCGGGAGAAACGGGGCACTCCGGTGACCGGGAGCAGTGCCGCCTGATGGCCCGCGTCGTAGTCGTCGGGGCTGGTCTGGCCGGCCTCGCCAGTGCAGTCCGGTTGGCCAAGCTCGGCCATGAGGTCACCGTGTGCGAACGCGACCAGCACCTGGGCGGCGTACTGGGTCGGGTCGAGGCGGACGGGTTCAGCTGGGACGCAGGAGCAGCCAGTACGACGCTCCCGGCGGCGCTGCGGGACCTCTTCCGCAAGAGCGGGCGCCCGATCGAGAGTCTGGTCCAACTCGAGCCGATCACCGAGCCGCGGCGGCACATGTTCGGCGACGGATCGGTGCTGGACCTGCCGATCAGTGACCGCGGTGCGCAGGAGGAGGCCTGGACCGACCTGGCCGACCAGAAGACCGCCAAGCAGTGGACCGCTCTGGTCGACGGCTACGGCGAGACCTGGCAGATCCTGCGTAAGACCTCACTCGAACCACCACTGCACGACAAGCTGTCGCTGAGTGCAGTCCGGTCGCTCAAGCCCTGGCAGTCGCTGGAGAAGGTGGCGAACCGCGAGCTGGGTGACGATCGGGCGCGTGCGGTGTTGCGGCACTTCGCAGCGCAAGGCGGATCAGACGCCAAGCTCACCCCCGGGTACGTCGGGGTGTGGTCCTACCTGGAGCGCACCTTCGGCCGCTGGACGATCACGGGCGGCTTCGGTGCGCTCGCGGACGCGCTGGCCCAGCGTGCGAGCGAGCGGAAGATCACCGTCCGCACGAGCGCCGAGGTGGTTGCGGTCTCCACGGCCGACGGCAGCGTGACCGGCGTACGACTGGCCGATGCGACTGAGCTGCCCGCCGACATCGTGGTCAGCGACATCGATCCGCGTCAGCTCTACACGGAGCTCCTGGACGACCCGGCGGCCAAGAAGGTCCGCAAGCAGGTGCTGGCGACCCACCAGGCCCAGGCGGCGTACGTCGTACATCTCGGGCTGCAGGAGCCCGTGCCGAGCCTGCCGTTCGAGACGGTGCTGCACGGTACGCCGACAGTCGTCGTCCGGACCGGCGGACAGGCACCGGCCGGCCACCAGGCGTGGTCTGTCCTGGTGCACGGCTACCCGACGGACGACGTACTCGACCTGCTCGTGGCCCGCGGGTTGCACATCCGGGACAAGGTGGTGTCGCGTCAGACGTCCCCGTCGTGGTGGGCCGGGGTGGCCTGGGAGGGGTACAAGACGGCCCGGCGCCGGGCGTCCAACGTCTCCCCCGTGAAGGGTCTGTACTGCGTCGGTGCGGGCGCTCACCCGGGCTCCGGTGTGCCCGCCACCACACTCGGCGCCGCCATCGTGGCGGACGCCATCGGCAAGGCCTGATACCGGGTGGGGTTCGGTAACCGGACCCACGTAGGATTGATCGTTCATGTGTTTCGTGTCGGGGCAGGAGCCCGGCAGTAGAGAGGACCTCGGTGGATCAATCCCCTACGTCGGCCGATCACGAGAACGTCGAGCGGGCCGAGCTGGCGGCGGAGCAGCACCACGTCGACCGGGTGTACGAGCGGGTCGCGGAGGCGGCTCGATCGGCGTCGCGCATCGCGGTCGAAGGGCACCAACGCGGACAGGCGCAGAACGTCGGCCGCGTCCGCGAGGAGGAGCAGACCGGTCTGTACGAGCGGGATGTGCTGGTCTTCGCCGCCGCCCGCCGGATCGCCGAACTGGACGCGGAACACGAGGGCCTGGTCTTCGGCCGGCTCGACTCCGACCACGGCGACGACGAGCCTGCCGCAGACACCGCGGCGGGTCTGGAGAAGCTGTACGTCGGCCGCCTCGGTGTCCGTGACGCCGAGTACGAGCCGCTGGTGATCGACTGGCGCGCGCCGGCCGCGGAGCCGTTCTACCGCGCCACCTCGACCGATCGGCTGAAGGTGGTCCGGCGGCGGGTACTGCGCAACAAGGGCGCCCGCATCGTCGGCCTCGAGGACGACCTGCTCGCCCCGGAGCGCGCTCCTGAGGACCTGCCGGTGATGGGCGAGGGCGCGCTGATGGCGTCGCTGTCACGCGCTCGCGGTCACACGATGCGCGACATCGTCGCCACCATCCAGGCCGAGCAGGACAAGGCGATCCGGGCGCCGGCTCGTGGCGTCACCGTGATCGGTGGCGGACCGGGCACCGGCAAGACCGTGGTCGCTCTGCACCGGGCGGCGTACCTGCTGTACAGCGACCGCCGGCGCTTCGAGCGGGGCGGCGTACTGGTCGTCGGGCCGTCGGCCGCGTTCATGGCCTACATCGAGCGCGTGCTGCCGAGCCTCGGTGAGAACACGGTCTCGCTGCGGGCGGTCGGCGAGCTGGTCGACGGCGTCAAGGCGACCGCGGTCGACGAGGCGGAGGTTGCCGCGATCAAGGGTTCGCTCCGGATGAGCGCGCTGCTGTCACGGGCTGCTCGCGACCGCGTCCCGACGGCGCCCACCACGCTGCGCGTCTTCCTCGGCGGCGCCACGATCGAGGTGGATGCCAACCAGCTGGACAACGTACGCCGGAACGCCCTGCGCCGTACGCCGCGCAACCGGGCGGGCACCGAAGCTCGGAAGGGTCTGGTCGGCGCGCTGTGGCAGCGGTTCCCGGAGGACCTTCGGACCGGCGTGTACGGCGACCGTGAGGCCTTCGGCGACCAGGTGACCGACACACCGGCGTTCCGGTCGTTCTTCAGCCAGTGGTGGCCGGTGCTGACGCCGGAGGCGGTACTGCGTTGGTTCGGGGACCCGCGGCGGTTGCAGCGGTGGGCCCGCAACGACCTGACGCCGGCTGAGGTCGACGCGCTCGCCAGAGCGATCCGCGGCACCGACGAGTTCACCATCGCCGACGTGGCGCTGCTGGACGAGCTGGACACGTTGCTGGGACGCGCTCCGGTCTCGGAGACGAAGGACGAGGAGTTCGACTGGCTGGAAGGCCTGTCGGACGGTGTCAACGAGGTGCTGACGACGTCGGAGCGGCGCGCCCGGGCAGCGGCGGCCAGAGACGCCGAGGAGCCGGAGGAGTACGCCCACGTGCTGGTGGACGAGGCACAGGACCTCTCCCCCATGCAGTGGCGGATGGTGACGCGGCGCGGGCCGCAGGCGAGCTGGACCATCGTCGGCGACCCGGCGCAGAGCTCGTGGCCGGACCCGGACGAGGCCCGTGCGGCGATGGACTCGATGTTGTCGCACCTGCAGCGGCACACGTTCCGGCTGTCGACCAACTACCGGAACTCGGCCGAGATCTACGCGTTCGCCGGTGAGGTGATCCGGCAGAGTCTCCCCGACGCCGATCTGCCCAACGCGGTCCGCAGTACCGGAGTGGAGCCGGAGCATCGGATCTTCGACGACGGCAAGGTCGTCGAGGCCACTGCCGACGCGGCAACCGAGCTGCTCCAGTTGGTGGAAGGCACGGTCGGCGTCATCGTCACGCCGAAGCTGCGACCTGCCGTCGACGCTGTGCTGGCCGACGTCGGCAATCCGCGGGTCGTTGCCGTCAGCCCCCTCGAGTCCAAGGGCCTCGAGTACGACGCTGTCGTCGTGGTCGAACCGGACCGCATCGTCAGCGACACTCTCGGCGGCGTCCGCGGTCTGTACGTGGTGCTGACCCGGGCCACGCAGCGATTGATTACCATCAACAGCACTACCCATTGGTTGCCCGCCCGCACCTCCTGAGAAGGAAGTAGGACGGGGTTTGACCAAGAACGCCATGCTGCGTGGCGCGGCTGTTGCCGTCGCCGTCGCATCGCTGACCGCATTGGTCGCCGGGCTGTCCGGCCCGGCGACCGCCGAGACCGAAGCGAAGTTGCAGTGGGGTGCATGCCCACCCGCGTCCGGCGTGTTCCCGCAGGTCGGCTGCGCCACACTGCAGGTGCCGCTGGACTACGCGAAACCGAACGGCAAGCAGATCGCCCTGACCATCTCCGGAGTGGGCGGACTCAGCTCTCCCCACTTCCTCCTGGTGAACCCGGGCGGTCCCGGTGCACCGGGCCTCGGCACGGAGCAGAT
The DNA here is from genome assembly GCF_043197265.1 of Kribbella sp. NPDC049227. Lineage (NCBI taxonomy): Bacteria > Bacillati > Actinomycetota > Actinomycetes > Propionibacteriales > Kribbellaceae > Kribbella > Kribbella sp. NPDC049227. Next base: position 490,971 of record NZ_JBICST010000003.1, on the reverse strand, counting down.
GGTGAGCGCGATGCTGCCGGAGAAGGTCGCCGAGCAGTACGCCGTCTTCAGCTTCGATCCGCGCGGAGTCGGTGCGAGTACGCCGGTCGACTGCGGTGACGTGTCCAAGCTCGTCACCCACCCGGCACTCCCCTACCGGCCGGCGAACGCGACACAGGAAGAGCAGCGAGTCGCACAGGCCAAGAAGGTCGCCGCACAGTGTGGCAGCAAGGCGAAGGACCTGTTGCCCTACATCACCACCGAGAACGCCGCCCGGGACATCGACCGGATCCGGATCGCGCTCGGCAAGGACAAGATCGACTTCCTCGGCTACTCGTACGGCAGCAAGCTCGGTGCGACGTACGCGACCCTGTTCCCTGAGCACACCGGCCGGATGATCCTGGACAGCGTCGTCGATCCGCTGGTCAGCACCTACAAGACGGCGTACGAGCAGGACCCGGCGCTCGAGCAGCGCACCCAGCAACTGTTCGCCTGGATCGCGGCGCACAGCAGCGAGTACCACCTCGGTACGACGCCGAAGGCAGTGGAGGCCGTCTGGCAGCAGCTCCGGGCCGACCTCGCCAAGAAGCCCGCGGGTGGGCGGGCCGGCGCGTCGGAGCTCGACGACTTGCTTGCCTCCAGCCTCTACACCCAGGATTCCTGGCCGAGCCTGGCCGACGCGGTCGTTGCCTACCGCAAGGGTGATCCCAGCGGCGTACTGAGCGCGACCGACCAGCTCGCGACCCAGGCGGTGGACACGGGTCAGCTCGCCTACAACTGCATGGATCCCGGCTGGCCGCGGGACTGGAGCCGCTGGCGCCAGGACACCGAACTGGCCGACCATCTGTCGCCGCGGTTCGCCTGGCTGAACACCTGGTACGGCGCACCCTGCGCGTTCTGGCCTGTCGCGCCGGCCAAGCAGGTCCGGATCGGATCGCCGAAGGTGCCGCCGATCCTGCTCCTGCAGGGCCGCTACGACGCGGCGACCCCGGTGATCGGCGCACGCCGGATGCGCGCCGTACTGCCCGGCTCCAGGCTGCTGATCGACAACGGCGGCAACCACGCGTCGTACCTGTTCACGAAGAACCCGTGTGTCGACGACAAGGCGGAGAAGTACCTGCTCACCGGTGAGCTTCCGGCCGACGGCACCTGCCCGGCCAGCGATCCGCCGGAGAGCTAGCCGCGAGGTACGACGTACGACACGAGATCGGCCTCGTTCGCGGACAGGTCTGACCATCGGCAGGTCAGGTGGAGGATGGTCAGGCCCGACGTCGGGTATTTCTTGGTGAGTTCGACCCGCTCCGGGCTGGTGCCGTCGAGAGCGAGTTCGTCGGCGAGCCACGGGATGCCCGGCGCGTGGCCGATCATGATCGCGGTGCGGATCTCGGACGGTACTTCGTGGATGACATCGAGGAGCTCGTCGGTGTCGGCGTTGTAGATGCGCCGGTCGTACCAGATGTCGGTGGTGGTCGCCCCGCCCTCGGCGGCGTACTGCCAGGTCTCCCGGGTGCGCTCCGACGGCGAGCACAGGACCAGTCCGGCTTCGATGCCTTGGGCAACTAGATGCCGGCCGGCCGCGCGGGCGTCGGCGCGGCCGCGGTCGGACAGCGGACGCTGCAGGTCCGGCATGGTCTCGGGCGGTACCGCCTTGGCGTGCCGGAGCAGAACGAGGGTGCGGTCGATCAACAGATCCGACGGGTCAGCCATCGCCACAGGATACGGCCGGGTGCCGCGGTCAGGACACGACTGACGATCGCAGGTTGAGGAAGACCTGACGAGTCGCGGTCGATCGGTTCAAAGTGATGAAGTGGATGCCCGGAGCGCCGCCCGCCAGCAGCTGTTCGCACAGTTCGGTGGCGATCTCGACGCCGACCTGCCGGACCGCGGCCGGGTCGTCCTCGACCGCGAGCAGGCGGTCGGTGACAGCTGTCGGCAGCGCCATCCCGGTGAGCTCCGCCATCCGCTGGATCTGCTTGATGTTGGTGACCGGCATGACGCCCGGCAGCACCGGGATGTCGCAGCCGAGCGCGGCGGCCCGGTCCACCAGCCGGAAGTAGTCGTCGGCTCCGAAGAACATCTGGGTGATCGCGTAGTCCGCACCCGCCTGCGCCTTGGCCGCCAGCACCTGCGCGTCCGCCTCCAGCGAGGCGGCCTCCGGGTGCTTGTCCGGGAACGCCGCGACGCCGACGCAGAAGTCGCCGAGCGACCGGATCAGCTCGACCAGCTCGATCGCGTGGTTCATCCCCTCCGGGTGCGCGACCCAGGGCTGGTTCGGGCCGCCCGGCGGGTCGCCGCGCAGCGCCAGCATGTTCCGCACCCCGGACCCGGCGTACGCACCGATCACCGACCGCAGCTCGTCGCGTGAGTGCGCGACACAGGTCAGGTGGCCGAGTGGCGTCAGCGAGGTGTCCTGGGCGACCCGCTCGGTGACCCGGATCGTGCCGTCCCGGGTGGTCCCGCCGGCACCGTACGTGATCGAGACGAAGGTCGGCCGCAGCTGCTCGATCTCCCGGATCGAACGCCACAGCACCTCCTCGGCCTCGGGTGTCTTCGGCGGGAAGAACTCGAACGAGAAGGAACGGCCTCCGCTCGCGAGCAGCTCGCGGATCGTCGGCCGGTTGCCGGGACGCGTCGAAGCAAGACCGTTCGCCATGGCGACAGGTTACCCGCGGTGTCCACCGCTGCGTCGCACCGACTACGCTCCGAGACGTGTATGGCGATGTGGACATCCCCGCCGAGGTGCAGCGCGCGCTGACCGGTTTCCTCGACCTGCAGCAGCGGCGCCTGGAGGCGATCGGCCCGGAGCTGACCGAGCAGGTCCAGGCCGCCCGGGACGCGACCAGTGGCGGGAAGCGGTTGCGGCCGTCGTTCTGCTACTGGGGCTTCCGCGCCGCCGGTGGTGACCCGGCCCGGCCGATCCTGACGGCCGCGGCCAGCCTGGAGATGTTGCACGTCAGCGCGCTGGTCCACGACGACGTGATGGACTCCTCCGACGTACGACGAGGTGCGCCGGCCGCGCATCGCCGGTTCGAGGCGTTGCAGAGGGCTCGGTCGGAGCAGTCCGGTCGTGGCGGCGACGCGGTGAGCTTCGGCATCGGTGCGGCCATCCTGCTCGGAGATCTGTGCCTGATCTGGGCTGACGAGCTCTTGCACACCTCTGGCTTCGACGCGGCCGCGCTGGCACGGGCGGAGCAGTACTTCGATGCCGTTCGGGTCGAGGTGACAGCCGGTCAGTACCTCGACCTGCTCGCGCAGGCGAGCGGCGAGTCCGACATGGACCTGGCCCTGCGAGTACTGCGGTACAAGTCCGCGACGTACACGGTCGAGCGGCCCCTGCACGTCGGGGCAGCGCTGGCCGGTGCGGATCAGCGGTTGATCGAGTCGTTGTCGGCGTACGGACTGCCCGTCGGTGAGGCGTTCCAGTTGCGCGACGACCTGCTCGGGGTGTTCGGCGACCCGGCACTGACCGGGAAGCCGGCCGGTGACGACCTGCGCGAGGGCAAGCGGACCGTGCTGGTCGCGTACGCGGTCGACCACGCGTCGGAGGTGCAGCTGACCGAGTTCGACCGGCTCTTCGGACGACCTGACCTGGACGACGACGAGATCCAGTTGCTGCGCGAGATCCTGCAGGACTCCCGGGCGGTGCAGGCCTGCGAGGACCTCATCACCGAGCGGACCGAGGACGCTCTCGACGCGCTCGACCGCGCTCCCCTGGCCGACGACACTGCTCGCAAGGCGCTGGCCGACCTCGCGATCGCAGCCACCTCCCGGCAGCTCTAGTGCCTGGGCGCCGCAAGCGCCAAGGGATCTCCGACGCAGGGCACTAGGTCATCATCTCGATCAGCCTGAGCAGCTCCGCGGTCGGCGCGAGGTCGCCCAGGATGATCACCTTCAGTACGGCGCGATCCTCGTCATACACGGTCTCGACGCGGAGCCGGCCGATCCCGCTCTGATTGAGTGACCCGATCACATGCGTGCTGATCCGGTCCGCGGTGGCCCGGTCGACCGCGTCGATGTGCACGATGCTGGACGCCTCCACGTGCCGGGTCTGCTGGTCCACCTCCAGCGCGGCCGCACTGGTGCCGGTGAACGCCTCCAGGTCTTCGCGGGCGATCCGGTACTGCTTCCCGATCCGGACCGCCTTCAGCCGGCCGTCGCGGACGTAGTTCCGGATCGTCCGGACGTGCAGTCCGAGTCGCTGCGCGACCTGCTCGACCGAGTAGAGCTCCTGAGGCATCCGCATCCTTCGTCGTCGTGGGCACCAAGCCTAGGGCTGATTCCTTAGAATTCCCTATAAATGACTCGATAGGGAAGTTTAGGGTAGTTTAGTGCCATGATCTTCACGTCCGAGGCGGGCAGACGCCTGCTCCACGAGCGCTATCGCGAGCTGCTGGCCACCTGGCCGGTGCCGAGCGATCAGCGCCTGCTGCCGACGCGTGAAGGCGAAACGTTCGTCGTCAGCAGCGGACCGGTAGCCGCACCTCCACTCGTCCTCCTGCACGGCTCGGCCAGTACGACGCTCGAGTGGATCGGTGACGTGGCGGCCTGGTCCGAGCACTTCCGGGTACACGCGGTCGATCTGCTCGGCGAGCCAGGCCTGAGCGCGCCGGTACGTCCCGCACTGACTGCGCAGGCGGACTGGCTGGACGACGTACTGGAACGGCTCGGGATTCACGGCCCGACGCGGATGGTGGCCAGATCGCTTGGTGGGTGGTTCGCGCTCGACTACGCGGTCCGGCGGCCGGGGCGGGTGGAGAGGCTGGCGTTGCTGACACCGGCTGGGATCGGGCGGCAGAAGTCGCTGATCTTCATCCCTGCCCTGTTCCTGCAGCCGTTCGGGCGCTGGGGGACGTTGCAGACGATGCGGCTGGTCGCAGGCCCGTTGCCGTCGGGAGACGCAACGGAGTACGGACGGTTCGCACTGCAGGTGCACGAGCACTTCCGGCCCAGGCGGGTGCGGCTCCCGATCTTCACTGACGAGCAGTTGGCGAAGGTCGAGCTGCTGGTGATCGTCGGCGGGCGCGACCGGATGCTCGACGCGCAGGAGACCAAGCGGCGGTTGCCGGAGCAGACAGTGGTGTTGCCGAAGGCCGGGCACGTGGTGCCGGCCCAGACCGAGAGGGTGCTGGAGTGGTTGAGGAAGTAGGCGGGGTCCGGGTGTACGTCACCGACAGCGAGGTGGTGGACGAGCGGGGCGCGGTGGATCTGATCTCGCAGGCGGTCTACGACCACGACGCGACGTGGGTCGCCCTGGAGGCGGACCTGCTCGGGGACGAGTTCTTCGACCTGAGGACCGGACGGGCCGGAGCGATCACGCAGAAGTTCGTCCAGTACGGCGTGGGGTTCGCAGTCGTCGGCGACCTGACGGACCGGCTCGCGAAGAGCGAGCCGTTGCGGGACTGGGTGCGGGAGAGCAACCGCGGTCGGTCGGTGGTCTTCGTGCCAGAGCTGGACGAGCTCACCGATCGGCTACAGGGCCGGTAACGAGCGGATCAGGTCCGGCGTGGCGGCGGCCGAGGGCTCACGGACCAGGACGCGGAGCTGGCCCGAGTTCGTGATGTCCTCGGCGAAGATCTGGAGCGCGACGTCGACCGTGTCGTGGTCGTGCTCGAGCAGGTGGTGCAGGCCTTCCCAGAGGACGATCTCGGGCGCACCCGTGGAGTGGTCGCTCAGCGAGTCGGCCAGCGCGTCCCAGTTCCGGCCGAACCAGCGCGGCAGGTCGAACGCGGTCGCGCACTGGTCCAGGAAGCCAGCCTTGTCGGTGACGTCGCTGGTGTCCAGGAGCACGAAGTCCCAGCCGGCGGCCGCGACGTCACGGCGTACCTGATCCGGCGTGTGGTCCGACTGCCAGCGGTAGACGCCGGGGCGCACTCCGTCGGTCAGCAGCGTGCGCAGGTCGGTCATCCGTCGGTGCCCCCGTCTTCCGCGATCCGGCGGAACGACTCGTAGTGGTCATCCGTGTAATAACGCTCGCCGCCGGTGCCGGTCACGACCCGGCGGGCACCACGGTCCTTCTCTCCCGGCGTCTTCACCGTGTACTCGTGGTAGTAGCCGCGGTCGTGCTTCGGCAGGATCTTCTCGAGGTTGCCGAACACGACGCCGTCGCGGCTGTACGGGTACGGTCCGCCCGCGTCGATCAGCTTCAGCGTGTCCTGCGCCTCCTTCGGGAGGTCCGCTACCGCGACGATCCGAAGACCACTGTCCGGATCCGTGCTCGACGCGCTCGACGGCTGGGTCTTGGCCGCGGCGCAGCCGAACAACGACGCCGCCAACGTGATCACCAGCATGGCGATCAGAATCGCGGCGATGATCCGGGCGGTCTTCGGGTTGTTGATCACCCGGCACCCCGCAGCCGCCGGCTGAACTCCGCGGCCGCGGCCTCCGGGTCGTCCGCGTCGGTGATGGCGCGGACGACGACCACGCGGGTGGCGCCGGCCTCGATGACCTGGTCGAGCCGGCCGAGATCGATGCCTCCGATCGCGAACCACGGCTTGGACTGCGGCCGGCTGGCGGCGTACGAGACGAGCTCCAGACCGGCCGCCTGACGACCGGGCTTCGTCGGTGTCTCCCAGGTCGGACCGACGCAGAAGTAGTCGGATCCCTGCTCGGCCACCACCGCGTTCACCTGACTGAACGTGTGCGTCGATCGCCCGATGATCGGATCCGGTCCGGTGATGGCTCGTGCGGCGTGCACCGGCAGGTCCCGCTGGCCGAGGTGCAGTACGTCGGCCCCGGACGTGAACGCGATGTCCGCCCGGTCGTTGACCGCCAGCAGCTTGCCGTGCCGCTTGCAGGCGTCCGCGAACACCTCCAGCGCGGCCAGCTCGTCGGCCGCCTCCATCTCCTTCTGCCGGAGCTGCACGATGTCCACGCCACCGGCCAGCGCGGCGTCCAGGAACTGTCCGAGGTCGCCCTGCTTCTCGCGGGCGTCCGTGCAGAGGTACAGGTGGGCGTCGTCGAGGCGATCGGTGTGCTCAGTCACACCGCAAAGCCTGCCATGTCCTGCTGGACGTAGGCTTTACGGCATGCCTGAGCACACGTCCGATGTGGTGGTGGTCGGCGCCGGGCTGATCGGTCTGGCGACCGCTTGGCGCCTCGCGGCAGACGGTATCCAGGTGACGGTATGCGACCCGACACCCGGCACCCAGACCTCCGCCGTCGCCGCCGGCATGCTCGCACCGGTCACCGAAGTCGAGTACGGCGAAGACGACCTGCTGGCCCTCAACCTCGCCAGCGTGGCCGCGTGGCCGGCGTTCGCGGCCGAGCTCGAAGAGCTGACCGGTCTGCCTGCGGGCCTCCACCAGACCGGCACGTTGTCCGTGGCGTACGACGTTGATGACGCGGCAGCACTGCGCAGACTGGCCGACTACCAGCGCCGACTCGGTCTGGTCGTCGAGGAGCTGTCCGGCCGGGACGCCCGCAAACGCGAGCCTCTGCTCGCAGCCGGGGTCTCCGGCGGCGTGTGGGTGCCAGGCGACCACTCAGTCGACAACCGGCAGGCAGTCGCCGCCCTCCTGCGTGCAGTCGAGCTCTCCGGCGTCACCCTGATCCGCCAACGCGTGTCCCACATCATCACAGCCGGTACGACGGCTGTCGGCGTACAACTGGACAACGGGGACACCGTGCGGGCTGCGCACGTGATAGCTGCCACTGGGCCTTGGTCGTCGCAGTTGGAAGGCGTTCCCGATGAGCTGCGGCCGCCGGTGCGTCCGGTGAAGGGTGAGGTGCTTCGGCTGCGGGTGCCAGAGGCGTACCGCCCGGCGCTCAAGCACACGGTGCGCGCGACGGCACGCGGCTTCTCGGTCTACCTGGTGCCGCGGCCCAACGGCGAACTTGTCGTTGGTGCGACCACCAGTGAGCTCGGCTACGACACGCGGGTGCTCGCAGGCGGCGTATTCACGCTGCTGCGGGACGCACGGACCGTCCTCCCGATCACGGACGAGCTGGAACTGGTCGAGTCGATCGCCGGGCTCCGGCCGGCCACACCGGACAACGCACCGATCCTCGGGCCGTCGGGTCTCGACGGGTTGCTCTGGGCGACCGGCCACTACCGCAACGGCGTACTGCTGACTCCGATCACCGCGCAGATCATCGCCGACACGGTCCGCACCGGCGTCCTGCCGGAGCTCGCAAAGCCGTTCCTGGGCAGTAGGTTCGGCCACTCCGCCGAGCACCTAAGGTGAGGCCATGAGCGATGACACCTTGCTGATTGCCGGACGCGAGCTCACGTCGCGGTTGGTGATGGGGACGGGCGGTGCGCCCAGTCTCGAGGTATTGGAAGAGGCTCTGGTCGCGTCCGGGACGCAGCTGACAACGGTCGCCCTGCGCCGCCTCGACCCGCATCAGCAGGGCTCGGTCCTCGACGTACTGCGCAAGCACGACATCGCCGTCCTGCCGAACACGGCCGGCTGCTTCACCGCCGGCGAGGCCGTACTGACCGCGCGGCTTGCCCGGGAGGCGTTCCACACCGACCTGATCAAGCTGGAGGTGGTCGCCGACGACCACACCCTGCTCCCCGATCCGGTCGAGTTGCTGGACGCGGCCGAGCAGTTGGTGAACGACGGATTCCAGGTGCTCGCCTACACCAACGACGACCCGATCCTGGCCCGCCGGTTGGCCCAGGCCGGGTGTGCGGCCGTGATGCCGCTCGGCTCCCCGATCGGGTCCGGCCTGGGCATCCGCAACCCGCACAACATCAGCATGATCGTCGACGAGCTCGACGTACCCGTCGTTCTCGATGCCGGGATCGGTACGGCGAGCGACGCCGCGCTGGCGATGGAGCTGGGCTGCGACGCGGTGCTGCTGGCGACCGCGGTCACCCGGGCCGAACACCCCGCGTTGATGGCGGCCGCGATGCGCGACGCGGTAGTTGCCGGACGCAACGCACGGCGCGCGGGCCGGATCCCGAAGCGCTACCACGCGAATCCCTCGTCACCGTTGGAAGGCAGAGCCGCCCTGTAGCGGTGCCGTAGCCCGGCGGTTGCCCTGAGCAACATCGGCTTGTGAACTACATTGATGTAGTTCAGGTTTGAATTGTAAACATTGAGTTACAGGCGTAACAAGCACCCCATTCGCCCCTGTTGTCACATCCGTACCAGCACTTACGGTCAAGAGACGCTCACACGGGGAGATGGATCGATGCGTAACGTCATACGGATAGTGACCGGGCTTGCCGTTCCAGTGCTGGCCGCCGCGGTGATCACCGCAGGCTCCCCCGGCTTCGGGGCGTACAAGGTGAAGGACGGCGACACCCTCAGCCACATCGCCGCCCGGTACGGGACCACGGTCAAGGCCCTCGTTGCCCTGAACAATCTCCCTGGCAACGGCAACGCGATCTACGCCGGGGAGACCCTCAAGGTGCCGGGCCAGAAAGCGAGGACCGCCTCAGGCCACCCGGCCAAGCGCACGGTCGCGGGCGGCCGGGTCACCTATGTGGTGAAGCCGGGCGACACGATCACGAAGATCGCCAAGCGGTTCCGGTGCTCGCAGGCCAACCTCCTGGCCGCCAACGGATTGAAGGTCAGCGACCGCATCTATGCCGGGAAACCGCTGCAGGTGCCGGTCACGATCAAGCCGAAACCCAAGGCCAAGGCACCGGCCAAGACGAAGGACAACACCTTCGCCGGCCGCACGTACGCCGACCACATCGTCGCCCAGGCCAACCGCAACCGGGCGGCCCTGAAGAAGCGCAAGCTGCCGACCCGGACGCAGATGCGCAGCCTGATCGTCAGCACCTCGAAGCGGTACGGCGTCGACCCTGAACTGGCGCTCGCGGTCAGCTGGCAGGAGTCGGGCTGGAAACAGCGGGTCGTCTCCCCCGCCAACGCGGTCGGCGCGATGCAGGTGATCCCGTCGACCGGACGGTTCGTGTCCAGCGTCGTCGGGCGCAACCTTGACCTGCTCAAGCCACAGGACAACGTCACCGCCGGTGTGGTCCTGCTGGACCGGTTGACCGGCGCCGCGAAGCTCGACATCGCGGTCGCCGGCTACTACCAGGGCCTCGGCGGGGTCACGAAAAACGGCATGTACCCGGACACGAAGCTGTATGTGAAGAACGTACTCCGGATCAAGGCACAGCTGGAACGCGGCTGGGACCCACTGCGGTGAGCCTGGCGCCGTCACGCTGAGCCCTTATCTACACTCTCTGAGCAGGACGGCTTCGAGAGGCGGCTCACCGCAAGTGACGGACGACGTGGACACGCAGGTCAGCGACCGCCTCGTCGGGCGAGTGCTCGACGGACGGTACCGCGTGGGCGCGCGTGTCGCGAAGGGCGGGATGGCCACCGTCTACCAGGCCCTCGACATGCGGCTGGACCGGACCGTCGCCCTGAAGGTGATGCACGACGGACTCGGCGACGACGCCCAGTTCGCCCGCCGGTTCGTCGCCGAGGCCCGGGCCGCCGCCCGGCTCTCGCACCCGAACGTGGTCGCCGTCTTCGACCAGGGGGACGACGACGGCACCCTGTTCCTGGCGATGGAGTACGTGCCCGGACGCACGCTGCGGGACGTGATCCGCGAGCAGGCGCCGCTCGCCCCCGCCCGGGCGCTGGCCCTGCTGGCCCCGATCCTGTCCGCGCTGTCTGCCGCCCACGACGCGGGCATCGTCCACCGCGACATCAAGCCTGAGAACGTGCTGATCGCCGACAACGGCGTGGTGAAGGTCGCCGACTTCGGCCTGGCCCGGGCGGTCAGCGCGACCGGCAACACCGCGACCCAGGGCCTGCTGATGGGCACGGTGTCGTACCTGGCGCCCGAACTCGTCACCGACGGTAGTGCGGACGCCCGCTCGGACGTCTACTCCTCCGGCATCCTGCTGTACGAGATGCTCACCGGGAACAAGCCGCACTCCGGCGACACTCCGATCCAGGTCGCCTACGCGCATGTACACGCCGACGTTCCCGCACCGTCGCTCGAGGTGGCGAGTATCCCGCCGTACGTCGATGCGCTGGTGCAGCGTGCGACGGCCCGGGACCGGGACCTGCGTCCCGCCGACGCGCGGGTGCTGAGCCGTCAGGTGCACCGGGTCCGTAGTGCCCTCGAGGACGGCCTGCCGGACGACCCGGAGCTCACCGGCGACCTCACGGTGCCGATCCAGCAGATCCGTCAGGACAGCGGCTACGACGACGGCTACACCCGCGATGTGCCGACGCTGGCGGGTGACAACGGTCACGTCCTGCGCCACGACACGATCGTCGTACCGGTGGAGAAGGGGCGGCCGACCGGTGGCCCGGCGACCCGGGTCCAGGCGCCGCCGCAGCGCCGGGGCCGCGGACTGGTCGCGCTCATCCTCATCCTGGCCGCGGCCATCGGGATCGGTACGGCGGCCTGGTACTACGGGATCCACCGCTACACGAGCACGCCCAACCTGGTGAGCATGGTCCCCGCGGTGGCCGCCGCCGAGGCCGAGAAGTCCGGACTGCGGACCACCCTGGCCAACCAGGACTTCTCCGAGAACGTGCCCAAGGGTCAGGTGGTGTCGACCGACCCGGCCGCGGGTGACCGGATCCGGAAGAACGGCGAGATCAACCTGACCGTCTCCAAGGGCCCGGAGCGGTACCGCGTGCCGCAGCTGGCCGGACTGGAGCTGGAGGCCGCGAAGAATGCGCTGGCTCCGATCAAGCTGAACGCCGGTCAGATCGTCGAGCAGTACAACGAGACCGTGCCGGCCGGCCGGGTGATCGCGTTCAGCCCGAAGTTCGACACGGTCGTCAAGCCCGGGGACGCGGTCAACTTCGTGGTCAGCAAGGGCAAGAAGCCGATCACCGTGCCGGATACGACCGGGAAGTCGTACCAGGACGCGAACAGGCAACTGCGCAAGCTCGGCCTCCTGGTCGGCCGCACCGAGCAGTACGACGAGAAGGTGCCGGAAGGCAACGTCATCAGCCAGACCCCGAACACCGGCACCCTGTTCGCCAAGGACAAGGTCCAGCTGGTGGTGTCGAAGGGCCTACCGCTGCGCGACGTTCCGGACGTCAAGCGCAAGAGTCTCGCCGACGCGCAGAAGATCCTCACCGACGCGGGCTTCGTCGTGAAGGTGGAGAAGGCACCGTTCAACCTCGGGCTGAACATCGTCGCGGCGCAGAACCCGGGTGCGGGGAAGCAGGCCCAGCCCGGCAGCACCGTCGTGATCACCGTCCTCTGAGCCGTTTTGCCTTCTGTGCAAGGCGTCTGATGAGATGTCCGGCGTGAACCACCCACGTCTGGCCGTGCTGGCCCTGCTCGCGGTCGCGGCGGCGTGGGGATCGACGTTCTTCCTGACCAAGGACCTGCTCACCAGGATGGACGTCGCCGACTACCTGGCGTTGCGGTTCCTGATCGCGTCGGTGGCGCTCGTGCTGGTGCACCCGCCGGCGATCTCCCGCCTGAGCCGGCTCGACCGGGGGCGGGCCGTTGCCCTCGGCATCACCTACGGCATCGCCCAGCTGGTTCAGACCGAAGGCCTGCGGCACACTTCGGCGAGCGTGTCCGGGTTCGTCACCGGCATGTACGTCGTCTTCACCCCGCTGCTGGCCGCCGTCATCCTCCGGCACAAGATCGGCCGGTGGGCCTGGGTCGCCGTGTTCCTCGCCACTGTCGGGCTCGGCGTCCTGTCGCTGCAGGGCCTCAGCCTGGGCACCGGCGAGTTGCTCACGCTCGCCTCGGCCGGTCTCTACGCCTTGCACATCATCGGGCTGGGCGCGTGGTCCACCCCGCGGAACGCCTTCGGTCTGTCGGCGCTGCAGATGATCGTCATCACGATGGTCTGTGCGATCGGCGCGCTGCCCGGCGGATTCGCGGTCCCGCCCACCGGGGGCGACTGGGCGAGGGTGATCTACATGGCCCTGGTCGCCGGCGCGCTCGCGCTGATCGTGCAGACCTGGGCACAGGCGCACCTCACCCCGACCCGGGCGGCGATCGCGATGACGATGGAGCCGGTGTTCGCGTCCGGTTTCGCGGTGCTCTTCGGGTCCGAGAGCGTGACGTGGCGCATGCTGGTAGGTGGCGCATTGGTCGTGTCAGCGATGTACTTGGTCGAGCTCGCACCGCGGCGCAAGTTCGAGGCGGAAGTACAACACCTGGCCCAGTAGGGGGAACGATGCGGGACGACAGCGCGCGACGGGACCGGTGGTTCCCGGCCGTCGTGATCGTCGTCCTGCTGACGATCCTGGCCGCCGGTACGGCGAACAACCTCGTGCGCAACCCACAACCCCGGCTCGTCGCCGACGGCGTACCCCTCCACGGCGCCGCGCAATCCGCGGGCGAGCGCGGCGAGCTGATGCAGCACGCGATCGCCGACCTCGACGCACTCACCCTCCCCAGCGGCGCCACGCTGGCGGGCTGGGACGGCCCCTGGCGGTTCGTCTGGCCCCGCGACGCGTCGTTCGTCGCCGCGGCACGGTGCTCGATCGGACAGTACGACCAAGCCGACCGGGTCCTGCGTTTCCTCGACGGCATCAAGCCGTCGTCCGGCCGTTGGGAAGCCCGGTACTCCGCGACCGGCGAGGTGATCCGCGACGGACGTGAGCCACAGCTCGACGGATCGGGATGGGTGCTCTGGGCAACCTGGTTCTGCCGGGCCGGCGGGAAGTACTGGGAGCTGGTCCGCGAGTCCGCTGACGAGATTGTTTCCGAGCTGACCGCGGACGGACTGCCCGCGCCGTCCCCCGATTACTGGGAGCGCCCCGAGTCGAAGGTGACGCTGGGCATTGTCGCCCCGCTCCTCACCGGCCTCCGCTCGGCGATCCAGATCGCCACGCAGCAGAACCACGGCGCCGAGGCCGCACGCTGGCGGACCGCGCTCGACAAGTTGTCCACAGCAACAGATCGCGTCTTCGGTCCGGACTATCCCAGGACGCCTGCCCGGGCGGTGAGCCTCCTCGAGCCCGGCCTCGAGCCGATCGGGATCGGTGGTGGTGCCGACGCGATCGTCACCGTGCTCGGACCACCGTTCGCTCCGGCCCGGGAGGCCGTGTCCACGGCGATCGACCGGTCTCGCGGCGTACTGACGCAGCCGAACGGAGGCGTGACGCCGGGCGAGGACTGGCGCACCGACGGCGTGGCCTGGACGCCGCAGACGGCGTTGTTCGCGCTGAGCGCGGCGGCCCGCGGAGACGAGGCGACCGCTGAATCGTTGCTGTCCTGGCTCGACCGCCACCGGACCAGCACCGGCGCACTGCCGGAGAAGGTCAATCGCGACCTGGAGCCGGCCGGCGAGGCTCCCCTGGGCTGGACCTCGGCCCTGGTCGTCCTCACCGGCGCGGCACTGCAGAAGCCGCTACCTATTCCCGGTTAGCAGATCTCCATCACGTCGTGCACCGGCGCCTCCGGGCGCGCCGTACTCGTCTTGGCCGAGTAGAAGAAGGCGGTCGACGCGATGTCGTCCTGCAGCGGCAGATAGCGGCCGCCCGACCGCCAGCCGAGGGCCTGTACGTCGACCCGCAGCCGCTCCTTGAACCGGATCGGGTCGGGCAGGTGGAAGCGGTACATCCCGAACCGCTGCTGGCTCGCGTACTGCCCGTCCGGCCGGATCACCTGCGGCATACCGAGGTACGGCGTACTGAACTCCGTGTAGCCGCCGAGGTGGGGCACGTCGAAGTTCCACGCGCCGCCGAAGTAGTCCTCGGTGCCGGTGCCGCAGATGGTCGGGAACTCGTCGTCGCCGTCGAGGTAGAACTTTACCTCGCCCTCGCCCCACCAGCCGGTGCTGTTGACGCCCCAGGCGACGTACGTCCCGACGTAATGGCCCGGGCCCTCGACGCCGTCCAGCAGCGTGTGCACGGTCTGCGACTGCAGCGGGTTGCTCCGCCGCCACTGCGCATGCAGGTACGCCGACTTGTCCGGTACGGCGCCCAGCCAGTAGTCCACCTGGAAGTACACGACCACCTTCTCGTCGTGCGTGTTCTCCAACGTGACCGTGGCCCGCTCGGTGAACGGCATCTCCCAGTAGCAGTTGAAGCCGCCGTTCGGGTTCACCGCCACCGGCAGCGAGTTGACCTGCGCGAACTTGCCCCAGCCGGAGCAGAAGAAGTCGCCGACCGGCGTCTCGATCGCGGGCGCCTCGTCGCCGTCCCAGTGCGCGCGCAGCACCAGCCGCCGCCAGTGGTCGACGTGCGTCGTCAGCCAGATGTGCGTGATGCAGCCCGAACCGGCGATGTCCGCGAGCGTGGCGGTCTCGCCCGGGCCGATCTCGATCGACGGCGACACCTTCCAGCCCAGACCGAGATCGCGGGCCGCGCGGGCACCGGTCCCCTCGGTCCGCCGGCCACCCTGCCCAGGCTCGCCGGTCGGGTTCTCCGCACTGATGGACCGCGACTCGACGTCGGCGAGCGCGCTGATGCCGGACAGATTCCCAAGAGTCATACCGCGACCCTAGGCCGCGGCGGGGTCCGTGAGAAATCGATTGCCCACCAAATGGACCCGCTTATATGCCGCATGGGTTATATTAATGGCATGGACAGTCGACGCGGGACGGTGTTCGGGACCGAGGACGGCAGGGTGGCGATCCGGTTCGTGCGTCTGGTGCCGCATCCGCCGGAGAAGGTCTGGCGGGCGATCACAGATCCGGAGCAGCTCGCGGTCTGGTTTCCGGCCGTGGTCGAGCTGGATCGGCCGGCCGGGTCCGAGCTGTTCTTCGGGGTGACGGACGAGCAGCGGCGGCGGTACGGGATGGCGGACGATCCGGACGCCGCACCGAGCGGGCGGATGCTGCGGAACGAGCCGCCGTCGGTCCTCGAGTACGAATGGGCCGGCGAGATCCTGACCTGGGAGATCACCGGTACGGCAGAGGGCAGCCGGCTGGTGTTCACCAACGTGCTGTCCGATCCGGACGCCGCCGGCCCGGCGGCCGCGGGCTGGGAGGCCGGGCTGGAGGTCGTCGAGGCGCAACTGGACGGCAAGGCGATCACCTGGAGCCCCCTCGACCGCGCCGAGGAACTCGTCGCGTTGTACGCCGGCTGATCAGCAGGGGCGGACCTTGGCGTCCAGGCCGTGCTCGAAGGACACACAGGCCCACGGACGACCCTGGTCGGCCTTGGCGCGGACGATCACGGGGAACGCGGTGGCCCCGCGGACTTCCGGGGTCTTGTCGGTCTTCAGCGAGCCGATCGCGCCGCCACGGGACTCGGCGGCCGACTTCACGTCCTCGATCGTGACCGCACTGCGCGCGGCCTTGGTGGCCGTGTTCTCGGCCTCGGTGGCGACCGCGAGGGCGAAGTCGATCTCCGGTGGTGTGGCCCAGGTCGTCTGGGTCACCGGGATGACCAGGCCGAACATCACCAGGCCGATCGCGGTGACGATCTGGCGGATGCGGCGGGTCTGGTCGCTGAGCAGCAAGGCGGCGCAGCACAACGCCAGGATGAGCGTCAGTCCGCGCAGGATCCAGTGCCGGTCGAGCCGGCTGTCCACCGCGAGCCCGGCGGCGAGTGCGATCACGATGCAGAGCACGGCGGCGCCGAGCGCCTGGAGCCGGGGAGACACGGAAGGCATGGCGCAGACGATAGACGTTGGCCGTTCGTCGCAGCGCACGGGCCGTTGGGCGATCGACCCGCCAGTCACGATCGTGGACCATCGATGGTGCTGGCAGATTCGATGACATCCCACCGCCCCCTAGGGATTGGAATCGCATCGTGGCTCATGACGAACACGCGACCCCCGGATCCTGGAGCATCTCGCGGCGCCGCGCTCTGCAACTCACCGGAGGTCTGGCCGCGGTCACCACCACCGCGTCCGCGACCTCGACCGCCGCTCCTGCGCAGGCGGCCGGCAACCAGGCCCTGCTGTCGGAGGGCACCAACTTCATGGTCGCGGTCTCCCCCGACGGCCGCTGGCTGGCCTTCGACCTGGTCACCGCGATCTGGGTGACACCGGCCGCGGGCGGCGAGTCGCGGCGACTGACCGACGACCTGCAGGACGCGACCAGACCACGCTGGTCGCCGGACGGCCGGCGGATCGTGTTCCAGTCGTACCGCGACGGCAACTTCCACCTGTGGACGATCGGGGTCGACGGCCACGGTCTCACTCAGCTGACCAGCGGCCGGTACGACCACCGCGAACCGCACTTCACGCCCGACGGCCGGTCGATCGTCTTCTCCTCGGACCGCGGAGGCAACGGCAGCTACGGCATCCACCGGCTCGACCTGTCCGACGGCAAGATCGTTGCCCTCACGGACGACCCGACCGATGAGGCCGAGCCCACCGTCTCCGCCGACGGCACGAAGATCGCCTTCACCGTCGACGCCGCGTCGATCGTCCAGCTCGATCCCACCACCGGTGCGCGTACGACGCTGGTCGCCGCGCAGACCGGGATCACTGTGTACGGACCGGCGTACTCCCCCACCGGTCAGCTGGCGTACGTCCGGCTGGCGGGTCCGGTGTGTGACCTGGTCGTCGGGGAGGAGAAGGTTACGAGTGGGAAGGACGTGTTCGCCGTACCGCCCTCGTGGGCTTCGGCGAGCGACGTCTTCTACACCGCCGACGGAAACGTGCTGCGCCATAGCGTCGGCGGCGCGCACACCGTCGTACCGTTCACCGCGACCGTCCCTGTGACGGCGAAGCGGCCGCGGCCGAAGGTGCCGGACCTGGAGTCGACCGCGCGCCGGCCGGCGCTCGGGATCGCCTGCCCGACCGTGTCGCCGGACGGCGAGTGGATCGCGTTCCGGTCCCTGAACGCGTTGTGGCTGGCGGCAACGAGTGGCCGTGGGCAACCACGCCAACTGGTTGCCGACGGCTACTTCAACTCGGATCCCGACTTCTCGCCGGACGGCAGCAAGGTGCTGTACGCCAGCGATCGGGACGGGACCGCGGACCTGTGGCTGCACGACCTGAAGACCGGTGCCGACAGCAAGCTCTCGTCGTTGCCCGGGGCACAGACCGCGCCGCGGTTCTCCCCGGACGGGAAGCAGGTCGCCTACCAGGATCAGGACGGGATCGCCTGGGTGCTCGATCTCTCCTCCGGCCAGGTCCGCCAGCTGACACCGACGTTGTTCCAGCCCGGCCGGGTGAGCTGGTCGCGGGACGGGAAGACGATCGTGCTGGCGGCGGTCAAGCCGTTCTCCAAGCGGTTCCGTGAAGGCACCAGTCAGCTCCTCTACGTCGACGTCGCCACGACAGCACTGGAGTACGTCGAGCCGATGCCGTTCCGCTCACTGGCGACCCGCGGCGACGACGGCCCGGTCTTCTCCCCCGACGGCGAGTGGCTGGCCTTCGTCGTCGAGAGCCTGCTGTACGTCGCTCCCGTCGACGAACGCGGGCGGTTCACCGCGGAGCCGAGGGCGATCACCGACGAGGTCACCGACTCGCCGGTCTGGCAAGACGACGAGACTCTGCTCTACCTGAACAACGGCCGGCTGCGGCGCACGACTCTGCGCGGCTCTCGCCCGCAGACCATCAAGCTCGACCTGCAATGGCGCCGGGCGATTGTCAACCAGCACGTCACTGTCCACGCCGGCGCCCTGTGGGATGGCCGCGCGACCACGCTGCGACGCGACGTCGACGTCGTACTGGACGGGTCGCGGATTGCCGCCGTACGGCCGCATCAGGGCCGGGCGGACATCGACGCGTCGGAGCTGACGGTGATGCCTGGGTTGATCGATGCGCACAACCACTGGCACCTGCGTGGGCGGGCGTGGGGTGCGCGGCAGGGCAACCTGTGGCTGTCGTACGGCATCACGACCACGCGGTCGCCCGGCGATCCGGTCTATCAGATGCAGGAGACGCGGGAGGCGCTCGCCCACGGATCGTTGGTCGGGCCGCGGTACTTCGCGACCGGTGAGGCGATCGACGGGTCGCGGGTCTACTACAACTTCATGCGGCCGACGCTTTCGGTAAGGCAACTCGGTCTGGAACTCGACCGGGTCGAGGGTCTTGCCTACGACCTGGTGAAGACGTACGTGCGCTTGCCGATCGACTACCAGCGTCGGGCGATCGCCGCCGTCCACAGGCTCGGACTGCAACTGTCGTCGCATTACCTCTACCCGGCCGAGCACCTCGGGATGGACGGGATGGAGCACACCGGCGCGACGAACCGGCTGGGCTACTCGCACACCGTCAGCCGGCTGGGCCGTGCGTACGCCGATGTCGTAACGCTGTTCACCAAGGCCGGGCTGTCGGTCACGCCGACGCTGTTCAACTCGACGATGGCGCACGTCGACGACCCGTCACTGCTCACCGACCGGCGGACGACCACGCTGTTCCCGTCCTGGGAGTACGCCGCTCTACAGAGCGAGGTGAACACGGCGGCAGGACCTGCGGGCGTGACCACGCGGGAGTTGCTGCGCGGCAACGTCGACATGGTGTTGCGGATCCACCGCGGCGGTGGATTCGTGATCTGCGGCACCGACAGCCCGCTCGACAACATCGCGGTGTCAACGCATGCCAACCTGCGATCGATGGTCGCCGGTGGCTTCACGCCGTACGAGGCTCTGACGACCGCGACGCGCAACCCGGCGCGGTGGCTGAACCTCGAGGACAAGCTCGGCGTGATCAAGCCGGGCGCTCAGGCCGACCTGTCGTTCGTGACCGGCGATCCGCTGGCCGACATCCGGTCGCCGCCGCGGTGGATCGGGTGATGGTCGCCGGCAAGTTGCACCCGGTCGACGACCTGCTCGCGCCGTACTCCGGTGGCGCCCGGACGACGGCCGCCGTACCAGCTCCCGCGAATGCGCCGACTCCGCTCACCCGGGAGCAGGCGCACTCACACGACAACACCTACTGGTGGCACGAACCCGAGTGGCTCCACAGGGTGTGCTGCGAGGGCTGACGCCTTCGGGGCCTCCGTGATCGGTCAGAAGGTGGTCGTGAGGTTCTGCGTCTGACCGGTTGCGGAGGCTCGGTACGCGGCCTCGATGATGTCGATCACGTGGCGCGCGTGTTCGGCGGTGACGATCGAAGGCTTGCCTTCGCGGACCCAGTCGACCAGCTGCATGACGTCCTCGTACACGTGCTGCTCCTCGATGTCGCGGTGCACACCGGTCACGTGCGGAAGCAGTGCCTGGTTGCCCGGGCCACGCGGCGACAGCTCGGCGGGGTTGCGGTTGGGGAAGTCGAACGGCTCATCGTTGAGCAGCAGTCCGTCGATCGTCCCCTTCGTTCCGTAGTACGCCCCGCCGAAGCCACCGCGCATCCCTCCTGCGGCGGTCCCGGTCGCGACGCAGAACAGGTTGTCGCCGAAGTCGATCAGCACGATGGTGTTGTCGTCGGCATCCGTCCGTACGTCGGTCCCTCCGCTGGTCCGCACGGGAATGCGTACGCCGGACATCGCCGTCACGCGCTTGGCCGGGCCGAGAATCCCGGTCACGGCGTGCAGCCCGTACACCGTCATGTCGTACATCGGCCCGCCACCGGGCGTGCGGAAGTACCACGACGGATCGATGTTCGTCAGTACGTCGCTGCCGCCGCGCACAGCCTCGTCCTCGTGATAGGTGCCGAACGCCGCGCCACAACTCACCCAGGACAACGTCCCGATGGCGCCCTCGGCAATCAACTCACGTGTCCGGACGTGATGCGGACGCAGCATCTCCCCCGGTGAGGCAACAATCCGCAGATCGTTGGTCGCGGCAAGCTCAATGAGCTCGGTCGCCTCGGCGACGGTGATCGTCATGGTCTTGTTGAAGTGCACATGCTTCCCGGCCTGCAACGCCAGCTTGCCCTGCTCGTAGTGCAACCCGATCGGGGAAGCGATCGTCACGGCATCGACATCCCCACGAGCCAGCAGGTCCTCGTACTCCGTGAACCCCTGCTCCACCCCGAACTTCTCAGCCGCCGCCTCCGCCCGCCCCGGCACCGGATCACACACCGCCGCCAGCGTCACCCGCCCGGCAAGATCCGCCTGCCCCAAATGCGGAAGAAGCCCCCGCACCGAAATACTTCCCGCCCCGACAACACCCATCCGCACCGAATCCGCCATGCACCGGATCCTCCCACGCAGAGCCACGCCCAACCCTCCGTCGCGCTGCGGCGCCCCACTCCCACCCACCCCCGGCTTCCCCGGCTAGCACCGAGCTTGCGGCTGCCGCGCGTTGATCTGCCTGCTCCCTTCGGGTCGGATAGTTTCGGCGGCATGAGCGTTGTCGAGCATGTTGTTCTCATTCACGGGACCTGGGGCCGTGGGAGTCACTTCCGTGAGGCCCGGGAAGCGTTCGAAGCCCGTGGGTTCGTTGTTCATACGCCGACGTTGCGCCATCACGAACTGCCACTGCGGGAAGGTTCGACGCAGGTCGCGACGCTCAGCCTGACGGACTACGCCGACGATCTGGTCGAGGTGTGCGAGTCACTCGATTCGCCACCGTTGATCCTCGGACACTCCTTGGGCGGGCTGCTGGCCCAACTCGTCGCAGCCCGGACCAGGCACGCCGGTCTGATCGGAGTGTGCCCGGCCCCGGCGGCCGGGATCTTCGCCATGTACCCGTCCATGAGCCGGCTGTTCCTGAGCCACTACCTCCAGCCGCGGCCCTGGACCAAGCCGCTCCACCCGACCTGGGAGAAGTTCCAGGTCGGCGGGCGGATCACGCAAACGCCAGAAGACTCCCGCGCGCTGTTCGAGGACCTCGTCTGCGAGTCGGGCCGCGCGTACTGCGAGATGGCCTTCCCACAACTCGACCGCCGCAAGGCATCCCGCGTCGACTACGCCGCGATCTCCGGCCCGGTCCTGATCTTCGGCGGCGCCCAGGACCTCACCGTGGTCCCAGCAGTCTGCCGCGCCACCGCCTCGAAGTACCCGAACTCCACCTACCAAGAGATCCCCGACGCCGACCACATGCTCCTGTTCGGCGAGATCCTCCAAACCACCATGACCCACATCGACAACTGGCTCGCCACCAACAACCTCACCTCCCCCGAGCCAACTTCCGATCAGCGCTCGGGGTGAGGCAGTAGCAGGTAGCCAAGGACCATGCCGAGCAGACAGGGCAGGCCGTGGTTGTCGTGCAGGATCGTGTCGACGACGGCCAGCACCGGGACGGCGAGCGCCAGGATCCGGAGCTGCAGTGGTGGCGTGACGCCGTACCGGCGCGGAGCCACGAGGATCACTGTCGCCAGCCCGCCGATCAGACCGGCGACGCACATCGAGTTGCCCGCGCCGACCGGGTTGAGCCACACGTAGCTCATGAGCTGCCCGAACCATCCGCAGACGAAGTAGAGGACCAACCACCGCCACCGCCCGAAGACGCGCTCGGCGACCGACCCGACTACGGCCAGCAGAATCAAGTTCGAGACCAGCCCCGAGGCCCAGCCGTCCTGGAAGAACATGCCCGTCAGCAGGCGATACCACTGGCCGTCGTCGATGTACGACGCGTCCCGCACCACATGCTCATACAGCGGCCGGTACACCAGCTGCGCGATCCCGCAAGCCAGTGTCACCAGAAACACAACCCCAGCCAGCACCGGCCGCCGCGGCCCAAAAGCAAGTGCCGCAAGAGAGCTACGTTCCGCAGTACGAGTAGTCACACCGAGAACCTAACGCCCCAACGCCGCCACACCTCCGCCGTTTGTCACAACGAACCCTGCCGTTTGTCACGATCAGCTGCTGGCCACCCGCTGGCAACGGCCCGCCCGGGACCTGAGAAGGTCTACGCGTCTTGGAGAGCCTGGACGCGAAAAGGATCCAGGCTGGTTTCCACGGTTCCGGTGGGCGATGAGCCGGGGGTGGGTGGGAGCGCGCGTGGGTCGGCCCAGTGTGCCTAGAACGGGAGTTTGGGTTGGGGTGGGGCGTGGGTGGGATCTACGCCGTCGAAGAGGCTGCTGACGGATTCGCCCTCGTGGATGCGTTTGATCGCTTCGGCGAAGAGCCCGGCGACCGAGCTGACCTGGAGTTCGGGGAAGCCTGCGGGCCGCGGGACGGTGTCGGTGCTGATGACCTCGGTGACGGACGGGTGCGACCGGAGCCGCTCCACTGCCTTTCCGGCGAACAGACCGTGGGTGGTGGCGACGGCCGCCTGGGTGCAGCCGCGGTCTTTCAGGCGGTCGAGGAGTTCGATGATCGAGCCGCCGGTGGCGATCTCGTCGTCGAGGATGATCGCGCGCTTGCCGGCCACGTCGCCGACGATCGCGTCGATCAC
Organism: Kribbella sp. NPDC049227; assembly: GCF_043197265.1. Classification (NCBI taxonomy): domain Bacteria; kingdom Bacillati; phylum Actinomycetota; class Actinomycetes; order Propionibacteriales; family Kribbellaceae; genus Kribbella; species Kribbella sp. NPDC049227. Next base: position 467,962 of record NZ_JBICST010000003.1, on the reverse strand, counting down.
CACGCGGTCGTCGGCCAGCCGCTGCTTGCTGCCGGCGGCGACCGGGAGGCCGAGCAGCCGGGAGAACTGGGTGGCGGTCTTCGCGTTGCCCAGGTCCGGGCTGACCACGACCGTCTCGGTCAGGTCGCGGCCGCGGAAGTGGTCGGCGAGTACGCCGATCGCGGTCAGGTGGTCGACCGGGACCGAGAAGAACCCGTGCACCTGGGGTGCGTGCAGAGCCATGGTGAGGACGCGGTCGACGCCGGCCGTGACCAGCAGGTCCGCGACGAGGCGACCGCCGATCGAGATGCGGGACGCGTCCTTCTTGTCCGACCGTGCGTACGCGTAGTGCGGCATCACGGCGGTGATCTGCTCGGCTGAGGCGCCACGCGCGGCGTCGATCATCAGCAGCAGCTCCATCAGGTGCTCCTGCGTGGGCGGCACCAGTGGTTGCACGATGTACACGTCTCGCTGCCGACAGTTCTCCTGCAGTTGTACCTGCAGGCAGTCGTTGCTGAAACGATGGATTTCCACCGGCGCGAGCGGTACGCCGAGATCGGCACAGATCCGCTCCGCCAAATCAGTGTGGGCACTTCCGCTGAACACGACGATCTCTCGCACGGCTCTCCCCGAACGCTGCGAACCCCGACGTCTGCAGCCTATCCCGGCCCGCAGGGACCACCGGGCCCGAGGTCGGCATCCGGTCGCGAGAACTGCTGAGCGCCGTTCGGGCAGGTAGAGACGAGCCCGTCTGCCCGGACGGGCTCTGCCCAGTTGACGAGGAAGCACATGGTGCACTCCAGACCGAGACCGCGGTGGATCGCCGCCGCGGCGCTCGCCCTGTCCATCGGCCTCACGGCCCAGAACCCAGGCCTTCCGGCGGCCGCGGCCGGCCCGCCCGCGACCACGACCGCCGGCACGTCCTCCCCCGCGGCAGCTGCGAACCGGACCATCACCCTGATCACCGGCGACCAGATCACCCTCCTCGGGGGTGAACTGAGCAACCCGAGCATCCGGCGCGGGCCCAGCCGCGAGCACATCACCTTCCGGGCCCTCCGGATCAAGGGCCGCCTCACCGTCATCCCGTCCGACGTGGAAGCCGATGTTGCCGCCGGCAAACTCGACCGCAGGTTGTTCGACATCGGCGGCCTGCTCGACGCCCACTACGACGACGCGAGTACGACGGCCATCCCGCTGATCGTGACGTACGCCGCCCACGCCAAGCGCTCCGCGATCGAGGGCGTGACCACCACCCGCGACCTGCCGGCGATCAACGGCAGCGCGGTCAAGCTGGCGAAGAAGGACACGGCAACGGCCCTGTCCCGAATCCGCGCGGGCGGTCCGGCCAAGATCTGGCTCGACGGCAAGCGGACAGTGAGCCTGGACCAGTCGGTCCCGCAGATCGGCGCACCGGTCGCCTGGCAGGCCGGCTACACCGGCAAGGGCGTGTCGATCGCCGTACTGGACACCGGCGTCGACGCGACCCACCCGGACCTGGCCGACCGCATCGCCGGGACGAAGAACTTCACCGACCAGCCTCCGGGCGACACGGTCGGCCACGGCACCCATGTGGCTTCGACCATCGCCGGCACCGGGGCGGCGTCCGGCGGCAAGTACCGCGGTGTCGCTCCTGACGCGAAGCTGTACGCAGGCAAGGTCTGTCCCAGCAGGGAGTGCTCAGACTCCGCCATCCTGGCCGGGATGGAGTGGGCTGCCACCGAACTCCACGCGACCGCTGTCAACATCAGCATCGGTGCTCCCGACACCGCGGAGATCGACCCGCTCGAGGAGGCCGTCAACCGGCTGACGCAGGAGACCGGCACACTCTTCGTGATCGCGGCGGGCAACTCCGGCCCTGGTGTGTCCTCGCTCGAGTCGCCCGGCAGCGCCGAGGCCGCGTTGACGGTCGGCGCGGTGGACAAGCAGGACCAACTGGCCGAGTTGTCGAGTCGCGGCCCGCGGCTCGGTGACGGCGGGACGAAACCCGATGTCGTCGCGCCCGGGATAGACATCGTCGCGGCCCGCGCGAACAGCGAGGGCGGCGAGCGGTACGTCGCGATGGACGGTACGTCGATGGCGACACCGCACGCGACCGGTTCGGTCGCCCTGCTCGCGCAGGAGCACCCGGACTGGAAGGCAGCCGACTTCAAGGCTGCGCTGATGGCGTCCACCAAGCACCTCGACGGGCTGACGCCGTACGAGCAAGGAGCCGGCCGGATCGACGTCGGCCGGGCGACGCAGCTGCAGGTGACGGCGGCGCCGGCCAACCTCGTCTTCAACGCCCTGTGGCCGCACACGGACGACACCCCGGAAACCAAGCCGGTGACGTATCGCAACCTCGGTAACCAGCCGCTGACGCTGACCCTGAGCGCGACCATGACCGGTCCGGACGGCCAGCCTGCTCCCGACGAGGCGATGAAGCTCAGCACCACCAGCGTGACGATCCCGGCCGGCGGCACCGCGACGGTAGACGTCACCTCCGACACCCGGCACGACGGCCCGGACGGTCGCTACACCGGCAGTCTCACCGCCACCGGTGCCGGCGCGACCGTAACCACGCCCCTCACCGTCACCAAGGAGGTCGAGAGCTACACCCTGAGGCTCAACTTCATCGGCCCGGACGGCGAGCCGGGCGCGACCCAACCGATCATCTACGGCCTCGACAACGGGTACTACGAACTCGCGGACGCCAACGGCACCCTCAAGCGACGCCTGCCGAAGGGGCGCTACCTGATCGACAACTACCAGCACACGTCCAAGGACGCCTACGTGATGGTGAAGCCGAGCACGTTGCTGAATGCCGACACCACCGTGACGTTCGACGCCCGGCAGACCAAGCCGCTGGATCTGACGGTACCCGAGCCCGAAGCGAGTCCGATGGTCAGCGTGGTGCACTACGAACTGCCGCAGTCACCCGACGGCTACACGTCGTGGATCGTCGCCCACGCGCCCTCGAACCTGCACACCGCCCAGGTCGGCGAGCGACTGCCGGCCGATCAGTTGACGGCGTGGTTCCACACCGAGTGGGCGAAGGTTGCGCCGAACGGTTCCTCGGACGAGTCGCCCTTCGTCTACGAGACGATGGACCCCGTCGACGGTTACCCGACCGGGTTCACCCGGCACATCCGGCCCGGTGATCTGGCGGTCGTCGACCAGTCGCTGCACCATGCGTCGCACGATCTGGGCAGCGTGGCAATGACCGGGTGGATGGACGGCCGGAGAGTCGACGTGTGGCCACCGTTCCCGACCTACAGTCTGCCGGCCCGACGCACGCTGTTCCTCGAAGGCGGACGGTTCAGCTGGGACACGGAAGTGGATGAGATCGGGGCGGACGGGTTCGCGGTCGCGGGTGCCGTCGGGGCACCGAAGAGTTACCGCGCAGGCCACAGCTACGAAGACCACCTCAACGTCGCTGCGTTCACCCCGACCCCGCTCGCCGCGACCCGCTCGGACGATCGGCTGTCCGTCGACTTCTCACCGACGACCGACGCCACTGGCGCCCGTGGCCTCACCCTGACCGACACGGCAAGCAGTCGTCTGATGCGGGATGGGAAGCCGGTGGCGGAGTCCGCCACGTTCGGGAGCATCACGGCCGGCGGTCTGGCCCCGGAGAAGACGCAGTACGTCCTGGAGTCGTCGCTCACACGACCGAGCTACGCGACCTACTCCACCAGGATCGATGCGCGCTGGAGCTTCAGCTCGGCGGCGGACACCAAGCACCTCCCGCTCCTGGGCGTTCGTTACCAGCCGGCGGTCGACGTCAACAACACCGCAGCGCGTACGCCGGTCACCACGCTGCCTGTGGTCGTCCAGGCTCAGCCTGGCGCCACGCTGCCTCGCATCCGCACCGCAACGATGCAGTACTCCGCGGACGGCGGCGCCACCTGGCGGACGGCACCGCTCGCTCCTGGCAGCGGCGGAAAGTACACCGCGATCTTCCCGACGCCGAAGGAGGGCAAGACCGTCTCGCTCAAGCTGCACCTGGCCGACGCGGACGGGAACACGACTGACCTGACCACGATCGACGCGTACCACCTGCGCTGACCGGATGCGCCGGAACCCTCGCCTACTGAAGGATGCGGGCGAGGGTTTCGGCCGCGGTACGGCAGTCGGCGGTCGAGGCGTCGAGGTGGGTTACCACGCGGAGCTGGGTGTGGCCGACACCGCCGACGAGCACGCCGGCCGCGCGAGCAGCTTCGACCACCTGGGCGACGGTCTTGCCGGTGGCAGCGAGGTCGGCGACCACGATGTTTGTCTCGACCTGGTCGGGTTTGACGGAGCCGGGAGCGGCGTCGGCGAGGACCGAGGCGACGAGACGCGCGTTGGCGTGGTCTTCGGCGAGGCGCTCGACGTTGTGCTCGAGCGCGTAGAGACCGGCCGCCGCGAGTACGCCGGCCTGGCGCCAACCACCGCCGAGGCGCTTGCGCCAGATGCGGGCCTCGCGGATCAGCTCGGTCGATCCGACCAGCACGGAGCCGACCGGCGCGCCCAGGCCCTTCGACAAGCACACGCTGGCAGCAGCCGCACGCGACGCGTACGCCGCGACCGGCACACCGGACGCCACCGACGCGTTCCACAGCCGCGCACCGTCCAGGTGCAGCGGCAGCCCCAACCCATCCAGTTCGTCCGCCAGAGCGTCGTACCCGTGCTGGATCGCGCCGCCGCCGAAGTTGTGCGTGTTCTCGACCGACACCGCCGCGGTGGAGACGAAGTACGACCCGAGGTCCGGCGCGATCAGCGCACGGATCTGCTCGAGGTCGATCTGGCCGGCCGGTGCGCTCCACGTCCGCGTGGTGACGCCGCTGACGGCCGCGTGTGCGCCGAGCTCGGCCCGGGCGATGTGTGCGTTCGCCTCGCACAGGATCTCCGCCCCAGGCGGCACCAGCGCCCGTACGCCGAGCATGTTCGCAAGCGACCCGGTGACGGTGAACAGCCCGGCCTCGTGCCCGAGCAGTCCGGCGACCGTCTCCTCCAGCCGGTTGATGGTCGGGTCCTCGCCGTACACGTCGTCCCCGAGAGGTGCCGAGGTCATCGCCGCCAGCATCCCCGCCGACGGCCGGGTGACGGTGTCGGACCGCAGGTCTATCACGCTCGCGCGCCCCGCAGCCGCTCGGCGACCAGGAACGCGAGCTCGAGCGACTGGTGCCGGTTCAGCCGCGGGTCGCAGGCTGTCTCGTACCGGTTCACCAGGTCCTCGGCGACCAGTTCCTCACCGCCGCCCAGGCACTCGGTCACGTCGTCGCCGGTGAGCTCGATGTGCATGCCGCCCGGCCAGGTCCCCACCTGCTCGTGCGCGTCGAAGAAGCCCTGGACCTCGTCCATGACGTCCTCGAAGTTGCGGGTCTTGTAGCCGTTCGGCGTCTCGAAGGTGTTGCCATGCATCGGGTCGCACACCCACGCGATCGGCGAGCCGTGGTCGCGGACGGCCTCCAGCAGCGGCGGCAGCCCGTCTCGGATCTTGCCGGCGCCCATCCGGGTGATGAAGGTCAGCCGGCCTTCGATGCCCTTCGGGTTCAGCTTGTCGATCAGCGTCCGGATGTACTCCGGGGTCGTCGTCGGCCCGATCTTCACACCGAGCGGATTCGACAGCGAGGCCAGGAACTCGACATGCGCGCCGTCCAGCTGCCGCGTCCGCTCCCCCACCCACAGCAGGTGGCCGGACACGTCGTACGGCTGCTGGGTGCGCGAGTCGATCCGGGTCAGCGCGTGCTCGTACTCGAGGATCAGCGCTTCGTGGGAGGCGTAGAAGTCGACGGTCTTGAACTCGTCCGCGGTGGCGCCGCAGGCCCGCATGAAGGCGAGCGCACGCTCGATCTCGGACGCCAGTCGCTCGTACTTCTGCCCGACCGGCGAGGACTTCACGAAGTCGGTGTTCCACGCATGCACCTGGTGCAGGTCGGCGTACCCACCGGTGGTGAACGCGCGGGTCAGGTTGAGCGTCGCCGCGGCCGCGTTGTAGACGCCGCGCAGCCGGTGCGGGTCCGGGTGCCGGGCCTCGGGCGTGAACTCGAGCCCGTTGACAGCGTCACCCCGGTACGACGGCAGCGTGACACCGTTCCGCGTCTCCTCACCGGAGCTCCGCGGCTTGGCGTACTGCCCGGCGATGCGCCCGACCTTCACCACCGGGACGCTCGCGGCGTACTGGAGCACGACGGCCATCTGCAGCAGGACCCGCAGCTTGGCCCGGATGTTCTCCGCGGTCACGCCGTCGAAGGTCTCCGCGCAGTCGCCGCCCTGGAGGATGAACGCCTCACCGCGGCTGACCGCACCGATCTTGGTGGTCAGGTCGTCGCACTCACCGGCGAACACCAGCGGCGGCAGCTTGCGCAGCTCGCCGATCACCTGGTCCAACGTGGCGGAATCCGGCCACTCCGGCTGCTGCAGCGGCTTCAGCGCCCGCAGATCATCCAGGCCCGGCACTCCGGGCACTTCCCCCGCACTCAGCGTCGCGAATTGCATGGCCCCAACTCTAGGCCAGCCCTCCGGACGGGCTGTGACCGTCTCAGGTCAGCGAGCCAGGATCTGCGGGTACGTCGACCGCGTGTTCGCGCAGGACCGTCAGGGGGATGGTGTCCAGGGAGCGGGCGTGGGTCGAGGCGAGAACGACCGGCGCCGCGGCTCCGTCGCGGTACGCCTGCAGCCAGCGGACCGCGACCACGCACCAGCGGTCGCCGGGCCGGAGGCCGGCGAACTGCAGCTCGGGGCGCGGGGTGACCAGGTCGTTGCCGACCGAGACCTGGTGGGCCAGGAACTCCGCGGTCATTACGGCACACACCGTGTGGCTGCCCAGATCCTCGGGGCCGCTGGTGCAGCAGCCGTCCCGGTAGAAGCCGGTGACCGGATCGGTCCCGCACTCCTCCAGTGGTTCGCCGAGCACGTTCAGGTCGCTGTCCATGCGGACATCCTCACCCGCGGACGAGGTCGGAAGGGCTCAACTGGCCTTGGTGTCGCGGAGCCGGACGTGCTCGTCGATCGACTCGCCCTTCTTGAGCAGTTCCTTGGCCTTCTCGGCGTACATGTCGACGTACTCCTGGCCGGACAGCTCCATCATCGCGTACATGATCTCGTCGGTGACCGAGCGGAGCACGAACCGGTCGCGCTCCATGCCCTCGTAGCGGGAGAAGTCCAGCGGCTTGCCGATCGCCACGCCCGGGCGGACCAGCCGGGGCAGCCGGCGGCCGGGCTCGCGGACCAGCCACTGCGGCCAGAGCGTGCCGGGCGGCTGCAGCTTCTCGGTGTCGATCATCGCGACCGGGATGACCGGGACGCCGGCCACGATCGCCATCCGGGCGACGCCGGTCTTGCCCTTGTAGAGCCGGCCGTCGGGCGAGCGGGTGCCCTCCGGGTAGATCCCGAACAGCTCGCCCTTCTTCAGGATGTCCAGCCCGGTGTTCAGCGCGGCCAGCGAGGCGCGCCCACCGGACCGGTCGATCGGGATCTGGCCGACGGACCGGAAGAACGTCGCCACCAGCTTCCCCTTCAGACCGGGCGCGGTGAAGTACTCCGACTTGGCCGGGAAGACGATCTGCCGCGGTACGGCGACCGGCAGGAAGATCGAGTCGCAGAACGCGAGGTGGTTGCTGACCAGCAACGCCGGGCCTGTGGTCGGGATGTTCTCCAGCCCGGTCACCCGGGGATGGAAGAGCAACTTCACCAACGGGGCGACGATGAACCGCCTGAGGAACAGGTACAGCATCCGCCTCGACCTCCGTCGCTCGCCCGACACCTTCACCACCGACCATCGTCGGCCTGTACCTCGTCCTGCACCAGTGCCCACCGGTGACGGCCGCGACAAGCTCCGGCGCCCACCGTCGGTGCAGGACACTACGTTCCAGCTTCCCCCTCAGGCAATGTCACCGCCAGGAATCTCCGTGTTGCTCACCGTGTTGTCACCTTGTTGCAGACTGGATGCAGCCCAAATGCGACCATGGAGCTGCGAGCAGGCCGGTGCGGCCTGACCGTCTGTGAGGACCGTGACGGCGAGGAGTGACCGTGCCAGTGCAAGGCCATGCCGAGGACTACCGCAGTCCCGGGACCGGGGAGAACGCCGCGATCGGGGTCCTGCTGAGCCACGGATTCACCGGCTCGCCGAAGTCGATGCGCCCGTTCGCCGAGCATCTGGCCGCCGACGGGTACGGCGTCGCCGTACCGCGGCTGCCCGGCCACGGCACCAGCTGGCAGGAGATGAACAGGACCGGCTGGCCGGACTGGTACGCCGTCCTGGACAACGAGCTGGAGCGGTTGCGCAAGGAGCACGACCAGGTCTTCCTGGCCGGACTCTCGATGGGCGGCTGCCTGGTCCTGCGGCTGGCCGAGGCGCACGGAGCCGACATTTCCGGTCTGGTCCTGATCAACCCGTCGGTGCGCACCGACGACAAGCGGCTGGTGCTGCTGCCGGTGCTGTCCCGGCTCGTGCCGTCGTTCCCGGGCATCTCGAACGACATCAAGAAGCCGAGCATGGACGAGGGCGCGTACGACCGGATGCCGCTCCGCGCGCTGCGGTCCCTGTCCCAGCTGTGGCAGATAACTCGCGACGATCTGGCCAAGGTCACGCAGCCCGTGCTGATGTTCCGCAGTACTGTCGATCATGTGGTGGAACCGAGCTCGGGGCGGACCGTGCTTGCCTCGATCTCGTCCCGCGATGTGACCGAGACCCTGCTCGAGGACAGCTTTCACGTGGCAACTCTGGACAACGACGCACCGCGCATCTTCGCGGACTCGACAGCCTTCATCCGCCGGGTCGCCGCCGATGCGTGACAACGGCCTCACCGCCACGGCGTACACGTCGCTCGGCGGCATCGACCCACTGGTCGCCGAACCGGTCCTCACCGCGCTCGCCGAGGCCGGCATCGCGGCGTACTGCGAGGCCCAGAGCGAGGCCAAGACTCCCGAAGAGGCGGAGGAGCCGGTCCACATCCCGGCCGGGTACGACGTGATCTTCGTCGACGCGGAGGCGGTGGAGCAGGCCCGTCCGGTGATCGAGCGGAGTACCGAGGACGCCGAGTGGAAGTCGCTGGTCGAGCAGTTCAACGCGCCGTCGGCGCCGGGGCACGACGGTGACGAGAGCCCGGTGCCGCGGTGGCCGGCCAGTGAGGACGTCGACGACAAGTACGAGCCGCTGATCGACGTACCGGCCGGGCTCGTCATCAAGGACACGCCGGACGACGACGAGGAAGAGGAGAGGCCGGCCAAGCGGGAGGACGACCCGCACGACCACTTCGTCCCGCCGGAGCCGCCGCGCGCACCCCGGCTGGACTGGATCAGCCGGATCGCCTGGCTCGGCCTGATCGGCGGCCCGCTGCTGCTGATCCTGGCCGCCGTCCTCGACTTCGGCACCGGCCGGATCACCACGCTCGCGGTGGTCGGATTCATCGGCGGGTTCCTCACCCTGGTGATCCGGATGAAGGATCGGTTGCCACCTGATGACACGCCTGATGACGGGGCGGTCGTCTGAGCTAGCATGCGGATCGTCGGACAATCCGACGAATGCCGAGGGAGGTACCCGTGCAGGTCACCGAGACCGTCGAGATCACCGGCCACCTGATGGATTCCGGGCTGCTGTCCCGGGTCCTGGACGACATCCGCGGGTACGGCGGTGAGTACACGCTGGACAAGTTCGACCTCGGCTACGACAAGGACGACCCGTCCACGGTCCGGATGACGGTCGGCGCCGACGACGAGGAGTCGCTGCAGCGGCTGCTGATGCGGATCCAGACCAAGGGCGCGAACCTGGTCGACCCCGGTACGCCGGAGATCACCGAGGTGTCCCAGGACGGCGTCTTCCCGGACGGCTTCTACTCCACCACCAACCTCCCGACGAGCGTGCGGCTGGAGGGCCACTGGGTCCCGGTGCAGAATCCGGAGATGGACTGCGGCCTGGTCGTCGAGGAGACCGAGGGTGGTCTGCTCGTCCGGACCATCCCGATGTCCGACGTCAAGGCCGGGATGCGGGTCATCACCAGCGCCCAGGGCGTCAAGGTCACTCCGCCGATCGTGGCGAACACCGAGGAGTCGTTCGGCTTCATGGAGTCGGACGTGTCCAGCGAGAAGCCGCAGCGGGTGCTGGTCATGCAGGTCGCCGACGGCATGCGCGAGGCGAAGGCGAACGGTCAGAAGGTGCTCTGGGTCGGCGGCCCCGGCATCGTGCACACCGGCGCCGCGCCCGCGATGGTGGCGCTGGTCGAGGCCGGGTTCGTCGACGTCCTGTTCGCCGGGAACGCGCTGGCCACCCACGACATCGAGTCGTCGCTCTACGGTACGTCGCTCGGTGTCGACCTGGCCCGCGGTCGCGGGGTGGAGCACGGCCACGAGCACCACATCCGCGCGATCAACACGATCCGCAAGGCCGGCTCGATCGCAGCCGCGGTCGAGCAGGGCGTGCTCACCTCGGGCATCATGCACGCGCTGGTGAAGATGGGGAAGAACTTCGTCCTGGTCGGGTCGGTGCGCGACGACGGCCCGCTGCCGGACGTGTACACCGACGTGCTCGAGGGGCAGCGCGCGATGCGGGCCGAACTGCCCGGCGTGGGCTACTGCCTGATGGCGGCGACCATGCTGCACTCGGTTGCCACTGGCAACATCCTGCCGTCGTCGATCCCGCTCACCTGCGTCGACATCAACCCGGCAACGGTGACCAAACTGGCCGACCGCGGCTCCTCCCAGGCCCGCGGCATCGTCACCGACGTCGGCCTGTTCATCGAGCACCTGGCCCGCGAACTGTCCCCGACGTACGCCGACGGCAAATAGACCCCGGACCCCGTAAACTGCCCGGAGTGACCGAGAGCTTCGAGGCGTTCCTGGACCGGCTCGAGCGGGCCAACACGGCCTTCGTCAACGGGGACTCGTCGTTGTGGATGCCGCTGGTGTCGCACAGCGAGCAGACCTCGATCTTCGGTGGTTTCGGCGGTCTCGAGGTCGGCTGGTCGCAGGTCGGACCGCGCTACCAGTGGGCCTCGGCGCAGTTCCGTCCGAGTGGCGCCAAGGTCGAGTTCGAGTACCTCGACAAGCACGTCGGCAGTGACACGGCGTACTCGGTCGCGATCGAGCGCTGCACGGTGATGTACGTCGACCAGCCCGACGAGTTCCCGCATGCGCTGCGGGCGACGATGGTCTTCCGCAAGGAGGACGACGGCTGGAAGATCGTCCATCGGCACGCGGACCCGCTCAGCCCGCGGGGAGCCTGACCGCACAGGCTTGTGCGGCTGATTACAGCCGCCGAGGGCCGAGCGGGTGTTGGATGTCTCCATGACGGAACTCGTGCAGCTGACCGTGGCCGACGGCGTGGCGACCATCACGCTCGACTCGCCGGACAACAAGAACGCACTCTCCCAGCAGTTCACCGGTGAACTGCTGGAGCGGCTGGACAGCGCGGGCGCGGACGACGCGGTCCGGGTGATCGTGATCCAGTCGGCCCTGGACGTGTTCTGCTCGGGAGCCGACCTGTCCGAGGCGACCACGATCGGCATGGGCGTCGGCGCGCAGCGGATGGTCGACGTCCAGCGGGCGATCGTCGCCAACCCGAAGCCGGTGGTCGCGCGGGTCGCGGGTCCGGTGCGGGCCGGCGGGATCGGCATCGTGGCCGCCGCCGACATCAGCGTCGCCGGCGCGGGCACCACCTTCGCGCTCACCGAGGTCAGGCTGGGACTCGCGGCGGCGACGATCTCGCTCACCGTGCTCCCCCGGTTGACCGACCGCGCGGCGGCGTACACGTTCCTCACCGGCAATACCTTCGACGGCGCGGAGGCCGCACGGCTCGGTCTGGTCACCGTCGCGGTTCAGGACACCGACCTCGACACCGCGGTCGACTCCGTCGTGGAGTCGCTGCTGAAGGGCGTGCCCCAGGGCCTGCACGAGACCAAGAAGCTGCTCAACCGAGAGCTCCTCGCCGATATCGATGCCCGCGGCAAGGATCTCGCCGACCTGTCGGCGAGCCTTTTCGGCTCGTCCGCGGCACAGGAAGCGATGCTCGCCTTCCTCAACCGCAAGAAGAGCTGACTCCCGCTAGAGCATCAGTCGGTGCGCTGCGCCGGCCGTGAGGGTGACCGCGGTGCGGCTGTCGCCGTGGCGGATGGTGCGTTGCTGATCGCGGTCCGCGGTGAGGACGGCCTCGGAGCCGTCGGGTGACCACGTGATGTCGACGGTCACGCCGCCGCGGGCGCGCAGGCCGGTGACCTGGCCGGTCGGCCATTCAGTCGGCAGCGCTGGGAGGAGTTCGATCTCGTCGGTGTGGCTCTGGAGAAGCATCTCCGCGATGCCCGCGGTCGCGCCGAAGTTGCCGTCGATCTGGAACGGCGGGTGGGCACACAGCAGGTTCGGGTACACGCCGGCGCCGCTGCCGACGTAGTCCGTCTCGGTGTCGTCGGCAGGCGTCAGGAACGCGCGCACGAAGCGGTGCGCCGCGACCGCGTCGCGCAGCCGGGCTCTGAGGTTGATCTTCCAGGCCAGCGACCAGCCGGTCGCGAGGTCGCCGCGCAGATCGAGCGTACGAGCCGCGGCGGCCGCCAGGGCCGGAGTACGGTCCGGCGTGATCAGGTCGCCAGGGTGTACGCCGATCAGATGCGACGTGTGCCGGTGGTGCGGATCATCCTCGGTCAGGTCGGCGGCCCACTCCTGTAATTGCCCCCGGCTACCGATCGACGGGTCGGGGATCCGCTTCCGCGCGGCGGCGAACCGCTCGACCAACGGGTCGGTCAGCTCGAGGATGTCGGCGGTCATCACGCAGCGGTCGAACAGGTCGGCGATCAGGGCGAGGTCCATCGTGGCCGACACAGTCACCGACGCCGGCTCGCCATCGGGCGCTACGTAGTCGTTCTCGGGCGACGTGGACGGCGACGTACCCAGGCTGCCGTCGGGCAGGTCGATCAGCCAGTCGAGGCAGAATTCCGCCGCGCCCCGAAGCACCGGCCAGGCGCGGCCGAGGAACTCACGGTCACCCGAGAACGCGTAGTGGTCCCACAGATGGCGGACCAGCCAGGTGCCGGCCATCGGCCAGTTGGACCACTTCGGGTTGCCGTCGACCGGGATCGTCCAGCACCACGCGTCGGCGTTGTGGTGCGCGACCCAGCCACCGCAGCCGTACCGCTCCTGCGCCGTACGACGACCGGCCTCGGCGAGGTGCTCGAGGTAGGTCAGCAGCGGTTCGTGGCACTCGGCGAGGTTGGTCGTCTCGGCGGGCCAGTAGTTCATCTCGGTGTTGATGTTGACCGTGTAGTTCGAGCTCCACGGCGGCTGGAGGATGTCGTTCCAGATGCCTTGCAGGTTGGTCGGCAGGCCACCGGGGCGGGAGCTCGCGATCATCAGGTAGCGGCCGTAGTTGAAGATCAGCGCGGCGAGCGCGGGGTCGTCACCGTTCCGCAGCCGTACGTCGGTCGGCAGGTCGACGGTGTCGTTGCCCGGCAGCTCGAGCGACGAGCGGCGGAAGAGTGCCTGGTGGTCCTGCAGGTGCTCCGCGTGGAGATCGTCGTACCCGCGGGTGAGGGCTGTACGTACGATCTCGTCGGCCTGGGTGAAACAGTCCTCGGCCGATCGGGTCGGCGGCGTCGACGGGCCGTCGTACCCGGTGGCCGTCGACAGGACGAGGGTGACGTCGGTGGCGTTCGCGATCGTCAGGCCCGTGTCGTCGGCGCGGATCTCACCGTCGGTCGTCGCCCGGAGCGAGATGGCCGCCGCCATACCGCGGTCCGGGCCGTCGGAGTAGTGGATAGGGTCAGGTACGTCGCGGTGGGGCGGGGCGACGTTCGCCGGTGCCTGGAGGAGCAGGCCGATGCCGTCGTCGGTCCGATGAGCGCGCGATCGCAGCTGCGAGGTGAGGCGGGCGGTGAGTCCGATCGGTTGCGATGCGGTGAGTCGGAGTACGAGCGCACCGGCCGGCTTGCTCACGAACACCTGCTGCCGGACCGCGAGACCTCCGACCTCATACTCCGCCGTGGCGGTCGCCGTATCGAGGTCGAGCTTTCTGCGGTACTGCGTGACGTCCCCGGCGGTCGTGTACTCGAGCAGCAGGTCGCCGAGGGGCAGGTAGGCCTGCGAGTGGCCGGCCTGAAAGCCGTTCGCCAACCCCTCGGCGCGACGGACGTCGCCGGCCGCGAGTGCGTCCCGGACCGCCTGCACCGCTTGAGCTCCGGTGTCGCCAAGCGGTGTCGACAGCATCCGCTGGGTCTCGGGGCTCCCCGACCAGAGCGTCTCGTCGTTGAGGCCGATCCGGTCCGTGCTCACACCGCCGAAGCACATGACCCCGATCCGGCCGTTGCCGAGCGGGAGTGCCTCGAGCCAGGTGCCTGCCGGGCGGTCGTAGTACAAGGAACTCACCGAGGTACGCATGAGCAGAGATCCTATGTCTAACGACCGTTGTGTCGGCTACTCCGTCGACGTTCTGGACAGTTGCTTGCCGACGACGAAGCCGTTCTCGACGGGGGCCGACTGGCGCCGCGGCCGAAGCACGCGTGGCATCAGCCTTGGCGCGAACAGGGCTTGTGGCTCGTCGATCAGGTTGAGCACGCGCAGGAACGCGGCACTCACCTCGGCGTCGACGGGGACCGCCGCCAGGACACGGTCGAGGTACTTGTTGACGAGCTTGTCCATCCGGGTCTGGGTCGCGCCGACGGTCGTCGGGTACCGCAGATCCGAACCGGTGGACAGCATCCACGGCCCCTTGACCCGAGTGGCGATCGCACCCTGCGCACCCTCGAGCGCACGAGGCAGGTCCGCCGACGAGCGGCAGCCGGCCAGGATCCCAGTCAGCAACTCCGCCTCCTTCGCCCCGACCGTCATCCCCTGCCCGTACGCCGGGTTGAAGGCGCACAGACTGTCGCCGATCACGAGCAGGCGCCCAGGCATCGCCAGCTTCTCGTAGTGGCGCCAGCGATTCGCCGTACGGCGGTAACCCCAGATCGGCGAGGCCGGCTCGGCGACCTCGATGACGTCGGACAGCAGCGGACTGCGCAGGCTGGCCGCGAAGTCGCGGAACCCCTGCTCGTCGGTCGGCGGGTAGTCCCCACCGCCACCGATCAGGGTCAGCACCCAGCGGTTCCCCTCGATCGGGAACATGATCCCGCCACGCGAGTGGACCGGCGGAGCGGGCTGGAGGTAGACCGCACCCCAGCGAGCGCTGAACCCGGCGGGAATCTCGAACATCCTGGTCGCGTAGCCGAGGAACGAGTCGATGGTGCTCTCCTCCGGAGCCGCGAAGCCGGCGTCCGCCAGCCACTCGGGAAGCTTCGAGCCACGGCCGCTCGCATCAACGACCAGATCGGCAGGCAGCTCCGCCGTGGCCCCCGACCGGCGATCGCGCAGCCTCAGCCCGGCCACCTCGCCCGTCGACCCGACCTTCAGGTCCGTGACCTCGTGCTCGGTGAAGAAGCGGAGGTTGGACAGCTTCTCGACGTGGCTGCGTACAGTCCACTCGAGCAGTGCACGGGTGGACGAAACGATCCGCTGGCTCGCCGGGAACGCCTGGCTCCATCGCCCCGAAGGGGTCAGCCAGGCCATCTCCGTCGGCAGGCCCAGCGGCACCGCACCCGCGGTGATCAAGTCGCTCCCGACGCCGGGCAGCAGGCGCTCGACGACCTCCATCCCACCGGCCCAGAAGGCGTGCAGATGGCGCGTCTGTGGCACCCCCTTGCGAACCTCCGGGCCGTCAGGCAGCCGGTCGCGCTCGATGATGGTGACCTGGTCGAATCGGTCGCTCAGCACCCGTGCGGTCAGGATGCCGGCCATGCTGCCGCCGATGACCACGGCATGACCCAGTCGGTCGTCGTTCATGGTGAAACTCCCCCTTGGATGGAACGGGGGCGGCCACCCCTAGCCGCCACCCGTCGGATCACGGTCGCAGCCCGCGCGCCCGGGAGTCATGAAGAAGATCTGCAGAGATCCCGAGATCGACTGCGGTCCACGCCGCGGCCGGATCGTGGCAGACTCGATCGGAGGGGCCTGACCATGTATCGCTTCCGCGACTGCGAAGTGGATCCCCGTGGTTTCGTGATCCGGCGGGGCGGCGATCAGGTGCGCGTCGAGCGCCAGGTATTCGGGGTCCTGGTCCACCTGATCGAGCACCGGGACCGCGTCGTACCCAAGCTCGAGCTTCTCGACGCGGTCTGGGGGAACCGGTTCGTCAGTGAGTCCGCGCTGACCAGCCGGCTGAAGGACGCTCGCCGCGCGGTCGGCGACGACGGGCACCGGCAGGAAGTGATCGCCACGGTGCACGGGGTCGGGTACCGCTTCGTCGCCCCAGTCGAGGTGATGGGCGATCCGGGCCTGCCGCCGGCTCCGGCGGCGCGGATGGTCCAGGAGATCCACTACTGCGACTCCCCCGACGGCGTACGGCTCGCGTTCGCGGTCTGTGGCGAGGGCCCGCCTCTGGTGAAGGCCGCGAACTGGCTCACGCACCTGGACCACGAATGGAGCAGCGTCATCTGGCGGCACTGGATCCAGTGGCTCGCGGGTGCCCACTACCTGGTCCGGTACGACGAACGCGGCTGCGGGCTGTCGGACTGGAACGTGTCCGAGTTCGGTCTCGACGCGTGGGTCGAGGATCTGGAACTGGTGGCCGACTCAGCAGGCGTGGACCGGTTTCCCTTGCTCGGCGTCTCGCAGGGCGGCGCGGTGGCGATCGAGTACGCCGTACGGCACCCCGACCGAGTCAGCCGGCTCGTTCTGGTCGGCGCCTACTCGCGCGGAAGGCTTGCCCGTGCGACGTCCGATGAGGAGCGGCAGGAGGCATCCCTCGACCTGGCGCTGGGACGGGTGAGCTGGCGCCGGGACGACGCCGCGTTCCGGCAGGTGTTCGCCAGCCAGTTCCTGCCCGACGCGCCGAGGAAGACGTGGGACGCGTTCAACGAACTGCAGCGGGCCACCACGTCGGTCGAGAACGTCGTACGGTTCCTGGACGCGTTCGCGCACATTGATGTCTCGGCCGTCGCGCCGAGTGTTCGCTGCCCGACCCTGATCGTGCATGCCCGGCGCGACATCCGGGTGCCCGAGTCGCAGGCGCACGAGCTGGCCAAGCTCATCCCGGGGAGCCGGCTGGTGTTCCTGGACAGCGGCAACCACATCATCACCGAGCAGGAAGCCGCCTGGCCGGTCCTGGTCAGCGAGGTCAACCGGTTCCTGGCGAACTGAGCTCGATCAGCATCGGGAGATGGTCCGAGGCGGCGGGGAGGTCGGGGCGCGCCACGGCGGGGACGGGGACGATCCGGGCGCTGAGGGTGGGAGTGGCGTGAGCGCCGTCGATGCGCTTGTGCGGGTTGGAGGAGCTGTACGTCGGGCCGGCATCGGCGCCGAGGTCGGTGAGGCCTTCGGCGGCGAGGCGCTTCCAGACCTGGCCGTCGGGTTCTTCGTTCAGGTCGCCGGCGAGGAGGTACGGCAGGTTGAACGAGCGGCAGCCGCGGAGGACCTGTTCGAGTTCGTGCCGGCGGCCGCGGATGTGCAGGCCGAGGTGGCAGACGATCAGAGCCAGGTCGGTGGAGCCCAGGGTGACGCGGCCGCCGACGGCACCACCGGGGAGTTGGGTGGCGATCAGGTTGAGCCGGCGCCGTACGAACGGGCGCCAGATCCGCCAGTGCAGCGGCTCCGCCAGATCGGTGCCATCGGCAACCAGGATCGCGTTCCGGGCCGACGCGGCGACGTACCGCATGCCGAAGCTCGCCGCCATCGCGCGCCGCTTCCGCCGGGTCCCCCACCAGGTCGGCGCTTCCTGCACCAGCATCACGTCCGGCGCACACGCCTTCACCACCCGCGCGAGCGCAGCCCGATCGTCACCCCACCGATGCACGTTGTACGACAGCACCCGCAGCAGAGGCGGGCCTTCGCTCATGCTTCAGGGTCGCCGTTCAGGTCGGCGTGCTGGAGGTCGGGGTCGGCGCGCATGCCGGTACGCCGGGCGGCCGACTTGCGTGCTGCTCGTTCCAGCCGCGTGGAGCGACTCCGGGCGGCCGCGGTCTTCGCGGTCACGGCGGTCGTCTTCACACGGACCCGGCGCAACCAGGTCGCCTCTTCCCGCGCGAGATCGGCAGCACCGACCAGGCCGGCCTCCGGGCCGAGGACAGCGCGCACGATCCGCGCCTCCGGCCGGAACCCGCGACCGGTCAGCGTCCGCTTGAACGCCTCGCGAGCCGGCGCCAGCAGCAGCTCCCCGGCGTCGGACACACCGCCACCGATCACGAACGTGCCCGGGTCCAGCGCGGCGGCCAGGTTGGCGAGCCCGATCCCGAGCCAACGGCCGACGTCCTCGAGCAACTCGACCGCGACCGGGTCGCCGTCCTTGGCCAGCTCGGTCACCATCGGACCGTTGATCTTGCGCGGATCGCCGCCGGCCGCGCGCAGCAGGTTGTGGGCGACCGGCGAACCCGACAGCGCCAGCTCCCGCGCTTCCCGGGTCAGCGCGTTGCCGGACGCGTACTGCTCCCAGCAGCCGCGGTTGCCGCACTCGCACCGGTGCCCGCCCGGCACGACCTGCATGTGCCCGAACTCACCCGCGATGCCGAACTTCCCGCGCTGCAGCGCACCGTCGTTCAGGATCGCGCCGCCGATGCCGGTGCCGAGCGTGACGCAGACCAGGTGGCTCTCACCCTGACCGCCGCCGAAGCGCCACTCCGACCAGGCCGCCGCGTTCGCGTCGTTCTCGACCACGACCGGCAGCCCGAGCCTGCGCTCGACCGCGTCCCGCAGCGGCTCGTGCCGCCAGGCCAGGTGCGGTGCGAACAGCACCGACGACCGTGTCCCGTCGACGAACCCGGCCGCGCCGATGCCGACCGCGATCACGTCGTGCCGGGACTCCAGGTCGCGGACGATCTCCGCGATCGCGTCCTCGGTCTCCTTCGGGTCCGTCGTCGGCGTGTCCCGCCGCACCCGGTCCAGGATGTTGGCCTCCGGGTCGACCACCCCGGCGGCGACCTTGGTCCCGCCGATGTCGATCCCGATCGTCAAAGCCTGCGTCAGAGCCACTGCACGACCCTCCTCGCCGTACCCCCAGCCCCCGCCGGACTACCTCCAGTATCCCGCGCGGCCAGGATCACCGGGTTTTCTCCGCGGGTGGGGCCGGACGACGGGCCAGGTCGGCGGCACCGATCAGGCCGGCGTCGTTGCCCAGTTCGGCGAGCCCGAACGACGGGTGCGGGCGGTTGGCCCTGGCCGGCAGGTTCCGCTCGAAGGCGACCTGGGCGGACTTAATCAACAGGTCCTTCGCCGCGCTCACGCCGCCGCCGATCACGATCGTGGTCGGGTCGAACATGGTCGCGAGGCTCGCCAGGCCCTCCCCCAGCCACCGACCGAGATCCTCGAGCAGTTCGACCGCACACGGGTCGCCGGCCGCGGCCGCCTCGGTGATCATCGGCCCGGTCAGTCCGGCCGGGTCGGAGATCCCGCACTCGGTCAGCATCTGCATCGCCGCCAGCGAACCGGCCTCCGCCTGCGCCCGCCCCTCACGGACGAGCGCACGCCCCGACGCGTACTGCTCCAAGCACCCCCGAGCTCCACACCCGCATCGATGCCCACCCGGTACGACGCGCATGTGGCCGAGCTCGGCCGCCACCCCATAGGCACCGCGCAGCAACTCGCCGCCGATGACGACCCCGCCGCCGATCCCGGTGCCGATGGTGAGACAGAGCATGTGCTCAACGTCCTTCGCGGCGCCGAAGGCGAACTCACCCCAGGCCGCCGCGTTCGCGTCGTTCTCGACCACGACCGGGATCTTCAGCTGCTCCGCGACCCGGGTACCGAGCGGCTCGTCCCGCCAGGCGAGGTTCGGCGCGAACAGCACCGTCGACCGGTCGGAGGACACGAACCCGGCGGCGCCGATCCCGACCGCCTCCACCTCGTGCGCGGCGATCAGCTCGGCGGCCGCGTCGCAGATCGCCGCAGCGGTGTCGTCGACCGAGTCCGCCGGGGTGTCGCGATTCGCGCGGGCACCGATCGTGCCGTCCGCGTCGACGACGCCTGCCGCGATCTTCGTTCCGCCGACATCGATGCCGATGGTCAGTCCCATGGTTCGGGGTCCTCACTCACGTCGATCCGGTCCACTGTCGGCCGGCTCGGTTCGTCCTCCTGCTTGGTGGCGGAGCGCGACGCTGCGTCCTCCTGGGTCTGCCGGGCTGCCGCGGTGGCTGCCTCCAGCAACGATCGCACCGAGCCGAGCACGTGCGCGGCCGCGGCCGAGAGCTGCTCGATCGTCTCCGGGCTGGTGTTCCGCACCTTGTGGATCAGTTGGCACACCGGGCACCAGACGCAGTCAGGCCCAAGCTTGTGCTGGTGCTCTTCGTCCGCGGCCGGTGTCTGTTCGGAATGCTTCGTCTCGTCCACATCGGCCGCATGCTGCAGTACTGCGAACAGCTTGGCCGCCTCCTCGGCGAGGCTACCGATCGGCTCCTTACTCAACGGCCCTCCCGATCGCTGCCTCGCGCGCACGCTGCTGGGTCAACTGCTCGTGGTACTCCGCTGTCAGGCCCTGCGCCAGCTCCTGCGCGGACTCCAGCGGTCCGCTCCCACTCGGCACTTCGCCGGACGGCACCGGACGCGCCGACTCGCGCGGCGCGAACCGCACCTGCAGCCGTCCCTCGTCCAGTCGCGCACCCGCGACCACTCCACGCGCGAGCGCGGCCGGAAGCGGCAGCACCCGGCGGTACGACCCGACCGTGATGATCAGCTCATCGCCGTGCCGGGCCAGCTCCAGCTCGTCCGCGGAGGCCAGCGGCAACGGCATGGTCAGCGTGTAGGTGCGGCCGTCGGTGTCGATGTGCCGGTCCACCCACAGCGACGTCTCGTCCGTGGCCCGGGCGAACGGGTCGTCCCCGCCGTACATCTCGACCGCGAAGGCGGCCAGCTCCTCGACACCCACCGGCTCACAGACCCGGTACGGCGACTCCCAGATCGGCAACGGCCGGAACGAGTCGGCGACCTCCTCGAGGATCCCGCGCTGCGCCGCGACCCACTGACGCCGCCAGGTGTCCGCGCCCGCGGCCGGGAACACGCGGTTCGCCACCACGCCGTCGACGCGGTAGCCGTACAGCGAGAGGCGGGTCAGCGAACGCCGCGCCTCGGCGACGACCACGGCCTCCGGCGTGAGCACGAGCCGCACCGACGCGTCCGGGCCGGCCAGCAGCGTGCGGATGTCCGACAGGTCGCTCTGCAACCGCCGCAGTGCGTCGAAGACCGTGTCGTCCGGCACCGGGATGCCCGACGGACGACTCAGGAACGGCCGGAAGGTTCTCATCACCTTGCGCTCGGCGTTGAAGATGCGACCCATGTACCAGTTGAGGGCCTCGGGCAACGCGAGCAGCCGGAGCGTCTCGGCGGTCGGCGCGCAGTCGACCACGATCACGTCCCAGCGCCCGGACCGGAAGTGGTCGCGCACCTCGAGCAGCGCGAGCACCTCCTCCGCGCCGGGCAGCACGGTCAGCTCCTCGGCCTCCATCGGGTCGACCCCGACCATGTTCAGCACCGAGCGCAGGTACGCCTGGATGTCGCCCCAGGACCGCTCGAACCGGCGCTGTGCGTCGATCTGCTGGACGAACAGCAGGTCGTCGACCTCGGTCGGCTCACCACCGACCTCGCAGTCGAACGCATCCGACAGCGAGTGCGCGGCATCGGTCGACAGCACCAGCGTGCGCAGCCCGCGCAGCGCGGCGAGCGTGGCCGTTCCCGCGGCGGAGGTCGTCTTGCCTACGCCGCCCTTACCCGTGTACAGCAGGACCCGAGTCACGGACTTACGACTCGACGCGCTTCTTGAGGCCCTTCAGGGCGGTGTCGATGATGACCTTCTCGGCCTTGCGCTTCAGCATGCCGATCATCGGGATCGCCACGTCGACGGCGAGCCGGTACGTCACCTCGGTCCCCTCCTGCCCGTCCGGACCCAGGTCGCGCAACACATAGGCGCCGTCCATCCCCTTCACCATCTTGGCCTGCACCAGCGTCCAGGTCACCTCGTTGCGGGACCACGTGTAGGCCAGCGTGTACTCGTCCGAGATCGCCCCGGCGTCGACCCGGAAGCGTACCTGCTTCGGCCGGCCGGCCTCGTCGGTGGACAGCACCTCGGTCTCCCGCATCGAGTCGGCCCATTCCGGGTACGCCGCGAAGTCCGCGATCACCGCCATGATCTGCTTCGGGGTCGCGTTCACCACGATGGTCGAGGTGGTCTGTTCCGCCATTGATACACCTCTTAACTGCCAGGGCTGGTGGTGCGGGAACCGGTGGGACGAGTGGTACGAGGACGGCCGGGTGCGGTGTCCTCACCGGAGACTATCGCGGGATCGGATCCGGGACGGTGCTCGCCCGCCGCGCGGCCTGCCTCGGCTTCGTCCTTGAACCGCCACATCCGCTCCCGGTACGCCGCGACGTACCGCTCCCGCAACCTGTCCAGGGCCCGGCCGCGGACCGGCCGGCGCGGATCGACACGCAGGTACCAATGCACCACGACCCCGTCGCGGACCGGTTCCAGCCACCACTCCGCCGTACCGACGGCCGCGCCGGTCACCGACCAGCGCACGCCCTCCAGGCCGCGCCGCTCCGAGGGGGTCAGGGTCAGCTCCGGCCACCACTCGCGCCAGAGGGTGTCCGAACCGAGTCGCTCGGCGACGTAGGCTGGATCAGCAACGACCAGGTCGTCGCAACTGAGGTCGAGCGTGGGCATTGCTGCGGGCACCTGTTCCTTGGGTCACATGAACCTGGCTACTTATGGGTAGGTGACTGTAGCGTGCGCCGGAAGTCGACAATTCGTGACCGACTGAGGAGACGCGGATGCGTGAGTACACCGTTCCTGCTGTGACCGAGCCACCCACCGGGAGCCTGAGCGACCCCGTCTGGGCGAACGCGTCCTCCCATCCTGACACCGCTGTGTTCAGCCGGCGGGTCGGGTCGGACTCAGGGGGAGGCTGGCTCGACGTCTCCGCGGCCGAGTTCGCCCGGCAGGTGACCGGCGTCGCGAAGGGCCTGATCGCGGCCGGCGTGAAGCACGGCGACCGGGTCGCCCTGCTCAGCGCGACCCGGTACGAGTGGACCCTGATCGACTACGCGATCTGGACCATCGGCGCGGTCACGGTGCCGATCTACGAGACCTCCTCGGCGTCGCAGGTGCAGTGGATCCTGACCGACTCCGACGCGGTCGTCGCGATCGCCGAGAACGCGGCCCACGGGGCGGTGGTCGAGTCCGCCCGGCCGGAAGCGCCGCACCTGCAGGAGGTCTGGCAGATCGAGGCCGGCGCCGTCGACGAGCTGACCGTGCTCGGCCAGGAGATCAGCGACACCGAGTTCGACAAGCGCCGTACGGCGGTCGTGCCGAGCGACCTGGCGACGCTCATCTACACGTCCGGGACGACGGGCCGCCCGAAGGGCTGCAAGATCAGCCACTCGAACTTCCTGGACGAGCTCGGCCCGGCGGTGAAGATCCTCGACGGCCTGTTCGACGTCAACGGCGCGAGCACGCTGCTGTTCCTGCCGCTGGCCCACGTGTTCGCCCGGATCATCCAGGTCGGCTGCGTGATGAAGATGGTCAAGGTCGGCCACACCGCCGACGTGAAGAACCTGGTCCCCGACCTCGGCGAGTTCAAGCCGACGTTCATCCTCAGCGTGCCGCGGGTGTTCGAGAAGGTGTTCAACTCGGCCAGCCAGAAGGCGCACTCGGAGGGCAAGGGCAAGATCTTCGACGCCGCCGCGGACACCGCGATCGCCTACTCGCAGGCGCAGGACAAGGGCGGCGCGTCGTTCGGGCTGAAGGCCAAGCACGCGCTGTTCGACCGGCTCGTCTACAGCAAGCTCCGCGCCGTTCTCGGCGGCCAGGTCCAGTACGCCGTCTCCGGCGGCGCGCCACTGGGTGACCGGCTCGGCCACTTCTTCCGCGGTATCGGCGTACCGGTGCTGGAGGGCTACGGCCTGACCGAAACCACGGCGGCGGTGGCGGTCAACCTGCCCGACGACATCCGCATCGGGACCGTCGGCCGGCCGCTGCCCGGTGTCTCGGTCGGGGTCGCGGACGACGGCGAACTGCTGTTCAAGGGCGGCCAGGTGATGCAGGGCTACTGGAAGAACGACGAGGCGACCGCCGCCGCGATCGACGCGGACGGCTGGTTCCACACCGGCGATCTGGGTGAGTTCGACGTCGACGGCTTCATCAAGATCACCGGCCGGAAGAAGGAGATCCTGGTGACCGCGGGCGGCAAGAACGTCGCGCCGACCGTGCTGGAGGACCAGATCCGGCTGCACCCGCTGGTCAGTCAGTGCATGGTCGTCGGCGACGGCAAGCCGTTCATCGCGGCGCTGATCACGATCGACCCGGAGACGATCGTGCCGTGGGCGACCGAGCGCGGCAAGCCCACCGACGTCGCGTCGCTGACCGCCGACGAGGACCTCATCGCCGAGATCCAGAAGGCTGTCGACGAGGCCAACGGCTCGGTCTCCAAGGCCGAGGGGATCAAGAAGTTCCACATCCTCGAGACCGACTGGACGCAGGAGAGCGGCGAGCTGTCGCTCAAGCTCTCGCTCCGCCGGCACATCGTGATGAAGAACCACGAGGCCGATGTCGAGGCCCTCTACACCAGGTAGGCGGCGTACACCCGGTATCAGCCGATCGGTTGATACCGGGTCGATCTTGATGGGCGATGTGGGTTGGGTGGGTCGTCCGCGAGGCTCGTCGTATGACCACGGCGAGTACGAGAACGGCGGCCCGTGGGGCTGTCGTCGAAGTCAGTAATCTGCGCAAGTCCTACGGCGACCGGACCGTCGTCGACGGTGTGTCGTTCACCGTCGAGGAAGGCGAGATCTTCGGGATCCTCGGCCCGAACGGTGCCGGGAAGACGACCACGGTCGAGTCCATCGAGGGCCTGCGGGTCCCCGACGCGGGCCGGATCCGGGTCGCCGGGCTCGACCCGGTCGCCGACCACGCGGCGGTGACCCAGGTCCTCGGTGCCCAGCTCCAGGAGAGCGAGCTGCAGGCCAAGCTCACCGTGCGCGAGGCACTCGAGCTGTACGCCGCCTTGTACCCGAACCCGGCCGACTGGCGGCCGCTGGCCGAACGCCTCGGCCTGACTGCTCAGCTGAAGACCCGGTTCGGCGTCCTCAGCGGCGGCCAGAAACAGCGGCTGTTCATCGCGCTCGCGCTGATCGGCAACCCCCGGGTGGTCGTCCTCGACGAGCTGACGACCGGGCTCGACCCGCGCGCCCGCCGCGACACCTGGGAGATCGTCGAGGACGTCCGCGCGCGGGGCG
The DNA here is from genome assembly GCF_043197265.1 of Kribbella sp. NPDC049227. Taxonomy (NCBI): domain Bacteria; kingdom Bacillati; phylum Actinomycetota; class Actinomycetes; order Propionibacteriales; family Kribbellaceae; genus Kribbella; species Kribbella sp. NPDC049227. Next base: position 442,795 of record NZ_JBICST010000003.1, on the reverse strand, counting down.
TCACCGTCCTGCTGGTCACGCACTTCATGGAGGAAGCGCAGCGGTTGTGCGACCGGATCGCCCTGATCGACAAGGGCCGCATCACCGCGCTCGACACACCGCGCGGCCTGATCAGCCGGACGGCCGGATCGACCGTCATCTCGTTCACACCGTCGGCACCGCTCGACGAGGAGGAACTCGCCGCACTGCCGGCGCTGGCCTCGGTCGAGTACAAGGACGACCGGATCACGCTCGGCGGGACCGACGACACCGTCACCGCGGTGCTCTCGCTCCTGGCCCGGCACCGCATCACCGCGCACCAGCTCAGGGTCACCGACGCCACGCTGGACGACGCCTTCCTCGACCTGACCGGAGCTACACAATGACTACCGCCACCACCGTTCCGACCGCGACTCCTCGCGGCACCGCCTCTCCCTTCGCCGCCGTGCTGCGCACCGAGGCTCGGCTGTTCCGGCGCGAGCCCGGCATCCTCTTCTGGACCCTGGGCTTCCCACCCGTGCTGCTGGTGATCCTCGGCAGCATCCCGTCGTTCCGGAAGGTCGACGACGGCCTCGGCGGTCTCCGGCTGATCGACCTGTACGTGCCGATCCTCGTGCTGGTCGCGCTGATCGTGACCGGCCTGCAGACGATGCCGCCGGTCATCACCGGCTATCGCGAACGCGGCATCCTGCGCCGGATGTCGGCGACACCGGTCCGCCCGTCCGCCTTGCTGATCGCACAGATGGGACTGAACGGCGCCACGGCGCTGCTGTCGGCGCTGGTCTGCCTCACGATCGGCCGGCTGGCCTTCGACGTGAAGCTTCCGCAGCAGGCGTTCGGCTATGCGCTGGCACTGTTGCTCACCGCCGCCGTCGCGCTGGCCATCGGTGCGCTGGTGACCGCTCTGGCCCGTACGGCGAAGGTCGCGAGCGCGATCGGCTCGGCGGTGTTCTTCCCGAGCATGTTCTGCGCCGGTGTCTGGCTGCCTGTCCAGAACATGCCGAATGTCCTCCGGCACATCGTCGAGGCGACCCCCTTCGGGGCGGCGGCCCGTGCACTGGGCCAGGCCGCGGCCGGAGACTGGCCGGCGTGGTCGCACCTCGGCGTACTCGCTGCCTGGGCGATCGTCCTCTCGGCGGCCGCCATCCGCTGGTTCCGCTGGGAGTAGGAGACTGACAGGGTGACGACAGCGGAAGCGGACATCGATCGGCGGCAGCAGGTGTTCCGGAGGTGGCAGCCGCTCGGTCTGCTCGTCCTCGGAACCCTCCTGTCGGCCGCCACGGTCGAGCTGATCATGCCGACCGCGGCGCGGCAAACCACGGCCGCGGCTCTCGTCGTCGCGGCCGTACTGCTCCAGCTCTGGTGGGGCGACCGCACCCGCGTCGGTCCGAGCCGGCTGTCGGTCACGTACTACGCGATCCGCTACGTGATCGGCTTCGCGCTCACCCTGATGAATCCGTTCTTCGCCTTCTACGCCGTGGCGGGGTACTTCGATGCCGAGGAACTGATTCCCGGGCGACGCTGGAGACGAGTCGCGCTGTTCGCCTGCTCGATCCCGGTGGCGGGGGCGCAGACCAGTGGGATCCCTGTCGACGGCGGGATGAAGTGGATCGTCTTCGCGGTCCTTCTGGCGGGCAACAACGTGATGCTGACGCTCGTCGTCCACTTCAGCGAACAGGAAGAACAACGGTCCCGGGGCCGGGCGGCCACCATCGTCGAGCTCCAGCAGGCCCGCGACGAGAACGCCGCTCTGCAGGCTCAACTCCTTGTCCAGGCAAGGGAAGCGGGCATCGCCGACGAGCGCCGGCGGCTGGCGGCGGAGATCCACGACACGATCGCCCAGGGCCTGACCGGCATCATCGCCCAGCTCCAGGCGGTCGCGACCATGTCCGACCAGACGGCCGCGCGGGAGCACGTGGACCGCGCGACCGAGCTGGCCCGGCACAGCCTGGGCGAAGCCCGCCGCTCGGTCCACAACCTCGCGCCCGCGGGTCTGTCGTACGACGGACTTCCCGAGGCGCTGCGCAAGACCGTCGACCAGTGGGCGGACCGGACCGGCGTACGCACGGAGTTCACGCTCACGGGTACTGCGCAGCACCTGCACGGGGAGGTGTCGGCCACGCTCCTGCGCATCACTCAGGAGGCCTTGGCGAACGTGTCCAAGCACGCGGCCGCGACCCGGGTCGGGGTCACCCTCAGCTTCATGGACGACGAGGTCACGTTGGACATCCGCGACGACGGCAAGGGGTTCGAACCGATGGCACTGCCCGCCCGCAGCAGCACCGGCGGTTTCGGTCTGGAGGGTATGCGCGCCCGGGCCGAGCGGATCGCCGGCTCGCTCACCGTCGAGGCCGAGCCGTGCGCCGGTACGGCGGTGTCGGCTCGCGTACCGTTGGTGCTCCATGAGTGAGATCTCGCTGCTTCTCGTCGACGACCATCCGGTCGTCCGCAACGGCCTGCGCGGCATGTTCGAGTCGGTGCCCGGCTTCACCGTGCTCGCGGAGGCGTCCAACGGCGTGGAGGCGGTCGCACTGGCCGCCGACCTCGACCCCGACGTGATCCTGATGGACCTGCGCATGCCGGGAGGCGGCGGGCTCGACGCCATCAGGGAACTGACCCGCGGCGGCGCCCGCGCGAAGGTCCTGGTCCTCACCACCTGGGACACCGATACCGACACCGTGCCCGCGATCGAGGCCGGTGCGACGGGCTACCTGCTCAAGGACGCCCCACGGGACGAGTTGTTCACGGCCGTGCGCGAAGCGGCGGCCGGACGGACGGTCCTCTCCCCTGCCGTCGCCTCCCGGCTGGTCTCGGCCGTCCGCACCCCGGCGCCGAGTCCGCTGGCTCCCCGCGAACGCCAGGTCCTCGCACTCGTTGCCATGGGCACCTCGAACCGCGAGATCGCCCGCGAGCTGTTCATCAGCGAGGCCACGGTCAAGACGCATCTCAGCCACCTCTTCACCAAGCTCGGCGTCAACGACCGCGCGGCAGCGGTGGCGAAAGGCTACGAGCAGGGCATTCTGGGGCGGGACTGACTCAGGGGAAGGACCCGGCACGCAGCAGCGCGCTGGGCAGGGTCTTACCGAGTTGTTTCTCCAGCCAGCCGGCCGAAGCGATGGTCTCGGCGAGGTCGACCGTCGTACTCCAGCCCATCCGTCGCAGCAGATAGAGCAAGTCCTCGGTCGCGAGATTGCCGGTGGCCGCCGGTGCGAACGGACACCCACCGGCACCACCGATGCTGGCATCCAGCGTGATGATGCCGGCAGCGAGTGCGGCCACCGCGTTCGCTGCGGCGGTGTTGCGCGTGTCGTGCAGATGAAGTCGCAGCGGGAGGTCCTGTCCGGCCATCGATCGGGCCAGCGCCGCCCGCTCGGTGATGTCAGTCGGTACGGCGACTCCGATCGTGTCGGCCAGGGCCAGCTCGTCAGGGCCTGCGGCAACGACCTGCCGGAGTACCTCGCCGAGGCGGTCGAGCGGGACCTCGCCTTCGAACGGGCAGCCGAAGGACGCGCCGATGGTGATGGTGGTGAAGATGCCTGCCGCCTTCGCCTCGGCGACCAGCGTCGCGGCGGTGGCGCAGGCCTCCGCGGTCGTCATCCCCTGATTGCGTTGACAGAAGGTGTCGGTGGCAACGACAACCACATCGATCTCGTCGACCCCGCCGGCCAGAGCCCGGTCGAGACCACGCTGGTTCATGACCAGTCCGGCGTACCGCACGCCGTCGTACCTCGGGAGGACGGACATGAGTTCGTCGGCGTCGGCGAGTTGCGGGACGCGGTGTGGGTTGACGAAGCTGGTCACCTCGATCCGGCGGGTGCCCGCGCGGACAGCGCGTTCGATCAGCTCGGCCTTCGCCTCGGCGGTGAGGACGGCGGACTCGTTCTGCAGGCCGTCGCGGGGTGCCATCTCGACGATCTGCACGGTGTTCATCGATCCTCCGCGAGGTAGCCGAGGGCAACGGGCTCGGCGATCACCTCGGCGTACTTGGCCTGCAGGTCGAACAGGTTCGCCTCATGCGGCCCGGGACCGCGATCACCGACCGCGTCCCGGACGACCAGCGGGACGAAGCCGTACTGGATCGCGTCGACCGCGCTGGCACGGATGCAGCCGCTGGTGCTGACGCCGGCGAGGACGAGCGTGTCGATGCCTTGGGCATGCAGCGTCGAGGCGAGGGTCGTGCCGAAGAACGCGCTCGCGTACTGCTTGACCAGGACGAGCTCGTCAGCGGCCGGCGCGACCTCCGGCATCAGCTCGCCCATCACGCCGCCGCCGTCGAAAAGCTGCGTCAACGCCGGCACCTTCCGGACGAACATCCCGCCGTCGACACCACCCGGGCCGTAGGCGACCCGGGTGTGGATGATCGGTACGCCGTGCAGGCGCGCCGCACCGAGCAACCGGGCGGCCGAGTCCAGGCAGTCCTTCGACGGCAGGCACAGCGGACTCGCCGGGTCGAAGTACGCCCGCATCAGGTCCACCACCAGCAAGGCCGGCCGGCTCCCCGGCTCGAGCCGCCCGTCGAACCCAGCGTCCGGACTCATCGCGCCACCGGTGGGCGTGGCGCCGGGAGGCCGGTCTCCGCCAGGGCATTGGCCAGGATGGTTTCGATGCTTGGGCCGCTGTCGAAGGTGGGCAACGGGTCAGGGCGACCGGTTCGGAGCTCCGTGCGCAACTCGTCCGTCGCCGCAACGTCGACCAGACCTTCTTCGTCGCACACCACGCCGTACCGGCGGGCGCCGTCGACGGTGATGAGACCGCGGAGGACCTCCAGACCGACCAGGTCGGAGTCGCGGGCGAGCGGGTCACCCCACCCACCGCCGCCCCAGGTGACGAAGTGCAGGAGGTCGCCGATCCCGACCGGTACGTCGTGCACCTTGCTGCCGAGCATCTCCGACGTACCGTCGGCGCGCTCGATCCACTTGCGGCTGCGCGCACCCGGTTCGCCGCCGTTCACGCCCCAGGGGTACGTCAGCCACCGGTCGTCGTGGATCGCGATCGTCCCCGCCTCCAGGAACCGGTACGCCACGTCGACACCGTTGCCGCCGCGATGCAGTCCCGCGCCACCGGTGTCCGCGACGGTCTCCCACCGCTCGATCCGCAGTGGGTAGTAGGACTCCAGGTACTCGCACGGGATGTTCACGAACGACGGCCAGAGCGAGTGACCGTCCGGCCCGTCCCCGACCGGGCGACCCGGGATCCCGCCGAACCCGATCGAGTACAGCTGGAACCACTCGCCCTTTCGCTCCCCCGGCCCGTAGTTGCCGGAGTACATGAAGTGCGGCGACGACGAGAACCCTGCGGCGTTGAGCAGGCTCGGGTTGGTCTGTCCGAGCAGTCCACCGAACAGGTCGAAGACACGGCCGATCCCGTGGTTGCGCGCGTTCAGCGCGGCCGGGAACTTCGGCTTCCAGAACGACTCGTCCGGGATCTTCACGTCGACCAGCGGGTAGAAGCCGTCGTTCCAGAGGATCTGTGGGTCGGCCACGGTGATCATGTAGATGCCGAAGAACATCCGGACCAGGTTCTCGTTCAGGTAGTAGTTGATCGGCCCCTGGGCCTGCGGGCTGCTGCCGCTGAAGTCGAGCAGCACCTTCTCCCCGGTGCGGGTCAGGCTGAGCTTCAGCTCGTACGGCCCGTACCCGAGCCCGTCGTCGCAGATGTAGTCGGTGAACGAGATCGTCTCGCCGTCGGTGAACACCATCTCCAGCAGCGTCTTCATCGCCCGGTAGTTGCGGTCCAGCAACTGTTCGAGCGCGGAGTTGTAGGTGTCCACGCCGAACCGCGCACACATCTCCTGCACCCGGCGGGCCGCGGTTCGGCAGGCGGCGACGATGCCGTGCAGGTCGGCCCGGTTCCAGTCCGGCTTGCGGACCTGGTTGAGGATGATCCGGAGCGCGTCCTCGTCGAGCACACCCTTCTTGTAGAGCTTGAAGGGCGGGATCACCACGCCTTCCTCGTAGATCGTGCGCGCGTCGGTCGGCATCGACGCCGGCGACTTCCCGCCGACGTCGGACATGTGCCCGAACATCGCCGACCAGCCGACGATCCGGCCGTCGACGTAGATCGGCAGCACCACCAGCCAGTCGTTCGCGTGGCTGATCGCCGCGCCGCACGAGTACGGATCGGAGGTGAGCAGTACGTCGCCCTCCTCGATGTCGCCGGCGAAGTTGTCCAGGAAGTCCGGGATCGACAGGCCGAACTGGCCGACCATCATCTTCCCGTCCGGGTTGGCGATCAGCGGGAACTCGTCGTGCTGCTCGCGGATCCCCGGCGACAGCGCGGTCCGGAACAGCACCTCGTCCATCTCGTACCGCGCGTTGCGCAGCGCGTTCTCGATCAGGTCGAGGGTGACGACGTCGACGTCGACGCGGGTCAGGGGTTCGGTGGCGGTCTCGATCAGGCGGGCCATGTCAGCGCTCCTCGTCCATCTCGTTGCCGGCGGGCCGGATCAGTAGGCTGCCGCTGGGATGCACGGTCGCCGCGTGCCCGGGCAGGATCAGGGTGGTGGAGTCCATCTCGGTCACGATCGCCGGGCCGCGTACGACGTTCCCGGCCCGCAGCAGCGCGCGGTCGTAGATCCCGGCGCTGACCTCGGCACCCTCGACCCAGATCTGGGCGCGCGTGCGCAGTGCGGGCGTGGGATCCGTGGCGCCGGCCGGCAGCTCGGACGCAGCGACCTCAGGCTTGGGTCCGTGCGCGGTCGCCCGGGCGGTGACGAGCTCCTGCTCTGCGTCCAGGACGAACGAGAACAGCCGCCGGTGCTCGGCGTCGAAAGCCTGCCGCAGCGCATCGAGCCCACCACCGTCACCGTCGAAACTGCCGAGGTCGACAGGCACAGGGATCTCGAAGCCCTGACCGTGGTACCTGAGGTCGACGGAGTACACGACCTCCTGCTCGTCCTCGGGAACGGCTTGGCCGGTGAGGGTCGCGCGGGCCTTGGCGGCGAGGTCCGTGAGCAGGTCGCGCAGGCTGTCGTCGGTCAGTTCGCCGAAGCGCCGTACCAGGGTGCGGACCGCCTCGTCGCGCAGGTTCGTGGTGGCATCGCCGTACGCGCAGAGCACTCCTGGCGACGGCGGGATGATCACCGGCCACGCACCGGTGAGCTTGCCGAGGGCGTTGGCGTGCAGAGGTCCGGCGCCACCGAAGGCGACCAGGGCGAAGTCACGCGGGTCGAAGCCCTGCTGGACCGATACCAGCCGGAGCGCACCGAACATGTTCTCGTTGACGATGTCGACAATCCCGGCAGCGGCAGCCTCCACCGAGGCCAGTCCGGTGGCATCCGCGATCGGCTTCACCGCGGCCCGCGCGGCCTCGCGATCGAGGGTGATCTCGCCACCGGCCAGATCGGCCGGAAGGTAGCCGAGGACAACGTTCGCGTCGGTGACGGTGGGCTGCGTACCACCGGCCGCGTACGCCGCCGGGCCTGGCGCGGCGCCTGCGGACTGCGGGCCGACGCGCAGAGCCTGGGTGAGGGGCGGTACATGGGCAATCGAACCGCCACCGGCGCCGACCGTCCGGACATCGACCGAGGTGGCCCGGACCTTCAGGTCTCCGACCGTCGTCTCCCGCCCGACCCGCGGAGTCAGGCCCTGGACGAGTGCGACATCAGTCGACGTACCGCCCATGTCGAAGGTCAGGAAGTCCGGGTAGCCGGCCTGTTCGGCCACCCAGGTCGCGCCGGTGACTCCACCGGCCGGGCCGGACAGCAGGAGGTTCACCGGGTTGTCGGCGGCAACCTTCGCGGACACCAGACCGCCGTCGCTGCGGAGGATGCACAGCCGGCCCTCGACCCCCGACTCGCGCAGTTGCGACTCGAGGTTGGCGACGTACCGCGCGACCTGTGGCTGGACCGCGGCGTTCGCGACTGTCGTGATGGTCCGCTCGTACTCACGCAGTTCGGGCAGGACCGCGGACGAGCGGGACACGGAGATGCCGGGCAGGATCTCGGCCGCGAGGGCCGCGACCCGCTGCTCGTGGTCGGGGTTGGCATAGGAGTTGATCAGGCTGATGCTGAGCGCCTCGACGCCGCGGTCCCTGAGGCGACCGAGCTTGGCGCGTACGTCGTCCTCGTCCAGCTCGGTCACCACGGTGCCGTCCGAGCCGATCCGGCCACGGATCTCGACCGTGTCCTCCAGCGCCGCGAGCGGTTCGGGCTTCGGCCAGATGATCCAGCCGGCCAGCCCGCCGGGGACGAAGGATCGGGCGATCTGCAGGACCTGCCGGAATCCCTCGGTGGTCACCAGCCCGACCCGGGCGCCCTTGCCCTCCAGGATCGCGTTGGTCGCCACCGTGGTTCCGTGGAACACCTCCCCGATCGAGGACGGTCCGACGCCGGCCGCCGTACAGGCCCGTTCGATCCCGCGCAGTACGCCGATCGACTGGTCCTCGGGAGTGGACGCGGTCTTGGCCCGGAAGGTCCGGCCGGTGTCCTCGTCGATCAGCAGGATGTCGGTGAACGTGCCACCGACGTCCACACCGAGCCGATACGTCATGGGTTCCTCCTCAGATCACACCGGCCGCGCGCAGCGAGTCGAGCTCGCTGTCGCCGAGGCCCAGCAGGTCGCGGTAGATCAGGTCGTTGTGCTCGCCGAGTGCCGGGCCGACATGCCGGACCCGGCCCGGGGTGCCGGACAGCTTCGGGACCACGTTGTGCATGGCGAACTCGCCCAGCTCCGGGTGCAGCAGCCGGACGATCGCCTCCCGAGCCTTGAAGTGCGGGTCGGTCAGCATGTCCTTCGCGCGGTAGATCCGGCCGGCCGGAACGCCGTGCTGGTTCAGCCGGTCCAGCAGTTCGTCCGCCTTGACGGTGCCGCTCCAGGCGGCGATCAGGTCGTCCAGCTCGGCCATCGAGCTGCCCCGCGCGCCGTGGGTCGCGTACCGCTCGTCGTCGGCCAGCTCGGGACGGCCCATCGCCTCGGCGAGCCGGCGGAACACGGTGTCCTGGTTCGCCGCGATCAGGATCATCTCGCCGTCGGCGGTCGGATACACGTTGCTCGGGGCAACGTTGGGCAGAGTGGTGCCGGTCCGCTCCCGCTGGTATCCGGCCACCTGGTACTCCGGCACCAGCGACTCCATCATCGCCAGCACCGCCTCGTAGATGGCGGAGTCGACCAGCTGCCCACGGCCGGTCCGGCTGCGCTGGTGCAGCGCGACCAGGGTGCCGAGACACGCGAAGGTCGCGGCGAGCGAGTCGCCCAGCGAGATCCCGGCCCGCGACGGTGCACGATCCGGGTCCCCGGTGACGTACCGGATCCCGCCCATCGCCTCGCCGATCGAGCCGTAGCCCGCGCGTTCGGCGTACGGACCGGTCTGGCCGAAGCCACTGACCCGCGTGACGATCAAACCGGGGTTCAGCTCCCACAACCGCTCCGGCCCGAGCCCCCAGCGCTCCAACGTTCCCGGCCGGAAGTTCTCGATCAGTACGTCGGAACCGGCGATCAACCGGCGGACGAGATCCTGGCCGTCCTCGCTGCGGAGGTCGGCGGTGACCGACAGCTTGTTCCGGGCGACCACCGGCCACCACAGCGACTTGCCGTACGGGCGTTCGCGGCCCCACTGCCGCATCGGATCACCGCGGCCCGGGTCCTCCACCTTGATCACCTCGGCGCCGAAGTCGCCGAGCAGCTGACCGCAGAAGGGACCGGCCAGCAACTGGCCCAACTCGACGACGCGGACGTCGTCCAACGGCAGGGGTGTACTCATGCACCGTCCTCAGATTGCATGCAATTCGCCGGTTGTGATGCCGGAGAAGCTACGCCGACCCGCAGAGGGTGTCAACGGATTGCATGCAATCTGAGGTGGTTGTACGGTGACTTCCACCATGGACGAGAGCACCACACCGATCCGCGCGGCCGACAACGGGCACGCCGCGGACGAGGCCTACCGGCTGATCCGGGAGCAGATCCTGACCGGACGGCGCGACGGCGGCGAATGGCTCCGCGAAGGCGAGCTGGCCGACGCGTTCGGCGTCAGTCGCACCCCGATCCGGGAGGCGTTGCGCCGGCTCACCGCCGAGGGCCTGGTCCGGTACGAGCGGAATCGCGGCGTGCAGGTCCAGGTCTGGAGCGTGCGCGACCTGGACGAGATCTTCAGTCTCCGGTCGGTTCTCGAGCCCTGGGGCTGCCGGCTCGCGGCGACGTCAGGCCGCGCCGATCTCACCATGCTGGCCGAGCTGGCCGATGCGATGGACCGGATCGCTCCCGACGGACTGCCCACCGACGTGGACCGGCTCACCGAGCTCAACAACCGCTTCCACCGAGCGATCCTGGAGGCGGCCGACAACACGCGCCTCACCGCGGTGATCTCCTCGATCGTTCAGGTCCCGCTCGTCTGGCGGACGTTCACGCGCTACTCCCCCGAGGCGCTCCGGCGCAGCCTCGCCCACCACCACGAGCTCGTCGCCGCTCTCACCGCGGCCGACCCCGATTGGGCCGAGTCCGTCATGCGCGGCCACGTCCGGGCAGCCTGGAACACCTTGCGAACCGAGTAGTCCGCACGGTGCGTCCATCGGTCAGCGGCCGCCCGTGAACGTGATTCCGTTGGTGATGTGCTTCTGCGCGACGAAGAACAGCACCAGACAAGGCAGTGTGATCAGCACCGACGTTGCCATCAGCAACGGAGTGTCCGTGCCGTTGACGGACTGGAAGCCGGCCAGCGCGAGCGGGAGCGTCTTCCACTTGTCGGAGTTGATGTAGATGGCCGGGCCGAGAAAGTTGTTCCAGTAGCCCATGAACAGCAGGATCGAGACCGCCACGACAGCCGGCCGGGCCAGCGGCAGATAGACCAGCCAGAACGTCTTGAACCACCCGCATCCGTCCACCACCGCGGCGTCGGCGAGCTCGGACGGCATCCGGGCGAAGAACTGCCGGAACAGGAAGATGTAGAACGGCGACCCGAAGAACGCCGGCAGGATCAGCGGATAGAGCGTGTCGATCATGCCGAGGTTGTTGAAGAGCATGAACTGCGGCACCATCGTCACCTCCCCCGGCAGCAGCATCGTCGCCAGGACGACCGCGAACACGACGCCCGAGAACCGCACCCGCAACCGCGCGAACGCGAAGCCCGCGAGCGAACACGAGAAGACCGTGCCGATGATCGGGATCAGCGTGGTCAGCACCGAGTTGAGTGCGTACCGCCAGAACGGGAACGACGTGATCGCCCGCGTGTAATTGTCCCAGAGGAACTCCTGCGGCCACACACTCGCACCGGAACTTCCCACCCCGGCCAGCGATCGCAGCGACGTCGCGAGCATCCACAGGAACGGGTACACGAACACCAGTGACCCGAGGGCCAGAACGACGTACAGGACGACGGTGAGCGAGATGTTGCGCCGCCAGAACGGGCGGTCGGTGCGGAACGCCACCGCCGGCCGTGACTCCGCCAGGACGGTCATCGCCTTCTCCTCTTCCGGCCGCCGGACAGCTCGGACTCGTAGTACACGGCGAACGCGCTTCCCCGGGCCGTCACCGCGGTCAGCGCCAGGATGATGACGAACAGGATCCAGGCCAGCGCGGACGCGTAGCCCATCCGGAAGTTCTGGAACGCGTTGTCGTACAGGTAGTAGACGAAGAACAGCAGCGAGTCCTTCGGGCCGCCGTTCGCGATGAAGCCCTGGGTGAAGATCTGCAGCGCGCCGATGATCCCGGTCAGCGCGTTGAACAGGATGATCGGCGACATCTGCGGCAGCGTCACGTGCCAGAACAGCCGCACCGGACCGGCGCCGTCCAGCGCCGCCGCCTCGTAGAGGTTCGACGGCACGTCCTTCAGCCCGGCCAGGTAGATCACCATCGCGCCGCCGACCGTCCACAGACTCATCAGGATCACCGTCGGCAACGCCCAGGACGCATCGTTGAACCATCCGGGCCCGGTGATCCCGAACTTGCCCAGTACGTCGTTCGCCAGGCCGTACTGCGGGTTGAACACCCACAGGAACAGCACCATCTGCGCCACTCCGGACACCAGACTGGGCAGGTACCAGACAGTCCGGAAGAAACGCATCCCGGGCAGCTCCGCGTTCAGCAGCATCGCTACCAGGAACGCCAGGGCGGTCTGCAGCGGCACACTGATCAGCCCGTACAGCAGCGTCACCTTCAGCGCCTGCCCGACCCGCGGATCCTGGAACGCCTCGCTGTAGTTGGCCAGGCCAACGAACTTCGGCGGCGTGATCAGGTCCCACGAGGTCAGGCTGACGTAGATCGAGGACGCCATCGGTCCGACCGTGAAGATGGCGAAGCCGATCAGCCACGGCGAGACGAACAGCCAGAACGCGATCGTCTTGTCGGCCCGCGGCCACTTCCGCTTCGCCCCGTACGCCGCCAGCCCGATGACGGCGTACAGGACGATCAGCAGGAGCAGGAACGGGACCAGCGGCACGAGTACGGCGGGGACGCCCAGGGACGCCGCGAGTTCGCGGATCCAGCCGATGGTCGGGTTCACGGACTACCTCACTGCTGCTTCAGCGCGTCGGTGCACTTGGCGGCGAGCCGCGGCAGCACCTTGGCGACGTCGTCCTTGCCGCTGCCGAGCGGGGTGTAGCTGGTCATCCCCTTGTCCGCGTCGCCGGAGATCTGCGCCTCGCGAGCGACCGAGACACCGACCAGGCCGCTCTTCAGCGCGGTGGTGAACGCGGCCAGGTTGCGGTCGGCCGGCAGCACCTTCTCCAACGTCGGCGTCGAGGCAGCGATGATCGGTACACCGAGAGCCGTGTTGCCCTGGATCAGCTGGTCCTGGGCGACCTGCTGGGTGCTGGCGAACTCGACGAACTTCTTCGCCGTCTCGAGTTGCTTGCCGGTCGCCTTCTTGCTGATCGCGAGACCGTCGACCTCCATCGGGAATCCCTTGCCGGGGACCGGGACCAGCGTCCACGCGGGCTTGCTGATCTTCGCGAAGTCCGCGACCGTCCACGGCCCGAAGTCGCTGAAGGTGGCCAGCCGGCCGGCCGCGAACCACTGCGCCTGGTCCTGCCCCTGGATGTCCAGCGAGGTCGGCGCGTACCGCTCCTTCTGCATGTCGACGACGTACTGCGCGGTCTTCACGCCGGTGTCGTCACCGAAGGTGCACTGGCTCGCGTCGGCGTTGTAGTAGCCGCCGCCGGCCGCCGTCAGCCAGCCGCGGTACCAGAGATTGCTCGACCCGAAGACGCGGGCCTTGCCGTCACCGTGCGACAGCTTGGCCGCGATCGCCTTGAACTCGTCCAGCGTCAGCGGAGTCGTTGTGCTCGGCAACGGTACGCCGGCGGCCTTGAACGCGTCGACGTTGATCGCCATCACCTTGGGCTTGGCCGCGAACGGCATCGCGTAGTACTTGCCCTGGAACTGCAGCGCCGAGGAGATGTTCGGCTGCACGTACTTGCCCGGGTCGACCTGCTGCTCGGCGAAGCTGGGCGCGAACCCGGCCAGGCTGGTGTTGCTGATCTCCATCACGGTCGACTGGGTGCCGCCGGCGATCGAGGTCTGGATCTTCTGCTCGTAGTCGGACTGGATCCAGTTCGTGGTCACCTTCGTGCCCTGGTTGGCCTGCTCGAACTTGGCCGCGATCGCCTTCAGCGACGCGGCTTCGGAGTTCGTGCCCCAGAACGAGAAGGTGATGTCGGCGGACCCGCCGTCGTCCTTGGAGTTGTTGGCGGCGGGCTGGCTGCCGGTGGCACAGCCTGCGGCCAGGAGGAGTGCGGTCGCAACGGGCAGCAAGCGATAGGGAAGCTTCATGAGGGGTCCTTCGTCGGTGTGCTGACCCGGGCGGTCCGACCGGGCTCGATCGTGCGGGGACCGGTGCGGCCGACCGTCACCGTGAGCGGCCCGGGTCCGCTGTGCACGGTGACTTCGGTCGTACGCCGGCCTTCTTGGTGGATGCGGAGATCCCAGTCGCCGACGCGGACATGGTCGGCGGTCAGCCAGTCGATCTCGGCCGGCAGGTGGGACGCGATCGTCAGGGCCGCATTCGGCGCGTCCGGGCGCAGCCCGAGCAGTCCGGCGACCAGGTGTTCGACGACGGTGAAGGAGATCTCCGGGTAGTCGTCCCGGCTGTCGATCAGGTGCTTGGTCCAGCGCCAGGCCGACTCGCCGCGACCGTTCCGGAACAGCAGCTCGGGCAGGTAGCTGAACGACTCGATGTTCAGCGGAGGGTGGGTCTCCAGCTGGGCTTCCACATAGTCGAGGAGCCGCTCGTTGCGTTCGCCGGTGCCACTCAGCCCGAACAGCGGGACCAGATCGTGCGACTCCAGTCCCCAGCCGTAGTCGAACCCGTCCTTGGTCCGCCCACGCGCGAACTGCTCCCCGTTGCACCAGTCGTCGAGGAACGTTGCCTGGATCCGGTCGGCGTCGGCGTGGTGACCGAGTTTGCGGAGTACGGCGTACTGGAGGGCCAGGCCGTCGCCCGCGACGATGAGCGGCGCCTCCCGCTCGTTGTAGGTGGCGGTGCCGAGGAAGATGTCCCCGGTCCCGCCCGCCTCGGGGATGCCGTCGCCGTCGGTGTCGTGCGCCGCGACGAATTCGCCGATGCTGTGCCGGTAGTACGCCGCCAGGTCGGGGTCGTCGAGCCATCGGCGGTCGCCGGTCCAGTCGTACTGTTCCAGCGCCCGGTAGGTCAGATCGAACACCGCGGGGATCTCCCGGACGAAGTGCTCGTCGTGGTGGTAGTCGAGGGCGGCGATCCGCCCGTCGAAATGGAACGCCCAGATCGGGAACCACTTCCGGGCCGGCGTCGCCGAGGCGGCGAAATGCCGGAACATCGCGAAGTTCTCCGCGTCCAGGCCGAGCAGGTGCGCGCCGGCGGCCTGGTGGCAGACGTCGCGCGAGTAGAACATCGGCCGGGACGGATAGCCGGCCCAGTACGACGGAAGATTGCCCGGCGCGGCGTCGGTCTGGACCCAGTCCAGGGCCCGCTTCCGGGCCCAGGCGAAGGCGTCCTCGACATAGCTGTTGCCGGAGGTCAGAGCCAGCACGGCCACTCCTCGGAACATCGGATATTAGCGCTAAAACCAGAGAGGTAGACCAATTCCGTCAATACCTTCTGGGGCCTTGGTTTTACCGCTATAGTCCACGACGTGACGACTTTCGAGATCCGCTCGCCCGGTGGCCTGTGCCGGACCGGCACAGCGAGTGACGCGGCGTCGATGACCGAGCTGCCGACGACCGAGCCGGGCGTGCTGCGGTACGAGGTGGTGGCCGGTGGTCCGGTCACCCTGCGCTTCGCCTGGCCGGCCGAGTCGGCCGTGTCACTGTGGCGGGCCACGCAATCGTCCCGGCGGGAGCTGCCGACCGACTGGGGCTCTCGTCGTGAGATCCGGTCGGTCCGCTCCGCGCCGATCGGCACCCTGGTCGACGCGCAGGACCGGAACCTGCTGACCGTCTCGCTGTCGTCGCATGTCCGCGGCTGCGACTTCGCCATCGGGGTTCATGAGGAGACCGCCGAGCAACTGGTCGAGGTGATCGTCGACGATGTCGAAGGCCAGAGCTTCATCCTGCGGATCGACGTCCGCGACCTGCACTTCGCCGAGGCGCTCGAGGGTGTCACCGCCGACTGGACCGCCGAGCTCGGCGACCGGATCGTGCCGGTGCCTGAGCTGGCCCGGCAGCCGATGTACTCGACCTGGTACAGCGACCATCAGCACGTGTCCGCCGAGTCGGTCGAGCGTCACGCCCGCGACGGGGCGGCGTACGGCTGTGAGGCGGTGATCGTCGACGACGGCTGGCAGACGGACGACACCGCGCGCGGCTACGCGTACTGCGGTGACTGGGAGCCGACCAGCCGGACATTCCCCGACATGTCCGAGCATGTACGACGCGTGCACGATCTCGGACTGAGCTACGTGCTCTGGCTCGCGCCGCCGCTGATCGGTGTGCACTCCAAGGCGTGGGACCGCTTGAAGGACCGCACCCTCGGATTCGCCGACGGACAGGTCACCGCGGTCCTGGATCCGCGCTACCCCGAGGTGCGCGAGCACCTGGTCGAGTGCTGCATCCGGCCGGTGCGCGACTGGGGAGTCGACGGCCTGAAGCTCGACTTCATCGACTCGTGGGCCCGGGACAGTCCTCCCCCGGCGCCTGACGGCGACTGCACGTCCGTCGACGAGGGCGTCGAGCTGTTCCTGCGGGCGGTCACCACTGAGCTGAAGCGGTTGCGGCCGGACGTGCTGATCGAGTTCCGGCAGGACTACGTGAACCCACGACTGTGGCAGTTCGGCACGTTCCTGCGGGCCGGCGACTGTGCGATGGACCCGGTGGAGAACCGGGTTCGCACCATCGACAGCCGACTGCTGGCCGGCGGTCGCGCGGTCCACTCGGACATGCTGATGTGGCATCCCGACGCGTCGGCGGAGACTGTGGCCCAGCAGTTCATCGGCGCGATGTTCAGTACGCCGCAGGTGTCGATGGAGCTCGACGCGTTGTCCGCCGAACACGAGCGGGTCGTGCGGTACTGGCTCGGGTTCCTCCGCGATCACGCCGACGTACTGTTGGACGGCGTACTGGTTCCGTCGCGGCCGGACGCACGGTACCCGCAGGTGCGGGCTGTCGGCTCGTCGACCGTCGTGGCCGCTTTCACCGATCCTGTGGTGCGATTGGCCGACTCGGATCTGTCGGTGGTGCTGGTGAACGGTGGCAGCTCGGGCCGGCTCATCGTCGAGGGTGCCGGGCCTGGACCGGTCGACCTCGTAGTGTCGGACTGCTCGGGCACCGAGATGTATCGCAGTACGACGACGCCGCCGGAGCTGTGGGCGATCGACGTACCAGTGGCTGGGGTGGCCAGGATCGTGCGGAACTGACTGAGGGGGCTGGATTGGCGGAGCAGGGGAAACCGCGCCGGACGACGGTCGCGGACGTGGCCCGATTGGCCGGGGTGTCGGCGATGACGGTGTCGAACGTACTGAACGCACCGCACCGGGTGAGCGAGCCGACGGTCCAGACCGTCCGCGCCGCGATCGAGGAGCTCGGGTACATGCCGAACCACGCGGCCCGGGCGCTGTCGTCCGGCCGCAGTCAGGTGATCGGGCTGCCGCTGTACCTCGAGGACGACACGTTCAGCGAGCAGAACCCAGGCCTCGGTGGCTTCCTGCACGGTCTGCTCGGCGGTCTGGTGAAGGCGGCAGCGGTCTCCGGGTACGGCGTTCACGTCACCACGCCGACCGAGGGCGCGACCGAGATCGCCCTCTACGAGAGGCTGATCGCGGCCCGGCAGGTCGATGCGATCGTCGTACTCGAGACGATGCCGAAGGACGAACGGATCGAGTTCCTCAGCCAGCGGCGGTTCCCGTTCGTCGCGTTCGGACGGACCGGGCCGCAGCATCGGCAGTGCTGGGTCGACGTGGACAACGAGACCTCGATGGTGGGGATCGCGCAGCATCTGCGGTCGACCGGCCGCGGGCGGGCCGTGTACCTCGCGACGGACAGTGCACTGCCGTGGGTGCATCAACGGCAGGCCGGGTTCCTGCGGGAGTTCCCGTCCGCCGTCGTCCGGTCGTTCGGTTCACTGGAGGCGGTGGCAGCGTACGTCGCCGAGGCCGATCGGCCGGATGTGTTCGTGGCGGACAACGACGCCTATGCCGTGGTCGCGATGCGCGCGTTGCAGCGGCGCGGGATCACGGTCGGCGAGGATGTCGCGGTCACCGGGTTCAACGACTTTCCGTTCGCGAGCATGCTCGACACCCCGCTGACGACGGCGCGGATTCCGTTGCGTGACATCGCGCGTTGCCTGTTCGAGCGCGCGCTGCGGGAGATCAGTGGCGACACCGATCAGCCGGGACGGCTCGTCACCGCGCCCTTGGTGGTGCGGTCGAGCGCCTGACGGGCGATCAGCAGGGTGACCGCCGTACCGAGGACTCCGGCCGCGGCGATGGTGAGGTTCGGTGCGAGGAAGGTGCCGACGACGCCGGCCAGCGCGATGCTGACGCCCTGGATCGCCATCAGGCCGCTGGTCTGGACGGTGAACAGGCGGCCGCGGTACGACGGCTCGACCGTCTGCAGGATCAGTGGGTCGATGCCCTGGTTGAAGGCGTACCCGGCGCCCGCGATCGCGAGCAGGACAGCCGCGATCGGGACGTTCGGCGTGGCGACGAAGGCGACTGCGGGGATCTGACTGGCAAGAAGCAAGGGGACGACGAGCCGTCGCCGCGTGGAAGGGGTAAACCGCGCGACGACGAGCTCGCCGAGTACTGTGCCGGCCGCGTAGCCGGTGAAGAGGGCGCCCGCCTTCGCGGCCACTGAACCCGCCTGGGCGGTGTAGGCGACCGCGAGTCCGTCCGGGACCGAGGAGAAGGCCGGAGCGACCCAGGTCAGCATGATCAGGTTCCGGAGCCGGGTGTTGGCGAACAGGTAACGCAGACCCGTCCAGGAGTCGGCGATCGTGGTGCCCGTACGGCTGCCCGCCGGGGTGTACGGCGTACCGAGGCCGATGAGCAGCGCGGACGCGAGGAAGGTCGCCGAGTCGAGAGCGAGCAGCCACGTGGATCCGATCGCGGCGACCGCTATCGCGCCCAGCGCGAATCCCATCAGCACGGTCACCTGGCTGATTGCTCGAAGCAACGAGCGTCCGATCGGGAAGAGGTCCTGCGGCAGCAACTGCGCCAGACTCGCCGCCCGCGCCCCGGCGAACACCGGCGCGATGATCCCGCTCACCAGCAACAGCCCGAGCAACGCCGCGACCGGCATACCAGGGATCACCATCACCCCGATGCACACCGCGCTCAACACATCGCAAACCACCAGTACCCGTCGCGCCGGGAAGCGGTCCGCCACCGACGACAACAGCACCCCACCCAGCGCATAAGGCAGGAACGAACACACCAGCACCAACGCCGACAGCAACGCCGACCCGGTCCGCTCGAACACCACGATCGACAGGGCGACCTGAGCCGCGACCGTCCCCACCATCGACACTGCGTGCGCGACGAAAACGCTCCGCATTCCAGGAACCTGGAGGACAGATCGATAGCCATAGGTTGCCGGGGTACTCACACTCACGCCGCGAGCGTGCACGACGGGGAAGGGCCGGGCGTAGAGTTTTGGGTGTGGCCGAAAGTTCTGTGCGATGACGGTGTTGCGGTTCACGCAGAAGGACGCACTGCGGTGCCGGTTCGGGGCCTCGCAACTGTGGGAGACGATGTCCGCGGTGCGGGTGCTGCACGGGTTGAAGCACCGGCAGTTGTACATGCCGTGGGTCGCGGCGAAACGGGAGGCCGCGGCTCAGCTGGACCTGCGCGGGTTGAAGGCGCTGCAGCCTCGCGTCGGGTTCACCCCTGACTTCCTGACGCCGCCACCGAAGGCGTCCCGGGCGAAGTTCGCGACCGAAATCGCCCGGGTCCGCAGTACGCCGCTCGATCGGGTCCGGGCCGAGCTGATCCGGTCCCGCGACGAACTGAACAATCCCGCCGCGCCCGAGATCAACCGGATGCTCGAGGACCCGGCCGGAGCGCGAGAACGGCTCGCGGACGAGATCGAGACCGCTTGGACCACGCTGATCCGGCCCGACTGGCCAATGATCAGCCGCGTCCTCGAGGACGACATCGCCTATCGCGGCCGGCAACTCACCGACGGCGGACTGGCCGGATTGTTCGACGACCTGCACCCCACGCTCAGCTGGGAGGACGACCGTCTCATCGCGGCCCGCTACCGCGAGCAGGATCGAGAGCTCACCGGCCAGGGGCTCCTCCTCGTTCCAGGTGTCTTCCAGTGGCCGTACCTCGTGATGGTCGTCGACCCGACGTACCAACCGACAGTCGTCTACCCAGCCCGCGGGGCCGCCCGGCTCTGGTCCGACGCGCCCGCTCCCCCGGACCCCCTCGCCCGTCTGCTCGGTCGGACCCGCGCCACCCTCCTCGTCGCCTTGGATCCGCCGTCCACGACCAGTGCGCTCGCCGCGGAGTACGGACTGGCACTGGCCACGGTCGCCGAGCATCTGGCCGCGCTCCACGACGCCGGTCTGGCGTCACGGCGTCGTACAGGTCATCAGGTGCACTACCGACGTACCGAAGTGGGACAGGCGGTCGTCGACGCCTCCGTCGGTTGAGGGCGGTCCGGGGTCAGAATGCTGGAGTGAACACGGTTCCGAAGACTGCGGCACCCAGCATGCGTCACATCCGGCGCTGGCCGGCTTCGCTGGCGGTGATCGCGGCGCTGGTCCTGCAACTGCTCGTGCCGACCGAGATCAGCACACTGCCGCGCTGGCTGATGCCCGCCATCGGCGGGGCCCTCCTGATCCCGCTGGTCTGGGCGAACCCGTTCCACCTGACCCGCGACGAGCCCTGGCTGCGCTGGGTCGAGATCGTGCTGCTCGCGGTGCTCGTACTGGTGAACGCCTTCTATCTGACCGGACTGATCGTCTTCCTCGGCTCCGGTGAGGCGGACAACGGCAGGGTGCTGGTCAAGGCGGCACTCCTGATCTGGGTGACGAACGTCGTCGCCTTCGCCGTCTGGTACTGGGAGATCGATCGCGGCGGGCCGTTCGCCCGGGCGCCCGAGCACGAGCGCGAGGCGGAGCGGGCGGACCTGCTGTTCCCGCAGATGACGGTCGACCTGCCGGGCTGGGACCGCTGGCTGCCCGGATTCACCGACTACCTGTTCGTCGCGTTCACCGCCGCGACCGCGTTCAGCCCGACCGACACGATGCCGCTGACGGCCCGGGTGAAGACACTGATGACGATCCAGTCGGCGATCGCACTGCTCACCGTCGGGATCGTCGCGGCGCGCGCGATCAACGTGCTCTGACCACCGGGCGCGTCTCTCTGGCCGAGAATCGCGCTCGACAGCCATGTAATGGGCATGAGACTGTTATGCCCATGTACAGCACGAAGTCGGTGGGGTTGGGGTTCGCGGTCTTCTCCGCGGTCACTTTCGGTGGGTCGGGGCCGTTCGCCAAGGCCTTGATCGGTGCCGGCTTCTCACCGGAACAGGCGGCCTGGTTACGCATCCTCGGCGCCGCCGCCCTGCTCGTGCCGCTCGCGCTGGCGTTCCGCGGCTCCGCGGGTCTGCGCGCCGCCCGCGCGTCCTGGAAGGCCCTCGTCCTCTACGGCCTGACCGGGATCGCGGGCTGCCAGACACTGTTCTTCATCGCGGCCAGCCGGCTACCGGTGGGCGTCGCGCTGATGCTGGAGTTCTCCGGGCCGGTGCTCGTGGTCGCGTGGCTCAAGTTCGGACAGAAGGTCGCCGTACCGCGGACCGCCGCGGTCGGGGTCGGCATCGCGCTGATCGGCCTGGCCACGGTGGTGGAGATCTGGTCCGGCGTACAGATCGACGCGGTCGGCCTGATCGCGGGTCTCGCCGCGGCCGCGTGCCAGGCGACGTACTTCATCCTGATCGAGAAGCTGACCGGCGCCGCGGATCCGCTGGTGATGACCGCGGCCGGCAGTGTGGTCGGAGCGGTTGTGCTGACCGCGATCTCGGCACCGTGGGGCATCCCGTGGCACGCGCTGGCCGACACGATCGCGATCGGCGACCGGCACGCGCCGGGCTGGGTGCTGGCCGGCTGGCTGATCGTCGTCAGCACCGTCGTCGCCTACCTGGCCGGCGCGGCCGCGGTGCAGCGGCTGTCGGCGGCCATCGGCGGCGCGGTCGCGTACGTCGAGGTGGTTGCCGCCAGCATCTTCGCCTGGATCCTGCTCAACGAGACACTGCGCACCAACCAGATCATCGGCGGCGTGATCGTGCTGGCCGGCGCCTTCGTGGCCCAGTCGTCGGTCGGGAAGGTCGCACCTCCGGAGATCCCGGATTCCGACACTCCCCGCACCGACGTCCTGGACCCGGCCGGCATCTGACTACCGCAACGAGTCCACGAGCTCCCGCGGCAGACCGTGGGTTTCGTGCAGGTACTCGTAGTCGGTGTCGTCGAGCGACTTGTGAAAACGCTCGTGGCTGAGCACCTTCCGGCCGCGGTCGAGCAGGTTGCTGAACCGGATCTCCTCGTCGATCAGGATCCGCCGCACCAGCGTGACGGTCTCGCCCTGGTGGAAGTGGTTCAGCGTGTGCTCGAACAACTCCAGCGGCAGGTCGGACAGCGTCCGCGACTCGTCGTCGCGCCACAGGATCGTGAGCACCCGGCGGATCAGCCGGCGCAGCACGTAGCCGCGGCCGGTGTTCGACGGGTGCACGCCGTCGCCGACGATCACCATGCTGGAGCGCAGGTGGTCGATGACGATCCGCTGGGACTGCTCGTCGAGCCGCCACAGCGTCGGCACGATCCGCATCCACGGTTCGAACAGCGACGTCTCGTAGACCGAGTCCTTGCCCTCGAGCAGCATCGTGAGCCGCTCGAGGCCGAGTCCGGTGTCGATGTTCTGCTGCTTCAGTCCTTCGAGCGATCCGTCGTCGAGGCGGCGGTACCGCATCATCACGTGGTTCCACACCTCGACCCAGCGCTTGTCGGTGCTGGGCGTACCCCCCGGGCTGCCCTCGCCGGTCCAGACGAACATCTCCGAGTCGGGCCCGCACGGACCGGTCGGGCCGTTCGACCACCAGTTGTCGTCGGTGGTCAGCTCGATCGGCACGCCGAGCTCCTGCCAGGTGTGCAGTGACTCCTGATCGAGCGGGACCTGGTCGTCACCGCCGAACACGGTCACGTACAGCTGGCCCGGGTCGATCTTGAAGCCTTCGGTCAGCAACTCGTAGCCCCAGCGCAGGGTCTGGCCGCTGCCGTAGTCCCCGAGCGACCACGACCCGAGCATCTCGAACACGGTGAGGTGGGTCGGGTCCCCCACCTCGTCGAGGTCGGTGGTGCGCAGGCATCGCTGCACACCGGTGAGTCTGCGCCCCAGTGGATGGGGTTCCCCTTCCAGATAAGGCGTCAGCGGATGCATCCCGGAGGTCGTGAACAGCACGGGATCACCCAGCCGTGGGATGAGCGTGGAACCCGTGGTCGGAACGTGGCCCCGGTCGAGGAAGAAGTCGATGAAAGTCCTGGTGATGGTCATGATTCTGGTCCTTGTCTGTACTGACCGGAACCAGACCACCGGGCTACGGAAACAACAACACCGGCGAACCGTTTCCGGTCGCCGGTGGAAGTTTCAGGATGTCAGGCCGCGGCAGCCGGAGAGCATTGAGCTCGTACGGCTGCGGCAAGTCGGGACATCTGATGCATATCCGCAGAGTACACGAACCGACCACAGGTTCGTCCACCACGTTCTGGTCACACGTCGAGCAGCTCCCGCAGTACGGCGCCGCTGCGGTCCCACGACCACTCGCGTCGTACCCACTCACGGCCCGCCGCGCCCATCGCCCGGGCGTGTGCGGGATCGGACAGGAGCTCGGCGATGCGGACGCCGACCGGGACCGGGTTGTAGGGGTCGACGAGGTAGCCGGTCTCGCCGTGGCGGACGGTGTCGCCGGCGCCGCCGGAATCCCCGACCACGACCGGCTTCCCGGTGGCGGACGCCTCCAGCGTGACGATCCCGAGCGCCTCGGGCTCGAACCCGAGCCGCCGGGTCCGGCACGGCATCGCGAACACGTCCGCGGCATCGACGTACGGCGGGATGTCCGCCCACGGAACCGGTCCGGTGAACACCACCGACGACCGGACACCGACCGCTGACGCGAGCCGTTCGAGCCGCTCGCGGTCGGGACCGCCGCCGACCAGGAGGAGCATCGCCGACGGTACGGCGGCCAGGACGCGAGGCCAGGCGCGGATCAGGGTGTCCTGACCCTTGCGTGGAATCAGCCGCGACACGCACGCGACGAGCGGGACGCCCTCGAGCCCGAGTCCTTTGCGGACCTGCTCTCCCCCGCAGTCCGGGAAGAATCGCTCGGTGTCGACCCCGGGCGTCAACCGCCGCATCCGTCGTACCGCGGCCGGCGACAGCGCCGGGGCGATCTGGTCCGCGCACCACGACGACACCGTCGTCACCGTGTCCGCGGCGTCGCCGATCCGCCGCAACGCCTGCCTCGTTCCGGGTACGCCGGCCCACCACGTCTCGTGCCCGTGGGTCATCGCCACGATCCGCCGTGCGCCGGCCCGTCGGAGCGACGGGCCCATCAGGCCGAGTGGAGCGGCCGCGCCGAACAGCACCCGGTCGGCGTCGTACTCGCGCATCAGGCGTGCGGCGTACTTCGTGACCCGGGCCGTCGGCAACAACATCGTGGTCCGGTCCCGCACTACCGGGAACGGGAGTCCGGCGTCGTACGCCGCGTCGCCGGGTGAGCGGGAGGTGTAGACGACGACCTCGTCGAGCTGATCGCACAACGACCGGACGAACGTCTCGATCCCGCCCTGCCGTGGCGGGAAGTCGTTGGTGACGACGAGCACGGTCATCGGTCGACCAGCGGTGGGACGGTCTCGCCGTGTGCGGTGGCCCAGGCCCGGCCCATCGCGATCCGCTCCGGCGCGGTCGGGTGGGTGGCGAACATCCAGTACCGCCAGCGGCTGGGGTCCAGACCGGAGATGTTCGTGACCGCCAGGTCGTGCTGCATCGCGACGAAGTCCTGCGGGTCGTTCGTCAGCTGGAGCGAGTGATAGTCCGCGCGGGCCTCGATCTTGCGGCTGACCAGGTTCTGCACAGGAGAGGCGAGCGTCGTACCGGCGACGATCAGGGCCAGCAGCATCGCAGTACGGCGCGGGTCCGCCATCCGGGCCCCGAGCAACAACTTGAGCAGCGTCACGGCGAAGGCGGCGCCGAGGACACCGATCAACGTGCCGTGCAGTACGTCGTCCTCCGCGGCGTGCCCGAGTTCGTGCGCGACCACGAGCCGGATCTGCGCCGTCGGGGTGTCCTTCAGGAGCGTGTCGTAGACGACCAGCCGGCGGGTCGAGCCGAAGCCGGAAACGTAAGCATTCAAGGCGGTTGTGCGCTTCGACGCGTCCGCGACCAGCACGTCCTTGACCGGTACGCCGTCGTCCGCGGCCAGCTTCATGAGGTCGTCGCGCAGCGCGCCGGCCGGCATCGACGTGAACGAGTTGAACCGCGGCTCCACCAGCACCGGGTAGGCGAACGAGACCCCGAGAACCAGCACCGCCGCCGCGATCGCCGCAGGCAACCACCAGCCCTGCCGCCAGCGCTTCGCCAGTCCGATCAGGCCGAGGGCGACGACCGCCAGCGCGAACGACATCAGCAGCCAGTTGACCGCGCGGTCGCGGGTCCACAGGCCCCAGTCCTGCACCGAGAGACCGTACTTGCGGGAGACCCGCTCGGCCATCACGTCGGTCGGCACGGTGATCAGGCTGGTGAGCAGCCCGAGCCCGGCGACCAGCAGCGGTACGACGATCCACCAGCGGCGAAGGCGGATCGCGTCGTACAGGCGGGGGCCGAGCGGGCTGAAGCCGATCACCAGCGGGACCAGGACCGCTAGCACCCAGGAGGTCGTTGACCACGGCAACAGCTCGTGCCGGAACGCGTTCTGGCGGCCGATCTCGGCCGGGGTGAAGTCCAGTGCCGTCTCGGGCCTGGGCAGGTCGATCAGATGCCAGGGCGTGGTGACGACGATCGCCAGGACCAGGGCGACGGCGAGGACCAGAGCGGACGCACGGGGCACCCACCGCGCGGCCGACTCAGACACCGGCGAGCCTCTTGAGGTACTTCTGCCACTCGACGACGAACTCGGCCTCGGTCATGTCCAGGACCGACTTGAACGCGTCCGCCAGCCCCGTCGAACTCTTCGACGCGTGCACTGCGCGGTAGAACTTCACCAGCTTGCTCTGCCCCTCGCGCTCGGCGATCAACCGGCACGCGAGCCAGGCCGACTCGTACGCTTGCGGGAGGTCCTTCGCCGACGCCGCGAACGACTGTGTGGTGGGCAGAGTGGCCGGTACGTCGCCCGCCCGGATCGCCTTGAACAACTCCTTCGCAGCCGACTCGTCCTGGACAGGGACGGCGGTGAAGGCGACGTAGTCCGCGAACCCTTCGGCCAGCCAGAGCGGGACGGGCGACGCGGTGGCGGTCGACGCGACGTGCGTGGTCTCGTGGGTGAGAACGATCCGCCGGCCCTGCTTGCCGAGCTCCTCGAACAGCTTCGGGTTCGCCACGATCCGCACCGGCGCACCGACCTGTGGCGTGTCCAGCTCTGCCATCGTGACTGCCGCGATCTGGGTATAGGTGTTCGGCGCGGCGCCGAGGACGGCCTCCATCTGGGCCTGCTTGGCGGGCAGGTAGACGATCACCTTCTGCCGCCAGTTGTTCTTGCCCCAGACCTTGCTGACCGACTCGGCCGCACGATCCGCAACCGCGACGTAGGCCTTCGCATCCGACTCCGAACCCAGACTGATGACCAGGCTGTGGTCGCTCTTGGCCACGTCGATCGGGCCGAGCGTCCAGATCGGCCGCCGCTGCCCGGCCACGAACCGCTCCGAGAACGAGGCCGCGTACGTCGTCCCGTCGCGGGAGACGAAGGTGACCGGGAGCATCTCGCGGGCCGGTTTGGTGTCGTAGCCCGCGAGCTGCCAGGAGACCTCGACCTGGGCCAGCCAGGACTCGGAACCGCCGAGCTCGGTCTGCCGGTCCGGCGTCAGCGCGCCGGTGTCGTCACTCACGTAGCGCAGCGTGAACGCGCCGATCGGGAGGTTGGTCAGGTTGGCGAAGATCGTCCGGGCGGTGGCCCGGAACTCGGCCGCCCGCGGGTCGATCGTGGCCAGGAACTCGGTGCGGTTGTCGTTCTCGACCGCGTCGGCCATCTTCTGCAACACGGCTTCGCCGGCGACGGCTCGTCGTACCCCTTCGGCCGCCTCGTCGGGCGTCGTGGAGGTCTGCGGCGGCTGGGCGACGGGCGAGTTCGGATCGGCCGGAGCGTCGGCGATCTGCCGGAGTCCGGCGTACCCGGCGCCTGCGACCAGGCAGACGGCGAGGCCGAGCGCCACCTTCTTCACGATCGGACCGAAGGTCGGTGGCAGCTTGCGCATGAACGGCTGCGATCGGTGATCGTCCGGGGAAACCACCGGGAGAGGCACCGTGTCGCCCTGCTCCTCGATCACCTCGGCCCCTCGCTGCTCACCTGCCCCAGTCAGGCGGGACACTACGTGCCTCCTCCGACAGTAGAGCACTTGGACGATCGTGAAACGACTCGGCTCCGGGGGAAGTGCCCCGGAGCCGAAGAGTATGTCAAGGGTGCAGGTCAGCCCGGACGGACCGCGGTGTTGTACGGCATCAGGTCGATCGGGTCGGTCTTCACCGGCTTGCCCGGGCGGCTCGCGTGCACGATCCGGCCGTTGCCGATGTACATCCCGACGTGGCTGATCGGCGAGTAGTAGAAGACCAGGTCGCCCGGCATCAGCTGGCTCTTGCTGACCCGGCGGCCCTCGCTCGCCTGCGCCTTCGAGGAGTGCGACAGCGAGACGCCGGCCTTGCCCCAGGCGTACATCATCAGGCCGGAGCAGTCGAAGGAGTCGGGCCCGTCGGCACCCCACACGTAGGAGTCGCCGAGCTGGGCCATCGCCGCCTGGACCGCCGTCCCGGCGCGGCCGCTGACCGGCACCGGAAGACTGTCGTCCATCCGGTCCTCGTCACGGCTCGGGCGCTCGTCCCGGGCGTCCTCGGCTTCCTTCTCGTTCTCCGCCTGGATCTTCGCCCGCTCCTCGTCGCTCAGCTTGTCGAGGACCTTCTCGGCGGCGTCCAGGTTGGTCTGGATCTGCTTCTTCAGCGTGTCCTGCTGGGCCTGCACGGCCTTCAGCGAGGCCAGCTCGGACTGCTCGCTGGCCTGCAGGTCGCCAAGCTTGCCCTGGGCCTGCTGGAACCGGCGCAGGGCCGAGTTCTGCTGGCCGGCGAACGCCTGCGCGGTGGAGGCCTGGCTGAGGAACTGGTCGGGGTTCGTCGACAGCAGCAACTGGGCCGTCGTCGTCATCCCGGACGTCTGGTACCCGGCGACCGCCAGGGAGCCGATCTGCCGCTTCACCGCGTCCACCTGGGCCTGCTGCTTCGCGATCCCGGCCTGCAGCGCCTTCACCCGGACGGCCGAGGCGCTGATCTGCCCGCGCAGATCGTTGGCCGACTCACCGGCCTCCTCAGCCTTGTGCTGCAGCGTGGCGACCTGCTTCTTGGCCTGGTCCAGGGTGGGCTTCGGATCCGCGTCCGCTCCCGTCTGGATGAAGATCACGCCCGCAGCGACAGCCGTGCTGGTGATGGCGGCGAGGGCGATTCCCTTGGTGCGGTTGATGCGTCCGATGGACACAGCCCGGTCGGTCCCTTCCTCTGCTCGACGCCGTCCCCGTCGACCACGCCGGCTGCGGGTCTGCACCCACATCCGCCGACGGGTCACTCCCTCGGCATTGCCGCTGCCCGGCCGGCCTGATCAGCCGACACCCTGAGGCAACGAGACGTAACAGTAGTGACCGTTTCGTGACCAGTGCAATTCGCCCCTCGGGTTTGATCCAAAATTAACGAAGGATCACCCCGACCCAACGGCCGTTTCACCTTCCCCGTCAGGGGTTTGGGCAGCAGCGTCCGGCTCGATGCTGCTGACGGCGTGCACGAGGCGTAACGGCGGCACGAGCCCGGACTCGGCCAGCGCGTCCAGCGCGGCCCGCTCGTCGTCGTCGATCCGCAGGGTGCCGGACCGTTCGGCCGAGAAGCCCAGCACCACCGTGACCACACAGTCCTGGCAGCCCGGGCCCTTCATCACACAAGCGTCGCAGTCGATCAGCACAACGTCCTCCAAAGTGGGGAAGCACCCGGACTTGCATCCGGCTGAGAAGGACGCTAGAGACCTCCTCCGACAGTTTCCGGCGGTCCGGCCATCGGGCTCCGCCCGAGGACCGCCTGGCTGGGGAGGGTTTTCTGACTCAGGCGCGGGCGATGCGGGAGATCAGAGTGGTGGCAGAGAGTGAGCGGGCGCCGAGCTTGATGGTGCTTTCGGCAACTTCGCGATCGGTCGACACGACAACGATCGGGCGTCCCGGCGGTTCGGCCCGGACCAGTTGCCGGATCACCTCATCCGCGATCACTCCGGCCGGGCTGAACCGCACGCGCACACCTCGCGGTGGGTTCAACTGGACCGGTCCGGACAGCTCGGCCCCGTCGAACACCACCGTCACTTCGATCCGGCGCTGCGCCACCAGCGCACCCAACGCCGTCACCAGCCGCTGACGCTGCGAATGCAGCGGTGAGTTCGGCCATGCGGTCTTCGTCACGTTGTAGCCGTCGATGATCAGATGCACCTGCGGCAACGCCAGCAGTTCGTCGAACAAGGCCGGATCGTCGTCCGGAGCCGTCCGCCCCATCGGAGCGGCCTCGGGCTCCGTCCCCGCGACCGTGTCGGCCGGTCTGAGGTCTCCCCCCGGCGGTAGCGCCAGCTCACGCCGCAGCCCACTCGCTGCCTCCAGCAACGTGTCCAGGAGCAGTCTGGTCCGCGTCGACGCCATCTCCCGTTCCTGTCCCGCCGTACGACGGGCCGCGTAGTCAAGCGCTTCCAGTTCGGTGATGCGGGCGCGGAGCTTGCGCAGCTCACGCTCCACTTCGGCGCGTGCGGCGTCGACGCGTTCGTCGGCCGTCTCGGCTTCCGTCGTCCGCAGTTCGAGATCGCTCTGCAGGCCGCTGATCCGCTGCCGCGCCTCGTTCAGCTTGCGCCGGAGCGTGACGTTCTCGGCCTTGAGCTCGTTGACCTGTTCGCGGAGCCGTTCGCGGACCTGCCGCGTCTCGGTCCGGGCCTGGTCGAGCTGGTCGGACAGTCTGGTGACGGCTTCCTCGTCGGCGCGTGGCGACTCGACCGGGACCTGCGCGGCCGCCGTGATGTGCTGCTCCCAGTCGTCAGGACGCAGCAGGTACGCCAGCGCCGCGACCTCGACCGGGTCCGCGGCCGGCACCGGCACACCGTCTGCGACCGCATCGCCCAGCTCCGGGTGCTCCCGGCGTACCTGGAAGGCCGCGAGCCGGCGGAAGTGGTCGTCGGTCTCCAGGATCGGGCCGAGCACGGACGCCGACAGCTTCGCCCGTTTGGCCGGCGCGAAACTCGCGAACCGGCGCAGCGGCGCCGGGATGTCGGACGCGGGCAGCTGGCCGAGAGCATGCGCGGCGAGGGCAAGGACCCGTTGCCGGACCGGTTCGGGCAAGGAGGTAGCGGCGGAGCTCGCGGCGGTGCCTGTCTCAGTCACCGGTCCGCAGTCCGGCCCGGACGATGGCCTGGCGGCACGAAGACCGTGGCCAGTGATGCAGACCACAACGGCCCGGCACTTCGGCCGGTTTCGCGGTGATCGCCTGTGTACGCATACAGAGAGCGTAGTCGACTCTCTCGCGTGTCACCTGCGGAATTGTCGGTGGGGGCTCTTAGCGTCTTGGACATGACCAGCCCAGTGCGCGCGCCGGAACCGGAACCGCTGATGCCGATCCGTGGCGTCCAGCCGAGTTTCGACGACCTGGGTACGCCGCTGCGCGACATCACGTTCTGCATCGTCGACCTGGAGACCACCGGTGGCGCGCCGGGCGACTCCGGGATCACCGAGATCGGCGCGGTGAAGGTGCGTGGCGGCGAGGTGCTGGGCGAGTTCCAGACGCTGGTGAACCCGGCCGATCCGATCCCGCCGTTCATCGCCGTGCTGACTGGTATCACGAACCTGATGGTTGCCTCGTCACCCCGGATCGATTCGGTGCTGCCGGCGTTCCTCGAGTTCGCCAGGGGCTGCGTGATGGTCGCGCACAACGCGCCGTTCGACATGGGCTTCCTCAAGCACGACAGCCTCGTGCACGGGTACGACTGGCCCGATTTCGCCGTCGTCGACACGGCTCTGCTGGCGCGCCGGGTGATCACCCCCGACGAGGCACCGAACTGCAAGCTCGGCACGCTGGCCAAGCTGTTCCGCGCGACCACGACGCCCAACCACCGCGCGTTGTCGGATGCCCGCGCGACGGTCGACGTACTGCACGGGCTGTTCGAACGCGTCGGCTCGCTGGGCGTGCAGACGCTGGAGGACCTGCAGACGTTCTCGTCCCGTGTCGCGCCGGCCGTGCGAGCCAAGCGGCATCTGTCCGAAACGTTGCCCCACGCACCGGGTGTGTACCTGTTCACCGACGACCGCGGCGAAGTGCTGTACGTCGGGAAGTCGAAGGACCTGCGGAACCGGGTGCGGTCGTACTTCACCGCGTCCGAGACCCGCACCCGGATCGGCGAGATGATCGGCATCGCGACCGGCGTCCGCGGGATCGAGTGCGGTACGTCGCTCGAGGCGGAGATCCGCGAACTGCGGCTGATCGCGGAGCACAAGCCGCGGTACAACCGCAGGTCGAAGTTCCCGGAGCGGCAACACTGGCTGAAGGTCACTGTCGAACCGTTTCCGCGACTGTCGTTGGTGAAACAGGTGCGGGACGACGACGCCGGCTATCTCGGGCCGTTCAGCTCGCGGAAGACGGCGGAGCGGGCGATGGCGGCGCTGCACGAGGCGTTCCCGATCCGGCAGTGCACGGCGCGGATGTCGCGTACGCCACAGCTGTCTCCGTGCGTGCTGGCGGAGATGGGCCGCTGCGTGGCGCCGTGCGACGGGCGGATCTCCGCCGATTCGTACGGCGAATTCGTGACGGCGCTGCGGACCGCGCTCACCGCGGACCCGACGCCGGTGGTCGAGGCTCTCGACCGGCGGATCGACCTGCTGTCGGCGGACGAGCGGTTCGAGGACGCCGCCGTACATCGGGATCGGTTGAGTGCGTTCGTGCGGAGTTCGGCGCGGATGCAGCGGATGGCGTCCGTGACCGGCTGCGCGGAGATCTGCGCGGCCCGGCGTACTGACGACGGCGGCTGGGAGCTGCACGTGATCCGCCGCGGCCGGCTCGCGGCCGCCGGGATCAGCCCGCGGGGCACGGATCCCCGCAAGTACCTCGACATGCTCCGGGCGTCTGCCGAGACGGTGCTTCCGGGGATCGGTCCGGTCGCCTCAGCCTCCCCCGAGGAGATCGACCTCGTGCTCCGCTGGCTGGACCAGCCCGGCATTCGCCTGGTCGAGATGGACGGCACCTGGACCTGCCCGATCTCCGGCGCCGCCCGCCACCTGACCCGACTCGACAACGCCCATTCCGAGCAACACCAGCACCCCACTGAGCGCCGCCGCCGAATGCGCCCAGTGGGGCCCGCGCTCACGCCTCGATGAACTGATAGTCCCTTTCGATCCGCCCGTCGGCATCGACCAGCAACAGATCAATGCCCACGGCAAGGACCTCGTCCCCGTCCGCAGGCGTCATCGCCCACCGCAACTTCACCAGGTTGCTCAGCGCGGCCACGTCGCCGTGCCGCCGGAACACGAACTGCCCAGGCGCCACGAACTCGTCGTACGCCCGCGTCACCCGCCGGTACAGATCGTCGTAGCCACGAACCTCGAGGACCGCGTGGACCCCGATCTCGTTCGCCCGCTTCACGATCTCCTCCGGCGGCTGGAGCAGGTGCACCCCATCCGCCGTCCACAGCTCTTCGACCGTCTTCCGCCGTACCTCCGCGTCCGGTTCGTTCCAGACCGTCACATATCGATCGGCCAGCTCTTCAGCTGAGTTCTTCACGTCGTCCTCCTCCACCGGCGACCCGGTTGCCGCCGTGGCTACGACCTTGCCGAGAACGCCTGCCGGCGAACAATTCCCTGCCAGGTATGACGCGAGAACTGTCGGTGCCCTGCGTTAGACAGAACGCGTGCTGACGACAACCCATCCATCCGAGCTGTCTGCTGACCTTCGCCGCTGGCGGACGCGCCGACGCGTCAGCCAACTGGAGCTCGCCGTACGCGCCGGCACCACCCAACGTCACGTCAGCTTCATCGAGAGCGGCCGCTCGATCCCCGGCCGCGAGATGGTCATCCGGCTCGCCGAGTCGCTTCAACTCCCGTTGCGCGACCGCAACGCGTTGCTGCTCGCCGGCGGGTACGCCCCCGCGTACGACGAGACGCCGTACGACGGAGCGGGCCTCGGGGCGATCCGGACCGCGCTGACCGAGATCCTCGAGGGCCACCGGCCGTACCCGGCTGTCGCCGTCGACCGACGTGGCGACCTGGTGCTCGCGAACCGGACGTTCCACGTCCTCACCGCTGGGATCTCGGATGACTTGCTGACCGCACCGATCAACATTCCACGTCTGCTTCTCCACCCCGATGGCCTCGCTCCTAGGATCCTCAACTTCCCCGAGTGGTCGTGGCATGTCATCGACGCTCTGACGCGCGAGGCCGCGCAGAACCCGGCTCCCGAGTCCGATGCCCTCATCGAGGAGCTCACCGGGCTGATCCCGCCTCGGCCAGACCTCACCCCGGGCCACCTCGGGTTCGCCGTACCGCTGCGCCTGCGATCCGCGCAGGGCGACCTGGGCCTCATCACGACCCTCACCCGCTTCGGGACGGCCCTCGACGTCACCGTGTCCGAGCTGCGCATGGAGGCCTTCCTTCCCGCCGATCCCTCGACCGCCGCTGCCCTCCGGCGTCTGGATCCGGTCTGATCCCGTTGCGTCGTCCGTGCTGGCAGCAGGTCAAGGGGTGGGCCGCACTATGCTTCAGCAGGTTGGGATGTGAGCTCTAGGAGAGGACGTCATGGTCACCGCGATCGTGTTCATCAAGGCCGACGTCGCACGGATCCCGGAGGTCGCCGAGCAGGTGGCGGCGATCGAGGGTGTCAGCGAGGTGTACTCCGTCACCGGCGGGCTCGACCTGATCGCGATGGTCCGGGTCGCCCACCACGACGACCTCGCCACCGTCATCCCGGACCACGTCAACCGGGTCCCCGGTGTCGTCAGTACCGAGACCCACATCGCGTTCCGGGCGTACTCCTCGCACGACCTCGAGGCAGCCTTCAGCCTCGGCCAAGAGGACGGCATCTGACGCAGTAAAACGACCGTTCCATTGACACGCGGCGAAGTTACCGTGACTTCATGAGCAACCCTCCCGCAGGCTGGTACCCGGACCCCACCGGCCAGCCCAACACCATCCGCTGGTGGAACGGGACCCAATGGACCAACAGCACCGAACACGAAGACCTCCCCGACGACCCCGCCGCCGAGACCACCCCGGCACCGGCGGGCGGCGAGACCGCCTCTACACCGGCCGCGGGCGAGACCAGCACGAGTTCGGCGCCAACTGCGGGCGAGCCGGCTGAGCACACGCCGCAAGCCAACCTCGATCCATCGGATCGAACCCGAGCGACCTGGAACCCACAGCTCGTCACCCCCACCTCACCCGACCAGTGGGCACCCCAGGAAGCCAACGTCCAACCCCTCAAGCCGCAGCACCCCAACGCCGAGCACGACGCTACCGGACAGCCACCCGACTGGGCCACTCACCAAGCCAGTCAAACCTGGGGAGTCCAACAAGCAGATGCCGGCGAAGCCCAACGCCTCTGGGGCGTCCAGCAACCCTCGACCTCGGGCGGCACGCAAGACCCCGGCGCCCCCGAGCAGCCTCCGCCCGACTTGTCCGACGCACAGCGGTCGCGCCAGGCAACCGCGAAAGAGACAGCCGCCGAGCGGTGGGGCGAAACCCCACAGATCACCGGCCGCACCTCAACCGACGACACGAACACCAACCCGTCGGTTCAGCAACCCCCAGCTATCGACCCACGGGCCGAGCAGACAACTAGCAACGCCGGCACCGACGCGACCGCCGAGTCACCGACCGAGCACGCGACCGTCGACGACGCCCAGACCAACGCTGATCCGCGCGGCAGCGCACAGCAAGCACCGGACGACGCCCCGACACGCGCCGCACCGACGAACGCCAGCGCCGAACCGGCGGACGCCGGGTCAGCAACCCAGCCAACGATCGACGACGACTCCCAGCAGGCGAACCACAACCCGTGGGTTCGCGAGGCCGACGAGTCCGCCGGCCAGCCGAACGCCGGGTCACGCGGCCAGACGACCAGCGACGATCACTCGACCGGCGCAGGCGAGTCGGACGACCGGACCGGGGTCGGTGCACAGCCAACGACCGCCGAGACTCCGGACGCACGTGCGGGACAGGCCACCGACGAGACCTCGGGCAGTCGTCCGGAGCAGGCAGCCGACGATCCGCAACCCACCAACGTTGTGCCATTGGGCGTAGCGCGGAACGCGACGACGGACCCCGACGACCAGACGGACGCGGAGGACCCACGTCCAAGCGCTGGCCCATCGGCTCACGACGTACATCAGCAACCGGGCGACGGTGATCCGGCGACCGCCGGGCCGTGGAGTGGTGAACAGCAGGCTGGCGGTGGTCAAGACCCCGCCGAGCAGTCTCCGCCCCACCCACCAGCAACGCATCAACCACCCGATCGCCGCCATCAGCCACATCTGCCCCCAACCGGCCCGCTTACCGGAAACAATTCGTCCCTCAGCGGCGATTTCTTTCCGGGAAGCGCGACAGCTGACGCAGCCCGCAGCGGTGAGCAGGCAGCTGGTGGGTCGTGGGGCGGACAGCCGACGGGCGACGCGGCTTGGGAACGCGGAGAGCAGCCAGACGACAACGGCGCGCCGAGCAGCGCTGGGGCGTGGGGACAACAGGCTGGTGACCAGGCGAAGGCCGGGCCGCCGAGTGACGGCGAGGCGACCGGTGGTGACGGCTCGAAGGGTGGAACGCAGGCCGGCGGCCAGGCCGAGGCGTGGGGTGGCGGGCAGACGGGTGGTGGAGCTTGGGGTGGTGGGCAGGCGGGTGGTGGGGCGACCGGGAGTGGTAAGTCGGCGGCGGGTGGTGGGTCGGTGACTGCTGGGCCTTGGGGTCGTACGCCGGCGGGTGATGGGGAGCCGGGGGTTAGTGGCGGGCAGGCTGCTGAGGGCGCGGGTTGGGGGCGGCGGGAGCAGGAGGGTGCTGACGCTGGGGTGGCTGGTGGCCGGGCATGGAGTGGAGGCGGGCAGGCGGGCGGTTATGCCTGGGGTGGGCAGCAGGGTAGGGCGGGCAGTGACGGCTGGGGTGGGCAGCAAGGTGGGGCTGGCGGATGGGGCCGTCAGCAACAGGCGGATGGAGCTGATGGGTGGGGTCAGCGGCAGGGTGGGGCTGACGGATCGGGTGGTGGGCAGCAGGGTGGGGCTGGTGGGTGGAGTGAGGGGCAGAGTTGGCGGGTTCGGGCTGGGGGTGGAGCTCGTGGGGGGAAGGGGAAGTCTGGTGGGCCTGGGGGCAAGGTCTGGTTGATGGTGGGCGGGGCTGTCGCGTGCGTGATGTTGGTGATCGCTGGGTTCTTCGTGATCACGTCGGGGGACGACGAGAAGGCGGGGCCGGAGAACCAGCCGACCGGTCAGCCGACGGGTGAGCCGAGTGCGAGTCAGCCGACGGGTCAGCCGACTGCCTCGGGGACTACCACGCCGGGGCAGTCGAAGAATCCGAAGTTGCACGAGGGTGAGCGGATCTCGTCGGACGCGATCTCGTTCCCGCGCCGGAGTTCGCCGTGGTCCGACCGGAAGCGGCTCGTCGCGCAACTGCAGAACTCCAGCGGCCAGTACATGCTCCTGCAGGAGAACTTCGACGGCCAGAACGACTGGTACGCCGACATCTTCGTCGGCGCGCTGGGTACCGCCTCGGGCTTCAACGGCGACCCGAAGGCGACCGCGGCGTGGCTGTCGCGCGAGGTGCAGACGTCGATGTACGGCGACGTACCGGTCACGTTCAAGAGCGCCGGGAGCGGGGCGGTGACGCGGTCCGGCAAGTCGGGGTGGTTCATCCAGCAGACAGTGACCGCGAAGTCGACGCAGTTGACCGCCCGAATGCTTACGCTAACGGTGGCCGTCTTCGACCTCGGTGACGGTACCGCTGTCGCGTACATCAGCGACATACCGATCAACCGGCCGGATCTGAGGACCGCCGAGAGCCAGGCCTACAAGGGAATCAACGTTGGCTGAGAACGAAGACCAGACCCCACAACCGCCCCAGCGCCCTCCGGCGCGGCACAGCGCACCACCGCAACCGCCCGCCGAGTACAACAGGCCGGACGGCGACCCTCGCGATCCCTCGTCAGGAGATCCGCTCGGGCCGTACGACGCGGGTGGGTCGCTCGGGCAGTCCGGGGCGGGTCAGTCATTTGGGCAGTCTGGTGCGGGTGACTCGTTGTCCGGTACGTCGCCCGCGCCGCCGGCACCGGATGCGTGGTTCACGTCCGCGCCGCCGTCGGCCGCGGACCGGCGTCACTCGGTTCCGGACCCGCTGGATCATGAGCCGCTGAGTGGGTCGTCCGGTGGGCTGGGTGGGTCGTCTGATCCGTTGTTCGGTCAGTCCCCCGCTCCGGCGCCGCCACCTCCTCCCCCGCCGCCACGTTCGTCCAGTACGTCGCACGGACAGCCGTACGGCCAGCCGCATCAGCCCAGTCCGCAGTACGGCGGACAGCCGCAGCAGTACGGCGGGCAGCCGCAGAGCCAGCCGAACAGCGGACAGCCCGGAGCCGGGCAGCCGACTCAGCAGGGTGCTAACCAGCAGCCGGGCTATCAACAGTCCCAGCCGCCGGGCCGACCGCAGCACGCTGCTCAGCCCCCGGCCTCACCTCAGCAAGGTCAGCAGCCGTACGGCAGCCAGCCGCAACGGCCGGTATCCGCAGCACAGCCGGGGCCGGCCCAGCAGTCGGGACCGGCGCCGCATCCGGGTCAACCACCATACGGGCAGCACTCCGGGCAGCCTCCGGTGCAGCCGCCGCAGGCGCAGCGTCCAGGGCAGCAGGCGTACGGGCAGCAGCCACAGGCACAGCAGTCGGGGCAGTCGCCGCAGCCGCAGCGCCCAGGGCAGCACGGGTACGGGCAGCCGTCGGGGCAGCAGCCGCAGGCCGCGGCCGCGCAGGATCCCGGGCGTTCGGGACCGGGCCAGCACGCCGGCCAGGCGTCCCACGGACAGCAGCCCGGGCAGGCACCGTACGGACAGCACCCCGGCCAGGCGTACGGACAGCAGTCCGGACAGGCGTATGGGCAGCAGTCTGGACAGCCGCCGTACGGGCAGCCGGGGTCGGGCCAGCACGCGGGACAGCCGTCGCACGGCCAACAGCACGGACAGCAGCACGGGCAATCGTCGTACGGGCAGCACGTGGGACAGGCGCCGTACGGGCAGGGTGGGGACGAGGAGTATGGGATCACGAGTCCCCGGCGCCGGCGAAGTAGTGGTGGCGCGGCGTCGCTGGACACCGCTGCCAGGGCTCGGTTGATCGGGGCTCTGGTGCTGGTGGTCGCCGCCCTGGCGACGACCGGGCTCAGCGTCGGCTGGATCTGGACCAAGGCAGACGCAGTCACCCCAGTCGCCTTGCCGACAGGGATCTCGAAGCCGTTGCAAACGGTGTCCCCGTCCGTGAAGCCGTCGGAGACGCCACCACCGATCGGCAAGGTGCTGGGTACCGAACTGGTTGCCGCCAACAACGACACGATGCCGATCATGAGCGCGGCCTGGCAGAATCAGGACGCGCAGCGGTCCGGTGTGTACGGCGGCGCCGCGATCTTCTTCGTCGTCCACAAGGACTACACCGGTCAGAAGGGCGTCGACTGGGGCAACTATGTCTCGTTCGGCCAGCTCGCCCCGGACATCAAGTTCAGTACGACGCCGGCCGGCCTGAAGGAGGCGGCGGTCCAGGCGGGTACGCGGGCGATCGTCGGCCTGTACTCGAAGGACGCGAAGCTGTCCGGCACCACGCACAAGGCGATCACGATCAACGGCCACAAGGGGCACGAGATCACCACCAAGGTGGCGGTCAGTGTGCCCAAGCTGAAGGAGACGTTCTCCACGATCATGATCGTCGTGGTCGACCGCGGCGATGGGACCGCGATGGTGTCGATCGCCGACATCGCCGGCAGCACTCCGGCCTGGCAGCAGATCTGGCGCAACAAGGTCAAGCAGATCAAGATCAACGGCTAGCCGGAAGACGGCGCTGGACAAGCAGAAAGGCCGGCCGGGGAACTCCCCCGGCCGGCCTGAGCCAGATCAGTCAGCGCACCTCGGCACAGACCGCGATCCACCGATCCAGAGTCTCCTTCGCCGCACCCGAGTCGATCGCCTCTGCGGCCCGATCCATCCCGGCCCGGATCCGCGCGGTGATCGAACCCTCGGTCGGCTCGTACGCCGCCAGTGCGGCACCCGCGTTCAGCAGTACGACGTCCCGCACAGCACCCGGCTCACCCTCGAGCAGCGCCCGTACAACCTTCGCGTTGAACGCAGCATCCGCGCCTCGCAGCGCCTCCGCGGTCACCGGCTCGATCCCCAGCTCCCGCGGGTCGACCGTGAACGGCCCTTCGACCGTTCCTCCACCAACGATCCACACCTGCGACGTGGTCCGGGTGGTCAACTCGTCCAGCCCGTCATCACCGTGGAACACCAACGCGTCGATCCCCCGCCGCGCAAGCACCCCGGCCATCAGCCCGGCGATCCGCGCGTCCCCGACGCCGACAGCCTGCGCGGACGGATCACCCGGGTTCGCCAGCGGGCCGAGGAAGTTGAACGTCGTCGGTACGCCGAGCTCCCGCCGGGGTACGGCGGCATGCCGCAGCGCCGGGTGGAACGCAGGCGCGAAGCAGAACGTGATCCCAGCCCGCTCCCCCACCTCCGCCACCTGCGCCGCGGTGAGGTCGAGCGGGATCCCGAGCTCTTCGAGTACGTCGGCCGCACCGCAAGCCGATGAGGCCGCACGGTTGCCGTGCTTGACCACCTTCGCGCCGGCACCCGCGGCAACGATCGCCGACATCGTGCTGATGTTCACGGTGTGGGCTTGGTCACCACCGGTACCGACCACGTCCAGGGTCCGGCCCGGGACCGAGACCCGGGTGGCGAAGTCGCGCATCGTCGCGACCAGGCCCTCCACCTCGGTCACCGTCTCACCCTTGGACCGCAGCGCGATCACGAACCCCGCGAGCTGGGCCGGCGATGCCGCGCCGGACAGGATCTGCTCCATCGCCCACGCGGTGGCGGACGCCTCCAGGTCCTCGCGCCGCAGCAGCGGATTGAGCACCTGGGGCCAGGTGTAGGCAGGCATGGTGCGTCAGGCGGTGGTGGCGGGGAGAGTGGCCAGCCGCTGCCGGAGCAGGTCCGCGGTGACCTCCGCCATCCGCACCGGGTCGATCGGGTGCGAGACCGCTCCCTCGGCCCGCGACCAGGTCGCCAGCCACGCGTCCTGCGGACGGCCGGTGATGACGAGGATCGGCGGGCACTGGAAGATCTCGTCCTTCAGCTGCCGGGCGATGCCCATGCCGCCGGCCGGAACCGCTTCGCCGTCCAGGATGGCCAGGTCGACCCCGCCCTTGTCCATGAACTTGATCACGGCCGGCTCGGTCGCACACTCGACGTACTCGAGCTCGGGCAGATCAGCGGCGGGCCGCTTGCCCAACGCCAGCCGGACGGACTCCCGCGTCGTGCGGTCGTCGCTGTAGACCAGCACCTTCAGCGGACGCTCTGAACTCATCGATCCATCCCAAGCTGTGTTCTAAGAAGACTGGACACGGCGAATGCTACCGGGGTGCCTGTCCGGCCCGGCGAGCCTGTTCCTCCAACCGGTCCAGCCGGCGGTCCTCGCGGCGGGCTTCGCGCTGCGACTCACGCACCCATTGGACGAACAGCACGGCGAAGAACACCACCCCGACGATGTCGCCGGACCCCCACAGCAGGCCGCCGGCGATGTACTGGTCGTGCAGCGGTGACGGCGGCCAGGACCGGCCGAAGCTGGTGTACCAGTCCTCGGCGATCAGCTTGTTCGCGGACATGATCGTGATGCCGAGGAAGGCGTGGAACGGCAGCGTGAGGAAGACCAGCATCAACCGGAACGGGTAGATCACCCGGCCGGGCACCGGGTCGAGGCCGAGCAGCGGCCAGAAGAACAGCGAACCGACCAGGATGAAGTGCAGATGCAACAAGTCGTGCAACGGGGCCGACCGCAAGGTGGCGTCGTACCAGCCACTGAAGTACAGCGCCCACGGGCTCAGCACGAACAGGGTGAAGCCGATCAGCGGGAAGCAGAGCACCTTCGCGAACCGCGAGTGCAACACGGAGA
Organism: Kribbella sp. NPDC049227; assembly: GCF_043197265.1. Classification (NCBI taxonomy): domain Bacteria; kingdom Bacillati; phylum Actinomycetota; class Actinomycetes; order Propionibacteriales; family Kribbellaceae; genus Kribbella; species Kribbella sp. NPDC049227. The sequence continues at coordinate 402,057 of NZ_JBICST010000003.1, read as the reverse complement.
GCAACCATTTCCGCGGTCGCTGCGGCAGGGTCCGCAGGGCCAGCGTGATCGGCGCACCGAGCGCGAGCATCAGCGGCGTCAGCATCGACAGGACCATGTGCTGGGCCATGTGCACGCTGAGCAGCACCGTGTCATAGGTGCCGAGCGCCGACTGGGTGGCGATCACGGCACTTCCCAGCCCCAGTCCGACGAAGGCGAAAGTGCGCCATCGGGACCACTTGTCACCCCGTTTGTGCAGCCGGTGGACGCCGTACAGATAGAGCGCGCCAAGGGCAATGATCACGCCGAGTAACACCGGCTCGAAGGTCCAGCCCGTCAGCAATCGGAGCGCGGTGAACGGCTCGATCTGGTCGCCGGGCCCGGCGTGGAGAGGAAGCACGCTTCCACAGTAAGAACAACGAGTTGACGACATGCATGGGGGTGGTCGTGGCGGTCGATACCTGGAACGACATAATGACCGCGTGGCCACTGCAACCGCGCTCCCAGCGTCTCGTGAACACGGACACCACGACCGTCCCAGCATGGTCAGTGTCGGCACGATCGTCTGGCTCTCGAGCGAGCTGATGTTCTTCGCCGCCTTGTTCGCGGCCTACTTCACCATCCGGTCAGTCACGACCGCTGCCGCCGCTCCGGGTACGGAGACGCTGTGGCAGACGTCCACCGAGCTGCTGAACGTCCCGTTCGCCTCGGTGAACACGTTCGTCCTGGTCGCGTCGTCGTTCACCTGCCAGGCGGGTGTGTTCGCCGCCGAGCACGGCAAGGTGGGCCGGTCCGGCGCACTCGCGAACATCCGGTCCTGGGGTATGCGTGAGTGGTTCATCCTCACGTACCTGATGGGCGCGGTCTTCATCGCCGGCCAGGTGACCGAGTACGCGAAGCTGGTCCACGAGGGCATGACGATCTCGTCGTCGCCGTACGGATCGGTCTTCTACCTGGCCACCGGGTTCCACGGTCTGCACGTGACCGGCGGCCTCATCGCCTTCGTGTTCGTCCTCGCCAGGACGTACATGGCTCGAAAGTTCACCCACGAACAGGCCGTCTCGGCGATCGTCGTGTCGTACTACTGGCACTTCGTCGACGTGGTCTGGATCGCCCTGTTCGCGACCATCTACCTGCTCAAATGAGTGAGAAGAGACCTTCCTTGTCACCGGCGCGCTTTCTCTCCGCGCGACGACGGCACCGGTCCGCCGGCCTCGTCGTGCTTCTTTTCGGCCTCCTGGCAGTGGGCTCGGCGTACGCCGCGTTCGCCCCTGACGACGCGGTGGCGGACAACTCGGCCCAGTCCCAGCAGATCGAAGAGGGCAAGAAGCTCTTCGCGGTCGGCTGTGCCAGCTGCCACGGCCTGAACGCCGAGGGTGGCGAGAACGGCGAGGGCAAGATGGCCGGCCCGTCGCTGATCGGGGTCGGCGCGGCCGCCGTCGACTTCCAGGTCGGCACCGGCCGGATGCCCGCCATGCAGCCTGGTGCCCAGGTGCCGCGCAAGACGCCGGCGTACACGCAGGAGGAGATCGAGGCCCTGGCCGCGTACGTCGCCTCGCTCGCCCCCGGCCCGGCGGTTCCGGCCCAGGAGTCGTACGACATCAGCAAGGCCACCGACGAGCAGATCACCCGCGGTGGCGAACTGTTCCGGACCAACTGCACGGCGTGCCACAACTTCGCCGGCCGCGGTGGCGCACTGCCGAACGGCAAGTACGCGCCGTCGCTGATGAACGTCGACCCCAAGCACATCTACGAGGCGATGCTCACCGGTCCGCAGCAGATGCCGGTCTTCTCCGACCAGGTGCTGCAGCCGGAGGACAAGCGCGACATCATCGCCTACCTGCACGCGCTGCAGGAGCAGAAGGACCCGGGCGGCTTCGGTCTTGGCCGGCTCGGCCCGGTCTCTGAGGGTCTGTGGGGCTGGCTGGTCGGTATCGGCCTGCTGGTCTGTGTAGCGGTGTGGATCGGCGCCAAGGGCGTCAAGGCCAAGGGAGCGAAGGCCGAATGAGTGACGAGAAGGACAACCTGCCGGCCACGACGGACGGCGACGAGCACGGCGGTCAGGTGCAGGTGGCGGAGCCGATCCCCGACCCGGGAATCGAGCCGCACGAGTACCGGATCACCGACATCGACCCGAAGGCGGCCGACCGGGTCGAGCGTCAGGTCTCGGCGATGTTCACCCTGGCCGGTCTGCTCGCCCTCGGGTCGTGCGTGGCGTACTTCGCCATCCCGCGCGACGCCAACCTCGTGTTCGGGCCGCTGTCCGGCAACGCCAACAACATGGTCATCGGCCTGTGCATCGGCCTGGCCCTGTTCCTGCTCGGCGCCGGCGCGATCCAGTGGGCCAAGAAGCTGATGGTGGACGAGGAGATCGCCGAGGACCGGCACCCGGCGCACTCCTCGCCGGAGCAGATCGCCGACATCTCCGACGCGTTCCAGCAGGGTGTGGCGGAGTCGGGCTTCACCCGGCGCAAGCTGATCCGCCGTGGGCTGTTGACCGGACTGGGCCTGCTCGGCCTGCCGGCGATCGTCTTGCTGCGTGACCTCGGTCCGCTGCCGGGGCGTGCGCTCTACCACACGATCTGGGCGAAGGGCATCCGCGTCGTCAACGACGTCACCGACCGCCCGATCAAGCCGTCCGACATGATCGTCGGCCAGCTGGTCAACGCCGCACCGGCGAACCTGGCCGCGCTGCAGGAGGAGAGCCCGGTCGAGTACCAGAACTCCAAGGCGAAGTCCGCGGTGATCGTGGTCCGGATCAAGCCCAGCGAGATCCAGACGCCTCCCGGCCGGGAGAACTGGGGTGTCGACGGCATCCTGTGCTACTCGAAGATCTGCACCCACGTCGGTTGCCCGATCTCCCTGTACGAGCAGACCACCCACCACGTGCTCTGCCCGTGCCACCAGTCGACCTTCGACCTGGCCGACGGCGCCAAGGTCATCTTCGGACCTGCGGCCCGCCCGCTGCCTCAGCTACCGTTGGCAGTGGACGCAGAGGGCTACCTGGTCGCGCAGAGCGACTTCACCGAGCCGGTCGGCCCGAGCTTCTTCGAACGAGGGTGACAGCAATGTCAAAGACAGAGTTCCCGCCACCGGTCAAATATCTCGACGATCGCCTCGGGATCGCGAAGATCGGCCGGAAGAACCTGCGCAAGGTCTTCCCGGACCACTGGTCCTTCATGCTCGGCGAGATCGCGCTGTACAGCTTCATCATCCTGATCCTCACCGGCATCTTCCTGACCTTCTGGTTCAAGCCGTCGATGGGCGAGGTCGAGTATCAGGGCTCGTACAGCCTGCTCAAGGGCCTGCACATGTCCGAGGCCTACGCCTCGACGCTGGACATCACCTTCGACGTCCGCGGCGGTCTGCTGATGCGGCAGATCCACCACTGGGCCGCGGTCCTGTTCATCGCCGCGATGATGGTGCACCTGCTGCGCATCTTCTTCACCGGCGCGTTCCGCAAGCCGCGTGAGCTGAACTGGGTGATCGGCTTCACCATGCTGTTCCTCGGCATCATCGAGGGCTTCATCGGCTACGGCCTCCCCGACGACCTGCTGTCCGGCACCGGTCTACGCATCACCCAGGGGATGATCGGGGCGTCCCCGGTCATCGGGACGTACCTGAACTTCTTCATCTTCGGCGGCGAGTTCCCGGGTGACGAATTCGTCTCCCGTTTCTTCACCATCCACGTGCTGCTGATCCCGGGGTTGATCCTTGCCCTGGTCACGGCCCACCTGTTCCTGGTCGTGTACCACAAGCACACGCAGTACGCCGGTCCCGGCCGGACCGAGAAGAACGTGGTCGGTTACCCGCTGTTCCCGGTGTACACCGCCAAGGCCGGCGGCTTCTTCTTCGTCGTCTTCGGCATCACCGCGCTGATGGGTGCACTGCTCCAGATCAACCCGGTCTGGTTGTACGGCCCGTACAACCCGGCGGAGGTGACGGCGGGATCCCAGCCGGACTGGTACATGGGCTGGCTGGAAGGCTCGGTCCGCATCATGCCCGGATTCGAGTCGCACTTCTGGGGCATCACACTCAGCTGGAACCTGATCATCCCGGCCCTGCTGATACCTCCTGCCTTCGTCACCCTGGTCGCGCTCTATCCGTTCATCGAGGGCTGGATCACCGGTGACAAGCGCGAACACCACCTGCTGGACCGGCCGCGGAACATGCCGACCCGGACCGGTATCGGCGCCGCGTTCATCACCTTCTACGCGCTGCTGTGGATCGGTGGCGGCAACGACCTGATCGCCACCCACTTCGGATTGTCGCTGAACAACGTGACCTGGTTCCTCCGGTTCGCGGTGTTCCTCGGCCCGGTGCTCGCCTTCTGGGTGACCCGGCGGGTCGCGATCTCGCTGCAGCGCGCGGACAACGACCGGCTGATGCACGGTCTGGAGACCGGTGTGATCGTCCGCTCCCCCGAGGGCAAGTACACGGAGAAGCACGAGCCGATCTCGAACTACGAGGCGTACAGCCTCACGGCGCACGACCGGATGGTGCCGCTCGACATCGGTCCGGAGACCGACGACAACGGGGTCCGCGCCCCGCGCCGGGCCCTGAACAAGCTCCGTGCCCGCCTGTCGCGCTTCTACTACGCCGACGCGATCCAGAAGCCGACGACGCACGAGTTGGAGGCGGCTCACGAGCACGCTCACGACGCGGACGAGATCCACGACCTCAGCAGCGAGACCGAGACGTACCGCGAAGTCACCAGCGACCGCTCCTGATCGCAGCACCACCCGAAAGGCCCCGGCATCTCGCCGGGGCCTTTCGGTTTATTCGAGGGCGTCGGCGACCGTGGTCAGGTAGTCGGTGACGGCCGACCTGTCGCGCTGGTCCAGCTGTTCGGTGATGCCGATCAGGCGCTCGAGGAGCGGCCCGAAGAACCGCCAGCCGAGGTCGACAGCTGTCTCGGACACCTGCAGGCGAGCGCTGCGGCCGTCCGAGCGGCTTCTGAGGCGCTCGACGTGCCCGGCGGCCTCCAGGCGGTGGATAACCGCCGTCGTCGCCTGAGAGGTCATTCCGAGCTGCTGCGCGAGCCATCCCGGCGTCGCCTCCACTCCGGCCCGCTCGGCGTCCAGGAGCCGCGTGAGCGCCCGTACGTCGGTCGCGTGCAAACCGGTCGCGCGGGCGAACTCCCCCACTGCCAGCTCGAGCCGCAGTGCGACCTCCCGCAGCCGGTGCACCAGCTCCAGCGCCGCTGCCCGCTCGGGGTCGGCCGGCGTCACTCCTTCACGCATGACCGACAACTTACCTCACTCAGTGAGCTATTCTCGCGTCATGACCTTCCAGGACGCGTACGACACTCTCCTCCGCCGCTGGGGTGTCCCGGTGGAACAGCTCGACCTCGCCGGCACCCACGTGAACGCGTGCGGCCCGTCCGACGCCCCTCCCCTGGTCCTGCTCGCCGGCCACGGCGCCACGTCAGCGGTGTGGTTCACCGTCGCACCCCGGCTTGCGGAGCAGTACCGCGTCTATGCTCTCGACCTCCCCGGCGACGCAGGCCGCAGTACGGCGACCCCACCGCGCACGGTGGAGGACCTGATGGCCTGGCTGACCGGCGTACTGGATGCGTTGGAGATCCGGCAGGCTGCGCTGTGCGGGCACTCCTACGGCACCCGGATCGCACTCACGTACGCCCTCCGGGACCCGGCGCGGGTCAACAGGCTCGCACTGATCGACCCCACCGACTGCTTCACCGGCCTCAAGCCGAGGTACGTCGCCAGAGCCCTCCCGTCGCTCCTGAGGCCCAGTCCCGCCCGCACTGAGTCGTTCCTGCGCTGGGAGACGCAAGGCCTGCCCGTCGACCCGGACTGGTTGCACCTGGCCGGCCTGGCCGCCGTCGAGCCCACCACTCGACCGGTCCTGCCGCGCAGGCCCGACGTCCAGCAACTCCAGACCGAGACCCTGGTCGTCGTCGCGGACCGCAGCAAGGCCCACAACCCCGACCAGGTCGCCCGACGGGCCAGTGCCGCCGGTGCGACCGTCGTACGGATCAAGTCCGCCACCCACCACTCACTGCCAGTCCTGCACGCCGACGAGGTGGTCACCGCCCTCGACAGTCAGCACGACCGCCGGCAGCGCTGAACACCTCGAGGGCACATCTAGGACAGGGCTGAGCCGGCCTTGTAGTTGGCCCAGGTGGTGTTCCAGTCGGTCCAGCCGTTGCCGGGCTCCATGTGGCGGGTGGTGCCGGTGACGATGACCGGGTCGCCGCGGAGGGTCTGAGCGAAGTACCACTGGGCGTCCTTGAGGCTCATACCGACGCAGCCGTGGCTGACGTTGGCGCTGCCCTGGCTGCCGGCGGACCACGGCGCTCCGTGGATGAACTCGCCGGAGCTGGTGACTCGCTGCGCCCACTTCACGTTGCTGATGTTGTAGTACTCCGGGTCGCCCGGCTTGATGCCGACCGTCGCGGCGTCCATCCGCTTGGTGGGGAACTTCTCCATGATCACCTTCACCCCGCTGCGGGTGGTGAAGCCGTCCTTGCCGGCGGTGATCGGGATGGTCCGGGCCACCTTGCCGTTGATCGTCACGGTCATCGAGTGCTTCTTGACGTTGACGTTGCTGACGACCGACTTGCCGATGCTGAAGGCAATCGTCCGGCTGGCCGTGCCCCACGTGTTGCTGCCCGCGTTGACGCCCTGCGTGGCGATGTCGACGGTCACCTTGGTGCCGGCCGGCCAGTAGTTCATCGGCCGGTAGTTGACCTGCTTGCTGTTCACCCAGTGCCAGCTGCCGGTGACCGGGACCGAGGACTTCACCGACAGGCGCTTCTCGACCGCGGCGCGGTCCTTGACCGGGTTGTTCCAGTAGATCTGGATCGGCATCGCGACGCCGACGGTCTCGCCGTTCAGCGGGGCGACCGAGGCCTTCAGGCTCCTCGTCGCCTTCAGCGTCTTGAACGTCGAGCTGATCGGGACCGTGGCGCCGTCGGTGCCCTCGGCCGTGCCGCTCAGCTTGTACGACGCGCCCGGCTTGAGCTGCGGCGTGGACGTCCACTTGGTCCGGTCGGTGTTGAAGCTACCGGTCACCTTGTCGCCGTCGTCGTCCTTGAGGGTGATCGCCTTCAGGGAGCCGACGGAGGTGCTCACGGTCACCGGTTGATCCGGCTTGACCGAAGCCGCGCCCTTGGCCGGGACGACCGAGATGCTCGCCGCGGCCGGATTCTCCGACGGGCTGGACGAGGTGCCCGGGCTGCTCGAGGCGCCCGGCGTACCACTGGTCTGGGTGGCCCCCGGCGACGGCGATCCGCCCGCCTCGGTGTCGCTGCACGCGGTGCCGACCAGCAGCATCGCGCAGATCCCCACCACGGCAAGGCCGTGTTTCCTCACCGAACCGCTCACCATTCCCCAGCTCTCCCCTGTTTGCATCAACCGCCGCAAGGGTAACCCGTAGTACCGGAATCCCCGCGCAAGCACACCGCCACCACAGTGGTACGGACCACAACGGCCCATTCTCCGGTGGCATCCCTTAAGACGCACGAAAGCGCCATCCGGTTGGCTTCCGGATGGCGCCCGTACGAGCTTCAACTAGTGAGCGTGGTCACCGCGGTAGTACTCGAAGATGAACCCGGACAGCGTGATGATGCCGATGCCGCAGCCGGCGATGAACAGCCACCAGCCGAACACGATGCCGAGGACGACGACCGCCAGGGTCATCCCGCACCACAGCGGCCACCACGAGTACGGCGGGAAGAAGCCGAGCTCACCGGCGCCCTCCACGATCTCGGCTTCCTTGCGGTCCTCCGGCCGGGCGTCCATCCGGCGCGCCGTGATGCTCAGGTAGAACGCCACCAGCAGGGACAGGAAGAACGTCATCGTCAGCGCGGTGGTCCCGGTCGGGTCCTCCGACATCAGCCAGTAGATCGGCGTGACGACCAGCACGAACACGCTCAGGATCCCGAAGACCCAGGCTTCGATCTTCACGCCTTGTCCTTCCCCTCAGCGTCGGTGTCGCCCGCGACCTGCTCCAGGTGCTCGACCCGGCCCTCGTCCTCACCGGCGTCCAGCAGGTTGTCCTTGCCGGCCCGGTTGTCCGGGTACTCGGCCAGGGCCAGATCGGCGTGGTGCAGGTCGAACGCCGGGCTCTCGGACCGGATCCGCGGCAGCTTCTCGAAGTTGTGCCGCGGCGGCGGGGAACTGGTCGCCCACTCCAGCGAGCGGCCCCAGCCCCACGGGTCGTCGACGCCCACCTGCGGCGCCTTGCGCGACTTGTAGACGTTGTAGAAGAACGGCAGCATCGACAGGCCGAGGATGAACGCACCGACGCTGGAGACCTCGTTCAGCGTGGTGAAGCCCTCGTTCGCGCCGTACGACGCGTAGCGCCGCGGCATGCCCTCCACGCCCAGCCAGTGCTGGACCAGGAACGTGGTGTGGAAGCCGATGAACAGCAGCCAGAAGTGCAGCTTCCCGAGCTTCTCGTCGAGCATCCGCCCGGTGAACTTCGGCCACCAGAAGTAGAACCCGGCGAACATCGCGAACACCACGGTCCCGAACACCACGTAGTGGAAGTGCGCGACCACGAAGTACGAGTCGGACAGCTGGTAGTCCAGCGCCGGCGAGGCCAGGATGATGCCGGTCAGACCGCCGAAGAGGAAGGTCGTGAGGAAGCCCACCGACCACAGCATCGGTGTGTCGAACGAGACTGAGCCGCCCCAGATCGTGCCGATCCAGTTGAAGAACTTCACCCCGGTCGGGACCGCGATCAGGAACGTCATGAACGAGAAGAACGGCAGGTTCACCGCACCCGTGACGAACATGTGGTGCGCCCAGACCGCCACCGACAGGACGGCGATACCGAGGGTCGCGGAGACCAGACCGATGTAGCCGAAGACCGGCTTCCGGCTGAACACCGGCAGGATCTCGGTGATGATGCCGAAGAACGGCAAGGCGATGATGTACACCTCGGGATGCCCGAAGAACCAGAACAGGTGTTGCCAGAGCAATGGCCCGCCGTTCGCGGCATCGAAGACGTGAGCCCCTAGGGCTCGATCCGCCTCCAGCATCAGCAGCGCGCCGGCCAGGATCGGGAAGGCGATCAGCACGAGGATCGAGGTGACCAGGATGTTCCAGGTGAAGATCGGCATCCGGAACATCGTCATGCCTGGTGCCCGCATGGTGATGATGGTCGTGACGAAGTTGACCGCACCGAGGATCGTGCCCAGACCGGCCATCCACAGACCCATGATCCACAGGTCGCCGCCGACACCAGGCGAGCGGACCGCATTGGACAGCGGAGCGTAGGCGAACCAGCCGAAGTCGGCCGCGCCGCCCGGGGTGAAGAAGCCGCTGATGGTGATCAGGCCGCCGAACAGGAACAGCCAGAAGCTGAACATGTTCAGCCGCGGGAACGCGACGTCGGGGGCGCCGATCTGGATCGGCATGATCTCGTTCGCGAAGCCGACGAACAGTGGTGTCGCGAACAGCAGCAGCATGATCGTGCCGTGCATGGTGAAGAGCTGGTTGTAGACCTCTTCGTTCACGATCTGCAGGCCCGGCTTGGCCAGCTCGGCGCGGATGAGCAGAGCCATCACACCGCCGATCAGGAAGAACGCGAACGACGTGATCAGGTACATGTGGCCGATCAGCTTGTGGTCGGTGGTGGTCAGCCACTTGACCGCGATCTGGCCCTTGCTGCGCCGCCGCGGCAACGCGGTGATGCTGGTGCTACCGATGGCGCCGGTGCGCTCGGCGAGGTCGGTCACTTCTCCCCCTCCTGCTCCCCGTGACCGGGGATGGTGGTGGCGTCTTGTCCACCGGTGGCGGCGCCGGTCTGGCCCCTGGCGGCCAGGTCACGCAGATGCGCGTCGTACTCGTCCTTGCTCACGACCTTGACGGTGAAGACCATCCGGCTGTGGTAGAGCCCGCAGAGCTCGGCGCACTTGCCGGCGAAGGTGCCGGTCTTGGTCGGGGTCAGCTGGAACTTGTTGGTCCGGCCCGGGATGACGTCGAGCTTGAAGTAGAACGACGGCACCCAGAAGGAGTGGATGACGTCCGGAGAGGTCAGGTCGAACTGGACCGACTCGTTCACCGGAAGCCACAGCTCGGCCGGCTTCTGCAGCGTGCCGGTCTCCCAGACGCCTTCCTGCCCGTCGACGGTGTCCTTGTAGTTGAAGGTCCACTGCCACTGCTGGCCGACCACGTTGACCGTGTGCGACGGGTTGTTCGACATCGCCGTGATCTGGTTGCCGTGCTCGACGGTGTAGAAGAACAGCACGCCGATGATCGCGAACGGCGCCAGCGTGTAGAGCACCTCGAGCGGCAGGTTGTACCTGACCTGCTTGGGAGCCTCGTCGTTGCGCTTGTAGTAGCGCACGGAGACGTACAGGATCAGGCCCCAGACCATCACACCGACGATCAGCGCGGCGATCCAGGCACCGATCCAGAGGCTTCGGACAGCCTCGGTCCGGTCCGATGCGCCCTCGGGGAGACCGAGTCGTTTCCACTGCTCAGTGGTCGCCGACGAACAACCGGTCAGCAGCAGGGTGGCGAGCACCACTCCCGTACCGACCAGCAGGCGTCGCTTCGCCGGACGTGTGGCGCCGGCAAGACCTGCCGCGCGCTCGTCCACTCCGGGCGTGCCGTTCGAACCCACGGGGCGCCTTTCCCTTCCCAAGTGAGACTGACGACCAAACACTACTGGACACCTTTCGCGTTCTTGCGCAGAGGTAGGGCCAAGAGCATGTCGTCCCCTCCGCTGCCTACTGCGGGGCACTCGGGACGGCATCGGAGGGGACGACATGCTCTAGCGTTTCCCGTGTGAGTGAGCGTGCGTATCTGGACGCGGCGTCGGCGGAGGCGTTACACCCGGCAGCGCGGGAAATGTTGCTCTCGGCAGTCGATTCCGGCTGGGCCGATCCGGTCCGCTTGCACCACGAGGGCCGGACCGCGCGACTGCTGCTGGACAACGCCCGGGCGGTCGTCGCCGACGCGGTCGGAGTGCGGCCCGACGAGCTGTTCCTGACCACCTCCGGTACGGCGGCCATCCGCGCGGGCCTGACCGCAGTCACGGCGGCCCGCAAGCGGGTTGGCGCTGCCGTTGTCCACAGTGCCGTCGAGCATTCCGCCGTACTGCACACAGCCGGGGACGCGGGCGTAGAGGTCGGCGTGGACCTGGTCGGCCGGGTCGACATGGATGCGTTCAGCGAGGCAGTACGTGCGCCGGGTGTCGCGGTGGCGGCGCTGCAGTCGGCCAACCATGAGGTCGGCACGCGTCAGCCGATCGAAGCAGCCGCCGCGGCGTGTGGCGACGTACCGCTGTTCGTCGACGCGGCCGCGTCCATCGGGCACGACGCCGTACCGCCGGGATGGTCGGTGCTGACGGCAAGCGCCCACAAGTGGGGCGGACCCGCCGGCGTCGGCCTTCTGGCGGTGCGCAAAGGGACGCGGGTCGCGCCGGCCTGGCCGATGGACGAGCGCGAGGACGGCCTCTCCCCGGGCTTCCCTGACATCCCCAACACGCTCGCCGCCGCGGCCGCCCTCCAGGCCCGCCTCGCCGAGGCGGCCGAACTGAACAAGAACCACCACGCCTGGATCGACGAGCTCAGGCAACGAGTGGCCGCCGAGATCCCGGATGTCGAGGTGGTCGGCGACCCCGAGGACCGGTTGCCGCACGTCCTCACCTTCTCCTGTCTGTACGTCGACGGGGAGGCACTCGTCACCGCCCTCGACGCAGAAGGCTTCTCTGTCTCCAGCGGTTCGGCCTGTACGTCGAGCACCCTGCGACCGTCCCATGTGCTGGCAGCCATGGGCGTCCTCACCCACGGGAACGTCCGCGTCTCCCTGGCCCGGACCACGACGTACGACGAGATCGACCGGTTCTGCACCGTCTTGCCGGGGATCGTGCGCCGGATCCGCGCGGAGGTAGGGATGTGAACATCGACCTGGACTGCCGCAGCCTGCTCTGCCCACTCCCGGTGATCAAACTGGCCAAGACGCTACCCACCGTCGCGATCGGCGACACCGTCACCGTCCTCGCCGACGACCCGGCCGCCGCCACCGACATCCCGGCCTGGTGCCGGATGCGCTCTCAGGACCTGGTGTCGGCGGACGAAAACAGCTACGTCGTCCGGCGGGTCAGCTGACAGACTGCCGACCGTGAGCGACTTCGCGGTGAAACCGACGCTGACAGGTGAGCTGGTCGTGTTGCGTCCGTTGGACGAGGGCGACTACGACGCGCTGGTGGCGGCGATGGCCGATCCCGAGGTGACCAGGTTCACCGATCCTCACGACGACGGCAGCGGCGTCGAGGAGGAGATGTACCGCGAATGGCTGCGGACCCGGAAGGACCAGACCGATCGCCTGGACCTGGCGATCGTGTCGAAGGCGACCGGCCGGACCGTCGGTGAGGCAGTGCTGAACAAGTGGAGTCCGGACGACGAGTCGTGCAACTTCCGGATCATGATCGGCGCGGACGGCCGCGGCCAGGGGCTCGGGACCGAGGCGACCCGGATGATCGTCGACTATGCCTTCGAGCGGCTCGGGCTGTACCGGATCTCGCTCACCGTCTTCGCGTTCAACCCGCGCGGGCGGCGGGTGTACGAGAAGGCCGGCTTCGTCGAGGAAGGCCGGCTGCGGCAGGCGGTCGCCCTGGACGGCGAACGCCACGACGACATCATGATGTCGATCCTGGCCCCGGAGTGGCAGACGCTACGGTCTGACGCATGACCGACTTCGCGGAGAAGCCGACTCTGACGGGTGAGCTCGTCGTACTGCGGCCGCTGGATGAGGGCGACTACGAGCCCATGGCCGCGGCGATGGCCGACCCGGATGTTGCCCGACTGACCGGGAGTCACGGCGAGATCGGCGAGGAGCGGGCGCGCGAATGGATGCGGACCCGGAAGGACCAGACCGACCGGCTCGACCTGGCCATCGTGGACAAGGCCACCGGGACCGTCGTCGGTGAGGCGGTGCTGAACGACTGGGACCCGGACAACCGGTGCTGCAACTTCCGGATCCTGATCGGACCGGCCGGCCAGGGTCGCGGGCTCGGGACCGAGGCGACCAGGCTGATCGTCGGCTACGGCATCGAGGAGATCGGGCTGCACCGGATCAGCCTCGGTGTGTACGCCTTCAACCCGCGGGCGCAGCGGGCGTACGAGAAGGCCGGCTTCGTGGTCGAGGGCCGGCTGCGGGACTCGCTGCTGTGGGAGGGCGAGTGGGTCGACGAGATCGTGATGTCGGTCTTGGCTCCGGACTGGAAGGCGCTACGTTCGGAGGCGTGATCCATGCCGACCGAATCGCCGTACTGACCGGAGCCGGGATCTCGACCGCGTCCGGCATCCCCGACTTCCGCGGCCCCCAGGGAGTCTGGACGAAGAACCCGGCCGCGCAGGCGATGTTCGACATCGACGAGTACGTTGCCAGCCGCGCGGTCCGCGTGGAGGCATGGAAGCACCGGCTCGCCGTCCCGGTCTGGACGATGGAGCCCAACCCCGGCCACCTGGCCCTGGTGGAGCTCGAGCGGCAGGGCCGCCTGACCGGCCTGATCACCCAGAACGTCGACGGACTGCATCAGAAGGCCGGCTCGTCTCCGGAGCTCGTCCACGAGTTGCACGGGACGGTCCGCTTCGTCGAATGCCTGGAGTGCGGGCGCCGGATCCCGATGGCCGACGTACTCGCCCGGCTGGACGCCGGCGACGAAGACCCTGCCTGCGAGGTGTGCGGCGGCATCCTCAAGTCGGCAACCGTCTCCTTCGGCCAGTCGCTGGACCGCCGCGTCCTCGACGCAGCCGTCGCCGCCGCCGAGGCAGCCGACGTGTTTCTGGCCGTCGGCACATCCCTGCAGGTCTACCCCGCCGCCGGCCTGTGCGACATCGCTCTGAACGCCGGCAAACCCCTGATCATCCTCAACGCCGAGCCGACGCCGTACGACGAGGAGGCGACCAGCATCCTGCGCACGCCGATCGAAAGCACTCTGCCAGGCCTCGTGACCCGACCGTGACATTCGAGCCCTCCTCACGGTGAAAGTGGCGGGTTAGCGTCCCGGCAGACTCAGTCGGCTGGGAGGGGACCGGGATGCGCGGGTTCAGGCGATGGACGGCAGGGTTCACCGCGGTAGCGGTGGTCGTGCTCGGACTCGGTACGGCGGCACCGGCACCCGCGCAGGTCGCGGCGGATCGGGTGATCACGCTGGCCGGGTCGCTGCAGAACGAACTCGGCTGCGCGGGTGACTGGGACCCGGGCTGCGCGGCGACCAGTCTGGGCGCGGCCGCGCCGTACGCGAAGGTCTTCGACGTGCCGGCCGGCTCGTACGAGTACAAGGTCGCGGTCAACGGGAGCTGGGACGAGAATTACGGTGCCGGCGGGGTGCTGAACGGTCCGAACATCCCACTGCGGATCGAGGGACCGGCCAAGCTCGCCTTCAGCTACGACGACACCAGCCACGTCGTCAGCGTGAAGCCGGTCGACCTGGCCGGGTCGGCAGTGACCCCGGCCGACAAGGCGCTGTCGTCACCGAGCCTGCGCCAGGACCTGACCAAGGAACGGTTCTACTTCCTGATGGCGGACCGGTTCGCCAACGGGGACAGGTCCAACGACGCCGGCGGGCTGACCGGCGACCGGCTGCAGACCGGCCTGGACCCGACCGACAAGGGCTTCTACCACGGTGGCGACCTGACCGGCGTGATCCAGAAGCTCGACTACATCAAGTCCCTCGGTACGACGTCCATCTGGCTCACGCCGTCGTTCAAGAACCGGCCGGTGCAGGGCGCCGGTGCGGACGCGAGCGCCGGGTACCACGGCTACTGGATCACCGACTTCACCCAGATCGACCCGCACCTGGGCACCAACGCGGACATGAAGCGGCTGATCGATTTGGCCCATCGCAAGGGCATGAAGGTCTTCTTCGACATCATCACCAACCACACCGCGGACGTGATCGCGTACCAGTCCGGCCAGTACGGCTACATCCCGAAGTCCACGTCGCCGTACAAGGATGCTGCCGGCAACGTCTTCGACGACAAGACCTACGCCGGTGGCGACGTCTTCCCGCCGCTGGACCGGAACACGTCGTTCCCGAACGTTCCGGTGTTCCGCGCGCCGGCGGACGAGACCGTGAAGGTGCCGGCCTGGCTGAACGATCCGACGCTGTACCACAACCGCGGCGACTCGACCTTCGCCGGAGAATCGGCGGAGTACGGGGACTTCGTCGGCCTGGACGACCTGTTCACCGAGCAGCCGCGGGTGCGCGACGGGATGATCGACGTCTACAAGAGCTGGGCCGAGTTCGGCATCGACGGGTTCCGGATCGACACGGTCAAGCACGTCAATCTGGAGTTCTGGCAGAAGTTCTCGCCGCAGATCCTGGCCGCGGCCAAGGGCGCCGGCGCGAAGGACTTCTTCATGTTCGGCGAGGTGTTCGACGCCGACCCGAAGTTCATGTCGACGTACACCACGGCCGGCGCGCTGCAGGCCACCCTCGACTTCGGTTTCCAGCAGAACGCGGTGGCGTTCGCGAAGGGCGATCCGAGTACGAAGCTGCGCGACCTCTACGCGAACGACGACTACTACACCGACTCCGACTCGAACGCGTACCAACTGCCGACGTTCCTCGGCAACCACGACATGGGCCGGGTCGGCACGTTCCTCAAGCAGGGCGGTGCGAACGGCCAGGAACTGCTCGCCCGCGACAAGCTGGCGCACTCGCTGATGTTCCTCACCCGTGGTCAGCCGGTCATCTACTACGGAGATGAGCAGGGCTTCACCGGTCCTGGTGGTGACAAGGACGCGCGGCAGGACATGTTCGCCACGAAGACGACCGACTACACCGACGACGAGGTCGTGGACGGCAGCGGTACGACGACGATCGGCAGCAAGGACAGGTACGACGCCAACGCGCCGATGTACACGCACATCGCTGCACTGCAGAAGCTTCGGGCGAAGTACCCAGCACTGGCCGACGGGCGGCAGGTGCACCGGTACTCGTCGAACTCCAGTGGGCTGTACGCGTTCAGCCGGCTCGGCAGCGACAACGTCGAGTACCTGGTGGTCGCGAACAACTCGTCGTCCGCCGCATCGGCGACGATCCCGACGTACGGGTCGAACACCTCGTTCAAGCCGGTCTACGGTGGCTCCAAGTCGGTGCGGACCGACCGCGAGGGCCGGGTGCTGCTCAGCCAGGCGCCGCTGTCCGTGACCGTCTATCAGGCCCAGAGCAAGGTGCCGACGCCGTCCAAGGCACCGGCTGTCTACATGAGCTCGCCGGAGCTCGGTGCGACGGTCGGCGGGCGTGCTGAGATCGCAGCCGCAGTCCCCGCGAACACTCCGGTGACGGTGACCTTCGGCTACCGGCCCGTGGGGACGACTGCGTGGCAGCGGCTCGGGTCTGACGACAACGCGCCGTACCGGGTTTTCCAGGACGTGTCAGGGGTGCCGAAGGGGACGCTGCTCGAGTACCGCGCGGTGCTCCGGGACGTGTCAGGTCACTACTCGGTGTCAGGGTCGTACGGCGTCGTCGGCGACGCTGCTGCCCCGGGTGGCGGTGATGGCGGCGTCGGTCCGGTCGTGCAGCCGGCCAATGTCAGCGTGCCGGGTGACCACAACGGTGAGATGGGCTGCCAGGCGGACTGGGCGCCGGACTGCGACCAGGCGCAGCTCACGCTGGACCCGAAGGACAAGGTGTGGAAGGGCACCTACACCACCATCCCGGCCGGTGAGCACGCCTACAAGGCGGCCATCAACAAGGCGTGGGACGAGAACTACGGCGCCGGTGGCAACCAGAACGGCGCCAACATCTCGTACACCGCGCCGGCCGCCGGGCCGGTGACGTTCTACTACGAACACGGCAGGCACTTCGCCACGTCCAGTGCGGAGGGGCCGATCATCACAGTGCCTGGTTCGTTCCAGTCGGAGCTGGGCTGTCCGGCCGACTGGGATCCGGCCTGCATGCGACCCTGGCTGACGGACGAGAACGGCGACGGCACCTACACCTGGTCCACCAGCGAGCTGAAAGCGGGCAGTTATGAGGCGAAGGTCGCACACAACCTGTCCTTCGACGAGAGCTACCCGGCCAACAACGTTCCGATCACTGTGCCGGCGGACGGCCTGGTCGTCACGTTCTCGTACGTGCTCGCGACCCACGCGCTCACTGTGACGACGTCCAAGCCCGGTGCGCAGCCGGACCTGAGCCAGGCCAAGGCCTACTGGCTCGGCCGCGACCTGCTCGCCGTACCGCCGATTGCGCACCCGGAGCGGTCGCGCTGGCGACTGCACTGGTCGGATGACGGCTCTCTGAAGGTGGACGCGGACGACATCGGTGGTACGTCGGCCGGACTGCGCTATGACAGCGGTGGGATCCCTGCCGCGGTCCTGGCGAAGTTCCCAGCGCTCAAGGGGTACACAGCGCTCAGACTGGATCACGCGGACGCCCGCAAGATCCTGACCGGGCAACTCGGGCTCGCACAGTACGACGACGCCGGGCGTCTGCTCGATGCGACCGGCGTACAGATCCCTGGAGTCCTCGACGACCTGTACGGCGGGTCGGCGGCCGGGCGCTCGTTCGGCGTGACCTGGCAGGGCGGCGCGCCGCGGTTCACGCTGTGGGCGCCGACTGCACAAAAGGTCAATCTGCTGGTCGGATCGCAGACAATCGCCATGAAGCGCGGCGACGACGGATCGTGGTCCGCCAGCGGGCCACGGTCCTGGAAGAACGCCGCCTACCGCTACCAGGTGACCGTGTTCGCACCGTCGACGGGCAAGGTGGAGACCAATGTCGTCACCGACCCGTACTCGGTCGCGCTCACGACCGATTCGGCGTACTCGGTCGCTGTCGATCTGAACGATCCGGCCGGGAAGCCCGCGCTCTGGTCGAGTACGCCGTCGCCGAAGCTCGCGCGTGCGGTCGATTCGACAATCTACGAACTGCATGTCCGCGACTTCTCGATCAGCGACAGCACCGTGCCGGCCGCACACCGTGGCACCTACCTCGCCTTCGCGGACGAGGGCAACGGGACGAAGCATCTGCGTGCGCTCGCGGCCGCCGGCCTCAACACGGTGCACCTCTTGCCGACATTCGACATCGCATCGATTCCGGAGACCGGGCAGCAATCGCCTGCGTGTGATCTGAAGGCGCTGCCGCCGGACTCCGAGCAGCAGCAGGCCTGTGTGACCGCGGTCGCGGCGAAGGACGGCTTCAACTGGGGCTACGACCCGTACCACTGGCTCGCGCCCGAAGGTTCGTACGCGACCCAGCGCGACGGTCTCGCCCGCGTCGCCGAGTTCCGCACGATGGTCGGCGGACTGCACAAGTCCGGGCTGCGCGTCGTACTCGATCAGGTCTACAACCACACCCCGGCGGCCGGTCAGGCGCCGACGTCGGTGCTGGACAAGGTCGTGCCCGGGTACTACCAACGGCTCAACGCGACCGGGAAGGTCGAGACGTCGACCTGCTGCAGCAACATCGCGACCGAGCACGCGATGGCCGAGAAGATCATGGTCGACAGCACGGTCAGCTGGGCCCGGACCTACCGCGTCGACGGGTTCCGGTTCGACCTGATGGGCCACCACAGCAAGGCCAACATGCTGAAGGTCCGGGCCGCGCTCGACCAACTGACCCTCGCCAAGGACGGTGTCGACGGCAAGAAGATCTACCTGTACGGCGAGGGCTGGAACTTCGGTGAGGTAGCCAACGACGCGCTGTTCGTCCAGGCCCGGCAGGGCAACCTCGGCGGCACCGGGATCGGCACGTTCTCCGACCGGCTCCGGGACGCGGTCCGCGGTGGCGGTCCGTTCGACGAGAACCCGCGGATCCAGGGCTTCGGCTCCGGCGCCGCGAGCGACCCGAACGGCGACCCGGTGAACGGCTCGGAAGCGGACCGCGCGAAACGGCTCGCCCACGACACCGACCTCGTCCAGCTCGGTCTGGCCGGCAATCTGCGCGCGTTCAGCTTCACGTCCGCCGAGACCGGTGCGGTCGTCCGCGGCGACGGGGTCGACTACAACGGTTCGCCTGCGGGGTACGCCGACCAGCCGGACGAGGTGATCACGTACGTCGATGCCCACGACAACGAGACGTTGTGGGACTCACTGACCTACAAGTTGCCGACGGCAATGACGATGCCGGACCGGATCCGGATGAACACGGTGTCGCTGGCAACGACCGCGCTCGCGCAGACCCCGTCGTTCTGGCACGCCGGCGCGGACATGCTGCGGAGCAAGTCGCTGGATCGCAACTCGTACGACTCCGGCGACTGGTTCAACACGCTCGACTGGACCGGCGCCGACAACGGCTTCGGCCACGGCCTGCCGCCGAAGCCGGACAACGAGGCCAAGTGGCAGTACATGCGTCCACTCCTGGCCAACCCGGCCCTGAAGCCGACCGCCGCGGACGTCGCGACCGCCTCCGCCGCGGCGGACGACCTGCTCAAGCTCCGCTTCTCCACTCCCCTGTTCCGCCTGGGCTCCGCGGACCTGATCAACCAGAAACTCAGCTTCCCCCTGAGCGGCACAACCCCCGGCGTCATCACCATGCACATCGACGACACCGCCGGCCCCAACGTCGACCCGGCCCTCAAGGGCGTCCTGGTCGTCTTCAACACCACCGGCTCGACCGTCACCCAGACAATCCCGGCCCTGGCCGGCCAATCTCTGTCGCTGTCCCCCGTCCAGGCCAACGGCGTCGACCCAGTGGTCAAGGCAACAACCTGGACCTCGAGCACCGGCACGGTGACCGTTCCACCACGGACGGTCGCCGCACTGATCCAGACCTGAACCCTTCCTCGGATGCGCTGTGCTCCGTAGCGTCGATAACTGACAAATTGCACAGCGCATCCGAGGGGGAGAGATGTTCCGACGTGCGAATCTGCTGCTGTCCGGAGCACTTGTCACGGCGCTGAGCCTCGGTCTGGGGACGGGGACGGGAACGGCGTCCGACCACGCAGCACGGTTCACACCGGGGGCGGTGGGAGCCGGCGATCCGTACTTCCCGACCGACGGGAACGGTGGCTACGACGTCAAGCACTACCTGCTTGACGTCAGGTACGCGCCGGCGACCAACCGGCTCACCGGGGTCGCCACGATCAGCGCCCGCGCGACTCAGAACCTGTCGCGGTTCAACCTGGATCTGCAAGGCCTCACCGTTCGGTCGATCATCGTCAACGGCCGACCGGCCGACTGGTCCCGCGCGGCCGACGAACTCACCGTCAAACCACGGTCCGGTCTGCCCACTTCGAAGGACTTCACCACGGTGATCCGCTACGACGGCATACCGCAGACCCTCGACGACGGCAGCGGGTTCATCCACACCGACGACGGCACGGTCGTGATAGGTGAAGCAGGGGTCGCCGACACCTGGTTCCCGGTGAACGACCATCCGATCGACAAGGCGGCGTACACCTTCAAGGTCGCGGTTCCGGTCGGGCTGGAGGCCGTCGCCAACGGCATCTTGAAGGACAAGCGCACCAAGGGCGGCTGGAGCACGTGGACCTGGGAGGCCAAGGAGCCGATGGCTTCGTACCTGGCGACCGCGACGATCGGCCAGTTCGATCTGCGGGCCTACCAGCGACAGGGCATCCGCTACTGGGACGCGTTCGATCCCGACCTGTTCGACTCGGCCGTACCGCGGACTGGTCGGCAGTACGCTCTGTCGCAACGGGTGGCGACAGACGAGCCGGCGTACAAACGTCTGGCCCGGACCATCAGCGTACCCGCGGCGGGCGCGAACCTGTCCTTCTGGATCAACCGGGACACCGAATGGGGCTGGGACTACGTGTTCGTCGAGGCGCACACCGTCGGACAGGAGGACTGGACCACGCTGCGCGACCTCAACGGCCACACCGCACAGGAAACCGGCCAGGTCTGTCCCTACTGGCATGCGCTGCACCCGTTCCTCGGCCACTACCAGACCGCACAGTCCGACGGCACCTGCGCGCCGTCCGGATCCAGTGGCTCCTGGTGGGCGGCGAGCGGCCACAGCGACGGGTACGAGCAGTGGAAGATCAACCTGTCGGCGTACAGCGGTAAGACCGTCGAGGTGTCGATCACGTATGCCAGTGACGACGCGGTTCAGCTTCCGGGCGCCGTCGTGGACGACATCGTCGTCTCCACCGGCCCCGGTACGACGTCGTTCGAGGCCGATGCCGATCCGTTGGACGGGTGGACCGTGCCGGGGCCGCCGGCCAGCAGCGCAGCCAACGTGAACGACTGGATCGTGGGCACGGCCGCGGACGCACCACCCACCACCGGCGAGGTAGTCAACGCGTCGTTCGCGCGGCAGACCGAGATCGTCGATTTCCTGTCCGGCACCTTCGGCCGCTATCCCTTCACCGCCTCGGGCGGCATCGTCGACGACGCCGACGGGCTCGGGTTCGCGCTGGAGAACCAGACCCGCCCGATCTACCCGCGGTACTTCTTCGCCGACGCGGTCTCCGGTCAGGGCGTGATCGTGCATGAGCTCGCCCACCAGTGGTTCGGCGACAGCCTCGCGGTGGCCCGCTGGCAGCACATCTGGCTGAACGAAGGGTTCGCGACGTACGCCGAATGGCTGTGGGGCGAGCACGACGGCCTGGGCACGGCGCAGGAGACGTTCGACTTCTTCTACAACCTGTTCCCGGCGGACGACCCGTTCTGGACCTTGCCGATCGGCGACCCCGGAGCGGACTTCCTGTTCGAGTTCCCGGTCTACGCCCGTGGCGCGATGACGCTGCACCAGCTCCGACTGGCCGTGGGTGACGCGGACTTCTTCACCATCCTGCGGACCTGGGCGAAGACCAACCGCAACGGCAATGTCACCACCGACCAGTTCATCGCACTGGCCGAGAAGATCTCCGGACAGCAGCTCGACAGCCTGTTCCAGACCTGGCTCTTCACCACCACCAAACCGATCCTCGCGACCGCCGCCAAGCTCACGACCACGACAACCCCGGAGGCAGCCTCGAGCCTGCTCGCAAGAGCCAAGTCCGCTCCACGACGCTGACCTCCGCCCCGACCTCTGGCGAACGTGAGGTCGCACCCACCTAGTTGTCGTTGAGGAGACCGCCGAGCAGTTCGGCGGTCTCCGGCGACTCCGTGCGCGTGCCTGTGTACGACAGCGTCAACTGCAGTTCGTCGGAGTGGTAGCTCAAGGTCAGGTAGCCGAAGATCCCGCCGGTGTGCCCCCAGACCACCCGTCCGCCCGCCAGGGTCCGCCGCTCGATCCCCAGCCCGTACCCGAACGAGTCGTCCGTCGCCACGACCGTCTGCATCGCCTCCAGCTCGGCGTCGGCGAGCAGTTTCCCGCCGAGTACGGCGGCGTAGAACCGATTGAGATCGGCTGCCGTCGACACGATTTCCCCGGCTGCCCAGGCCTGCGAGGCGTTGAAGCGGGCCAGGTCCACCGGTTCGCCGTCCACCGGCCAGTATCCGTGGGCGTGGGGCTCCGGCAGCTCGACCTCGTCGCCAGGTAGCACAGTCCGCTCGAGTCCGAGCGGCCGCAGGATCCGCCGAGCCACCTCGTCGCCGTACGCGCTTCCGGTCAGCGCTTCGATCAGCAGGCCGAGCGCGATGTAGTTGGTGTTCGAGTACGACCACGAAGCGCCTGGTTCGAACAGCCGCGGCTTCGCGAGGCCAGCGCGCAGCGTGTCGGCCGGATCCCAGTGCAGGTACCGGTCCTGGACGATCTCCTCCGGCTCAGTGAGATCGTCGGTGTAGTTGTAGAGGCCGCTGGTGTGATTCAGCAGTTGCCGCAGGCTGATCGACTTCGGCAGGTCAGGCAGCCATTCGGTCACCGGCTCGTCCAGCGTCAGCCTGCCCTCGCCGACCAGCTGCAGGACGACGACCGCCGTGAAGGTCTTCGTGATGCTGCCGGCCCGGAACCAGCCGTCCGGATCCACCGGGCGGTCGAGGCCGAGCTCGGCGACACCACTCGAGCCGATCCAGGTCGTGCCCGGCGCTGCGTAGTGCAGCAGCACCCCGGCCGCACCGTCGTTCACCAACGAGTCGAGGTACGTCTGCATGCGGCCACTCTGCCAGCTCAGCCCAAGGCGGCGAAGCGGGTGGCTGCCACGAAGGCGGCGAGGGCCAGGAGGGTGGTGTTGGCGGCTACTGGTTTGGGTTCCCGGAGGGAGGCGTGGGAGGTCGCGGCGCCGATCATGACGACGGTGAGGCCGACCGCGGCCAGCGGCGTGAGGACGCGGGCTGTGTCGGTCAGCCACGGCGCGAAGAGACCGGCGACGGCGAACAACTCGCAGATCGCGACGGCTCGAACGAGGGGCATCGGGAACGGCGCGATGCCGGTCTGACCGGTGGCGATCAGCCGATCGCGGGACATCGTGGACTTGGCCACACCGGAGACCGTGAAGACCACGGCCAGGACGCCGGTGAAGATCCAGGTGACTGTGTTCATGTGGATTGCAGACGATCGGACAATCGATCGTGTGACAGTGTCACTGGGAGAACGCGTCGATCGTCTGTGAAGGGTGTGATGGAGGAACTCAGACCACTGCTGCTGTCGATCGCGTACCGGATGCTGGGGAGCTTCGGCGACGCGGAAGACGTCGTCCAGGAGGCCTATCTCCGGCTGCACCGCGAGGAGGACGTCGAGTCGCCGAAGGCGTTCCTCACCACCGTCACAACCCGGCTGGCGATCGACCAACTGCGGTCCGCGCGCCGCAAGCGCGAGCTGTACGTCGGCCCGTGGCTGCCCGAGCCCGCCGTCGACGAGTACGTCGACCTCGCCGACCGAGCCGCGTTGTCGGACTCGCTGTCAACCGCGTTCCTCGTCGTCCTCGAGCGGCTCTCCCCCGACCAGCGTGCGGTGTTCCTCCTCTGCGACGTCTTCGGCTACCCGTACGACGAGGTCGCGAGCATGATCGGCAAGACCCCGTCAGCCTGCCGCCAACTCGCCGTACGTGCGCGCCGCCGGCTCGCCGACGAACGCCCGCGGTTCGACGCATCCCGTCAGGAAAGAGACGAGCTCGTACGGCGCTTCGTCGCGGCGGCGCAGCGTGGTGAGCTCGAGGAACTGGTCGAGTTGTTGACACCGGACGCAACGTTCACCGGCGACGGCGGCGGGAAGGGCGGCTTCCCGCGGCCGGTGCACGGAGCGCAGAACGTCGCCCGGATGCTGGTCGGTGCCTTCGCCAAACTTCGCGGTCTTGAGCTGACCGTCGAGCCAGTGCACGTCGGCGGCCAGCCCGCCCTCCGCATGCGAGACGTCGCGAACCGCACGGCCGCTGTCTGGTCCTTCGTCGTCGCCGAGGGCCAGATCACCACGATCCACGGCGTGGTCAACCCCGACAAACTCGACCACCTCCAACCCTCAGACCACGAGAGCTGACGCGGCGGCGTCGACAGTACGACGGAACGCCTCGGCGTCAACCACCGTCACCGGATTCAAGATCACCGCTGCCCGCTTGGTAGAACGCCCCTGATATTTGTCCGATCGGGGAGATAACGTGCCTGGGGTGAGCAGCCTTCCACGGAGTACCCCAGAGGACCAGGGACTGTCCGGTGCCGCGCTCGACACCTTCGTCGCCGCCCTGGACGCGTCCGAGCCAGAGATCCAGACCGTGATGCTGCTGCAGCACGGTCACGTCGTACTCGAGGAGGAATGGTCGCCGTACCGGCGGACCGATCCGCATCTGCTGTTCTCGGTGTCGAAGAGCTTCACCTCGACCGCGGTCGGGCTCGCGATCGACTCCGGTCTGCTGACGCTCGACGACAAGGTGATCTCGTTCTTCGGGGCGGACGAGCTGCCGGAGACGATCAGCGACAACCTGGCCGCGATGACGGTCCGGCATCTGCTCACCATGACGACCGGCCACAGCGAGGACACCGTGGCGGCGCTCTCGCGGGACCGCCGGATGGTCAAGATCTTCCTCGGCCTCGACGTCGACCACGAGCCGGGCACGGTGTTCGTCTACAACAGCGGCGCGACGTACATGCTGTCCGCGATCCTGCAGCGGCTGACCGGTGAGCGGCTGCTCGACTATCTGAAGCCGCGGCTGTTCGAGCCGCTCGGGATCACCGAGGCAACCTGGCAGGTGTCGAGGGAGGGCATCACCGTCGGCGGCTGGGGGCTGAGCATCAACACCGAGTCGCTGGCGAAGTTCGGGCAGCTCCTGCTGCAGCACGGCGCGTGGGAGGGCAAGCAACTCGTCCCGGCCGAGTGGTACGAGGCCGCGACCTCCAAGCAGGTGCCCAACGACAACCAGGAGAACCCGGACTGGCAGCAGGGCTACGGCTTCCAGTTCTGGCGCGGGCGGAACAACACCTATCGCGGCGACGGCGCGTTCGGTCAGTTCGTCATGGTCTTCCCCGACCACGACGCGGCCCTGATCGTCACCAGCGCGACGGCCGACATGCAGGCCATCGTCGACACGGTCTGGGACCACCTGCTCCCCGCGCTCGAGGGCAAGGAGGTCACGCCCGAGGCCCGGCCCGATCGGCTCGAGCTACCGCCACCGACCGGTCCTGCACCGACAAGCGGCGACGGCCAGACGTACCGGTTCGCGGAGAACGTCGTCGGACTGACAGCGGTTCGCCTCGATCCCGACGGGATCGGCACGTTCTCGCTGCTCGGTGTCGAGCGGGATTCGGACGGGCCGACCGACATCGTTTGCGCGGTCGGCGACTGGCGTGAGCAGTCGAGTCACGGCGTACTCCTGGATGCGGTCACCCCGGAGGTGCAGCGCGTCGTGACCAGTGCCTACGGTGACGGCGACGCGTTCGTCGCGACGATCCGTTGGCTCGAGACGCCGTTCGTCGCGACGCTCGCCTGCCGCACGGCCGACGGGCGAATGACGATCGGCGTCAACCTCAACGTGTCCTTCGGCCCGACCGAACTGACGGTCACCTCGGAGTGACGATCGGCTGACCTCCCGTCAGTCGGCGGGCGCGGCGGTCGAGTGCCGAACGACGAGCAACGCGGGCAGGAGCTCCTCCTGGGGCACCTGCCCGGTCTCGAGCTGCTGATGGAGACCGGCCCAGGCGCGGCGGCCGAGCTCCTCCTTGGGCAGGCTGACGGTGGTCAGCGGCGGGCCGAGGAACGCGGCGACCGGGATGTCGTCGAATCCGACAACGGACAGCCGCGACGGCACGTCCATCTCGAGCTCCCGCAGCCGGGCCAGCGCACCGATCGCCACCAGGTCGTTGAAGGCGATCACCGCCGTCACGCCCTGATCGAGCAGCTCGGGAAGCTTGGCGTGACCGTCGTCACTCGTCGACCCCGCCTCCGTCGACGACACCTCGACGCCGAGGTCCGCGGCCGCCGTACTCAGGCCCTCTCGCCGTAGGCCGTCCGACCACGAAGTGCCAGGACCTCCGAGGTAGCCGATCTGCCGGTGACCGAGCTCGGCGAGGTGCGCGACGGCCTGGCGCATGCCCGCCGCCGAGTCGATCCCCACGGTCCCGAACGGCAAGGCGCCCACCGAGCGGTTCGTGCACACGATCGGTACGCCGAGCGCCGGCAACGTGGCGAGACTGCTCTGCGGCATCCGCGGTGAACACAGGATGATGCCGTCGCAACTGCCCGCCAACTGAGCCACGAGCTGCACTTCCTGGTCAGCGTCCTCACCGGAGTCCACCACCAGCAAGCGATGATCCCCGGCCGACACCTCCTCGGCCAATCCCTTGAGCACATGCGGGAAGAACGGGTTCGCCAGGTCGGGTACGACGACGCCGATCGTGCTGGTGACGCCACGCCGGAAGTCCCGGGCGACCATGTTCGGCCGGTAGCCGAGCTCGGTCGCCGCCTTCCGCACCCGGGTCGCCAGCACCTCGTCGGCGACCGGTCGCCCGTTCAGTACCCGCGACACGGTCGAGATCGACACCTCGGCCTGACGCGCGATATCGACGATCGTCGTGCGCTTCCCGGATCTGGTCACGGTCCTCCCCTACAGGTCTGCGGGCACGAGGCTACCCGCCGCGCGCGGTCAGCGAGCCGCGGGAAGTTCGTCACGCCCCAGGGGTTGACATGGTCAGAATCTCACAGAAGTCTAATCAGACAACGTTTTCTCAGCCACTCCGGTGCCCGCGGCCGGAGCCTCCCCAGAGGTTGAATGATGAGCCGACGCCGCCCCAGGCGCCGGGCGGTCGTTGCCGCCCTCGCGCTGTTCGCCCTCCCCTTGACCTTGCTCGCACCCAGCACGCCGCACGCTGGCGCCGCCCCCGCGTCCGACGTACTCCCCGCTGTGCCCGCTGCCGACGTGCTTCCTGCTGCGCCGAGGGCGGTGGCGCGCGACTTCGTCGGGCTGAGCATCGAGTGGTCGCTGATCGAGCGCTACATGGGTCCGACCGCCCGGCCGGCGTTCGTGCAACTGCTGCGGAACCTCGGCAGCGGCGTACTGCGCATCGGCGGTTCGTCCCAGGACCTGATGCCGTTCGACCCGGCCGCACCGAACACCGACGAGATCATCACGCCCGAGGATCTGCGCAACATCCGCGCGACGCTCGACCAGGCGAGCCACGGCCACGACGCCTGGCGGGTTGTGCTCGGGACCGCGATGTCGCCACCGAAGGACACCCGGCCGTTCGTCAGCCCGGAGCACGCCAAGTCCTTCGCGACCGCGGTCCGCGAGACCTTCCGGCCCGGCCAGGTGATCGGCATCGAACTCGGCAACGAGCCGGATCTGTCGTACGGCACCTCCGGCCTCGACCGGTACGTCGCGGACCTGCCCGTGTACGCCGCGGCGATCAGCCCGACCAAGGCGATCACCCCGAACACGAGCGAGGACATCCTGCCCTGGCAGCAGATCCACGAGCGCACAGTCCCGACTCGATGGTTCTGGAACTGGCAGCAGATCCTCGACACCCAGCGTCCGGTCCACAGCAGCGACCACTTCTATCCACTCGCGCGGACCTGTGTGAACAAGCCGTACCGCTGCCCGTCCATCCCCGCGCTCCTGTCCGCCGAGCACCTCGCGAGCCTCGACTACCAGGTGGCGGTGCACAGCGCCGACGCTGCGCAGCGCGGCCTGACCTACCGCCTCGAGGAGACCAACACGGCCGCAGGTCGTGGTGCGGACGGCGTGAGCAACGTGGCCGCGAGCGCGACGTACGCCGTGGACATGATGTTCCACGTCGCCTGCCCACAGCCGCCGGACCGACCCGGCAGCAACGCCGACTGCCGGATCGGCGGGGTCGGGGTCAACCTGCACAACGCCGAGGTCCGCGCGTTCTTCGAACCCGAGGAAGGCAACGGCTACTACAACGCCGTCAACTACGACCCGACCCCCGCGATCGGTGCGCCCACCGCACAACCGGAGTACTACGCCCTGCTCCTTTTCTCGCACTTCGTTCAGGGCGCGAAGACGCTGCGGCCGGTCGACACCGGCACCGAGGTCCAGGGATGGCGCGCCGACGGCCGCCTGGTCCTGATCAACAAGACCGACCAGCCGATCACAGTCGCGACACCACGTGGTTTCGTCGACCGGTTGACGCCGTACGACTCGACCGGTGCCGGCCGGACGCTCGACGCGCCACAGGTCCGTATCGACGGGCAGGCGGTCCGGGCCGACGGCAGTTGGCCCGGGTTCCGGCCCCGGCTCACCCATCAGACCGCCACCACCCTCGTGCCCGGCGAGGTCGTTGTCATCAGCAATCATCCGTGAGGAGACCGCCCCGATGAGATCCCTGCTCGCCACCACCCTGGCGGTGGCGCTCGCCAGTACCGGAACGCTGGTCGCCGGCGCCGCCCCGCCACCCATCGACACAACGTCGGCCCCCAGCGAGGTCCGGCTGACGGTCACCAGCGATTGGACCAATGCCTCGATCACCGGTGACAACCAAGGCTTCTCGGTCGAGTCCGCCGACTTCGCGCACGGATACCTGACCCGCCAACGCATGGCGCAGCGGCTGAAGACCCTCGGACCGGGCGTACTGCGCCTCGGCGGCTACTCGATGGATCTTGTCTGGCCGGCGTTCGGCGCCGCGAAGGACACTCCGGCGCCCGACTGGGCGATCGGTGGCACCGTCGACCAGGGCGACTTCACCGAACTCCGTTCCCTGCTGCACGAGTCCGGCTGGAAGGTCACCCTGGGCGCACCCCTGCTCTCGGTGCTCAACGGACAGGTCACTCTCGACCAGGTCATCGAGGAGGTCGCTGCCGCCCACGCGACGCTCGGCGACGACCTGCTCTCGGTTGAACTGGGCAACGAGTACGACCACGTCACCACGCTGACCCCGGCGCAGTACTGGGAGACGATGAAGCAGTACGCCGCGGCGATCCGGCAACGGTTGCCACACGCAAGAATCAAGCTGACCGGCCCATCGGCGAACACCGCGAAGACGAACACGAAACTGGACGAGTTCACCGCCGCCGTCGCCGCGGACACCAGCGTCAAGCCGGACCAGGTGATCAGCGAGATCGCCTCGCACTGGTACCCGGGCAGCCACTGCGGCTCGTCCAACCTGACCATCCCGCAGTTGATGTCGGCCACGACGCACCTCAATACGGACGCCAAACTGCAGGGCATCATGCAGCTGAGCAGCCGGCTGCCGCGCATCCCGATGACGATCAACGAGTCCAACAGCGCGTCGTGCAGCGGTCAGCCCGGCGTCAGCACCAGCTACGCGACTTCCCTGTGGTCGCTCGACTATCTGCTCCAGACTGCCCAGAGCGGTGTGAGCCGAGTGCAGTTCCACACCAACACGGCCGCCATCTGTGGTGACTTCAAGCCGCGCGACTCGCCGGAGTACCCGATCTCGTACCGGTACTACGGTGCGTTCTGCGCCGCCGATCAGGCCGCGATGGA
The DNA here is from genome assembly GCF_043197265.1 of Kribbella sp. NPDC049227. Lineage (NCBI taxonomy): Bacteria > Bacillati > Actinomycetota > Actinomycetes > Propionibacteriales > Kribbellaceae > Kribbella > Kribbella sp. NPDC049227. The sequence continues at coordinate 372,407 of NZ_JBICST010000003.1, read as the reverse complement.
CAAGGGCGAGCTGTCCGCGACACCGCTGTACTACGGCATCTGGGCGTTTCGTCAGGTTCCTCGCGGCCGGTTCGTCGACCTCGGCCTGCCGGACACCGAGCTCGGCAAACTGCGGGCGTACGGCGTCGAGGATCGGCACGGCGACCTGACCGTCGTACTGATCAACGTCCAAGACCCGGCCGCGGCGGACAGCACCGCCTCGCGCGTCACGCTCGACCTGCCCTCGCCGTTCCGTCACGGCAAGAGCGTCACGCTGGGATCAAGCGACGCCGCGGGCCTCGCGTCGTCGGACGCCTCGAAGGTCACGCTCGGAGGCCGGCAGATCCGTCCGAACGGCACGGCCACCGGCTCACCGGTCGGCCAGCGGGTCCCGGTGAACGGCACCACATTCACTGCCGCGGTCCAGCCAGGCACCGCACAACTCATCACCTTGACTCGCTGACCCCTCCCCCAGCGTGCGTCGTACCCCGGCCTGGCGGGGTACGACGCACGCGCGTGACGTGGATCACGTCACAACCCGCCGCCGGCGCGTGTCCTCCGGGTCGTAACAACAGACGACGGAGGAATGACAATGAAGGTATTGGTGGCAGGCGCGACCGGCGGACTGGGCCGGTCGCTGGTCCCGCAACTGGTGGCGGCCGGTCACGAGGTGGTCGGCATGATCCGGTCGGAGTCGAAGGCGGCTTCGATCAAGGCACTCGGCGCGAACGTGGTCCTGGCCGACGGTCTGGACGCGGCCGCGGTGAAGGCCGCGGTGGACACGGTCCGCCCGGAGGTCGTCGTGCATCAGATGACGGCGCTCAAGAGCGGGATCGATTTCAAGAAGTTCGACCAGAGCTTCGCGATGACGAACCGGCTGCGCATCGAGGGCACCGACAACCTGCTCTCCGCATCCCAGGCTGCCGGCGTACGACGGTTCGTCGTCCAGTCGTACGCCGGCTGGAACTTGCAACACGGTGGATCCGCGACGAAGACCGAGGCGGACCCGCTCGACCCGAACCCGGTGGCCGCCCAGCGGCAGACGATGGCCGGGATCAAGCACCTCGAGTCGGTCGTCACGAACGCGGAAGGCATCGAAGGCATCGCCCTGCGGTACGGGGCGTTCTACGGTCCGACCGGCGACATCGGCAAGGGTGGCTCGATGGTCGAGATGATCCGGAAGCGCCAGCTGCCGCTGATCGGCGATGGCGCGGGTGTGTGGTCGTTCATCCACTACGACGACGCGGCGGACGCCACCGTGAAGGCGGTCGAGAGCGACGCGACCGGCATCTACCAGATCGCCGACGACGACCCGGCGCAGGCGGCGGTGTGGCTGCCGGAGTTCGCCCGGATCCTCGGCGTGAAGGGCCCGCGTCACGTCCCCGTCTGGCTGGGCCGCCTCGCCGCCGGCGAGGTCGGCGTAGCCGCCTTCACCACGATGCGCGGTGCCGACAACTCGCTGGCAAAGGCAACGTTCGACTGGCAACCCGGCTACGCCTCCTGGCGCGAAGGCTTCCGCAAGGGCCTCTAACCCACACAACAAGGCACCCCGGCAACCCACCGCCGGGGTGCCGCGCTGCGGGTACCGTCCCGCCCGAACACCACCACCCGCACAGCACCACCACCGGCACACCGCACCACCGGCACACCGCCCCACCCGAACACCACCACCCGCACAGCACCACCACCGGCACACCGCACCACCGGCACACCGCCCCACCCGAACACCACCACCCGCACAGCAGCACCACCGGTACAGCAGCACCACCGGCACGCCGTCCCGCCCGAATACCTCCACCCGGGGGACGGTGCTCCCCGTGCACTGTGCTGCCGGGTGCCGTGCAGCGAGGTGTTGTGCTGCGCGAACGCCTTAAGCCGGGTGCTTTAGTCGCGGGGGTTGAAGCTCAGCGTCTCGCCGCGGGCGCCGCCCATCCACAGGTCCTGGCAAGCCGCCGCAAAGCCGTCCAGGTTGTCGACAATCGCACCGAACACATTGCCCGGCACCCACCCCTGGTCGCCGTTGATCAGCAGATTGTTCCGCCCGTAGAACACAGCCAGATCGACAATCGCCCCCGTCGTACCCGTCCCCGTGGTGTTCTCGTACCCATACGCCGGATTCCCCAGCTCATCGGAGTCAAACGAGAACCAGCACAAGTCGCCCGGGATCGGCGTGACAGTCGTGTTCTCCTTCCCCGGATCAACCGGCGCGAACCCAGGCAGCAACGTGTAGATCTCATTCCGCGCGTACTTCCCGTGGAACACCGGCGCCGACAGAGGCAGCGCATCCCACACCGCCTTGCACGTCCGTGGCGCAACGTCCTCGAGCAGCTGCGCAACACAGCTCACGCCGCGCTTGTCCAGGCTGACGGTGACGTACTTGCTCATCGTGCCTCCAAGGTGGGTATGCGCTGGTGCCAATCGGTCGCGGCCTCGTACGCCCGTCCGACCCGCAACGTGAGCGCGTCCGCATGCCGAGCGCCGACAATCTGCAATCCGACAGGCAGGCCCGCCTTCGTGAACCCACACGGAACACTGAGCGCAGGCTGCTGCGTGAGATTGAACGGGTAGGTGTACGGCGTCCAACTCGTCCAGTCCGGCGACTCCGAGCCATCAGGCACGTCCTGACCGACCGGGAACGCCGTGATCGGCAGCGTCGGCGTGAGAAGTACGTCGTACTTGCGATGGAACCGCCCCATCAGCAACCCGAGCTCCATTCGCGCCGCGGTCGCGTCGAGGAAGTCCGACGCCGAGTACGACGAGCCGAGCGCGGCGACTCGGCGGAGACCGGGATCGACGCGATTGTCGACCGTGTGTGCCTCCAGCACCTTGGCCGCGCCGGACCACCAGAGCACGTTGAACGCGTCGATCGGGTCAGTGAACCCGGGATCGATCTCATCCACCTCAGCCCCGGCGGCCGCGAGCACGCCGACCGCCGTCCGGACCAACTCCTCGACCTCGGGATCATTGTCAACAAAACCAAGATCGGACGAGAAGGCAATCCTCAAGCCGGCTACGCCGTCGTCGATCCCGTCCAGGAACGAAGTGGCCGGCGTCGGCATCGAAGACCAGTCGCGGGCATCGAATCCAGTGATGATGTCGAGCAGCGCCGCCGCATCCCGAACTGTCCGCGTCATCGGCCCCGCGTGCGACAGGGTCCCGAACGCGCTCGGCGGATACAACGGGATCAGCCCGTACGTCGGCTTGAGCGCAACCGTGCCCGTGAAGGCGGCCGGGATCCGGACCGACCCACCACCGTCAGTACCGACCGACCACACACCCATCCCGAGCGCGACCGCGGTCGCCGAACCGCCGCTCGATCCACCGGGCGTCTTGGACGGATCCCACGGGTTGCCGGTCGCGCCGTACTTGTGAGAGTCGGTGACACCCTTCCACGAATACTCAGGGGTCGTAGTTTTGCCGACAATCACCGCGCCGGTCTCGCGGAGGCGGGCGACCGCCGGAGCGTCCTCGTTCCACGGGCCGGCCTCGTCGATCATCGTGCTGCCGCGCAACGTCGGCCAGCCCTTGGTCCAGAGCGCGTCCTTGATCGACGTCGGTACCCCATCGCCGGGGCCCAGTGGCTCCCCGGAATGCCACCGGGCCTCCGACTCCTTCGCGGCAGCGAGCGCGCCTTCGACGTCCACCAGCACGAAAGCGTTCACCTGCTCGTCGTACCGCTCGATCGCATCCAACGCAGCCCGCGTCGCCTCCACCGGCGACACCGCCCGGGCCCGGTACCCCGCAACCAGCTCGCCAACCTCCACCAGCACACTCCCGTCGGTCCGCCTCATCGATTACCCGCCGAGATATAGCCGAGCCTCATACCCACCACATTCAGCAACCGCTCACCCGACACCGCCCCGGACCCGTACCCCACAACAGCTCGCCCACCTCCACCAGCACACTCCCGTCGGTCCGCCTCATCGATTACCCGCCGAGATATAGCCGAGCCTCATACCCACCACATTCAGCAACCGCTCACCCGACACCGCCCCGGACCCGTACCCCACAACAGCTCGCCCACCTCCACCAGCACACTCCCGTCGGTCCGCCTCATCGATTACCCGCCGAGATATAGCCGAGCCTCATACCCACCACATTCAGCAACCGATCACCCGACACCGCACCGGCCCCGTACCCCACAACCAGCTCGCCCACCTCCACCAGCACACTCCCGTCGGTCCGCCTCATCGGCTGCCCGTGGGGATGTAGCCGAGCTTCTTGTCCACCACGTTGAGCAGCGGTTTGCCGGCCAGCCAGCGGCGGACGTTGGTCGCGAACTGCCCGGCCAAGGTGTCGCGCCAGCCGATGACGTCGCCCGACATGTGCGCGGTGATCGTCACGTTGGGTGCATCCCACAACGGATGGTCCGGCGGAAGGGGTTCACGATCGAACACGTCCAGGGTCGCGGCGATCTCCTCATGCTCGAGCAAAGCACGTTCGTCGACAATCGGACCGCGAGCAACGTTGATCAGGTGTGCCCCCGGCCGCATCGCCGACAACACCTTGCCGTCGACCAAACCTCGCGTCGTCGCCGTCAGCGGCGCCGCCAGGACGAGGTGGTCCGCCCACGCCACCTCGTCCGCGAGGTTGCTGCTGGCAACAACCTCGCCGAAGTCCGGGTCGGCGGTGCGAGCGACCCTCCCAACACCGCGCACCTGCAACCCGGCGGCCCGCAGCAGGCGGGCGGTCTCTCGTCCGATCGCCCCGGTGCCGACAATCAGCGCGGTTGCACCGAGGATGCTCCGGGTCTCCCGATGCCGCCACTCATGCCCGCGCTGGAGGTCGAGACTGCGCCGGCTGTCCTTGGCGTGAGCGATCACCGCGCCGAGCACGTACTCCGCGATCGGCCGGTCGAACACCCCATGCGCATTGGTGACGACCACATCGGAGTCGCGAAGTTCGTCGAACAGCAGAGTGTCGACACCCGCCGCGGTCACATGGATCCACTCCAGCGTTCCGGCGTCGGCCCAGACGTCACGGACCGCGGTCGAGAAGAAGTCCCAGAGCATCAACGCGCGGGCACCGCGGACCGCCTCCGGCAGACCATCCGCGGCGCAGTACCGGAAGTCGACCGCGAGGCCCTCCAGCCCGGGTGGCCGGTCGGTCGCCCGCTCACAGAGCACCGCGACGACGGGACGCTCGGAGGTGGCTGGCACGCATCGAGGCTAGAAACCCGTCCGTAGGATTGTCAACAATCCTCGGTGAGCCGCACACTGACCGCATGACCCTGCGGCCTCCCACGCACCCGCTGCCGGCGCCGGTGCCCAAGCTGCTCCAGACCGGCATCGGCGTCGTCGCACCGTACGACTTCGCGCTCGACCGCGAACTGTGGCGCTGGGTCCCCGACGACGTCACGCTGCATTTCACCCGGACGCCGTACGCCCCGCTCGCGGCGACGGTCGAGATGGCGCTGCACGTCTCCGATCCGGAACTGATCGCTCAGACCGCGGTCAACGTCCTGCCGGTCGCACCGCTGGCCGTCGCGTACGCCTGCACGTTCGGCAGCTTCGTTGGTGGCCTCGCCGGTGAAGCCGCGCTCGTCGACGCGATGGTCGCGGCCGGTGCCCCGGCCGCGGTCACGACGAGCGGGGCGCTGCTGATGGCGCTGCGGCACCTCGGGATCAGCCGGGTCGCGACGGTCACGCCGTACACGAACGACCTGACCGAAGGGCTGACCACGTTCCTCGCCGAAGCCGATATCGAGGTGGTCGGGACTGCCGGCCTGGGCTTGATCGCCCAGATCTGGGCGGTCCCGTACGAGACCACCGTCGAACTCGTCCGCAGCGTCGACAACTCGGCCGCTGAGGCTGTCTTCATCAGCTGCACGAACCTCCCGACCTACGACATCATCGCCGGCCTCGAAGCCACCCTCGGCAAACCGGTCCTCACCGCCAACCAAGTCACCATGTGGTCCGCCCTCGACCTAGCCGGCCACCAAGCCCAAGGCCCCGGCCAACGCCTCCTCCTCACCTGACCAAGCTCACTCGACCACACTCCAACCACACGCGACCACGCCGACCGACTGCCCCCACCGCGCAGCACCACGCTCACCGACCCCCCACTCGACCTCGACCACACCCACCGCAAACGACCACACTCAGCTGGCCATGCACCCAGCCACACACGACCGCGACCACCGACCGCACAGGACCGCGCTCGCCGACCACGCCCACACACGACCGCACCCCACCGCGCAGCACCACACCCACACACCACCGCACCCACCGACCGCACCCCACCGCGCAGCACCACACCCACACACCACCCATCTCGACCTCGACCACTGCAGACGACCACGCTCACCGGCTACACGCGATCACGCTCACCTGACCACCCCAGCCACACACGACCACGACCACCGACCGCCCAGGACCGCGCTCAGCGACCACCCCTACACACGATCACGCCTACCGACCGCACCCCACCGGTGCAGGACCAGGGTCGCTGGCCGCTCGGTGTGGTCGGCCTTCTTTCTGCGGGTGGTCTGACGCTAGGATTGTCGACAATCTGCAACCAGGTGAGGTGATGAGTGTGCCGGACCTGCTGGAGCAGGCGGTCGAGCCGGACGAGTACGCCGGCCGGCTCCGCCGGGTTCGCGCCGCCCTGGCCGACCGTGGTTTCGGCGCGCTGGTGGTGAGCGATCCGGCGAACCTCTTCTACCTGACCGGGTACGACGCCTGGTCGTTCTACACCCCGCAATGCCTGGTCGTCCCGACCGACGGGGAACCACATCTGTTCGCCCGCGCGATGGACGCGGCGGGGGCGTCGTACACCTGCAATCTGCGCGACGACCAGATCCACGGCTACCCGGAGGATCTGGTCCACCGGCCCGACGTGCATCCGTACGACTGGATCGCCGGGATGGCCCGCGAGCTGATCCCGGCCGGCGCGGACGTCGCAGTCGAGGCCGACGCATACTTCTTCTCAGCCCGCGGCTATCTTGCCCTCGGCCACGGTCTGCCCGGCCACCGGCTGGTCGACTCGGCCGAACTCGTGAACTGGATCCGCCTGGTCAAGTCACCGCACGAACTCCGCCAACTCAGAATCGCCGGCTCGATCGCCGAGAACGCGATGCGCATAGCCCTCGACCAACTCCAGCCGGGCAAGCGGCAATGCGATCTGGTCGCCGAGATCCTCGCCGCGCAGGCGACCGGCACCCCCGAGCACGGCGGCGACTATCCCGCCATCGTGCCGATGCTTCCGACCGGCAACGCCGCCGGTACGCCGCATCTGACCTGGACCGACCGCCCGTTCGTGTCCGGCGAGGCGACCACGATCGAGCTCGCCGGAGTGTTCGGCCGCTACCACGCTCCCCTGGCCCGCACCGTGATGCTCGGCGATCCACCCCAGCGACTGCGCGAGACCGCCAAGATCGTCGCCGAAGGTATGCGCGCCACATTGTCGACAATCCGCGCAGGTGTGACCGGAACCGTCGTCCACGCGGCGTTCAACGACGTGATCGCGGCGCACGGGCTGGTGAAGGACTCGCGGATCGGGTACTCGATCGGCATCGGATACCCACCCGACTGGGGTGAACGCACCGTCAGCCTGCGTCCCGGCGAGACCACGGTCCTGACCGCCGGCATGGCCTTCCACGTGATCCTCGGGATGTGGATGGACGGCTGGGGCTACGAACTGTCCGAACCCGTCGTGGTCACCGGAGACGGCGTCGAACGCCTGACCGGTCTCCCCAACGAACTCACGATCAGGAGGTAGCCCGTGCAACGAAGTGATCGCGTGCCCGGAGCCGGAACCACACAACGTCCCCCGTACGCCGGACGTGTCGCCGGGCTGGTCGGGTCGGTGATCGACTCGAGTACGTCGCTGCTGCACAAGCAGACCCATGACATCGTCCGGTTCGCGATGGGGTCGCCGGCCGCCGAAGCCGTACCGTCGACAATCCTCGCCGCGATCGCCGCCGAACAACTGAGCCGCCCCGACGCGTACGACTACGCAGCCACCGAGGGCGACCCGCCGCTGCACGACGCCCTGCTCGAGATGCTCCGGGGGACCAGCGACGACACCACGGCCGACCGGCTCACCATCACGGCCGGCGGGATGCAGGGCCTCGACCTGTTCTGCAAGATCTTCGTCGACCCCGGCGACCTGGTCGTCGTCGAATCGCCGACGTACACGAACGGCAGCGCCACCGCCCTCTCGTACGGCGCCGAACTGCTGGAGGTCCCGGTCGACGACAACGGCATGATTGTCGACGATCTACCACGCCTACTAGGCGATCGTCGACCGAAGGCGATCTACACGATCCCAACGTTCCAGAACCCCTCCGGCGCGACCCTCTCCCTGGAACGACGCCACCAGCTGCTCGAGTTCGCCAGGAGCTGGGGATCGATGGTGATCGACGACGATCCGTACGGGCTTCTGCGCTTCGCCGGGGACCCACTGCCGACGCTGCGCGAGCTCGGCGCCGGTGATCCGCTCGTGTTCGCCGTACGGACGTTCTCGAAGATCATCGCGCCCGGACTCCGGGTCGGCTGGGTCGACACCGACCCCGAGCTGCAGCCGCTGCTGATCAACGCGAAGCAGGCCATGGATACCTGCACGAACCTCCCGGCGCAGCGACTCCTCGCCGGCTTCCTGACCGGCGGGCATCTCGAGGAGCACCTGGTCACGCAGCGCCTCGAGTACAAGCGACGCAAGGACGCGATGCATTCGGCGCTGCGGGAGTACTTCGGCGACATCGCCCGCTGGACCGATCCCGAGGGCGGCTTCTTCCTCTGGGTCACCCTGGAGAACGGCGTCGACACCGCCGAGCTGTTCGAGATCGCGCTCGCCGAAGGTGTCGCCTTCATCCCCGGCCCGGCGTTCTCCCCCACCGGCCGGTTCACCGACGCCCTCCGGCTGTGTTTCGCCTCCACCCCACCGGACCGCATCCGCGAGGGAGTCGCCCGCCTCCGCCGCGCCGCCGACAAGTTGTTGCCCTAGGCAACGCCTAGCGATCCACCGAGCCGCAGACGGAGTCGCAGACGGGCGGCCTCTCTGCTCTCTCACCGGCTCCGGCCTCGGTGAGAGGATTCCTTTACGCCGCCGTTACACGCGAGGACGCCCGCTGAAACCGGAGCGCCCTGAACTGGAACAGACCCGCCTGAGGCGGGGCGCCCCTAGGGTTCCGCTGCCGATGACCGGCAGGCCTGGTCCGAGAGGGGAGGTGGTGCTGTCGCGACGGCACCGCTCCACGGCGGGACAAAAGCCCGGGAGGCCTTGAAGGCCCCGGGCTGCCGTGCGCATTCCGGGACGATCCGACGGAGACCGGAATGTCAGCCACTTCTGAAACCGATCTGGGCCGCTTCGGCTACACCCAGCAGCTCTCACGCCGGGTCGGCAGCTATGCGTCGTTCGCTGCCGGCTTCTCGTTCGTGTCCATTCTCACCACCGTCTTCCAGCTCTTCGGCCTGGGCTTCGGCTTCGGTGGGACGGCGTTCTTCTGGACCTGGCCCGCGGTGCTGGTCGGTCAGCTCATGGTGGCGTTGTGCTTCGCCGAGCTCGCCGCCCGCTACCCGTTGTCCGGGGCGATCTACCAATGGGCCCGACGGCTCGGCGGCGCGGTCGTCGGCTGGTTCGCCGGCTGGGCGATGGTGATCGCGCAGATCATCACGCTGGCCACCGCAGCCATCGCGCTCCAGGTCGTCCTGCCCGCGGTCTGGTCCGGCTTCCAGCTGGTCGGGACCGACTCCGCGCTGTCCTCGAAGGACGGCGCGACGAACGCCGTCGTTCTCGGCTGTCTGCTCCTCGCCGCGACCACGCTGCTCAACGCGACCAGCGTCCGGATCACTGCGATCGTCAACTCGGTCGGCGTGACCTGTGAACTCGTCGGCGTCGTACTGATCGTTGTTTTGTTGACAAGCCAGGCCGAGCGCGGTCCGTCGGTAGTCCTGCACACGACGAACCTCGACAGCACGACCGGGTACGTCGTACCGCTGCTGATCTCGACGTTGATGGCGGCGTACGTGCTGGTCGGCTTCGACAGCGCGGGCGAACTGTCTGAGGAGACGCACAAGCCGCGCGCGACCACACCGCGGACGATCATCCGCGCCGTCGTCGCCTCCGGGATCGGCGGCGCGTTCCTGATCATCGCCGCGCTGATGGCCGCGCCGTCGCTGACCGACGGCAATCTCGCCACCGAAGGCCTCCCCTACGTCCTGACCAGCAGCCTCGGCACGACGCCGGGCAAGCTGCTGCTCCTCGATGTCGCGCTCGCGGTGTCCGTCTGCACGCTGGCGATCCAGACCGCGGCCGCCCGGATGATCTTCTCGATGGCGCGTGACAACGTTCTGCCGGCGTCGGCCCGGTTGCGTCAGGTGTCGCGTCGTACCGGCACTCCAGTCGCGGCCACGATCGTGCCCGGGGTGCTGGCCGCCGTGTGCCTCCTGGTGAACGTGGGCAACACGGGCCTGTTCCTCGGCCTCGCGAGCGTCTGCATCATGCTGCTGTACGTCGCCTATCTGATGGTGACCACGCCACTGCTCGTACGGCGGTTGACGACCGGCGGACTGTCCGCCGGTGTGGATGAGAACGGCCGCCCGTTGTTCTCGCTCGGGCGGTTCGGTCTGATTGTCAACATTCTGGCTGTCGCCTACGGACTCGCGATGGCGATCAATCTCGGCTGGCCGCGCGCCGAGGTCTACGACCCTGCGGGCGAGGGCTGGTACCTGCACTATCTGCCGCTGCTCACGCTCGGGATCGTGGCCGTCGGTGGGCTGATCGCGTACCGGGGTCAACGGCGGGCGTACCACGCTTCGATCGGCACCAGTGCTGAAGGCACCAGTGTCGAAGGCGCTGTCGTGGAAGGCGCGGTCGCATGAAACACGAGATTCCCGCCGCCGCGGCATGGTCCGCACCCGTCCGAGCCGGACGCACCATCACCCTGACCGCGCTGGCCGACGGTGCGAACGCGTCGACGCTGATCATCGGCGCCGACCGGCTGGACCGTCTGAACATCCCGGACACACTGAAGTCGCAGATGTCCGCGCGGATCAGGGCGGGCATGGTCCTCATGTCGGACCGCGGTCTCGCGCTGGCCACCGTCGTCGCCTCCGGATCCGACTGGCACGACTGCCTGATCGGAGCCGCGCCCGACCGGTTGCTGCAGCTCGAGCTGACCAAGCACGGTTTCGGCGCGGCGGATCTGCACGGTTGCGTCCACTTCTTCTCGAAGGTCCGCATCACCGACGACGCCCGAGCCTCGCTGACCTTCGATCCCGACCACGCGCGGGCCGGGGACAACGTCACGCTGCGGGCCGAACAGGACCTGCTCGTGTTCGTCTCGACCGCCGCACATCCGTTGTCCAGCACGGAACCCGCGCCGGTCGCCGTACACATCGAAACCGCCGTACAGACCGAAACCGCCGAGCACATCGGAACCGCCGAGCCGGAAGGCCCGGAACTCCGGGCGGAAGCGGTGCGCGCACTCGAGCTGACCCGGGAGCTGATCGCATGAGCCTGGACACCGTGGTGGAACCCGGCGACGGCGCGCTGCTGACCGTACCGGCGAACGGCCGGCTGCGGATTGTCGACCTGCACGGCAACCAGGCCGTGGACACCTTGTTCTACGACGCCCACGACATCGACAACCGGTACTCCGCCTTCGACACGATCCGCGCGCAACGAGCCGTCTACCTCACCACCGGATCGCGTCTGCTCTCGACCAGGGCCGACGAGCTCGGCGTGATCACCGACGACACCTGCGGCCGGCACGACACTGTCGGCGGCGCGTGCTCCCAGGAGAGCAACGTCATCCGGTACGGCGAGCACACCCGTCACCAGCACGCGTGCCGCCAGACCTTCCTCACCTATGGCGCGCAGGCCGGCATCGGCCAACGGCAGCTCACCCACAACGTCAACTTCTTCATGAATGTCCCGGTCACCTCCGCGGGCGACCTGAGATTCGACGACGGCCTGTCGGCGCCCGGCCGGTACGTCGAACTGACCGCGAGCCGCGACCTCCTGGTCCTGATCAGCAATTGTCCGCAGGTCAACAATCCGTGCAACGGCTGGAACCCGACCCCGGTCCAGCTCCTGGGCTGGTGGTGACGATGGCCGTCATCACCGTGGTCGCCCCAGGAATCCAGACGACCGTTCAGGACCTGGCCGGGCGGCCGGGGCTGTGGGATGTCGGCGTACCCCCGTCAGGAGCGGCCGACGAGCTCAGCTTCGCCCTGGTGAACGCCGCGGTCGGCAACCCCGGAAGCGCGGCCGGACTCGAGTGTGTGCTCACCGGACCTGTCCTGACCTGCGACGAGGATCGGCTCATCTGCGTCGGCGGCGCTGTCCACAATGCGACGATCGACGGCTGGCGCGTTCGCCCCGGCCTGGTCGTACGGCTGCCAGCCGGATCCGTGCTCGATCTCGGGCCACTCGATGGACCGGGTACGCGCGGGTATCTGGCGATCGAGGGCGGCCTGGACGTGCCGCTCGTCCTCGGCAGCCGCGCGACCTTCGTGCTGGGCGGTTTCGGCGGGCACGAGGGCAGAGCTCTGGCGGCCGGTGACCAACTCCCCCTCGGGCGCCGGGAGAACCTGCTCAGCCCGCAGTCAGTCGAGCCGCCAGCGCTGTCGAACAGTTGGCAGGTCCGGGTCATCCCCGGACCGCACGGCGCGCCGGATCATCTGACCGCGGACGGCGTCGATGCGTTCTTTGCCAGCAATTGGATTGTCGACCATCGATCCGATCGCACCGGGATCAGACTGGCCGGCCCGATGCCCGGCTGGGCCCGGACCGATGGAGGCGAGGCCGGCCTGCACCCGTCCAACGTGCACGACTCCGCCTACCCCGTCGGCGGCATCATGCTGTCCGGTGACACCCCGGTCATCGTCGGCAAGGACGGACCGTCGCTCGGCGGCTTCGTCGTACCGGCCGTGGTGATCGAGGCGGATCGGTGGATGCTCGGGCAACTACGAGCCGGCGACACCGTCCAGTTGGTGCCGGTGACTGTGGAGACGGCAGCCGAGGCGATCGAGGAACGACGGGCGTGGCTGTCGGACCTCCGGCAGGAACCAGCGCCACCCGTCGCGGTCGCCACCGGTCCGGCGCGGCCCGACGTACTCCACCGGTCCGACGGCACGCCGCCGTACACGATCCGCTGTGCGGGCGAACGCCATCTGCTGGTCGAGGCCGGCCCGACCGAACTCGACCTCACCGTCCGGGTCTGGATTCACCTCCTGGCTCAGGCCCTGCGAGCCCAGCGGCCGGACGGCGTGACGGAGATGGTGGAAGGTGTGCGATCACTCCTGATCGCGGTGGACTCCGCCCGACTCGGGTTGGTCGAGCTTGCCGAGCGGCTCGCGTTCCTGGCGACCGGTCTGGCAGACCCGGAGACGGTCGTGCTGCCGGCCCGCGAGGTGACGTTGCCGATTGCCTTCGACCACCCCGAAGCCCACGAAGCGATGCGCCGGTACGCCACCTCGGTCCGGCCCGACGCGCCCTGGTGCCCGGACAACGTGGAGTTCATCCGTCGTGTCAACGATCTGCAGCACCGCGACGAGGTGTTCGAGATCGTCCGGGCCGCGACCTACCTGGTCGTTGGTCTGGGCGACGTCTACCTCGGTGCGCCGGTCGCCGTACCGATCGATCCCCGGCACCGACTCGTCACCACGAAGTACAACCCGGCCCGGACCTGGACGCCGCAGAACGCGGTCGGGATCGGGGGGATCTACCTGTGTGTGTACGGGATGGAGGGTCCGGGTGGGTACCAGTTGGTCGGACGGACCGTCCCGGTCTGGCGGCTCGCGCCCAGCGACGAGCAGCCATGGTTGCTGAGACAGTTCGACCTGATCAGATTCACGCCGGTGAGCGCTGAGGAACTTGCCCACGAGCGGGCCGAGATCAAAGCCGGACGGGCGGACCTGCGGGTCAGCCCGGCCACGTTCTCGATCGCCGACGTACGCCGGATCGAGCAGGAGGCACCCGTGGACATCGCGACCGTACGAGCCAAACGACGCGCCGCTTTCGAGGCCGAGCGGGCACGGTGGGGCGCATGAACGAGTGGATCAGGCGGGTCGAGCCGATCGAGCCGGCTCCCGGTCCCTTGCACGGGCTGACGATGGCGCTCAAAGACAACATCGATCTGGAGGGTGTGCCGACAACCGCCGGCGACCCGCGCAACTCACAACCGGCGGCGCGCAACGCCTTCGTGGTCGATCGGCTGCTCGAGGCCGGAGCCGTCCCGCTCGGGAAGACGAATCTGGACCAGTACGCGACCGGACTGGTCGGCAGCCGATCGCCGTACGGCGCTTGTCACTCAGTCTTTTCCTCTGAGCATGTCTCGGGCGGCTCCAGCTCGGGCAGCGCGGTCGCGGTCGCGAGTGGACAGGTCGATTTCGCGCTCGGGACCGACACGGCGGGCAGCGGCCGGGTGCCGGCTGCCTTCAATCGGATTGTCGGCATCAAACCGTCGCGCGGTCTCGTCTCGGCCCGAGGCGTCGTACCGGCCTGCCGGTCGCTCGACTGCGTGACGGTGATGGCCCGTTCGGTCGAGACGGCCCGTCAGGCCTTCGACGTGATGGTCGCCTTCGACCCGGACGATGCGTGGTCGCGGCGGTGGTCGGCGCTTCCGCATCACCGGCCAGGCCGCCGCGCGGGAAGCGCGCCTGTCATCGGCGTACCCGATGTCGCGCTGGAGCTCGATCCGCTGCATGAGCAGGCGTGGCAGCAGACGCTCGATCAGGCGCATCGTCTCGGCGATGTGGTCAAGGTGGACGTGCAGCCGCTGCTCGCCGCGGCCGAGCTGCTGTACTCCGGGCCATGGCTCGCAGAGCGCTGGCTGGCCTTCGGGGACAAGCTCGACGACTCGCCCGCGGTGGACCCGACCGTGCGGACGATCGTCCGTGGTGGCGCAGCTCTGACGGCCGCCGAGGCGTTCGCGGGCCTTGATCGACTGGCCTCGCTGGCCCGTGCGAGCGAACACCTGTGGACCGAGCTCGACGCACTCCTGCTGCCGGTGACACCCGGCCATCCCACCCTGGCCGAGGTTGCCGCCGATCCGATCGGCGTCAACAGCCGCCTCGGGCGCTTCACGAACATGGTCAACCTGCTCGATCTCTGCGCCGTCGCGTTCCCGGGACCGGATCGGGCGGATGGTCTGCCGTTCGGGATTCAGCTCCTGGCCCCGGCCGGTCACGACCACGAGGTGATCGACCTGGCGGCCGTCTGGTGTGGCGAGCCGGTGCCGGAGCGCGTGGACCCGGAGGCCGAGGTGCTGCTCGCTGTCGCAGGCGCTCACCTGTCCGGCCAGCCACTGAACGATCAGCTGGTACGGCGTGGTGCCCGACTCGCGTTCGCCGCACGGACCGCGTCGTCGTACCGAATGTATCTGGTCGACGGACCGCGCCCGGGACTGACGCCGACGGTGTCGGGAGCGGACGGCCCGGGGATCGAGGTGGAGGTATGGAGTCTGCCGGCGGCAGAACTCGGTGGGTTCGTGTCGACAATCGACGCGCCGCTCGCGATTGGGCCCGTGGAGCTGTCGGACGGGCGGCGGGTACTCGGGTTTGTGTGCACGGCCGATGCAGCGCACCCGGAGCGCGACATCACGTCGTACGGCGGCTGGTGTGCGTACCTGGACGGGAGGTCCGACTAGGGTTGGTCGGCATGAGCGTGACGCCCGCTGAGCAGGCAGTGCTGGATCGGATCGACGAAGAGCTGCTGGTGCGGGTCACCGCGGACCTGGTGCGCGCGACCGGCCAGAACCCGCCGGGTGAGGAGGCGGCGACCGTCGCCGTACTCGCCGCGGCTGGACGGGAGCTCGGGCTCGATGTGGTGACCTCGCCCGTCGAGCCCGGGCGCGACAACGTCGGCATCACGTTTGCCGGGGGCAACGGTCCGGGCGTGTTGCTGCTCGGGCACACGGACGTCGTACCGATCGGCGACGGCTGGACGACGGACCCGTTCGGCGGCGAGGTACGGGATGGCCGGATCTACGGGCGTGGCGCGTCCGACATGAAGGGCGGTCTGGCCGCGGCGCTGGTCGCCCTGGCCGCCTTGCGCGGTACCGAACTGAGCGGTCCGGTCGAGCTCGCGGCCGTGGTCGACGAGGAGGAGACCGGCAAGGGGATCCGCGCGTACGTCGCTGCCGCGGGCGGACGGCCCCGAACCTTCCTCGGCTGCATCACTGCAGAACCAACCGATCTGCAGACCATCATCGCGGCCCGCGGCGACTCGTACCTGCGGGTCGCGATCCACGGCCGAGCCTGCCATGCCGGCAACCCGGACGACGGCGCGAACGCGATCTACGGAGCGGCCGCGGTCGTCGCCGAGATCGAACGCCTGCACGCCGAACTCGCCGCCGCACCTCATCCGCTACTCGGGCCCGCGACCTGGAGTGTCGGCCAGATCAACGGCGGCACCGGCGGTTCCATCGTCCCGGCGGAGTGCGTGATCGTCGCCGACCGCCGCCTGCTGCCGGGCGAATCGCCGGCCACTGTCCTCGACGACCTGCGTACCCGGGTCGCGGCCTTGGATCTGAAGTCGCGCGGTCTCACTGTCGACCTCGACATGCCGATGGAGATGCCAGCCTTCGAGACCGCGGCCGACGACGCGCTGGTCGTCGCGACCGAGGCCGCCCGACTCGATGCTGGCGGCCCGTCCCTCCCCCTCGCCGGCTGGACGGCCGCTTGCGATGGCGGGTACGTCGCTCGCGACCTCGGCGTACCCGTTGTCGTGCTCGGACCAGGCTCGGTCACCACCGAGGCCCACCGCGCCGACGAGTCGGTCCCCATCGCCGAACTCATCACCGCGGCCCGCACCTACGCCCTCACCGCCCTCCGTCTCCTCAGCTAGATGCGGTTGAAGCCGACTGGTAATTGTCGACAGTCATGGAGTTGTACACGCGTGCGCTCTTCGTCGTGAGGCGGAGGAGCGCGCGGCTGGGCCCCGCAGGCAGGGCAGAGATCAATCGGGACCCCTGGGCCAGTCCCGAAACGCCGAGACGCGACGTGGGGATCAGAGTCTTCGCCGCGCTCAGCCCAACTTCGCGACTGCCGCGCACGTGCTCCGCCATGGCGCGTTCATAGGCAGGGAAGGCGCGCTCGTGGTCGCCGCCGGCCCGCGCCAACTCCCCGGCGAGGACGTACGCGCCGACGACGGCCAAGGTAGTGCTGCCGCCGACGGCCGGGCCGGGGCAGTACCCCGCGTCGCCGACGAGCGTCGCCCTCCCCCGCGACCAGGTGTCCATGCGGAGCTGGGTGATCGAGTCGAAGTAGAACACCGGCGTACGGTCGAGCTCCTCCAGCCACCGGTCCACCTCGGGGTCCATGCCCTCGAACGCACCGCGCAGCAACTCCTTCTGGCGGTGTACGTCGCGGTGGTGGTAGTCGAGCTCGCGCTCGCTCCGGAACAGGAACAAGGCCCGCGCGTCGCCGAGGTGCGGAGCGCCGTACATGCCGACAGTGCGGCCGACGCCGACGTGGATGAGGAGCTCGCGGTCGAGGCCGGCGGTGTTGGGCAGACTCAGGACCCCGAGGTAGGCCCCGATGTACGAACTGAACTGGGACTCGTCGCCGAAGACGAGGCGGCGCACGTTGGAGTGCAGACCGTCCGCGCCGACGACGAGGTCGAAGCGGCGTGGCGCGGCGTTCTCGAACCGCACCTCGCCGTCGGGCGAGATCTCGGTGATCGAGTCGCCGAAGAGATACTCGACGTCGTCGCAGGCAGCGTCGTAGTAGATCTCGCTGAGGTCGTCGCGCATCACCTCGACGTGCCGCTCGGAGGCGGCGCTGAAGATCTTCGCGAGGTTCACCTGGACGGGACGCCGTACGCCCTCCCTGTAGAGGGTCATCCGGTTCGTGCCGGTGGCCCGCTCCTCGATGCACGGGAGCACGCCCATCTTCTCCGAGATGTCCATCGCGGGCCGGAACAGGTCGACCGCGTGGCCGCCGGTCTTGCGCAGAACCGGCGAGCGTTCGACGACGGTGACGGAGAAGCCGTGTCTGGTGAGCCAGTACGCCAGCACCGGACCGGCGACGCTGGCACCGGAAATGAGAATCCGCATGAGCATGCCTCCCTTACTTAACGGTCGGTAAGCTTAGCATGGTTACTTACCTATCGTTAAGTCAGATAAGCTGACGGCATGCCTCGTCCCTCGGACACCAAGCAGCGGATCCAGGAGGTCGCCCGCGAGCTCTTCGCCCAGAAGGGCGTGCAGCGGACCAGCCTGCAGGAGATCGCCGACCGGCTGGCCATCACGAAGCCGGCGCTGTACTACCACTTCTCCTCCCGCGAGGAACTGGTCCGCAGCATCGTGCAGCCGATCATCGACGAGGAAGAGGCCTTCCTGGTGGCTCAGGAGGCGCTGGGCGAGGTCGAGCCGCGCGCCCTGCTGGAGGGGTACTTCGACTTCCACTACCGCAATCGCCGAGAGATCGTGCTGATGCTCAGCGAGCTGACCACACTCGCCGACCTGGGCCTGATCGACCGCGTACTGGAGTGGCGCGGACGACTGGGGAAGCTGCTGCACGGCCCCGATCCCACGCTGGAGCAGGCCGCCCGCGCCGTCATCGCCTTCGGCGGCATCCAGGACTGCACGATCCAATTCGCCGGCGTCCCACAGGACGAGCTCCGCCGCGTGGCCGTGGACGGCGCCCTCGCAGCCCTCGAGATCAAGCCACGACGCAAAGCCGCTCATCGCACTTGAGGGTGTAGGTGGGGTCTGAATCCACCGATTTCAAGCAAGCTCCGCCGCGATGTACCGAGGTGACGCTCACTCCGCTGAGCTGGAGTTTTCGCGCCGTTTGGCGTTGAAGCGCGCCTTCTTCTGACGATTGCCGCACGTGCCCATGTCACACCATCTGCGGGTGCGACTTTGGCTGGTGTCGAAGAAGGCGGCTTGGCAGGTTGGCGATGCGCACAAGGCCAGTTTTCCGTCGCGTTCGCCCGCGATGATGCTGATCGCGTCGGCGGCGACCACGCTGAGGGCATCTTCCAGACAGGACGCCGAGCTGAGCCGCCATCGCCGCTTGCCCTCGGGCGTCAGGACGGCCACGGCCCGACCCTGAGCGCTGCAGTCATTGATGACTTGGACAGCAGCTGCAGGGAGAGCGTCCTGGATCGCGGCCGCTGTCGCGGCGGCGTGAATCGACTCCCTCAGCTCCCGAGCGAGGTCCAGCTGGGCGTCGGTGCACGAGTCCACGGCGAGCCCGCTCACTGCCAGCCAGTCGACGAGTCGCTGCGGCGTGGGGATGCGCTCCACAGCGTCACCCTGACGCTCCGACAGAGTCCCCGTGAAGCTGGTCGCCAGCACGCTGCCGAGGCGAAAGTCAGGGAACTCAGCACGCATGGAACCACCTTAGCAGGTTGCGCTCCGGCGGAAGGGCGTGTTAGAACCGTCTTAGCCGGTTCGCATTAGGTTGCAGCCGGTTCCGCGATGGCTAGGAGGTCTCATGCCCAGTCCAACCAGCGACGTGCAAGCATTCGAAGCCCACGCAACCGACGCTGACCTCGACGATCTGCGCGCGCGGTTGGCCGCGGCGCGGCTACCGGAGGCCGAGACGGTCTATCGCGCCGCGCCAGACCCTCGCCGATGGGATCAGGGCGTTCCGCTCGCCGACCTCGTCGATCTTGTGAACTACTGGCGCACCGGGTACGACTGGCGGTCATTCGAAGAGCGCCTTGACCGTATCGGCCAGTTCCGCACGACCATTGATGATCTGGGAATCCATTTCCTGCACCGCCGATCCGCGCGCGCGGATGCCACTCCTCTGATCTTGACGCACGGGTGGCCAGGCAGCATTGCTGAATTCGTCGACGTAGTAGACGCGTTGGCAAATCCGAAGGACGCAGTCGCGCCTGCGTTCCACGTGGTTGTTCCATCGCTCCCAGGTTTTGGTTACAGCGACAAGCCGGCTACTACCGGGTGGGGAACCGAAAAGATCGCGACCGCATGGGTGGAATTGATGGGAAGGCTCGGCTACAGCAAGTTCGCAGCCCACGGCGGCGACTGGGGAGGCAATATCACCACGGTCCTCGCCGGCCGGTTCCCGGAGCACATTCTCGGCATCCACACAACGTTCGCGGAGGGACCGCCGGGGCTGACAACGGACGGGCTGACGGCGGTCGAGCGCAAGTGGACCGAGGAAACCCGCCATTTCTGGCGCCACCGCGCGGCGTACGCGAAGCAGCAGGCGACTCGGCCGCAGACCATCGGCTACTCGCTCGTCGACTCACCGGTCGGGCTTCTTGCCTGGATCCTGGACAAGTTCGCCGAGTGGTCAGATACCGAAGACAGCCCGTTCGAGCGGATTTCCAGAGACAGGGTTCTCGACGACGTCACCCTGTATTGGTTGACGCGGACCGGCGCATCGGCGGCCCGCATCTACTACGAAAGCCACAACTCACTGGACCCCGAACTTCGGGTCGACGTCCCAACAGCCATCACCATGTATCCCCGCGACATCGAGAAATATCCACGCGCCTGGGCACAGGAGCGCTACCGACAGATCGTCCGATGGAGGACCCCAGAATTCGGGGGACATTTCCCATCACTGGAGGTCCCCGACTATTTCGTCAAAGATCTACAAGAAGGCCTCACCACAGTCCTGGCCGCCAACCGCTGAACGCGGCCGGTGCCGGGACACCTGACCCGCTCAAGGCGTTGCCCAACTCTTCCAGACCGAGCTCATCGAGCCGGCAGAACCTGGTCAGGCCGACGAGTGCCGTGAGCGATCTGAGTGCGACAGCGCGGGCGTGCTCGACCAGCCGTCGGTTGCCAGGGGCAACGCTGCGGCGAGGAGTCCGGCGAGATGGCGGGCCGGCGCGTGGCGCCGTGGGTGATCTGAGTACGGCGGCGCAGCCGCGAACGGCGCGATCGGTCAGCTGTCCGTGGCCTTGGGCAACGCTGCGACCAGGAGTTCGGCGAGATGGCGGGAACGGCGTGTGTCGCCGTGAGTGATCTGCGTGCGGCAGCGAACGGCGCGCACGGTCAGCCGTCGATCGACCGGGGCAGGGCCGCGGCCAGGAGCTCGGAGAGGCGGCGGGGTCGGCGGGTGGTGCCGTGGGTGGTCTGGGTGCGGCGGCGCGGCACCGCGAGCGGCGTGGTTGGTCAGCTGTTGGTTGGGTGGGGTAAGGCTGCGGCTAGGAGTTCGGCTAGGTGGTGGGGGTGGCGGGTGGTGCCGTGGGTGATCTGGGTGCGGCAGCTGAAGCCGTCGGCGAGTACTACGGTTGCCTCGGGCAAGGAACGTACGGCGGGGAGCAGGACCCGCTCGCCGATCGCCTTCGAGACCGCGTAGTGGTTGCGCTCGAAGCCGAAGTTGCCGGCTAACCCGCAGCAACCGGAGTCGGGGATGGTCGCGTCGATCCCGGCCGCGGCCATCAGCCGACGGTCGGCGTCAAAGCCGAGCGCGGCGTGCTGGTGGCAGTGCGTCTGCACCAGCGCTTCTCCCCCAACCTGCGGCGGTTCCCACTCAGCCTCGACGAGCAGCTCGGCGAACGTGCGGGTCGCCTTCGCAGCCTGGTCGGCAAGTGGATTGTCGGCAATCAGATCCGGTGCATCGTGGCGAAGTGCCGCCGTACAGCTCGGTTCGAGGCCGACGATCGGCGTACCGGCGGCCAGGTGCGGCTCGAGGGTCTTGAGCGATCGAGTGAGCACGCGTCGGGCCTTCTTCAGTTGGCCCGTCGAGATCCAGGTCAGCCCACAGCAGACCGGCTTGTCCGGCAGCACCACCTCGAACCCAGCCACCTCCAGCACCTCAACCGCGGCCCGCCCGATCTCAGGCGCCAGGTAGTTCGTGAACGTGTCCGGCCACAGCACAACCTGTTGTCCACCGGTCGACAATCCACCGCCACGATTGGCGAACCAGTTCGTGAAGGTCTCCGAAGCGAACGTAGGCACAGCGCGCTCAGCGGCGATTCCACCCAGCTTCTTCACCAGACCGAGCCCGGCAACCTTGTTGGCCAGCGCGGGCACTGGCGAGGCGAGCCGGGCCCAGAGCGGGAGCCAACCCATCGACCAGTGCGACATCGGCCGCGCCCATGGACGGCGCGCGTAGTGATGCTGAGTGAACTCAGCCTTGTACGTCGCCATGTCGACGTTCACTGGGCAATCGGACAGACATCCCTTGCAGGACAGGCAAAGGTCGAGACCATCGCGGACCTCGGTCGATCGCCATCCGTCCGCGATGACGTCGCCCTGCAGCATCTCCCACAGCAGGTGAGCGCGGCCGCGGGTCGAGTGCAGCTCATCCTTGGTGACCTGATAGCTCGGGCACATCACTCCACCCGAGCTCTGCCGGCACTTGCCGATCCCGACGCAACGGCGCTGCGCCCGGGCGAAGTCGTTGTCGTCATCCGGGTACGCGAAGAATGTCAACAATCTGCGGTCCTTCGCCGGACCGTCATGCCGGATCGCCAGGTCCAGCGGCGGCGGATCGACGATCATCCCGGGGTTCATCACCCGCGCCGGGTCCCAGATCTCCTTGAGTTCCGCGAACAGTCGCACCCCGTCGACGCCGTACATCCGACTGAGCAGCTCACCCCGCGCTCGGCCGTCACCATGCTCTCCGGACACCGATCCGCCGAGCTCGACCACGAGGTCGGTGGCTTGCTCGACGAACTCCCTGTACGTCGCGAGGCCGCGCGCACTGAGCAGGTCGAAGTCGATCCGCATGTGCATGCAGCCCTCACCGAAATGCCCGTACGACGCTCCGGACAGACCGTGCCGCCCCATCACCTCGTCAAGCCCGCGAAGGTAGTCCCCCAACCGCTCCGGCGGTACGGCGGCGTCCTCCCAACCACCCCACGCCTCCGCTCCGTCGGCCCGCCGCGTCGCCAGCCCCGCAGCATCAGTCCGGCAACGCCACAACACAGCCTGCGCCCCCGGATCAGTAACCAACGAAGCCGTCGGAAACCGCCCGCCTCCACGCTCTCCCACAAACGAGCCCGCCCCGTCGACCCTCCCCGTCCCGCCGGGGCTGCCACTCCCACCGGCGGCAACACTCCCACGCCCGCCGAGGGCGCCACTCCCACTCCCACTCCCACCGAGCGCGCCGCTCCCGCTACCGCCGTAGGTGCCGCTGCCGCTCCCGCCGAGGGCGCCACTCCCGTTCCCGCCGTGGGTGCCGCTGCCGCTCTCGCTCCCCCCGGCGCTACCGCTCCAGCTGCCGGCAGCGGGGCTGGTGTTGAGCGGTGTCGTGCTTGTCGATGTGGAGTTGCGGAGGTCGTCGAGCATGGATCGGGCAGCAGCGGCGGCGGAGGGTTCGTCCTCGCCGCCCATCTCGATCAGGAGCCAGGCGTTGCCCTCCGGCAGACCGGCGCGTACCGCGGCATCGCGGACCTCGCGCGGCAGGCGTTCGACCAGGTCGCTGTTGATCGACTCCATCGTGAGCGGACCGTGCCGCAGCACGATCGGCACGCAGTCGGCCGAGCTGATCGAGTCACCGAACCCGAGCACACACAGAACCTTTGCCTTCGGCAACTCGGTCAACGCCACCGTCGCTCGCAGGGTCGCCGCGAGCCCACCTTCGCTCCCGGTCAACAATCCGGCCACGTTGTACCCGTACTCCGGCAGCAACCGATGCAACGCGTACCCCGAGATCTGGCGGGTGAACTGCCCGAACCGTCGCCGGATCAGCAGCTCATGCCGATCGACAAACCCCTGCAGCGCGCGGTGCAGCTCCCCCTCCCGCCCCGGCCGCGCCGCACACTCCGCGCGGTCCGCCGTGGAATCCACCGTCATCCTGGTGCCGTCAGCAAGCACCACATCCAGCGAGCGCAGATTGTCGGCAGTCGTCCCCCACGCCACCGAATGCGCGCCACACGCATTGTTGGCAATCATCCCACCCAACGTCGCCCGGCTCCCCGACGACGGATCCGCCCCGAACGCCAGCCCGTACGGCTTCGCCGCAGCCAACAGATCCGTCAGTACGACGCCCGGCTCAACCACGGCGGTCCGGGTCTCCGGATCGATCTCCAGAATGCGATTGACGTGACGGGACGCATCGATCACCACACCACCGATCGCGTTGCCCGCCATCGACGTACCGCCGCCACGCACCACCACCGGAGCGGCGGCCGCCGCGGTCAGCGCCACCGCCGTCGCCAGGTCCTCGGCATCCGCGGGTACAACGACCAGGTCCGGGACGGCGCGGTAGTTCGAGCCGTCCGCCGCGTACAGCGCCCGGGTCCGCCGGTCGTCCGCGACCACACCCCGCAGTTCCCGGCGTAGCCCGGCCACCAACCGCGGGACGTCGTACGCGACATTTCCGGTGCCGGAGCTCTCACGCGTTAGCATTGTCGACAATCTACCTATTGGGACGCGGGTCAGCCAGGAGGTCGGAATGGTCACGGTGGGGCTGCTCTATCCCGGGCACAGCGCGGAGGACGACTACCCGGCGCTCGAGGCGCGGCTCGACGGTGCGGTCCGGCTGCCGGTCGTGATCACGTCGGTGGGCGAGGACGCGCATCGGATCGACGCCCTGCTTGACCTCGGCCGCGCCGAGCGGCTCGCCGAAGGCGCCTCGGAGCTCGCGGCCGAAGAGCCGGATGCGGTGATGTGGGCGTGTACGTCGGGCAGTTTCGTCTTCGGCCCCGAGGGCGCCCGCAACCAGGCTTCCGGTGTCGCCCGAGCAATCGGCGTGCCGGCGTCCTCCACCTCGATCGCGTTCGTGGACGCGTGCCGGGCGCTCGGCGTACGGCGGGTCGCGGTGGCGGCGTCGTACCCGGAGGACGTGGCGCAGCACTTCGTCCGGTTCCTGACCGGCGGCGGGGTCGAAGTGGTGTCGATGGGCAGCCACGGAATCATCACCGCGGCCGAGGTCGGGACGCTCGCGCCGGACCGGGTGATCGCGATGGTGAAGGCCGCCGACCACCCGGACGCCGAGGCGATCCTGGTGCCGGACACCGCGATGCACACGCTGGAGATTGTCGACGATCTGGAGACCGCGGTCGGCAAGCCGGTGCTGACCGCGAACCAGGTGACGGTCTGGAAGGGACTCGACTTGCTCGGGCAGGTACCTTCTCTGCCAGGTCTGGGAAGTTTGTTTGCCTCAAGGGGGACGGAAGTGTGACCAGTTACATCGAGCCGCTGGCCCAGGAGTCGACGCCGAGCATCATCGCCGACAAACTGCGCAAGGCCATCGGCCACGGGGAGCTCAAGCCGGGCACGCAGCTCGGCGAGGCGGACCTCGCCCGCAAGCTCGGCGTCAGCCGCGGACCTCTGCGGGAAGGCATGCAGCGGCTGACGCAGGAAGGGCTGCTGGTCGCGATTCGCAACCGCGGCCTGTTCGTGATCGACATGACCGCGGACGACGTCCAGGACATGTACCTGGCCCGCGAGGCGATCGAGCGCGCCGCCGCCCGCAAGATCATGTTGGGCGACCACCAGGCCGCCGGCGAACAACTGCTCGCCATCGTCCACGAGATGGCCGCAGCGGAAGGCGACCCGGCGGCCGTCGGCGAGATCGACATCGCGTTCCACGAACGACTGGTCGAGCTGGCCGGCAGCTCCCGGCTGTCCCGGATGCACCGGACGTACATCACCGAGACCCGCATGTGCATCCACGCCCTCGAGGAGACCTACACGACGTCCGAGGTCCGCGTCGGCGAGCACCAGCGCCTGGCCGAAGCCATCCGCAACGGCGACGGTCTGCACGCCGACGATC
The DNA here is from genome assembly GCF_043197265.1 of Kribbella sp. NPDC049227. Lineage (NCBI taxonomy): Bacteria > Bacillati > Actinomycetota > Actinomycetes > Propionibacteriales > Kribbellaceae > Kribbella > Kribbella sp. NPDC049227. The sequence goes on along the minus strand of NZ_JBICST010000003.1, from coordinate 346,824 downwards.
TGCTCGTCGCCCACATGGACGACGCCATCGCTCGCCTCACGTCGCGGTAGGCCCCAACCGCGCCGGCAAGAAGAAGCGCCGCGAGTCGGTGGTCGCGTACCGACGACGGCGAGGCCGGTTCCTACGCGATCAGGGCATCGCGATGCCGATGTACTTGGTCTCGAGGAACTCCTCGATGCCGACCGAGCCGCCCTCGCGGCCGAGCCCGGATTGCTTTACGCCACCGAACGGGGCGGCGGGGTTGGACACGATGCCCTGGTTGAGGCCGACCATGCCGGTCTCGAGGGACTCGGCGATGCGGAGCGCGCGACGGAGGTCATTGGTGAACACGTAGGCGACCAGGCCGTACTCCGTGTCGTTGGCGGCCGCCAGAGCCTCGTCGTCCGTCGTGAACGGCGTCAGTGGCGCGACCGGGCCGAAGATCTCCTGGTCGGCCATCGCGGCATCCCGGGGTACGCCGGTGAGCACCGTCGGCGGATAGAAGTAACCGTTGCCAGGGGCAACCTCTCCCCCGGTGAGGACGGTGGCGCCGCGGCCGACTGCATCGGCGACCAGCGACTGGACCTTGGTGAGACCGGCCTCGTCGATCAGCGGTCCGACCTTGACGTCGGGTTGGGTGCCGCGGCCAACCGTCAGCGCGGACATCTTTGCCGCGAGACGGTGCCCGAACTCGTCGATGACCGAGGCATGCACGAAGATCCGGTTGGCCGCCGTACACGCCTCGCCCATGTTGCGCATCTTGGCCGCGATCGCACCGTCGACCGCCTCGTCCAGGTCCGCGTCCTCGAACACCAGGAACGGCGCGTTGCCGCCGAGCTCCAGGGACGTCCGCAGGACCTTCTCGGCGCACTGCTCCAGCAGGACCCGCCCGACCCGCGTGGAGCCGGTGAACGACAGCTTGCGAGCCAGCCCGGACCTGATCAGCGGCTCCATCACGCCGCCCGCGTCCATCGCGGTGAGGCAGTTCACCGCGCCTGCCGGTACGCCGGCCTCCGCGAGGATCCCCATCAACGCGAGCATCGACAAGGGCGTCTGGTGCGCGGGTTTGATCACGCTCGTGCAGCCGGCCGCGATCGCCGGGCCGAGCTTGCGGGTGCCCATCGCCATCGGGAAGTTCCACGGGGTGATGAGCAGGCAGGGACCGACCGGCTGCTTGGTGATCAGGAAGCGGGCGTTGCCGGCGGGTGCGGTCTGGTACCCGCCGTCGATGCGGAGCGCCTCGCCCGCGAAGTGCCGGAAGAACTCGGCCGCGTACGCGATCTCGCCGCGCGCCTCCGCGAGCGGCTTGCCCATCTCGAGCGTCATCAGCAACGCCAGATCGTCGACACGTTCCATCAGCAGCTGGTACGCCGCCGTCAGCATGTCCGCGCGTTCGCGAGGTGATGTCTTGGCGAAGGCCGGCTGCGCCGCGACGGCCGCCTCGAGCGCGGCCCGTCCGTCGGACGGTGTCGCGTCGGCTACCGCACAGAGCACCTCGCCCGTCGACGGATCGACCACGTCGAACGTCGCACCATCCTCCGCATCGGCCCACTTGCCGTCGATGAAGAGCCGCTTCTCAACCGCCTCGACGACCCGAACCTCCTCACGAGCCACATCCCGCCCGCCACCCATCACTCCACCCCCATCCCGCCCACCAACCACCGCTCAGCCCTCGCCCCGCCCGGCACCCACCGCCCCGCATCCGCGACCCCGGCCTCGCCCCGCCAGTCCACCCCGGTCACGCGCCGCCCGGCAAGCGCCGCGCGGGCCTGGGCCCGCCCGGCACCCACAACCCTGGTCTCGCGGCGCCCGGCAACCGCTGCAACGGCCTCGCCACGCCCGACACCCACCACCCCGGTCACGCGCCGCCCAGCAACCACCACCCCGGCCTCGCCGCGCCGGGCATCCACCAGTCCGGTTTGCCCATGCTCGGCACCCACCGCCCCGGTTGGATGCCGGTTGGCATTTGTTGGGTTGGTTGCGTTTTGCTTGGTCATTCGCACCCCTTCACCGGCCTCGACACCTGAGATACGCTGATTGTCGACAATCTACCAGTCGACAAGTGGAGGGGAAGTCCGTGGCCGAGCTCTCGCAGATCCTTAAACAGGCGACTGGAGTCGTCGCCGCCCGCGGTGAGGGTGTGCAGCTGTTCGACGAGGACGACCGCCGGTATCTCGACTTCACGGCGGGCATCGGCGTGACGTCGACCGGGCACTGCCATCCCCGCGTGGTCGCGGCCGCCCAGGAGCAGGTCGGCAAGATCATCCACGCGCAGTACACGACCGTGATGCACCGGCCGCTACTGACACTGGTCGACCGCCTCGGTGAGGTCCTCCCCCAGCACCTCGACCGGATGTTCTTCGCGAACTCCGGCAGCGAGGCGATCGAGGCCACACTGCGCCTCAGCCGCCAGGCGACCGGACGGCCGAACGTGATCGTGTTCCACGGCGGCTTCCACGGCCGGACCGTCGCCGCGGCATCGATGACGACCTCCGGGACGAAGTTCCGATCCGGATTCAGCCCCCTGATGGCCGGCGTACACGTCTCGCCGTTCCCGGACCCCGGCCACTTCGGCTGGCCTGTCGAGCAGGCGACCGACTTCGCGCTGAGCCAACTCGACTACGTCCTCCAGACCTTGAGTACGCCGGCCGACACTGCCGCCTTCTTCGTCGAACCGGTGCTCGGTGAGGGCGGCTACGTCCCGGCGAACGAGCGATTCTTTGCCGGCCTGCGGGAACGCGCCGACGAGCACGGGATCCTGCTGGTTGTCGACGAAGTACAGACCGGATTCGGGCGGACCGGGAAGTTCTGGGGCGGCGACCACTTCGGTTCGCAGCCGGACATCCTGGTCACGGCGAAAGGGCTCGCGTCCGGCTTCCCGTTGTCGGGCATCGCGGCCTCGTCGGCGTTGATGGAGAAGGCGTGGCCCGGCTCGCAGGGTGGGACGTACGGCGCGAACGCGGTCGCGTGCGCGGCGGCGGTGGCGACGCTGGACGTGATCCAGGACGAGGGTCTGGTGCAGAACTCGGCCGAGCGCGGTGCTCAGCTCAAGCAGGCTCTGCAACTGGTGGCGGACAAACACGAGCAGATCACCGACGTGCGTGGGCTCGGGTTGATGGTCGGCAACGAGTTCCGTGACGCCAACGGCAAGCCCGACCCGATCACGGCAGCCGCCGTACAGCAAGAGGCCGCCCGCCGAGGACTCCTCTTGCTGACCTGCGGCGCCTGGAGCCAGGTAGTCCGCTTCATCCCCGCCCTCGTCGTCACCCCAGACGAGATCGACGAAGCCGCCACCATCTGGTCCGACGCAGTCTCCGCCATCACCAGCTGACCCCCTTGTCAGGCGCGGTAGGCGGGGAAGTCGCGCAAGGCGCGGATTGACGTGGCCAGCGGGAGCGCGCGGGTGCAGGCGAACAGGACAGCCAGCGCCCACATGGCGGTTCGGATTCCGAAAGCGCTCGCGAACGCTCCCCCGGTCACCGCGCCGAGCGGACCTGTGCCGAAGACGAGGAACCGAGAGCTCGCCGTGACTCGGCCGAGGAGCTGAACGGGCACGTAGCTGCCCCGGAAGGTGGCGGTGATGATGTTCGAGACTGTGGAGCCGGTCAGCACCACGAGAGATCCGGCCGCGAACAGCGACAGCCGCCAACCGGGACCGGATGCCGGAAGGAGCAGGATGAACGGCGCGATCGCGAGATTCGCCACCAGGTAGGCGCGCGCGTTGCCGAAGCGCCGAACAATCCGCGACGCGAACACGGCGCCCAGGATGCCGCCGACGCTGCTCGCACCGATCACCAATCCCACAGTGCCCGCACTCGCGCCCTCTGTACGCACCAGGTAGACAATCCGCAGCGCGGTCAGCCCCATCATCGCGAAGTTGCCGATCGCCGCCATCGCAGTCATGGCCACCAGGAAACTCTCACGCCGGATGAACCCGAAGCCCTCGGCGATCTGACGGAACACGCCCAGATCACCGACCCGGTCTCGCTTCGCCTCGGGCTCGACTCGTAGTACTGCCAAGCAGACCGCCGAGACCAGGAACGTCACCGCGTCGATGAGGACCCCACAGACCGCGCCCGCCACCTGTGCCAGCAGCCCACCAAGGCCCGGACCGGCGAGCTCGGCCGCCGACGCGCTGGTCTGCAGTTTGGAGTTGCCCTCGAGCAGATCCTCGGGGGCCAGCAGATGGGGCAGAAACGCGTTGTACGCCAGGTCGAAGAACACCTTGGCGATACCGGCGAGCAGCGCTGCCGCCAGCAGCATGCCCATGGTGAGTACACCGGTCCACGCGGCGATCGGGACACCGGCCAACACCACCGCCGACACGAGATCGGCCGCCAGCAGGACGCGTCGACGCGGCCAACGGTCGACCCACGCCCCGGCCGGAAGCCCGATCACCAGGAACGGCACCCAGTTCGCCGCCGTCAGCAGCGCCACCATGCTGGTGCTGGCGCGGAGGGTGGTCACAGCCACGAGGGGCAGGGCCACCGTCGTGACGGCCGAGCCGAATCCGCTGGTTGACTCGCCGACCCAGAACAAGCCGAAGTTCCGCGTCCGCAGCAGACCACCAACCGGCCTACGCCCTGATGCGGGCGTGCGCTCGTGCGTGGCAACGGTCTCGGCGTTCATGCAACCGTCTCTTCTCCTGCTCCACTGATCTCGGCAACGATGTCGATCGGGCGGCAAGTTACTACGACCGTCATCGAACTTGCGACCGGTTTTCGGGATCAGGCCTCCAGGGCACCGCTCTGACCTGAGCGCGATGCCGGCAACTGTGAGCCGTTCCCAGCGGCCCTTGAGGTTGCGACGATTCGGGAGTGACTGGTCGCCTGCTGCTGCATTCCGGATCCGTGCTCGATGTCGCGTCTGGTGAGGTGCGGACGGCGGACGTCGTACTGGCCGACGATCGGATTGTCGACGTTGGATCCGGGCTCGATGGGGACGAGGACGTCGACTGTTCCGGTGGGTTGCTGCTGCCCGGGCTGATCGACTGCCACACGCACGTCTGTCTCACGCAGATGCTGAGTGATTCGGACGGCCTGCCACAGTCGACTCGGCCGCTGTCCGCCGTACCCGTACTCCGGACGTTGCTGAGCCTTGGCGTCACCACGATTCGCGATGCATGGGGAGCCGATGCCGGCGTACGGCTCGCAGTTGAGCGCGGGTGGATCGAGGGGCCCGAGGTGTTGATCAGCGTCCGCCAGGTCTGTACGACGGGCGGCATCGGCGATCTGTGGGCACCGGACCTCGGGCCGGTCGACTACTTCGGCGATCCGTCGATGCCGGACCCGGTGTTCGACGGCGCGGACGGAGCGCGCGCCGTCGTACGGCGGATGGTCCGGGCCGGAGCGGACTGGATCAAGCTCACTGCGACCGGGTCGTTGGCGCTCGGGACCGGTGTGCATGACGTCCAGTTGACTGTCGACGAGATGACGGCGCTGGTGGACGAGGCACGCAGGCAGGGCGATCGCCGGGTCATGGTGCACGCGCATGGCGCGCGGGCAGCCGAAGTGGCGGCGCGGGCCGGCGCGGCGAGTATCGAGCACGGGACGTACCTCGACGAGGCTGCTGTCGAGGCGATGGCTGCATCCGGCACGTTCTACGTGCCCACATTGTCGACAACACAACCTGATCCTGAGCATGCCCCTGACGGCGCTCCGGAAGCGCACCGCAAGTCGGTCAGGCTCGCACTCGATGCAGGGGTGCCGATCGCGATGGGTACGGACAATCCAGTACGCCCACACGCCGAAGTACTGCGGGAGCTTCAGTATCTGGCGGCGGCCGGCCTGGGCGATGCCGGAGCGTTGCGCGCGGCAACAATCGACGCCGCTCGGCTGCTCGGGCTCTCGGACGACCGCGGCGAGATCTGCGCGGGTAAGCGCGCAGACCTGGTGCTGGTCGACGGCACGGACCTGGGCTGTACGTCGTTGGAGTCCCGGATCCGGACGGTGTTCCACAACGGGCGTGCGGTCGGTTTCCCCTCACGTTGACCCTGACACTGTGTCAGACCGTAGACAATCCGCATGATGACAACAGCAACCGAGATTGCGCGCCGGATTCGGGCCGGTGAGGTGACGTCGCGCGAGGTCACGGAGCAACTGCTCGCGCGGATCGCGCACGACGACAGCGTGAACGCGGTGGTCGAGACGAGGGCGGAGTTCGCTCTGTGGAGTGCGGACGAAGCTGATGCGGCGATTGCGGACGAGCGTGAGGTCGGGCCGCTGCACGGCGTACCGATGACGATCAAGGAGTGCTTCAACGTCGCGGGCCTGCATACGACCTGGGGCAATCCGGCGTTCGCGGAGTACGTCGCGGATCGGAATGCGGTGGTGGTAGAGCGGCTCGGGCGGGCCGGCGCGATCATTGTCGGCAAGAGCAATGTCCACACGATGCTTGGGGATTTCGGACAGACCACGAACGAGATCTACGGGCGGACGAACAATCCAGCGGATCTCACCCGCGCACCGGGCGGCTCGAGCGGAGGCGGCGCGGCCGCGCTCGCCGCAGGTCTGAGCTACCTGGAGTACGGGTCGGATCTGGTCGGGTCGATCCGGCTGCCGGCGGCGTACTGCGGCGTCTATGGGCTGAAGCCGACTGCCGGGCTCGTCCCACTGCAGGGCTTCCAGGTTCCCGGGCCGCCGGAAGTGCCGAACGAGTTCCCGAACTTGTCGACAATCGGACCACTCGCGCGATCGGCCGCTGACCTGCGGACAGCGCTGCGGGTGACCGGCGGCCCGGCTGCACCGTTCTCCTGGGAACTGTCCCGGTCGCGCCACGGCCGGCTCGCGGACTTCCGGGTTGGCGTGGTGACCGACCATCCCGCCGCTCCGGTGTCGAGTGAGGTAGGCGACGGGTTGTCGGCGACGGTCGATCGGATCGGCCGGAGCGGTGCGAAGATCGTCGAGGGCTGGCCCGACGGTGTCGATGCCTGGGACCAGGCCGAGGCGTTCGGATCGCAAGTCGAACTGTTCTTCGCGTTGCACGGCGGCGAGCCGTCATCGTTGAGTCTCGCCGAGGTAATCGAGCGGGACCGGCGGAGAATGGACGCGCGGATGAGGTGGCAGCAGTACTTCGAGGAGGTCGATGTGTTCCTGTGCCCTGCCAGCTTCACCGCGGCGTTTCCCCATGACGACCGGCCATTCGAGGAGCGCACCATCACGACGTCGTACGGCGAGCAGCGGTACGACGCCCAGGTGTTCTGGATCGCGCACGCCGCACTGACCGGGCATCCCGCGCTCAGCATGCCGATCGGGCAGACAGCGGACGGGCTGCCGGTCGGCGCGCAGGTGATCGGTCCGTGGCACGAGGACGACACCGCGATCACGTTCGCGGAACTGCTGGCTGGTTGAGGTCACCGCGGAAGGAGGCGGGAATTGTTCGCGATCGGAGAGTTCGCGCGGCATGGGCGGGTATCGATCCGCATGCTGCGGCACTACGACGCGATCGGACTGCTGCGGCCGGCGTACGTCGATCCTGCGACCGGCTATCGCAGTTACACGGCCGGGCAACTCGCCGACCTCAACCGGATCGTCGCTCTGAAGGATCTCGGCTTCTCGCTCGAGCAGGTACGGACGATGGTCGCCGACGAGATCAGCCCGACCGAACTGCAAGCATTGTTGACAATCCGACGTGCGGAGCTGGAATCCACTGTTGCCGAGAGCCACGCCCGGCTCGCGCAGGTCGAGTCACGCCTGCGCGGCATCGAAGCTGACCTGCCCACCGCCGATGTGGTGATCAAGGAGCTGGCGGCCGTTCGGCTGGTCGGACTGACCACCACCGCCGCGAGCTTCACGCCCGCGGACATCAGCCCGGTGGTCCATCCACTCTGTGCCGAAGTCGGCCGCCGGCTCCCCCAGACCGCCGTCCGGCCATCCGGCCATTTGACCTGCCTGTACGAACGCTCCCACCAGACCGAGGACGAAGTCGTCGTCCGCGCGACCGTTCCGGCAGCGATCGATGCCGAGGGCAACCTCAACGGCCTGGAGGTCATCGACCTGCCCGCGGTACGTGCGGCGACGCTGGTGCATCGCGGACCGATCGACCAAGTTCTGCCCGCGTGGCAGGCGCTGGCCCGCTGGATCGACGACAACGGCCATCGGTCCAGCGAGCCTGCGCGGGAGCTCTACCTCGACTGCCCGGACGATCCGGACGGTTGGGTCACCGAACTGCAGGAGCCGATCGAGTAGTCAGGCTCTGGCCGGCTCGGGTTCCAGAGCGACCGGGGGCGGCGCCCCTTCGGTGCCTGGAACGGCAGTGCCGTTGAGCGGGCAGCGGGTGGTTTCGGGGACCTTGACGAGGGCTATGGCGCCGATGATGCAGGCGGCCATCATGTAGTACGCCGGCATCAGCGCGTTGCCGGTCTTCGCGGTGAGCCAGTCGTTCACGGCGGGCGCCGTACCTCCGAACAAGGAGGTCGACACGTTGTAGGCGATCGCGAAACCGGCGTACCGGACATGGGTCGGGAACATCGCCGGGAAGGTCGCCGAGATGGTCGCGAGCTGCGGGACGTACAGCAGACCGAGCACCGCGAAGCCGATGATCGCGCCGAGCATGTTCGTCCCCATCAGGAGGAACATCGGCGTCCCGAAGACGAACAACCCGGCCAGCGAGACCCACCACAGCGGCTTGCGGCCGACCCGATCCGATAGTCGGCCGGCGAACGGAAGGAAGATCATCATTGTCAACATTCCGATGATCGGCACGATCAGCGACTCGTCCGCGGTGAGCTTGATCTCGCTCTCGAGGTACGTCGGCATGTACGTCAGCAGCGTGTAGTTGACGACGTTCAAGGCGACGACCATCCCACCGAGCCGGAGGATCGGCCGCCAGTAGCCGGCCAGCAGATCCTTGAACTGGTGCGTCGTCTGCTCTTCCTTCTGTCCCTTCGCCTCAAGCTCACGGAAGACGGGCGTGTCCTCGAGACGCGACCGCAGGTAGACACCGACCAGGCCGAGCGGCGCCGCCACAAGGAACGGCAGGCGCCAGCCCCACGCGTGCATCTTCTCGTCGCCGAGCACCAGCGAGAAGAACAGCATCAGCAGGGCGCCGGCGGAGAATCCGGCCAGCGTTCCGAACTCCAGGAAGCTGCCGAGGAATCCACGCCTACGGCTCGGGGCGTACTCCGCCATGAACGTCGCGGCACCGCCGTACTCACCACCGGTGGAGAAGCCCTGGATCATCCGGAGCACGACCAGCAGCGTCGGCGCCCACAGTCCGATCGAGTTGTACGACGGGACCAGGCCGGCGAGCAGCGTCGCGCCGGACATCATCAGGATCGTGATCGCCAGCACGTGCTTGCGGCCGAGTCGGTCACCCAACGGCCCCCAGACCAGACCACCCAGCGGCCGGACCAGGAACGAGACGGCGAATGTCAGCAATGCGAGCAGCGTCGCGCTCTCGGTGTCGCCCGGGAAGATCGCGGCCGAAATGTAGGTCACGCCGTAGGCGTAGATGCCGTAGTCGAACCACTCGGTCGCGTTCCCGATCGCCGATGCGGCGATCGCCCGCTTCAGTACGCCGGGCGGCGGCTCAGAATCAACCGAGGTCCGCGAACCACCCGACCGCCCACCTCCCCCGGACGCACCGCCACCCGACGCACCACCACCCGGCGCACCGCCCCCGCCCGACGCACCACCACCCGGCGCACCGCCCCCGCCCGACGCACCACCACCCGGCGCACCGCCACCGCCCGACGCACCACCACCCGGCGCACCGCCCCCGCCCGACGCACCACCACCCGGCGCACCGCCACCACCTGACGCCCCGCCACCACCTGACGCCCCGCCACCACCTGGCAGACCGCTACCACCCAGCAGACCGCTACCACCGGACGGACCACCCCCGGACGGGCCACCACCACGACCTGACGGACCACCGCCGCCTGGCGATCGGCCCCCGCCCGGACTGTTGACGGGCGGCCGGCTCTCGACGGGTGTGTTCCTGAGCGGCTGGGGCCCGACTGGCGGTTGGGTCTCGGCGTCCACGGTGTCCTCCTGTCGTCACACGGCCTCACCCGGGTGCCCACCTCACGCTTTCGGCACACACTGACGGCCAGGTCGTAGTTTTGTTGACAATCCGAACATTAACCATGTGCATTAGTGAACAGCAAGGAGTCACGCCGCTACCGCACGGAGTTCTCACCGCGATCGACCGCGGCGAGGGTCTGGCCGGCTCGTCCCGCGCATGCCTGTGTAGCAGGTGTTCCAGATTAAAACCTGCTCGAGGCGTTGACACGACCCATGGGCAGTCCTACCTTCATGCGATATACAGCATTTCGCATATCACAGGTCTCTCGAGTTCCACTCCCCTGTCTGTTCTAAGGAGCACCTATGAATGCTGGACTCTCCCGACGTCTCCGTCCGCTGGCCAAGGTCACCAGGGCCACCAGGCCGACCAGGGTCACCAAGCCCACCAAGCCCACCAAGCTCGCCAGGGTCGCCACGACCGTTGCCGCCGCCGTCAGCCTGATCGCCGTCGCGGCCTGTGGCAGCGGCTCCGGCAGCGACGCCACGGCCGGCGACACCGCCGAGGCGGTGACCATCCAGGCAGCAACTGGCGAGGTCAAGCTGCCCAAGCCCGCCGTCCGCGTCGCCGTGATGCAGTGGCAGTTCCTCGAAGACCTGCTCGCCCTGGGCGTTCAGCCGGTGATGATCGCCGATGAGCAGCAACCGGGCAGCGGGAACCCGATGCCGCCGCAGTTCGAGGGCAAGCTCGGCAAGTACACCTCACTCGGCAGCCGCATCTCACCGAACCTCGAGATCCTCTCGGCCGAACCGATCGACCTGATCGTCGCCGACAAGTCCGAGCACCTGAAGGACTACGAGCAGTTCTCGCAGATCGCACCGACGCTGATCCTCGACACCTCCAGCTGGGCCGACTTCTACCCGAACCTGCAGAAGCTCGGCCAGGCCGTCGGCAAGGCGGACAAGGCCGCCGAGACGGAGAAGAGCCTCAAGGACTCCATCGCGGCAGGCAAGAGCAAGCTCACCGCCGAGGCGGGCAAGCGCGCGCTGATCGGCGTCCCGACGCCGGACAAGTTCTTCGCCTTCACGGCCAACTCCCTGCAGGCAGGGGTGCTGTCCGAGCTCGGGCTGACCTACGCCTACAAGGAGGTCGCGGGCAAGCTCAGCGACCAGACCCCACTCGAGGCACTGGCGCAGACCAAGGCGGACGCGATGTTCCTGACGGTCGATCCGGGCTCTCCGGTGGTCACCGACACCTGGAAAGGCAACTCGCTGTGGGACTCGATCCCGGCGGTCCAGACCAACCAGGTGCACACGGTCGATCGCGGCGTCTGGTCGGTGGGTCGCGGAGCGCTGTCGGTGCCGATGATGGTCCAGCAAACGGTCGACACCTTCGCCAAGGGCTGACCCGATGCAGACCACCACTGCAACCCCGCCACGCGAAGCGGCCGATCGCATCCGGCCGCTCCGTATCCCCCTCACCGCCGGCGTACTCGTCCTGCTGGTCGCCTGCGCACTCAGCCTGATGGTGGGCAGCAACGGCACAGCGTCCCCAGGCCAGGTCGTGCAGGCGCTCACCGGCCACGCCGATCCGCAACTCACGGCCGCCGTGCAGAGCCTCCGGCTCCCACGGACCGTGCTGGCGTTGCTGATCGGCGCCGGCCTTGCGGTCGCCGGCGCGCTGATCCAAGGCGTCACCCGCAACCCGATCGTGGAGCCGTCGATCATCGGCGTGAATGCCGGCGCCGCGCTCGCGGTGGCGCTGGTGACCTACACCCTCGGGGCCACGGCGTTCAGCCTCGGCGGGATCAGCCTGATGCCGTTCGTCGCCTTCGCCGGGGCAGCGGCCGCGGCCGGGCTGGTGTTCGTGATCGTCGCCGGCGTCGACATGACACCGGGACGGGTGGCCCTCGCGGGCGTGACAGTAGCGCTCCTCGCGAACGCGCTGGTGATGAGTGTCGTCGTGCTCAACGACAACGCGGTGCAGTTCCTCCTGCGCTACCTGGTCGGTGGAGTCGACGGCGCGAGTTGGGCCGGCGTCCGAACTCTCCTGCCCTACAGCATCATCGGCCTCGGCTGCGCGTTCCTGCTGGCGAAGTCGGTGACAGTGCTCTCGCTCGGCGACGACATCGCCCGTGGACTCGGCCTGCCGGTCGAGCGGGTCCGGCTGCAGGCACTGGCGCTCGTCGTCGTGCTGGCCGGTGCCGCCGTAGCGGTGGCCGGGCCGATCGCGATGGTCGGGTTGCTCGTTCCGCACATGGCGCGCTGGTCCGTCGGTACGTCGTACTTGCGGGTGTTCGGATTCAGCATCGTGTACGGCGGGGCGCTGCTGGTCACCGCGGATGTCGTCAGCCGGATCGTTGTCCCCAGCACCGAAGTCCCGGTCGGTGTACTGACAGCGGTGCTCGGCACGCCGTACTTCATCTATCTGGCCCGGCGCGGAAGGGGTGTCGTATGACAGTCCTGACCGAAGTGTTGCCATCGGCAATGATCCTGCGAAGGGTCGGCTACCGGCGCCGGCTGATCGTCGTGGGGTTGCTCGTCCTGGTAGTCGTCGCGTCGGTGATCAGTATCGGTATCGGCGCCGTACAGATCGACCTCAGCCGGATCCTCCGGGCGCTGACCGGGACCGGCACGATCGCCGATCACCGGATCGTGATCGGATTCCGGCTGCCGCGGATCCTGGTCGGCCTCTGCGTCGGCGCGGGCCTCGCGGTGTCCGGTGTCATCCTGCAGGCAGTCACCCGCAACCCGCTGGCGTCTCCCGCGGTGATCGGCGTGAATGGCGGAGCAGGACTCGCCGCACTGCTCGTACTGAGCTTCTCCAGTAGCGCCGCTGCAATCTGGCAGGTGCCGGCTGCCGCGTTCGCCGGTGCCGCGGTGGCTGGCGGTACGACGTACCTCTTGTCCAGGCGGGACGGCATCGTCAACCCCGGCCGGTTGGCGCTGATCGGCGTCGCGTTCGGCGGGCTGTCGCTGGCGCTGATCCAGTTGATCATCGTCACCACGTCCTTCACCGGTGACGTGCAGGCCGCGCTGCGCTGGCTGACGGGCAGCCTCTGGGGCCGGACCTGGATCCACGTCGAACAGGTCGCTCCATGGACTCTGGTGCTCATCCCACTGGCCTGGTTCCTGGCCGACCAGCTCAACCTGCTCGGCCTCGGCGACGACGTACCGCGTGCCCTCGGCTCCCGGCTGGAGGCACTCAAGCTCGGACTGCTGGCCATCGCCGTCGCGCTGGCCGGATCCGCAGTCGCGGTCGGCGGCACGATCGCCTTCGTCGGATTGCTCGCCCCCCACCTGTGCCGCCGCCTCGTCGGACCCGGCCACCGCCTCCTGATCCCAGCGTCGGCCTGCGTCGGCGCGCTGCTCGTGGTGGTCGCCGACGCTCTCGGCCGCGCGATCCTGCCGCCGGCGGAGATCCCGGTCGGACTGTTCACCGCGGTGCTCGGGGCACCGTACTTCCTGCTCCAGCTCCGGAAGGGACTGCACGCATGACTGATCATCCGCCCGCTCGGCTCCGCACCGAGAACCTGCGGCTCAGCTACGGCCCGTTGGTGGTGATCCCCGACCTGAGCATCGAGATCGAGGAAGGCGCGGTCACCAGCCTGGTCGGTCGCAACGGCTGCGGCAAGAGCACCTTGCTGCGCTGCATCGGCCGGCTGCTCGACGCGCGGTCGGGCCGGGTACTGCTGGACGGCAAGGAGATTGCCGCGATCTCGTCCCGGGCCTTGGCCCAGCAGCTCGCGATCCTGCCGCAAGGCCCGACCGCGCCGGAGGGCATGACGGTGATGGATCTCGTCGAGCACGGCCGGTATCCCCATCGGCAGTTCCTCGGCATCAAGTCCGACGAGGATCGGCGCACGGTGGCGTGGGCGCTCGAGCAGACCGGGATGTCCGACCTCGCGCACCGCCCGCTCGAACGACTCTCCGGTGGACAACGACAGCGCGCCTGGATCGCGATGGCGCTCGCTCAGGACACCAGCATCATCCTGCTGGACGAGCCCACCACGTTCCTCGACGTCGCATACCAGCTGGAGCTGATGGAGCTGCTCCGGCGGCTGAACCGGGAGCACGGTACGACGATCCTGATGGTGCTGCACGACCTCAACCAGGCGGCGGCGTACTCGGATCGGATGGTCGCGGTCCGCGACGGCAGCGTCTATGCGAACGGCCGGCCGGAGGAGGTGCTGACCTGCACGATGGTGAGGGATGTGTTCGGTCTCGAGTCCGACGTGATCCCCGACCCGCGGACCGGCAGTCCGCTGTGCATCCCGTACGCCATCGCGCCGAAGCCGGCGGTGGTGGCGTCATGAGAGTGAGTGTCGTCCAGCTCGGCTCCGGCTCGGACCGGGACGCCAATCTGGACGCGATCGAGAAGGCTCTGCGGACCGCGGCCGAGAACGGCAGCTCACTGGCGGTGTTGCCCGAGGCAAGCATCTACCGCGGCCCGTTCGATCCCCGGTACGTCGAAGCCGAGGACGGACCGGCGATCGGGCGACTGGCCGGTCTCGCCCGTGACCTCGACCTCCGCTTGGTCCTCGGCGGGGTCTGGACCGCATCGGGCGACGCCCAGCGCGCCCACAACAGCTGCCTCGTGTTCGACCGTGACGGCCGGATCGTGGCGCGGTACCGGAAGGTCCATCTGTTCCGGCTGGACCGGCCGGGCGAACCGGCCGACGACGAGGCCGCGTTCACCGTCGCCGGTGACGACACCGTTGTCGTCGGCGCCGGCGACGTCACGCTGGGGCTCAGTATCTGCTACGACCTGCGGTTCCCCGCGTTGTATCGAGGTCTGGCGAAGGCCGGTGCGACGGTGTTGACGGTGCCCGCGAACTTCTCGGCGTACACCGGACCGGCGCACTGGGAGGCCTTGCTCCGGGCGCGTGCGATCGAGAACCTCTGTTACGTGCTGGCGCCCGCCCAGATCGGGGCCGACGCCACCGGGTTCACGGCGTACGGGCACAGCCTGGTGATCGACCCGTGGGGGACGGTGATCGCTCACGCGGACGACTCCCCTGCTGTACTCAGCGTCGACCTCGACCCGACCGTGATCCGGGCCCGGCGCGACGAGCTCAGATCACTCGAGCACGACCGACCGGACGTCTACGCCCAGCCGCCGAGGATCGAGGATCTCCATGGTTGACACGTTGTTGCACCAGGCAAGAATTCCGGCCGGGCCGTGGGCACCGGACGACACCGCGGAAGCGGTGTGGATCGCGGTCGACGGTGGCCGGATCACAGCGATCGGCCGGCCCGGCGAGCCCGCGCCGGCCGCGACCCAGGTCATCGAGTTGGACGGTGCGACGCTGCTCCCCGGCTTCGTCGACAGCCACACCCACCTCGGCTGGAGTGCGGAGGATCGCTGGACCGTGAACTGGTCGGACACGACCAGCCACGACGACGCACTGGAGAGCCTGCGGACCGTGGCTTCGCGGATCACCCCCGGCGACTGGGTGACCGGTGGCGACTGGCTCCCGGCGACACTGCCTGACCGTGACCTCCCAACCCTCGACGAACTCGACCGTGCCACCGACGGCCGCCCACTGTTCCTCCGGAGCCTCGACCACAGCACGGCATTGCTGAACAGCCTCGCGCTCGAGAGGTCGCGGATCACCTCGGACACCCCCGATCCCGCCGGCGGCCGGATCGAGCGGTACGACGACGGCCGGCCGACCGGCGTACTCCGGGGCACCGCTGTGTGGAGCCGCCTGGCGGCGGGCGTCGTACCACCGCCGAATCGGGCGAGACGGCTGGCCGAGCTGCGCGATTTACTCGCCGACCTGTCCCAGCGCGGCATCACCGAGGTGCACGACATCGCGACGTACCCGGTGGAGGATCGCCGGACAGCGATCCACCTCGAACGCTCCTTCACCGACGTCGGCCTGATCGACTCGCTGGCCGGCGAACTGCCAGTGCGCTACAGCTTCCGGCCGTCGATCTGGCGGGTCGACGACTTCGCCACGGTCGAACCGAGCTCGCCGCTGATCTCGTTCGGCGGGTTCAAGATGTCGCTCGACAACGGCTGGTACTCACAGCCCGGCGGACCGCGGATCGACTCGTTCCGCTACCCCGGCACCGATGAGGCCGGTCGGCTCGGGAAGCGTGCGGATGCCCTCGGCGCCGCGCTGTCGATCCACGCGATGGGCGACCTCGGCGTCGCCGAGGCCCTCGACATCCTGGCCGGACTACCGTCCCGGGCCGGTACGTCGTTGCCGCCGCATCGCGTGATCCATGCTCGCCGGATCCAGCCTGAGGACCTCGCCCGCTTCGCCGCGCTGGGCGTCGCGATCGAGGCACAGCCCTGGGAGATCGTTGCCCAAGGCCCAATCTTGACCGCCCGCGGCGACGAGGAGTTCGGTCGCGGGATCAGTCCGTACCGCAGTCTGCTGAACGCCGGCGCCGTCGTGACCTTCGGCTCCGACCGGCGGCTCGGGCTGCGGGTGGACCAGCGCGACACCGATCCACTCGTCGCGGTTCAGCTCGCTGTGACCCGGACCGGCGCCGATGGCCGGACCTTCCAGCCGGAGCAGTGCATCACGCTGACGGAGGCGATCGCCTGTGCCACCAGGGCCGGAGCCGTCGCCGCCGGTGCAGCCGCGCGCCGTGGCCGGATCGCCGTCGGGTACGACGCCGACCTAGTGGCCCTGGACAACGACCCGTGGACGCTGCCTGCCGACCGGATCGCCGAGGCGCGGCCGGTACTGACGATGAGCGCCGGACGGATCGTCTTCGGCGGTGGTGCGTGATGACCGTCGTTCGGGTGCCCCGGACCGCGCACGCGTTCGCCTTCGATGCCGCGACGACTCCGGCTGTCCGGGTGAGTCCGGGGACGTCGCTCGTGGTCGAGACCTACGACTGCTTCTCCAACAAGGTCTCCTCCGCCGAGCAGGTGTTCGGCCGCGAGCAGGATCTGATGGACCTGATCGGGCACTACAACCCGGTGACCGGGCCGATCTTCGTCGACGGCGCCGAGCCCGGCGACCGGCTCGCCGTACGGATCGATCGGATCGAGCTCGGCACGCTGGCGCCGTACGCCGCGACGCTTGTCACCGGCGACTCCAAGGGTGTGTGCGGCGGGCACTGGAGTCCACTCGAGAACGGATTGCCGGACACGCGGATCTGCCGGATCGATGGAGACACGGTGGTCTTCCCGACCGGGGTCGGCGACCTGCTGCTGCCGGTCCGCCCTATGGTCGGCTCGATCGCGACCGCGCCCGCCGCCGGATCGGCGAGTTCGCTGGAGTTCGGCCCAGGTCACGGCGGCAACGTCGACTGTCCCAGCGTCACGGTGGGATCGACGGTACTGCTGCCCGTGAACGTCCCCGGAGCGCTCCTGTCTCTCGGGGACGTGCACGCCTCGATGGGTGACGCCGAGATCACCGGTACGGCCCTCGAAACCAACGCCGACGTGCACATCACCGTCGACGTTCTCAAAGGCGAGGACGAGCCGGTCACGCCTCGGCTCGACACCGCCGCGACGATCGGATCGATCGGGTGCGAGTTCGGTGCGCCGCTGGAGACGAACCTGCGGCACGCCTTCACGGACCTGATCGAGCGGCTGCACACCGGTCACCGGTTGACCAGGGTCGAGGCGTACGAACTGCTCGGCGCCGCTGCCCGGGTCCAGGTGAACCAGTGTGTCGCCGGCGGCTGGACAGCGGCTCACGTGAGCATCGCGCGATCCGTCCTGCCGCCCGGTTGGCGGTGACAGATATGCTGCATATCGAGCGTCATCAACTGTGAGGGGCGGGCCGAGATGCCGTTGCCAGGCGGCGACAAGATGCCGACGCGGGTCAACGCCCAGGACATCGCGTACGAGCGACTGAAGGACTGGATCGTCAACGGGCCGCTCGAGCCAGGCGAGAACATCCGCGACCTGGAGGTCGCCTCGATGCTCGGGGTCAGCCGGACCCCTGTTCGCGAGGCGCTGATCCGGTTGTCCCAGGAAGGCCTCGTGGACATCGCGCGCGGCCGCAGCACGCGCGTCGCCGATCTGCAGTTCGGCCGCGCCGTACACCTTTACGAACTCGGCGGCGTACTGGATGCGTACGCCGCCGAGACCGCGGCCGGCTCACTCGACGACGATGCGTTGGCCCGGATGCGCGAGATGCTCGACGAGATGGCCGGCGCCGATGTCGGCCGGGTGCAGCAACTCGACGAAGAGTTCCACGACGTCTACTACCTCGCCGCCGGCAACCCGGTGCTGATGAGCTTCCTCGAACTGGTCAAGGTCGAGCTGCGCAGGATCGAGCGGGCGGCGTTCCGCGACGAACAGATCCGCAAGGAAGCCTTCGAGGAGCACACCCGGATACTGGCCGCCCTCGAGGCGCGGGATCCGGCCGGCGCCCGCGACGCCGCACTGGAGAACTGGCGCAACTCCTGGGCCCGGATCAAAGCCTGGATCGAACCGCACACCGGCACGGTCCACCCCGACCACGATCGCATCGCCTGACCCGGTCGGCCCGCCAGCACCGCCCACCTGAACCCGCCCACCTGAACCTGCCCGCCTGGGCCGCCAGCCTGGGCCGCCCGCCGCGACCGCCTGGCCCCGCCCGCAGATCAGCGCTTCTCGGCCAAGGCGGCGAGGCCGGCGGTGATGACGGTGATGCCGAATTCGAAGCGTTCGTCGCCGGTGGCGCCGGAGGTGAGGGCGCCGGCCAGGGCGAGGGTGAAGGGGAAGCGGTCGGCCGGGAGGGACTCGAAGTACGTGCGCAGGCCGCCGACGAAACCTTCGATGTCTTCGGGGGTCCAGGCCCAGGCGCCCTGGACGGACTCCTCGAAGGCGATCGCGGTGACGTAGAGCGGGATCAGGTCGACCGCCCAGGCGGCGGCCTGGTCGGGAAGATTCCCGGCCTTGAGGATGGCCAGGAACCGTTCGGTGCTGAGCATGGCCTGCTCCCCCAGTGGGACCTGACCGATCGCGGCTCGGGCGACGCCGGGGTTGGCGCGCATCACGCGGAGCATCTCGCGCATCGCGTCCTTCAACTGCTCCTGCCAGCGCTCCGGATCCGCTTTCTCCGGGAGCCGCATGTCCGAGGCCGCGCGGTCGACGAGGAGTTGGTCGAGTTCCTTCTTGTTGGCGACGTGGGCGTAGAGCGAGGCGGGTCCGGTGCCGAGGACCTGGGCGACCTTGCGCATCGAGACGGCGTCGTACCCCTGGTCGACGAGTAGGCGCATGGCCGCGTCGACGATCCGGTCCCGGGTGAGCGGTTCCTTCGGGGTGCGGGTCGGCTTCGCGGGGCTGATCGGCTGCCAGGGCGACTGGGTCATGGGACCACTGTAGCGAACACCGTACTTGACAGGAACAGTGTTCGTGAGTAGAACAGTGTTCGTTAACGAACACCGTTCGCGCCACGTACTCCAGGAGCCACCGATGAGCACCTCAACCACCACCCCACCGGAGCCACCGGCCACCCAGACCGCCGCAACCGCCACGGCCACCGCCGCGACCGGCACCGGCACCGGCACCGGCACCGGCACCGACAACCAGGCCACCGCCAAGACGGCACCTGGCACCGCCAGCCCGACAACAGGCAAGACGACGAGCGGTACGCCGTACAGGTGGCGCTGGATCGTGCTCGCGACCGTGTTGATCGCGGAGATCATGGATCTTGTCGACGCGACGATTGTCAACATTGCGGCGCCGTCGATCCGGGCCGAGCTCGGTGGGTCCGAGTCCGCAATGCAGTGGATGCTCGCCGGCTACACGCTCGCCTTCGCGATCGGTCTGATCAGCTTCGGCCGGCTCGGCGATCTGGTCGGTCGCCGGCGGCTGTTCCTGATCGGAGCGATCGGCTTCACCGTCGCGTCCGCGGTCTGCGGGTTCGCCACCTCACCGGAACTGCTGATCGGCAGCCGGGTCGCACAGGGACTGCTCGGCGCGGTGATGATCCCGCAGGGGTTCGCGATCCTGAAGGCGGTCTTCCCGGCGGAAGAGATCGGTAAGGCGTTCGCGATGTTCGGTCCGGTGATGGGATTGTCTGCAGTCGCGGGCCCGATCCTCGCCGGTGTGCTGATCGACGCGAACTGGTTCGACGCCGGCTGGCGGATGATTTTCTTCATCAACGTTCCGATCGGCATCGCCGCCCTGGTCGGCGGGCTCCGGTTCATGCCCGAGGTGAAGACACCCGGCGCGTCCCGGCTCGACACCGCAGGCGTCGTACTGGTCAGCCTGGCGTCCGGGCTGCTGATCTACCCGCTGGTCCAGGGCCGCGAGCTCGGCTGGCCGGCCTGGTCGATCGCGATGATGGTCGCGTCCATCGGGGTGTTCGCGCTGTTCGGCTGGCGTGAGCGCCGCTCCGGCAACCCGGTCATCGACCCGTCGCTGTTCCGCAGCCGCGGGTACGTCGCCGGCCTAGCCGTCATCACCACGTTCTTCCTCGCGATGTCCGGCTTCACGCTGGTCTTCAACCTCTTCACCCAGCTCGGTCTGCACTACAGCCCACTGAAGGCCGGCCTTGCGATGGTGCCGTTCTCGCTCGGCATCGCGATCGGAGCGCCGCTGTCCGGCGGCCTGCTCGCACCGAAGTTCGGCCGCAAGGCACTGCAGCTCGGGGTCGCGGTGATGACTCTGGCGATGGGCGGCGTGTGGCTCACCCTGCACACGTACGGCGATGCCACCACGATCTGGAACCTGGTCCCGGCAACCCTCGCGACCGGTATCGGCGCCGGACTGGTGTTCGCCCCGCTGTTCGACATCATCCTGGCGTCGATCGACGACCAGGCGGCGGGCTCGGCGTCCGGCGTACTGACCGCGATGCAGCAGTTCGGCGGTGCGATCGGGGTCGCGGTGATCGGCACGATCTTCTTCCAGCTGCTTCCGGCGCATGCGTTCCTCGGCGCCACCAAAACCGCGGTGCTGGTCGCGATCGGGATGTTCCTGATCAGCCTCGCCGTCACCTGGCTGCTGCCGAAGCGCGCCCGCGAAGGCGCACCCGCGCACTGAGGGACCCCACGACTGCGCAGGTCAGGCGGCGTGTCGCCGACCGGGTCCGGGCACGACGAAGCCCCCGGCACCAACAGGTGCCGGGGGCTTCGAGGAGGCTCAGTTGAACGAGTCGCCGCAGGCGCAGGAGCCGGTGGCGTTCGGGTTGTCGATCGTAAAGCCCTGCTTCTCGATCGTGTCGACGAAGTCGATCGAGGCGCCCTTCAGGTACGGCGCGCTCATCCGGTCCGTCACCACATTCACGCCGCCGAAGTCGGCCACCACGTCACCGTCGAGCTGACGCTCGTCGAAGAACAGCTGGTACCGAAGCCCGGAGCAGCCACCCGGCTGCACGGCGACCCGCAGCGCGAGGTCGTCGCGGCCTTCCTGCTCGAGCAGCGCCTTCACCTTGGCGGCGGCCCCGTCGGTGAGGAGAACACCCGTGGCGACGGTCTGCTCGGTCTGCGCTTCAGTCATTCCTGACTCCAGTCATCTCGTGAGCGCCCGGCTACCGTGTGGGCAGGCAGCCGCGCGCGGAAAGTCCGCTGTCATTTCGGACCAACAAGCGCCGATCCGGAACCATTCCCATGGTCGCACACCAATTTCCAGGATCAACAACCCCGGTCGCAGGTGATCAGCGGGCCCAGGTCCGGGCGACACGCTCCGCAACCGCCGCCAGGGAGCCGTGCGGGTCGGCGAAGGCGCGCTCCTCCCCCACCGCGTCGACCAGCGAGTACGCCGACTCGACACCCATCGTGCGCATCTCGCGGGAGCCGATCTGGACCTTGCCGGCCAGAACGACGCACGGGCGCATGGCGTCGTTCGCGACCTTCGCGACGCCGGCGATCACCTTCCCGTCGCGGGACTGGAAGTCGAACGCGCCCTCACCGCTCAGCACCAGGTCGACCCTCGACGCCTTCTCCTTCAGGCCGGTCAGGTCGGCGACCAGGTCGATGCCGGAGATCCGCTCGGCGCCGAGGAGTAACAGCGCGTAGCCGAGACCGCCGGCGGCGCCGGCGCCCTTCTGGTCGGCGGTCTTCCGGCCGGCCAGCTCGGCGAACCTGGTCAGCCAGCCGTCGACCGCCGGCTTGCGTTCGTCGGTGATGCCCTTCTGGGTGCCGAAGATGTTGGTCGCTCCGCGCAGACCGAGCATCGGGTTCTCCACGTCACTCGCCGCGACGAACTCGATCCCGGCCACCCGCTCCCGGGCCGGCTCCAGGTCCACGGCGGTCAGCTCCGCGAGCCCGGTGGCGCCGCCGTCGAGGCGGCCTCCGGTCGCGGTTGCACCGAGGGCCGCCAGCAGTCCGGCGCCCGCGTCGTTCGTCCCGGAGCCGCCGAGTCCGAGGATGATCCGCTTCGCACCGGCCTCGACCGCGGCCGCGATCAGCTGACCCACGCCGTACGTCGTCGCGTCCTCGGGCCGGCGCTGCTTCGGCTCCACCAGGTGCAGGCCGCACGCCTGCGCAGTCTCGACGTACGCCGTTTCGCCCGCGAGGAGCACGGTCGCCGGGGTGTCGTCGCCCAGCGGGCCGCGGACGGTGACGGACAGGAGCGTCCCGTCGACGACGGCGGACAGCACGTCGATGAACCCGGGACCGCCGTCGGCCATCGGTGCGACCAGCACCTCGGCCTGCGGATCCCGCCGCCGCCACCCTTCCTCGATCGCCGCGGCCGCCTCGACGGCCGTCAGCGTGCCCGCGAACTTGTCCGGCGCAATCAGCACTCGCATGCCGACATCCTCTCCCACCGCGTGCGTTGACGTGCGCGGGTGCCGTCAGTTGGATCGTCAACATGAAGACAATCCTCTTCGCGTTGCGCGTGGGTGACCTCGAGCGTTCGCTCGCCTTCTACCGGGGTGTGGGGTACGCCGAGCTGGGCACGGTGCCGTTCGACGACGGGTCGAGCCTGGTGTGGCTGAAGCTGCCCGATGAGTCGGCCGTGTCGCTCGAGCTGGTCCACCGCCCGGCGGACGGACCGGTCGTCGTCGGCGGGTTCGCCCACTTCGCCATCGAGGTCGAGTCGCTGACCGCAACCGTCGACCGGCTGACCGCCGCTGGTCTCGATCCTGGCGCTGTCGAGTTGCCAGGAGGTCAGGACGGTCCGAAGACGTCGTGGGTGACAGACCCCGACGGCTACCGCATCGAGCTGGTCGAGTGGCCGCCCGGCGGCCCACCCACCCCCGAGCAGCCGTGACCGGTCAGCGGCGGAACAGGCGGCGAAGCAGTAGAGCGACAACTGCCCCGATGAGGTAGGGGCGAGCGCGGCGAGCCAGCACCGGGAGCATCGTCGTGACCAGATTGAGCTCCACCGGCTCGGAAGCGGCGCCGGACGCCGACGCAGAGGTGCTGTCTGACGGCGACGCGGACGTCGCGTCGGACGCCGAGCCGGAGGCAGACACCGGGCCGCCACCACGCGCAGTCGCGGAGGATGCGGCGGTGCCGGCGGCGGGTGCTGCCGCGGCAGCGGGCTGCCCCGTGCTGGCGGGTTGATCGGTGCTGCCCGGCTGGCCGGCCCCGGCGGCGCGCGCTGAGCCTGCGGGCTGGGCTGAGCCCGCAGGCCGGGCTGAGCCCGCGGGTTGGGCTGGGCCGGCGGGCTGGGCCTGGGCAGCGGGTTCGGTGGAGGGAGCGGACGCCGCCGGAGTCGCCGGGGTGGTGGAGGGAGCGGACGCCGCCGGAGTCGCCGGGGTGGTGGAAGGGGCGGACGCCGGCGGAGTCGCCGGGGTGGTGGAAGGAGCGGACGCCGGCGGGGTCGCGGGGGTGCTGGAAGGGGCGGACGCTGCCGGAGCCGCGGGGTTGGTGGAAGGGGCGGGCGCCGCGGGGGTGGTGGGGGTTTGGAGGGTTGTGGTGAGGCAGGTGGTGAATTGGTCCAGGAGGCGGTCGGAGACTTCTTGGATGAGGCCTCGGCCGAACTGGGCGGGGCGGCCGGTGATGGTCAGGTCGGTGTCCACGGTGACCTGGGTCGACGTGGCGTCGGCCGCGGTCAGGCGGGCGACGACCCGGACGCTGGCCGTGCCGTTGCCGCGGCGGTCCTTGCCCTTGGCCTCGATCACGGCGTGATGGTCGGACTCGTCGCGCTCGACGAACGTGCCGTTGCCGGAGTACTGGAGTGACACCGGCCCCAGCTTCACCTTGCAGGAGCCGGTGAACTCGTCACCCTCGGCCGACGTCAGGGTGGCGCCGGGAAAACACGGCACCACCCTTCCGAGGTCGTTGAACGCGACCCATGCCTCGTCGACGGGAGCCGGTACGACGAACTTGTGCTCGAGCTTCATCCGGTCCCCGCCGCCGCGAGCACCGCACGCCGCGTCAGCACCGACGCGAGATGCCGCCGATAGTCGGCATCACCATTGAGGTCGGAGACCGGAGACGTCCCGTCGGCCGCCCGGGCCGCGGCCTCGCGCACGGCCTCCGGGGTCGCAGGCCCGCCGACCAGCGCGGCCTCGACCGCGCTCGCCCGGATCGGCGTCGAGCCCATGTTGGTGAGCCCGACTCGCGCCTCCGCGATGGAGTCCCCGTCCAGCCGGACCGCGGCCGCCACGGCCACGATCGACCATTGCTGCGCGACCCGGTTGAACTTCTCGTAGTGCGCGCCCCAGCCGGTGTACTTGGGCACCCGCACCTCGACCAGCAGTTCGTCCTCGGCGAGCGTCGTACTGAACACGCCCTGGAAGAAGTCGGCAGCGGCAACGGTACGTCGGCCGTCCGGGCCGGCGATCACGAACGACGCGTCGAGGGCAACCGCCACGGCCGGCAGGTCCCCGGCCGGATCGGCATGCGCCAGCGAACCGCCGAACGTACCGCGGTGCCGCACCTGCGGATCAGCGATCGTTGCCGTCGCCAACGACACCAGCCGGGCGTGCTCCCCGACCAGCGGATCGGCCTGCACCGTGCTGTGCGGGGTCATCGCACCGATCACCAGCGCGTCGCCGTCGTCGCGGACGCCCTGCAGTTCGCCGATCCGCCCGATGTCGACAATCGTCTCGGGCGCCGCGAGGCGTAGCCGCAGGACCGGCATCAGGCTCTGGCCACCGGCCAGCACCTTCGCGTCGGGCTGCTCCCGCAGCAGCGCGACCGCCTCGTCGACGGTCGACGGCGTGAAGTACTCGAAAGCTGCCGGGATCATGACCGCGCCCCTTCCTGCAAGGCCTTCCAGACCCGGTACGGCGTACAGGGCATCGGCACGTCCGACACGCCGAGGTGGCGGACGGCGTCGACAATCGCATTGACGACAGCCGGGGTCGAGGCGATCGTGCCCGCCTCGCCGACGCCCTTCACGCCGAGTTGGTTCGTCGTCGACGGAGTCTCGGTCCGGGCCGTGGTGAACGACGGCAGATCGGCCGACGACGGGACCAGGTACTCGACGAAGGACCCGCTCACCAGGGTGCCGGTCTCGTCGTGTACGGCCTCCTCGAAGAGCGCCTGCGCGATGCCCTGCGCCAGCCCGCCGTGGACCTGGCCCTCGACGATCATCGGATTGACGACAACCCCGACGTCGTCGACGCTCACGTACGACCGGATCGTGGTGCCACCGGTCTCGGTGTCGACCTCGACCGCGCACAGATGCGTACCGTGCGGGAAGGAGAAGTCCTCCGGATCCAGCGTCGCGTCGGCATCCAGGCAACCTTCCGCGGAGCCGTCGAGCTTGTGCCCCTGGAAGACCGCGAACGCGAGCTCGGCCATCGTCATCCCCGACTCGGTCCCGCGTACGCCGTACCGGCCGCCCGTGAACTCGAGGTCGTCGACGTTTGCCTCCAGCAACTGCGCGGCGATCGGCTTGGCCTTCTCGATCACCCGGTCGGCCGCGGCGAGCACCGCCATCCCACCGACCGCCAGCGACCGCGAGCCGTAGGTGTCCAGGCCGCGCGGCGCGACCTGCGTGTCACCGTGCAGTACTTCGATGTCCTCGAAGCCGACACCGAGCCGGTCGGCGACGATCTGGCTCCACGCGGTCTCGTGTCCTTGCCCGTGCGGACTCGTCCCGGTGATGACCTCGACCTTGCCGGTCGGCAGCATCCGGATCGACGCGTGCTCCCAGCCACCACCGACGTACCCCATCGAGCCGAGCCAGCGCGACGGCGCCAGCCCGCACATCTCGGTGTACGTCGAGACGCCGATGCCGAGCTGGACCGGGTCACCGGACTCGCGCCGCTTCAGCTGTTCGGCGCGCAACTCGTCGTACCGGAAGAGCTCGCGGGCCTTCGCGGTCGCGGCCTCGTAGTTGCCGGAGTCGTACTTCAGCCCGGCCACCGTCGCGAACGGGAACTCCCCGTGCTTGATCCAGTTCCGCTCCCGGATCGCCAGCGGGTCGACCCCGACCTTCGCGGCCAGCTCGTCCATCAGCCGCTCGACCGCGAACGTCGCCTCCGGCCGGCCTGCGCCGCGGTAGGCGTCGGTCCAGGTCTTGTTCGTGAAGACGTTCGTGCACTTCAGGTGGTACGACGGGAACTTGTAGATGCCGTTGTACATGAAGGCGCCGAGCAACGGGATCGCCGACGTGACCAGGCCGAGGTAGGCACCCATGTCGGCCAGCAGTTCGACCTTGAGACCGGTCACGTCGCCGTCGTTGGTCGCGGCCAGCGTCAGCTTCTGCCACTGGTCCCGGCCGTGGTGGGCGGCCATCAGCGACTCCGACCGGGATTCGCTGTATTTACAGGGCTTTCCGGTCCGCCGGGCCGCGATGACGGTGAGCACTTCCTCGGGCGTGAACTGGAGCTTGCCGCCGAATCCGCCGCCGACGTCCGGCGCGATCACCCGGATCTTGCTCTCCGGGATGCCGAGCACGAGCGCGATGAAGATCTTGACGAAGTGCGGTACCTGGGTCGACGACCACACCGTCATCTGTTCGGGCGTCGGATCGACGACGATCGACCGCGGTTCCATGAACGCCGGGATCAGCCGCTGCTGGCGGATCTCCTTCTCGATCACGATTCCGCCGTCGCGGGCGGCCGCGATCGCGGCCTCGACGTCGCCACCGGTGCCGGCCGAGGCCGAGTCGAACGACCACACCGCCGACACGTTCGTGCCCAGATCCGGGTGCGCGAGCGACGAGTCGGTCGCGGCCTGGCGCAGGTCGAGGACCGGCGGCAGTTCCTCGTAGTCGACGTCGATCAGGTCGGCGGCGTCGTTCGCCTCGGCCGCGTTCCTGGCCACCACCATGGCAACGATCTCGCCGGCGAACGCGACGTGGTCGACCGCCATCGACGGGTGCACCGGTGCCTTCTGCTCCGGGACGATCGCCCAGGCGTTCGGCAACGCGCCCTGTTCGTCGGCGATGTCGGCCCCGGTCAGTACGGCGACCACACCGGTGGAGGCCCGAGCGGCCTCGGTGTCGATCGCGGTGATCCGCGCATGCGCGAACGGGCTGCGGACCATTGCCAGGTGCAACATGCCCGGAAGCACGATGTTGTCGGTCCAGCGCGTCCGGCCGGTGACGAGGCGGGCGTCCTCCTTGCGCAAGCGCGGGTTGCCGACCTCTGCGGCCGGGCGTGCCTCGGTGGTCGTCATTGCGCACCTCCCGCAGCGGCGGCGGCGCGGACGGCCTTGACGATGTTCTGGTAGCCGGTGCACCGGCAGAGGTTGCCTTCGAGCCCGAGCCGGACGTCGTCCTCGGACGGGTCCGGATTGTCGGCCAGCAGATCGATGGACTGCATGATCATTCCTGGCGTGCAGTAGCCGCACTGCAACGCGTGGTTCTCGTGGAAGGCCTGCTGCATCGGATGCAACTGCCCGTTGGCCGCGAGACCCTCGATCGTCGTCACCTCGTGCCCGTCGGCCTGGACCGCGAACACCGAGCAGGACTTCACACTCCGGCCGTCCAGGTGAACCGTGCAGGCGCCGCAGTTGCCGGTGTCACAGCCGACCACGGTCCCTGTCTTCCCCAGTTGCTCGCGCAGGTAGTGCACGAGCAGCGTGCGCGGCTCCACTTCGTCCGTGAAGCTGCTTCCGTCGACCTTCACCGTGATCCGGGTCATCGCCCCGCCTCCAGAAGTGAGCAAAGTCGTCCGTTCGATCCTGCTCTCCTGTGATGTCCACCACAAGAGATGTTCAATGGTGAATCGGCCCTGCCACCGTCGACAGCCGGTCGCCGGCACCGCCCCAGCGCAGGGCGATGATCTCGGCCGCGATGCTGATGGCGGTCTCCTCCGGCGTCCGACCGCCGAGGTCGAGACCGATCGGGCTCGCCAGCCTGGCCAGCTCCTCCTCGGTCAGACCCGCCTCGAGCAGCCGCTTAACGCGGTCGTCGTGAGTCCGCCGCGAGCCCATCGCCCCGATGTAGGCGAGCGGCGGCAACCGCAACGCCACCTCCAGCAGCGGTACGTCGAACTTCGGGTCGTGGGTCAGCACACAGATGACGGTCCGTCCGTCGATCCGCCCGGCCTCGGCCTCGGCCTTCAGGAAGCGATGCGGCCAGTCGACGATCACCTCGTCGGCCGACGGGAACCGCGACGCCGTCGCGAACACCGCCCGCGCATCGCACACCGTCACCCGATACCCCAGGAACGATCCGAGCTTCGCCACCGCCGCGGCGAAGTCGATCGCACCGAACACCAACAGCCGCGGCACCGGCGCGTGCGACGACACGAACACCCGCATCCCCTCGCCGCGCCGTTGCCCGTCCGGCCCGTACTCCAACGTCTCCGTCCGCCCGCTCGCCAACAGCCCGCGCGCGTCGTCGGCCACCGCGTCGTCGGCTCGCGACGACCCGAGCGTCCCCGCGATCGGCTGACCGACCGGGCGCACCACCATCCGGCGACCGACCCTGGCCGGATCGGGATGCGCGATCACAGTCGCCACCGCCACCGGCCGCCCGGCCTCGACGTCGGCCGCCACCTCCCCCAGCTCGGGGTACGACGAGCGATCGACCCGCTCGACGAAGATGTCGATGATCCCGCCACACGTGAGCCCGACGGCGAACGCCGACTCGTCGCTCACGCCGTACCGCTGCAGCATCGACTCGCCGGACTCGAGGATCTCCTCGCCCAACTGGTAGACCGCGCCCTCGACGCAGCCTCCCGACACGCTGCCGACCGCCTCGCCGTCAGGCCCGACCAGCATCACCGCACCCGGCGACCGCGGCGCCGACGAGAACGTCGCGACAACAGTGCCCACGGCAACCGACTCGCCCGCGCGCCACCAATCCATCAATCGCTCGAGCACATCACGCATCGGCAACCACCTCCAGGAGATCAGCAAAACTGGCCAGGCTGTGCCCCGCGACGAGTTCGTCCAGATGGGGTAGCACCGCAACGATCCCGGTCTGCACAGGCAGGTATCCGGGCTTGCCGCGATGCGGATTCAGCCAGACCACCCGATGCGCCAGCGCGGCCAGCCGCTGCACCTGCGCACCGAGCAACGTGGTGTCGCCGCGTTCCCAACCGTCGCTGCACACCACCACGATCGACCGGCGCGCCATCCCTCGCTGGCCCCAGCGGTCGAGAAACACCTTGAGCACTTCACCGAGCCGGGTGCCACCCGACCAGTCCGGTACGACGCTCCCCGCCGACCGCAACGCGGACTCCGCATCGCCTCGGCGCAACGCCGGAGTCACCCGGGTCAACCGGGTCCCGATCGTGAACACCTCGACCGACCGTGGAGCGCGTTGGACCATCGTGTGCGCGAGCCGCAACAGGCTGTCGGCGTACGGGCGCATCGAACCGGAGACATCGACCAGTACGACGACCCGGCGCGGTCGGGTGCCGCGGCGGCGGTAGTGGACGCGGGCGGGCTCGCCGACCTGCCGCAGTTGGGCCCGGAGCGTCCGCCGTGGATCGATGTCGCCGCGATGCGACGGACGTCGCCGGACAGTACGACGTACCGGGATCCGCGGACGCAGGGACCCGAACAGGCGGTTCAGCCGGGCCCGATCAGCCGCGGACAGTTCGGCGACGTCGCGGTGCCGGAGGACTTCCGTCGTACTCGCGGAGGCGTTCGACGACTGGTCGCCGTCCTGGCTTCCCGCACTGTCGTCCACCTCGAGGGCAGCCTGAACCGAGGACTGCTCGGTCGTACGCCGGGCCGCGCCGTTCGACCGTTCTCCGGAGAACCAGGCGGCGAACACCTCGTCGTACCGGGCGGTGTCGTCGGGTCCCGTGCACAGTGCGGCGCGGCCGGCCCAGTAGACATCCGCGGCGACGCCCGCGTCGAGCGTCGCGACCGCTTGGAGGAAGAGGTGCACCCGATCGGAAGTGACTGCCAGCCCCGCGTGCCGGAGCGCCGACGCGAAGCCGGCCAACGCGAGATCTGGTGCGGTCATCTCTCCTCAGCTCGCCAGCAATCGGTCCAGTGATTCGCGCACCCGGTCGGTGTCCTCGCGGTACTTGAGCACGGCACCCAACGTCGCCGCCGCGGTCTCCACGTCGAGGATCTCGGTGCCCAGGGCATCGAGTGCGCGAGCCCAGTCGAGGGTCTCGGCGACCCCGGGCGGCTTGAGCAGATCCAGCTCACGCATCCGCTGCACCGAGCGCGCCACCTGCTCGGCCAGCCGGTGCGAGACCTCCGGCAGCCGGGTGCGGACGATCTCGACCTCGCGGGCCAGGCCTGGGTGGTCGATCCAGTGGTACAGGCAGCGGCGCTTCAGCGCGTCGTGGACCTCGCGGGTGCGGTTCGAGGTGAGGACGACGATCGGCGGGGTCTCGGCAGTGATCGTGCCGAGTTCGGGGATGGTGACCTCGTACGTCGACAGGACCTCGAGCAGGAACGCCTCGAACTCGTCGTCCGCGCGGTCGATCTCGTCGACCAGCAGCACCGCCGGGCTCTCACGGAGCGCGCGCAGCACCGGGCGGGCGAGCAGGAAGCGCTCGTCGAACAGGGACTTCTCGACCTCTTCGACGGCCGGGTCCGAACTGGTCGCCTCGACCGTGCGCAGGTGCAGGATCTGGCGGGGGAAGTCCCAGTCGTAGAGCGCCTGGGTCGCATCGATGCCTTCGTAGCACTGCAGCCGGATCAGCTGCAGGTCGAGAGCTTCGGCGATCGCCGCGGCCAGGGAGGTCTTGCCGGTGCCGGGCTCGCCCTCGAGCAGCAACGGCCGGTGCAGGGCAAGCGCCAGGTACCCGACCGTGGCCAGGCCGTCGCCGGCCAGATATCCGGTTCCGCGCAGCCCCTCGGCGAGCTCTGCCGCGGAACCGAACAAGTTCATCTTTTCAGCATCTCGCAGCCGCAACACCGTTGCCAAGGCTCAGTCGGCGAGATGTCCATCCGGCAGTTGGTCCACCGTGTCGACGTCAGCGCCCTCGGCGACATCCGCACATTCAGCCCTTTCTGCTTGATGTTTCCTCAGATACTCCCGAGCCCCGCTGTCCCCCTGCGCAGTTGCGATGATCCCGTCCCAGTGGTCCCGGCCCAGGAACACCGGGTGCCCGGGCTGGCCGTCGTACACCGCTCGGACCAACGCCGAGCGGCTTCCCGTGACGCGGCGTACCGCGGCTGCCGTGAGGCCCGGGACATCGACCGGTACGACGACCACTCCGTCGACATCCCGCGGTGACGCCTTCAACCCTGCCCGGAGGGAGGCGCCCATCCCCTCGTCCCAGTTCGTTGCCTCGACCACCTGGACGGGCTCGTCAGCCAGGACCGCTCGGACCTGGTCGGCGGCGGCGCCGATGACGACCAGAACCGGAGCACAGCCGGAGTCGGCCAGGAGGCGGGCGGTCCGGACCACCCACGCCAGGCCGTCGGGGTCGCGGACCAGCGCTTTGGGCGTGCCCATCCGGCGGCCGGCGCCGGCGGCGAGGACGAGGCCTGCGATCTTCACCACCGGAGAGTACCGATTTCACAGTCTGGGCAGTGACGTGCACCACGCGGCGACGGGCACACAGCATGGCACGATGATTGCCGTGACGACGATCGCGGACGGCCCGAAGTCCCTCCCGCTGCTGTTCCTGGGCCAGAGCACCGACCCCCATTCCGAGCGCGGAGTCGAGTGCCCCGGCGCCCTTCCGCCGGCCTCCGACCCGGACCTGGTCGAGCGCGCACTGAAGGCCAAGGCGACCCTCGGCGACCAGGTGTTCGTGCTCGGGCACCACTACCAGCGCGACGAGGTGATCCAGTTCGCGGACGTCACCGGTGACTCGTTCAAGCTCGCCCGCGACGCCGCGGCCCGGCCGGACGCGCCGTACATCGTGTTCTGCGGTGTGCACTTCATGGCCGAGTCCGCCGACATCCTCACCAACGACCAGCAGACCGTGATCCTCCCGGACCTTGCGGCCGGCTGCTCGATGGCGGACATGGCCCGGATCCAGCAGGTCGAGGCGGCCTGGGACGCGCTCGCGGACGCTGGTGTCGCGGACGTGACCGTGCCGGTCACCTACATGAACTCCAGCGCCGACATCAAGGCGTTCTGCGGCCGCAAAGGTGGAGCAGTCTGTACGTCGAGCAACGCCGACACCGCGCTCGAGTGGGCGTTCGAGCAGGGCGAGAAGGTGCTCTTCCTGCCCGACCAGCACCTCGGGCGGAACACCGCCGTACTGAAGATGGGCATCTCGCTGGACGAGTGCGTGGTGTACGACCCGCACAAGCCGGGTGGCGGGCTGACGCGTGAGCAACTGGCCGCGGCGAAGATGATTCTGTGGCGCGGGCACTGCTCGGTGCACGGCCGGTTCACCGCCGCGTCGGTCGACGACGTACGGGCGCGCGTCCCAGGCGTGAATGTGATCGTGCACCCGGAGTGCCGGCACGACGTCGTGTTGAAGGCCGACCTCGTCGGCTCGACGGAGTACATCATCCAGACCCTCGAGACGGCCGAGCCCGGCACGTCGTGGGCGGTCGGCACCGAGCTCAACCTGGTGCAGCGGCTGGCCAAGCAGCACACCGACAAGAACATCGTGTTCCTGGACAAGACGGTCTGCTACTGCGCGACGATGAACCGGATCGATCTGCCGCACTTCGTCTGGGCGCTGGAGAACCTGGTCGCAGGCCACGTGGTCAACCCGATCACGGTCGATGCCGACACCGAGAAGTACGCCAAGCTGGCCCTCGACCGCATGCTCGCGCTCCCGGGTAAGACCGCCCAGGACTAGGCCGTGTCTGGTAATCCCCCGCCTACTGCGCGGCACTCGGCACGGCACCTCGCCGCACTGGCGCAAAGGCCACGATGCTCCGCATCGAGACCTTCGCTCCAGCACGCCGATGCACCGCACCGAGCACCTGCTCGCTACGGCGCGGGATTACCAGACACGACCTAGGACGAAACGCGGGCCGGGGCGTACCACTCGGCCAGGAGATCGGGGAGGCGGTCTGGGCCCCACCGGTCGACCGGAGTAATGCGGCCATGCAGGGACGCGAGGCCCTTGGCGAGCTCGCCGACCACGTCGCCGCGCCAGGAGACGACGGCGCCATCTTCCGGGCCGACGATGACCGACGGGCCGCCGCGGTCCAGGCAGACGACTGGGCAGCCGGACGCCAGGGCTTCTGTCACGGCCCAGCCGGCGGCCTCGCGGAGGGCCGGTGCGAGCAAGGCGTCGGCGCGGAACATCGCTGCCAGTACGTCCTCGCGCGGGAGCTGACCCATGAACTCGACCCGGTCGCGAACGCCCAGCTCTTCCGCGAGGTGCTCGGCGCGCCCCCAGTCCGGACCGTCGCCGATGATCCGCAGCTCCCAGTTCGCCGCCTCGGGACGCGCCAGCGCGCTGATCCCGAGCAACACGCCTTTCCACGGGATCAGCCGGCCGACGAAGAGCGCGGTCTTCACCCCGGGCGCACCGAACGGTTCGTACGGCCCGGACGCGGTGAACCGGCGGATCGCGACGTTCGGCTGCACGACGATCTCGCGCGCGTACGGGCGGAAGGTCTCGGCCACATCCTTGTTCTGGGCAACCATCAGGTCGGCCTTCTGGGCCAGCTTCCGGCCGGTGAGGCGACGCCGGATGCCGGTGTAGGTACGCCGTACCAGCTCGGCCACCAAGCCACGCGGCCCGAGCCAGTGCGCCATCGACAGCGGCGCGGTGGTCGATCCGCCGACCGGTCCCCAGATCACCTTCGCGGACGACTCCTCGACGACGCCCGCCTGCATCCAGTCGACCGCGAACGTCAGGTGGTGGATCACGTCGAACGAGTGCTCCGCATGCAACCGCCGCGCCGTACGCCGGGCCAGGCCCTGCCACAGCGGGTAGTACCAGTAAACGTCGGCCGGGCGGCGACGCAGCCGCAGGACCCACTTCGGCAGCTCCAGCGGTACGACGGTCAACGCCGGCACCGGCCGGATCGCGAGCTCCTCGGCGATCTCGTGGGCGAACTTGCCCCGGGTGAGCAGCCAGACGTCGTGGTCACGCGCCGCGGCCTTCGCCCAGGCCCAGCCGGCCCCCGGCTCCGACCCGCCCTTGGGCCGGCACGCGTACGCGCTGAGCAGGACCTTCGGCCGGGTCGGCATCAGCCCATCCCCTCCAGCAACCTGCGCAGATCCGTGCTCGAGGTCGACGCGGTGTACGGGAAGTAGTGCACCGACGCACCGACCTCACCGAGCAACCGCTCCAGCCGGGTCCCCTTCTCCGTGCCCTTCCAGTCGTCGCCCTTGAACAGGACGTCGTACCGGAGTTGCTTCCACATCTCGAACTTATCGCTGGACCAGTCGCTGACCACCTCGTCGACCAGGCCGATCGCCCGGACGACCTCCATCCGCTCGTCGTGCGGGACCACCGGCGGCCGGCCCTTGATCCGCGCGACCACGTCGTCCTCGACCACACCGGCGATCAGGTGGTCGCAGTGCTCCCGGGCCCGGCGCAGGATGTTCAGGTGGCCGATGTGGAACATGTCGTACACACCGGGCGCGTAGCCGACGATCCCCATCAGCCCACCCCCGGCTGCAGGCTGGCCATCTCCCGGTACCACTTGGCGATCGCGGCCGCCAGGAACACCAGGTTCGCCGCGAGCAGGGCGCCGTACAGCACGATGAACAGCGACGGGCTGCCGAAGGCGAGGAACACCAGGCAGAGCACGCCGTAGTCGGTCGGTGCGATGAGCAACGACTTGACCACCGAGTCGCCGCGCTGGTTGGGCTGCTGCGTCGCGCCGTGGCGCCGGCGCAGCTGGTCGATCAGGATCAGCCCGAAGAACAGCACCGACGACATGCAGACATAGCCGAGCGGGATCAGCAGCAGCGACTCATTGCTGAAGGCATCGAAACGGTAGAACGAGATGAGTACCGCACTGTGCAGCAGGACGATCTTGACCGCGTCGATCATGTGATCCAGCCACTCGCCCAGCGGCGATCCGCCACCGCGCAGCCGGGCCAGCTGGCCGTCCGCGGAGTCGAGGCCGTACCCGAGCACCAGCAGCGCGGTCACGATCAGCGCGAGCCCGAGCGACGGGCGGACCGTCGCGACCAGCACGATGCCGATCAACGAGCAGAAGCCGGACGCGAGGCTCACCTGGTTCGGCGTACGCCGGCCGAGGAACGCCGCAGCTGCGAAGACCCGGCCGATCCGCCGGTTGACGAAGCGCGAGTACGCCGGTGTCCCCGCCGACGGCTTCTGGGCCCGGGAGAGCTGACCGACGACCTCACCCAGGGCGGTCATGCGACGGAACTGCGCGACTGCCGCTGATCGATGGCGGCGCGCAGGATCGGGCTGCGGGATCCGCGACCGGCCGGCAGGACGCTGACCAGCTCGCCCGGTATCCCGTCGAGTTCGTCCACGCCGAGCACGCCGTCGGTACCACTCGCAGCGAACACGGTCTGTACCCCTACTACGCCGGTCAGCCAGTCGGACCGTACGCCGTCCACCACAACCACCTCGTCGACGCAGCGCAGGTGCTCGACGATCTGGATGCGCTCCGGCAGCGGCACGTACGGCCGCGCACCCCACGCGTCCATCGCCCACTCGTCAGTCAGTACACCCACGACCAGCCGGTCACAGCCCTGCCCGGCCCGTCCGAGCACGTCGAGGTGCCCGACGTGGAACAGGTCGAAGACTCCGGCCAGAAATCCGATCCGCGACAAACTCTGATCCCCCAGTGGCTCCGCGCAGGAGCCGTCTCTCGATGAGCCTCGACGGCCCGACACGACGCGTCCCCCCGCGTCAGCGGCACTATACCGGTCAGTCACGGTCCACCCAGCGCCCCCGTCGCGTCCGCCCGCCGTCGGCGTGCCGCGCGATCGCATCGGTGTAGATCCTCTCCGTGGCCGCGAGGTCTCGCTCCGGGGTGAAGCGGTTGAGATAGACCTGCCGGGCTCGTTCGCCGAAGGCTACCGAAGTCCGGGGATCGGTCACCAACCCCAGGGCCTTGCGCAGTCCTTCCGGGTCACCGGGCTCGGTCAGCGCGCCGGTCTCCCCGTCGTCCACCAGCTCGGCCAGTGCCCCGAGCCGGGACGCGACCACCGGGACCCCGTGCGCGAACGCCTCCACCACCACGAGACCGAAGCTCTCATACGAACGCGCCGGTACGACGGCGGCGCGCGCGGACCGCAGTACTTCCATGCTGTCGGCCCAGGGAAGCTGACCAAGCACCTGAATCGACAGGTCGTTCCTGGCGCGCTGCTCCGCCTCGGCGCGGAGCGTGCCGTCGCCGACGACGATCAGCCTCCCGAGCGAGGAATCCCACGCCTGCAGGAGATCCGCGAAACCCTTGTCGTCCTCCAGGCGGCCGAGGAACACGACCGCCTCGCCGGCTCCGCTGCGAACCTGCCCGGAGTGCGGGACGGCATGCGGCTTCACCACGAACAGCTCGGGATCGAAGCCACCGGCGACGTACCGGTCGCGGACGAACGCCGACGGCGCGACCAGGGTCGTCACGTACCGCTGCCAGGTGTGCAGGGTGTTGTGGACGCCGATGCTCGTGGCCAGGGGCAACGTCTGCACGCGCGACTCGCGGTAGCAACTGTGCACCACACCGGCCCACGGAAGCTTGCCGACACAGGACTCGCACGGCTTGCCGTCACGCTGCAGCACCGCGTTGGCGCACATCAGCCGGAAGTTGTGCAGCGTCGCCACCACCGGAAGGCCCAGCCGGTACGCCGCTCGCAGTACCGAGGGACTGAACAGCGGGAACGTGTTGTGCACGTGCACGACATCGGGCCGATTTTCCTGCAATAGAAGTGTTAAATCGCGTTCGGCCGAAAATGACCAGACGGAGCGGAACGGTAACAGTGCGCGATCTTTTCGGCTCATCGCGGCGATATCGTCGCTGTTCCGCGCGTACAGGTCGACCTCATGTCCTGAGTTACGCAGTAAATCAACCGTTTGCGCGACAACGGTGTTCTCGCCACTGGGTTGACCGGTCCGGTAACGGTTGTGCAACATGGCGACCCGCATGGCACTACCTTAAGTCTCGCGGTGGCTACACCTGGTTCCAGGGACCGCAACCCCGGAGGGTGCATTGAGGAAGTTGTGGTTCGCAGCGCTTATCGCTGCTGCGCTGGCAGTCGTTACGATCGCGCTCCCGGTGATCGCCAACGAGAACAACGCGACAACTGCCGCCAAGTCACGTCCGACGCGCGACACAGCCGCTTCCGGTGTGCTCCCCTCACACCGCGCACCCAAGCCGACGGCCACGCATCCGGCGACGTCGTCGCCGAAGGCCACCACCAGGCCGCCGTCGAAGAAGCCCACCACGCAGCCCAGCAAGCCGCCGTCCACCGAGCCGACCTCCCCCGCCGGCCCGACGGTCCCCACGGCGGACGAGGGCGACGCCGGCCCGGCCTTCGCCGGTCCCTGCAGCGGCGTGGTGATCGAGCCTGGTGACGACGCCCAGTCGATCGTCAACGCCAAGCCCGCCGGGACGACGTTCTGCTTCGCGGCCGGTCTGCACCGGATCTCCGACACGATCCGGCCGAAGGCGAACATGACGCTGGCCAGCGCGGCTCGCGCCGTCCTGACCGGATCCGTGCCGCTGACCGGCTGGACCAAGTCCGGCTCGGCGTGGGTGGTGCGTGGCGCGCTGCCGGCGGCGTACGGAGCGAGTGGGCAGTGTGAGGACAACGTCTCGAACATCTGCCACCTGCGTGAGCAACTGTTCCTCGACGGCGCGCATCTGACCCGGGTCGGCAACACCTCCAAGGTCGCGCCGGGCACGTTCTACGCCGACTACGGCGCGAACGCGATCTACCTCGGCGACGACCCCGCCGGCCACTCGGTCGAGATGTCGAAGACGTCGACCGCGATCGAGTCCGGGTCGACCGGTGTCGAGGTCCGTGGGCTCACGATCGAGCATTTCGCCAGCGCGCCGCAGGCCGGTGCCCTGGTCTCCGGCCCGGGCTGGAAGGTCACCGCCAACGACGTCCGCTGGAACCACGCCGTCGGCGTGATGCTGGTCAAGGCGAACAAGACCGAGGTCGAGAAGAACCTGATCCGCAACAACGGCCAGCTCGGTCTCGGCCAGTACAGCTCGGCCGACGCGACCGTGACGCGGAACGTGATCAGCTCGAACAACACCGACGGCTTCTGGGTCGCCGACTGGGAGTCCGGCGGCATCAAGTCGACCCGCTCCTCCGGCACCGTCAGCGGCAACCTGATCAAGGCCAACCTCGGCGTCGGCATGTGGGCCGACGTCGCCGACGACGGCCGGGTGATCAGCTCCAACCAGATCATCGGCAACGCCGCCGACGGGATCCGCTACGAGATCAGCCGGAACGGGACGATCGAGAAGAACACGATCACCAACAACGGCTTCGGCACCGGTCGTGGTTCGGGTACGTCGCTGTGGGACGGCGGCGGGATCAACATCAACACCTCCTCCGGCGTCACCGTCCGCGGCAACGTGGTCAAGGGCAACGTCAACGGCATCGCGATCCAGTCGCGGACCCGCGGCTCCGGCCCGTGGGGCACGTACCTGCTGCGCGACATCAGCATCACCGGCAACACGATCGAGATGACCGGCGGCACCCAGAGCACCGGCATCGTGAAGAACTCCGGCGCCGAAGTACCCGACGGCGAGGTCGTGTTCAGCGGCAACAAGTACGTCCTCGACGCTCTGGGCGCCAAGCGCTTCTCGATGTTCGGCAGCAAACTCACCGCCGACGGCTGGCAGAAAGCCGGCCTAGACCTAGTAGGCAGCTTCCTTGCCAACTGAGCCGGAACGCTTGCCCGGCGCAAGGAGTCGGGCGATTGCCCACCGCAACACGATCGTGGCTTGGTGCAACAAATTGTGCTGCGGAATGTATTGCAATAACTACCTGACGTAGTAGTCTGCTGTCTCGAAGCCGCGCCATGGGGGGTGCGCTCAGGATCCACCTGTGCCCCCGGAGGCTCCGCAATGAAGACAGCTACCGCAGTTGTGGCGATCGTTGCAGTCGGCACCTTCGCCGCTACGACAGCCTTGCCTGCGCACAGCGTGCCTGCCGACGACGTGCTGGTGCAGGGCGAGTTCAGTCTGTTGCCCGCGGCATCCTCGGCCGGCCTGTTGCCTGCGGCACCGTCTGAAGATCCGCTGCACGCGATCATGCCCGGAGTGCAACCGACGCCTCCCCCAGCGGAGCTGCCCACGACGCCGCCCGCCGCGGACGCGGCGTTCCCATCGGGACCATCGCAGGCGCCCAAGTGTGCCGGAGTCACGATCAAGCCCGGGCAAGACGCTGCGAAGATCGTCGACGATGCACCGAACGGTACGACGTTCTGCTTCACAGCCGGCTGGCACCGGATCACGCAGACCATCCACCCGAAGGCTGACCAGGTGCTGGCCAGCGATCAGGGCGCCGTACTGACCGGGTCGGTGCCGCTGACCAAGTGGACCGCGTCGAACGGAGACTGGGTGACCAGGGGAGTCCTGCCACCGGCGTACTCGCAGACCGGGCAGTGCGAGGACAACGTCGCGAACATCTGCTACCTGCGTGAGCAGGTCTTCCTGAACAGCAAACACCTGACCCGGGTGGCCTCTCGAGACAAGGTTGCCCCCGGCACCTTCTACGCCGACTACGCGGCGAACGCCGTCTACCTGGGTGACGACCCGCGCGGCCGGTCGGTCGAGATGTCGAAGACCGAGACCGCGATCCAGTCGACAGCCGGCGGTGTGACCGTACGCGGGCTGACGATCGAGCACTTCGCGACACCCCCACAAGGTGGCGCGGTCGTGCTCGGGCTGGGCTGGAAGGTCGTCGCCAACGACATCCGCTGGAACCACGCGGTCGGGGCGATGCTGGTGAACGCCGACGGCGCCGTCCTGGAGAAGAACTTCATCCACTCCAACGGCCAACTCGGCGTCGGGCAGTACAGCACCCTCAAGGGCACCATCTCGGCCAACGAGGTGAGCTACAACAACACCGACGGCTTCTGGATCGCGGACTGGGAGTCGGGCGGGATCAAGACCACCTGGTCCAGCGGCGGCTGGGTCACCGGCAACCTGATCAAGCTGAACCGGGGCGTCGGGCTGTGGAGCGACGCGTACGACGACGGCCGGACCTTCAACGCCAATCAGATCGTCGACAATGCGGCGGACGGGATCCGGTACGAGATCGGCCGCAACGGCGTGATCGAGAACAACGAGATCAGCGGCAACGGCCTCGGCACGGGCCGTGGCTCGGGTACGTCGCTGTGGGACGGCGGCGGCATCAACGTCAACACGTCGTCGAACGTCCAGGTCCGCGACAACGTGGTCGCCGACAACGTGAACGGCATCTCGATCCAGTCCCGCACCCGCGGCTCCGGCCCGTGGGGCCTGAACGTGCTCCGCGACATCGTCGTCTCCGGCAACCAGGTGACGATGCGCGGCGGGACGACCGCTACCGGCATGGTGCAGAACGCCGGCGCGGCCATCCCACTCGGCGAGGTGACGCTGGACAAGAACACCTACATCCTGGACAGCCTGACCGCCGACCGGTTCCAGAAGACCGGCCAGTGGTACAGCGCCCAGGAGTGGCGCAAGTCCGGTCAGGACACGACGAGCACCTTCACAACCCGGCGATCAGCGAACTGACGACCTCAGCCCCGCGGTGCGGCCATGTAAAGAGGACAACTTGTCACCTGCTCGCTTCTCCCACGGTAGGACGAGTTCTCCTCACGGCAAGACGAGCGTAGACCACTCACGAGACATCCGCTCTCCTGTCTGATGGGCGAGTTCGGGGAGTTCTCCCGGCCGGATCCGGCACATCAGGCTCCCCGGTCTCGAATCGAGCTGCCGGTGGTGTGCAGCTGGACAGGTAGTGCACCGTCGAGACGCCGTACATGCAGCGCAGATTCGGTTCAGGTGCACTACAGATTGCCCGACACCTCCTGTCCAAATGCGCCCCCACAGTTCCCGGCACCCCAGGACACGCTCAGCGCGCTGCGGCCATTCGAGGGACTACCCCATCAACTGGTCTGCTTCCCCGGGAAGACGAGGGGAGAACACGGCGAGGTGAGGGGATGTCGGCTGTCCTGTCTGATGGGCGAGTTCGGGGAGTTCTCCCTACCCGATCCGGCACATCAGGCTCCCCGGTCTCGGGTCGAGCTGCCAGTGGTGTGCAGCTGGACAGGTAGTGCACCGTCGAGACGCCGTATATGCAAAGGCACACCGCCCCGCCTGTCCGGGTGGCGTACCGATGGCGATCACGGGCGGCGGCGCGGATCCCGTGGTGGCCATGGGCGGCGCGGGCCCCGTGGTGCCCGCGGGCGGCGTACGCCCCGTGGTGGGCAGGGGGTGGCGTGGGCTACGTGGTCAGCGAGCTGACGTGATCGATCAGTAGGTCGCGGAAGACTGTCGAGTCGCGTAGGTCGGGAGTGAAAACCGAGTCGATTCCGAGTAGCGCGTCGACCACGGCGGCCGGGTCGGAGGCTCTCGCCAGCGCGGCCTTCAGCCGGTCAGCCTGCGGATCGTCGACAATCGGCGTCTTCAGCACGTAGACCATCCAGGCAGCGACGGCCAGCGAGATCACCCGAGGCTCGGCGCCCGCAGCCAGGCGGTCGCGGACCGTCCCGAGCATCCGGACCGGTAGCTTCACCGACCCGTCCATCGCGACCTGCGTGGTCCGATGCTTCAACGCCGGATTGGCGAACCGCTCGAGGACGGACGCGCCGTACTCGGTCAAGTCCAGCCCGTCCGGCGCGTTCAACGTCGGTACGACGTCCTCCGCCATGAGCTCACGCGCCAGCGCGGACAACTCCTCGTCCCGCACCGCCTCAGCGATGGTCTCGTACCCGCGCAGAGCACCGAGGTAGGCAAGCATCGAGTGGGTGGCGTTCAGCATCCGCAGCTTGGCCTGCTCCCACGGCGCAACGTCGCTAGTGAGGACAGCGCCACCGCGCTCCCACGCCGGCCGGTCCCCCGCGAAGTCGTCCTCGATCACCCACTGCAGGAACGGCTCCGCGACCACGACCGCCTCGTCCCGTACGCCGAGCAGCCGGGCCACCTCGTCACGGTCCGCGTCGGTGGTCGCCGGCACGATCCGGTCGACCATGCTGGCCGGGAACCGGGTCGCCTCGAACACCTCGGGAACCTTGCCCAGGGCCTCGAAGTAGTCCGTCACGAGCTTCCGCAGGAAGGGCCCGTTGGCGACCAGGTTGTCGCACGACACGATCGTCAACGGCTCGTCCCGGCGCGCCAGCCCGGCCGCGAGCTGCCCGACCACGGTGCGCGGGGGGCGGCCGGTCAGGTCCGCCTGGATCTCGGGATCGTCCAGGTCGAGGCCGTGACCGGCCGCGCGGTACCCCTTCTCGGTCACCGTCAGCGTGACCACGGACACCGCGGGATCCGCGATCCGTGCCACCACAGCGTCCGGATCCTCCGGGGCGGTCAGGACCTCACGGATGCTGCCGATCACCTGCACCGACGGATCGCCGAGTCCACGCTCCAGAACGGAGTACAGACCGTCCTGCGGCGCAAGCTGGTCGCGGACCCTGCCCGAGCGCTGGCTCACCCCGGTGATCCCCCACCGCGTCTCGCCGGCGGCGACGGCGGCACGCTCGGTGACCACGGCCTGGTGGGCGCGATGGAACGCCCCCAGCCCGAGATGGACGATGCCGACCGACAACGCCCGCGGATCGACCGCGGGGGCGACGGGGAGATTGGTGAGACTCAGCCTGCTCAAGCGTGCACCTCAGCTTTCATTCGGGTTCTTCCTTCACACGGGCGACCAACTGCGTGGGGTTGACGAAACGCAGCGCGACCACGAGCAGCACCAGCATCATCGCCGTGTACATGACCGCCATCGCGTCGACCGACTGCTGGGCGCGGATGCCGGCTGCCGACATCGAGTAGTACAGCGCGACCA
Source organism: Kribbella sp. NPDC049227 (assembly GCF_043197265.1). NCBI lineage: Bacteria > Bacillati > Actinomycetota > Actinomycetes > Propionibacteriales > Kribbellaceae > Kribbella > Kribbella sp. NPDC049227. The sequence goes on along the minus strand of NZ_JBICST010000003.1, from coordinate 303,849 downwards.
CCAGTGTCTGCGAGTCCGGACCGGCGGTGAGGAAGGTCAGCTCGAACATCCCCACGGTACGGACCAGCACCAAGATCGCCGAGGCCAGCAGGCCCGGCACGAGCAGTGGCGCGAGGATCCGCAGGAACACCGCGCGGGTGTTCGCCCCGAGCATCCGGGCCGCACTCTCGATCTTCGGATCCACCTGCTCGATGAACGGCGTCATGGTCAGGATCACGAACGGCACCGACGGCACCAGGTTCGCCAGCACCACGCCGGACAGGTGACCCGCGAAACCGAACTTGTACAGCACGGTCGCGAGCGGGATGCCGTACGTGATCGGTGGCATCAGGATCGGCAGCAGGAAGGTCAGGTACACCAGCCGCTTGCCCGGGAAGTTCTGCCGGGCCAGCACGTACGCCGCCGGCGCGCCGACCAGGACCGACAGTACGACGACCAGTCCCGAGGCGATCAGGGTCACGGAGATGACCTGCAACAACCCGAACTCGTGCCATGCGTCGCCGTACCACTGGGTGGTGAAGCCGTCCGGGACCCAGGTGTCGAACCAGCGACGGCCGAACGAGCTGACCAGCACCGACCCGACCACACCGGCCAGGTTGACGAAGAAGAACACCACCACGGCCCAGATGAGCCAGGCGGTCGGCGTCGCCTTGAGGGCTCGCGTGCTCATCCCTTGCCTCCTGTCGATCCGGTGTAGAGCCGCGACCGCCACAGCAGCACGATCGCCACCACGATCAGCTCGACCACGCCCATGATCATCGCGATCGCCGAGGCGTAGGCGTAGTCGTACTGCTCGTACGCCGCCTGGTACGCCGCCAGCGAGATCACCCGGGTCGATCCGGCCGGGTTGCCGACCAGGACCGCCGACGGGAAGACCGAGAACGCGAGCACGAACGTGAGCAGGAACGTCGTCGCCAGCCCGGGAGCCAGCAGCGGCAGGGTGATCCGGCGGAACCGCTGCGCCCGGGACGCGCCGAGCGTCGCGGCGGCCCGTTCGAGGGTGGGATCGATACCGCTCAGGTACGACAGCACCAGCAGGAACGCGAACGGGAACCCGGTGATGACGAGCGAGAAGAACACGCCCCAGTAGTTGTTGGTCAGCCGGATCGGGTCGTCGATCAGATGGACAGCCATCAGGATCCGGTTGAACCACCCGGTCGGGCCGAGATAGTTCAGCAGTCCCTGCGCCGTCAGCACTGTGCCGAGCGTGATCGGTACGACGAGCACCGTCGTGAGCAGCCGTTTGCCGCGGAACCGGCCGCGCATCCGGAACGCGATCGGCACCGCGGCGAGCACGTTCAGCAGTGCCGCGGGCAGCGCGATCTTCAGCGTCGTGACGATTGTGTCGCGCTGATAGGCGTCGTTGAAGAACTTCTGATAGTTGGCCAGAGCCCCGCCGCCCTTCAGCGGCTGGAACGACAGACTCAGCCCGTACAGGAACGGGTAGATGAACAGCAGCAGCACGAAGACAGTGGCCGGCAGCAACAACCAGAGCCGCCGGTCGACGCCACGCTCGGCCAGCCGGTGCTGCCAGCTCGCGGTCTCGCTCATACCGCGAGCCCCGCTGTCACCAGTTCGGCCGCGGGACGGTCGGAGGCGTACACCAGCAGGCGGCTCGGGTCGATGGCCACCGACACAGACTCGCCGGCCTGGACCTTGCGTTCGGTCCTGGCATGGAGACGCGTGCCGTCGTCCAGCACGACCTCCACTGCGAGCTCGCGGCCCTGGTACTCGACCACCTCGACGAGACCTTGCAGGCCTTCGTTGCCGAGCTTCACGTCCTCGGGCCGCACCGCGACGACCACGTCCTCGCCGGCGGCGACCGTACCTTGCGCCACGCCGTCGATCGTCGCACCGCCGAGCGGGACCGTCACGACCTCGCCGGCCACGCTCTGCGCCGCGAGAGGCAACAGGTTGCGGTAGCCCATGAAGTCGGCGACGTGCCAGGTGGTCGGCGTCGTGTGGACCTCTTCAGGCGTGCCGATCTGTTGCACCCGGCCCTCCCGCATCACGACCAGACGGTCGGCCATGCTGAGCGCCTCCTCCTGGTCGTGCGTCACGTACACCGTGGTCAGGCCGAGCGACTGGTGCAGGCGGCGGATCTCGGTCCGCATCTCCAGCCGGAGCTTCGCGTCCAGGTTGCTGAGTGGCTCGTCCATCAGTACCAGCGACGGCTCGAGCACGGTCGCGCGGGCGATCGCGACGCGTTGCTGCTGGCCACCGGACAGCTGCCCGGGCAGCTTGCCGGCGTGCTCCTCGAGCCGGACCATCTCGATCGCCGCGGTGGTCCGGCGCCGTATCTCGTCCTTCGGCAGCCGGCGCATCCGCAGACCGAACGCGATGTTGTCCCGCACGGTCAGGTGTGGGAAGAGCGCGTAGTTCTGGAAAACCATGCCGAAGCCGCGCTTCTCCGGCGGCAGCGTGTCGATCCGCTGGTCGTCCTGCCAGATGCTGCCGGCAGTCAACGGCAGCAACCCGGCCAGACAGTTCAGCGCGGTCGACTTGCCGCAACCGGACGGGCCGAGCAGGGCGATGAACTCGCCCCGCTCGATCGTCAGGTCCAGCCCGGTCAGCGCGTCGGCCGTCCCGAACCGGCGCCCGACGCCCTCCAGCCGGAGCCGGCCGAAACCACTCACGACTTCTTCACCTTGCTGCCGCCGACCTCTCGGTCCCACTTGTCGAACGCCGCGACCAGAGCCTTCGCGTCCAACGGCACCTCGTTCGGATTGTCGGCAATCAACTTGTCGTACTCCGGCCGGCCGAACTCGGTGATCGCATCCTGGCTCTCCTGCGGTGCCTTCGACAGGTCGACACCCTTGATCGCCGGACCGGGGTAGAAGTAGCCCTTGTCGTACGCCTTCGCCTGCTGCTCCGGCGTCAGCATGAACTGCAGCAGCTGCAGGATCGCGGCCTGCTTGTCGGTCGAGACCCCCTTCGGTACGACGGCGTAGTGCGCGTCGGTGACCCAGTGGAAGCCCTTCAGCGGAGTGATCGCGGCCTCCTTCGGCACGGTGCCGAGGACGCGCGGGTTGATGTCCCAGCCCGTCGTACTGGCGATGATGCTGGCCGAACCGTTGGCCAGGGCCTTCATCGTGTCCGCCGTACCGGACGGGTAGAAGTCGACGTACTGGTTGAGCTCCTTGAGGTAGGCCCAGGTCTTGTCCCAGCCGTTGACCGGGTCCTTCGGGTCCTTGTCACCGAGGATGTACGGCAGGCCCATCAGGAAGGTCCGGCCGGGTCCGGAGTTGGCCGGGCGCGCGTACATGACCTTGCCCTTGTTGGCTTTCGCGAAGGCGAGCAGTTCCTCGGCGGACTTCGGCGGTGACGGGACCTTGGCCGGCAGGTACTCCAGCAGCGGACCGGACGGGTAGTAGGTGACGGTGACACCGACGTTGCCGGCCAGTTCCTGCATCTTCGCGGCCGGCTCGAGGTAGTCCTTCATGCCGGGCAGCCGATCGGCGTACTTCGGCAGCAGGTCCATCCACAGGCCTTGCTCCGCGCCGGCCGCGAGGCCGTCGGTACCGGTCAGCACCAGGTCGATGTCGACCCGGCCGGCGTCCTGCTGGGCCTTGATCTTGCCGGACAGCTCGGGCGCCGGACCCTTGGAGTAGGTGACCTTGGAGATCACGTCGGAGTGCTGCTTGACGAAGTCGTCGATCATCGGCTGGGTCAGCTGCAGGTTCCCGGCCACGTCGAGGATGTTCAGCGTCACCGCCTTCGAGGGCTTGTCCGGCGCGTCGCCGGAGGTGTCGCCGGACGACTGGTTGGGACTTGTCGGGGCTCCGCACGCGGCCAGTACGGCGAGCAGGCCGACGACGGCTGTGCGGCGGACGCGACGGCCGGTTCTGCGCTGCAGGGGCATCGGGTCTATCTCCTCTGGATCAAGGGCGGGCCCGGCGTGGTGCCGGGATTGATCGGCTCGGGGCGGCAGATCAGGGGCTTGCCGCGGGCCCCGTGGAGTCACGGACGATGAGCTCGCCGTGCAGGGTGCCGCGGGTGTCGACGGTGCTGTCCGGGTCGTCGAGCAGGGCCAGCAGGAGCTCGACCGCGATCCGGCCGGCCTCCTGCTTGGGCAGCCGGACCGTGGTCAGCGCCGGTCGGGCCATCCGGGACATCGCGATGTCGTCGACGCCGACCACGCTCAGGTCGCCCGGAACCGAGATCCCCCGTGCGTGCAACCGGGCCAGCAGCCCGATCGCGACCAGGTCGTTGTAGGTGATGACAGCGGTGGCGCCGGAGGCGACGACCTGGTCCGCCGCCGCCATGCCACCTTCGTACGTCGGCCCGAAGTGACCGACCCGGCTCAGCTCGACACCGTGGTCGGCGACGGCGTTCTCCAGGCCGATGCCGCGGTGCTGGGTCGACCACGACGTGACGGGGCCACCGACCCAGGCGAGCCGGCGGTGGCCGAGGGCAACGAGGTGGGCGACGGCCTGCCGCATCCCTTCCTCGTTGTCGTAGGTGATGCCGGGGATGCCCGCGGCAGTGCGGTTCACCAGGACGACGTTCGTGTCCTGGGCGATCGCGGACAGGTCAGCGTCACCGGACCGTGGTGAACACAGGATCAGCCCGTCGACCTGCTTGGACAGGGCACGGACCAGGCCGACCTCCGCGGTCACGTCCTCGTCGGTGTCCGCGACGAACACTGCGGTGTCGGACCGGCGGGCGCGCGCCTGCACGCCCTTGGTGACGCTGGCGAAGAACGGGTTCGCCAGGTCGGGCACGACCAGGCCGATGTTGCCGGTGCGGCCGGTGATCAGACCACGGGCGGCACGGTTGGGCTGGTAGCCGAGCTGCTCGACCGCGGCTGCGACACGGACCCGGGTCGCAGCGTTGACCATCTCCGGCATCGACAGCGCACGGGACACGGTGGACGGCGACACGCCTGCCAGCCGAGCCACGTCACGGATCGTCGCAGGCATCGTCACCTCCTCAGGTCGGCCCCGCGTCGCAGTCTGCAATCGGTTTCACACTTGTGTCAAGACTTCGTTCACGGTCGACCGACGGTCAGTGAGATTCGCCTTGTGGACAAAGGGTTGTGTGGGCCGGTGCGCACTGCAATCCTTTGCGGTACTCGTTTCAGCCCACTCATCCCGGAGGACCCATGCCGAAGGCCCTGCAGCCTCATCCGGACCGCGCCCTGCCTGCCGGCGAGGCACGCGACGTCGCCCGGCGGATCCACGCGTCGACGAAGGACCTGCCGTTGCTGTGCCTGCACGGGCACGTCGACATCGGGCTGTTCGCGACCGACGCGCCGTTCGGCAACCCGGCCGAGCTGCTGGTCGTCCCGGACCACTACGTGACCCGGATGCTGATCTCCCAGGGCATCTCCCCCGACCGCCTCGGTCTCCCCCGCCGCGACGGCACTGCGCCGGCCGACCCGCGCGACGTCTGGCGGGAGTTCTGCGCGAACTGGCACCTCTTCCTCGGTACGCCGAGCCGGTACTGGCTGGAGCACGAGTTCGCCGAGGTCCTCGGCGTGACCACTCACCCCTCGGCCGAGACCGCGGACGAGCTGTACGACCAGATCTCCGCCCGGATCGCCGAGCCCGAGTTCCGGCCGCGGGCCCTGCTCGACCGGTTCGGGATCGAGCTGATCTCGACCACCGACGCCGCGACCGACGACCTCGCCCAGCACGCGAAGCTCGCCGCGGACCTGCCCGGCCGAGTCGTCCCGACCTTCCGACCCGACGCCCTCGTGCACCTCGACCGGCCCGGCTGGAGTGTTCTCGCTGCCCGGCTCGGAGAGTTGGCCGACGTCGACACCGCGACGTACGACGGGTTCCTGGCGGCGATCCGGCAGCGGCGGCAGGCGTTCGTCGAGGCGGGCGCGCGGGCGACCGACCACGGGCACTACAGCGCGGCGGCGATCCCGTTGACCGACGCGGAGGCGGCGCGGATCTACACGAGTGCCTTGAAGGGTTATGTGTCAGCGGAGGACGCGAGTGCGTTCGCCGGGCACATGCTGTACCAGTCGGCGGTGATGTCGGCCGAGGACGGGCTGGTGATGCAGCTGCACCCGGGCGTCCTGCGCGACCACGATCCGGCGATCCACGCGGCGTACGGGCCGGACCAGGGGCACGACATTCCGGTGGCGACCGAGTTCACCCGGTCGCTACGGCCGCTGCTCGAGCGGTTCGGGCACGCGGCCGGTTTCCGGCTTGTGCTGTTCACTGTCGACGAGACCGTGTACTCGCGGGAGCTTGCTCCGCTGGCCGGCGTGTATCCGGCGGTGCGGCTCGGGGCGCCGTGGTGGTTCCTGGACAGCCCGGACGGGATGCGGCGGTTCCGCGAGCTGGTGACGGAGACGGCCGGGTTCTACAACATGTCCGGGTTCGTCGACGACACCCGGGCGTTCCTGTCGATCCCCGCCCGGCACGATCTCGCCCGGCGGATCGACGCCGGCTATCTGGCCAACCTCGTCGTACAGCACCGCCTCGACGAGGACGACGCCTTCCAGGTCGCCAAGGACCTCGCCTACAACCTCGCCCGGGACACCTACCTCACCTGACAGTCGTCACCCCACCTCCGGGTAGTCTCCTCCAGATCTGTTCGCCGGGGGTGGGTGAAGGGCTGTTGATGAGGCGTCGTGGTGTTGTGGCGGGTGGCGCCGTACTGGTGCTGCTGCTGGCCGGGTGCTCTGCCGGTGATGGAGACTCAGCCAAGCCGTCTGTGGCGACGCCTGCGGTGACGGTGCCTACCGCCCCGCCGGCCGCGGCTGCCGTTGCACTGGGGCCGACGGGACCTGGTACGGCGAAGGCGTGTGTGGGGACCGCGATCGCGGTGGGAGCGGATCCGCAGAAGGTGATCGACGCGGCGCCGGAAGGTACGACGTTCTGCTTCGCGAAGGGTGTGCATCGGATCAGCCGGGCGATCCGGCCGCGAGCCGGTGACACGCTGGCCGGTGGGAAGGGCGTCGTACTGACCGGGTCTGTAGCGCTGAGTGGGTGGCAGCGGGACGGCGATCGGTGGGTGGTGCGCGGGGTGTTGCCGGCGGCGTACCCGCTGAAAGGGCAGTGCGAGGACAACAAGGCGAAGCCGTGCCAGCGGGGCGAGCAGGTGTTCGTCGACGGGAAGCATCTGACCCGGGTGATGAGCCTCGGAGAGCTGGAGCCGGGGACATTCTTCGGGGACTACGCCTCGAACGCCGTTTACGTCGGTGACGATCCGGACGGCCGTGCGGTCGAGATGTCGCGGACGCCGACTGCGATCGAGAAGTCGGCCGAGGACGTCACCGTGACCGGGTTGACCATCGAGCACTTCGCCAGCCTGCCGCAGGGAGGTGCGCTCCAGGTCGGGCCAGGGTGGAAGGTGGTCTCGAACGAGGTCCGCTGGAACCACGCGGTCGGGATCATGGTGATCGAGGGCGACCGGGCCGAGCTGAGCCGGAACACGGTCGCGGACAACGGGCAGCTCGGGATCGGGCAGTACAAGTCCGAGGGCGTCCGGATCACCGCGAACCTGGTGACCCGGAACAACACCGACGGGTTCTGGATCGCCGACTGGGAGTCCGGGGGGATCAAGTCGACCCGGTCGTCGGGCGAGGTGTCGGGCAACGACATCGTCGGCAACCGGGGCATCGGGATGTGGAGCGACATCGCGGAGTACGACCGGACGATCACCGGGAACCGGATCCGCGGCAACGCGGCAGACGGGATCCGGTACGAGATCAGCTACCAGGCCGTGATCGAGCAGAACGTTGTCGAGGGCAACGGGTATGGGACCGGGCGAGGGTCCGGTGGGAGCCTGTGGGACGGCGGCGGGATCAACGTGAACACGTCCGCCGGGGTGCAGGTCCGCGGCAACCTGGTCAAGGACAACCGCAACGGGATCTCGCTCCAGTCCCGCACGCGGGGTGACGGACCGCGGGGTACGTACGTCCTCCGCGACGTCACGATCGAAGGCAACCTCGTCGTCATGCAGGACGCGACCTCCAGCACCGGCGTCGTCGAGAACAAGGGCTCCCCCACCCGCCCCGGCGCCATCACCTTCCGCCACAACAGCTACCAGATCGGCGGCAAGTCCGCCGACCGCTTCGCCTACCAAGGCAAAACCCTCACCTGGCCCCAATGGCAAGAAGCAGGCTTCGACCAAGACTCAGTAAGCAGCTAACCGCGGCACCCTGAGCAACTGGCGTGGGGGCTGTTGGGAGGGTTAGCGGGGTAGAGCTCTGGTCTGGGTTCGGGATCTTTGGCGGATTCGGTCGGCGTCGCAGATGGCGGCGGCTACCAGGAGGTGGACGGTCATCGAGCTGAGGTCGGAGAGGCCGCTTTCGTTGAGGGAGGCGGCGGTGACGTAGCCGAGGAGGAGGGCTCCACAGGCTCGGATGTACGGCGTGGGTGCCCGGAGGACCGAGACCCACGCGAGGATCAACGCAATCGCGACGATCGTGACCGCGAGCAGGCCGGTCTCCCAGTACAAGCCGAGCCAGCTGTTGTCGATCGCCATCACGTCGATGTCGCCCTCACCGCGCCGCAGCAGCACCCGCTTGTTGCCGAGGCCGTGACCGATGATCGCGGTCTGGATCGACACCTTCTCGTCCAGCACCGCCTGCCAACTCGTCGTACGCCCACTGAGCGAGCTGATCTGCTGCGTCCCCTGCCCACGCAAGACCCAGGTGTGCAGCGATCCGATGGTCAGGAACGCGATCCCGATCAGCCCCGGCACCGCCAGACTCGCGATCCGCCCGGCCCACGTCTTCCGGGTGATGATCAACGCGATCACCAGCCCCAACGCGATCGCCGCCGCCGACGTACGGGTCCGGCTCGCCGCCACGAGTACGACGCCCAGCCCCATCAGCCCGACCGACGGGATCATCGACAGCTTCCGGCACAGCAGGCCGAGCAGCGCCAGTCCGAACAGGATCGCGCCGACCTCACCGACCCGCGGCGGCAGCATCGGGATGATGACACCCTGCAGGCGATACCCAGTGCCGAGCGAACTGAGCGGCCGCCACGCCTGACTGGGTGCGTACGCCAGACTCGCCACGACCGTGGCCGCGAGCAACACATGCGCCCACAGATGCGCCCGCACCAACCGCTCCGGCACCTGCACCAGCGGCCGCCAGAGCAGGAACACCAGGATCAGCCCGATCATGAACCGCGCCAACCGGGTCAGCGGCCCGAGCGGCTCCGCCAGCAGGAACGCCGTCGCGACCGCGAACATCACGTACAGCACGTAGAGGCTGCTCGCCGGATTCACCCGGGTCCGGAACCCGGGCTTGGTCGCCGCCATCGCGATCAGGAAGATCGCCCCGAGCAACAGCCCCTTCATCACACTGTTCGTCGACCCGGTGGTCCCCTGCGGCGCCGCGACTCGCGACGACCACGGCTGCACACCCAGCACGAACAAGCACCACAACACCAGCCAGAACCACGCCGGCTTCTGGATCTCACCGTCGACCGTGCCCGGCACCGGCGGCGCCAGACGGGTCCCACCGGAACGGTAGGCGGTCGCGGATCGCATCATGACAACACGATCAGCGCAGCGGTGCGGCGGTGTCGAGCGGCTTGTAGTTCAACGGAATGCCCAGCGTCTCGTCGTGCGGCGAGGCACCGATCAGTACGACGCCCAGCACCGGCGCACCGGCGAACTGCAACGCACCGGTCAGCCGGGCAACGTCCATCTCCTTGTCGTGCCCGACCTGCACCACCAGCACCGACGCGTCCACCGCCGCGGCCAGCGGAGTGATCCCGTGCCGTCCGACGGACGCCGGTCCGTGGATGACGACGGAGTACCCAGGCGGCAGGTCCGCCACGATGCCCGGCACCAGCGACGGACCAACGGCCGCAGCCGTCTCCTCGTGGTTCAGGCCAGGCGGAAGCACGTACAGATCAGCGACCGTGCCCGGACGGAACAGCTTCCGGGCCCGGATCGCCCGCGTCGCCGCAGGCTCCATCACCAGGTCGGTCAGCCCTTCGTGCCCGGTCACGTGCGACAGGACCGGCGTACCTTCGATGTCCGCCAGGACCAGCAAGGTCTCCCTGCCGTCGCGAGCGTTCGCTTCGGCCATCGCCAGCGCGATACCGGCCGAGTTCGGCGTCGGGGATGCGGAGACCACGAGCATCGCGCCCGGACCGCCACCGGCGAAGGCGCGCGGGTTCAACTCGCGGCGGGCGAGCGCACCGCTCGCCTCCGCACCCAACGCGGTGATCTCGTACTGCGGCAACTCGGGAGCCGTCCGGTGCCAGAACCGGCGCCGGTTGCCTTCCGACGCGGCGATGACCGGCGAGCTCGCCGCACGGGCCGCCTGGTCGCGAGTCACGATGTACGGCGTCAGGTGCGACCGGAGCAGCGCCAGACCGAAGCCGAGCACCAGACCGAGGATGCCGCCGACCAGGATGTCGCGGGCAACCATCGGCGAGGAGGTCGCGGTGTCCGTGGTGGCCGGGGTGACCAGTTCACTACCGGAACCGACCGTGGTCAGCGCCTTGACCATGGCGGCCGCGTCGTCGGCCGCCTGCCGGGCCTCGGTCGCCAGCCCGACCCGCTGGTCGCGCAGCGCGGCGGCTGTCTGCGAGTCGCCCCGCTGGACGGCCTCGTCGATCTGGCTGACCAGGCTCTTCGACTGCTGGGTCGCGGTCTTGGACCGATCCTGGGCCTGCCCGGCGAGCGTGGTCAGCAGCGCCTTGGCCTCGTCGTTGCGCTGCTTCAGGTAGATGCTCGAGATCGCGTTGGCCCGCTCGACCGCCTTCGCCGCGGTCGGGCCGTCGGTGGTGACCAGGTACGCGTTGTCGGTGACCGCCTTGACCCGGGTCACCGCGGCCAGTTCCTGGATCGCGTCGTCGGTGGTGTCCATGCCGAGCGACTTCGCCACGCTGTGCAGCAGCGTCGGGCTGGCCATCACGCGGGCCTGCGTCTCGGCGGGCAGATCCATCCCGAGCGGACCGGTCTTGTCCGTGGTGGGCAGCTTCCCGACCAGGGCCGGCGGGACCGCCGGCCCGAGCACCAACTGGCTCGAGGCGGTCCACCGCGTCGTCTGGGACAGCGCGAAGACAGAAGCTCCGAGCAGGCCGAGGACGATGCAGCCCATGATGAGCCACTTCTGCCGTAGCAGTGACTGAGCGGTCTCCCGCCAGACCACGGTGCCCGGTTCCATCCCTACCCCACTTCCATCGCCCACAGACTCGGTGCCAGCGCCCCAGGATATAGGCAGCTGGGATCGGGCGTACCGAAGCGTCCGGTCCATGCCCTACTCTGACCCCCGGGGGATTCCCGGGGGCTGCCGGGAATTTGATTTGGCGCCGTTTCGCGCGCCCTCCGTCCGAGGGGGACACCGCAGGATGAACAAGAGATGGTTGCTCACGCGTCTGGGGCTCGTGGGCGCTCTCGTCGCCGGGGCACTGGTGGTCGTTTTCGCGCCGCCCGCCCAGAGCATCGAGGCCTCGCTGTCGGCAGTGGCGAGCCCGACCTGGCAGACCAACGGAAGTGTGCAGGGCATCACGGTCGCAGCGGGCAAGGCGTACGCCGGCGGCCGATTCACGAGCGTGCGGCCACCGGGTGCCGCCGCCGGGACCGGAGAGGTCGCGCAGGCGTACCTCGCCGCTTTCGACGAGAACACCGGTGCTCTGGTCACCGCGTTCAACCCGGTCCTCAACGGCCAGGTCTACGCGGTCGCGGCCTCCGCCGACGGATCGCGGATCTTCGTCGGTGGTGACTTCACCACCGTCAACGGCGTCACCCGCAACCGGATCGCGGCCTTCGACACCGCCACCGGTGCGCTGGTGACGACCTGGAAGCCGTCGGTCTCCTTCCGGGTCAAGACGATTGCCGTGCACGGCAACACCGTCTACTTCGGCGGATCCTTCGGCCTGGTGAACAATTTGACCCGGAACCGGCTCGCGGCCGTCAGCGCCGACGCCGGCACCCTGCTCCCGTTCGCCCCGTCGGTGAACGGCGACGTGTACGCCGTCGATGCCGCGGACGACGGCTCCAAGGTGTACGCCGGTGGCCAGTTCAGTGCGGTCAACGGCACCAACCAGAACACCGTGGCCAGCCTCGACCCGGCGACCGGCGCCGTACTGCCGTTCCCGGGTGCGTCCGCGGTCCCGCCGCCGAACGGCTCCTGCACCACCCGGGTCAAGGCGATCGACGCCAGTGGCGACACCGTGTACTTCGGCAACGGCGGTGACGGCGGCGGCTGCTTCGACGGCACCTGGGCGGTCGACGTCTCGACCAACGCGCTGAAGTGGAAGAACCAGTGCCTGGGCGCGACCGAGGCGGTCAAGGTCGTCAACGGCTGGCTCTACAAGGGTTCGCACGCGCACGACTGCGCCAACCAGGGCGCCGGCGGCTTCCCCCAGGGCTTCGACTACCGGTACCTGCTGGTGGAGAAGATCTCCGACGGCACGCTCGGCCCGTGGTACCCGAACACCGATGCCGGACCGCCCACCGAGGTCGGACCGCTCGCGTTCGCGACCGGCGGCGACGACCTCTGGGTCGGTGGCGACTTCTTCAGCACGAACGGCGTCGGCCAGCAGGGCCTGACCCGCTTCACCAACGCGACGCCGGGTGCGGCTCCGGCCAAGCCGGCCAAGCTGCTGCCGTACAGCGTCCAGCCGGGTGTGGTGCAGATCCACTTCCCGACCGTGGTCGACAACGACGACAGCACGCTGACCTACCGGCTGCTCAAGGGCTTCAGCAACACCACGATCGCGACCTGGACGGCCAAGTCGACCCCGTGGGATCGGCCGTGGCTGCACTACACCGACACCAACGTGGTGCCGGGCGAGACGCCCAACTACCGCGTCGAGGTGACCGACGGCAGTACGACGTTGCGCGGCAACTACTCCGACCCGGTCACGGTCGCCAGTGCGCCGTCCACGGCGTACGACCAGATCATCAACGCCGACGGTCCGCAGGGCTACTGGCGGCTGGGTGAGCCGGCCGGTGCGACGACGTCCGTCGACTCGTCCGGGCAGAGCAACAACGGCACCTTCGGTGGTGCGGTGCTCGGTCAGCCCGGGGCGATCGCGGGGAACACCGCGATGACGGCGACCCTGACCAGCGGCCGGATGACGTCCGAGAAGGGCTACAGCATGCCGCAGCAGTTCACCGTCGAGGCCTGGGTGAAGCAGAGCGGCACCAACCGCGGCGGCCGGATCATCGGCTTCGGCAACTCCAAGGCCGGCACCAGCGCGACCGGTGGCGACCGGCAGCTGTACATGCGCACCAACGGCTCGATCGTGTTCGGGGTGAACGACGGCGCCCAGAAGACGCTGACCAGCACCTCGGGCAAGAACGACGGCCAGTGGCACCACGTCGTCGGCACCTTCGACAACGGCGCCATGAAGCTGTACGTCGACGGTGCGCTCGCAGGAAGCGCGAGCGTCGGAACCGCGTCGCTGTACTACGGCTGGTGGCGGCTCGGGTACGACAACAACACCAACTGGCCGGGCGGTGGCGCGAGCCAGGTCGGGATGAGCATCGACGAGGGCGCGGTGTACCCGTACGCACTCACTCCGGTCCAGGTGCAGTCGCACTTCGCGGCCCGCTGAGAAGGCTCGCTGAGTAAGGCTTCGGACAAGTTTTTCGGGTTTGCGACACAAAGTCATAACGCGGGTGGGAGCTCGTCTTCCGGACGAGCTCCCACCCCGCTAATGTCCGTCGCTGGTGTGTGTTTTGAGGCCACGCACCGTTGTGAGGCACCCGCCCGTCCGAAGGACATAAATGAAGAAGTTAGTTCTGGCCATCGTCACCGGCGCGGCGGTGGTGGCCGCCGCACTGATTCCGTCCGGTCCGCCAGTGGTGGCGGCGGCCCCAGGTTTCGGTTCCGCCGTCTCGGCGATCAAGCAGACCTCGTGGCAGACCAACAACAGCGTGAACGCGTTGGCCATAGCAGGGAACACCGTCTACGCCGGCGGTCTGTTCACCCGGATCCGCCCACCCGGCAAGGCCGCGGGCCAGGGCGAAGTAGTCCGCACGTACGTCGCCGCCTTCAACCGGACCACCGGCGCACCGACCACGTTCGCGCCGACCCTCAACGGCCCGGTGTACAGCATCGCCACCAGCCCGGACGGCAAGTGGGTGGTGATCGGCGGTGACTTCACCGTCGCGAACGGCCTGAAGCGCAGCAAGATCGCGATGTACAGCGCCGTCACCGGCCGGATCGTGCAGGCCTGGGACCCGGTCGTCGCGGCCCGCGTCAAGGCGCTGGCCATCTCCGGCAGCACCGTGTACATCGGCGGCGCCTTCGGCCGCGTCGACGGCCAGACCCGCAACCGCCTCGCCGCGGTCCGGCTGCTCTACGGCGACCTGACGACGTGGAACCCGAACGCGAACAGCGACGTGTACGCGATCGACGTGTCCGACAACGGCACCAGAGTCTTCGTCGGCGGGCCGTTCAGCACGATCAACGGCAAGGACCACTATTCGCTGGCGATGGTGAACACCACGACCGGGGCGGCGTACTCGATGCCGGCCGCGGCGGCGATCCCGAAGCCGACGCTGAAGTGCACCACCCGGGTCAAGGACATCGACACCTTGGGCGACAAGGTGTTCGTCTCCAACGGCGGTGACGGCAGCGGTTGCTACGACGGTGTGCTGGCCGCCGACGCGACGACCGGCAAGCTGCTGTGGCAGAACACCTGCCTGGGCGCGACCGAGGCGATCAAGGCGATCGGAAACTGGGTCTACAAGGGCTCGCACGCACACAACTGCAGCTCGTCGGGCGGTTTCGGCGACGGCACCGGGACGCACTACCTGCTGGTCGAGAGCGGCATCAACGGCAAGCTCGGCCCGTGGTTCCCGAACACCGACGCCAACCCGAACAGCACCACCAAGGTCGGTCCGCTGGCGATGGCCGGCACCAACACCGACCTGTGGGTCGGCGGCGACTTCCTGCACGTGAACAACGCGGTCCAGCAGGGCCTGGCCCGGTTCACCAACACCCCGGGCGGCGCCTACCCGCTCAAGCCGAAGGCACCGACCCTGACCAGTACGACGGCCAACCAGGTCCGGGTGGCGTTCAACGACGTCTACGACGTGGACAACCTGACGCTGACGTACAACGTGTTCCGGGGCTCGACGAACATCGGTTCGTACAACTACGTCTCCTACTACTGGGAGAAGCGCAAGCTGTACGCGATGGTCGACACGGGGGTGAAGAGTGGCCAGACGGTCACCTACCACATCGAGGTGCACGACGGCCGCAACATCGTGAAGGGCCCGTCGGTCTCGATCAAGGTGAAGTAGGTCCGAAGGGGGTCTGCCCGAAAGGGCAGACCCCCTTCGGCTGTGGATCGGCGGAGGGCCTGCCGGTCGTAGCCTGAGAGTCCGGGGAACTGGGGTACGGGGATATCTGGGGTACTGGGGAACTGGGGGGAATCATGGGGAGAAGACTGCTTGCTGTGCTCGGGGCGGCGGGTCTGGCGTTCGGCCTGATCCCGGCACCACCGGCTGTCAGCACCGGCGCGTCGCTGACCGCCGTCGCGGGATCGTCCTGGCAGACCGATGCGAGTGTGCTCGGCCTGGCCGTTGCCAAGGGCAAGGCGTACGTCGGCGGCCGGTTCACGAAGGTCCGTCCACCGGGTGCGGCGGCCGGGACGAACCAGACGACGCGGACCTATCTGGCGGCCTTCAATCAGACGACCGGTGCGCTCGACACGAGCTTCAACCACACCCTGAACGGTTTCGTCTGGGCGATCGTCGCCTCGGCCGACGGATCGCGGGTCTACGTCGGCGGTGACTTCACCCGCGTCGACGGCCAGGTGCGAAACCGGATCGCGGCGTTCGACACGGCAACCGGCGCGCTGGTGCCGACCATCAAGCCGAGCGTCTCGTACCGGGTCAAGGCACTCGCGATCGGCGGCACCAGCCTGTACTTCGGCGGATCGTTCGGACTGGTCAACAACATCGCCAGGAACCGCGCGGCCGCGATCAGCACAGTCAACGGCAGCCTGCTCCCGTGGAACCCGAACGCGGACGCCGACGTGTACGCGATCGACGCGGCCGACGACAACTCGAAGGTCTATCTGGGCGGCACGTTCGCCAAGGTCGGCGGAGCGAATCGCTGGGCCGTCGCGAGTGTGAACAACTCGACCGGCGCACTGCTACCGTTCGCCGCAGCGTCCGCCGTACCGCTACCGACCAGTGGGTGCACGTCCCGGGTGAAGGACATCGAGACGTCCGGAAGCCGGGTGTACTTCGCCAACGCCGGTGACGGCGGTGGCTGCTTCGACGGGACCTGGGCCGCGGATGTTGCCACCGGCAACTTGGTGTGGAAGAACACCTGCCTGGGCGCGACCGAGGCGCTGACCATGGTGAACGGGTGGCTGTTCAAGGGCTCGCACGCGCACAGCTGCCCGGGTGCCTTCAGCGATGGCACCGGCACGCACTTCCTGCTGCTGCAGAACCCGGCCAACGGGTCTCTCGGACCATGGTTCCCGAACACGAACGCCGGTCCGCCGACGTTGGTCGGTCCGCTCGTGTCCGCGACCGGTGGGAGCGACTTGTGGGTCGGTGGCGACTTCACCAAGGTCAACGGCGTGGGTCAGCAGGGTCTCACCCGCTTCACGAACCTCGGCAACGGCGCCGCTCCCATTGGCCCGGTCCTGCCGACGCTCTCCAGTACGACGGTCGGTCAGGTCAAGGCCACCGTCCAGACCTCGCTGGACAACGACGACATCACCCTGACCTACCGGCTACTCCGCGGCGCCACCAACACGATCGTCGCGACCACGACAGCCAACTCCACCTTCTGGAGCAGGCCGACCATCACCCTGACCGATCCGAGCGCTCCGTCCGGTACGACGCAGATGTACCGCATCGAGGCCTATGACGGCCACAACGCCGTACGGGGTGGCTACTCCACCATCACAGTCCGCTAACCCCACTCCCCCTCGCCCGCTCCCCGACCCGAGCATTTCAACGGAGAACCCCTGACGTTGCCGGTTGTCGGGTCTTGATACGAGCTGACAACCGGTCATTTCGACGGACAACCCCTCAAATGCAAGCAGGGGCGGCGGGGTACGGCGGGGTGGGGGTACGGCGCGGTGGGGGTGGGGGTGGGGGTGGGGGTGGGGGTGGGGGTGCAGGGGTGGGACGTCAGGTGGTTGGGGACGGGGTACGGCGGTGGGCGGCGATGGCTCGGTGGGCTTCGTTCCACCACAGGAGAAGGGTGCAGAACGAAGCAGTGGCCAGGCCCCAGGCGGCGCCTTTGGCATCGGCCAGCACGGCACCGCCGACGCCGAAGGTGATGAGGATGACGGAGGAGATGAGCCGGACGCGGAGGCCTCGGGTCGCGGCGGCGAGGGAGCGGAGGATGGCGAAAGCGCCGGCGTTGGAGGCCCCGAGAGCCTGCAGCAGGATGACGGGGATCAGGACGGTGTGCGCTTGCGCCCACACGTCGGGGCCGAGTAGCTCTCGGCCGACAGCATCCGGCAGCAGCAGGAAGACGGCGCCCCACGCCAAGGCGCCGGCCCCGACGCCCAGAGAGATGACCAGGCCGACAAGCCACAAGCGGCGGTACGAATGGCGCAGGGCCCTGGCCGCTTCGGGGACGGAGATCATCCGGATGCCCTGGTTGAGGACGTTCACGGGACCCAGCAGAACCTGCGCACCGCGGATACCGGCCGTGGCGGCAAGCCCGGCCGCGGCGGTGATGCCGAGCATGTAGACCTGGATCGTGCCGGAGACCGCGAGCATCTCCCCCATGTACTTCGGGGTGAGATCCCAGTTCCGCCGTAGCCATTCGCGGATCAGCTGCCGACGCGGCGAGATCCCGGCCTGGAACCGCCCGGCGAGTGCCGCGATCACCGCACCCAGTCCCCACGCGAACGTCAGGGTGACCGCGGATGCCGTGTCGGTGAGATACAGCCCGCCGAATATCACCAGCATCGCCAGCAACCAGATCAGGTCGTTGAGGAGCGCCTTCTGCCCCTCCCCCACGACGAAGAACGCCCACCGCCACGCGTCCTGCAGCAGCAACCCCGGCATCGTCACCGCGAAGGCGATCAGCACCCCCTTCGACGGCACGCCGGGGAACGCCGCGATCCCGAGCGCCACGAGCATCCCGAGGAACCCGGCGAGCAACGCGGTCGCCGTACTGGCACGCACCGCTCGTTCCCAGTCGGGAGTCCGCTCCCCGGAATGCCGGACGGCCAGCGGCTCGGTCGCGACCGCACGGGACACGTTCAACGCGATCGTGTAGCCGCCGAAGGCCAGCGCGTAGACACCGAAGTCAGCGACAGTGCTGGAGCGGGCGACGACGACTCCGACCGCGAGATTGCTCAGACTCGACAGCGCCTGGTCGGCCAAACCCCAACTGGCGCGACCGGCCGGCCCGGCCAGCCGACGTAGCTTCGGCCGCCGGAACCTCACCGAAGCACGCCTTAAACCGGACGCGGAGGACGGCGAAGGATGCCTACGCCGAAACGTGGGATGCCCAGCAGGTAGCGCTTCCAGAGCCGCCGCGGCTCCTTGTACAGCCGGTAGCTCCACTCCAGCCCGGACCGCTGCATCCACAGCGGCGCCCGGTCCAGGCGGCCGGTGTGGAAGTCGAAGGCGGCGCCGACCCCGATCAGGATCGACGCGTTCAGCCGGTCCCGGTGCTCGGCCATCCAGCGCTCCTGCTTGGGCGCGCCCAGACCGACCCAGACGATGTCCGGCTTCGCCGCGTTGATCCGCGCCACGGCGGCGGCGTCCTCCGCCTCGGTGAGCGGCCGGTACGGCGGGCAGTCGGTACCGACCACCTTCAACGCTGGGTGGCGCTCCTGGAAGGTGTCCCGCAGGTTCTCGGCCACGCCCTCGGCGCCGCCGTAGAAGTACTGTGTCCAGCCCCGATCGGCAGCCTCTGCCATCACGCGCTCGAGCAGGTCCGGGCCGGCGACGCGCGCCATCCGGTCGAACCCGGCCCGCTTGCCCGCCCACACCAGCGGCATCCCGTCCGCGACGGTCAGTCCGGCGTTGTTGTAGACCTCGGTCAACCGCTCGTCGGCGCGCGCGTGCAGCAGCGCGTTCACGTCCGACACGCAGACCAGTTGCCGCTCGCCGTGGTCGATCCAGCGCGCGAACGTCTCGACCGTCTCGTCCAGATCGGTCACGCTCACGTGGATCCCGAGGACGTCGACGCGGTCGTGCGCCGCCGTGGCGAGCCGGGGGTCAGTGGTCTCCGCAGTCATTCCTCAGTCCTCGCGGGTCAGCGCGGCCAGGTCCGCGTCGACCATGATCCGGACCAGCTCGGGCACATGCACCTGGGCTTTCCACCCGAGCTCGGTCGTGGCTTTGGACGCGTCCCCGATCAGCGAGTCCACTTCGGTCGGGCGTTCGTACCGCGCGTCGTAGTCGACGTACTGCTCCCAGTCCAGCCCGACGTGGTCGAACGCCAGCGAGACGAAGTCCCGGACCGAGTACGACGTCCCGGTCGCGATCACGTAGTCGGCCGGGGTGTCGTGCTGCAGCATCCGCCACATGCCCTCGACGTACTCCGGCGCGTAGCCCCAGTCGCGGCAGGCCTCCAGGTTGCCCAGGTACACCCGCTGCTCCAGGCCGAGCTTGATCCGGGCCACCGCACGGGAGATCTTCCGGGTCACGAAGGTCTCACCGCGGCGCGGGCTCTCGTGGTTGAACAGGATCCCGTTCACCGCGAACATGTCGTACGCCTCGCGGTAGTTCCGGGTCATCCAGTAGCTGTAGAGCTTGGCCGCGCCGTACGGCGACCGCGGGTAGAACGGGGTCTCCTCGTTCTGCGGCGGCGGCGTCGCACCGAACATCTCCGACGACGACGCCTGGTAGAACCGGCAGTCCAGCCCGATCATCCGGATCGCCTCGAGCAGCCGCGTCGTCCCCATCCCGGTGGTGTCACCGGTGTACTCCGGCTCGTCGAAGCTGACCCGGACATGGCTCTGCGCGGCCAGGTGGTAGACCTCGGTCGGCTGGATCGACGCCAGCAGAGTGACCAGCCGCGACCCGTCGGTCAGATCGCCGTAGTGCAGGAACAGCCGCTTGTCCTTCGCGTGCGGATCCTCGTACAGGTGGTCGATCCGGCGCGTGTTGAACGTCGACGCCCGCCTGATCAGGCCGTGGACCTCGTAGCCCTTGGCCAGCAGCAGCTCCGCCAGGTACGACCCGTCCTGCCCGGTGATCCCGGTGACGAACGCCCTCTTCATGAGGTCTGCCCCTGATACCAGGCGTAGGTCGCCGCGACGCCTTCCTCGAGCCCGATCGACGGCTTCCAGCCGAGGGCCCGCAACCGGCTCACGTCGAGCAGCTTGCGCGGCGTACCGTCCGGCTTGGACAGATCGTTGCTGATGGCACCGGTGTAGCCGACCACCCGGGCCACCAGTTCGGCCAGCTCGCGGATCGTCACGTCCTCGCCGACGCCGACGTTGATCGGCTCCGGCTCGTCGTAGTGCTCCAGCAGGTGCAGGCACGCGTCGGCCAGGTCGTCGACGTGCAGGAACTCCCGCCGCGGCGTCCCGCTCCCCCACAGCACGACCTCGGCGGCATCGGTACGCCGGGCGTCGTCGAACCGCCGGATCAACGCGGGCAGCACGTGCGAGCTGGTCAGGTCGAAGTTGTCGTTCGGCCCGTAGAGGTTGGTCGGCATGGCCGAGATCCAGCGCAGCCCGTACTGGCGGCGGACCGCCTGGACCTGCATGATGCCGGCGATCTTGGCGATCGCGTACGCGTCGTTGGTCGGCTCCAGCTCACCGGTCAGCAGGCTCGACTCGCGGATCGGCTGGTCGGCGTACTTCGGGTAGATGCAGGACGAGCCGAGGAACAGCAGCCGGGGCGTGCGGACCTCGAGGGCCGCGTCCATCAGGTTCACCTGGATGCGCAGGTTGTCGCTGAGGAACTCGGTCGGGTGGTCGCGATTGGCGAGGATGCCGCCGACGCGGGCCGCCGCGTCGATCACCACGGCCGGCCGGTGGTGGGCCAGGAACGCGAACGTCGCGGCCCGGTCCCGCAGGTCCAGGTCCGCCGACGACGCGCCGATCAGTTGGGTGAAGCCGGCCGCTTCCAGCCGCCGCCAGATCGCGGATCCGACCAGGCCGCGGTGGCCGGCGACGTACACCGGTGCTTTCAGGTCCATCAGTACGCTCCTGCGCCGTAGATCACCGCGCGCACGGTCTTCCAGAGAATCAGCAGGTCCAGCGTCATCGACCAGTTGTCGACGTACCGCAGGTCGAGCCGGACCGACTCGTCCCAGGACAGGTCGCTGCGGCCGCTGACCTGCCACAGTCCCGTGATGCCGGGCTTGACCAGCATTCGACGGGAGTCGTCGGCAGCGTACAGCGCGACCTCCTCCGACAGCGGAGGGCGGGGGCCGACCAGGGACATGTCGCCGCGCAGCACGTTGAACAGCTGCGGGAGCTCGTCGAGCGAGAAGCGCCGGATCCACCGTCCGAACGGGGTCATCCGCGGGTCGTCGCGCATCTTGAAGATCACGCCGTTGCCGTCGCTCAGGGCGAACAGGTCACCGAGCCGCTGCTCGGCGTCGGCGTACATGCTGCGGAACTTCAGCATGGTGAACTCGGCGCCGCCCCGGCCGACCCGCTGCTGACGGAACAGCACGGGTCCGGTGCTGGACAGCCGGACGGCGATCGCGAGACCGATCAGCACCGGCGCGAGCAGGACGATCATCCCCAGCGCCAGGACCCGGTCGAAGACAGCCTTCATCAGGTGCGGTCCGCCGCTGACCGACGGCCGCTCCAGGTGCAGCAGGGACAGACCGGCGACCGGCCTGACCGAGATGCGCGGACCGGCCACCTCGATGATGCCGGGCGAGACGATCAGCTCGATGCCGCGCTGCTCCAAGGCCCACGACAGCCGGCGCAGCGACTGCCCGGCGAGCTCGGGCTCGGTGGCGATCGCGACGACCTCGACCGCGTGCCGGTCGGCGGCGGCCAGGATGTCCGGCTCGTCCAGCTCCTCCGGCGGCATCGGCCCGGTCCCGTGCTGGTCGCCGCGCGGGCGGCAGGTGGCCACGACGCGGAAGCCGTCCGTCGGACGGCTCTCCAAGTGCTCACAAAGTGTTGCGGCCGGGCCACTTCGCCCGACCACGAGAACCCGATGCATGCAGCGGCCTCTGACCCGGTGCCGGTGCAGATCCTTGCGCAGCGCGTACCGCAGTACCAAAGCAGAACCGACCATCACCGGAATCGCGAGTACGACGAAGCCGCGCGCGATCTCGGTCTTGGTCACGTACGCCGCCATCGCGACGGCTGCAGTGAGGCCGACTCCGGAACGCAGCAGCGACCGGAACTCGTCCGGTCCGGCCCCGAAGTACCGCGGGTCGTAGCCCTTGGACATGGCGACCGCGCCGACCCAGGCCAGCGGGAGCACGCTGCTGACAATCAGATAACCGCTGCCGACGTGGTAGCCGAACCGGGTCAGCAAAGCGATGGAGACGCCGAGCATGGCCGCCAGCAGGTCACCGCCGACGGCGGCCCAGCGGTACACACCGACCCAGCGCGGCTCCGTCGACCGTGACGGGAGCGGGACGATCGCCGGCACCTCGTGCGGAAGCACCCACAGCGGCCGGCGGCCGTCAACCGCATCCGGCGCCTCTGCTCCGCTCACAACGGCCCCTTGCTCCAAGCTGCAAGTGCACGAACACGGTACGTGTCCGTCGCAGCGTGCAGTCTGCCATCAACACTGTCCAACGGAGATCGCCACCCGCGGTGACGACAAAGCATGCGTGCCCCACATCCCCAGAAATTCACCCGCCCGTCGGCGGTGCGACATCGCAGAGTACTACGACCGGGGGCCCTCGGCGACGGCGGCTCGGCAACCCTTGGATAGAATTTGCGTGGGGTGCGGGACTGGTGGGGTGGGGGTTAGGAATGGCGTCGCAGGATGCTGCTCGGCCGCGTGCGGCCATGCGGCCCGCGTTGGTGCCGGCGGTCCGCGGGCCGGCCGTCGTACTGGCGGTCATCGGGGCGGTGCTGTGGATCGTCCCGGCCGTGCTGTTCGCCGGTGACACCGGCCCGAGCCGGCTGGATGTCCGGGTGCAGAACCTGGTCGACGACTCGCCCGCCGGGGCGTGGAATCTCGTCCGCGCGATGGACTGGCTCGGGGAGCCTGCCGGGCGCGTCGTCCTGGTGCTCGTCACCGCCGCGCTCTGCCTGATCGCCGGACGCCAGGCTCTGGCGGTCGCCGCCGTCCTCGGCATCGCGACGACCAGCGTGCTCACGACGGCGCTCAAACCGCTGGTGGACCGCCGGATCCACGACGACTTCCTGTCCTATCCCAGCGGGCATGTCGCCGCGGCCACAGCGGCGGCGATGGTGATCGGCCTGCTCCTGGCCGACCTGCTGCGCACGGGCCGGATCGCGGGTACGGCGATCCTGGTCGTCGTCACCGTCATCGGCGGTGGTCTCAGCGCCTTCGCCCAGATCCACCTGACCGCCCACTACCCCACCGACGCGCTCGGCGGCTTCGGCTGCGGGCTGTTCGTGATCCCGCCGACGGCGCTGGTGATGAACCGGCTCGCCCGGATGCGAGCGGCCCGGCCGGCGTCGGAGTGACGCCGGCCGGAGCAGTCACACGATCGCGTGGCTCGGCGTGTCGTACTCACCGACGACGTCGGCCGGGATGTGCTCCAGGTCGCTGACCCGGAGGTAGTCGCCCATCGTCGTACCGGTGCACTCCGAGTCGATGTTCGGCGCCGACCGGCGGTCCATCGCGTCGCCCAGGTGGACGGTCCGCAGGTCGATGCTGAACCGCGTCCGGCCCGAGGTGTTCGGCACGCTGGAGTGCAACTGCGCACCGGAGAACAAGATGATGCCGCCCGGCTTGCAGATCGGCCGGATCTGCGGCACCAGTTCCACCTCCTCCTCCGGCACCGGCTGGACGCGGGTGTCGGTGCCGATCTGGGTCGCGGCGATCTTCCGGCTGGTCGCGTTCCACTCCGCGTAGTTGTAGACCCGGGAGCTGTTCTTGACCGGGGTGTGCCAGTACTTCGGATGGAAGGCGAGCCCGTTGTCCGCGGTGATCGGGAAGATCGGCAGCCACCAGTTGAGCTGGAAGTGCGGCGCCGAGTACCAGGTGTCGCGGTGCGGGTGGAAGGCGAACGCGATCCCGGTGGTCAGGTAGTCGTTCGACGTCGAACTCCGCATCCGCGGTACGTCGAAGTAGACCTGCTCGGTGTCGCAACCGAAGTCGGCCAGCATCGCCTGGATCAGCCGTTTCGACTCCGGGTGATGGATGAAGCGCGGCTTGAGTTCGGCCAGCAGCGCCGCGTAGGCCTCGACGGCCATGTCGAACTGCGCCGTCTCCGGATCCAGCGGTGCGAACGCCGCCCGGGCCATCTCACCGGCGAACTCGGTGAGGGCCAGAGTGGACGGCCGTGGTGAGTAGACGAACAGGTCGCCGTCGTACAACTTCTGCCTGCGTTCGTCGTCGCCGAACTCGGCGTCGACATAGATGGAATGCATGATGGCCCCCCCTCATACGGAGCCGGCCCCGCGCCGGCCCTTCGCCGAACCGTCTACGCAAATCGGCGGAACACCGGCTTGACCGGACGTCCGCCCATCCACCCCCTCGGGTCGTCGGCGTCGAGCGCCTTGCGGTAGACGACACATGCCTGCGCGACCGCCTCGACCGTGCGGGCGATGTCCTCGTCGGTCAGGGCCGCGCTCACGACGAACGACGGACCGACCACCCCACCGAGGATCAGCTCGCGCAGGAACAGCGTCCGGTACTCCTGGGACGGCTGCAGGTCCTGGTCGAGGGTCGCGAAGACCAAGTTGCTGGAGCGGCCGCGGGTCACCACGTGATCGCCGACACCGGCCGCCTCGGCCACCTCGCGGACGCCGCCGGCCAGCCGGTCGCCCAACGCGTGCAGCCGGGCTGCGATGCCTTCCTGCTCGTAGGTGTCCAGCACCGCCATCGCCGCGGCCAGCGAGTGGCTCTCGGCGCCGTGCGTCGTGGAGAGCAGGAAGACCCGTTCGCGGTCGTCGCGCAGGCCACCCCGCTCCATGAACTCGCGCTTCCCGGCCAGTGCCGAGATCGCGAAGCCGTTGCCGAGTGCCTTGCCGAACGTCGAGAGGTCGGGCGTCACGCCGTACATGGCCTGTGCGCCGGCCTCCGACCAGCGGAAGCCGGTGATCATCTCGTCGAAGATCAGCAGGCAGCCGTGCCGGTGGGCCAGGTCCCGCAGTCCGGTAAGGTAGCCGTCCGGCGGGTCGTGCTGGGTGGCCGCCTCCAGGATCAGGCAGCTGACCTGTCCTTCGTGCTCCTGCAGCAGCCGCTCGGTCGCGGGCAGATCGCCGTACGGGAAGCCGACCGTCAGGTCCGCGGCCGAACCGGGGATGCCGGCCGACATCGCCGTGGTCGAGATGAACCAGTCGTCGATCGAGAAGAACGGCTGGTCCTGGCAGATCGCAACGAGCGGCCGGCCGGTGGCGGCCCTGGCCAGCTTGACGGCGGCGGTCGTGACGTCCGAGCCGTTCTTGGCGAACTTGACCATCTCTGCCGTCCGAACGGTCGCCAGGAAACGTTCGGCGGCATCGAGCTCGATCACACCCGGCCGGACGAAGTTCGTGCCCAGGCCGAGCTGGCCGCGGACCGCTTCCAGCACCGCCGGGTGGGCGTGCCCGAGGCTGACCGCGCGCAGGCCGGATCCGTACTCGATGTACTCGTTGCCGTCGGCATCCCAGACGTGAGCGCCCAGACCATGCGTCATCACCGGCGCCATGTTCTCCGGGTACTGGTCCAGGCCCTTGGCGTAGGTGTGGGCGCCACCGGGTACGACGTCCTGCAGTCGTGCGTTCAGCTCGACCGAACGGCCGAACGACTTCTCCGTTGGTGTCATGTCAGCCTCCTGCTGGCCTCCGCCAGCGACGGTGCGGCCTTGTCCCGCTCGGACATCAGCGTGACCGGCAGCGGCCACTCGATGCCAAGACCCGGGTCGTCGAACGCGATCGACACGTCCTCCCTCGGGTCGTGTGCCCGGTCGATCCGGTACGACACGTCGGCCGGATCGGTCAGAGCCTGGAAGCCATGCGCGCACCCGGCCGGCACGTACACCGTGACCTGGTTCTCGCCGGTCAGATCGAAGTACTCCGTGTTCCGGTACGTCGGTGAGTCCGGCCGCAGGTCGACCACCACGTCGAGCACGGCACCGGACGAGCAGCGCACCAGCTTGGCCTCACCGGCCCCGGCCCGGACGTGCATGCCACGGACGACACCCCTGACCGAGCGGGAGATGCTGTCCTGCTCGAACGCGTCGGGATCGAGCCCGGCCGCGGCGACCACCGCGCGGTCGAAGGTGCGGCAGAAGAAGCCGCGCTCGTCCACGTAGGGCTCAGGCATGAACAGCAGCGCGCCGGCGATCCTCGGAACCTGAATGACGTCCATCGATCCTCCTACTGGTCGCTGCCCGGCGCCGTCGGCCGTCCGGCGCCGAAGAACCGGTCGGACAGTACGGCGAACTGCTGCTCGAGCTGCTCGACGTACTCGGCGTTCTTCGCCTGCATCACGGCCTCGAGGCCGCCCGCACGCGCCTCGAGCGCCCGCAACTGGTCCATCAGCCGGGTCACGTCGAGGTCCTTGATCGGCTGCCGGAACTCGGCCAGCCGCATCCCCTCCATCAGGATGTCGTTCTTGACCGCGTAGCTGATCGAGATGGTCGGCTTCGACAGCTTCAGCGCCGACTGCACGTTGTGGTAGCGCGAGGCAACGACCAGGTCGACGCTGGCCAGCTGCTCCATCAGTTCGCCGAGCGAGTCCGCGGGTTCCCGGACCAGTCGCTCGTCGACCAGGTCCGGCCGGGTCCGTCGCAGGTCGTCGGAGATGGCGGTGACGACGGCCTCGTCGGCCGGGTCGCCGGTGACGAGCCGGATCCGGTAGCCCTCGTCGACGACCCGGCGGGCGAACTCGACGATCTTGCCGACGTACTCGGTGTAGATCTGGTTCGACCGGGACCGGTCGGTCGAAGCGCCGTGGTACTCCATCACGCCGAGGCCGATGGTCCGGCGCGGATCGCGCGACTCCGGCTCCTTGGGTTCCAGCAGCGCGAACGCGAGGTCCGGGTAGACCGCGTCGTTGCTGGTGTCCAGTCCCATCTGCCGCATCGCGTCGCGCGAATAGCTGTCCCGATAGGACCGGTACGTCGCCATCCGCGCGGCGTTGGTGAACAGGTACCGGATCGACCGTTCGCGCGCGAAGTTCGCGCCGATGCTGACGAACGCGACCTGCGCACCCGCGATCCGGGCCGACAGGCACATCAGGAACAGCGCGTACGGGAAGCCCCACGGGTTCAGCTCGAGCGTCGTCTCCAGCACGCCCATGCCCGGCACGATGATCAGGTCGTAGCGACGCAGCAGCAACGGCATCCGGACCAGGTCGGCGAACTTGCCGAAGATCTTGCGGGCGATCGTGGTCACCCGGGACCGGCCGGGGCCGTGGGCCTGGAACCAGGTCATCGCCGTCGCCGGGATGCCGTACTGCCGCTCCAGCGTCTCCGGGCCGGAGCAGACGCAGCTGATCTCCGCCTCCGGGTGGTCGCGCCGGAGGAACCACAGCATCGCGTCGAGCGACCCGTGGTTGCCCAGGTTGCCCGATCCGAGCAGGCCGAAGATGGCGATCCGCGGCGGCCTGCCTGCAACGGCGGCGCTCATCCCTGTGCAACCCTCCTCTGACCGGCCACCGCCGAGCTGTCCGGAATCGACATCGGGGCGCTCGGCGGCGCGCTGTCCTCGATCCGCTGCTTCGATCCGGGCTTGGCCCGGCTGGCCATCCAGCGGACCAGCTGGGCGTAGCACCCGCGCCGTTCCGCGGACGACAACGGCGCGCGGCGGATCGCGCCGACGAAGCCACCGATGTACTCGGCCAGCAGCCGGACGGTGGGATGCCGCAGCCGGCTGGCCCGCCGCGGCTCCATGTTCGCCGAGCGGGACCGGATGGTCGGCTTGGCCCGCTCGGCCCGGTCCGGGTGGTCCCGGCGGAAGAACAGGAGTTCGGGGACCTGGTAGAACCGGCCGTGCAACGCCAGTTCGGCGATGATCGTCCGGTCCGAGTGGTGGTAGCTCCCGTTCAGCGGCGTACGGCGCAACACGTCGGAGCGCATCACGCCGTAGAAGTCGTCGCCGCCGACCGCGAACAACTGGCTGCGGAACCGCTCGACCGGGTTCGGGTCGTCGGTGGCCAGCGGGTAGTCGACCTTCAGCACGATGTCGCCGTTGCCGTCGATGATCGCCTGGTGGGCGTGGGCCAGCACGATCCCGGGGTCGGCGTCCAGCGCTTCGACGCACCGCAGCAGCAGGTCGCTGCCGTACAGGTCGTCGTACGACGCCCACTTGAACAGTTCGCCGCGGGACTGTTCGAAGGTCCAGTTGTGGTTCGGTGTGGCGCCGATGTTCACCGGCTGGCGGAAGTAGCTGATCCGCGAGTCTCTCGCCAGGTAGTCGCGGCAGATCTCCTCGGTCCGATCGGTCGACGCGTTGTCCGAGATGATCAGCTCGAAATCGGTATAGGTCTGTCCCAGCAGGGCGTCCAGGGACTCGGCCAGATACTTCTCCCCGTTGTAGACCGGGAGGCCGACGCTCAGCCGTGGTACGGCGTTCATGTGCTCCTCATTTCTGGCATCTCCTGTTTCTCCGCGGCCTCGGGAGGCTGGACGACCTCGACCGGTTCGGCAGCCTCAGGTTCCGGCTGCGCCCACCGCTCGCGGATCCCCACCCCGAAGCTCCACCACCAGACGATCGCGCCGACGAAGGTCGCACAGGCCGCTCCCCAAGCCGACCCGAGCGCACCACCGATCGCAGCACCGCCCACACCTCCGATCAGGTACGCCGCCGACGCCCACAGCTGGGCGCGCAGGCTCCTCCTGGCCACGCCGAGTGCACGCAGCCCGGCCGACGCGCCGGTGTAGAAGCTTGCGAACATCACCGACAAAGTTGCTGGTAGCAACAGTGCGGAGGAGGTCAGCCACACCTCACCGAGCAGCGCGTGGCCCCATCCGTCCGGCAGGACGAGCAACAGCGCCAGGCCCCACGCCAACGCGGCGAAGGCCTGTGCCCCACCGAGCAGCAGGCAGAACCACGGCAGCGCCCGTGGCCGCCGGCGAAGGACCCTGGCGGCTTCCGGAACCGCCACCAGACCGATCCCGGACAGCACGATGAAGAACGGGCCGAGCATCATCTCGGCGCCGCGGACGGTACCGACCGCGGCGATCCCGGCGAGGGCGCCGAGACCGTACATCTTGAACTGGTAGGCACCGCTGATGGTCAGGTTCTCCGCCAGGTAACGCAGCCCGAGATCCCGGTGCTGCCGCAACCAGTCGAGCGCCCTGAACAACCGCGGTGCGACGCCTGCCTGCAGACCACTGACCAGCGCGGCGAACGCCCCGGCCGCTCCCCACGCCAGCACGAACCGGATCACACTGGGGTCCCGCGACGCCAGGTAGAGCAGCGGGACGAGCGCCGTGGCCCAGGTGATGTCGGCGACGAACGCCTTGCCACCCTGGCCGGACGAGAAGAACGCGAACCGCCAACTGTCCTGCAGCATCAGGCCCGGGAGCACGATCCCGAGCGCGACGAACGCCGCACCCGGCCGGCCGCCGAGCAGGACACCGACGAGGACACAGATGGTGCCCATGATCAGACCGACCGCGATCGCCATCCCGGTCGAACTTGCCACTGCCTTCCGCCACACCGGCCTGGGCACTCCACTGAACCGCACCGCCAACGGGTCGGTGGCGAGGCCGCGGGAAATGTTCACCACGACCCCGTACGTCACCCACGCGAGGCTGAAGGCGCCGAACTCCACGGCACCCAGCGATCGCGCGACGACGATACCGACCACGAAGCTGACCAGGCTGGTCACAGCCTGGTCAGCGAGTCCCCAGGTGAGGCGGCGCAGAACACCTTTCATGTCAGCCCACGACTTCGTGCGGTTCGGGTAGCGGGACCAGGTACGTGGCACCCCAGCCGCCACCGGCTTCGAGTTGGGAGATGACCTCGTCGGCGATGTCCCAGGTCAGGACCAGGACGACATCCGGTCGTGCGGCCCGCAGTTCGTCGATCGGCCGGATCGGGACACCACAGCCGCCGGGGATCCGGCGTCCGTGCTTGCCCGGTGCGGCGTCGACGGTGAACTCCAGCAGGTCGGTCCCGATCCTGCTCAGGTCGAGCAACACCGGCGCCTTCGACGGAGCGCCGTACCCGAGCACTGTGCGCCCGGCGGCCTTGTGCCGGACCAGCTCGTCGTGCAGTGCGCCGGCGGCGTGCCACGCGGCCTCCTGCAGGCTGGCCAACTGGACTTCCTCGGCGATGCCGGCCGCGTCCTCGTCCTCCAGCAGTACGTCGACCGACGCGTCCGGCTTGGCGTCGTCCGCGTGCCGCAGCATCACCATCAGGCTGCCGCCGAACATGTCGACCTGGCGTACCGACTCGACCGCGAGCCCGTGCAGGGCGGACAGCCGCTTCACCGCTCCGAGCGACAGGTACGACCAGTGGCCGTGCCGGATGGTGTCGAACTGGTTGCCGATGAACAGCGGCAGCAGGTGGTGGAACTCCAGCACCAGCAGACCGCCCGGTGCGAGCCGTTCGGCGCGCAGCCGCAGCATCTCGCCGACCGACGGCTCGTGCGCGATGCCGTGCACGTCCACGACCAGGTCGGCTCGTTCGCCGTCAGCGGCCAGCCGGCAACCGGCGGCGTACAGGTGCTCGAGCCAGGAGCCACCGTGGTGGCTGGCGAACTCGAAGACCACTCCACCGGTGAGCTCCGGGTAGTCCCTCAGCAGTTCCTTCACCGACGACTCGGCGTGCGCGATGCTGGTCGCCGACTCCACCGCCAGCGGCGGTTCGGGCAGCTGCGGCTCGACCGGGCCGAGCTGCACCAGCGTGCAGTCGCGGCACAGCCACAGCTCCAGCGGCCAGCGCGGATCGGGCCCTGGCGTGTCCGCCGTCGGGAAGTAGTCGGCGCACGGCTGTGCACCGAGATCGACCACGGGTACGACGTTCTCCCCCGCGCACCCACGACACTTGAAGCTTGCCTCTTGTTGATCTCGCACTGCATCCCCTCCGGTCACCATGTCAACGTCGCCTTGGCCGTGGTGAACGCTTCGGCGTACCGCGCGCGGCACTCCATCCCGCGCAGCCGGGCCAGTCCGGCGAAGACTTCTTCGTCGAACCAGTCGTGCGGGGCCTGGGACGGGTAGGCCTTGCGCAGCAGGGCGATCTTGTCGCGCAGCTGCTCCTCGGTCAGTTCGACGTACAGCCACGGCCGGCTGATGTCGCCGTCCCACTTGGGGATCTCGTAGTGCAGTACCAGGTGGTCCCGCCAGACCGTCGGCGCCAGCTCGGCGATCAGGCGGTGGTCCTGGTGCGCGTCGGTGCGGCTCGGCGCCAGCACCAGGTCCGGGCGCCGGGACGAACCGGTCTGCGCGGCCCGAGCCGTTGCCTCGAGCAACTCCTTTGTCTCGTTCCAGTACGACGGCAGCCGGCCGTCCGGCAGCTCGGCCGAGGTGACGGTCACCTCGCACTCGGGCAGGAACAGCTCCGCCGCGCGGCGGGCCTCGTCCAGCCGGAGTGCGGACCCGGTCGCGATGACGAACTCGGCGGTCAGCTCCGGCACCGACTCGGCCAGCTTCAGCAGCGTGCCGCCGCAGCCGATCTCGATGTCGTCCGGATGGGCGCCGAGGGCAACCAGATGAACCGGCCCGTCGATCAGGCCGAGCTGGAACGGCAACATCAGATCGCCACCACTACCGGGTCGTCGCCGGCGGACACGGCCGGAGCGTCGAAGCCCTTGTCCATCACCTGGCCACGCTGCGCGCGGGCCTCGTGGCTCCACAGTGCCCACGGCTTCTTGCCGGACCGGTACAGCTCCTCGAGCTGACTGCGCTCCTTGAGGGTGTCCATCGGCGCCCAGAACCCGTGGTGCGGGATGGCCTCGAGCCTGCGCATCGCGGCCAGCCGTGGGAACGCGTCGCCGACCAGGTCCTCGTCCTCGTGCAGGACGTCGAAGATCTCCTTCTTGATGACGAAGTAGCCGCCGTTGATCCACGCGTTCAGGTCGGCCGCCGACCGCAGCCCGGTGACCCGGGCGTCGGTGCCGAACTCGACCACGTGGAAGGACGCCTGCGGCGGCACCGCGAGCAGGCTGGCGGTGATGTCACTCGTCATCACGTGGTCGACGATCTTGTCCATCGGAGCGTCGGTCAGTACGTCGCCGTAGTTGGCCAGGAACGCGTCGTCGTCCTCGAGGTACGGCCGGACCCGGCGCAGCCGCTCACCGATGCTGGTGTCGATCCCGGTGTCGACGAAGGTGATCTTCCACTCGCTGATGTCGGAGTCGAGCAGCTGGATCCGTTGCCCGCCCTTCGACATCACGAAGTCGTTGGAGACCGTCTCCTCGTAGCGCAGGAAGTACTCCTTGACCGCGGACCCCCCGAAGCCCAGGCACAGGATGAACTCGGTGTGGCCGAAGTGTGCGTAGTACCGCATCACATGCCACAGGACCGGCCGGTCGCCGATCGTCATCATCGGTTTCGGCGCGGAGTCCACCCCGCTGCGCATCCGCAGCCCGAACCCCCCACAGAAGATCACGACCTTCATCGCGCTGTTCCTTCCCCCCACTGAGTGCTGTCAGATCACTTCGAGACGCGGGATGGGTACGACGAACTTCGCGCCCCACTCCCGTGCGTAGCCGAGCTGGTGGACGATCTCCTCCCGCAGGTTCCACGGCAGGATCACGATGTAGTCGGGGCGCGTCTCGGCGAGGCGCTCCGGGGCGAAGATCGGGATGTGTGTGCCCGGCAGGAACATGCCGTGCTTGTGCGGGCTGCGGTCGACCGTGTACGGCAGCAGGTCCTCGCGGATGCCGCAGTGGTTCAGCAGCGTGTTGCCCTTGCCGGGTGCGCCGTAGCCGGCGACCGACTTGCCCTCGCGCTGGGCCTGGATCAGGAACTCCAGCAGGTCGGACTTGATCGTGAAGACCTCGGTCGCGAAGCCCAGGTGGCCCTCGACCGTGTGCAGGCCCGCGTCCGCCTCGTCCTGCAGGACCTTCCCGACCAGCTCGGTCGGCTCGCCCGCGGTCTCGATCGGCGTCGACATGACCCGCAGCGAACCGCCGTGGCTGGCCAGTTCCTGCACGTCGACGACCTTCAGGCCGGCCTTCTCCAGCGCCAGCGCGGCGGTCTTCAGGCTCAGGTACGAGTAGTGCTCGTGGTAGATCGTGTCGTACTGGCGACGCTCGATCAGCCGGAGCAGGTGCGGGAACTCCAGCGACACCAGGCCGTCGTCCTTCACCAGCGCGCGCAGGCCCTTGGCGAAATCGACGATGTCGGGCACGTGCGCGAACACGTTGTTGCCGACGACAAGGTCTGCCTGTCCGTGCCGGGCCGCCGCGTCCTTGCCGGTCTCCTCGCCGAGGAAGTAGCTCTCGGTCCGGATGCCCTTCTCGTTGGCGATCGCGGCGATGTTCGCGGCCGGCTCGATGCCGAGCACCGGGATGCCGAGCGCCGTCGCGTGCTGCAGCAGGTAGCCGTCGTTGCTGGCCGCCTCGACGATCAGGCTCTCCGCGCCGAGGTCGAGCCGCTCCTGCATGTCCACGACGAACCGGCGGGCGTGCTCCACCCAACTGGTCGAGTACGACGAGAAGTACAGGTAGTCGCTGAACACGTCGTCGGCCGCGACGTACGCCGGGAGCTGGACCAGAAGGCAGCTGTCGCAGATCCGGACGTTCAGCGGGTAGAAGGTCTCACCGCTGTCGATCTGGTCGGCGCGCAGGAAGCTCTCGCACGGCGGCGACATGCCCAGGTCGACGAACGTCCGCGTCAGTGTCTCGCCGCAGAGCCGGCAGGCGACTGATTCCCCCATCAGTGCTTCTCCTTGAATAGTGCGTCCCCGGGACCGGGGAACTGCTCGTCGGTCTGCCGGCGCAGCTGGTCGTCGACCATGCCCGCGCCGAGCAACTGCTGGATCCGGCGCAGCCGGACGAACTGCGCGGAGTCGAAGTCCTCCAGCGTCAGGCCGTGCCGCTCGTACGCCGCGGCCAGTTCGTCCACTCCCCTGCGCACCGTCCACGCCAGCTCCAGGCCCGGGAAAGTGTCGTTGAGCTTGCTGAAGTCGACCTTGTAGTTGCGCAGGTCCGGTCCGGCGCCGTCGGCGATCGACAGGCTCGAGCCGGGCACCGCCTCGCGGACCATCTCGGCGATGTCGCGGACCTGGACCACGTCCTCGGACCGGCCGACGTTGAACGCCTCGTCGTGGATCACCTCGCGTGGCGACTCGAGCACCGTCAGGAAGGCCCGGCTGATGTCCTCGATGTGCACCAGCGGCCGCCACGGCGTCCCGTCGCTCTCCAGCCGCACCTGCCCGGTCGTCATCGCGATCGCGGTCAGGTTGTTCACCACGATGTCGAGCCGTAGCCGGGTGGACACGCCGTACGCGGTCGCGTTGCGCAGGTAGGTCGGGCTGAAGGTGTCGTCGGCAAGCTTCGACAGTTCCTTCTCGGCCAGCGCCTTGGTCTCGCCGTACGGCGTGACGGGGTACATGTCCGCGTCCTCACCGACCGCCTCCGAGCCGGCCGCGCCGTACAGGCTGCAGGAGGAGGCGAACAGGAACCGCTCGATGCCGGCGTCCTTGGCCGCCTGAGCCACCTTGAGCGTCCCGTCCAGGTTGACCGAGTACGTCGCGTCGCGGTTGAGATGCCCGAGTGGATCGTTCGACAGCGCGGCCAGACAGACCACGGCGTCGTACCCCTCGAGCTCGGCCGCCGTGACGTCCCGCATGTCGCGCGGTTTCCGGTTCCCGATCGGATCCGGTCCTCCCAGCAGGTCGCACCCCTCGTACAACCCCGTGTCCAGCCCGTCCACCTGATGCCCGGCATCGCGCAGGAACGGCACCATCACAGCGCCGATATATCCCCGGTCCCCGGTGACCAGAACTCTCATCCGTCGCTCCCTCACCCCAGCACTGGTCTGTCGCCCATACAGATCGGCGACCGGGCCGCCTGATACACGCAATTTCTTCCGGCGGTGTGTATCAAGGGGCGGCCGCGGCTGCTCTTCTCTGCGCTGCTGCCGTACGTGGGGGATGCCCGCGTCATGAGCCTGTGGGGGGCGTTATGAAGGTTGCCGTATTCGGCTTGGGCTATGTGGGGTCAGTGACGGCCGCGTGCCTGGCTGCCAACGGCCACGACGTCTGGGGAGTCGATGTCGATACTGCGAAGGTCGGTCCGATCACCGAGGGACACAGCCCGGTGGTCGAACCTGGCCTGGACGAACTGGTCGCGGACGGGGTCGCCGCGGGAAGACTGCATGCGACCACCGATCCGCGACTGGCGCTGGAACGCGCCGACGTCTCGCTGATCTGTGTGGGGACGCCGTCGACCGCGGCGGGCAGTACCGACCTGACCTACATCCGGCGGGCGGTCCGCGACATCGCCGAGGCGGCGCATGTCGCCGAACCGCCGGAATCGGGGTTCCACAGCATCGTGGTCCGGAGCACGGTCCCGCCGGGAACCGTGGACGAGGTCGTCGCGCGGGTGCTGGCCGACGTACCGGCCGCCGAGGGCTTCACCTTCGGTACGGCGATGTGCCCGGAGTTCCTGCGGGAAGGATCCGGGCTGGCCGACTTCTACGATCCACCCTTCGTCGTCGTCGGGACACGCAACGCGAAGGTCGGCACCGCCCTGACCGACCTGTTCGGGTTCCTCGGCGTCGACGTTCAGGTTGTCGACGTCCGGACGGCTGAGGCACTCAAGTACGCCTGCAACGCGTTCCACGCGACCAAGGTGTCGTTCGCCAACGAAATGGGCCGGATCTTTCGGTACTACGGCGTGGACTCGCGCGAGGTCATGCGGATCTTCGTCCAGGACACGAGCCTCAACATCTCGCCGTACTACCTGCGGCCTGGGTTCGCGTTCGGCGGCTCGTGCCTGCCGAAGGACCTGCGCTCGGTCCTGCACCTGGCCAGGGTCAACGACACGGACCTGCCGCTGCTCGCCGGAACGCTGGCGACCAACGAGCTGACTGTCCGTGACGTCGTCGACCGCGTCGTGGCCGGCCCGGGACGCGAGATCGCACTGCTCGGCCTGAGCTTCAAGCACGCGACCGACGACCTGCGCGAGAGCCCGAGCGTCGAGCTGGCCGAACGGCTGATCGGCAAGGGCTACAACCTGCGCATCTACGACGCGATCGTGAACCCGAGCCGCCTGGTCGGCGCGAACCTGCGGCACGTGACGTCGAAGCTGCCGCACCTGCAACGGGTGCTGACCGACGACCCGGCCGCCGCGCTCGCCGGCGCCGACCTGGCGATCGTGTCGGCCACCGACACCGCCGCGATCGACGCCCTGCTGAGCACTCCGCCTTCCCGGACCATCGACCTCAGCGGCCGGCTCGGCGTCGCCGTCGAGGCGCTGCCCGGATACGAAGGAGTCGGCTGGTGAGCGGTCCGCGCGTACTGATCATCATCCAGAACCTGTGGGTGCCGTTCGACCGCCGGGTCTGGCTGGAATGCCAGGCCCTGGTGGCGTCCGGGTACGAGGTGACCGTCGTCTGCCCCAAGGGCCCGGGCGACCCGTCGTACCAGGTCATCGAAGGGGTGACCGTGCACCAGTACAAGGCGTACTCCCCCGGCGGGAGCAAGATCGGGTTCGTCGCGGAGTACGCGTACTCGTTCCTGGCGACGCTGCGGCTGGTGCTGCGGGCCCGCAAGGCCGGCACCTTCGACGTACTGCAGGCGTGCAACCCGCCGGACATCTTCTGGCCGATCGCGATGCTGCTGCGCCGGCTGGACCGGACCAAGTTCGTCTTCGACCACCACGACCTGTGCCCGGAGCTGTTCCAGTCCCGCTTCGGCGGTACGACGAGCCTGCCGTACAAGGGACTGCGGTTCCTGGAGCGGATGACGCACCGCAAGGCCGACCACGTGACCTCGACCAACGACTCCTACCGGCGGATCGCGATCACGCGCAGCGGCAAGGCGAACCACGACGTGACCGTGGTCCGCACCGGGCCCGACCCGGACAAGTTGCGCCGCGGCGGGGCGGACGAGTCGCTGCGCCGCGGTCACCGCTACCTGGTCACCTACATCGGCGTGATGGGACCGCAGGACGGGGTCGACATCGTGGTCCGCGCCGCTGATCACATTGTCAACAATCTCGGCCGGACCGACATCGCGTTCACGCTGATGGGTGGCGGTGACTCCTTCGACGACGTCGTCGCGCTGCGGGACGAGCTCGGCCTCGGCGAGCACGTCGAGTTCACCGGCCGGGTGCCGGACGAGACGGTGCGCGCGGTCATGTCGACCGCCGACGCCGGCCTGTCGCCGGACCCGAAGAATCCGCTCAACGACGTGTCGACGATGAACAAGACGATGGAGTACATGGCCTTCGAACTCCCGGTCGTCGCCTTCGACCTGATCGAGACCAAGGTCTCCGCCGAGGACGCCGCGGTGTACGTCGAGCCGAACGATGTCGCGAAGTACGGGCAGGCGATCGTCGACCTGCTCGACGACGAGGTCCGGCGCCGCCGGATGGGCCGGCTGGGCCGCGAACGGGTCGAGCAGGTGCTCGCCTGGAAGCACCAGCAGAAGGCCTACCTCGAGGTGTACGACGGCCTGACCGGTCACGTCAGCGAGGTCGGCGACGTGGCCCGGGCCACGGGGTCCTGAGGTGTGCGGCATCGCCGGCTGCTACCAGCAGCACGACGGCTTCGCGCTGGCCGAGACGATGAGCGACCGGATCGCGCACCGCGGTCCGGACGCCGACCATGTCTACCGCTTCGAGGACGGTGACGTGCGGGCGCACCTCGCGCATCGTCGATTGTCGATCATCGACCTGTCGTCGGGCGCGGACCAACCGTTCACGAAGCGCGGGCTGACGATCTGCTACAACGGCGAGCTCTACAACTACAAGGAACTGCGCGCCGAGCTGTCCAAGTCGGGCGTCGCGTTCCGCACCAGCTCGGACACCGAGGTGGTGCTCGAGGCGTGGCGCCGCTGGGGTCCGGCCGCGTTGTCGCGGTTCCGCGGGATGTTCGCGTTCGCGATGCTGGACGAGGACAGCGGCAGCATGTACCTGGCCCGCGACCCGCTCGGCATCAAGCCGCTGTACTTCCTGCGCCGCGCGGGCGGCGTGGTCTTCGCATCCGAGCTGAAGGCATTGGTCGCCGCGGTCGGGTCGGAGCTCCGCACCGAGCCCGGCGCGTTGATCGCGTCGATGCTCTACTACTGGCTGCCCGAGCAGCGCTGCGCGATCGAGGGCGTGGAGAAGCTGCCGCCGGGTTCGTGGGCCGAGTTCCGGCCGGACGGCAGCAGCCGGCACGAGACGTACTGGCGCGTGACCGACGTCGCGACCCAGGCAGCCGCCGGGCCGCGGGCTGATCTGCGGACGGTGATCGAGGAGTCGGTCGCCGCGCACATGGTCGCCGACGTGCCGGTGTCGACGTTCCTGAGTGGCGGCCTCGACTCGAGCCTGGTCACCGTGCTGGCGAAGCGGCTCGATCCGGGTGTCGACTCGTACACGATCACGTTCCGCGCGCAGGACCAGCGGCTCGAGGCGATGCCCGACGACGCGATCTACGCGCGCAAGGTGGCGCAGCAGTTCGGCATCGACCTGCACGAGATCGAGATCGCCCCGGACGTGGTCGACCTGCTTCCGCGGATCGTCGACACGCTCGACGAGCCGATCGGTGACCCGGCCGCGATCAACACCCTGCTGATGTGCGACGCCGCGCGCGCCGCCGGTGTCAAGGTGCTGCTGTCCGGGATGGGCGCCGACGAGCTGTTCGGTGGCTACCGCAAACACCTCGCCTGTGTGATGGGAGCGCAGTACCAGCGGCTCCCCGGCGTACTGCGGAACGGTCTGATCGGTCCGGCGGTACGGCGGATGCCGGTCACCGTGAACGGTCGCGGACTGCGATACGCCCGGTGGGCGAAGCGGTTCCTGACCTTCGCGGACCTGCCGGAGGAGACGGCGTTCCGGCGCAGCTACACGATGTACGACGGTGACCAGCTGACCGGACTGCTGAGCCCGGACCTGGAGCCGTACGTCGGGAAGCTGCTGTCCGAGCACAGCGACATCTACCACGACACGACGCTCGACGATCACGTGAACCGGATGTGCCTGGCGGACTCGCGGATGTTCCTGCCCGGGCTCAACCTGGCCTACACCGACCGGTCCAGCATGGCCGCGTCGACCGAGGTCCGGACGCCGTTCGTGGACCCGATCGTTGCCGCAGCGGCGTTCTCGATCCCAGGCAGCGAGAAGATCCACCGCCGGCAGGGCAAGCTCGCGCTGAAGAAGGCGGCCGAGGCCTGGCTGCCGAAGGAGATCATCTACCGGCCGAAGGCGTCGTTCAGTGCGCCGCTACGCGCTTGGGTCCGCAACGACCTGCGCGAACTGGTGGACGACACCTTGCTCCGCGGCGAACTCGTCGGCAGCGGCTTCCTCCAGCAGGCCGCCGTACAGCGGCTGGTCGACGACGAGCGCGCCGGTCGCGAGGACTACTCGAAGCAGATCTGGCAGCTGCTGACGCTGGAGACCTGGACCCGGCACATGCGCTCCCTGGGCGTGACCATCACCTCACTCTGAACGCTCCACACTCTCTGAAGGACTGGCATGAAACAGGTTGCACAGAACTACAAGTCCGGTGAGCTCGCGGTCCTGGACGTGCCTCCGCCCACCTG
Source organism: Kribbella sp. NPDC049227 (assembly GCF_043197265.1). Lineage (NCBI taxonomy): Bacteria > Bacillati > Actinomycetota > Actinomycetes > Propionibacteriales > Kribbellaceae > Kribbella > Kribbella sp. NPDC049227. Next base: position 264,268 of record NZ_JBICST010000003.1, on the reverse strand, counting down.
TGCGCCGGGTGGCGTGCTGGTCCGCTCGCTGTACTCGCTGATCTCCACCGGCACCGAGCTGATGAAGGTCGGCGAGGCCAAGCTGTCCATGCTCGGCAAGGCGCGGGCGCGGCCGGACCAGGTGCGCAAGGTGCTGGACTCGGTCGCCCAGCAGGGCGCGGTCAACACCTACAAGAAGGTGATGAACAAGCTCGACTCGTACACGCCGCTGGGCTACTCGCTGTGTGGCGTGGTGGTCGAGGTCGGCGCCGGGGCCGAGGAGTTCAGCGTCGGGCAACTGGTCGCTGCCGCGGGCAACGAGTTCGCGCTGCACGCGGAGTACAACTGGATCCCGGTCAACCTGTGCGTGCCGGTGCCGGACGGCGTACCGCCGGAGCAGGCCGCGTTCTCGACGGTCGGTGCGATCGCGATGCACGGCGTACGGCAGTCGGAGGTGCAGCTCGGCGACACCGCGGTGGTGATCGGGCTCGGGCTGGTCGGTCAGCTCGTGGTGCGGCTGCTGGTTGCGGCCGGGGTGCGGGTGTTCGGGATCGACACCGTCGACGACCGGTGCCGGATGGCGGAGAAGGCCGGCGCGCTGCAGTGCTCGTCCGCGGACGAGGCGGGGATCGCGTCGCTGGAGCGGTCGATCCTCGAGGCGTCCAACGGACTGGGTGCCGACCACATCCTGCTCGCCGCCGGCGGTCACTCGAACGGTCCGGTGGAAACCGCGGCCCGGCTGGCGCGCGACCGCGCCCGGGTGGTCGACATCGGCAAGACCAGGCTCGACCTTCCGTGGAACGCGTACTACGACAAGGAACTGGACGTCCGGTTCTCTCGTTCCTACGGCCCCGGCCGGTACGACGACCGCTACGAACTCCAGGGCATCGACTACCCCGCCGGCTACGTCCGCTGGACCGAACGCCGCAACCTGGCGTGCTTCATCGACCTGATCGCCCGCGAGCAGATGGACATCGGCTCCCTGATCGCCGGCACCTTCCCGATCGCGGACGCAACAGACGTCTACCAGCAACTGAGCACAGGAGCCCTCCCCGGAGTCGGCTTCCTCTTCGAATACCCGAAGGACGCACCGGAGGAAGCCTCGCCGGCAACTGCGCTCCGGCGGGAGCCGGTCGGGCGGGCGGCTCTTGCCGGCGCGGCTCGGCTCGGGTTCATCGGGGCCGGGAACTATGCGTCGAGCATGCTTCTGCCGCACCTGCAGAAGAACGAGGATGCGGTGCTGGCTCACGTCGCGACCAACAAGTCGCTGTCCGCCGCCAACGCCCAGCGCAGGTTCGGGTTCGAGAACATCTCGACCGAGGCGAACGCCGTACTGTCCGACGAGAGCCTGGACGCGGTGTTCGTGGTGACTCGGCACAGCAGTCATGCGGAGTTGGCGTGCCGGGCGCTGGAGACCGGGAAGGCGGTCTTCGTGGAGAAGCCGCTGGCGCTGACCACCGAGGACGTGGACCGGATCGTCGCCACGGTCGATGCCACCGGCAACGACCGGCTGATGGTCGGGTTCAACCGCCGGTTCGCTCCCCTGCTGACCGACCTGCGCGACCGGTTCGGCGACCCGGGCGGCAACTACTCGCTGCGCTACCTGGTCAACGCCGGCCGGCTGGACCCGTCCAGCTGGTACCTCGACCAGGACAAGGAGGGCACCCGGTTCGGCGGCGAGGGTGGTCACTTCATCGACACCCTGGCCTGGTGGCTGAACAGCCCGCCCACCGAGGTGTACGCCGTCCCCGGACCGGAAGCCGGCGACGTCATCGTCACCCTCCGGTTCGCGAACGGTTCGGCCGGCCAGATCACGTACGTCGGCGGCGGTAACGCGCGGTTCCCGAAGGAGACGCTGGACATCACCGGCGGCGGCCGCAACGGCCGGCTGGACAACTTCCAGAGCGCCTCGGTCTGGGCGGGCCGGAAGCCGTCGACCCGGAAGGCCCGCGGTACCGACAAGGGCCAGCGCGCCGAACTCGAACGCTTCGTCGCCGCGGTCAGGTCCGGCGGCCCGATGCCGATCTCGTTCGACTCACTGATCGCCACCACGCGCGCGACCATCGCCGTCGACCGGAGCCTGGCCAGCGGCCGTCCGGAGATGGTGTGAGCCGCCAGCCCTTGGGTTGGTACGTCCGCCGCCTGCGCCGGATGTCCCCCACCGAGCTGGCCTGGCGTACGCGCGACCACATACGCCGTACCACCTGGGCCTATCAGCAGGTCAGGCCCGGGCAGGACGTGCAGGTGCATCCTCCGGTGCGCAAGGAGCTGACCTTCGGTACGACGCTGCCGTCGCATGCGGCGGACGCCGTACCGGAGGAAGCGCGCAAGGCGATCATCGCGACCGCGGACGCGATCATGGCCGGAAGGCTGGAGGTGCTCGGCGCCGACCGGACGGACCTGCGCGCGCCGGACTGGTTCCGCGACCCGACCACCGGCCGGCGGTCCGACCCGGCGCAGTACACGTTCCGGCTGAACCACCGCAACGAGGAACTGGTCGGGAACGTCAAGCAGGTCTGGGAACTGTCCCGGCACCACCACCTGACCCAGCTGGCCGCGGCCTGGTACCTGACTCTCGACGACGCGTACGCCGAGCGTGTCGCCGAGCATCTGAACGACTGGTGGCGGTCCAACCCGTTCCTGTCCGGTGTGCACTGGGCGAGCGGGATCGAGATCGGCCTCCGGCTGATCAGCTGGACCTGGATCCGGCGACTGCTGAACGACTGGCCCGAGGTCACCGACCTGTTCGAGCACAACGAACTCGCGCTCCGGCAGATCTACTGGCACCAGCGCTATCTGGCCGCGTTCCGCAGCCGTGGCTCGTCGGCGAACAATCATGTGATCGCCGAGGCCGCCGGGCAGCTCGTGGGTGCCTGCGCGTTCCCGTGGTTCACCCAGAGCTCGCGCTGGCGCGACGATGCGGCCGCGCTCCTCGAGAGCGAACTGGACGCCAACACCTTCCCGTCCGGCGTGAACCGCGAACTCGCGACCGACTACCACCGCTTCGTCTCCGAGCTCGGCCTGTACGCCGCTCTCGAGGCGGACAAGGCCGGTCACCCGCTGACCGAGAAGACCTGGGCCCTGCTGACGCGCACGATCGACGTGGCCGCGGCGATTGTCGACAACACGCTGCGGCCGCCACGTCAGGGCGACGACGACGAGGGCATGGTGCTGGTCCTGGATCCGCCGAATGTCAGCAATTGGTCGGCGTTCCTGTCCCTCGACGCCGCCGTCGTCGGCCGCGCGCCCTGGTGGCCGGAGGTCCCGGTCACGGCGACCGCGGCTCTCGTCGGTTCACTGGTAGATGGTCGACAATCCGATCGTCCAGCCGAACGGCCCGAGCACTTCGAGGACGCCGGCCTGACGATCCTGCGCAGCCGCACCGGTGGCGACGGAGGGGGCGGGCCAGAGATCTGGTGCCGAGCCGACGCGGGCCCGCACGGCTTCCTCTCCATCGCCGCGCACGCGCACTGCGACGCGCTCTCGCTGGAAGTCCGGGTCGGCGGCGTCGACGTCCTGGCCGACCCAGGCACGTACTGCTACCACGGTGAAGAGGCCTGGCGGAACTACTTCCGCTCGACCATCGCCCACAACACCGTCGAGGTATCCGGCACCGAGCAGTCCGTCCAAGGCGGCCCGTTCCTCTGGTTGCGCGGGGCAACAGGCCGGGTACGCCGGTACGCCGCCGATGGTGATGTGGCGACGTGGGACGCCGAACACGACGGCTACCAAAGCGGCGACAACCCGGTGATCCACCGGCGGACCGCCGTACTGGATCACGGGGTACTGCGGGTCGAGGACCGGCTCGACACGACAGCCGGCGTACGGATCGCGTGGCATCTCGGGCCGGAAGTGACCGTCGACCTGGACGGAGCGACCGGACGGCTGGAGTGGCCGACCGGGTCGGCCGTCGTCGAGTTGCCGGCCGGACTGAGCTGGTCCGCGCACCGTGGTGACGACGATCCGTTGCTGGGCTGGTACTCACCGCGATTCGGGCGCAAGGTCCCGATCACGACCCTCGTCGGTACCGGAAAGCTCACGGCGGAGGACCCGGCGGTCAGCACATTTCGATTCCGGTCTTGACCGGAGATCGGCTGTATCAGCCCTCGGTCACCGCCCTCTATTACAGGACACCACCGTGGCGTTCGACTGGAGGGGACTGTGAGCGCACAGCAGCTCGACGTCAAGAAGTCCTGGCGGGCCATTCGTAGGCACCGCCTGATCGTGGCCGCCGTGGCAGCGGTCGGCCTGCTCGGCGGCGTTGCCGCCGGGTTCTTGGTGCCGCCACTGCACACCGCCACCTCGCTCGTGGTGCTGCCGCCACCGCTGGCAGCCGATCCGGAGAAGGCGACCGGCACGCAGAGCATCGAGACGCAGGTCTTCATCGCGGAGAGCGAGCCGGTGCTGAGGAGTGCGGGGCAGAACCTGTCGCCCGCGCTGTCCTCCGAAGTGGTCAAGGGCAGGGTCAAGGTCACCGCCGTCACCGACGACGTCATCCAGATCGACGCGAAGGGAACGACGGCCGGTCAGTCGATGCGACTGGCGAATGCTGTCGCCGAGGTCTACCTGGTCTTCGTCACCACGGACCAGAAGCTGCCCGGCGACCTGGGGAAGAAAACGGGGGCACGGGTCTTGGAGCAGGCGACTACCGCACGGGGCGGCAATCTCGCGATTCATCTGGGCATCTTCGGGTTGCTGGGCGCACTGATCGGCGCCGTGGCCGGCTCGATCGGCGTACTGGCGAAGGTCCGCGGCGACCGGCGGCTGCGGCTGCGGGACGAGATTGCGGACGCGGTCGGACTTCCGGTGCTGGCGTCGGTTTCGTCGTACCAGGCAACTGATGTGTCCGACTGGGCCTATCTGCTCGAGCACTACTCACCGACGGCCGTCGAGGCGTGGAGTCTGCGCAAGACGCTGCACCACCTCGGTCTGGACGTGAAGGGTGGCGGACCGGTGTCGCTGACCGTCATCTCGTTCACGGGCGACGACAAGGCACTTCCGCTCGGCCCGCAACTGGCGGCGCTCGCCACGTCGATCGGCATCACCACCTCGATCGTGGTCGACTCCCACCAGGAGCCGGAGGGCACCACCGCGTTGAGCATCCACCTGGTCGTCGTCGATCGGGACGCGCCACACCTGGTCGGCGCCGAGCACACCACCAACACGATCGTCGCCCTGTCGGCCGGCACCGTGACGGCCGAGGAACTGGCCCGGCTGGCTGTCGCGGCCGCGGCCGACGGCCGGAACATCGACGGCCTGGTCGTCACCGATCCCGACCCGACGGACCGCACCATCGGCCGCGTCTCGCAGTCGATGCGCCGGTCCAGCTCGCGGCTGCCCACCCTCCTCACAGGTACCGCGAGGAGGGGCAAATGAGTAACCAGCCGTACAACGAGCCCGTGGTGAGCCAGCCGGCCTGGACCGACGACGACGGCCTGTTCGCCGACGACGGACCGTCGACCGCGTACCCGCCGGACGCGCTGGTCACCTTTCGGTTTCTCCGCGACGCGGTCCGGCGGCACCTACGGATCTGGCTGATCATCGCCATCGTCGGGCTGGCCGGTGGCCTGGCGTCGACTGTCGTAGTGCCGACGCCGAACGTCTCGTCGACCCGTCTGCTGCTCACGCATCGCGATGGTGAGGACCCGGCCAAGGCGATGGCCACGGATATCAGCCTGGCGACCACGCACACGGTGGCGCAGCGGGTCATCGATCTGCTCAAGCTGCCCGAGACCCAGGACGATCTGCTCAAGGAGTACACCGCGGGAGCGAAGACCGACCGCGTGCTCGAGATCACGGCCTCGGCGAAGACTCCTGAGCAGGCGACCAAGCTGGCGACCGTCGTCGCACAGGTGTTCCTGGTCTATCGCAAGGAGCAGATCGCGCTGCAGGACGCGCCGCTGCGTCGTGACAAGGCTGCGGCCGATAGCGACCTGGCGGTGGCCGAGCAGGCCGTCCGCGCGGCCGGCGACGATCCGGACGAGCTGAAGAGCCCGACCAGTCAGGAAGCCGTCCGGCTCGGTGCCGCCCGCGACCGGGTGCAGTACGTCGGTCAGCAACTGCTCGACCAGCAGGTCCAGGCGTCGCGGATGAACAGCAGCCGGATGCTCGACGCGGCCGCACCGGTGCCGGTCTCGGCCAAGCGGACGATCGCGATCAACGCGGCCACCGGGCTGCTCGCCGGACTGTTCATCGGTCTCGGCTTCGTTATCGTGCGCGCGCTGATCTCGGACCGGCTGTGGAAGCGGCAGGACATCGCCCGTGCGCTGGGCGCCCGGGTCCGGCTGAGCAGTGAACGGCCGCCGCGCTGGCGACTGCTGCCCTATCCCCGGTACCTGAGCGACTCGCAGCGACGCCAGCCGGAGGTCCGGCTGATGGTGCAGCACCTCGACCAGCGCATTTTCTGGGGCGAGCGCCCCACACCCGCCATGGCCGTGGTCAGCGTCGACGACGTGAAGACCTGTGCCCTGGTGGTGGCGTCGCTGGCGGTGGCGCTGGCCGAGGAAGGCAAGCACGTCCTGGTGGCCGACCTCACCGAGACCGGCAGGCTCGCAGGCATGCTGGGCGTCAAGACTCCCGGCACCCACGAGTCACGCTTCAGCGAGCCCGGACGGCGCATCGACGTTCACCGCCCCGACCCGGACCGCGGGCCGGCGCAGGGCTGCTACCTGCGCCTGAGTGACTCCAACCGGCCGGCGAGCTCCGGTGACATCGCCCTCGACTCGGCCTGGGAGGTCTCGGACCTCGTTCTCACTCTGACCACTTTGACGCCGGAGATCGGCGCCGATCACCTGGGCACGTGGGCGTCGCACGCCGCCGTCGTGGTGACCGCGGGCCAATCGACCACCACCAAGATCCAGGCCACCGGCGAGATGCTGCGGCTGGCTGGACTCGAGCTGGACACCGCTGTTGTCCTCCGTCCGGACAGCACTGACGAGGGTGTCGGCGTCGCCGAAGCCGAGGCCGGTACGCCGAGGACGGTGGACGTCGAGATGTTCGGCCGATGACCACGATCACCCCCCGGTGGAGCACGCAGCTGGCCACGCGGCTCGGCCACCGCCCGACCAGGCGGGTGGTCGCGCCCGAGGTCCGGCGGCGCCGGCGGGTCCAGCTCACCTGGGCACTGCTCGTACTGAACGTGATGACGTTCTTCCCGGGCGCACCGCACCTGCTGCCGATCCCGGGATCGGTCGGCAAGCTCATCGCCCAGGGCGCCCTGGTCGGCGCACTGATGATGGCGCTGTCGGTGAACCGGCCGGTCCGGATCCGGCCGAGTGTGTTCATCTTCCTGTTGATGATGCTGGCGGCCGAAGGCCTGCTGGCCAGCGTCCGGGCCGAGTTCCTGTTCGGTGCGCTGTTCCGCGCCGGCCGCCTGTTCACCTTCGCCATGGTGCTGTGGCTGCTGACACCGTGGTGGACCCGCCGGGACCTCCTGCTCGTCCGGACGCACCTCCTGGTCTTGTGGACCATCCTCGGATCGGTCGTCCTCGGGCTGCTCGTCGCGCCGGGGCTGGCGCTGACCGAGGACCGGCTCGGCGGCGCCCTCTGGCCCATCCCGCCGACGCAGGTCGGGCACTACGCCGCGGTGGCGGCCGGCCTCACGATCGTGCTGTGGCTGTCCGGACTGCTCCGGCGCGGAGTCGCGCTCACCAGCGTGCTGGTGGCGATTCCCGTGCTGCTGCTGACGCATACGCGGACCGCGTTGGTCGCGATGCTGGCCGGCGTCCTGATCGCGGGGCTGAGCCTGTTCACCGCGCGGTCGCGGGTGCGGAAGTCGTTCGCCATCGGCATCGCCGTCTTCTCCGTCGGGGCACTCACCCTCGGCTCGGTGGTGACGACCTGGCTGGCACGCGGGCAGGACGCCGAAGAGGTGACCGCGCTGACCGGCCGCAGGGCCGTCTGGGACTCGATCCTGGCCCAGCCGCGCTCGGCCTTCGAGACCCTGTTCGGCTTCGGCCTGTCCAACAAGTCCTTCAACGGCCTGCCGATCGACTCCAACTGGCTCGGCACGTACTACGACGTCGGGCTGGTCGGGGTCGCGATCACGATCATGCTGGTGCTGTTCGTCCTGACCGCCGCCTGGTTCCGTCCACAGGGCCCGCATCGCGCGCTCGCGCTCTTCCTGGTCGCGTACTGCGTGGTCGCGTCCTTCACCGAGAGCGGCCTCAGCGAAGCGTCGCCGTACCTGCTCGAGCTGACGCTGGCCGCGTCACTCGTGTACTCCACATCCACCCGTGAAGGAGTGCGATGAAGATCCTGCTGGTACACAACCGGTACCGGTCGACCGCGCCGAGCGGCGAGAACCGGGTGGTCGACCAGGAGAGCGAGGCGCTGACCGCCCTCGGCCACGAGGTCCGGCACTTCGAGCGACACAGTGACGCCATCGAGGACTGGCCCGCGTGGCAGAAGGCGACGCTGCCAGCCCGCGTGGTCTGGAACCCGGCGAGCCGGCGGGACCTCGCCGCGGCTCTGGCCGAGGACCGGCCCGACGTCGTTCACATCCACAACACCTTCCCGCTGCTGAGCCCGTCCGTGCTGTACGCGTGCCGCAAGGCGGGCGTCCCGGTCGTGATCACCCTGCACAACTACAAGCTGCTGTGCGCCAGCGGCGACTTCTTCCGCAACGGCGAGGTCTGCCACGACTGCGCCGGTGGCAACCCGGCGCCCGCGGTGATCCACCGGTGCTACCGGGGATCCGCGCTGGCGACCTCGACCACGGTGCTGAACGCCCGGAGCCACCGGCGCAGCTGGCGCCGCCTGGTGTCGGCGTACATCTTCATCTCCGAGTCCCAGCGACAGCTGATGTCCGCGATGGACTTCGATCCGGACCGGACGTTCGTCAAACACAACGTGGTCCCGTACGACGGCCCCGTCGGCGGACCGAAGCAGCGCCAGGTCACGTATGTCGGACGCCTGGACGCGGCCAAGGGCGCTCCCCTGCTGATGAAGGGCTGGGACGCGTACCGCGCGATCGCCGGCGACGACGCGTTGCGGCTCGTGATCGCCGGCGGCGGCCCGATGCTGGACGACGTCACTGCCTGGGCGGCCACCCGGCCGTCCGTCGAGCTGCGCGGGATGATGACCAAGCCGGAGGTGTTCGAGCTGATCCGCTCGTCCCGGGCGGTCGTCCTGCCGTCGGAGTGGGAGGAGACGTTCGGCCTGGTGGTCGTCGAGGCGATGGCAGTCGGCGTACCGCTGCTGGCGTCCGGCCACGGGTCGTTCCCGGACCTGATCACCGACGGCGTCGACGGCGCCCTGTTCGAGCCGGGACGTCCGGACGCGCTCGCCAAGCTGTTGCTCGACGTCGACACCTCCCCCGACCGGTACGACGATCTCGGCCGGCAGGCCAGAACGACGTACGAGAAGAAGCACCAGCCACACCAGAGCATCGATCAGTTGCTCGACATCTACCGGTACGCGATCGAGCACCCGGTAACAGCCCACGCCTGAGTCCGAGGTCCAGATGCCCCCCGAAGGAAACGCCATGGAACAACGCGACCCGTCTACGGGACACGCGTGGTACCGCCGCCCGCCGTTCCTCATCGCCGCGACGTCGGTCGTGGTCGCCGCGCTCGTCGCGGTCGGGATCACCGTCCTCGACGGCGACGCGCGATCGAAGGCTCAGTCCACCCCCTCCGCTTCACCTGCGGCCACGGAAACCAACGTCACCGCACCGACAGCGCCGCCCGCGCGAGTCTGCGGGAACGAGAAGGCCCTGGCCGGTCCGGCCAAGGCTCCGTCCGGTGCGGTCGTCGTCGGCACGAGCCAGAACCTCAACGAGGTCACCACCTCGCATCCGGCCGGTACGACGTTCTGGCTGTCGCCGGGCACGCACCGGGTCGGGACCGGGCCGTACGCCCAGGTGATCCCGAAGGACGGCAACGTCTACATCGGCGCGCCCGGCGCGGTCCTCGACGGCGGGAAGAGCAACCGGTACGCCTTCACCGGGTATGCCACCGGCGTCCAGGTGAAGAACCTGACCATCCAGAACTTCGGCGCACCCCGGACCAACAACGACGAGGGCGTGGTGAACCACGACGCCGGCTCGCGCTGGACGATCCAGGCCAACACGATCCGGCTGAACGCCGGCGCCGGACTGATGGTCGGCGACCACAACGTTGTCCGTGGCAACTGTCTGCAGAACAACGGCCAGTACGGCTTCAACGCCTACAACCCGGGCAAGGTCAAGGGCATCACCATCGAGAAGAACGAGATCGCCGGCAACAACACCGACGACTGGGAGACGCTCAAGAAGGGTTGCGGCTGCACCGGCGGCGGCAAGTTCTGGGAGGTCACCGGCGCGGTGGTGCGCGGCAACTGGGTGCACGACAACCTCAGCGCGGGGTTGTGGGCCGACACCAACAACACCGGGTTCGAGATCGAGGGCAACTACATCTCCGACAACCATGCCGAGGGCATCGTCTACGAGACCAGCTACAACGCCGGCATCCGGGGCAACACCTTCGTCCGCAACGGTCTCGACAAAGGCCTGCAGAACAAGGGCTTCCCGACCCCGGCGGTGTACATCTCCGAGTCCGGCAGCGATTCGCGGGTGACGGGCGTCTACAACAAGACCTTCGAGATCAGTGGGAACGTCTTCACCGACAACTGGTCCGGCGTCGTGCTGTGGGAGAACGCCGACCGGTTCGCCGGGTCGCCGGCCAACACCAGCACCGGCTCGGGCACGCTGGTCAACCCGTCGGTGGTCACGCCCAAGACCTGTAGCGAGACCTTCATCCGGGACGCGAAGAACAAAACTGCTCCAAGTCCGCCGTACGTCGGCGACTGCCGGTGGAAGACGCAGAACGTGCGGGTGCACGACAACGTCTTCAGCCTCGACCCGGACAAGATCCGGCAGACCTGCGCGTTCGGCAACGGGTGTGGCTTCAACGGCTTGTTCTCCAACTGGGGCACGTTCCCGACCTGGTCGCCGTACCAGAAGGCGACCGTGCAGGACGAGATCACGTTCCACCAGGGCAACCGGTTCTTCAACAACACCTACGCCGGTCCGTGGAACTTCGTCGTGCACGAGCAGGGCAGCCGGGTGAACTGGGCCGCCTGGCAAGGCGCGCCGTACGGGCAGGACCGGGACAGCGTGATCAAGGTGCAAGGGGAGCGCTGAGCACGGTGATCGGGCCTCCTGAGCGTGCCGCCGGCGAGCAGATCGCACTGCTCCGCTCGGTCGGCTACGCCGCGTTCGGGCGGCACGAGCGGGATCTCGACGTCCTCGACGTGGTCTTCGACAGCCTCGTCGACGCCCCGGACAGCGGCGACGTACGGCGGCTGCGGTTCGCCGGGTACGGCATCACCCTGGACGTCGACGTCCACGGACAGACCGACCTGACCGTCGAACTGCGGGTCTCCCCGTCCGGACCGGTGATGGTCGAGTCCCGCGGTGCCGACGACGGACCGACCGCGGCCCGGCTGGTCAGCTTCCTGCTCCACTGGCCGGGCAGCACACAACGGCCGGTCCGGACCGCCTGGATCATGCTCTGATCAGACGGATCCGGACCAGCCGCCGGATACAGGCTCCTGCTTCAGGAGGCAAGCAGCAGTCTGAGTTTCTCCAGGCACCGGCCGCGGATCGGGCCGATGCTGCCGATCGGGATTCCGATCGTCGCCGAGATCTCCGCGTACGGCGCGGGCGGGTCGGCCATCAGCATGCCGAGCAGTTGTTGCCACCGGTCCGGCAGGCTCTCCAGAGCCCGCCGTACGTCGACCGCCCGCTCGTCGGCGAGTAGATCCGCGTCCAGCTCCGGCAGGTCGCCGGGCACCCCCTCGAACGCGGCCGACTCGTAGGTGAGCAGGACCCGCTTGCGGAACGCCAGCACCCGCAGGCATTCCCGGCGGGTGGTGACGACCAGCCACGCGCCGACCCGCTCGGGGTCGACGCGGTGGATGTGCTCGAGCAACCGCAGCCAGACCATCTGGGACACGTCCGCGGCATCGCTGTCGCTGAGCCGGAAGCTGCGGGTCACGGCCCAGACCAGCCGCGCATAGTGGTCGACCAACCGGCTCCAGGCGCCCTGGTCCCCGGACGCGGCCTGGATCACCAGGGTCGCGGCCTCGGACCGGACGACGACAGCGTCGTCGGCCGTTTCCTGATCAGTACCGGGCTCGGCACTGAGTTGTTGCATCATGAATTCCCCCCTCGGGAATGCACCGCGTGTTCTGACGTCCCCCGACGTAGTGGTGCGTCGACTCGCCCGGCCGGCAGATGGCCAGGCGGGTTCAGTAGGCGCCGTCGCTTCCCAGGACGGCGCGGGCGGTCTTCCACAAGATCAGCAGGTCCAGCGCGATCGACCAGTTGTCGGCGTACCGCAGGTCGAGCCGCATGGACTCCTCCCAGGTCAGATCGCTGCGACCGCTGACCTGCCACAGACCGGTCAGGCCTGGCTTCACGAGCATCCGCCGCGCGTCGTCGATCTGGTACTTCGCGACCTCGGCAGGCAGCGGCGGCCGTGGGCCGACCAGTGACATGTCCCCCCGGAGCACGTTCACCAGTTGCGGCAGCTCGTCGATCGAGAACCGGCGCAGGTACTTGCCGACCCTGGTCACGCGTGGATCGTCACGGAGCTTGAACAACACCCCGTTGCCCTCGTTCAGCTTCTGCAGTTCGGCCTTGCGTTCCTCGGCGTCGGCCACCATCGTGCGGAACTTCAGCATCGAGAACTGCTCACCGCCGCGGCCGACCCGGGTCTGCCGGAACAGCACCGGCCCCCGGCTGGTCGCCTTCACCATGACCGCGGTCACGATCAGGATCGGCGAGACCGCCAGCAGCAGCAGACAGCCCAGCACCCGGTCGAAGATGGTCTTCAGCAGGTGCGGGCCGCCGCTGACCGAAGGTCGCTCCAGGTGCAGCAGCGAGAGTCCGGCGACCGGTCGGATCGAGATCCGCGGGCCGGCCACCTCGACGATGCCCGGCGACACGATCAGTTCGACACCGCGCTGTTCGAGCGCCCACGACAGCTTCCGCAGCGTGTACCCCGCCAGCTCAGGATCCGCGGCCACTGCCACGACCTCGACGTCGTACTGGTCGACCGCGGCCAGGATGTCCATCTCGGTCCGGCCCAGCCGTTCGGGTGCAGGTTCCTCGAACGCGTCACCACGCGGCAGGCAGGTCGCGACCACGATGTAGCCGTCGGCCGGCCGCTCCTCCAGGTGCCGCCGCAGCGTGGTCACCTGGTCGTTGCGTCCGACAACGAGCACCCGGCGCATGCACCGCCCGGCGAACCGCCGCCAGGAGATGCTGCGGTGCAGCACCCACCGGCCGAACATCGCCGCCAGGCACGTCATCGGCACCGCCAGGATGACGAAACCACGAGCGACCTCGCTCTTGGTCGCGTACGACGTGATGGCGACCAGGGCGGTCAGTGCGACCGCGGCCCGGATGATCGAGCGGAACTCCTCCGGCCCGGTGCCGAAGTACCGGGTCTCGTAGCCCCGCTGCAGCGCCACACAGGCCAGCCAGGCGATCGGCAGCAGCGCGCCGACCAGGATGTAGCCAAGGTTGATCTGGGCCCCGAAACGGGCCACCAGGGCGAGCGTGCCACCGGTCACAGCCGCGGCCAGGTCGGCCGCGAGCGCGGCCCGGCGGTACCTCCCCACCCAACGCGCCTCGGTGAACCGGGCCGACAGCGGCACGATCGCCGGAATCTCGTCCGGTACCACCCAGACCGGCCGACGACGCTCCCCCGACGGCGCCGGCCGTAGATCAGCCGAATCGGCCAACCCCTCCGACATGACAAATTCAGTCACGCACAGTCACCCCCCACAGGTGAAAAGCGATGCCCGTGACCAACCCACACCCCGTCACGGACCTCGATGAAATGCCGCCCCCACAACGGCATTGACCCAGAGAGTACTACGGGAACGCCTGGTCGGACAGTACCCGGGGCGAGTGTTTACCCGTGCGAAATCCAGCACTCAGACGAAGACCCCCGGAGCCTGTTTTCCAGGCTCAGGGGGTCTCGTGTCAACTACAGCGGGTGATCGGCCGCCGGGTCGGGACGGCGATCGCCGGCAGTGTGTTCAGCCGGCGATCAGGCCGTCACCGCTGATCAGCTCGCGCATCTCGCCCAGCGTGCTGTCGCCGGGCGGCAGGATCGCGTCGGAGTCGTGCAGCTCGTCGTCCGGCAGCTTGTCGCCGGCCCGGACGAACTCCAGCAGCGCGGCGAAGGCGGTCTTGAAGCCCGCCTCGTCACCGGCGGAGACAGCCTTCTCCAGATCGGTGTCGACCGCGTTCAGCTGGTCCAGCTTCTCGTCGGCCAGTCGCCACTGACCTTCGCCCATGATGCGAACGATCATCGAACGTCACCGTCCTGCGGCCGGGCCGGCTCGGCGGCCGGCTGCTGCGCCGGCTGCTGGGCAGGCGCCTGCGCCTGGGCCGGACCTGGCGTGTCGCCGGACAGCTCCTTGGGCGCACTGCCGCCGGAGAGCTGCGCCTTCATCGCGGCCAGCTCGCTCTCCACGTCGGAGCCGGACGACATCCGCTCCAGCTCCAGCGTGATGTTGTCCTTCGCCGTACCGCTGGCGTCGTCGAGCGCGCCGGAGGCGAGCAGCTCGTCGATCGCGCCGGCCCGGGCCTGCATCTGCTGGGTCTTGTCCTCGGCCCGCTGGACCGCCAGACCGACGTCGCTCATCTCCTCGGAGATGCCCGAGAACGCCTCGTTGATCCGGGTCTGCGCCTCGGCCGCGGTATAGGTGGCCTTGATGGTCTCCTTGCGGGTCCGGAACGACTCGACCTTGGCCTGCAGACGCTGGGAGGCGAGCGTCAGCTTCTCCTCCTCACCCTGCAACTGGGCGTGCTGGGTCTGCAGATCGTCGATCTGGCCCTGCAGTCCGGACTTGCGGGTCAGGGCCTCCCGGGCCAGGTCCTCGCGGCCCATCGAGAGCGCCTTCTGCGCCTGGTCCTGGAGCTTGCTGGACTGGGACTGCAGCTGGGAGGCCTGCAGCTCCACCCGCTTGCGGCTGGTGGCCACGTCGGCCACGCCTCGCCGCACCTTCTGCAGCAGCTCCAGCTGCTTCTGATACGAGTAGTCAAGGGTTTCGCGAGGATCCTCGGCCTTGTCCAGGGCGGAATTCGCCTTGGCCTTGAAGATCGTCGACATCCGCCTGAAGATGCTCATCGATATCCGTACCCCTTCTGTGCCGGCGTGACGACCCGGCGTGCCTTGTCCACCCTATGTCCCCACGGGTCACCACACCATCAGGACCGGCCCCGATAAAGTGGGTGTCAGGTCCGGGGACCACCCCGAGTCGCGACCTGCCCTGCCGAATGAGGTTCAGACCCCGTGTTCCGTCGTACCAAGTCTGAGACAGATACCACCGTACCCGCCGAGCCCCAGGGCAAGCCGGGCGGGAAGGGACGCCCCACCCCGACCCGCAAGGAGGCGGAGGCGGCCCGCAAGGCCGCGCTGCGCAAGCCGCGCAACCGCAAGGAGGCGTCGGCGTACCGGCGGGAGAAGGTCCGGACCGAGCGGGCCAAGATGCAGGACGCGATGCGTACCGGCGACGACCGGTACCTGCCGGCCGCCGACAAGGGGCCGGTCCGGCGGTTCGCCCGGGACTACGTGGACGCCCGCTACTCGGTGATGGAGTTCGCGCTGCCGGTGCTCCTGGTGGTGTCCCTGGTCGGCGTGGTGTTCTCGGCGCAGTTCCCCTGGCTGGCCGGCATCGTCAACCTGCTCTTCCTGGTGATGATCGTGCTGATCGCGCTGGACTGGTTCCTGCTCTCGGCCGGCCTGCGGAAGGCGGTCACGGCGAAGTTCCCGAAGGAGCCGACCAAGGGCATCGGGTTCTACGCGGTCCGGCGGACCATGCAGATGCGCCGCTGGCGGCTGCCCAAGCCGATGGTGAAGCGCGGCGAGAAGCCGAGCTGATCCGGGCCCAGTAGGGTCGGGGGTATGGACTTCCGCTATCTCGGCAACAGTGGTTTGAAGGTCAGCGAGATCTCGTACGGGAACTGGCTCACGCACGGCTCCCAGGTGGAGAACGAACAGGCGAAGGCGTGTGTGCGGGCGGCCCTGGAGGCCGGCATCACCACGTTCGACACGGCCGACGTGTACGCCAACACCAAGGCCGAGTCGGTTCTCGGCGAGGCGCTGGAGGGTCAGCGGCGCGAGTCGCTGGAGATCTTCACGAAGGTCTACTGGCCGACCGGCCCGGGCGGACCGAACGACACCGGCCTGTCCCGCAAGCACATCCACGAGTCGATCAACGGGTCGCTGAAGCGGCTCAAGACCGACTACGTCGACCTCTACCAGGCGCACCGGTACGACACCGAGACGCCGCTGGAGGAGACGATGGAGGCCTTCGCCGACGTCGTCCGCTCCGGCAAGGCGCTCTATATCGGTGTGTCCGAGTGGACCGCCGAGCAGCTGCAGGAGGGCCACCGGCTGGCCCGTGAGCTGCGCATCCCGTTCGTCTCGAACCAGCCGCAGTACAGCATGCTCTGGCGAGTGATCGAGGCCGAGGTCGTGCCGGCGTCGGAGGAGCTGGGCATCGGCCAGGTCGTGTTCTCCCCGATCGCGCAGGGTGTGCTGACCGGCAAGTACGTGCCGGGCCAGCAGCCGCCGGAGGGCTCCCGGGCCACCGACGACAAGGGCGGCGCGAACATGATCCGGCGTTTCCTCAACGACGACGTGCTCACCCGGGTGCAGGAGCTGAAGCCGCTCGCCGGCGAGGCCGGCCTGTCGCTGTCCCAGCTGGCCGTGGCGTGGGTGCTGCAGAACCCGAACGTCTCGTCGGCCATCGTCGGCGCCTCCCGGCCCGAGCAGGTGGTCGAGAACGTGAAGGCGTCCGGTGTGAAGCTCGAGGACGGCCTGCTCAAGCGGATCGACGAGGTCCTGGGCGGCATCGTCGAGCGTGACCCGGCCAAGACCGTGCAGAACGCGCCGCAGACCCGGCCGGGCTCGTGAGCTGGAGCTGGCGGTTCGAGACCGCGAGCGGCGCCCTGGTCGACCCCGGTGAGGTCGGCGGGGCCGACTTCTCCGCGCAGGGCGACGCGGAGAGCTGGCTGGGTGAGACCTGGCGGGACCTGTCCGAGCGTGGCGTCGGGCAGGTCTACCTGCTGGAGGACGGCCGTGAGGTCTACGGCCCGATGAGTCTCGCGGCGCCGGAGTAGGCTTCGGACCGAACCAAACGCCTGCGTCACAGGGAAGCCGGTCCAAGTCCGGCGCTGACCCGCAACCGTAGGCCACCTCAGGTGGCGAGCCGGAACACTGTGACGCAGGCAGACAGGCTCAGCTACCCGCCGTGGTCCGCGGGTGGAGCCCCTACCCTGCCTGCGCAGGCGGGACCTCCTCCATCGGGCCACGGCCCGACCGAGGACAATCAGATGACTGCACAACGGACGCTACGACTGGTCCTCAGCCTGCTGGCGGGTCTCCTGCTGGCGGGGACCGTCGCCACCACGGCACAGGCCGAGGACGGCTACCGCTTCTGGGGTTACTACCAGTGGACGGCGGGCAAGTGGGCCTTCGCCCAGAAGGGCGCGGACGTCGTCGTACCGACCGATGGAGCCGTGGAGGGCTGGCGGTTCGCCGTCGGCGGCGCGGCGCCCCGGATGCCGCGCGCGGCCGGTGACTTCGAGGCGATCTGCGGCAAGACCCCGGCCGAGACCGGGAAGAAGCGGGTGGCCCTGGTGGTCGACCCGGGTACGCCGGAGGACGCGCTCAGCGGTGAGACGCCGAAGCCCGCCACCGGCACCTGCGTGGTGACGGATCCGAAGGCGACCGGGGCGAAGGTCCTGGCCGCGGTCGGCCCGGTCCGGATCGAGAAGGGCCTGACCTGCGGGATCGACGGGTACCCGTCCAAGGGCTGCGGCGACCAGGTGAAGAACATCAAGGTGCCGGCCACGGATACCCCAGTGACCCTGGAGATCGGTGCCGCGGTCGGCTCCACCGCCGCTCCCGCACCGACCACCTCGAACTCGTCCTCGTCCGACGACGGTGCACCGTGGACCGGCATCATCATCGCCGCGGTGGTCGTCCTCGTACTGGCAGGCGGCGGTCTGGTCCTCAGCCGCCGGCGCTCCTCGAGTCAGTAGTGCGTACTGTCCATCACCTGACGCTCCCCCGGGCCCTGCACCCGGGGGCATGGTGGCTGTGGGCCCTGGGGATGGCCGTGGCCGCCAGCAGGACGCGGAACCCGGTGCTGCTCCTGCTGATCCTCGCAGTGACCGGTTTCGTCGTGGCGGCCCGCCGGAGCGACGCTCCCTGGGCCCACAGCTACGCCGCCTTCCTCAAGCTCGGGCTGGTGGTCATCGGTCTCCGAGTAGTCCTGCAAGCGCTGCTGTCTACCCGCTCGCAGGGCAACACAGTGCTGTTCACGCTGCCCCAGATCCCGTTGCCGGACTGGGCCAGCGGGGTCAAGCTCGGCGGCGAGGTCACCGCCGAGGCGTTGATCACCGCCCTGTACGACGGCCTCCAGTTGGCGGTCATGCTGTGCTGCATTGGTGCCGCCAACGCACTGGCCAGTCCGCGGCGACTGCTGAAGTCGTTGCCTGGAGCCCTCTACGAGATGGGCGTGGCTTGCGTGGTGGCGTTGACCTTCGCACCCCAACTGGTGACGGACTCCCGCCGCATCCGCGCCGCCCGTCGCCTGCGCGGCCGCACCCGAGGTTCCTTCCGTACGACGGCCATGCCGGTACTGGAAGGTGCGTTGGACAGGTCCGTGGAGCTCGCGGCCGCGATGGACTCCCGCGGCTACGGCCGTACGGCGCAGGTCCCTCAGCAGCAGCGCCGCCTGACCGGACTGTGCGTGCTGCTGGGTCTGCTGGGCATCCTGCTCGGTGTCTACGCGCTCCTCACCGACTCCATGGCGTTTCCGTTCGCTGCGTCCGCTCTCGGCGTCGGTCTGCTGATGGCCGTCGGTGCGATGGCGGTCGGGCGGCAGCGGGTGTCGCGGACGCGGTACCGGCCCGATCCGTGGGCTCTCCCCGAGTGGCTGGTCGTCGGCGCCGGTGCGGTCGCCGCCGCGGCCATGGTGACCGCAGCGGCGCGTGGCGTGACCGGTCTGGTGCTGCCGGGACCGATGGTGATTCCACCTGCTCCGCTGCTGCCGATTCTCGGCATCCTCGTGGGCCTGGCTCCTGCACTGGCCGCGCCGCCAGTGGTGAGGCGGGCGGTCTCATGATCGAGTTCGACCGGGTGACGGTCACCTACGACGGCGCCGCGCAACCGGCCCTGCGGGACGTGAGTTTCACCGTGCCCGAGGGCGAACTGGCGCTCGTCATCGGCCGGACCGGTTCCGGCAAGTCAACGTTGCTGAGGGCAATCAACGGGCTGGTGCCACATTTCACCGGTGGCACGCTGTCCGGGCGGGTCCTGATCGACGGGCGGGACACCCGCGAGTTCCGGCCCCGCGACCTGGCCGATGTCGTCGGCATGGTCGGGCAGGACCCGATGGCCGGGTTCGTCACCGACACAGTGGAGGACGAACTCGCGTACAGCATGGAGTCACTCGGAGTCGCGCCGGACGTCATGCGGCGCCGGGTCGAGGAGACGCTCGACCTGCTGGGACTGGCCGACGTACGCGATCGTGCGCTGACGTCGCTGTCCGGCGGACAGCGACAGCGGACCGCTATCGGCGCGGCCCTCACCTCTCACCCGGCTGTGCTCGTTCTGGACGAGCCGACGTCCGCTCTGGATCCACAGGCGGCGGAGGAGGTGCTGGCCGCGCTGCAGCGGCTCGTGCACGACCTGAGCGTCACTGTGGTGATGGCCGAGCACCGGCTCGAGCGTGTCATCCAGTACGCCGATCGCGTGATCGAAGTACCCGGTGGTTCGGCTGCTGTGTCGACCGGGCTGCCGGCGGACCAGATGGTGACCGCGCCGGTCGCACCGCCTGTGGTGGAGCTCGGACGACTGGCTGGCTGGTCTCCCCTGCCACTGTCGGTCAGGGACGCCCGGCGGGCTGCAGTCGCGTTGCGCAGCCGGTTGGACTCGGCTGCGCCGGTCAGACCCAACGCGTCACTCGGCTCCGAGCTCGCGCGATGCACCGACCTCGTCGCCGGCTACGGCAGCGTCATGGCGCTGCGTGGAGTGTCCCTGAGCATCAAGGCAGGCGAGATCGTCGCTCTGATGGGCCGCAACGGCGCCGGCAAGTCGACGCTCCTGAACGCCCTG
Organism: Kribbella sp. NPDC049227; assembly: GCF_043197265.1. Classification (NCBI taxonomy): domain Bacteria; kingdom Bacillati; phylum Actinomycetota; class Actinomycetes; order Propionibacteriales; family Kribbellaceae; genus Kribbella; species Kribbella sp. NPDC049227. The sequence continues at coordinate 244,160 of NZ_JBICST010000003.1, read as the reverse complement.
GTCGGCATCGTGCCAGCCCGATCCGGTACGGCGGTCGCCGGCGGCGCGGACCCACGCCGTACCAAGCCTGACAAGCTCGTGAAGGCGGTCGGACTGGTGCCGCAGGAGCCTGCGGACCTGCTGTACGCCGCCACGGTCGCCGAAGAGTGCGCCAGCGCCGACTCCGACTTCAGAGTGCCGTCCGGTAGGTGCCGAGCGCTACTGAACCGGCTGGCGCCCGACATTGACGACCGGATGCATCCGCGGGACCTGTCCGAGGGACAGCGGCTGTGTCTGGCGTTGGCCGTCGTACTGTGTGGCGCTCCGCCGCTCCTGCTGCTGGACGAGCCGACGCGTGGGCTGGACTACGGCGCCAAGCGGCGGCTCGTGGAGATCCTGCGTGAGCTCGCGGCTGCTGGACATGCGGTGGTGCTGTCGACGCATGACGTGGAGATGGTCGCCGAGGTCGCCAGCCGGGTTCTGGTGCTCGCTGAGGGCGAGTTGGTGAGTGACGGCGAGACCGCGGAGGTGATCGCCGGGTCGCCGGCGTTCGCGCCGCAGGTGGCGAAGATCCTTGCCCCGTTGCCGTTCCTGACCGTCGGCGAGGTCGCCACCGCATTGGACCGTGCGTCGTGAATCTCGTCCGGCTGAAGCCTCGCAGTACGGCGGCTCTCATGGTCGCTTCGTTGGCCGGTCTGCTGGCCTTCGGTTGGCCGTTGTTCTTGCACACGGATCAGGTGGGTGCGTCCGCGATCGGCCACACCACCGACGCTCCGTGGCTCTTCGTCCTACTGCTGCCGTTGCTGGTGGCCGTCGTACTCGCGGAGTTGTCCGAGTCGGGGATCGACGCGAAGGTGATCTCACTGCTCGGCATGCTGGCGGCCGTCGGCGCCGCGCTGCGGGCGCTGGGTCCTGGTACTGCGGGGCTGGAGCCGGGGTTCTTCCTGCTGGTGCTGGCCGGGCGGGCGTTCGGGGCAGGGTTCGGGTTCGTGCTGGGGGCTGTGTCGCTTCTGGGTGGGGCGTTGATCAGTGGCGGGGTCGGGCCGTGGATGCCGTTCCAGATGTTCGCGTGCGCGTGGGTGGGGTGCCTGGCCGGGCTGTTGCCACGGGCGGGTGGACGGCTGGAGTTGCTGCTGCTGGCGGCGTACTCGATGGTCTCCGGCGTGCTGTACGGCGTGGTGATGAACCTGTGGTTCTGGCCGTACGCGACCTTCGGCAGCGACTTCTCGTTCATCCCGGGCGACGCGCTGGCGGGGAACCTGCATCGGTACTTCTTGTTCGTGGTGGCGACGTCGTTGGGCTGGGACATTCCGCGCGGGATCCTCAGCGCGGTCCTGGTGCTGCTCGTCGGGCGGCCGGTGCTGAATGCCTTCCGCCGTACGGCACGGAAGGCGGCCTTCGACGTACCAGTGGTGTTCGACTCCGGGAGGGCGGATGGCTGAGCAGCGCACGTTGATCCTCGGCGGGGCGCGGTCCGGCAAGTCGGTCGCCGCCGAACGCCGCCTGGCCTCGGAGCCCGACGTGTTGTACGTCGCGACCGGCGGCGACGACTCCGGTGACGCGGAATGGGCGGAGCGGGTCGCCAAGCATCAGGCCCGGCGCCCAGCCAGTTGGGGTCTGGCGGAGACGATCGATCTGGTCCCGCTGCTGGAGTCGTCCGGGCCGCCGATGCTGATCGACTGCCTGACGCTGTGGCTCTCCCGCACCATGGACTCCCTCGATGTCTGGTCGGATCTGAGTCGCTCGGACCTGGTCGACCAACGCATCGCGGAGCTCGCCGGCGCCTGGTCGGGCACGTCCCGGGTCGTGGTTGCCGTCAGCAACGACATCGGCTCCGGCGTGGTCCCCGCCGATGCCGGCACCCGCCTCTTCCGCGACCTGATGGGCCGCCTCAACACCACCATCTCCCTAGCCTCCGACCAAGTCCTCTGGACCATCGCCGGCCGAACCCTCCCCCTGACATGACAGAGCACGAGAACCAGTCCAACAGCTCAGCCAACCCTGCCAGCCCTGGCCCGGCCCACTCTTCCAGCGGCGGCACGGCCAAACCTCCCGGCGGTGACTCGGCGATCCCTCCCGGCGGTGACTCGGCGATCCCTCCCGGCGGTGACTCGGCGATCCCTCCCGGCGGTGACTCGGCGATCCCTCCCGGCGGTGGCTCGGCGATCCCTCCCGGCGGTGGTTCGGCGATCCCTCCCGGCGGTGGGTCGGCCGACCGGGGCCGCGGTGGGTGGTTGGACGGGGCTTGGTTGAGTCTGGGCACGTTGTCGGTGCTTCCTGCTCCGATGCCGTCGACGGTGGACCGTCCGGTCGCTGGGCGGGCGATGGTGCTCGCGCCTGCCGTCGGCTTGATGGTCGGCGCGATCGCCGCCGGCGTGGTGGCGCTCGTTCAACTGGTGCGGCCGGATGCGGATCTGCTCACCGCCGTGCTTGCCGTGCTCGTGGTGGCAGGCCTGTCCGGCGCACTACACCTCGACGGCTTGGCGGATTTCGCGGATGCCCTCGGCAGCCGGCGCGACCGCGAGACCATGCTCCGGATCATGAAGCAGAGCGACATCGGGCCATTCGGAGTCGTCAGCATCATCGGCGTACTCCTGGTCGACGTCGCGGCCCTCACCACCTGCATCCAGGCCGGCTTCGGCTGGCAGGCAGCCCTGATCGCCACCACAGCCAGTCGCCTGACTCTCCCGTGGTCCTGTCGCACCACAGCCCCCGCAGCCCGCCCAGACGGCCTCGGCGCAGTAGTCGCCGCCACAGTCCGCCCCCTAACAGCAGCCGCGGCCACAGCCGTCGTACTGGCCGGTGCCCTGATCCTCACCTGGCTGACCACCGCGCCCGACGTCCTCCGTCTCGCAGGCACCGCAGCCGCAGTCCTGCTGGCCGTAGCCACCGCGTTCGCCACCACCCGCCGCGCCCACACCGCCCTCGGCGGCACCACCGGCGACGTACTCGGCGCCACTGTCGAACTGGCCCTCCCGGTCGCTCTGCTGACCCTCGCCCTGACCTCCTAACGCACGATGTACCGAAGAACGGGTAGTAGTCCGCCCGCAGCGGCCATCCGGCGGCACCGCGGCCTCGCCACGAGCGGGGATGGGGCGTGAAGGGCAGACCACTACCCGTTCTTCGGTACGCCCCCGACGCTGGGTGGAGTGTCTCCTGTAGGCGGCGGGCAGGCGTGCATTAATGTCGCCGGTGAACGGCGAACGTGGGGTAGTGACGGCGAGGACAGATGTGATGTTGGCGGTTTACGGCCGGTACAGGGCCGGGTACACCTCGCGATCCGTTATGTTTATGTAATGAACGCAACCCGCCCCGCACCTGGGTCGCAGGCTTCGCTGCGCGAAGCCAACCGCGAACGCGTTCTGGGAGTCGTCCGGCAACACGGCCCCCTGACCCAGGTCGAGATCGCCACCGCCTCCGGGCTGTCGGCCGCCACCGTGTCGAACATGGTCCGCGAACTGGACCAGGCCGGCATGGTCGGCCTGTCCCGCAGCATCCGCAATGGCCGCCGCGCGGTCCTGGTCTCACTCGCGTCGGGCGGCGGCCTGCTCGCCGGAGTCGCCTTCGGCGAGCGCGACGTCCGGGTCGCGATCGCGAACGAGTCCCGCGAGATCCTCGCCCAGCAGTTGATGCCGCTGCAGGCCGACCACGTCGCCGACGACGGGATGGAGCGCGCCGCCCGGCTGCTCGCCGACCTCGCCGAAACCGTCAGCTCCGGCGTCGAGGACATCAGCGCAATCGGCTTCGGCCTGCCCGCGCCGGTCGACTCGGTCAGCGGCGAGGCGGGGTCCGACGCGGTCCTGCCCGGATGGCGCGGCGTGAACGTTGCCGAGGCGATGGCCGGCCACCTGCGGGCGCCGGTCGCGCTCGACAACACCGCCAACCTGGCCGCCCTCGGCGAGCTGCGCAACGGCGCGCTCCGCGGCGTCCGGCACGGCTGCTACCTCAAGTTTTCCTACGGTGTCGGCGCCGGCATCGTGCTGGGCGGCGAGGTGTTCCGCGGCTCAGCCGGTACGGCGGGCGAGATCGGTCACGTCACCATCGACGAGAACGGCCCGATCTGCCGCTGCGGCAACCGGGGCTGCCTGGACACGTTCGTCGGATCCCGCGCCCTGATCAGCAGCCTTGCGGCGTCGCACGGCCCGCTCCGGCTGAAGGACATCATCAGCCGGGCCCTGCAGGACGACCTCGGCTGCCGCCGGGTGATCGAGGATGCCGGCCGCAGGGTCGGTGTCGCGGTGGCCGGACTGGTGAACCTGTTCAACCCCGAGGTGATCGTGGTCGGCGGCCTGATGGCGGAGGCCGGCGACCTGATCCTGCACCCGCTCCGCGAAGCTCTCGACCGCTGCGCGATCCCCAGCGCCGCCGCGACCGTGGATCTGCGACGCGCCGAACTCGGCGACGAGGCCGACATCATCGGCGCCATCCACCTGGCCTCCGTGCTCAGCCACGCGCAGGCCACCAAGTCGCTCAGCATCTCCTGACACCACCGCGCCACTCGGAGTACGACGGGGCTTCCGCCTGCCTGTGAAACGGTCGCGTCACAGGAATATGTCTATTTCTTGAATTCAAGTCTTGACGTCAAGGCTGCCGAGAGCTTGACTTCCGTCAGGCCTACCCGGGCCTTCACGTCAAGGAGCCGCCATATGTCCGTGTCAGCATCCCGTCTCGTCGGCCTCGGCCTCGCCGTCTCGGCCCTCGCCGTCTCCCTCGTCGCCTGTGGCTCCGACGACGGTGACTCCGGTTCGGGCGGCGCCAAGAAGATCGCGCTGCTGCTGCCGGAGTCGAAGACGACCCGCTACGAGGCGCTCGACCGGCCGCTGTTCACCGAGGCGCTGAAGGCCGCCTGCGCCGACTGCGAACTGATCTACAGCAACGCCGACCAGGACGCGGCCAAGCAGCAACAGCAGGCCGAGGCGGCGCTGACCCAGGGCGCGAACGTGCTCGTGCTCGACCCGGTCGACGGCAAGGCCGCCGCCGCGGTCGTCGCCTCCGCGAAGAGCCAGAGCGTCCCCGTGGTCGCGTACGACCGATTCATCGAGAACGCCGACTACTACGTGTCGTTCGAGAACGAGGCGGTCGGCAAGCTGCAGGCCCAGACCCTGGTCGACACCCTCAAGTCGGCCGGCAAGACCTCCGGCAACCTGGCCATGATCAACGGCGCGCCGACCGACCCGAACGCGGCCGACTTCAAGAAGGGCGCGCACAGCGTGCTGGACGGCAGCGGCTTCAAGATCGCCGCCGAGTTCGACACCCCGGACTGGAGCCCGGACAAGGCGCAGGCCTGGATGGAAGGCCAACTGAGCGCGATCAAGAACGGCCTGGTCGGTGTGTACGCCGCCAACGACGGTACGGCGGGCGGCGCGATCGCCGCGCTGAAGGGTGGCGGCGTCACCCCGCTGCCGCCGGTCACCGGGCAGGACTCCGAACTGGCCGCGATCCAGCGGATCGTCGCCGGCGACCAGGCGATGACGATCTACAAGGCGGTCAAGCCGCAGGCCGAGGCCGCCGCGAAGGGCGCGCTGGCGCTGGCGAACGGCAGCAAGCCCGAGTCGACCACCGAGAAGAGCGGCATCCCCTCGACGATCCTCGACCCGGTCGCGGTGACCAAGGCCAACATCAAGGACACCGTGGTCAAGGACAACATCTACAAGGTGAGCGACATCTGCACCGCGTCGTTCGCCGCCGCCTGCACCGCGGCCGGCCTGACCAGCAACTGACCCGCCCTTCGGCGTTGCCCCGCAGTGAGGTGCGGGGCAACGCCGGGTCTGTCCCGGCGGACGGATCGCCGCGATCATGGCCTGAACGCAAAGCCCAGGAGGCTGATCGAGTGACTGTCACCCCCACACCTGTCCCCGTCGGCACCGGTACGGTGCTGACGCTGCGGGGCGTCTCCAAACGCTTCGGCGCGGTCCAGGCCCTGAAGAACATCGAGCTGGACGTCCGGACCGGTGAGGTGCTGGCCCTGGTCGGCGACAACGGCGCCGGCAAGTCGACGCTGGTGAAGACGATCGCCGGCGTCTACACCGCCGACGACGGCACGATGGTGTTCGACGGGCGGGAGGTGCGGGTCGGCAGCCCGGCCGAGGCGCAGCAACTCGGCATCGCCACGGTGTTCCAGGACCTGGCCCTGTGCGACAACCTCGACGTGGTCGCGAACCTGTACCTCGGCCGGGAACTGCGCCGGGGCCGGGTGCTCGACGAGGTCGAGATGGAGCGGTCGTCGTGGGAACTGCTCCGGCAGCTGTCCGCGAAGATCCCGTCGGTCCGGATCCCGGTCGCCAGTCTGTCCGGCGGCCAGCGGCAGACCGTCGCGATCGCGCGCAGCCTGCTCGGCCAGCCGAAGGTCGTGATGCTGGACGAGCCCACCGCGGCTCTCGGCGTGGCCCAGACGGCCGAGGTGCTGAACCTGGTCGAGCGGCTGCGCGAACGCGGCCTGGCCGTGATCCTGATCAGCCACAACATGGCCGACGTGATGGCGGTCGCGGACCGGGTCGCCGTACTGCGGCTCGGCCGGAACAACGGCGTCTTCGTGGTCAGCGAGACCAGGACGCAGGACATCATCGCCGCCATCACCGGCGCGACGGACAACGCCGTCTCCGAGCGCGCCGCGCGCCGGACACAGCAGGAGGGCTCGGCATCATGACGTTGCACGGATCAGAGATCCGGCCGCAGGACACGCCGCGCCCCGGCACCTCGTCCACCAACGGCACCGACCAACTGCCCGCCGACCTGCAGGACGAGCGGCTGATCGCCAGTCACGGCATCAGGGGCGCCGTCTCGGCGTTCACCGCCCGGCTCCGCTCGGGTGACCTCGGCTCGGTCCCGGTGGCGGTCGGCCTGATCATCATCTGGGCGGTCTTCCAGATCGCGAACGGCTCGTTCCTGTCCAGCCGCAACCTGGTGAACCTCACCCTGCAGACGACCTCGGTCGGCGTCATCGCGCTGGGCATCGTGCTGGTCCTGCTGCTCGGCGAGATCGACCTGTCCGTCGGCTCGGTCAGCGGCCTGTCCGCGGCCGTCCTCGGCGTCACGTTCGTCAACCTGAACTGGCCCTGGGTGCTGTCGCTCCTGGTCAGCATCGCCCTCGGGCTCGTGATCGGGTTGTTCTACGGCGCGCTCTACACCCGGTTCGGCGTACCGAGCTTCGTGATCACCCTGGCCGGTCTGCTCGGCTTCCTCGGTCTCCAACTGCTTGTGCTCGGCAAGGAGGGCACGCTCAACCTGCCGTACGACTCCGCGCTGGTCGGATTCGCCGCGCGCAGCTTCCTCTCCCCCGCTGTCGCGTACGGACTGATCGTGGTGGTGGTCGCGCTGTACGTGCTGACCCGGCTGCGCGGCCGAGGCGCCCGCGCGGCTGCCGGGCTGTCGGCCGCCCCCACCTCGGTCATCGCCATCAAAGCAGGCGCCCTGGCCGTGGGGCTGGTCGTCCCGGTCGTCGTGCTGAACGGCGATCGCGGCGTCTCGTCGATGTTCCTGCTCTTCCTCGCGCTGGTGGTCGGCACCGATCTCGTCGTACGGCGGACCCGCTGGGGCCGCTCGGTGTTCGCGGTCGGCGGCAACGTCGAGGCCGCCCGGCGGGCAGGTATCAACGTCCGGATGATCTACCTGTCAGTCTTCGCGGCCTGCTCGACCTTCGCCGCCGTCGGCGGCATCCTCGCGGCGGCCCGGCTGGTCGCGGTGGGTCAGAGCAGCGGCGGCACCGACACCAACCTGAACGCGATCGCCGCCGCCGTCATCGGCGGCACGAGCCTCTTCGGTGGCCGCGGATCGGCGTACTCCGCTCTGCTCGGAGCTCTGGTGATCATGTCGATCTCGAACGGTCTCGCCCTGCTCAGCCTTGACTCCAGCGTCCGCTACATCGTGACTGCCGCGGTGCTTCTGATCGCTGTCACCATCGACTCGCTCAGCCGTCGCAGCCGGCAGGCGCACGGCCGCGCCTAGCGACCCGGTGGGCTCCCTCCTGACCCTGACCAGCGGGAGCCCACCGTTCCAGTCAGCGATCGAGGGAAACGGCACGGACCGAATGGCAGGATGTGCGCCATGGCGGCATCCAGGAGGTCCATCCGGGCGTTGGAGACCAGTGCGGACCAGTCAGTCACCACGCTGGAACTGTTCTTCGATCTCGTCTTCGTCTTCGCGCTGACGCAGATCACGGCGCTGATGGCGCACGACCTGACCTGGCACGGACTGCTCCGCGGGATCCTCCTGGTCGGGCTGCTCTGGTGGAGCTGGATCGGCTTCTCCTGGCTGTGCAATCTCGTCAAGGCGGACGAGGGCTCGGTCGCCGGCGTACTGCTGCTGTCGATGGCCGCGATGTTCCTGATCGCCCTCGCGATTCCCGAGGCCTTCGACGACCTGCCCGGCGGTCTGCCCGGCCCGGTGGTCATCGCCTGCGCGTACTTCGCCTTCCGCGCGCTGCACCTGGTCCTGTTCTGGCTGATCGCGGACGGCGACCCGGTCCTGCGACGTACGCTGCTCCGATTCGCGCCGTCGATGCTCGCCGCCACGGCGCTGCTGCTGATCGCCTCGCAGTACGACGGGAGGACCCAGACGTTGCTGTGGGCAGCGGCTCTGGCAGCGGACTACGGGGGCACCTACCTGATCGACGCGCGCGGTTGGCGGTTCCGGTCGGCGGCGCACTTCGCGGAGCGGCACGGGCTCATCGTGATCATCGCGCTCGGCGAGTCGATCGTCGCGATCGGCGTCGGCGTCACCGACCTGCCGATCTCCTGGCCGATCCTGATCGCGTCCCTGCTCGGCCTGGCGGTGTCCGCCGCGCTCTGGTGGATCTACTTCGACGCGACCGTGCGGTACGGCGAACGTGCCTTGGAGAACGAGCCACCCGAGACCCGGCCGAAGCTGGCCCGCGACGCGTACACGTTCCTGCACCTCCCGATGGTGATCGGCATCGTCCTGCTCGCCCTCGGTCTCAAGAAGGTGCTGGAGTACGTCGGCGACACCGAGCACCATCACCTGGACGACCCGTTGAAGGGTGTCGGTCTCTACGCGCTCTTCGTCGGCGTCGCCCTCTACCTGCTCGGCCACGTCGGCTTCAAGCGCCGGACCGTGCACCTGTGGAGCGTGTCCCGCCTCATCACAGCCGCTCTGGTGCTGATCGCCATACCGCTGGTCATGACGATCCCGGCCCTCGCCCAACTCGCCGTACTCGCTGCTCTACTGGCGGTGCTGGTCGCGTTCGAGGCGGTCCGGTTCGCCCAGGAGCGGGACGAGCTCAAGCACGGATGAAGAAAGGGCCCCCGCCGGAGCGAGGGCCCTTCTGTGCAACGGGTTTCAGGCTGAGACCTCGGCGGTGAGGTCGACCTTCGGCTCCGCGAAGTGGCACGCCGCGGCGTGGCCGGCGGTGGACTGGGGCTTCGGCTCGAGCGGGGGCTCCTGCGTCGCGCAGATGTCCTCGGCCTTCCAGCAGCGGGTCCGGAACCGGCAGCCGCTCGGCGGGTCGATCGGCGAGGGTACGTCGCCGACCAGCCGGATCCGCTCCTTCGGCGGCACACCACGGATGGTGCCCAGGTCCGGAGCCGCGGACAGCAGCGCCTGCGTGTACGGGTGCTGCGGAGCGCCGTAGATCTGATCGCGCGTGCCCTGCTCGACGATCTTGCCCAGGTACATCACCGCGACCCGGTCACAGAAGTGCCGGACCACGCCCAGGTCGTGGGCGATGAACACGAACGCGATGCCGAGGTCGCGGCGCAGGTCCTCCAGCAGGTTCATCACCTGGGCCTGGATGGACACGTCCAGCGCGGACACCGGCTCGTCGGCGATGATCACCTCCGGCTCCACCGCGAGCGCCCGGGCGATGCCGATGCGCTGGCGCTGACCGCCGGAGAACTCGTTCGGGTACCGGTTGTGGTGCTCGGGGTTCAGGCCGACCCGCTCCAGCAGTTCCTGGACTCGTTCGAGCTCCTTGCCCTTCTTCACCAGGTTGTGCACGCGCAGCGGCGTACTGATGATGTTGCTGACCGTCTGGCGCGGGTTCAGCGAGCTGTACGGGTCCTGGAAGACGATCTGCAGCTGCCGCCGGAACGGGCGCAGCTCCCGCTCCTTCAGGTGGGCGATGTTCGTGCCCTTGAACAGGATCTCGCCCGCGGTCGGGGTGAGCAGCCGGGTGATCATCCGGCCGGTCGTCGACTTGCCACAGCCGGACTCGCCGACCAGGCCCATGCTCCCGCCGGCGTTGAGCTCGAAGCTCACGCCGTCGACGGCCTGGACGACCTTCTTGGTCCGGCCGAGTCCGGCCGCTTCCTTGATCGGGAAGTGCATCTTGAGGTCCCGGACCTGCAGCAGCGGCGTGCCGGAGTCCTTCGCCGTGCTGCCGGACGGAACGCTGTCGACCTTGCGCACAGTGTTGTCGCTCATCTCTCTCCTCAGCCCCTGTCAGCCCAGTCTCGGCGCGACCTCGGCCGCGTAGATCGTGGCCTTGTCGTGCAGGTGACAACGGGCTGTGTGGGCACCGGCTCCGTCCACCGGCAGCAGCTCCGGCAGGTCGGTGGTGCAACGCTCGCCCTTCACCCGGTCCTGGTACGGACAGCGCGGGCTGAAGGAACAGCCTTCGGGCAGGTTCAGCAGGCTCGGCGGCAGACCCTTGATCGGGCGCAGCCGCTCGCTCGCCGCCGACACCGTCGGGATCGACTCGAGCAGGCCCCAGGTGTAGGGCATCCGCGGGTTGGCCAGCACGTCCTCAGCGGTGCCGTACTCGACGCAACGCCCGGCGTACATCACCAGCACGTCGTCGGCCATCTCGGCCACCACACCCAGGTCGTGGGTGATCAGCACGATCGCGGAGCCGAACTCCTTCTGCAGGTTGTTCAGCAGGTCCAGGATCTGCGCCTGCACCGTCACGTCCAGCGCGGTCGTCGGCTCGTCGGCGATGACCAGCTTCGGGTCGTTGACCAGACCCATCGCGATCATCGCGCGCTGCCGCATACCGCCGGAGAACTCGTGCGGGTACTGCGCGAACCGGCGCTGCGGGTTCGGGATGCCGACCAGGTCGAGCATCTCCAGAGCACGCTTCTTGGCCGTGTCCTTGGACACCTTGTGGTGCACCCGGTAGGCCTCGGTGATCTGGTTGCCGACCGTGTACAGCGGGTGCAGCGAGGACTGCGGGTCCTGGAACACCATCGCCACCGCGTCGCCGCGGATCTTCATCAGTTCGTTCTCCGGCAGGCCGACGATCTCGTCGCCGCCGAGCCGGATCGACCCGGTGATCCGGGTCCGCTTGCGGTCGTGCAGACCCATCACGGCCATGCTCGACACGGACTTGCCAGAACCGGACTCGCCGACGATCGCCAGCGTGCGGCCGAGCGGGACCGAGTAGCTCAGCCCGTTCACGGCGCTGACCACACCGTCCGCGGTCGGGAACTTGACCGTCAGGTCCTCGACCACCAGGTACGGCGTCTCGCCACTGGGGTTGATCGAACCCTGCCGGCGCTCACGGGTGGCGATCGACGGACCACGCTTCTCGTCCGCCGTCGCCTCCGACTCGCCAGCTGCGCTCTCGACCATGGTGTCCTTCCGGTCTTCAGGGGCGGGTGTGCTCACGTAAGCCTCACTCGCGGGTCGATCAGGCTGTAACCGATGTCCACCAGGAAGTTCATCGCGACCAGGACGACAGATGCCACCAGTACGGTGCCCATGATCACCGGCAGGTCGTAACTGTTCAAGCTGTCCAGCACCAGGACGCCGAGACCGGGTAGGTCGAAGATCCGTTCGGTGAAGATGGCGCCGGCCAGGCTGCCCGCGACATCGAGGCCGAAGATCGTGATCACCGGGATCAGGCCGGACCGCAGCGCGTGCTTGTAGGTGACCACCCGGTCGGACAGGCCCTTGGCCCGTGCGGTCCGGATGTAGTCCTCGCTCAGTGTCTCGACCATGGATCCACGGGAGTACCGAGCGTAGGACGTGCAGCTGTAGATGCCGAGCACCAGCCACGGGGTGAGCAGGCCGGCGAACCACTTCCCGATGCTCTCCGTCGGTGGAGTCCAGGACCCCCGTGGAAGGATCGGATACAAGATAGTCAGGTACAGCGCGATCATCAGCGCCACGATGTAGTAGGGCACCGAGCTGACCACCAGCGTGCTGGTCATCAGCGCACGGTCACCCAGGGTCCCGCGTCGCTTCGCCGCCTGCGATCCGACGAAGACACCGATGGTGAGGACCAGGACGGCGTACCCGGCGACCAACGACAGCGTCACCGGGAACCGGGACTTGAGCATCTCGGTGACCGGGCGGTCGTTCTTGAACGAGAAGCCCAGGCACGGCGCGGCGCAGTGCTGGGTGACGCCGGAGGTGGTGAAGTCACGGCCGGTGAAGATGCCCGCGGTGTACTCCGCGAACTGCTGAACCTTCGGCCTGTCCAAGTGAAGGTTCGACTTGATCTCGTTGTAGCGCTGCTGGGTGCAGTTGCGCTCGCCGCAGATCGCGCCGGCTGGGTCCGTGGGCGCGATGAAGAACAGCGCGAAGGTCGCGATCAGCGTGACCAACACGACACTGAGCGCGCTGACCAGACGGCGCGCCACGAAGTAGAGCACGGGATTGTCTCCTCACCGATCGGAGTGGTGCCCGGACACTGATCCGGGCACCACTCCACCGTTCATTGACTGACTACTGCTTCAGAACGGGCCTCGATCAGGGCTGCTTCAGGTAGATCGAGGTGAACTCGGGCAGACCCTGTGTCGGGTCGTTGATGGCGTGCCCGATGTTCTTGCCGATCGGCGAGTTCGTACCGGAGTAGTACAGCGGCAGGGCCGGGAGGTAGTTCTCCAGGATGTCCTTGTCGATGTTCTTCCACTCCTTCAGCTGCTCGTCCGGAGTCTTCGCCGACACTGCGTCGATCTTGGCGTCCAGCGCCTTGTCCTGCAGCTGGCCGATGCTGTTGCCCAGGGCAATCGCGTCGGAGCGGAACAGAACCGGGAACCAGCTGGAACCGGACGGCCAGTCGGAGCACCAACCGGTCGGCGTCTTGCCGATGTTGACCGGTGCGTCCTGGTTGCCGACGAACGTGCGGAGCTTCGCCTTCGGGACACCGATCGGCTTCACCTTGAAACCGGCCTTCTCGAAGACCTGCTGACGCAGCTGGCTGACCTGGGTCGAGATCGGGTCGTCGATCGAGAAGTACCAGCTGAGCTCGAAGTTCGCCTTGCCCAGCTTGGCCAGCTCGGACTTGACCTCGGCGGCCACCGCGTCGTCCTCGGCGCCCTTACCGGTGCCGTTCAGACCCGGCAGTTCGTACTTCTCGAAGCCCGGGACGGCCGGCGGCAGGATCGTCGACGCCGGGATGGCGTCGGCCGGGGTCAGACCCGCGACCTTGCGCCACGAGTCGTACGGGAAGGCCTTCGCGATCAGCTTGCGGACCTCGAGCGGGATCTTCCGGGTGTCCATCGGGTAGGTGATGGTGCACGGCGACTCACCCTTGACGAGCTGCGACTGGTCCTTGACCTCAGGAAGCAGCGAGACGTCCAGGTTGGAGTAGTTCAGCGCGTTCGCGTCCGGGCCGGAGCTGGCCAGGACCTGACGCTGAGCCTTGATGGTGTCCTGGGCGAACTTGAAGTCCCAGGCGTCCACGTACTGGTGCCGCACCGGGTCGGTGTTCGGGTCCCAGCTCGGGTTCTTCGACAGCTTGAGCTCGGTGCCCGGAACGTAGGAGTCGACCTTGTACGGGCCGGTCGACATCGGGCGCTGCTCGTAGTTCTTCTGCGTGTCCTTCGCCTGCGGGATCGGCGTGAACATCGGGAATGCGACGTAGAACGGCAGGTCGTCGAACTTCTTCGCCAGGTGGATGACCAGCGTGCTGTCATCCGGCGTCTCGACACCCGCGTAGTTCGCGCCACCGGCGCCGTACGGGCCCTTGTAGGTCTCGCCGTCCTTGAAGAACTGGATCTGGTACGTCGGTCCGGCGTCGTACAGGTCGTGAGCGAAGGAGCGCTTGATCGCGTACGCGTAGTCGGCGGCCTTCACCTCCGTGCCGTCCTGGTACTTGATGCCCTTCTTCAGCTTGAAGGTCCAGGTCAGACCGTCGGCCGACTTGGTGCCCAGGTCCTCGGCGAGGTCCGGGACGAGCACCGGCTTGTGGCTGTCACCGTCCAGCCGGTACTGGGTCAGCGTACGGAAGAACAGCTTGCTGATCTGGTTTCCGTCGGTGTAGTAGATGTTCGTCGGGTCGAAGGTGTCCGGCGTGACGTCGGACAGCACCGTGACGGTGCCACCCTTCTTCGCTCCGTCGACTTCCGCGGCCGGGCCCTTCGCAGTGGCGTCAGTCGCCTTCTCCTGGGCGCCACCCAGGTTGCCCTGCCCACCACTGTTGTTTCCGCTGTTCGAGGACGGGCTGCCACAGGCCACGGCGGCCAACATGACCGTCGCCGCGACTGCGGTGATCCGTTTCCACTGCATGGTCGGGTTTCTCCTTTTCTGCCGCTGGGGCAATCGCCGAACTACCGGCGAGTCTTGGGGTCGAAGGCGTCCCGGATCGCATCTCCGAGCAGGGCCAGGGAAAGCACCAGAGCGGTGATTCCGACCACTGGCAACCAGAGGTAGATCGGGTCGGCCTTGAACCAGTTTGTGGCCACGGCGATGGTCTGACCCCACGAGGGGATCGGCTCGACCAGTCCGACGCCGAGGAACGAGAGACCGGCTTCCGCGGTCACATATGCGGGCAGTGACAGCGAGGCCGAGATGACGATCGGTGCGACCAGGTTGGGCAGCAGCTCCTTGAACAGGACCTGCCGGGTCGGGACCCCGATCGCCTTGGCCGCGAGCACGAACTCACGCTCGCGAAGCGACAGGACCTCACCACGGATGATCCGGGCCAGGCCTGCCCAGCCGAAGAACGACAGGACGAAGATCAGCACGTAGAACCTGATCTGCGCCTGTTCCTGCGGCGACAGGTTGAACGAACCGCCCCGCATCGACTCGACGATCGGCACCAGCGCGATCGCGAACAGCAGGTACGGCAGGCTCAGGACGAAGTCGATCAGCCACGAGATCACACGGTCCACCCAGCCGCCGAGGAAGCCGGCCAGCAGACCCATCACGACACCCACGACAGTGCCGAACAGGGTGGCCAGGAAGGCGATGATCAGCGACGGACGAGCGCCGTACACCCAGCGGGCGAAGTTGTCGCGGCCGGTCTTCGGCTCGATGCCGAACCAGTGCTCGGCGGTCGAGGCGATGGTCGGGAAGCCGTACTCGTCGACCAGGTCGGTGTGGAAGGTGCTGTAGTTCTGCCCCTCGATGTGGGCCAGCACTGGCGCGAACACCGCAACCAGGATGAAGAACACGACCACGCAAGCGCAGGTCACCGCGACCCGGTCCTTGCGCAGGCGGTCGAACGCGATCCGGCTCGGCGACTTGCCGTGCGGCGTCGCTGCGGTCCGTACCGGTTCCGCCGACGCCGGGTGGTCCTCGACACCTACGGTCGAGTCTGGTGACCCAATACTCATTCGCGCTCCGTCAGCTCTGTCAACCGGATTCGGTCTGTTGATCCGGCACATATCGGGTGGATATCGTGCCGAGCCTTTGCTCTGTGGGCGGCTACGTCAAATCCCCTTGACAGCGCCGATCCCCCACAACCGGGCGCAAGCCTGCCTGACACTGTGACACCAAACCAGCGGTGCCCGGCACCAGTGCACAAATCGTTACCGGAACGGGTACCGGAACGGAACATTTGCCCCGATCCGTCACCCTTTGTGTCCAATCATTCGCAAAACGCGTCGGCACAGTCCAGCCAGCGACCAATTTGTGCCAACTTATGACAGACTGTCACCGCAACCGGCGTTCTCGTGTTCGTCACGCTGCGTACTGAATTCGGCCCCGGCTCCCGGTCGCCCGGGCTCTGTCCCTCCACGAACGCGTCGTCCCCCGGCCATCGGCCGGAGGACGACACTGACGCTGTTCAGCGCCCGCTCAGACGATCACCAGTACTCGGTCGCGAGCAGGTGGTCGAGCGTCGCCCCGGTGTCCTGCCGGCGCGCCTCGACGAGTACGACGTACTTCTGTGAACCGGCCGGATCGGGAAGATCGACGTAGCTGCCCTGTTGCATGCAGGTGTTCGACCAGGACACCGAATGCGAGGCGCAGTTCGCGTAGCCCCTCTTGATGGCCATGACTCGGGGCTGGGATTGGGGCTGACGAACTCAGCTCTCCCGTACGTGGACGGTGACGAAGGGCGGCCTGACCACATCGAAGGTCTCCTGCCGGCCGCGGATGTCGACGACCACCTGGTCGCCTTCCTTCACCGTCGCGTCGAGCAGCGCCAGCGCGATGCCCTTCTTCAGCGTCGGTGAGAACGTCCCGGACGTCACCTCGCCGAGAGTGGTGCCGGACTGGTCCAGCACGGTCATGTGCGGCCGCGGGATCCCTCGCCCGGCGGCGCGCAGTCCGCGCAGGATCCGGGCCGGTCCACGCTCCTTCTCCGCGCGCAGCGCCTCGTCTCCCCAGAAGTGCTCCTTCTTCCACCCCACGGCCCAGCCGGACCGCGCCTGCACAGGGGTGATGTCCGGAGTGATGTCCTGGCCGTGCAGCGGGTACCCCATCTCGGTCCGCAGCGTGTCCCGGGCACCCAGTCCGGCCGGAAGGATCCCGTACGGCGCTCCGGCCGCCAGCAACGCGTCGAACACCGCAACCGCGGCCTGGTTCGGTACGACGAGCTCGTATCCGCGTTCGCCCGTGTAACCGGTGCGGCAGACCACGACCGGCGTACCGGCGAACTCGGCCGTCGTGAACGACATGTAGTCGTGGCCGATCGGCAGACCGATGGCGGACACCACGTCGTCGCTGTTGGTCCCCTGCACCGCGAGGATCGCGTAGTCGTCGTGAGTGTTGGTCACCACGACGCCCTCCGGCGCGTCCGCCTGCAGCAGCCGAACCACCTCGGCGGTGTTGGCCGCGTTCGGGATCAGGAACACGTCGTCGTCGGCATGCAGGTAGGCGATCAGGTCGTCGACCACTCCCCCGCGCTCGTTGCAGCACAGTGTGTACTGCGCCTGTCCCGGCGCGATCTTGCCGAGGTCGTTGGTCAGGCAGGAGTTCACGTACGCCGCTGCGCCCGGCCCCTTCACTGTCGCCTTGCCCAGATGGCTCACGTCGAAGACCCCGACAGAGGTACGCACCGCGGTGTGCTCGGCGACGACACCGCCGTACTCCAGCGGCATCTCCCAGCCACCGAACTCGGCGAACTTGGCGCCGAGCGCGACGTGACGCTCGTGCAACGGGGACTTCTTCAATTCGGCTGACGCGGTCATGGAGCGGAACTTACCCGACGCGTAGCATGCGGAGGCAGCATTCACGTACCGTCACGGCCGGCCGTCTGCCCGGCGCGGTCAAGGAGGACTGAGGATTTCGTGAGCACCATCACCCTGAGCAAGTCCGATGCGGCCGGTGTCAAGACCGACGCCGTGGTCATCGGCGTGGTCAAACTCGGCGGCGGCGTGACCCTGCCCGCCGGCACCGAGTCGCTGAACGCCGCGTACGGCGGGAAGCTGGTGGAGGTGCTGTCCGACCTCGGCGCCACCGGCAAAGCCGGTGAGGTCACCAAGGTGCCCGGCCCGAAGCCGGGCAAGTCGCCCGGCCTGATCGCGGTCGGTCTCGGCGCGGCCCCCGACGGCGAACTGAAGACCGAGGACCTGCGGGCCGCGGCCGGCGCCGGCGTACGCGCCGCGAAGACGGCCCAGTCCGTCGCTCTCGCGCTGCCGACGCCGGACGCCGAGTGCATCCGCGCGGTCGCCGAGGGCGCACTGCTCGGCCGCTATTCGTTCACGGCGTACAAGTCGGAGAGCCCGTCCGACGTCCCCGGCAACATCGTCGTGCTCACCGACCTGGCCCGGACGAAGGAGGCCAAGGCCGCGCTCGAGCGGGCCGAGGTGACCGCCGACGCGGTGCACCAGGTGCGCGACTGGGTCAACACCCCGCCGTCGGACCTGCACCCGGTCGAGTTCGCCGCGCAGGCGCTGAAGCTCGGCAAGGAGTACGGCGTGAAGGTCGAGGTGCTGGACGAGAAGGCCCTGGCCAAGGGCGGGTACGGCGGCATCCTCGGCGTCGGCCAGGGCTCGACGAATCCGCCGCGGCTGGTCCGGCTGAGCTACACGCCGAAGAAGCCGGTGACGCACCTGGCCTTCGTCGGCAAGGGCATCACCTTCGACTCCGGCGGCCTGTCGCTGAAGACCTCCACCGGCATGGTCAGCATGAAGTCCGACATGGCCGGCGCCGCCGCGGTGATCGGTGCGACCGTCGCGATCGCGCGCCTCGGGCTGCCGGTCCAGGTGACCGCGTACGCCGCGATGGCCGAGAACATGCCGTCCGGGTCCGCGGCCCGCCCGTCCGACGTACTGACCATGTACGGCGGCAAGACCGTCGAGGTGCTGAACACCGACGCCGAGGGCCGGCTCGTGCTCGGCGACGCACTGGTCCGCGCGTCCGAGGACGAGCCTGACCTGATCATCGACGTGGCCACCCTGACCGGCGCCTGCGTCGTTGCCCTGGGCACCAAGGTGGCCGGCGCGTTCGCGAACACCGACACCGCGCGGGACCGGGTGGTCGACGCCGCGATCACCGCCGGCGAGGCGATGTGGCCGCTGCCGATCCCGGCCGAGATGCTGGACAAGCTGAAGTCGCACTCCAAGGTCGCCGACCTGGCCAACATCACCGGTGAGCCGTGGGGCGGCGCGCTGGCCGCGGCCGCGTTCCTCGGCGACTTCGTTGCTGAGGGCATCGACTGGGTGCACCTCGACGTGGCCGGCCCGGCCTTCAACGACGGCGGTGCGTCCGGCTACACCCCCACCGGCGGCACCGGGTACGCCGTGCGCACGCTGGTGGAACTGGCCGCCTCAGCGAGCTGAGTAGCGGATCTCGAGCATGGTGCAGCCGTCGGCCGTTGTGTACGGGCCGTGCGGCATCCCCGGCGGCCTGCAGGCGTAGTCGCCGGGGCCGAAGGTCTGCTCGAGGGTGAGATCGGTCAGCGAGCCCTCGAGCAGATAGACCTCTTCGACGTACTCGTGCCTGATGACCCCGGCGCCCGATGTGGTGCCGGGGGCCCATCTGGCCAGCCGGGTCAGGTCGCCATTCGCGTCGTCGCGACTGAGCACCTTCTCGACGATGCCTCGACCCGCGTCCGTCCACTCGAGGTCGCCGGTCGCGAAGAACTCATGCTGATCCTTCATCCGCCTCATCCCAGGCCGGTGCAAGCTGCTCGACCCAGCAGACGATACGGCCGGTCAGCCCGCGCGGCCCGCTGATCCCCGCCCGCCAGTCATCCGCGAATTGGGGTGACGCGACTACATGGCGGAGCTACTGCTCAGCTCAGGCCGTTCTTCTTCATGCGGGCGTTGTATTCGCGCATGCGAGGCGGGTAACCGACCACCGCGGCGTCGTACGACGGGATCCCCAGCTTGTTGGCGAAGTTGTGCGCCCACTGGACCGACGGCACCCGGCGTCGGGTCCACTCGCCGTCGATGGCGACCAGCAGCAGGGTGTACTCGGTCACCGCCGTACGCGGCTCGACGAACCCCTCGACGCCCTGGCGGGTTTGGGCGAACTCCCGCAGGTGCGCCTGATCCGGATTCTCCGACCGGCGCATCGTGCCCGGCTTCTGCCGGCGACCGAACCACTTCATGGGGAAAGTATCCCTAACTCCACAACCCCAGCACCCACCGGCACGCCCTGCGACCGGCCCGGCGGTGGCGCCCGGCCGCGGCGGTGAAAAGATGTCGCCGGGCCGGAACCGCGATCCGGGGCCGGCCCGCCGACCAGATGCCCACGGAGGAACCTGTGACGAACACGGCAGACAGCGATACGACGTACGACCTGGTGATTCTTGGTGGCGGCAGCGGTGGCTATGCCGCCGGGCTGCGGGCCGCCACGCTCGGCCTGTCCGTCGCTCTGGTGGAGAAGGACAAGGTGGGCGGGACCTGTCTGCACCGCGGGTGCATCCCGACCAAGGCCCTCCTGCACGCCGCCGAGGTGGCCGATTCGGCTCGCGAAGGTGAACAGTTCGGGGTCCGCACCACGCTCGAGGGCGTGGACATGGGCGGGGTGAACAAGTACAAGGACGGCGTCGTCGACCGGCTGTTCAAGGGCCTGCAGGGCCAGTTGAAGGCCCGCGGCATCACCGTGATCGAGGGCGAAGGCCGCCTCACCTCCCCCACCACGGTCCAGGTCGGCGACACGACGTACACCGGTAGGAACGTCATCCTTGCCTCTGGCTCGTACTCGCGGTCCCTGCCTGGCCTGGAGCTCGACGGCGACCGGGTGATCGCCAGCGAGCACGCGCTGACGCTGGACCGGGTCCCGGAATCCGCCGTCGTACTGGGTGGCGGTGTGATCGGCGTCGAGTTCGCCTCCGCCTGGACCTCCTTCGGTACCAAGGTCACGATCGTCGAGGCACTGCCCCGGCTCGTCCCGGCGGAGGATGCCGACGCGAGCAAGGCCCTGGAGCGGGCGTTCCGCAAGCGCAAGATCGCCTTCAAGACCGGCACCCTGTTCGAGTCCGTCGCCGTGACCGACACTGGCGTCAAGGTCAGTGTCGCGGGCGGCGAGGTGATCGAGGCCGAGGTGCTGCTCGTCGCGGTCGGCCGCGGACCCAACACCGCCGGTCTCGGCTACGAGGAAGTCGGTGTCGCGCTCGACCGTGGCTTCGTCACCGTCGACCAGACGTTGCAAACCAGCGTCCCCGGCGTGTACGCGGTCGGCGACATCGTGCCGGGTCTGCAACTCGCGCACCGCGGCTTCCAGCAGGGCATCTTCGTCGCCGAGCAGATCGCCGGCCTGAACCCGACCCCGATCGACGAGGCCGGCATCCCCCGGGTGACGTACTCCGAGCCGGAGGTCGCGTCGGTCGGTCTGACCGAGGAGCAGGCCAAGGCGAAGTACGGCGAGGTCGAGACGCTGAACTACCCGCTCGGCGGGAACGGCAAGAGCCAGATCCTGAAGACCTCCGGGTTCGTGAAGCTCGTCCGGGCCAAGGAGGGCGCGGTCGTCGGCCTGCACATGGTCGGCTCCCGCGTCGGCGAACTCATCGGCGAGGCCCAGCTGATCTGCAACTGGGAGGCCTACCCGGCCGACGTCGCACCGCTGGTCCACGCCCACCCGACCCAGAACGAGGCCCTGGGCGAAGCCCACCTCGCGCTGGCCGGGAAGGCGCTGCATTTCCACGATTGAGATGGCCGGGCAGCCACTGGACTGTCCGAGTAGGTTTGAGGCCGCGGGGCGTGCGCGTCCGCTGTAACCCGGATCCCGCTCGCTCCGGCGGCCCCGTAGGCTGACACTCGACCGATCAGACGAAGGAGCAACGACCGTCATGCCGACCTCTGTATCCCTGCCGGCCCTCGGGGAGAGCGTCACCGAAGGAACCGTCACCCGCTGGCTCAAGCAGGTCGGTGACACGGTTGCCGTCGACGAGCCCCTGCTGGAGGTCTCGACCGACAAGGTCGACACCGAGATCCCGTCGCCCGTGGCCGGCACCCTGCTGGAGATCAAGGCCGCCGAGGACGAGACCGTCGAGGTCGGCGCCGAGCTCGCGGTGATCGGCGACGCCGGCGAGAGCTCCGGCTCCGCCCCGGCCGACTCCGCGCCCGCCGAGACCGAGGCCGCTCCGGCCGAATCTGCCCCGGTTGAGACCGCTCCGGCTGAGGCTGCTCCGGCTGAGGCTGCCCCGGCCGCCGAGGCTCCGGCTCCTGCCGAGGAGGCGGCGCCCGAACCGCAGGCTGCCCCAGCACCGCAGGCTGCCCCGGCTGAGGCCGCTCCGGCCGCCGAGGCCCCGGCCCAGTCCTCCGGCGGTGGCTCCGCCTCCGGTACGTCGGTGACGCTGCCGGCGCTCGGCGAGAGTGTCACCGAGGGCACGGTCACCCGCTGGCTGAAGCAGGTCGGTGACGACGTGGCGGTCGACGAGCCGCTGCTCGAGGTCTCCACGGACAAGGTCGACACCGAGATCCCGTCGCCGATCGCGGGCAAGCTGCTCGAGATCAAGGTCGCCGAGGACGAGACCGTCGAGGTCGGCGCCGAGCTGGCGATCGTCGGCTCCA
The DNA here is from genome assembly GCF_043197265.1 of Kribbella sp. NPDC049227. NCBI lineage: Bacteria > Bacillati > Actinomycetota > Actinomycetes > Propionibacteriales > Kribbellaceae > Kribbella > Kribbella sp. NPDC049227. The sequence continues at coordinate 222,153 of NZ_JBICST010000003.1, read as the reverse complement.
GCGACGCCGCCCCGGCCTCCTCCCCCGCACCCGCCGCCGCTCCCGCCGCCGCGGCACCGGCCCAGACCGAGGCACCAGCGCAGGCCCCGGCCGCGCCCGCACCGCAGGCTGCCCCGGCACCGCAGGCCGCGCCGGCCGCTCAAGCTCCGGCCGCTGCACCCGCACCGGCTGCTCAGGCTCCGGCTGCTCAGGCACCGGCCGCCCAGGCTCCCGCTGCTCAGCCGCCGGCTGCCGCGCCGGCCCCGCAGGCCGCCCCGGCTCAGGCTCCTGCCGCTGCTCCGGTCGCCTCGTCGGCGAACGGATCGTCGTCTGACGGCCCGAACTACGTCACCCCGCTCGTCCGCAAGCTCGCGGCCGAGCACCAGGTCGACCTCAACGCCGTCCAGGGCACCGGCGTCGGCGGCCGGATCCGCAAGCAGGACGTGATCGCCGCCGCCGAGGCGAAGAAGGCCGCCGCGGCCGCACCCGCTGCCGCCCCGGCAGCCGCCGCCGCTCCCGCGGCGAAGGCTCCGATCAGCCCGCTGCGCGGCACCACCGAGAAGATGAGCCGGATCCGCAAGGCGATCGCGACCCACATGGTCAACTCGCTGAAGGTCTCGGCCCAGCTGACCACCGTGGTCGAGGTCGACGTCACCGAGATCGCCAAGCTGCGGAACGCGAAGAAGGCCGAGTTCGAGGCCCGCGAGGGCGTCAAGCTGTCCTTCCTGCCGTTCTTCGCCCTCGCCGCGGTCGACGCGCTGAAGCAGTACCCGAAGCTGAACGCGTCGATCGACGAGGAGAAGGGCGAGATCACCTACCACGCCGCCGAGCACCTCGGCATCGCGGTGGATGTGGAGAAGGGCCTGATGGTCCCGGTCGTGCACAACGCCGGGGACCTGAACATCGCCGGCCTGGCGAAGCGGATCGCGGACCTGGCCGACCGCACTCGCAACAACAAGGTGCTGCCGGACGAGATGGCGGGCGGCACGTTCACCATCACCAACACCGGCAGCCGGGGCGCGCTGTTCGACACCCCGATCCTGAACCAGCCGCAGGTCGGCATGCTCGGCACCGGCGCCGTGGTCAAGCGCCCGGTCGTCATCACCCACCCGGAGCTCGGCGAGACGATCGCGATCCGGCAGATGGTCTACCTGGCGCTCACCTACGACCACCGACTGGTCGATGGCGCCGACGCGGCCCGCTACCTGACCGCCGTCAAGCAGCGTCTCGAAGAGGCCCAGTTCGACGTCTGATCCGTTGATGGCGCCGGTGTCCGTCTCCCCGAGGCGAGCACCGGCGCCTTTTCCGTTCACGCCCGTTTGGGCCTGGGCACCGCTGTCAGCACCCAGCAGAACACCGCCGAACCCGACGAAGGAGCACGCTGGATGAAGTACGTCCTGGCCGGCGCATCCGGCTTCCTCGGCACCGCACTCGCCCGCGACCTCGTCGCCGACGGCCACCAGGTCCACCGCCTGGTACGTCGTCCGCCGGCCAAGCCGGACGAGATCCGGTGGGACCCGGCGCGCGGTGACCTGGACCCGGCCGCACTCGGCGAACCCGATGTCCTGGTCAACCTCGCCGGCGCGAACATCGGCCGCCCGTGGACTCCGACGTACCGCCGGACCCTTCGCGAGAGCCGAGTCAGTACGACCGCGACGTTGGCCTCCGTCGCCGCCCAGCTTGAGCGCAGGCCGGTCCTCATCAGTCAGAGCGGCGTGGGCGGCTATGGAATGGACTGTGGAGACCGCATCCTCACGGAGGACTCCGAGCTGGGCGAAGGGTTCCTGTCCGACGTCGTCCGCGTCTGGGAGGGCGCGCTCGAACCCGCCCGCGAAGCCGGCAGCCGCGTCGCGTCCCTGCGTACGGGCGTGGTCCTCGATCGCAAGGCTCCAGCCTTTCAGTTGATCTCGCTTCCTTTCCGCCTCGGTCTGGGTGGCCGGCTGGGACCAGGCACGCAGTACTTCCCGGTGGTTTCTCTGACCGACTGGCTCCGCGCGGTCCGGCACGTCGCCGAGACCGACTCGATCAGCGGGCCGGTCAACGTCACGCTGCCGATGCCTGTGACGAACCTGGAGTTCACGGAGGCCCTGGCTACCGCATTGCACCGGCCCGCCCTCTTCCCGATTCCCGGGTTCCTGATGAAGGCCGTCCTGGGTGAATTCGTCTGGGAGCTCCTGGGCAGCAAGCGCGCCATCCCGACGCGCCTCCAGTCCACCAACTTCACGTTCCACCACCCCACTGTCACCGCTGCGCTGTCGGCCGCTCTCAGCAGTTGACGCACGGCTCGCGGTTGAGCGCGCCTTGGTCGTCAGATGTTGGTGATCGTGGCTATTCGCCACGCGGGCGTGCTGGGGTTCGTGGTGAGGGTGATGAGCCTTGTCGTAGGCATGGCCGGCGGCAGTGGGGTGCTGGTGCCGTGACGGTCCACGAGGCTGCCGGCGATCAGGTGGTCGACGGTCCGGAGCGTGACACTCGTCGTTGTGCGGCGCTCCACGGTCGTGTAGTCGATGCGGATGCGGAGTCCCCGGACCCGGAGCTGTTGTTTGCTGTAGGCCACGATGAGGGCGCGGTCGGAGGTCCACGGTTTGCTCCCTGGTACGTAGATCTTGTCGAGAAGGCTCGGCTGCAGAGCCCAGAACGCCTGTGCCCGTTGGGCATCCAGAGCTTGCAGAGTCCGCACCCAGTCCGCTGTCTCAGCCGGGCGTGGTGGGCTTGAGGGTGTTGAGGGCTGCGGCGACGCGGTCGAGGTCCGCGAGGGCGCTGGAGCTGAGGTCTGCGACGGTGCTGGGGTCGGGGTCTGCTGGGGTGAGGGTGTGGCTGGGTCTGTGGCGGCTGTTGGGGTGGGTTGGTTGTCGAGTGCCCCGACTGTGAGTAGGCCGACGACGAGCATGACCGCGGCGCCGAGTCCTGCTGCGGCCAGTACGCCGTACGCAGGGTGAGGGAACCTGCGTCGCCAGAACGTGTGCCTCCGGCGCCAGACGCGACGGCGTAGTCGGCGACGTCCTGGTGGAGGCAGGCCGGACGAGTTCGTGGTTGGTGTCGAGGGAGGTGGCGCAGGCAGCTCGGACGCGGGTTGCCTGGGCGTTAGGCGATCGAGGGGGTTCGTGGGTGCGGCGGCGGTTCGGCGGCTGAGCCTGGGGCGTCGGGATGTGGGGCGGCGAGAGGGTTTGGGAAGGCGTGGAAGCGGCTTGGGTGGGGTGACCTGAGGCCTGGTTGGTTGCACGGAGTCGGTTGCTGATTCATCGGGTGGGGACGGCGTCAGTGGGCCTCGGGAGCGTTGGACGGGGTCATCGTCGTCGGTGGATGGCTTGGTGGTGTCCGGGCCGTTCTCCGGCTCGGGGAAGGCGAGGTCGATGGGGGCGGGGGCGTCGAGGGCCAGGAGGTCGCGGGTCCCGCCGGTGGTGAACAGCGTTGGTGGGAAGAGGGCAGGGCTGCCGCCGGACTGATGGGCGAGGTGGGTCAGAGCGGTGAGGTCGTCGGTGGGTGCTGGGGACTTGGCCCCGGGGTTGAGGTGCGGATGGATGACGGGGTCGGTGAGGACGGGCCGGCCGGCGGAGTCGAACATGACGTTCGGCGCGGTGACTCGGCCGTGGGTGAGGCCGGAGCGATGAAGGTGGTCGAGGGCTTCCGCCAGCGGGCTGAGGAGCGTGACCAGTTCGCCGGTGGACAGGGCGCCACGGCGGCCGAGCAGGCTGGTGAGGGTGCCGGCCGCGACGTACTGGCCGAACAGGAGCCACTCGGATTCGGTCTCGCGGAGCTCCAGGAGACGTGCGAGATGGGGATGACTGACGCGTTGCAGGATGAAGAGTTGTTCACGAAGCTCCTCCAGGTCTGAGATCGCACTGACGGGGACGCGTTTGAGCACGGCGTTGCGGCCGGAGGCCAGGTCGCGGACCTGCCAGACGCTGCCGGCTGATCCGGACCCGAGCTTCCGGCGCAGGCTGTAGCCGGCGATGTCGTCGAGGTCCATGCCCAAGAGAGTGCACGAATCGCGACCAGGCCCCCGGAAGTTATCCACAGCACACCCCGGCGGCCGCCGTACGACGGCTCGATCGGGGACGGCCTGTGGACGGTGGCGAACGGCGGGAATCAGGGCCGCATACACTCGAAGACGTGAGGGCTATCAAGTATGTGGAGGCCGGGTTCGGCGCCGGCGCGGTGGACTACGAGACCGCGTGGGCCGAGCAGCGACGCCTGCATTCGGAAGTTGCCGAGGGCACCGGATCGGACACGGTCATCCTGCTCGAGCACCCACCGGTGTACACGGCGGGCAAGCGGACCGAGCCGCAGGAGCGCCCACTGGACGGGACGCCGGTGGTCGACGTGGACCGCGGCGGCAAGATCACCTGGCACGGTCCGGGGCAGCTGGTGGGCTACCCGATCGTGAAGCTGGCCTCACATGTGTACGTCGTGGACTACGTCCGGCGGCTGGAGGAGGCGCTGATCGCGGTCTGCGCCGAGCTCGGGGTGAAGACCGGGCGGGTCAAGGGTCGTAGCGGGGTCTGGGTGGCGGCCGACGACCGTGGCCGGGAGCGGAAGATCGCCGCGATCGGGATCCGGGTCGCGCAGGGCGTCACGATGCACGGGTTCGCCTTGAACTGCGACAACGACCTGACGTGGTTCGACCGGATCGTGCCGTGCGGGATCTCGGACGCCGACGTCACCACGCTGTCGAAGGAGCTCGGCCGTGATGTCACGGTCACCGAGGTGGTCGAGCCGATCCGGCGGCACCTGGACCGCATGCTCGCGTGGGAAGAGTACGAGCGCTCACCGGACATCAACCACATCGAAGAACCGCCCACGGCCATCACGTACGGCCTGAGCGTCTGACGTCACGGTCGGCACGGACGGCCGTTCAGTTAGCTCGCGCTGCCTGCTCGGCGTGCGCGCGGTCGTTGGTCTGATCGGGGTCGAGGATCGCTCGGAGAGCGGCGTCGAGCCTGGCGACCATGTCGGGTCGATGGCTGACCAGGTCGTGTAGTTCGAACGGATCGGCATCCAGGTCGAAGAGCTGCGGCGGGTCGGTCGGTCCGTAGTAGCAGTACTTCCAGGGACCGGACTTCAGCATGTAGCCCGCGTTGATCATGCCCTGGGCGTGGTACTCCGACAGAATCGGGCGGTCGACCCCGACGGGACCCAACAGGCTGGTGCCCGGCAAGGTCGGGTCGGGACTCAGACCGGCGATCGCCCGGAGCGTCGGGAGTACGTCGATCAGGCTCACCGGTGCCATGGTCCGGGCCGGGTCCAGTGCGGGGTGGCGAAGCAGGAACGGGATGTGGACAGCGGGTTCGTAGAAGCACTGCTTCTGCCAGATGCCGTGATGACCGGCCATCTCCCCGTGGTCGCTGATGTAGACGACGACCGTGTCGTCGGGGATCGCCGCCAGCAGCCGGCCGATCTGGTGGTCGAGATGGCTGATCAAGGCCCAGTAGCAAGCGGTGGCCTCGCGTGCCTGTTCCTCAGTGATGGGCTCATCGTTGCGGAAGCCGTGACGCAGCAGCGAGATCACCGGATGCTGGTCGTCGGACGGAGCGGGCGGAAGCTCCACGTCGGCCGGGTCGTAGAGGTCGCGGAACTCCGGTGGTGCGACCAGCGGGAAGTGTGGATGCATGTAGCCGACATAGAGCAGGTACGGCTCTCTGCCGGGATCGCGGAGGAAGTCGAGCGCCGCATCGGTGGCCTCGACGTCGTGACGGGTGTGGACGTGCTCACCGACGCCGTATTCGGTGACGTGTGAATTGGTGGGTCGCCGCCACTCCGCCGTACGACGAGGTGGGCGGCCGCTGTGGTCGATCCAGAAGTCGAGGTCGTCGGTCAGGCGGCGGTCGAAGCCCAGCTGGCGATCCGCGCCGTTGAAGTGGGTGCGGCCCGCGATCACCGTCTGGTAGTCACGCAGGTGATGTCCCCACGAGCGGAAGTCCGGACCGGGGATGACACCGTTGTCCCAAGCCCCGATCTGGTGGACGTACTGCCCTGTCATCAGCGACAACCGCGACGGAACGCACATCGGACTGTTCGTGTAGGCGCGGTCGAACGACACGCTCTGCGCCGCCAGCCGGTCGAGATGCGGTGTCTGTATCCGCGGGTGACCGGCCCAACCCGCTGCGGAACCGGTGTGCTCGTCGGACAGGATCACCACAATGTTCGGTCGCTCCACAGGCGCTCAGCCTAGGTCACGCGAGGTGGCCGCTGCCTTCTGCCGCAAGCGTTTGCCCTTCTGCACGCGCCGAAGTGTCTGCGGGGTGTGGCGGCAAAACGTCGCTACCTTGGGGGTGTGTCCAAGTTTCTCGGTTTCTTGCTCGGAGTGGCCGTTGCGCTGGCCGGCCCGGCTGTGTTCGGAGTTCTCGCGGCGCCCGGCGGCATCGAGCTGAATGCGAAGGAGATGGCGCTTGCCTACGGCATCGGCGCGCTCATCTTCTGGACCGTCGTGTCGTACTTCTCCGGCGCGGGCGCGCTCGGTGCGTTCCTCGCGTTCGGCACGCTGATCTACTGCTGGCTCTGGATCCCGAACCGGACGACGAACTTCCTGAACGACGTCCCCGGGGTCACCAACGGGATGATCGACGGCTCGAAGCAGTACACGCTGAACGGCGTCGTACCGATCCTGGCGGTGATCTCGCTGGTCTACGGGATCCAGCTGATCGTGCAGAGTGCGCAGCGCCGGAAGCGGGAGCGCGCGGAGGACGAGCGGCTGCAGCAGGAGCAGGAGGCTGTGCAGGCGCAGCAGGAGGCGGACGCGGCTGCCTTGTATCCGGTTGCCGGGAGCACCTATCCGGGGCAGTACGCCGGGACGTACGAGAGCCGGAGCCGGTTCGACGACCTGTTCGACGAGGAGTCGGAGCCGGTGCGGCCGCGCAGTCAGGCGGATGAGCAGACGGCGCAGTTCCCGGCTGCTGGTGCGGCGGAGAACACCGCGCAGTTCCGCGGTAGGGACAACGATGCTGAGGGCAACGAATTCGGTGATGACACGGAGCTCGTGCCGACCGATCGCGACGAGACCACGCAGGTGCCGACCGCGGAACCCCAGCAGGAGAAGCAGCCTGAGGCCGCACAGCCGGTCGCCGAGCAGCAGCAGGTGGCCGAGGACGAGCAGGTCACGCAGGTCCCGATGAGCGCTGGCGCGCCCGCGACCGGCGCGGCTGAGCAGGAGACGCAGCAGGTCCCAGTGCGCGAAGCCGAGCAGGCCACGCAGCAGGTGCCCGCGTCTGAGCAGGAGACGCAGCAGGTGCCGACGGCACAGCAGGCAGAGCCCGAGGTACGCCCGGAAGAGCCGAAGCAGGGGGAACCGCAGGCAGCGAGTGCGCAGTCGGCGGAAACGCAGGAGGCGGCAGGATCGCAGGCCCCGAGTGGGCAGTCGGCCGGGACGCGGGAGGCGGCGGGCACGCGGGACGCGGGCGGATCAACCGCGGCCTCGGGCGGAGCGGCGGCGGCCGCGGGTGGAGCAGCGGCGGCCGCGGGTGGGCAGTCGGAGGCGGCGGCTCCGGTGGACGAGGCTGAGCAGGAGACGCAGCAGGTGCCGGTGCAGACGGCACAGCAGGCAGAGCCCGAGGCGCGCCAGGAAGAGCCGAAGCCGGCAGGACCGCAGGCACCGAGCGGACCGGCTGCCGGAGGACCAGCGGCCGGAGGGCAGGCGGCCGGTGGACAGCCGGGGACGGCTGAGCCGGTTGTGAAGAGTGAAGGAGGGCCGAGCGCGCCTGAGGCGGGCGGCGAGGAGCCGAAGTCGGCCGGACCGCCGGCACCGAGTGCGCAGGCGGCCGGGCCTCAGGCGCTGGGTGGGCAGGCGGCTGCGCCGCAGGCGCCGAGTGCGCAGGCGGGCGCGCCTCAGGCATCGGGGGTGGAGTCGATGGGTGGGGCGGGCTCGTTGCAGGGTGAGGGTGGGGAATCGCGGGGAGCGGCCGGACAGCAGTCTGAGGGGAAGGGCGAGCGGGTGGAGACGCCGCCGGTGCCTGAGGTTCGGGAGCAGGGGGTTGCTCCGGTGCCTGGGGTTCGGGAGCAGGTGGGGTCTCAGTATCGGGAGCGGATGGACGATCCAGAGGACACTGGGGAGTTCTTCATCAGTGCTTTCGAGAACCCGCCGGTCGTCGATGGGCCGGGGCAGTTCCGGGCGGCCGGCGCCTGACTCAAGTCGCCCGGGCGGTTGGGGACAACGGCTTACGCGACGTGCATGCGTTGGTGCTGGTCTCGGCGGGCGTGTTCGGTGAAGGCTTGTTCGTAGGCCGCGGCAGCCATTTCGTGGACGTCCGGCGCCATCTGCGCGCGCGGTGACTCCGTGCTCCAGGCCAACAGCAGGCGCCGGTGAATGGGGTCGCCGGTGAGCGTGCGGGTGGTGACGTCGGTGGAGAGCATCCGGTACGACGTCGGTGAGACCAGCGCGACGCCCTGACCGCTGGTGACGAAGCCCATCAGTACCGAGGTGTCGACCGAGTGGTGCTCGACCTTCGGCTGGAATCCGGCCTCCTCGCAGGCCGCCCGGAACAACACGTGGAAGCCGCTGTCGTCCGGCGGCTCCCCGATCCACTCCTCGTCGCACAGCGCGGCCAGCTCGATCTCACCGCGGTGCCGCGAGGCGACCGCCAGCGGGTGGTCGGCGGACATCACGACGTACGCCGATTCCGACTCGACGACTGTGGTTGCCTCGACTCCGCTCGGCAGCCGCAGTTCGAAGCCCGGGAACTCGCGCAGCAGCGCGAAGTCGAGCCGTCCGCTCTCCAGCTGCTGCAGCAGCACGCTGGTGGACCACTCGACCTCGATGCTCACCTGCTCGATCTCGCCGTGGTCGCGCAGTCGCGAGGCGATGCCGGACATGGGCGCGGTCGGAAATCCGCCCAGCCGTACGGCGCTGGACTCGACCGCCGTCATCGCGGACACCGTGGCGGACAGGTGGTCAACGTCGACCAGGATGGCGCGGGCGCGGTCGACGGCGTACCGGCCGAGTGCGGTGGGGGTGACGCCGGTGCGGGAGCGCTCGAACAGCTCACCGCCGAACGCGGCCTCGATGCGTTTCAGCTGCGCGGTCAGGCTCGGCTGGCTGACCTTCAGCCAGCGGGCGGCCCGTCCGACCGACCCCGCTTCTGCCACCAGGACCACCACCCGCAGGTGGCGCAGCTCAACGTTCATGCGTTGAGACCGTAGTCCAGGTCGACGCACAGCTCACAGTTTCCGAGTGTTGCGGTTTCGTCTCAGCCGGGACCAACCTTGTAACGTCGGCCCCGGCTGTAACGATAGGTCAGGTCGCCTTGATAGCCAGTGCCTCTCGGTAGCCGAGGCGGCGGCCGGTTTGGAGCAGGGTGCGCTCGTAGAGACGGGCGCCGAGGCGGACGATCAGGACGGTCCCGGCGAGCAGGATCAGGATCGCCAGCAGCGGCTGCCACAGCGGTACGTCCTCGGTCAGCATCCGGCCCGGCATCGCCATCGACGACGCGACCGGGATGAACGACGCCACGGTCTTGGCGGACGATCCGGCGAACACCGAGAAGAAGAACGGGATCATCAGGATCATCTGCCCGGGCAGTGTGGTGGACCCGAGGTCCTCCTGCCGGGTCGCCAGCGATCCCGCGACCGCCCACAACCCGGCCAGCGCGACGAACCCGAGCACGAAGAACACCACGAACCAGCCGGCCACCGGAGCGACCACCTCGAGGATGTCGGCCTGGTCGGTGGCCAGCAGCCCGATCAGCGACGCGGCCGCGATCACCACGATCTGGGACAACGCCAGCACGGTGTTGCCGAGCACCTTGCCCCACAGCAGCGACCGGATCGGTACCGCGGCGGCCAGGATCTCGACGACCCGGCTCTCCTTCTCCTGGACTACGCTCTGCGCGATCATCATGCCGAAGCCGAGCGCGGTCATGTAGAACACCAGCGCCAGGCCGATGTTGACGAAGTCGGAGACGATGTCGGGCAACGGACCCGGCTTGAGCAGCTCCAGCTGCACCTTCGTACCGGCGCGAAGCTCGGTCGGCGTCAGTCCCGCCCCGGCCGCGTTCTTCTCCATCCCGACGGCCGACGCGGCTTCACGCAACGCGCCCTCGAGCCCGGAGTCGACCCGATCCTTGCCGAGAACGATGTACCCGTCGGCATCCGGCAGCAGCGCCACCTTCGCGTCGCCGTCGGTCACGAGCTGCTCGGCGGCCGGTCGATCCGCGGCCCGGACCACCTCGAAGCCGTCACCGCCCTTGGTGGTGGACGCCTGCTGCACGACCTTCGCACCGGCATCGTCGACAACGGCGATCTTGTCCGCACCACCGCGGCCGGCGAGCACCGCCGGCAGGATCACGGCGACCATGACGATGAACAGCATCACCACGGTCGAGCCGATGAAGGTCTTGTCCCGCAGCTTGGTGGTGATCTCGCGCTCGGCGATCAGCATCCACGGACGGTCCAGAGATCGGTCGTTCATCGGGTCGCCTCCCGGAAGATGTCGCTCAACGCCACCCGCTCCGGCCCGAACTCGAGCACCGGCCCGCGCGTGATCGCCTGCTGAAGAATCTGTTGTCCCGCCCCGTCGGTCTCGACGTCGAACAGCGCCGTACCGCCGGCCACATCGCGCACCTGGATGCCCGGGATGTCGCGCAGCCAGCCCGCGTCACCGTCGACCACGAGCCGGTACGTCGTACCCGCGCCGGCAGCCAAGTCCGCCACCGGACCGGCCGCGACGACCTTGCCCCGGGACAGGACGATGAGGTCGTCACAGAGCCGCTCGACCAGGTCGAGCTGATGGCTCGAGAACAGCACCGGCACCTCGGGCGTCACCTCCTCGCGGAGAAGGTCCACCATCGTGTCGACCGCCAGCGGGTCGAGACCGCTGAACGGCTCGTCCAGGACCAGCGCGATCGGCTCGTGCACCAGCGCGGCCGCGATCTGCACTCGCTGCTGGTTGCCCAGCGACAGCGTCTCGAGCGCGTCGGTGGCCCGCTCGGCCAGCCCGAGTCGTTCGAGCAGCTTGTCGGTGCGCTCCTCCGCACGATCCGCGGAGAGGCCGTGCAGCCGGCCGAAGAACACCAGTTGGTCGCGGATCTTCATCTTCGGGTACAGCCCACGCTCCTCCGGCATGTACCCGAAGTCCCGCCGTACCTCCTGGGTCAGCGGCGCGCCTTTCCACCGCACCTCGCCGGCGGTCGCCGCCAGCACGCCGAGGATGATCCGCATCGCCGTCGTCTTCCCGGCTCCGTTCGCCCCGACGAATCCGGTCATCCGTCCCGGGACGACGTCGAATGTCACGTCGTCCAGCGCGAGCTGATCCCCGAACCGCCGAGTGAGCCCAGCCACCCTCAGCATCCGTCACCGCTTCCCATCACTTCGGCCCCCTGACCGGGCGCACGCCGGTCGCTCCCACGGCGGGAGCGGTTCCAACGCTAGTCAGGACAGGCGTGCGGGCACGTCGGCCGCCAGGGTGATCAGCGGTGTCATCCGCGGGACGGATCGGACGCCAGCCAGTGGGCCAGCTTGTCCGGATTCAGTACGACCCAGATGCGGGTGATGACGGACCCGGTCACCTCGAGTGAGGCAACGGCCTCGACCCGGCCGCCCCGGCGCAGGACGACGCCGGGACGGCCGTTGATCTCCTCGATCGACAGGACTGCCGCCGACATCAGCGTGACGACGATCCGCGCGGCCTCGATCGCGCCGCGGATCGGGCGCAGCGGCGCGAGGACCCGGCCGCCGCCGTCGCTGACCAGCACGACGTCCGCGGCCAGCACCTCCCGCACGGCCTCCTGGTCCTCCGCCGCACAGGCCGCCGCGAAGCGTCGTACGACGGACTCCATCACCCCACACGTCCGAGCTTGGCCGGATTCATCACCCACATGAGCTGCTCGATGCCCTCGCTGGTGGCGACCATGGTCAGCACGGCGAAGACCTTGCCGTCCTGCCGCAGCAGCGCGGCAGGCTGCCCGTTGACGGTCGACAACTCCACCTCGACCCCGACCCAGAAGCGGTCCTTGAACGACCGGAAGTACTTCGCCACCGTCTGCGCACCGTGCACCGGGATCTTGGAGGCGCTGCGGATCCCTCCGCCGTCGGAGACGCTCGTCACGTCCGGGGCGAACAGCTCCTCGAGCTCGGCGAGGTCACCCGACCTCGCCGCGGTCACGAAGGCGCTGAGGAGCTTGCGCTGCTCGACGCTGTCCACCGGAGTACGACGCTCGCCCGTGACGTGCTTGCGGGCCCGGCTGACGAGCTGGCGCACCGCCGGTTCGCTGAGCTGCAGGATCTCGGCGATCTGCGGATACGGGTAGTCGAACGCCTCCCGCAGTACGTACGCCGCCCGCTCGTTCGGCGACAGGCGTTCCAGCAGCACCAGTACGGCGAACTCCAGCGCGTCAGCGCGCTCGGCACCGAGGTACGGATCCGCGCTGGTGTCGACCGGCTCGGGCAGCCACGGCCCGACGTACGTCTCCCGGCGGACCCTGGCCGACTGCGCGGCGTTGATCGCCAGCCGGGTCGTCGCGGTCGCCAGGTACGCCGCCGGGTTGGTGACGGTACCGCGGTCAGCCGCCTGCCACCGCAGCCACACGTCCTGGACCAGGTCCTCGGCCTCGGTGGCGCTCCCCAGCATCCGGTAGGCGATCCCGAACAGCCGTGGGCGAACCTCCTCGAACACCTCCAGGGCCGATTCGAGGTCGTCCGCCACCGTCACTCCTCCCATTGCCCCCGCGCCGTGTCGTCGAGTCCGGTGGGGGTCGCGCCCGGATCCATCCGGTCGGTTTCGAGCGCCTGGACGGCGCCGAGCAGACTGGTGTACTCAGTCTGCTCGACCTGGACCTCTTCCGGGTCCACGAGCCACTCACTCGGCGGAGTGTCGGCCGCCGGTGCACCCGTTTGGGCCATCGCCAGGTCGGCGGTGACCTCGCTCTCCAGTCCCTCCAGGAAGTCGCCAGAGCTCATCGATGCGCCTCCGCCCACTCGGGGTAGTGGAACTGACCGAGCGTCACGTCGCCGATCGGGACCAGGCTGTCCTCGAGCAGTTCGCTGCCGAAGTACGTCGCGTGGTCATCGGTCACGATCTCGCGGTCGGGCAACGCCATCCGGAAGAACTCGTCCATCCGGTACCGGTCCGGGCCGGCGATGTCCCGGCGGCCGTTCAGCGGCTCGCCGACCGCGGTCTTGGCGACCTGGTCCGCGACGTCGTCACCGGCCATCGGCTGGAAGCTCACCGGCGCCATGTGGACCTTGCCGGCCTCGTCGGTGGCGGTGTCCGCGATCGCGTTGGTGAACTCGAAGAACTGCGTCGCGTGCACAAGCGAGAACGGGACGCCGCCCTTCTCGATCAGCTGCTCCTGCGCGATCTTGGCCCGGAAGTAGCCGTTGGTGGGGAGCCGCTCGGTGCCGACGATGGACACCGCCACGTGGTGCCCGACCCCGGCGGCAGCCTCGGCCTCGAGCAGGTTGGACGTGGACGTTTCGAAGAACTTCATCACGGCGGTGTCCTCGAACGACGGTGAGTTCGACACGTCGACCACCACGGCGGCGCCGGCCAGTACTTCGGCCAGTCCCTCGCCGGTCAGTGTGTTCACTCCGGTGTTCGGTGAGGCCGCGATCGCCTCGTGACCGTCCGCCTCGAATCGCCGGACCAGCTTCGAGCCGATCAGTCCGGTACCGCCGATCACCACGATCTTCATGGTTCACCTCTCGTGCTCCGGGTGCGCTGATCGCACTCCTGTCGCCAGCTAAGACAGGGCACCCACCGGGGTTGTGACAGTGCGGGCGGTCACAGTTCGGGACACTGTCCTGTCTCAGTTGGTGACAGGACCGACAAGGAGCCGACCTTGCCCGCAGAACGAACCCCGCTCAGAACCCGGATGACGGCCCGCGCCGTCGACGAGCCACACCGCACGGCCAGTCCGCTGGAGCTGCTGTTCGATCTGACCCTGGTGGTCGCGGTCGCCGCGGCCACCGCGGAACTGGCGCACAGCATCGAGGGCGGTCACCTCGCCGACGGGGTGCTGCCGTTCCTCGAGGTGTTCTTCGCGATCTGGTGGGCGTGGATGAACTTCACCTGGTTCGCCTCCTCGTACGCCACCGACGACGTCGCGTACCGGCTGCTCACGATGGTGCAGATGGGCGGTGTCCTGGTCATCGCGGCCGGCATACCGGAGGCGGCGAAGCACTCGGACTTCCGCTGGGTCGCGCTCGGGTACGTGATCATGCGGCTCGCGCTGGTGGCCCAGTGGCTGCGCGCCGCCGCCGAGGACCCGACCCGTCGGCGTACGGCGCTCCGCTACGCGATCGGGATCTCCGTCGCACAGGTGGGATGGCTGCTGAGTCTGGTCCTGACCGGTGGACCCAATCCGCCGGTGTTCCTGGTGCTGGTCGTGCTCGAGCTGTCCGTGCCGCGCTGGGCCGAGCGCACCTACCCGACCAACTGGCACCCGCATCACATTGCCGAGCGGTACGGCCTGTTCACGCTGATCCTGCTCGGCGAGAGCGTGCTGGCGGCAACCAGAGGCGTACAGAACGCGCTGGCGGCCGGCGAGTTCAGCGGCTCGCTCCTAGTCGTCGCAGGGGCCGGTCTGGTGCTGCTCTTCGCGCTCTGGTGGTTCTACTTCCAGCACCCGGCCGGAGAGTGCCTCAGCCAGCGGCGCAACCAGTCGTACCGCTGGGGCTACGGCCATTACGGCGTCTTCGCGTCGCTGGCCGCGCTGGGCGCCGGTCTGGAGGTGGCCGTCCAGACAGGGCACGAGATGGAGGTCTCCCCCGTGACGGTCGGCTACTCGGTCTCGGTGCCCGCGGCCGCGTTCATTGTGCTGCTCTGGGCAGTGCACAAGCCGATCGAGGTGGACCGGGTGATCCATCCCGCGCTGATCCTCTGCGCTGCCGCTGTCCTCGCGGTCGTCCCGCTGACGGCCGAGCAGATCGGCGTACCGGCCGTTGTCGTCGTGACCGCCGCCGTCTGCTCGCTGGTCGCTGTGGTCGCCGGTCAGCCGGTCGGGTCGTCGCCAGGGGTGACCAGGCCGCACTCGTAGGCGAAGACGACAGCCTGGACGCGGTCGCGGAGGCCCAGCTTGAGCAGCACGCGGGAGACGTGCGTCTTGACCGTGGCCTCGCCGACGTACAGCTGGTTGGCGATCTCGGTGTTGGTCAGGCCGCGGGCGATCAGGCCGAGCACCTCACGTTCGCGCTCGGTCAGGTCCTCCAGCAGGTCCGGGCGGTAGACCCGCTCGCCGCCGCCGGTGAACCGCCTGATGACACGCCTCGTCACCTCGGGCGCGAGCAGCGCATGACCGGAGTGCACCACCTGGATCGCGTCGACCAGGTCCTCGGGCGCGGTGTTCTTGAGCAGGAACCCGCTGGCCCCGGCCCCGAGCGACTCGAACAGGTAGTCGTCCCGGTCGAACGTGGTCAGGATGACGACCTTGCCCGCGTCCGCCGCGACGATCCGCTGGGTCGCGGTGATCCCGTCCATGCCGGGCATCTGGACGTCCATCAGGACGACGTCCGGCCGCAGCGCCAGCGCGAGCTCGATCGCCTTCTCCCCGTCGGAGGCCTCGCCGACCACCTCGATCTCCGGCTCGACCGACAGGATCATCCGGAACCCGGCCCGGACCAGGTCCTGGTCGTCCACCAGCAGGACGCGCATCGGCTCGGTCACCGTGTCGGTCATGCCTGGTCTCCTCCTTGCAGCGGGCGGTTCTGCGGGTCGAGCGGGATCCGGACCCGGACCCGGAAGCCACCGACCGGGCGCGGCCCGATCTCGGTCTCTCCGCCGAGCAGACCGACCCTCTCACGGATCCCGACATGGCCGAGCCGGCTACCCACCGGGGCGTGCTTGGGTCGGCCGTCGTCGATCACCTCGAGCTCGACCGAGTCACCAAGGTAACGCAGCGTGATGTGTGCACTCCGCGCCGTCGAGTGCCGTCGTACGTTGGTCAGCGCCTCCTGGGCGATCCGGTAGACCGACACCGAGACCGTCTCGGGCAGTTGGACCGGCTGACCGATCTGGTGGAAGCCGACCGACAGGCCCTCGCCGTTCACGTCCGCGATCAGCGCCGGGAGGCGGTCGGCGCCCGCCTGTGGCTCCTTGGCGACCGGCGCCTCCAGGTCGACGTCCGGGTCGGCGGCGCGGAGCATGCCGAGGAGCTGGCGCATCTCGTTGACCGCCGTACGGCTGGAGTTCTCGATCACGCTCAGCGCGTTCTTGGCGGCGTCGGGGTCGGAGTCCATCACCCGCCGGGCGCCGCCGGCCTGGACGCCGATGCTGCTGATGTGGTGCGCGACCACGTCGTGCAGCTCGCGCGAGATCCTCAGCCGCTCATCGATCACCGCGCGGCGGGCGTTCGCCTGCTGCTGAGCGGCGAGCTCGGTGGCCTGCTGCTCGAGCTCATAGCGCTGCCGGGCGATGCCCCACGCGGTCCTGCCCCAGAAATAGGCGCCGAAGAAGTAGAGGATGTTCAGTGCGACGGTGATGATGACGCTGGAGACGTACGGCGACAGCAGTGCGTGGTTCGGGCCCTCGATCTCGTTGTTGCGCAGGGCTCTGACGAAGTTGATCGCCAGCCAGCCGAACATCCCGATGAAGACGACCGCGACCGCCGCCTTCATCAGCCGCCGGTCCCGGGCCCAGGCGACGGCCGCGTAGATCGCCATGAACAGCGACGCCTGGGTGGTGAGATTGCTGGCGAAGGCGAAGATCGCCCGCTCCCCCGTGACCACGAACAGCGCCGCCACCGCCAGCAGCACCGGGATCGGGAACCGGCGGCGGAAGCACAGCGGCAGCGAGACCGCCGCGCTGAGCACGTACGGCTCGACTCCGCCGATCCCGAGGTCCACATGCGTCGGCGAGGCCCCCCGGGCCAGCTCGGTGCCGATCACCGCCGCGACGGCCATCCCGAGGCCCAGGAGTACGTCGGCACGCCGCTGGGCCGCGGTCGGACCGGGCCGCACCCATCCCCGAACAGTCGTCCCGGTGCCGGGTGGTGTCCCCGGTTCGGCGGCCGCGGACGTCGTACCCAGTTCAAGCGTGGCCATAGCTCATCAGCCTACGGGTGAATCACCCCTGACCAGGGCCGCGTACCCTTGGAGTCGTGACGATCGCCCCAGAAGGACGGAAGCTACTCAGGCTCGAGGTGCGCAACGCGGAGACCCCGATCGAGCGCAAACCCGAGTGGATCAAGACCAGGGCCAA
This sequence comes from Kribbella sp. NPDC049227, assembly GCF_043197265.1. Taxonomy (NCBI): domain Bacteria; kingdom Bacillati; phylum Actinomycetota; class Actinomycetes; order Propionibacteriales; family Kribbellaceae; genus Kribbella; species Kribbella sp. NPDC049227. The sequence continues at coordinate 205,052 of NZ_JBICST010000003.1, read as the reverse complement.
GATGGGCCCGGAGTACCAGGCGCTGCAGAAGCTGGTGAAGTCCGAGCAGCTGCACACCGTATGCCAGGAGGCCGGCTGCCCGAACATCTTCGAGTGCTGGGAAGACCGCGAGGCCACGTTCCTCATCGGCGGTGACCAGTGCACCCGCCGCTGCGACTTCTGCCAGATCGACACCGGCAAGCCGCAGGCGCTGGACCGGGACGAGCCGCGCCGGGTCGCCGAGTCGGTCCGCACCATGGGCCTGCGCTACGCCACCGTGACCGGCGTCGCCCGCGACGACCTGGACGACGGCGGTGCCTGGCTGTACGCCGAGACGATCCGCCAGATCCACGAGCTGAACCCGGGCACCGGCGTCGAGATGCTCGCGCCCGACTTCAACGCTGTCCCCGAGCAACTGGCCGAGGTGTTCTCGTCGCGGCCCGAGGTGTTCGCGCACAACGTCGAGACGGTGCCGCGGATCTTCCGCCGGATCCGGCCGGGCTTCCGCTACGAGCGCTCGCTGGACGTCATCACCCAGGCCCGCGACTACGGCCTGGTGACCAAGTCGAACCTGATCCTCGGCATGGGCGAGACCCGCGACGAGGTCAGCCAGGCGCTGCGCGACCTGCACGCCGCCGGCTGCGAGATCATCACCATCACCCAGTACCTGCGTCCCTCGGTGCGGCACCACCCGGTCGAGCGGTGGGTCCGGCCCGAGGAGTTCGTGGAGCTGCAGGCCGAGGCCGAGGCGATCGGTTTCGCCGGAGTCATGTCCGGGCCGCTCGTGCGTTCGTCGTACCGGGCCGGTCGGCTGTACCGTCAGGCTGTGGAGTCGCGGATGAACGCCGCGACCCAGGATGCACCACAGACCGCTTAAAACAGGGATCCGGGAGAGATGGCCAAGAACGACGCGCCCGAAGAGAAGAAGACCGGTCGGCTCAAGCAGATCGCCTCGGCGTACAAGCTGACCAAGAAGTCCGACCCGACGGTCGGGCTGGTGCTCGCCGGGATCTTCCTCGGCATCGTCGCGGTCTTCGTGGTGGTCGGCCTGCTGGTCGGGCCGCTGATGGTGTGGATCCCGCTGGGTGTCGCGCTCGGCTTCCTCGCCGCCACGATCGTCTTCGGCCGCAAGGTCGAGAAGGCGGCGTACAGCCAGATCGAGGGCCAGGCGGGCGCGGCCGCGTCCGCGCTGCAGACGCTGCGCCGCGGCTGGACCGTGACGCCCGCGGTCGCAGTGACCAAGAACGCCGACATCGTGCACCGGGTCGTCGGCCGTCCCGGCATCGTGCTGGTCGGCGAGGGGCAGGCGAGCCGGGTGAAGAACCTGCTCGCCGCCGAGGGCAAGAAGCACAACCGGGTGGCCGGTGGCGCGCCGGTGATCCAGATCGTGGCCGGTCAGGGCGAGGACGAGATCGACATCCGCAAGCTGACCAAGCACGTGATGAAGCTGCCGCAGGCGCTGCAGCCGTCGGAGATCACCGACCTGCTGCAGCGGCTGAAGGCGCTGGACGCCGTCCGCCCGCAGGTGCCGATGCCGAAGGGTCCGGTGCCGACCAGTCTCAAGGGCGCCAGGCAGGCCATGAAGGGCCGCTGACTCGGCGCTGGGGGGCGACGAGCGAGATGCCGGGGTAACCCGGCGGCCGCTCATCAGTTGATCTGTCCGTGACGTGGCACGAGTGTGCCTTCGTGTTGCGTCGTGGGGCGGAGGTTGGGCCTTAAGGTGCGACCAGGACGGATCGAGGACACGAGGTTGACGATCATGACGGATCTCCTGCCGGTTGTGCACCAGCCGGTGGCCGAGACGTGGCCGACGCTGGCCCGGCCTCGGTCGAACCCGGTCCGCCGGGCCGGCGCGCTGGCCGCGCTCCGTCTGATCGCCAGGGATCTGCCGGCCACGATCCACCTCGAGAACAGGTCCTACGGCCTGGGCGGACCGGCGATGCGGGTGCACCGCAGCGCGGCGTTCCTGGACCGCCTGGGTCACGACGCCGGGTCGGGGTTCGGTGAGGCCTACCTGGCCGGCGACTGGGATCCCGAACCGGGCACCGACCTGTCCGATCTGCTGGTCCCGTTCGCCGAGCGGTTCAGCAACGAGGAGACCCGGCACCTGCTGCCCAAGTGGGCACAGTCGCTGCGCTGGCTGGTGACCCGGTCCCAGCCCGGCGACCAGGAGAACGACCGGGCCGGCGCCCGCGAGAACGTCAGCCGTCACTACGACCTCAGCAACGCGATGTTCTCCGAGTTCCTCGACCCCACCCTGACGTATTCGGCGGCGTACTTCGGCCCCGCCGCCGCGGCGGATCTGGCCACAGCGTCGTACGACGAACTCACACAGGCGCAGCTGAACAAGCTCGACGCGATCCTCGACGCGGCCGGGGTGGTGTCCGGATCGCGGGTGCTCGACATCGGGTGCGGCTGGGCCAGCCTGGCGATCCGCGCCGCGCAACGCGGTGCCTGGGTCACCGCGATCACGATCGCCTCGCAGCAGGCACTGATGGCCCAGCGCCGGATCGCGGACGCCGGCGTGAGCGACCGGGTGCAAGTGGCGTTGCGTGACTACCGCGACCAGATCGGCGAGTTCGACGCCGTACTGAGCGTGGAGATGATCGAGGCGGTGGGCGAGAAGTACTGGCCGGTCTACTTCGACGCGATCGAGCGGCGGCTCGCGCCCGGCGGGGTCGCGGTGGTGCAAGCAATCGTGATGCCGCACGAGCGGATGCTGGCCACCCGGAACACGTTCACCTGGGTGCAGAAGTACATCTTCCCCGGCGGCCTGATCCCCTCGATCAAGGTGATCGAGGACGTCACCACTCGGCACACCGGCCTGCGTCTCGAGGTGCTCCGGCATCTCGGCGCCGACTACGCCCGCACTCTGCGGATCTGGCGGAACCGCTTCGTCGAGCGCGGACCGGCCATCGCCGATCTCGGCTTCGACGACACCTTCCGCCGGATGTGGGAGTTCTACCTCGCGTACTCCGAGGCTGGCTTCCGCACCGGCTACCTGGACGACGTCCAGCTCCGGCTCACCCGGCGCTGACTACCGCCGTACGACGGCGGTGTTCGCGGCGCGATCGTGGAGGCCGCGGCGGTCGCGGTCGTAGACGACGGCCGGAATGAGCAGGCAGATCAGGAACGCGCGGATGACGCCGGCCAGGAGCCCTGGTTGCGTCGTGTAACTGGTGGTGCCGCGGATCGGGATCACCCGCATCCCGCACACACGGTGACCGATGGTGCCGCCGGCCAGCCCGGTCAGGATCGCGGTGATGGCGAAGAAGGTGACCAGTTGCGCGGTCCCGAAGTCATTGCCACCCGCCCAGATGGGCTTCGACGTGATCGCGGACGCGATCAGCCCGGCGATCAGCCAGTCCAGCAGCAGCGCCAGCACCCGGCGGCCCCAGCCCGCGACCGAGCCCGGTCCGGTGGCCGGGAGCCCCAGCCGATTCCCCGGGAACCGGAATTCCTCGGAGGGTCCTGTGCCCGGCTGCGCGGATGATGCCATGATGGCTAGCCTACGGAACGGTCCGGGCCGGGACACAGCGGACCGGGAGATCTCAGGCCGTCACCGCCGTACACCAGTGGGTCAGCGCGGACACGCTGGGCGTAACACCCGCGAAACATTGGGGTCACGGCCGAGTAATCGGCAGGCCCTACGTTCAGATGCAATCTCTGAGCCACCCCGAGGAGTACGTATGTTTTCCAGCGCTGAGGAGCTGCTCGCCTACGTCAAGGACGAGGGCGTCGAGATCATCGACGTCCGGTTCTGCGACCTGCCGGGCATCATGCAGCACTTCACCGTCCCGGTGTCGTCGTTCGGACCGGAGGTCTTCGAAGAGGGCCTGATGTTCGACGGGTCGTCGGTACGCGGGTTCCAGCAGATCCACGAGTCCGACATGAAGCTGCTGCCCGACCCGACCTCCGCCTTCGTCGACGAGTACCGCGGCACCAAGACGCTGGCCATCAACTTCTTCGTGCACGACCCGCTGACCGGCGAGGCGTACAGCCGCGACCCGCGTAACATCGCCCGGAAGGCGCAGGAGTACCTGAAGTCGACCGGCATCGCGGACACCGCGTTCTTCGCGCCCGAGGCCGAGTTCTACATGTTCGACGACGTCCGGTTCGAGACCAAGCAGAACACCGGGTACTACTCGATCGACTCGGTTGCCGGCGCCTGGAACACCGGCCGGGTCGAGGACGGCGGCAACCGCGGCTACAAGGTCCGCTACAAGGGTGGCTACTTCCCGGTCGCGCCGACCGACCACTTCGGCGACCTGCGCGACGACATCACGCTGGCGCTGGAGCGGGCCGGCCTGCTCGTCGAGCGCGCCCACCACGAGGTCGGTACGGCGGGTCAGGCAGAGATCAACTTCCGCTTCGACGAGCTGCTGAAGACCGCGGACAACCTGCAGAAGTTCAAGTACATCGTCAAGAACACCGCCTGGGCGGCCGGCAAGACCGCGACCTTCATGCCCAAGCCGATCTTCGGTGACAACGGCTCCGGGATGCACTGCCACCAGTCGCTGTTCTCCGGCGGCGAGCCGCTGTTCTACGACGAGTCCGGGTACGGCGGCCTGTCCGACGTGGCCCGCTGGTACATCGGCGGCCTGCTCAAGCACGCCCCGTCGCTGCTGGCCTTCACCAACCCGACGGTGAACTCCTACCACCGCCTGGTGCCGGGCTTCGAGGCGCCGGTCAACCTGGTCTACTCGCAGCGCAACCGCTCGGCCTGCATCCGGATCCCGATCACCGGGTCGAACCCGAAGGCGAAGCGGATCGAGTTCCGCTGCCCCGACCCGTCGGCGAACCCGTACCTGGCCTTCGCGGCCCAGCTGCTGGCCGGCCTGGACGGCATCCGGAACAAGATCGAGCCGATCGACCCGGTCGACAAGGACCTCTACGAGCTCCCCCCGGAGGAGCACGCGAGCATCCCGCAGGTCCCCACCTCGCTCCCGGCCGTAATCGACGCCCTCGAGGCCGACCACGCCTTCCTGCTCGAAGGCGACGTCTTCACCGAGGACCTGATCGAAACCTGGATCGACCTCAAGCGCGAACAAGAAATCGCCCCCATCCAGCTCCGCCCCCACCCCCACGAGTTCGAGCTGTACTACGACGTCTGACCGGCTGTAGGCCGCTGACCCGCGGAAACGTCAGGACTGTGCCTCAGCAGTCCGCATAGAGTCCGCAAGAACGCCCGACGAGTCCACCCGCGCCGCCAGCACAAACGGCGGCGCGGGTGGACTCGTCCGCGTCCGCCACAAGTGCCCGTGGGTGTCGAGCGTGGTCTTGACGCTCGGGTGACGAATCCGCGCCTGCACGACCTTCACGTCGGCGCCCGAGGCGATCAGCAGGCTTGCCAGGTAATGCCTGAGGACGTGGAACTGGAAACCGTCCGGCAGACCGGGCACGATGCAGCCCGTGCGGGACTTCGGGTGCCCGTCACGTGGCGGAGTGCTTTCCGGACCGAGCGCATCGCCCGGTCGATCAACCAAGGCGACGCCTGGCCGCCCGCGTCATCGGTCACCAGCCATGGCACCGCACGCCTCGGCCGTGCGCAGAACGCGCCCAACACCACTGCGGTCTTCAAGCGCATAGACGTAGCTCGCCTCGTGCCCATCAGCTCGCATCTCAGCGTAGGTAGCCATCACGCTCCTCATCCATGGAACCTGTTGCCCATAGCAAGGTTTCAGCCAGGCGGTTGCCGTCGGCCCCTCTTACTTCGGCACCTCTTTCCTCTGCTCCTCGACAAACCAACTGGCCAGCGCGGCGGTTATTGTGCCGACTAGAGCGATGCCGCCAAGCATCAGAACTACGCCCACGATCCGGCCCTCGCCGGTGGTGGGGAAGTGGTCGCCGTAGCCGACTGTCGTCACTGTAGTCGCAGCCCACCAGAGCGCATCGCCAAACGTGGTGATGTTGGCTTCGGGGCTACCCCGCTCCGCATCCAGCACGGCCAGAGATGCCACGAACCCGAGCAGGACCGCGCCGGCGACCACGTACGTCGTCGCCCGACCCCGCAGCGACATCCCGGCATGCTGCATCCTGGCCAGCACAGGAAGCAGCCGGACGAGACGCATCGGGCGCAGCAACGGCAACACGATCACCAGCACGTCGATCACGTTGCGCCGGGCGAACCGCCGCCGATCCTCCGCCAGACTCAGCCTGATGAAGTAGTCGACGCCGAACATCCCCCAGATGACCCAGCTTGCGACCTCGCAAGCCCGGATCCAGGTGGCCGACAGATCGGGGTGGAGGATCGGCACGGCGTACACGGCCAGAAAAGCAAGTGCCGCGCCGTCGAGGAGCCAACCCGTGTCCCGCTCATAGCTTCCGGTCATGTCCGCGACCTTCCGTCGTCCCTGGGCAACTGTGGCGGTTTGCGGACCACAACGGCCGTCGCCGACACGCGGCTCACGAACTCGCCCGCCTGACATGGTCCTTGCACTTGCGCCATCTGGGCCCGCGTTCGTCTGGCATCAGCGCGAGTTCGGTTTCCGTCTCCCGACGTAGTTCGGGATCGGCGGTGTTCTCCACTCGCCGCACTACCTCGGTATACCAGTGGGGGCAGTCCTCGAGGTGGAGATGGATCTCCCCCGAGTGCTCCCGGATCTTCCTCTCGGACACGTACCGTACGGCTGGTTCAGTCATATCTCCGGTCCTCTCCTTCCGGTGCCGAGTCGATCGCCTCGGCACCGGAGGACGCTTTCATTCCGCAAGCTACGCTTGCCGCGCAGCCGGTGGGAACAGCGGCGATCGCTTCGGTAGTACCGGAGCGGCGGCGCGTTCGCTCGTGGAGCCGGTCACACGCCCCGGTCAGGTCAGGTGCATGTACTGGAGCCGCCGCAGAGCTGCTGACTGGCTTGGCCAGTAGGCCGTTACCCGTGAGGGTCGAGCTGCCGCCGGTGGTTGCCGTCGGCACCAAAGCCAATGGAGGTTTGAGCGGCCTCCACGGAGCCCTCAATCCGGCTGCACTAGCCCCGCCAATTGGTTGGCGGATCGCGTCGCGGATCCACGCTCTCGTACCTCCGCTTGCTGGCATCGATCCCGGTGATCTGAACCAGGCGCTGCCCATCTGCCGCCTCAAGTTCGGCAACTACGGGCACGATTGCCGCCAAGACTGACCTCATCGCGAACGCCTGAGGGCGCCCGGGTGGACTTGTTGCGTTAGTGGCGGGTGATGCGGGCGGGGTTGAAGGGGGTTAGCGGGGGCGGGGTGTGGCCGGTCATGATCAGGTCGGACATGAGGAGGCCGGTTGCTGGGGCCAGGGTGATTCCGGACATTGAGTGGCCTGTTGCCAGGTAGACGTTGTCGAAGCCGGGTAGGCGTCCGAGGATCGGCAGGCCGTCGGCGGCGAGGGGGCGCATGCCGACCCACTCGTCCTCGACGGTGTCGTCCGGCCAGTCCGCCAGGTATTTGCTCGCTCCGGCCTTGATGGCGCGGATGCGGCGTTCGTCGAGACGCAGATTGAGGCCGCTCAGTTCCATCGTCCCGGAGACGCGGGTCTTGCCGTCGGACAGCGGGGTGACGACCACCTTCGATTCACCGAAGTGGATGGGCCGGAGCGGCTGGGTCCGGGGACGGATGGAGAAGCTGTAGCCCTTGCCCGCCTGCATCAGCAGCCTGACGCCGAGCACCCGCGCGAGGGGCTCGGTCCAGGCTCCGGCGGCGAGTACGACGTTCTCGACCTCGAACCGTCCCGACGAGGTGCGCAGCGCAGTCGCCCGACCGTTGCGATGCTCGATTCCGGCAACCTCGGTGCCCTCGAAGATCTCGGCGTCGACCTGGCCGAGGGCATCCGCGAATCCGCAGCTGATCCGCGCCGGGTCGACGTGCGCCTCGCCTTCGATCACGAACCCCACCGTCACCTCGTCGGACAGAACCGGCTCCGCCTTGTGCAACTCGTCCCCGGTCAAGATTGCCTCAGGCAACGGATATCCGTACGACGACAGGATCCGCAGCCGGTCGAGGTCGGCCTCGAGTGCACCGGCCCGCAGGGCGACCATCAGGATCCCCGCTCGCCGGATTCCGAAGTCGATCCCGCGAGCGGTGAGCTCGGCGTACAGCTGATGCGTCTTCTCGCCCAGCCGTGCCGTCGCCTGCATTCCGCGCTGGAAGGCGCCGTCGTTGCAGTGGCGCCAGAACCTCCACGCCCAGCGGATGAAGTCAGGGTCGGCTCGCAGGGCGAAGTAGATCGGCGATGCCGGGTCCGACAGAGACCTCACCGTGTAGCTCACGAGGCCCTTCGCCGGGATCGGCGCGGCGAACGAGGGTGCGATCCAGCCGCTGTTGCCCCACGAGGCCCCGCTCCCGACCTGGCGGGCTTCGATCACCCGCACCGCCGCGCCCGCTTGAGCGAGGTAGTAGGCGGTGGCGAGACCGATGGCTCCGCCGCCGACAACGGTGACTTCCTTGGTCACGACCGGCTCCTGTCAGGGAAAGTCGATCACGACGCCGATGCCCTCACGCTGCGCAAGCGTGACGATCGATGCTGCTGCCGCGACGTCTTGGATCGCCAGTCCCAGGGACTCGAACACGGTGATCTGGTCCGTCGCCGTCCGCCCGGTCCGAGTACCGACGAGCAACTCACCGACCTCGGGTGGATCGAACGAGTCGGCGAGGGCACCTTCGCCGAGTGGTATCAGCATGTCGCCGGCGTTGGCGAAGGCGCCTTCGCGGCTGTCGACGGCGAACACGTCAGCCTTCTGCACCAGGTTGGTGCAGAGCTCGCGACCCTCGCTGTGGAAGGCGCCGACCGCGTTGAGGTGAGTGCCCGGGGAGATCCAGTCGCCGTCGATCAAGGGGTCCGTCGACGACGTCACGGTGCAGACCAGGTCCGCTCCGTCCACCGCGGACCGCACGCTGTCGCAGACCTCGACCTCGAAGCCGCGAGCCTCGGCCCATCGAACGAACTCGAGCGCTCGTTGCCCGGTCCGGTTCCACACCCGGACGCGCCGGAGTTTGCGGACCTCGGCCATCGCCAGAAGGTGGCTCCGGGCCTGGACTCCGGCACCGATAATGGCGAGATCACCTGCGTCCGGGTTGGCCAGCAGATCGGTGGCGGCACCCGAGGTCGCAGCGGTGCGAAGCTCCGTCACCACTCCGCCCTCGAGCAGCGCCAGCAGTACGCCGGTCACGGGATCGAGCAGAGCGACGAACGCCTGGATCACCTCCAGGCCACGCTGCTGGTTCCCGGGAACGATCGTCAGCACCTTGAGCCCGACCCCTCCCTCGACAGAGGCCGGCTTGAGCCAGACGGACCCATCGAACGCCGGCGGATCCAGCACCACGCGCGGCGGCTGGAACACCTCTCCCCTGCCGTGCGCGGCCATGGCCGAGCGCATCAACTCCACCGCGTCGCCCATCGGGAACGCCGCGCGTACGTCCGTCGCAGTCAGTACAAGCATCCCGGCGTCTCCATCCCGAATCGCGTCACGCGTTCACGCTAGGGGGATGGTCGTGCGCCAGGCATTCTCCCGTCGTCGGAAAGCGGTGGCCCGCTCTCCTCCTCCTGTAGCTAACTTCTGAGCCCGATCAGCCGGGCGATCTTCAGGCCCAGGTGGTACACGAGACGGTCCTCCCCGTTGGACAGCTGGGCGCCGGTCAGTTCCTCGATCCGCTGGAGCCGGTAGTACAGCGTGGTGCGATGCACGAACAGTTGCTCCGCTGTCGCCTGGACGTCTCCCGCGTTCTCCAGGAACGCCTCGAGGGTGTCGACCAGTTGGGCGCCCTTCGGACCTGATCCGATCAACTGGAGCAATCCGGCCGGCACGCAGGTCTCGTCGAGTTCACGACTCGGAATTCTGGTGAGCAGTCCGTAGACGCCGAGTTCCTCGTGGGACATCACGCGATCCGGGCCGCCCATCACGCGAGCCACGCGGGCCGCGCGTTGTGCCGTCTCGTAGGAGCTGTGTGCATCGGTCAGATCCCCGGCCACGCTGCCGATGCCGGCGTACGGATCACTGTCGGGCAGATCCGCCAGGACGCTCGCCAGCAGATCACGCACCAGCGCGACCTTCTCCGTGCCGCCGAACATCGGGTCCTTGTCGGAGAGCAGGAGGAGCCCGTGGTTTCGCCGGACCAGACAGATATGACGACGATCGCTCAGCCGGCGTCCCGCGCGATCGAGCCATCCACCGAGTACGTCGCGCTCGTTCTCGGACAGCCCACGACCGTCTGCGGAGAGTGTGACGACCACGACGCACACCGGCTCGGATGCGACGAAGTAGTCGGCGTCGACGAGGTCGGCGGCGGCGTGCCGACGAGCGGCCAGGTCGCCGGCCAGAATCAGCTCATGGGCAAGATCGCGAATCCTGCTCTTGCTGAACTCCTCGGCCAGTTGGTCTCGATGCAGGGCGGCAGCCAGCGTCTCGGTCGTCTGGGAAACGGTCTTCAGCTCTTCCGCAGTGAGCTCGTTCTCCCCCTCGACGATCCAGATGTAGCCAACCAGCGCGCCCTGCCACCGGATCGGGACCACCAGCCGTTGATGAGTGCAACCGATCCGGGGATCGATCGGCGGCCGGAACGGCTCCACCGCGGTCCGCGCTCCGGCCGCCTGCGTCCAGGCCAGGACTTCCGGACGTACGTCGTGCTGCTGGAAGATCGACTGCTGACGGAGCCGGTCGACGGGGCCGTACTCGTGCGAGGAGAAGGCCAGTTGACGCATCCAGGCATCGTCGACGGTCACGTTGCGCTGGATCTTGTGGCCGAGAGCATCAACCAACCGTTGGAGCTCTGACGTCATCCTCCGACGATAGCGTCCGACGGCCGGTGTCACACTCCCGTTCTGCCCTGGCCCCACAACCGCAGATACTCGGGGACCGCCGTACCGGCCGGCACATGCTCGTCCGGGACCGGCTCGCCAGGCGTCACCCGCAACGGGAGCTCGCCCGCCCAGACAGGGAGGGCTCGATCCGCTGCCGCGTCGTCCCCGTCGCCGGTGCGCACCTTGACGGAGCACTCGTCGAGCGGAATGGACACCAACAGGGCACTACCGAGCTCGGCGTCCGTCAGTGGTCGCAGGTCCGGCAACCGGCCCGGGATGCACTTCTCGACGAGAGCCAGCATGCGCTCCAGCTTGGCCTCGGGATCCTCGACCGCCGTGCCCGTGCCCAGGACGACGACCGACCGATAGTTCACCGAGTTCTGCAGGACGGAGCGGCCCATCGCCAGGCCGTCGAGAACCGTGGCTTCCACACAGACCGGCGCGCCGTCGGCGATGAGGTTGAACATCCGGTTCCGGCGCGAGCCGTGGATGAGCAGCGAATCGCCGACCCGCACGTGCAGGGTGGGCAACACGTACGGCTGGTCGTCGACGACGAAGCCGACGTGACACATGAGGGACTCGTCCAGGATCTCGTGGACCTTGTCGAGGTCGTACGACGCCCGGGCGGGTCGACGCCGAACCCGGACTCGCGGACTCGCGGGCCCCGTCGACTTGTCGGTCGCACCTCTACTCGGCATGCTTTGCGGCCTTCCTGCCGGCACATTCCTTCTTTGCACCGATCCTCGGCAGGCCCGGCCGCGATTGCTAACGACAGGTGATGCAAAACGCGCGGCACGGGTCCGACGTGCGACGCAAGTACGAACGGCTCGACCGCTCTACGGTTCAGATGACCGTTCGTCCACCTGACAGAGGATCCTCATGATCGGCTTCGTCGGCGCAGGAAACATGGCCAGTGCAATCGCGCGTGGGCTCGGTGAGCCGGTCTACGCCACCGATGCGGGCTCCGGGCGGGCGGCGGCGCTCGTGGCCGAGCTGGGCGGAGAGGTGCTGCCCACCAACGCCGACCTCTTCAAGCGCTCCGAAACAGTCTTCCTGGGTCATCGCCCCGACCAGCTGGCCGAGATCGCCAACGGTGTCGACGCCACCGGGAAGATGGTGATCTCGATGATGGGCCCGACCACCGTCGCCGAACTCCAAGCCGCCTACCCCGGCGCCACCGTCGTACGGACGATGCCCAACACGCCGGTCGAGGTCCGCCGCGGCGTGGTTGCCGTGGCCGCGGGCGGCGAGCCCGCGGTCGAGCTCCTGTCGCGGCTCGGGACGGTCGTCGTACTTCCGGAGCGCCAGATGGACCTGGCGACGGCGACGGCCGGGGTCATGCCCGCCTACATCGCGGTCCTGGCCGAGGCCGCGATCGACGCGGCGGTCTGCCACGGCCTCGACCTCAAGAGCTCCAAAGCCATGTTCCTGGAGACCATGGCGGGCACGGCCGAGCTCCTGATCAAACGTGACGGCGACACCCTCGCCGTACGCCGTGAGGTCGGCACACCGGGCGAGTCGACGGTCCGTGGTGTCGCGGCCCTCGAACGGAACAACGTCCGTACGGCGTTCATGGACGCCTACCACGATGTCCTCACCCGCCTGAGCCGTCCGTACACCGGCGGGGCCATCGTCGCCGACTGACGCCTATTCGGGAGCCCTCGGCAGCCGCAGTACGACGGGGCCGGTGGGCACCGCGGAACAGGCCAGCACCGCCCGCGATCCCGGCGGGAGTGCGGGATCGACCAGGTACGAGACTTCGCCGTGCACAAGGTCGAGCGTGCAGGAGCCGCACGCGCCGGACCGGCAGGCGGAGAGCACGGGAACCCCATGATTCTCGGCGAGTTCGAGAAGGGTGCCGTCGGCATCGGTCCAGGTCGCTGCCGTACCGTCGGGAAGGTAGGTCACCTGGTGCGGGCCAGGCCCCGGTACGAGCCGTCGGGCGGGCACTTCCGTCGCAGGCGAGAGGAACGGGTCGGAGTGGATGCGATCCGCGTCCACTCCCGCTGACCGGAGGACCTGGGACACCATGGCCACGAAGTCGGTCGAGCCGCACACCAGTGCGTCCGCGTCGGCATGGCGGTCGCCGGCCAGACTGCCGAGAATGTCGCGCTGGGTGGGACGTCGAGCGGCGCGCCGCGTCTCGAAGAGCGTGGCCGTCGCCCCGGACTGTCGAGCGAGCTCGACCACCTCAGGCCAGAGCGTCGCGCTCTGCTTGCTCGCGTCGACGTGCAGCACGGAGACCGGGCGGCCGTCCTCGGCCGTCACCAACTGCTGCAGCGCCGCAGCCACGGGGGTGATGCCGATACCGGCGCTCACCAGATACAGCGGCCGCTGCTCACGCGAGAGCGTGGGGACTCCGAACGGACCTGAGATGAGCAGGCGGTCTCCAGAAGCCAACAATGCAAGGCTTTCCGAGACCGCACCGCGCAGACGCACGGTGATCCGGATCCGATCGTCACACCGGCCGGAGACGCTGTAGGCACGCCAGGTCAGCGCAGCTGTCGCTGTCGGCAGGTGCACCCGGATGTGCTGACCGGCGGCCACCGGCTGACGGAACGGATCGCGGAGCCACACGCTGATCGTCCGGTCATCCTCGCGAACCGTTTCGAGCACCTCGGCCTCCCGCGGCCAGGGGTGCATGACCTCACGACGTTCCCGCAGCCTGTCGACGAGCCGTGCCGGATCGGGCCGGCCACTCACCACCACCGGCGAACCGGCCTGAAGCCGTGCGGGTTCGGCCAGGCGTGCATAGACGCCCAGATGCGGGAGACCGACGGCCCGGGTGAGCAGGGATGGGAACTCCAGGTCCCGCTCCCCGGTCCCCGGGTTCGCCGACGTCGCGCGGCAGCGGGCGATCGGCCGGATCACTTCGGCCTCGCAGTCGCCGAGACGGATCCGCCGGCCCACCCACGACAGTTCGGCGAAGGCCGGCAGACCGTCGACGTACACGTTGGCGCGGAATCGGCGGATGTCGAGAGTGGTGCCGGTGAGCTGCTCGAGCGCGCGGATCGTGGCCAGGTTGATCACGGACAGTTCGGCGTCGGCGACGTCCCACAGCGCCGCCGCGTCGCCGTGCACGAGTCGCAGGCCGGATTCTCCGAACCACTGGCGCAGTACAGCCTCTTGGTCCGGCTGAGCCTGGTCCGAGCGCACCGGCGGTCCGTCGGGGTGAGCGCGGTGACGGAGCTCGACCACTCCGGGCGTGGGCATGGTCACCGTCACCTGCGTCATGTCGGGATCGCGCGCCACCTGCTTGAAGGCGGATCGCAGCCGCCACGGAGTCCGGGCCGGCACAGGCTGATCACCGCGCGCGATCGCAACCGAACGGTCGTGGAGCGCCCCGGTGCCGGGCAGTACGTCGACGTCATCGACTGTCACGCCCGCGGCACCCTTGACCGGATAAACCCACACCGAGGCAACGACTCCGGTCGTGGTCTCCACCAGCCGGCGTTCCTCGATCACGCCCGTCCCAGCCGATCGCTGTACGCCGGTTTGCGGTTCTCGCGGAGCGCGGCGATCGCCTCCTTGGCGTCGGCCTCGGCGGCGAGACGGCCGGTGATCCGTTGCTCGAACTCGTAGCCGGCCTTCAGGTCCATGAACTCGACGGTGTTCATGGCTTCCTTCGCGTGGCGGAGTGCGGCCAAGCTGTGCCGCGTCATCTTCTCCGCCAGGCCGAGCGCCACGTCGAGCAGCTCGTCGTCCGGTACGACGCGCAGCACCGCGCCGTACTGAACGAGCTCGGACGCCGGCCATGGCTCGGCGGTGAAGTACATCGCACGCACGAGCGGTTGGGGAAGCAGGCGGGCGAGGTGGCGTGCACCGCCCATCACGCCGACACTCACCTCCGGCGTACCGAAGCGAGCGCTCTCACCGGCCACCACCACATCGCAGCTTGCCGCGATGGCCAGACCAGTCCCGAGCGCCGCCCCGTGGACCGCGCCGATCACCGGCACGGGGCAGTCGTAGATCGAGGCGAACGCATCCCGGACCAGCCGCATCCGCCCGGCGGAGTTGACCTCCGTCAGGGTGAGGAACTCCTCGAGCTCGTTCCCCGCGCAGAAGTGCTTCCCGGCGCCGGTCAGTACGACCGCCTTCGTGCCCGGCAGTACTTCGTCGAACCGGCCAAACAGGTCGCGGATCTCCTCGTACATGTCCAGGTTGACCGCGTTGACCGGCCCTCGGTCCAGCGTCACGACTGTGGTCGCGCCCTGCTGACGCGTCGACAGGTGCTCGTACGGCGTACTCATGCTGTGACCGGGATGATCGGAAGCAGGACATGCGACGGGTGCGACGCATCCCGGTAGACGGTCTGTGTCGCCGGCACCGGATCACCTGGCGCGCCACCCAGGTTGGTGTTCCGGTCGAACCGCGGGAAGTCCGCCGAGCTGACGTCGACCCGGATCCGGTGGCCGGCCTTGAACCGGTTCGCGGTGACCCACATGTCGATCTCCAGCGGGTAGACCTCACCGGGTACGAGCGGTTCGGCGCCACGCTCGAGATCGCGATACCGCGCCCGCAGCAGACCGTTCTGCAGCTGGACAGCCCGTCCGTCCGGAGCGACGTCGCTCAGCCGTACGGCGAAGTCGGTGTCCACCGCGGACGAGCTGGCGTGCAGCACGGCCCGAAGGTTGCCCACAACATCGATGTCCTGGGCAAGCGGTTCGGTCGTGTAGGTCAGTACGTCGTTGCGCTGCTGGACCGCGCTGACATCCACACTCCCGGGCGGATAGACCCAGGAGACGATGCTGCCGCCCACGGTCGGAGTCGGGTCGAGCGGGTCGTAGACGTACTCGTCCACGGCCTGCTGCTCCTGCGGAGGTGTCGTGGTCAACGTCCCGCCGGCGCCGAGATAGTACGGCGTGTCCACCGCTTCGGGCAGCGGCCAGTCGTCCGCGCTGCGCCACTCGTTGGCGCCCATCAAGTAGTAGATGACGCGCGGCCACTCGTCGATCAAGCCGTCCCTCACGGTCTGGTACCAGCGCAGCGTGAAGTCGACGTTCGACCAGTGGTTGTGCTGCAGCTCCGGGTGCTCCCCCATCCGCTCCTTGTAGCCGATCGAGTTGTGGGACGACGGGGTGATGATGATCCGGGCCTGGGAGCGCAACGGTTCGGGCGCGTGTTTCCGGAGGAGCTCGAAGGTCGCCAGCGCGTCGTTGATGAACCAGTCGTACCATCCGGTGCGCAACAACGGGATCGCCTGGAACTCCGCGACCTGCCGCGCGGGCTCGACGGAAGGCAACGTGTGCCGGTCGAGCGAGATCCCCTGGCCGAAGAGCGGCCCGATGTTCTCGGCATCGACGATGGTGACGTGGGGCGACCCGGTGAGTCCACGGACGAACTCGGCCCGCTCCGGGCAGGTCAGCGAGCAGTAGTGCGCCCACAACCAGGCCTGCGCCTCGACCGGCGACAGGTCCTTCAGCGCGGGGAACGCATCCGTCAGCTCTCCCAGCATCGGATGGACGAAAGGCTCGTTGAAGAACCCCGTCGACAGCGTCTCGTCCAGCATCATCGGCTCGACCTGCCAGTGCGGGAGATCCGTCTTCTCCTCCCCGTGGCCGATCGTGTGGGCGAGTGCGTTGACCACCATGTGTAGAGACGCCGTCTTGGTGCCGACCCCGATCCCGCTGACCTCCGGAACGATCGTGGTCATCTTCGGATGTCTCGCCATCGGCCACTGCACCTGACCGACGTACGACCCACCGAGGGACCCGATGAATCCGTCGCACCAGTCCTGAGCGCTGACCCACTCGACGAAGTCGTAGCCGTCCTGCGGCTCGAACATGTAGAAGTCGTGGTCCTCGGGTTCGCTGTCCCCCGTGCCACGGAGATCCTGTACGGCGACGGCGTACCCCCGGCGGGCGAACGCCATGAACGGCGCCACCAGGTTGTCGCCGTCGCGGCCGTACGGCGTACGTACTGCGATCACCGGTGCCGGCGTCTTCGGCGGCAGGTACAGATCGGTGGCGAGCTTGACGCCATCCCGCATCGTGACGAACACGGTCTCGATCTTGACGTCGGCCGCCGCGAAGTGCGCCGGCGTCCGAACGTCCTTGCTCTTCAGCGCGTACTGGAGGTCGTCCGACACGGTCATCTGGCCGGGACTCCCATCACGCCACGGAGAACGCGCAGCGCGTTCTCGCCGAGGATCTTGCGGATGTCGGCCTCGCGGAACCCGCGGCGCACCATCACCTCGGTGATCTTCGGGAAGTCGGAGGGACGCACGATCTCGGCCCGCTCGTACTCGACGCCGTTGGTCGGGGCACCGACCCAGCCGCCGAACACATGCTGGTAGTAGTCGTCGATGATGTCCGGTCCGAGGCCGACGTGATCGATGCCGGCGACATCGATGATGCGCTCGATGTGGTCGACGACGCGTTCGGCCGTCGGGGACTTCGCGTCGATGAAGAACGGAATCGCGGCCGCGACTCCGATCACGCCGCCGAGCTCCGCGATGGCCTTCAATTGCTCGTCGCCGAGATTGCGGTGGCTGTCGGTGATGCCGAGGCAGGCAGAGTGCGTCGCGAGGAACGGCCGGGTCGCCAGCGACAGCACGTCCTCGACACCGCCGATGCCGAGATGGCTGATGTCGAAGACGATGCCGAGTTCTTCCATCTCGCGCAGCGCGGTGATGCCCTCCGGCGTCAGTCGGCTGCGTGAGGTCGCGTCCAAACCGCTGCCGTCGGCAAGGAACGTCCGTGCGTAGTGCGCCATCGAGATCACCCGGACCCCGACCCGGGCCAGGGTCCGCACCAGTTGCGGGTCCTGCCCGATGGCGTGCGCGCCCTCGAGAGCGATCACCAGCGCGATCCGTCCGGACGAGGTCGCGGCGTCGACATCCGCGCCCGTCAGGCACACGGCCACGTCGTCGCTGTACTCCGCCGCGAGCTCGTGGATCCGCTCGATCAGCAGCAAGGTACGACGCAGGGCCCCTTCGGACTGGAACTGATCCTCGATACAGATCGGCAGGACTTGTACGTCGACCCCGCCGGCGCGCAACTCCGGCAACCAGAACTGGCCGAAGTGGTCGGGTTGCTCGCGCCGGTCGAAGTGGTCCACCAACAGGATCAGGTCGTTGTGCGTGTCGACCACAACGGCGTCGTTGTGAAGCAGGCGTGGATCGGTCATCCGCAAAGACACCTCGTTCAGAGTGATCGGGAGATGTGGTCCTTCAGCACCTCGTTGGCCCCGCCGTAGATCTTCTGGGCCCGCGCGTCGACGTACAGCCGGGAGATGAGGTACTCCCGCATGTAGCCGTAACCGCCGAACAGCTGCAGGCAGCGATCGGTCACGTCGGACTGGTTCTGGGTCAGCCACCACTTCGCCATCGACGCTGTGGCCGGCTCGAGGGTGCCGTCGACGAAGCGCTCGACGCAGTCGTCCAGGAAGACCCGGGACGCCCGGACGATCGTCGCCAGCTCGGCGAGCTCGAGCCGGACGTGCTGCATCGCGAACAAGGGACCGCCGAACGCTTCCCGCGTCTTGGTGTACGCGACGGTCTCTTCCAGCGCACGTTCCATCGCGGCCACCGCGGTGATCGCGATGACCAAGCGCTCGCGGGGCAGCTCGGCCTTGAGGATCTCGAGTCCGCGACCTTCCTCCCCGACCAGGTGGCCGGCCGGCACGGACACGTCGTCGAAGAACAACTCCGCGGTGTCCGAGGCATGCCGGCCCAGTTTGTCGAGGGTGCGCCCGCGCCGGAAGCCCGGTGCGTCGGCTGTCTCGAGGACGAGCAAGGAGATCCCGTTGCGTCCCGCCGCGGGGTCGGTCTTCGCGACGACGATGACCAGGTCGCAGCGGGCGCCGTTGCTGATGAACGTCTTGGAGCCGTTGATGACGTAGTGGTCACCTTTGCGTTCGGCCCGGGTGACGATGTTCTTGAGGTCGCTGCCCGCGCCCGGCTCGGACATCGCCACGGCGCCGATGATGTCGCCGGTCGCCATCCCTGGCAACCAGCGCCGCCGTTGCTCGTCAGTCCCGTACGTCGCGAGCAGCGGAGAGACCACCCCGCTGTGCACCATGTTGCCGAACCCGGTGTCGCCTGCCCGGGCCTGCTCACTGAGTACGACGGCGTCGTGGGCGAATGTGCCACCTCCCCCACCGAACTCGGCCGGCGCCTCGCAGCAGAGCAGGCCGAGCGCACCGGCCTTGTGCCACACCTCGCGGTCAACGTACTTCTGCTCGTCGAACCGTTCGAAGTGCGGGACGAGCTCGGCCTCGAAGAAGGCCCGCGCGACCGCGGCCAGCGCGACCGCCTCGTCGTCCGCCCAGCGTGGCCGCGCCGCGCGCCCGGACCTCGTTCCCGGGTCACCGGGCCGTGCGACAGTGTCGGTGCTCATCGGTTCTCCTCTTGGAAGGCGTTCAGTTCACGGCTCGGTCGCGGTCGCCCCAGAAGCGGGCCCGCAGTTCCTTCTTGTCGACCTTGCCCAGCGGCGTGAGCGGAAGGGCATCCAGGAACTCGAGCCTCTTCGGGGCATGCACCGGACCCTTGCGCTCGCGGACCAGTGCGACGAGCTCGTCGGCCGTCACGGTCGCGCCCGGTGTCCTGACCACGAAGGCCGTCACCGCCTCGCCCCACTTCGGGTCCGGAACGCCGATCACCGCCGCGGCCGAGACCTCCGGATGCGTCACCACCGCGTCCTCGACCTCGCGCGGGTAGATGTTGAACCCACCGGTGATCAGCATGTCCTTCTTGCGATCGGTGAGGTACAGGAAGTTGTCCGCGTCGAAGCGGCCGACGTCACCGGTGTGCAGCCAGCCGTTGCGCAGTGTCTCCGCGGTCAACTCCGGCTGCTTCCAGTAGCCGTCCATCACCAGCGGACCACGAACGCAGACCTCGCCCAGCTCGCCGACCGCGCAGGGCTGGTCGTTCTCGTCGAGGACCGCGACGTCCAGCGTCGGGTGCGGCTTGCCGCACGATGCGAGCCGCTCGGGTCGCTGCGGATCATGGTCTTCCTTGCTCAGTGTCGTCACCGTGTTCGGCGCCTCGCTCTGGCCGAAGAACTGGACGAACACCGGGCCGAAGACCTTGAGGGCCTGCTCGAGCCGGTCGGGTGACATCGGCGCCGCGCCGTACAGGATCGTTTGCAGACTGGACAGATCCACCTCATGCTCGGCGATGTAGTCGAGCAGCACGTAGATCATGCTCGGCACCAGGAAGGTCGCCGTGATCCGGTGTCTCCGCACGGTCTCGCAGAACTCCGCGGGATCGAAGCCCTTGGTCAGTACGACGCTTCCACCTTGGTGGAAGACCGGCGGCACGATGCCCTGGAGTGCGTGGGTCAGCGGCGTCGAGCCCAGGAACCGCAGCTCGGTCGGGAGCTGCCAGTGCGCGACGGTGAGGTAGAGGTGCGTGGCCAGCGAACGATGAGTGAGCATCACGCCCTTGGGCCGTCCGGTCGTCCCGCCGGTGTAGCCCAGCAACGCGATGTCGGACTCCCGGGCGACGGATGGGATGACCCCGTCCGTGTCAGGCCCGGCGAGTACGTCGGATCCGGATCCTCCACCGAGGAGCAGCACTCTCGGGCTCGGGTCCAGCTCGGCAGCGAGCGCCGCGCCGTGGTCGGCGTACTGCGCCGCATCGACCACGAGTGTGGTGATCTCGGCGTCGGTGCAGACGACGACGTGGTCGGCGAGCGATCCCATCGGGTGCAACGGCGTGTACCGGGCACCGAGCGACTGCGCGGCCGTCACCGCGGCGAAGGTCTCCGGCCGGTTCGGGGCGATCATCGCCACGCCGTCCCCCGGCTTGACCCCGGCCTCCTGCATCGCGAACGCGATCCGTGAGATCAGCCGGCGCAGTTCGTCGTACGTCAGGTCACCGGTCGGCGTGGAGAACGCGACGCGATCCGGGTGGTTCCGCAGTGCCCGTGAGATCAGGTCGACGAACGACGGTCGTCGATAGAGGTCCTCGATCATTTCTTCGGTCCGGTCCGTCGACGGATCCTCCGCAGCTCCGTCTCGAACCCGTCGAGCAGGCGGCGGACCCCGAACAGGTACTGCGCTTCCGGATCCTCGGGCACCACCTCGAGCAGATCCCGGAACGGCGAGTCGGCCGGTGTGTCCGCGTGCACGAAGTTGTCGGACACCCCGCGGGCGAACTCCTCGCTGCCACCGCGGAACCGGGACACCTCCCACGCCAGCGCGCCGATGATGTGGTTCCGCAGA
The DNA here is from genome assembly GCF_043197265.1 of Kribbella sp. NPDC049227. Lineage (NCBI taxonomy): Bacteria > Bacillati > Actinomycetota > Actinomycetes > Propionibacteriales > Kribbellaceae > Kribbella > Kribbella sp. NPDC049227. The sequence goes on along the minus strand of NZ_JBICST010000003.1, from coordinate 184,149 downwards.
GCCATGAACCCGCGGATGGCCGACTCCTTCTCGAAGCCGGCCCCCTGCAGCAGCGTGATCATGTCGAACCCGACCGCCTCCGTGTGCGGGCCGCGGACGTACGTCTGCAGGAGGATCTCGATCAGCGCCGGGTGGCGCAGCGCGCACTGCCGGGAGTCCAGCGCGAACTCCTCGAGCCGCACTCGCCAGGACCGCCCGTCCTTGGCGATCGCCGGGATCTCCGACACCGCGAGATCGGCGACGGCGTCCAGCAGCTCCTGCTTGTCGCTCAGGTGCCGGTACAGCGACATCGGGCTACCGCCCAGCGCCTCGGCCACGCGCGCCATCGTGACGCCGCTGAGCCCGTCGCGGTCGGCGATCTCGAGCGCCGCGGCCACCACCGTCTCCCGGTCGAGCGCGCCGCGCGCCAACCGCGCTGACTTCTGCACCTTGCGCTGTGTCGCCACGGTGTGTCCTCCAGTCCGGTACGGCGTGGGTAGCTCTTGCACCCCTCTTGGCGTACCAGCATAGTGTATGGGCGTACGTAAGCGAATGGTTCGGACCGAGATTCTCGTCCGCGACGCCGACATCACTGCCGAAGGAGCACACTGCCCATGACGTCAAGTCTCTGGCTGCACGGCGCAACCGTCGTCACAGCGACCGGGTCCGACCCCGAGCCGGCCGGAATCCTCGTCGAAGCCGGAAGGATCGCCCGGATCGGCGGATCCGTACCTGCCGAGGCCGAGGTCGTCGACTGCACCGGACTGACCCTGACCCCCGGCCTGATCGACGCGCACGTCCATCTCGGCCTGGCCAGCGAACTCGAGCCGAGCGTCGGGTACGGGATGTCGGTAGCGGAGATCGCCGCCGACATGTTCTCCAACTGCGCCCAGACCCTTCGGTCCGGGTTCACCACCGTGCGGGACTGTGGCGGCATCGACGCCGGCCTCGCCCGTGTCGTTGCATCAGGCAAACTTCCGGGTCCCCGGATCGTGCAGTGCGGCCCGATCCACTGCCAGACCGGCGGACACGGACACTATGCGTCCGAATGGGAGCCGGCCCATGTGTGGAACGAGATCGAGGTGCCCGGCCTGCGGACGCTGACGATGCTGTCCGATGGTCCTGACCAGATGCGCAGGAACGTGCGTGAATCGTTCCGTCGCGGCGCCGACTTCCTCAAGCTCTGCGTCACCGGCGGTGTCATCTCCAAGCATGACAAGCTCACCGACACCCAGTTCAGCGCTGAGGAGATCGCGGTGGCCGTCGCCGAGGCCGCTGCCCGGGGCACTTACGTCACCGTCCACGCCCTCAACGTCGAAGGCATCCGCATGGCCGTCCTCGCCGGTGTGCGGTGTGTGGAACACGGCAGCGGGATCGACGAGGAGACGGCCGCCCTGATGGCCGAGCGCCAGGTCTCCCTCGTGCCCACCCTCGCCGCGCTCGAGAGGCTGATCAGGAACATCGACGACCTCGGCCTGCCGAGTCACTTCGCCGACAAGGCATCCGGGGTACGCCAAGCGATGATCGACGGGCTGCTCGCCGCCACGGCCGCCGGTGTCCGGGTCGGCCTCGGGTCCGACGTCATCGGCCCCGACCAGACCGGTCGGGGTGAGGAACTGACACTGCGAGCGGCGGCTCAATCCCCGATGGAAGCTTTGATCGCGGCGACACGCGTCAACGCCGACCTGCTCGGACTCGGCAGCGAGATCGGCACACTCGAGGTCGGCAAGCAGGCCGACATCGTTGCCTTCGCGGGCAATCCGCTGGACGATCCCAAGCTGTTCGCCGACCCGGACAGCGTCGTACTCGTCGTGCAGAACGGCGTGGTGGCGAAGGACGAGCGGAAGTAGAAGCACGGCCGGTGGTCACCGCGTAAGCGGCGACCACCGGCCGCGTTCCTGCTCAGCCGCAGACGGCTTCCATCACGCGGACGAAGTTCAGACCGAGCACCTTGGCGATGTCCTCGTCCGACCAGCCGCGCGCGACCAGGCCGCGGGTGATGTTCGGGAAGTCCCGGTAGTCGTCGAACCCGACCAGCTCCTGCGTCGCCTGCAGTTTGTCCTCGGGCCGGAAGCCGGTCTCGGCAAAGATCGGCTGGAGCAGATCGTCGAGCATCCACTTCGGCAGCTGCATCGGCCAGTCGGTGCCGATGGCAACATGATCGACACCGGCGACGTCGGCGACGTACTCGATGTGGTCGAGCATCGCGTTGATCGTGACCGTCGGTCCCGCCCCGAGGAAGAACGGGACGGTCACGATGCCGATGATGCCGCCGGTGGCGGCCAGCGCGCGCAGCTCCTCGTCGCTCTTGCCCCGTGCGTGATCGAACACGCCTTGAGCCGCGGTGTGGGAGGCGACCACCGGTGCCTCCGACACCTCGCAGGCGTCCAGCGTCGTCTGCCGGCCGACGTGGCCGGTGTCGACGATGATGCCGAGCTCGTTCATGGCCTTCACGCTGGCCACTCCGAACGTGGACAGTCCCGCGTCCGTCCGCTCGGTGCAGCCGACGCCGACAGTCGTCATGTTGTTGTACGTGAGCTGCGTCATCCGCAGGCCGGCATCGTGGGCCCAGGCCAGTGCGTCGAGATCGCGCCACGGACCCAGCATGACCTGCGAACTGACCAGGCCGGCGTGAACTCCGGTCTCGTGCGCACGGCGGATGTCAGCAGCGGTCAGCGCCTTGATCAGCCAGGGAAAGTAGTCGAACTGCTTCTGCACGAAGGCGAACGACCACTCCCGGACGTGGCGTTCGTCGGACATCTCCACCTGGCGGTTCCCGCAGGTGATCCCGCTGGCGTCCCAGTGCTCCTTCACCGCGTCCAGCCGGCCCGCCATCGCGCGGCGGATCGGGGCCTCCAGACCACGGCTGAACGTCTCCATGGTGTCGTGCGTCTTCTCGAGGAGAGCGCGCAGTTCCTTGTTCATCTCCTCGTCGAACGCCCGGTACCCGACCGGGCCCTGGAACAGCACATCGACGATGAGGCTGTCGCGGTGCAGCCGCGCGGCGCGCTCCTCCTGCCCCTCGTCCAAGCCGAAGTCGAACGTGCCGAACTGTTCCGTCATCAAGATCCTCCAGAGCTGTGGCGGTGCTGGTTGTCACCCATGCGGCGGACGAGCCGGTCCAGCAGGAACAGGAACTCCGGGTGTCCGGCTCCGTCGTCGCCGACGCCATAGGCGAAGGGCGGTTGGCCGGGGTGATCGGCCAAGGTCAGGGCCTGTGTTCCGATCGGTCGCAGCCGGACGGGCGGCGGATCCGAACGATTGCGGCCGAGGACCGGGTCGGTGAACCTGGCTTGGTAGGAGAGCGCGTCGCCGTCGTCGCTGACGTTGAGCTCGCAGCCCCAACAGACATACCGGCCGTGGTAGCGGCTCGGCTTCGGCTCCGGACCGGACAGGTCGGGCGCAACCGGCGCGGGCAGACCGAACCGGTCCTGGAGCAGAGCCTCGGCGATCTCCTGGTGGAACGGCATCGAGGCCGGTCCCCCGTTCGCAAAGGCGATGTACGCCGCGCCGAGGTCGGGAACAACGCCGACCATGGCGATCCCGCCGTACGAACCACCGCCATGGGTGAGTACGACGTGATCGCCGTACTGCTTGCGCAGCCAACTGAGCCCCACCGAGCCCGTTTCCGGCACGGGGAAGTCGATCTGGTGTGCGGCCATCCGGTCGACGGTCTCCGGGCTGAGCAGGCGCTGCGCCGAGGTGACCGTCGGTAGATGGGAACTCACGAAGGTCAGCGTGTCCTCGACCGAGGTGATGAACGTCGTGCCTGCCGGCGCGAGGCACTGGGGCATCATGAACCGTTCGCTGCGCACGAAGCCGTCCGCACCCGGATAGTGGCCGATCGCCATCCGGTGCAGGATCGCCTCCTCGGCCGTGAACATGCTGCGTTCCAGGCCCAGCGGCGCGAACAGCCGCTGCCTCATCGCCGTCGAGTACCCCTGACCGGTGACGACCTCGATGATCCGGCCGGCCAGCACGAAGCCGGCGTTGCTGTAGGAGAAGTACTTCCCCGGCCGGAACAACTGACCGACATCGGCGAGCAGCGGCACCCAGTTCGCGATCGCGTCGTCGCCCTCGCCGACGTCCGCGATCAGGTCCGACGCGTCGGTTCCGGTGGAGTGGGTGACGAGATGCCGTACGACCAGGGCATCCGCGGCCTCCGGGTCGCCGAGGACCAGCTCCGGCAGGTAACGCTTGACCGGCGCGTCGAGGTCGACCAGTCCCTGCTCGACCAGGGACATCAGCAACGTCGTGGTCCAGACCTTGGTGATCGAGCCGGTCAGGAACAGCGTGTCCGGCGTCATCTCGACGCCGCTGGTCAGGTTCGCGAGGCCGGCGGCCGCGGTCTCGATCCGCCCGTCCTCGAGCACGCCCACCACCGCACCGGGTACGCCGGATCGGGCGACGAGTTCTTCGACCGTCTTCTGGAGTTCCGTCATCCGAGGTCTCCCGTCATCCGAGGCAGGACCGGACCGCCGCGGCCAGGCTCGACGCCCGCGGTTCGCCGGTCCGGAACGACCAGAGGTTCATGACGTAGCCGAAGCCGACCTCGGCATCGGGCTCGCCGAAGGCAACCGACCCGCCCGAGCCCGGGTGACCGAACGACTTCGGCCCCGCCATCGGCAACGGCGGGCAGGCCCGCCAGAACCCGAGCGACATGTTGAAGGACCGGTCGGCCGGGAGGTCCAGATCCGCGGGCAGGCCGTGCATCCGCGTCTTGTCGGTCTGGATCTCGGTCGCCCGCTCGACCGTGGCCGGATCCAGCAGCCGTACGCCGTCCACGTCGCTGACCGTGGCGGCGTACATCCGGGCCAGCGAGCGCGCGTCCGTGAGCATGTTCCCGGCCGGGATCTCCGCCGCTCGGTAGGCCCGCTGGGCGTTCAGGTCGGAGGTGGTCTCGAACGCACCGCCGAGCGAGCCGGCCCGGGCCTGGATCGAGCCCTCGCCCCACACGGCCTGGATCCACCGGGTCACCGTGTCGGCGTCGAGGCCCGTGGTCTCGATCATCCCGGCGGTCATCTCCTCCAGGCTGAGCGGAGCGGCGTACTCGATCCGCGCCACCTTCTCTTCCTGTTCCTCGGGCAGCCCGATCCAGGCGTTCAGCCCGAGTGGGCCGGCCACCTCGTCGGCGAAGAAGGTGCCGAGTGACTTGCCGGAGACCCGACGGACGAGCTCGCCGACCAGGTACCCGAAGGTGATGCTGTGGTAGACGTGCTCGGTGCCCGGCTGCCACTCCGGCTTCTGGGCTTCGAGTGCTCGGATCACCGGGTCCCAGGCGTAGGCCTGCTCCAACGTCAGCGGACCGTCGACCACCGGGAGCCCGGACTGGTGCGACAACAGCAACCGCACCGGGATCTGGTCCTTGCCTCCCGCACCGAACTCCGGCCAGTAGTCCACCACCGGTGCGTCGAGGTCCAGCTCACCGCGCTGGGCCAGCATGTGCGCGCAGATCGCGGTCGCACCCTTCGTCGTGGAGGCGACGATGGCGATGGTGTCCTCGCGCCACGGCCGCTTGGTCTCGCTGTCGGCCAGGCCACCCCACAGATCGACGACGGGACGGCCACCGACGTACACGCAGCACGCTGCGCCCACCTCGCCGGGAGTCCCCTCGAAGTTCGCCCGGAACTGGTCGGCGACCTTCCCCCAACCGTCCTCGACGTGCCCGTGCACCGCAGGCTCGCTCGTTGTGGTCATGATGCTGTACGGCCCTTCTCGAAGGTGTTGGTGATCGCTAGCCGACCGGCGCGGGCGAGGTCTTGTACGTGAAGCACTTGCAGCCAGGGTCGAAGCTGGACACGGCCGTCTTCTCCATGCCGTCGTGCCGGTCCGGCCCGAACTGCGTCGCGCCGTCCAGGGTGAGAGCGCTGACGAAACCCGTCCCGATCTTCTCGATCCCGGGCACGAGCTTGTCGATCCCGCCCAGGCCGCCGCTGTTGGCCAGGCCCTGCTGCAGCAGCCGCACCACGTCACACGCCTGGTAGATGACGATCTGGTCGGTGATCTTCTGGACCGGCACACCGTTGCTGCGGGCATCGTCGATACAGGTCTTCCGCACCTTGGCCTGCTCGGCCGGCGGCGCGGGCGGCTGGGTGACGTCCTGGTCGGGCATGCCGCCGAAACCGCGCATCTTCGCCAACTGGTCCGGTGGGTAGAGCTTCATCACGTCGGCCATGCCTTGCGGGTGGAAGAGCAGGTACTGCGGCGACCAGTTCTGCGCGTGTGCGCCCTGTGCGAAGTAGTAGATGATCCCGTTCTCGTACAGCGTCATGATGATCACGCTGTCCACGGCCTGGGACTTGAACTTGAGGGCAAGGGACTGGACCTGGGCCAGGTTCGGACCGTTGTCGGCGTACCCGTGGGCGCACTTGATGTCCGACTTGACGAGTTGGACGCCGGCCTTGTCGGCGAGCGGCTTCAGCGTGTTCTCGTAGGCGCGCTCGTTGTACGGGCAGTCCTCGATGACCACGCCGAGCTTGCTGCCGGAGGCGAGGAAGTTGGCCTCGACGGCCTTGTTCATGATGCTCTTGACGCGGCGATCGATGCTCACCGCGTTCACCGCGATGACGCCGGGGTTGTCCTTGAGATCGGTGTCGTCGCCGATCGGCGATCCGTTCTGTCCCATGTACAGGATCGGAACGCCGGCGGTCATGAGGCACTTGTTGAAGGCCTGGTTGTAGATGAGGCCGTCGTACACCACCGCCTGGACCTGATTGTCCTTCGTGAACCGCTGGCAGATCGCTTCGAACGCCGAGTCGAAGTTCGGGGTGGAGAAGTCGATCGTCTCGTCGACGACTTCCAGCTTCCGCTCCGCGACGCCGCCGCCGTCGTTGACTGCCTGGATCATGGCATGAGCCGAGGCCTTGTACGGGCTCACGACGCTGACGCCGTTCCGCTCGGCCTCGGCCCGGGTGTCGGTGATCAGCACCCCGATCTTGATCGGCCCGGACGTCGACGGCTTGAACTCCGACCCACCGCCCTTGACCGCCGTTTCACCACTACCGCCCTGCACGCCGCAAGCGACGAGGACAACTGCGCAGCACGCCGCCACAACGGCGCTCCGAATACGCATCATCGATCCTGACTCCTTTCTTCTCCCCGAGGTGTGCACGGTCAGCCGACCACTTGAGCGGCCACTGCCTTCAGTCCGTCGACGCCGGTGTCATCCGGGCCGTGGAACGAGAACGAGTACCAGGTGTCGCCCGCCAGTACCTGTACTTCGCGGGCGGCGATGTACGCCTGGTCGCCGAGGTCGATCGCCTTGGCTTTCGGGTACGCGCCCTTGGTCTGTTCGAACAGCTGTGCCAGCGTCATCCCGCTGGACTTGAGGTCGCCACGCAGCCCGTCCTGGCGCAACACGGTGAGCGAGAACGTCGTGGCCGGGGTGCCGCTCGAGCTGGTCCAGACGCACTGGTCGGACCCGGTCTCCTCCTGGTGGGTCGCAGCACCGTCACCGAAGGAGATCCCGAACTGTTGCTCCAGGCCACCAGGTGTCAACAGCTTGCAGGCGTCGACGGTGGCAGCGCTGCTCTTGTTCTCGATCGTCGCGGACGGCGTGCCCTTCGCGGCCTCACCGGAGTTCCCGCACCCACTGAGGGCGAGCACGAGGACCAGCAGAGATCCGGAGACACCAGCAGCAGGCCTCATCGGCGGAACTCCTTCCTGTCAGGCACGGGCTATGACGTATGCCCATACACTATGCTGATACGCCTAGGGTGAGCGCAAGGCTTTGCCGGGCAAATCTGCGAAGCCGGCAGCTCCGAGTGAGGAGAGACAATGGATTCCCTCGCAGGCCGTACGGCCTTCGTCACCGGAGGGGCACGCGGTATCGGACTGGCGATCGCACGCTCGCTCGCCGGCCGGGGTGTTTCCGTCGCGGTGGCCGACCTCGACGAACCGGCCTTGCACGCAGCCGATGCCGAACTGTCCGCGGTGACGAACTCCCGTTCCTACTTGCTCGACGTCCGTGATCGCGAGCGGTACGCCGAGATCGCGGACGCCGTCGAGGCGGAGCTGGGCCCAGTGAGCATCGTGGTCAACAACGCCGGCGTGATCGACTCCGTCGCACCGTCGCGGATGGACCACACCCTGTGGGACTACGTCATGGGGGTCAACGCGGGTGGCGTCTACAACGGCCTCCAGGCGTTCGTGCCACGCATGATCGAGCGCGGCCTCGGCGGACACATCGTCAACACCGCTTCAGCGGCAGGGCTCTTCGTCGACGGGCAGTCGCTGCTCTACAAGTCCGGATTCCTCTACCACGCGTCGAAGTACGCCGTTGTCGGCTTGAGCGAATCGCTGCGGGTGGAGCTGGCTCGCCACGGGATCGGCGTGAGCGTGCTGTGCCCCGGACCAGTGGCCACCGACATGGTGGAGAACACGCAACGCTTCCGGCCCGCGGACGCACCGGTGCGCTCGGCAACTATCACGACCATCCTGGCGGCGGCTCAGAAGCTCGTACGCGACGAGGGCGTTCAGCCATCGGCCGTAGGCGAACTCGTTGTCGACGCGATCATCCACGACCGGCCGTACATCCTCACGGCCCCCGACAACGCCGCACCGATCCGGTCCCGGATGGAAGCGCTGCTCGACGCCGTCCCCCAGGACCCGGCCCAGCCCGAGTAGGCCGACCGGTCGTCATCGGTCGGCCACGGCCAGGCCGGCATCGGAGCGCTCGATCGCTTCGATGCTGCCGCCCAGGTACGCGTCGACGACCAGCGGGTCGGTCCGCACCTCGTCCGGCGTGCCTTCGGCGATCAGGTGTCCGTCGGCCATCGCGATGATGCGATCGGAGATCCCCATGATGAGCGGAATGTCGTGCTCGATGACGACGAGCGTCAGGTCGAGCTCCTTCTTCAGGTCGACGAGCAGCGGCCCGAGCGCCTCGGTCTCGCGCTGGGCGACGCCGCTGGACGGTTCGTCGAGCAACAGGCAGATCGGCTGCAGCGCCACCAGACACGCGATCTCGGTGATGCGCCGGGTACCGGTCGACAGCTCCTGGATCGACTTGTCCCGGTAGCGATCCAGGCCCATCGCCGAGATGAGCGCACGGGCCTGGCCCTCCTTCTTCCGTTCGCCGAGGGTCACCCCGAGCGTCGACGTCACGAAACCCGTCGGCCGGACTCGCTCGAGCGAGAGCATGACGGTCTCTTTCACGGTCATCGTCGGGAACAGCGCCGCATCCTGGAACGATCGGATCAAGCCGCGCCGCGCGCGCCCTTCCGGGCCGACCTTGCTGATGTCCTCACCGTTGAAGAACACCTGTCCCGTGTCCGGTCTGGTGAAGCCTCCGAGCAGCTCGAACGTCGTCGTCTTGCCGGCGCCGTTCGGTCCGAGCAGTCCGACCGTCTCGCCGGCCCGTACGTCGAACGACACTCCGCGGACCGCGTGTACGCCGCCGAAGCTCTTGCGCAGATCGCGTGCCTCGAGCAGCGACGCACCCGCCGCAGGGCGATCCGCGATCTCGGTGCGCGGTTCACCGACACGCAGGTCGCTGACCCGGACGCCCCGGGCCGTCGCCGTACCGTCTGTCGTGTCCTCACCGGCGTACAGCGGCTCCGGATCGATGCCATGCCGGCGGGCGATGAACTTCACGATCCGGTCCCGGATCGGCGCGACGACCTGGATCAGGCCGCCAGGCTTCCACAGGATCAGCAGCAGTACGCCGAACTTCGTCGCGGCCAGCCCGATGTTGCCGATGTCAAGCAACGGCAGGCCGAGCACCCAGATCGCCCCGAGCACCGGACCGATCAGTACCGAGACGCCACCGAGCACAGTCATGACGACGACATCGATACTTGCCGAGGTCGGGAATGTCCCGGCACTGATGGTGGACAACGAGTGCGCGTACGTCGCCCCTCCGATGCCGGCGATGAACCCGCCGATCAGATATCCCTGCAGTTTGACGAGACTCGCCCGTACGGCGAACGCCCGCGCGTTCTCCTCGTTGTCGCGGATGGCGATGAGCAGGCGGCTGAATCCACTGCGCCGGATATTCCGCGCCACCACCAGGGCAAGGACGAACAGCGCCAGCGCGAAGTAGTAGTACGAGCGACCGGTGTCGAGCGCACCGATCGGCCACCCGGATGGCTTCCCCGGATCCTGACCGTCGCCGAGCATCCAGGGCTGCGTGAGCAGCCACAACGGCGCGGCCAGCGCGAACCCGAGCGTGGTGACGGCAAGCATGAGGCCGCGGATGCGGAGCGCCGGCAGGCCGATCAGCACCGAGACCAGTCCCGCGCCCAGACCGGCTAGCAGGAGCGCGAGCGGGAAGACGCCGGTGCTGCTGGCCACCTTGAACGAGATGACAGCGCCGATCGCGGCGACGGCGAACTGACCGAGCGTCAACTGCCCGCCGAGACCGGTCAGGACACCGATCGACAATCCGACGATCGCGAAGGCGAGGATGCCCGTGAAGGTCACCGACAGGCCGTTGGAGATGAACAGCGGCAGGATCGCGAGCACCGCGATCGTCAGGATGCTGAACGCCGGGCCCATCGCACGCACCGCCCAGAGACTCTGCAGCCTCTCCGGGATCGGCCGCAGGCCCTGCACCGCGGCCCAGCTGCCCTTCTCCTCGTCGCGCCCACCGCGCCGGCGCTGCACCAGCAGCGCGACCAGGATGATGGCGAACATGACGACCTCGACGAGGCCCGACTGCGGGTAGTTCCACAGCAGGATCTGCTCGAGGATGCCCAGACCGACCCCGGCCGCCAGTGCGATCGGCAGGCTCTGCATCCGGCCGATCACAGCAGCGGTGAGCGCACGCAGCAGCAACGCCGGACCGAAGCTGTCCGCACTGGCGAAGCCCTGCGTCGGCGCAGTGAGGATCGCGGTGAAGGCGGACAACGCGCCGGCGATCGCCCATGCCAGGGTCGACATCCGGCTCGCGAAGATGCCGGACATCCGCGCGGCTTCCGGATTGGCCGCCGCGGCGCGGATGGCCAGACCGAACCGCGACCGCTTCAGGAACAGTGCGATCGCGAGAACGAACAGGGGCGACAGGAACAGCATGCCGGAGTACGCCTCCGTCACGTGCAGCGCACCGACATTGAAGACCGGCAACCACTCCGGCTGCGGATACAGCGGTCCGGACGCCGTGGAGTTGATCAGAGCGGCGAAGATGACCAGGAACTGGCCGACGCCCAGCGTCGCGACGATCGACACGATCCGCGGTGCGTTCCGCAGCCGTCGTACGACGCCGGTCTCGGCGGCGGCCGCGGTCGCCGCCGACGCGAGCAACGCGATCACGAAGGCGATCCAGTACGGGACGTGCCATTTCATCGCGACGACGCCGAAGAACGCCGCTCCGAACGCGCCGATCTGTCCGTGTGCGAAGTTGATGATCCGGTTGCTCCGGTAGACCAGCACGATGCCGACCGCCAGCAGGCCGTAGGTCAGGCCAACGATCGTGCCGAGCATGATCACCGGCAGTGGCGTCTCCGCCTTGATGACGTCGTGCCGGTCGAGGACGCCGGTCACGATCTTGGTCAGTACGACGGCGGCCGTGAACGCCGCCAACTGGATGAGTGGCTTGCGAGCCCGCCGCAGTACCGCCGTCATCGCGCCGCTCCCGCACCGTGCAGGAAGACCGCGCGCAGCAGGTCGTCGCGAGCCAGAAGTTCGTCAGCGCGGCCGTCGAATCGCATCTCGCCCTTTTCCATGAAGTACGCGTGGTCGACCAGGTTCAGCGCGATGTTCACCGACTGCTCGACCAGCACCACGGCCGTGCCGTCGGCGTTGATCTGCCGAACCATGTCGAGGAGTTGACCGACGATCACCGGCGCCAGGCCGAGCGAGAGCTCGTCGATGAGCAGCAGGCGTGGACGGAGCATCAACGCCTTGGACAGCCCGAGCATCTGCTGCTCGCCCCCGGACAACGTCGAGGCCAGCGAGTTGCGGCGTTCGGCCAGTCGCGGGAACGCCTCGAGGCATCTCTCGATCGCGCTGTCCACGGCGCCGCGTTCCTTGGCCATCGTGTAGCCGTAGCTGCGCAGGTTCTCGACGACGGTCATCGGCCCGAAGACCGCGCGGCCGCCGGGGACCTGGGTGATGCCCAGCCGCATCCGGCGTTCGGCGTCGAGGTAGGTGATCTCCTGCCCCCGGTAGCGCACACTGCCCGCGGTCGGCAGGCCGATGCCCGAGATGACCTTGAGCAGCGTCGACTTGCCGGCGCCGTTGACACCGAGCAGCGCGACCATCTCACCGTCGTCGATGGTGAAGTCAGTGTCGAAGAGGACCTGCAACTGGCCGTACGAGAAGTTGATCCCGCGACAGGCCAGCAACGGAAGGCGCCCGCCGCTCTGCTCGACCCGGCGGATCTCCTCGTCCTCGACCACCTCGTCGATCATCCGGTCGAGGTCGGCTTCGATGAACGTGCCCGCGCTGGCGATGATGAAGGCACCGATCACGCCGGGTACGGCGATCGCGACCATCGTGCCGCCGATCCCGTACTGCTCCTCGATACCACCGAGGAGCAGTGCGCCGGCCGAACCGCCGATCGCGACGAAGATCCCGGCCAGCGCCTGGGCGTGCGGCCGCATGTGGGCCGGCACGATCGAGAGCATCGAGATGCCGAGCATCGGCTGCAGGAGCCCGATGCACGCTCCGGCGATCCCGAAGCAGATCAGCATCGGCACGAACGCCGGCATCACGCCGCCCACCGCGATGAAGACGACCGCCCCCGCCAGGAGGAATCCAGCCGCCCGCAGCACCCGCGCCGGCGAGGACCGGAACTGCTTCTCGCCGCGGCCTCCGTAGCCGATCAGGGCGAGGACGCCGATCCCGAAGAACACCGAGAAGAACAGGCCGCGCTCCCCCGGGCCGAGGTTCCACCGTTGGTCGAGGAAGACCGAGATGAAGGTGCCCAGCGGCACGGTGAGTACGCCGTACACCGCGAACCCGGCGAAGACCCTCCGGTTGGTGGGAATGAGCATCACGCGGCGGCAGATCTCCCAGAACCCGAGAGCGACGTCCCTGGCCGCCAGCGAGTCCGCCGACTCGCCGTGCTCCTCATGCACGCTGGCACGTAGCTGCTCGGAGTCCCACTTCCCGAAGCCCGGGTCACGCAGCCGGATCGCGCACAGCGTCAGCAGCAGCGAGGTGAGTCCCAGGGCCAGGAAGACGCCACGCCAGCTCAGACCGGCGACGGACGCCAGGATGCCGACCAGCAGCGGCGCCAGCGCCTGCCCGAAGGTGCCGATCGCGGTGTACGCCGTGAGCGCGCGTACCCGTGCGGCCGGTGGATAGCTGTCCGCGATGAGCGGCGCGTGCAGCGCGACGACCGATCCGGTGGCCAGGCCGTCGAGACAGAGAATGACGATGAGCGCGACCAGTGACGTGACGAGTCCGGTCATCAGCGTGATGGTGCTCCACACGATCCCGGTGACGATGCAGAGCACCGCGCGCCGCGCCCGGCTCTGGGACAGCCGCGCGATCGGCAGCGGCGCGATCGCGATGGCGAGCTGGTACAGCGCACGAGCTCCGACGATGGCGGCGATCGAGATGCCGAGCGTGCGGCTGATCTCGGGCGTCAGGACCGTGAACGCGTAACTCTGGAACGCACCGGTGACGAACAACAGGCCCAAGGCAACCATCGGGTAGTAGCTCAGGTTGTGCTTGCGGACCAGTGACCGGAAGCTCTCCGTGTTCTCGTCGCCGGTGACGCCGAGCGTCGCGCGGGCCTTCTCGCGCAGCGCAGCGCCGGCCTGTTCCACCTCCTGCAGGGCCGCTTGCTCGTTCGCCCGCACTTCTTCTCGGTCTGACACGTCAGAACCCCGCCTTCCGGACCCGGACTTCGAGGTCCCAGGCCGACTCACCGATGCGATGCCCGGAGGTGTCCATGAGCACGATCGTGATGGTGTGGAGTTGCACCTGCTCCTCGCTGCCGGGCAGATCCGGGATCGTCGGGATCTCGACCTCGCCGCTCGTCGTGGTGTAGACGTCGTGCTTGGCCAGGTAGTCCTGGTCGGGGCACGTCGGTGACTCCTCGCAGGGCGGGTCGCCGTCGGCCACGTCGTCCATCGTGTGGCCGGGCCTGACCGGCTTCTGATCGACGAAGACCGCGAAGTAGCCGGCCTCGTCCGACGGCGCCTCGCTGCCCTCCGCCGCGACCCGGAAGTCGTTCATCGTCCAGCTGACGGTGACCGGCGTACCCACTGTCGACCGGGCTTCGGGGCCGACGAAGTGCAAGCGGTCGTCCACCCGGAAGTTCAGCTGGGCGAAATCACATCCTGACAAGGAGATGACGGCAACCATCGCCATCGCGCCCCGCACAAGCCAGCGTCCGCCCATACTGTGCACCTCTCCGCGATCACGTATGCACGTACACTATGTGCGTACGCCGAAGGTTTCGCAAGCGTTGATTCCACGGACGACGTCCGCGATCGTGGTTGCCGCGGCCAACAGCTCGGCCCGGGTATGCGCGGCCGATACCTGCAGCCGGATCCGTGCGGTGTCAGCGGACACGACGGGGTAGGTCAGAGCGACCGCGAGGATGTCGCGCCGCAGCAGCTCGGCGGCCGCGGCCCGGGCGACGTCGGCGTCACCCAGGATGATCGGGATGATCGGGTGATCGCCGTCCGGGACGACGAGGCCATGGCGCTTGAGTTCGCTGCGCAGTAGAGCCGTGTTATCCAGCAACCGCGAACGGCGGTCGTCGTCGCGCTCCAGCAGGCGCAGCGCGTGCCGGCCCACCTCGACCTGCACGGGCGGGAGTGCGTTGGAGAACACGTACGGGCGCGCCTTCTGGCGCAGCAGGTCGACGAGCTCGCGCCGACCACTGACGAAGCCGCCCCCTGCGCCGCCCAGAGCCTTGCCGAACGTCCCGGTCACCAGGTCCACCCGCCCTGCGACTCCGGGCCCGCACACGGTGCCTCGTCCGCGGTCGCCGAGTACGCCGGTGCCGTGCGAGTCGTCGACGACGAGCAGTGCGTCGTACTCCTCGGCGAGGTCGCACACAGCGACCAGATCGGGGCTGCCGCCATCCATCGAGAAGACGCCGTCGGTGACGATCAGCCGACGCCGGGCATCGCCGGACGCCGCGAGCTCCCGACGAAGACCCTCGATGTCGCGGGACGGGTAGATCGCCCGGCGCGCCCGGCACAGGCGAAGACCGTCGATGATCGATGCGTGGTTCGCGGCATCGGAGATCGCGACATCGTCAGGTCCGAGCAGCACCTCGAACAGGCCGGTGTTCGCGTCGAAGCAGGAGGTGAACAGCAGCGACGTCTCGGTGCCGAGGAAGGCGCTCAGCTCCTGCTCGAGTTGCAGGTGCGCCGTCGACGTACCGGAGATGATCCGGCCGGAGGCGTAGCCGAACCCGAGCCGATCGAGCGCCTCATGGGCCACCCGGCGTACGTCGGGATCGTTCGCGAGCCCGAGGTAGTCGTTGGAGCAGAGGTTGAGGAGCTCGCGCCCGTCGCTGGTGCGGATCCGCGGGCCTTGCGGTCCGTCCAGGATCACCACGGCGGCATCAGATCATCAGCTCCCCGCCGTTGATGTCGAGCGACGCCCCGGTGATGTACGCCGCCTGGTCGCTGGCGAGGAAGGCCACCAGTTCGCCGACCTCCGACGGCTGCCCGATCCGCGGGACCGGCAGACCACCGAGGTATGCGTCGAGGTCCCGCCCGGCCGCGAGCGACCGCGCCATCTCGGTCTCGAAGAGACCGGGGCACACCGCGTTCACCGTGATGCCGAGCGGGCCGAGCTCCTGGGCCACGGCGCGCGTCAGGCCGAGGAGCCCGGCCTTCGCGGTGGTGTAGTGCGCACCGCCCAGGGTGGAGACGTTCTTGCCCGCGGTCGAGGAGAAGTTCACGATCCGGCCCCACCCGGCCGCCTGCATCCCCGGGAGACACGCTTGCGTCATCAGGAACGTGCCGGTGATGGAGACGCCCAGGACGCTCTGCCACTCGTCGAGACTGATGTCTGCGAACCGGGTGGAGCGAGCGATTCCGGCGGCGTTGACCAGGATCGACACCTCGCCGAGCCGGTCCACGACCTCCTCGTGGGCGCTGCGGACCTGATCGGGCGACGTCACGTCGGCGGTCACCGAGATGGCCTTGCCGGGCAGGTCCTTCGGTGGCAGCCGATCGACGACGGCCACGGCCGTTCCGCGGGCCAGCAGCGACTCGACACAGGCACGTCCCAGGCCACCGGCCCCGCCGGTCACCACAGCGACGCGCGCCGACTCGGTTGGTGCGAACATCCCGATGCCTCCGTCTCGAACTTGACCGCCGATTCACGCTATGAGCGCGCTCGGAGCCGGAGTAGCTCGCTTCGTCGGAAGCCGGTGACGGGTTTTCCTGCGCCTGTAGGGCGCAACCGCGATCACGCCGAACCAATGATGGTTCGGTGACTGGAACCATCGTGAGCGGATTCGTCGCCGAGGGGACGAGCGAGGGCCAACCGGTCGCGTGCTACGACCTGACCTCGTCGGAGCAGTGCGATCGCGAGGCGCTCGAACTGGTCCGGATCGACTATTTCAAGACCCGCGGAGGCGACCCGACGGCGATCGTCGCAGTGGTGTTCGCGCCATCGACGGACGAAGCCGACTACGGGCTCAGGTTCGTCGCCGCGCATGGGCCGCTCGGCGGATGTGGCGAGGCGACGTTGTTCGCCACCGCCATGTGCACCAACCCGAGCACGGACCCCGCGGTGACGTTCGAGACGGCGGCCGGTCTCATCGTCGGCAGGAACCTCAGCTCCGGCCGCGTCGCAGTCGACATGCCCGCGGTGGCGCGCACGTCGGTTCGTCGGCAGGTCGACTACCTCGACAGGCCCCTTCGGATCAGGTCGGCATCGGCCGGTGGCAACCGCTTCGCGGCCGTCACTGCGTCCGACCTCGGCGTACAGCTCGACCGGTTCTCGTTCCACGAGCTCACGGTCGCGGGGCACGACCTCCTGAGCCGGCTGCGTGGGCCGGCGAGCGAAGTCCCTGCGCCGGACATGCTCCTGATCACTGAACCGGTGACCGGATCGTCGACCCGCAGCGCGGTGATCTGGGGCGACGGCGTACTCAATCGCGGTCCGTGTGGAACCGGCACCTGCGTTCGCTACCTGCTCGCTGTCGAAGACGGCGAGGTCTGCGCGGGAGCGCCACTGGTTCACGCAAGCCCGTTCGGCCACTCCTTCGAGGCGCAGTCGATCGGGTCGGGCACGATCGATCAGCTGGACATCATGCTGTCCGGCCTCGTCACGATGGACTAGGAGACGACGTGCACAAGGTCTACGTCATCGGCGTCGGCATGACGAAGTTCGAGAAGCCGGGCCGCCGGAAGGGCTGGGACTACCCGGCGATGGCCAAGGAGTCCGGCAGCAAGGCGCTGGACGATGCCGGCATCACCTTCGACCGGATCGAGCAGGCCCACGTCGGCTACGTGTTCGGCGACTCCACCTGCGGCCAGCGCGCGGTCTACGAGCTGGGCATGACCGGCATCCCGATCACCAATGTGAACAACAACTGCTCGACCGGGTCGACCGCGCTGTACCTCGCCGCGAGCGCGATCCGTGGCGGTCTGGCCGACTGCACGCTCGCGCTCGGCTTCGAGAAGATGCAGCCCGGTTCACTCGCCGCGGCGTACGACGACCGTGAATGGCCGGTCGCGAAGCACGTCCGGGCGCTGGCCGAGCTGCGCGAGTTCGCCTCCCCGCCGGCGCCGTGGATGTACGGCGTCGCCGGGTTGGAGCACAACGAGCGGTACGGCTCGACACCGGAACACTTCGCGAAGATCGCGGCCAAGAACCACCGGCACTCGGCGAACAACCCGTACGCGCAGTTCCAGGACGTCTACACCGTCGACGACATCAAGAACGCCAAGACGGTCTACGCCGACGCGGGCCTGACCAGGCTGATGTGCTCGCCGACGTCCGACGGTTCCGGCGCCGCGGTGCTCGCGAGCGAGCGGTTCGTCGAGGAGAACGACCTCGGTGACCGCGCCGTCGAGATCGTCGGCCAGGCGATGGTCACCGATCTGCCCTCGACCTTCGACACCAACAGCGCGATCAACCTGGTCGGCACGGACATGAGCCGGAAGGCGGCCGATCAGGTCTACGCGCGGACCGGGCTCACCCCCGACGACCTCGACGTGATCGAACTGCACGACTGCTTCGCCCCGAACGAGCTGTTCACCTACGAGGCCCTCGGCCTGGCCGGCGAAGGTGAGGGGCACAAGCTGGTCGACGGCAACGACACGACGTACGGCGGCCGCTGGGTCGTGAACCCGTCCGGCGGACTCATCTCCAAGGGCCACCCGCTCGGCGCCACCGGCCTCGCGCAGTGCGCGGAGCTCACGTGGCAACTCCGCGGCGAGGCCGGTGCGCGCCAGGTGGACGGCGCAGCCGTCGCCCTCCAGCACAACATCGGCCTCGGAGGCGCCGTCGTCGTCACGGCCTACCAGCCCGCCGACCGCTGAGGCCGGTCAGGACAGGATCACGCTGACCTCGGCCAGTTGATCTTTGGTGAGAGGGCCGTGGTCGAGGGCGCCCGCGTTCTCCTCCACCTGGGCTACCGTCTTGAAGCCGGGGATCGGGATGAAGGCTTCGCTGCGAGACCAGAGCCACGCGAGGGCGCCTTGGGCCAGGGTGCGGCCGTCCGACGTCAGGATGTCGCGGACGGCGTCGAGGCGGCGGAGGGACTCGGCCTGGTCGCCGGTGCGGAAGTTCCAGCCGTGGCGTACGTCGTCCGCCGGCAGGGTGCTGTTCTCGTCGAACTTCCCGGTCAGCAGGCCCATGCCGAGCGGACCGCGGACGATGCTCGCGAGCCCGTGCTGCTCGCACAGCTCCAGCACCTCGGCATTGCCGCCGAACACGTTGAAGTGCTGCTGGATCGCCTTGCAGTGCTCGCTCTTCGCGAAGACCGCGGCCCGCTCCGGGCTGTCCGTACTCCAGCCGATCGCCCGAACCTTGCCCGCGGCAACCAGCTCCTCGAAGACCGCGAGGACGTCGTCCGCCTTCGCCAGGTCGTACCCGCCCAGGTGGAACTGGTACAGGTCGATGCGGTCCGTCCCGAGCCGCCGCAGCGACTCGTCACAGGCCCAGCGGATGTAGTCCGGGTCGCCGTTCTCCCCCGGTGCCTCGCGGGTCTCCTCGACGTAGGTGTAGCCGGCCTTCGATGCGATCACGATGTCGTCGCGGACATCGCCGAGCGCGGCCGCGATCAGCTTCTCGCTGTGGCCGCAGCCGTAGACGTCGGCCGTGTCGAAGAACGTGACCCCGAGGTCGTAGGCCCGCCGCAGCGCCCGCTTGGACTCGTCGTCGTCGATCACCCCCCATCCCACCGGACTCCCCTGCCGTGCGTGTGGCCCGCCGATCGCCCAGCACCCCATCCCGAGCGCACTGACTTCCGGTCCACCGTCGCCGAGCGAACGCTGTGCTGCCTTCGTCACCGGTCCTCCGAATCGTTGGGGAACGTCTCCAGCATCCTGTTCACGATCCCGGCGCACAGTCCAACAGGGAAATCTGCTGGCCCCGACAACTCGCAGTACTGAGTCAGAGGCCGGTCCGGGCCTCGGCTGTCCCGGATTTCACCGCGTCGGCGAGTGCCGCGTGGTCGCGTTCGTTCAGATCGGCGTAGGTCTCGGCGAACTCGGCGACGGCGTGGTCGAAGCGTGCCGACTTGCCCAGGTACGCCGCGATCGCGAAGCGGTCGCCGGAGCGGGCATGGGCCCGGGCGAGCGTCCAGCCGCACAAGCCGGCGTACAGATCCAGGCCCTGCGGACGCAACTCGGCGATCTCGGTCGACATCTTCCAGTCGCGCAACTGCCGCAGGTAGTAGTCCTCTCCCGGCACCGTCGCCCGCAGCCAGCCGAGGAAGATGTCGCTGGTCGCCTGCATCAGGCGCTGCCCGGAGACCACCCGCTCCCCGTGATTCGTGTACGCGGATGGCCCGGCGTACGCACTGAGGACGGACGGCCCGGCCTGCTTGGCCTGCAGCAGGAGCGCCTCGTCCGCGACGGTGGACTCGAGCAGCAGGACCCAGGCCCGGGTACCGACACTGCCGACGCCGACCACCTTGTGCGCGACGTCCGTCAGCCGGAAGTGGTCCAGCAGGTGCCCGCGATCCGACTGGAGTGTCGCGCGGTAGTCGATGAACAGTTCGCCGAGTGCCGCGAACACGTCGGCGGTGTCGAACCCGTCGACACCGTCGAGTTCGTCGATGGGAACGACCAGTGGCGGGTTCGAGACGATCCGGCGTTGTCCGTCGACGACCTTGGTCAGCTTGCCCACCGCCTGCAGGTTGTCCCGCGAGTAGGCCTTGGCCAGCCTCGACTCGGTGGCGTGGACCAGCGACTTCTGCCGCCTCAGGTCGGCACGGGACAGCGTCGCCTTGTACTGCGCGACCGTGTCCTCGACGTCGAGCCGGGCGTACCAGACCGCCAGGATCGACTGCCGGGCGAACGCACGCATCGACTTCCGGTAGCTCTTGACCGCTCTCCGGGCGGCTTTGCGGCAGTGCTTCGGGCTGAACCCGTTGGCGCGGCCGGCCACCACGAAGCTGGTCGCCAGGCGTTTCACGTCCCACTCGAACGGACCGGGCTGCGTCTCGTCGAAGTCGTTGATGTCGAACACGAGCCGCCGTTCCGGGGAGGCGTACGCCCCGAAGTTCGACAGGTGCGCATCCCCGCACAGCTGGACCGGCACCCCCGTCGCCGGCGTCCGCGCCAGGTCGGACGCCATGATCAGCGCCGCGCCGCGGTAGAACGTGAACGGCGACACCAGCATCCGCCCGTGCCGGATCGGCACCAGCTCAGGAACCCGTCCCTCCGCCTGTCCGAGCAGCAACCCGATCGGGTCCCGCGAGGCGTCCGCCCCGACCTCGGCATGAGCGTCGAGCGGCACCTCCTTCCGCACCGCCTTCCCCCGCGCCGCCCGCTCCTCGGCGCTCGGCCGCTCCGCAGTCATAACGCCAGCGTCCACCCGGCCCGGCCCGCTTGACCAGACCGCGAGACGGCTCGAAAGCCTACTAATACAATGGACATAAACTCCTTTGTATGACTTTCCTCTGGTATCTCCCGAATCAGGTCGATCCCGGGCATCGCGGGGACGACGCCGTCGCGGGTCACAACAGTCTGGAGCGGTTGACCGAGCTCGCCCGACTCGCCGAGGACCACGGCTGGGGCGGCGCGTTGATCGGGACCGGGTGGGGCCGGCCGGACACGTTCACGGTGGCGACCGCACTGGCGGCGCGGACGACGACCTTCCAGCCGCTGGTGGCGATCCGGCCCGGGTACTGGCAGCCCGCGCACCTCGCCTCGGCGGCGGGCACGCTGGATCAGCTGAGCGGCGGACGGCTGCTGATCAACATCGTCTCCGGCCAGGACAATCTCGCCGCGTACGGTGACTCCGAGGGCGACCAGGCACAGCGGTACGCCCGGACGCGCGAGTTCCTCCAGCTGGTACGACGATTGTGGACCGAGGAGGACGTGTCGTACGCCGGTGAGTACTTCTCGGTCACCGGATCCACGGTCGCCACGCGTCCCGTCGTACGGGAAGGAAGGCCGCATCCGCGGTTGTACTTCGGGGGCGCGTCCGAGGCGGCGCAGCGGGTGGCGGCGACGGATGCCGATGTGCAGCTGTTCTGGGGTGAGCCGCTGGATGGGATCGCGGAGCGGATCAGCCGGCTGCGTTCGCTCGAGTCCGAGCTGGGGCGGGAGCATCCGCCGCTGGAGTTCGGGCTGCGGATCACCACGCTCGTCCGCGACACCACCGAGCAGGCGTGGGCGGACGCCGAGGCGAAGGTCGCGAAGCTGGCGGACGCTGCCGGGTCCCGGGACCGCCGGTGGTTCAAGGCCGTCGGGCAGCAACGGCTGCTCGACCTGGCGGAGCGTGGCGACGTACTCGACGACAATCTGTACACGGCACCGGGCAAGTACGGCGGAGGCGGCGCGGGGACGACGTGGCTGGTCGGATCACCCGACGACGTCGCGAAGTCCCTCCGCAAGTACCAGGACCTCGGCGTTACCCATTTCATCCTCTCCGACACGCCGTACCGCGAGGAAACAGTCCGCGTAGGCGACCAACTTCTGCCGCTGCTCCAGGAGACCGCTCCGTGACCAGTTGACCGCGGCGTTGCTGGCCTCCTGGTGTCGTACGGTCCTGACCTTCGATGTCGATGCGAAGGGCCGAGTTCTGATGCAGACCGCACCGCTCTCAGTCGGGATGACGTGGGGCCGATCCGCCGCTGCCGCCGTGGGCGCAGCGATCGGAGGGCTTGCTGCCGTGCTGGTCGGCGGACCTCTCTTCGCGTGGTTGTTCATCCACGTCGGTGGACCCATCGCGGGGGACATGATCTCCGGGGCGACCGAGGGACGCTCGGGGATCGAGGGCGCGCTGGTCGGCCTCTTCGTCGTCATCGCTGCCGTCATCGTCGCGGTCCTGGTCGTCGCCGCTCTCGTCGCGCCGGTGTTCGTGCTGCTGCCGCTGGGCGCCACGGCCTTTGCGCTGCGGCTGGCCAAGGCCGGCCTGATCCTGCGGTCCCTGTGGCTGACGATCGTCGCGGTGGCCGGCCTGGCGGCGCTCCGGCTGATTCTCTTCCATGGCCGGCCCGCGATCACGATCCATGCGTCCGGCGACCAGCAGGCCGGCGACCTGCACCTTCCCCACTTCGGTCCCGGCGGCTGGGCGTGGATCCTGATCATCGCCGGCGGTGCGTTCGCCGGGCGCCTGGTGGTCGAACTGTGGCAGCCGGCCCAGGCCGCCCAGCCCGACCCGGCCACCGCGCTCGCGAAGCCGTGGCAGCGAGTGGTCCGGATCTGGGTCGGCATCCTCGTCCTGGTGGTGGTCGTCGTCCTGGTCACCGTCGTCGCGTTCTGGCTGCTCGCCGGGGTTTCTGCGTGAACCGGATCACTGTTTGGGGTAAGAACCGACAGGACGTTCGTTCAGCCTTGACGACTGCGTGCCGAGTGTGATCGGTTGATTACCGAGTGCCAGCAGCGATCTGCGGTGCTTGTGAGGCACGTGAGGAGCACTCGATGGTGACTTATCTGCCGCGGTCCGCCTGGAGGGCGCGGCCGCCGAACGACGGGCCGGGGAACCTGACCGTCTCCAGAGTCCAGGGCACGGTGATCCACTGGCCCGGGACCGGATCGACCAGTGTCATCCACAGCCAGGCGGCGGTCGCGTCCGCCTTGCGTGGGTGGCAGAACTACCACATGGACGACCGGGGCTGGTCGGACATCGCGTACCAGGTCGCCGTCGACCAGGCCGGCCGGGCCTGGACGCTGCGCGGGCTGCGGACCCAGTCCGGCGCGAACGGCAACAACGATCTCAACGAACGGTACGGCGCGATCCTGCTGGTGCTGGTCACCGGTGAGCAGCCGAGCGCCGCGCTGAAGGCGACCACTCGCGCGGTGATCGCCGACTTCCGCAAGATCTTTCCCCGCGGTACGGCGATCAGGTCGCACTCCGCGGTCCGGCCGGGCGGCACCGACTGCCCCGGCCCCGCAGCCCGGGCGGCGCTCGCCCGCGGCGAGTTCACCCCAGGTCACGTGGAGGACGATTTGCCGTACACACAAGCTCAGCTCAGGGCCATGATGCAGGCCGAGATCGAGGAGTACATGAGGCGGTTCTGGGCCGCGCCGACCGGCACCGGGACCGCCATCCGCAAACAGCTCAACCGGATCGAGGCCTCGGTAGCCCGCGCGGCGATCAGCGAGGACACCGGCCTCGACCAGCCGCTCGTCCCTGCTCCGGACCCGCAGCCCGACGTGGAGTCACCGGCTGACGGTTCCGGTGTGCCCGAGTCCGGCAAGGAGCCCGAGCCTCTCCCGGTGCCCGACGCGGAGAAGTAGTGACCGCTCGCCGTACGTTGCTCAAGGCAACGTACGGCGTCCGGCGGCGGTGAGCACCCGCAGCGCGTTGAGGGTGATCATCTCGTTCGGACCGCTGCGTCCCCAGTCGACGACCTCCGGCGTCCGCGTGCCGCCGAGTGGGCCCCACCACGGCGTACCGGCGTTCCACCGACCGTCCGGTCGTCGCCGCTGCTCCAGCTCGTCCAGTGCGTCGGCGGCGCGTTCGTCCCGGGCGAGTCCGAGCCGCGACAACACGAGCAGCGCTTGCAGGATGTCGTAGTGCCAGTACGGCGGATAGGCCGGCCGCAACCACCGCTTGTTGATGACTGCGCCGGTCGACAGGCTCCGGAACAACCTGTGCTCGAGGAACAACTCCCCTGCCCGCAAGGCCGCGTCCCGGGCGGGGATCTCTCCGGTGGCCCGGTAGTACTCCTGCAGACCCCAGGCCGCGGCATGCGTCTCATGGAACGACGAGCGCCGGCCGGACGCCTTCCGGTCGCAGTTCCAGCCGCCGTCAGGCCACTGCCACTCGATCAGCCCCTCCGCGAGTTGCTGGACGCGCGGATCCGCCGCCAGCCCCAGCCGGGCACAGGCTCCGAGCGTGTTCCCCTCGATCGAGCCACACCGCCGTACCAGTCCGTCGACGACACTCACGCCGTACTTGAGCGACCGCATCACCTCGGCCAGGTCGTACTCCGCCGCCTCGACTGCCCGCGGCTCCCCGGCCGGCACCTCCAACTCCACCAGCGAAACGATCCGCCAGTGCGCCCCGGTCCACTTCTTGTACGCGCGCTTGTCCGCACAGGCGTCGGTCAGCAACGTCTCCACGATCGCCCCACCGAGCACGTCCTCCCCATGCTCCTCCCCCAGCAGATCCCGCCGAGCCATCCCCCGAACCGCAGGCTCCGCCGACCCCACCAACCAAGCCACCACATCCATCCCCCCAGTCTGCGCCAGCCCGCCGACAGTGCGCAGGACTGTCGGTGGGGGCTGGTTGGGTACGGGGGTGGATCTTGCGGAGCTTTCGGGGCGGTTGGAGAAGTTGTCGGTTCGGTACGGCGAGGTGCTCGGGTTCGAGCGGGATCCGGACTGGTTCTTGCTGAAGTTGCAGGAGGAGGTGGGGGAGCTGACGCAGGCCTACCTGCAGCACACCGGGCGGGCGCGGGAGAAGGGGCTGGGGGCGGAGGAGATCCGGGCCGGGTTTCATCAGGAGTTCGCTGATGTGTTCTGTCAGTTGATCCTGTTCGCGCGGCAGCACGACGTGGATCTCGAGCGCGAGATCGAGCGGAAGTGGCTCGTGCACGAGGTCTAGCGTCAGTCCTGTTTCGGCCGGATGGCGAACATGATCGCGAGGACGAAACCGGGGATCACCAGGACCCAGGTGGAGCTCAGGTTGAGCAGGACCGGGGCCAGGCAGAGGATGAGCAGATCGAAGCCTCGCATCGGCTGCGAGAACAGGCCGGGCGGGATCGCGCCCATCGGTGAGGCGACGAGCGGTCCGGAGTACGACGGCGGCCGCGCGGAGGCCTGGCGGACGGCGCCCGACAGCATGCCGGCGGCGACCGCGAAGGCAGCGGCTCCGTTTCCGATCGCCGGGAACGCCAGCGCCGCCCACACCGCGGCGAACAACGCCGGGACGACCGCCATGATCGCCCGCAGTTCGCGCAGATCCATCCCGAGCGCACGGACCAGGCCGGTGGAGCGGCACACCGATCGCAGCCCGTCCATCAGCGGCCGTACGGCGACGAAGCCCGCGAACCCAGCCGCGATAGGCACCAGTACGTCGAACCCTGTTCCCGCGACGGCATACGGTACGACGAGCAGCGCGAAGCCGATCACGAGCCGCCGGGGCCAACGCAGGATCCGCAGGAACTCCCGCTGTACCAGTGCAGCACCCCGGGACCCACGGCCGCGCCGCGTCCGCACACGACCCTTCATCCGCCAGTGCCGGCCCGAGACGACGTCAGCCAGCATGCTGATGTCCAAGCTGCTCGCCGCCCCGGCCAGGCCGGCCAGCAGCTCACCACCGGCGATCACAGTGGATCGAGTCAACTTGTCGAGCGTCTGAGCGGTGATGATCACCAGCGCAACCACCACGATCAGACAGACCACCCCGACCACCAGGAAGTGCGTCTGCGCCGCCGTCAGCAGGTCCGGCTCCGACGAAGGCTGGCTGAGAGAAACGAGCGCAGACCCGGTGATCGACTGAGCCGACGCCGGCTCACCGCGAACCGCCAGCCACACCGCCGGAATCGCGGCCGCGATCAGCAGCAGGTCCGCCACGCGGAGTGTCCACCTGCTCCGTCCCGCCAACTGCTGCGCCCACACCGTCACACAAGCAGCACAGACCAGCAGCGACGCCGTCAGCACCGACGCTTCCCCGATCGACCGCAGTTGCGCGCCGAGTAGCGCCCAGGCGATCACCGACGCCACAGCGCCACTGACCGCCACAACGACGATCACGAGCCAGTACGCCGGCCGCAGCAAGGCCGTCCGATTCACCGGAGTGGCCAGCAGCCAGAACCCGGCCGCCCGCGACGCTGACACCGGCCCGACACTCAGCAACACCCGCAGCGTTGTTGCCACGAGCAACGGCACCAGGATCCACGGCAGGTAGTGCGCCAGGTCCAGGCAGGCCGGCGTCGTACAGCGGGACGCGTCCGCGTTCAGCTGCCGCAGGACGTTGCCGCCGGTCGCCCCGGCCATCGCGAGCGTGAACAGGACCAGGTAGGCGTCCTCGAAGATCTGCCCGAACGAGCGGTCCGCCCGGCGCCGCCGGGTCGTGCGCATCCACTGGCGCAGCGCCCGCGACGTCGGGATGGCGCCGAAGTCCGACGGGTCGAAGACGACCGGACCGTCCGCAGAGCTCATGGCAGCGGGGTCAGGGTGACGACGGAGTCCGCGACCGACTCGACCAGGGCCGGGTCGTGGCTGGCGAACAGGATCGACGTACCGGACCGCTTCTCCTCGCTCAGACGGTTGGACAACCACTGGACGCCGTCGACGTCGAGGCGAGCTTCCGGCTCGTCGAGGACGAGGAGTCTTCGCGGCCGGACCAGGGCCGTGGCCAGGGCGAGGCGGCGGCGCTGACCGGACGACAGCGAACCGGGCAGCTGGTCCGCGGCCGGCAGCAGGCCGATGTCGTCGAGCAGGGTGTCGACCAGGTCCTCCGGCTCCGGGTTGCCGTGGGCGCGGGCGAGCAGGTCGAGGTGCTCGGCCGCGGTCAGGTCGGGGAAGAAGTCGAGGTCGTCGAGCAGGGTGGCGACGTCGCGTCGTACCGCTTCGGCACGTTCGTCGATCGGCAGGCCGTCCAGCAGGATCTTGCCGGCCGCGGGCTCGGCCGAGCCGACGATGCACTTGAGCACCGTCGTCTTGCCGGCGCCGTTCGGCCCGACCAGCGCGATCGCCTTCCCCGGTGCGAGGCTGAACGTCAGGCCTTCGATCACCGGGCGATCGCCGTACTTGTGCTGCAGCCCCGACACGGCGAGGCGCGCCGCCACCTTGCTCACGCGCGGCTCACTTCTTGCGGACCAGGGTGAGCCCGTCGCCGATGCCGAGCATGACCACGTCGACCCGGGCGTCCTTGGCGATGTGCGCGTTGAACTCCTTGCGGTCGACCGGATCCTCGTCGTGAACGCCGACCACGCGCCCACCGGCCAGGGTGTTGTCGAACAACATCAGCCCGTTCGGCCGGATCAGCGGCAGCACGGCCTCGAAGTACTGGATGTACCAGTCCTTGTCGGCGTCCACGAAGGCCAGGTCGAACTCGCCGTCCAGCTCGGTCACCGACTGGTGCGCGTCACCGATCCGCAGGTCGATCTTGTCCGCCACGCCGGCCCGCTCCCAGTACTTGCGGCCGATCGAGGTCCACTCGTCGTCCACGTCGAGGCAGATCAGCCGCCCGTCGGCCGGCAGCCCGCGGGAGATCGCGAGCGCCGAGAAGCCGGTGAAGGTGCCGATCTCGACCGCCCGGCGGGCGGAGATCAGCCGGGTCAGCGTGGTCAGCAGGGCGGCCTGGTCCGGGGTGGTGAGCATGACCGAGGCCCGTCCGAGCCCCTGGGTCTCGGCGACCAGTTCGGTGGCGATCTCGTCCAGTGGCATGCCGTGCGCGACCATGTAGTCGTGCAACTGGTCCGTCACCTGCACCTGATTTCCCATCGAATCCCGCCCTCCGTGTATTAGATCGGTCGCCTGTAGTCTCTATGGGTTGCCCGAACCACGATCAACCACCCCACCCGAGGGAGCACCCCGTATGCGCATCGCCGTCGCCGGATCGATCGCGACCGACATCCTGATGACGTTCCCCGGACGGTTCAAGGACCAGTTCCTGGAAGAACAGATGCACAAGGTTTCGCTGTCCTTCCTGGTCGACGAGCTGGTGGTCCACCGCGGCGGCGTGGGGGCGAACATCTGCTACGGCATGGCCCAGCTCGGTCAGCCCTCGCTGCTGGTCGGTTCGGTCGGTGCCGACTTCGCCGAGTACGGCGCCGCGCTCACCGAGGCCGGTGTGGACGTGTCACACGTGCGGGTCTGTGAGAACGTACACACCGCCCGGTTCACGTGTACGACCGACCTGGACGCGAACCAGATCGCATCGTTCTACACCGGCGCGATGGCCGAGGCGCGCGAGCTCGACCTGGCGGCGATCCACGCCAAGACCGGCGGGATCGACCTGGTGCTGGTCGGCGCCGACGACCCCGAGGGCATGCTCAAGCACACCGACCTGGCGAAGGCGCACGGGATCGCCGTGGCCGCGGACCCGTCCCAGCAGCTGGCCCGGATGGAGGGTGCGGAGATCCGGCGGCTCGTCGACGGGGCGACGTACCTGTTCAGCAACGAGTACGAGGCCGGCCTGATGGCGCAGAAAACCGGCTGGAGCCACGGGGAGATCCTGGAGCGGGTCGGCGTCCGCGTGACCACCCACGGCGGCGACGGTGTGGTCATCGAGAACTCCGACGGCATCCTCGCCAAGGTCCCGGCCGTCCCGGCTCCGGGACTGGTCGACCCGACCGGCGGCGGTGACGCCTTCCGGGCAGGCTACCTCACCGGCCGCGCCGCGGACCTCGACCACGAGGCGGCCGCCCAGATCGGCTGCACCCTGGCGACCACGGTCCTCGAGACGGTCGGCACCCAGGAGTACACCCTCGACCGCGCCGTGTTCCTCGACCGTCTGGAGTCGGCGTACGGCTCCGACGCCGCTGCCACCGCGGACGGCGCCCTCAAGTCGGCCTGACTCCTCAGAGCACGTCCATCGTGAAGGTGGCCTGCTTGCTGTTGGCGACGCTGACCCGGATCCGGTAGCCGGCCGGTGACCTGAAGCTGGCGGTCAGCCCGCGCGAACGCCGCCGCCGACCGAGCGAACAAGCTCGGTCAGGCGGTTGAACACCCGCTCCGCGCCGAGGCCGTCGTGCTCGTACTCGTTCGTGACCCACGCCTGCACGTTGCCGACCCGCCGGGCCGTGTCGAGTTGCAGCCCGGAGTCGACGTACATGTCGTCGTAGTACACCGCGGCCGCGACCGGTACGTCGTTCGCCGCCAGCCGCTCGAGGTCGTACAGCTCAGACCACCGCGGCCGGGCCGCCAGGACCTCGACAGCGGCCCGGAAGGGACGCAGGCCCCGGATCTCCTCGAACATCCAGGGGTACATCATCTCGCCGGTGAACAGCAGCGGCCGCGCGTCCTCGGCGAACTCCGGACGCCGCGCCCGCTCGGCCTCCGCGGCCCAGGCAGTCGCCCCCTCGCCGGACCCATAGATGCTCTCCTGCAACGCGGCGAACAGCGGCCCGCCGTCGTACGACGACTCTCCCATCACCTGGCGCAGGAACGTGTCCGACAACGCGTCCCCGTCGAACGCCTCGTCGAGCAGCCAGTGCATCCGCTCGTACCCGGGCTTCATCCCGAATCCGATCCCGAGCGTCTGGAACCGTCGTACCGTCAGCCGGTCACCATCCGGCAGCCGTACGTCGTCCGCCGCGAGCCGGTCCGCGATCGCGGCGACCCGGTCCACGTTGTGCGGATAGCGGCGGTAGAACTCGCGGTTCTTCGCCTCGACCCGCGGATAGGTACGCCGGTACACCTCGGCGGCATCCGGATCGATCGAGGCGAGACCGCCCGTCACGTAGCACGCGGTCAGCGCCTCGGGTGCCTTCGAGAGATAGGTCAGCGTGAGGAATCCGCCGTAGCTCTGCCCGAGCGTCGACCACTTGACCCCGCCGAACACGGTCGTCCGCAGGTGCTCGGCGTCCGCGATGATCGAGTCCGCGCGGAAGCACGCCAGGTAGTCCGCCCCGGCCTCGGCGCTCTCGAACGACTCCATCCGCCGCGCGCTGATCGGCGTACTGCGACCGGTCCCCCGCTGGTCGAGCAGGATCACCCGATAGGTCTTCAGCGCCGTGCCGATCCACCCGGATGGCTCGACCGGGCGCGGAGCCTTCCCGCCCGGTCCGCCCTGCAGGTACAGCAGGTAGGGCAGGTCATCGTCCTTGCGGACCGGGTCGACGACCTCGCGGGCGAACACGTCGATGCGGTCCGGACCGTCCGGAGCGGTCCAGTCCAGCGGTACCGAGACCGTGTGCTCGCGGATGTGCATTCCAGGGATCGTGTAGCTGGTCATAGGCGTGGGTCCACCGGTTCCGACTCGAGGGCTAGGACGGAGAAGACGCATTCGTGGATGCGCCAGAGCGGTTCACCGCGGGCGGCTCGTTCCAGGGCCTCGAGGCCGAGGGCGTACTCACGGAGGGCGAGTGAGCGTTTGTGACCGAGGTTGCGGTCGCGGAGACGCTCGAAGTTCGCCGGCTCGGTGTAGTCGGGGCCGTAGATCAGCCGCAGGTACTCCTGCCCGCGCACCTTCAGCCCCGGCTGTGCGAGCCCCTTCGCGGTCCGGGTCAGGTTGGCGGCCGGCTTCACCACCATGCCTTCACCGCCCGCGTCGGTGAGCTCCTGCCACCACGCAATCCCGGCATCCCATCCCGACGCATCGACGTACAGGCGCCGGGTCGGCGTGATCAGGTCCGGGCCGGCGGCAACCATCCGGTCCGCGATCCCCAGGTGCCAGGCGTGCGGCCGGTCCTGGTAGGTCGCTCCTTCCGACGCGAGCACCTGGAACGGCGCGACCCGGACGCCGTCGAGCCCGTCCGTCGGCCAGCAGTAGCGCCGGTACGCCGCGGTGAAGCGCTCGACATTCGCAGTACGACGCTCTGTTGCGGTGAGCAACCGGTCGACGTCAAGACCCGCCGCAGCGGCGGATTCGAGTGCTGCGGTTGCGGCTGGCAATGAGTTGCGAGCGGCCGCGCCGACAGCGGCGTACTGGTTACGGAGCAGGTCCTCGGCCTTGGCGCTCCACGGTAGAAGCTCGGCGTCGAGCAGCAGCCAGGACGTGTCGAGCTCGTCGAAGACGCCCGCCGCCTCGACGACGGCTCTCAGTCTGAGCAGGAGCTCGTCGGTCAATGGAGCCTCGAAGAAGGACCGTCCGGTGCGGGTGTGGACCGCGCCGCGACCGGCGAGGCCGAAGCGCTTCTCGGCGACATCGTCGTCCCGGGTCAGCAGAACCACGGCGCGCGAGCCCATGTGCTTCTCCTCGCACACCAACTCGGTGACACCTTGGCCTTTGAACGTCTCGAACGCCTGCAGCGGGTGCTCCAGCAGTCCGGGTTCGCTCGAGGTGGAGACCGGGCTCATCGTCGGCGGCAGGTACAGCAGGAAGCGCGGGTCGATCGCGAACCGGCTCATCACCTCCAGCGCGGCACCGGCCTGCTCGGCCCGGATGCTCAGCCGGCCGTGGGTCGACGTCTCGATCACCCGGCGGCCGGTGACGTCGGTGAGCTCGAGAACGTCCGGCTCGCGGGTGGGTGCGGTTGCCACGTGCAACGGTTTCGCCGGGGCGTAGTACTCCTCGGCCGCCTGGATCGAGACCAGCTCGCGCTCGGGGTAGCGCAGCGCGGTGAGCGCGCCGCCGAAGACGCAGCCGGTGTCGAGGCAGATCGTGTTGTTGATCCACTCCGGCTCCGGGGTCGGCGTGTGGCCGTAGACGACCATCGCGCGACCGCGGTACTCGTTCGCCCACGGGTAGCGGACCGGCAGGCCGAACTCGTCGGTCTCGCCGGTCGTCTCGCCGTACAGGCAGAAGGACCGGGCCCGGCCGGACGCGCGCCCGTGCATGCGCTCGACCAGGCCTGCGTGCGAGACGACCAGCTTGCCGCCGTCGAAGACATAGTGCGAGATCAGGCCGTCGATGAACTGCTCGACCGCGTCACGGAACTCGGCCGGCTCCTCGGCCAGCTGCTCGAGCGTGGTCTCGAGACCGTGGGTGACCTTGACGTTCCGGCCTCTGAGTGCCTTGAGCAACTTGTCCTCGTGGTTGCCGGGAACGCAGTACGCGTGGCCGGCGGCAACCATTCCCATCACGAGCCGCAGTACGCCGGGCGTGTCCGGGCCGCGGTCGACCAGGTCGCCGACGAAGACCGCGCGACGCTCGGGGTGGACCGCGTCGATCGGGCGGCCGCTGGCCTCGCGGGTGAGGGTGTATCCGAGTTCGGTCAGCAACTGCTCCAGCTCGGCACGACAGCCGTGGATGTCGCCGATGACGTCGAACGGGCCGGTCTGGTCGGTCAGGTCGTTGAACAGCCGGGTGCGCTCGATGCTGACGGCATCGATCTCCTCGACACTGTCGAGCACGTGGACGGTGCGGAAGCCCTCGCGCTTCAGGCTGCGCAGACCGCGCTTCAGCTGCGAGCGCTGCCGGGCGACAACCTTGGCGCCGAACTGGCGGTCCGGGCGTTGTGCGTTGCGCTCCACGCAGACGCGCTCCGGCGGGTCCAGCACGATGGCGACCGGCAGTACGTCGTGCTCGCGCGCCAGAGCAACCAGTTCCTTGCGTGCCTCGGGCTGCACGTTGGTCGCGTCGATCACGGTCAACCGGCCGGCGGCCAGGCGCTTGGCGGCGATGAAGTTCAAGACCTCGAACGCGTCCTTGCTGGCCGCCTGATCGTTCTCGTCGTCAGACACCAGCCCACGGCAGAAGTCACTCGAGATCACCTCGGTAGCCCTGAAGTGAGTCCGGGCGAACGTCGATTTCCCCGACCCACTGGCTCCCACCAGCACGACAAGAGAAAGCGCCGGGATGTCGATCGTCGTCATCAGGCGGCCACCTTCTCGACCAGGCGGAAGAGGGCGAGCTGCGTGGGCGGACCAACCTCTGGATCCTCGGACCCGACCGGCCGGAACTCCACCGTGTAGCCGAAAGCACGCGCAACTTCGTGGGCCCAGGACCGGAATTCGGTGCGGGTCCACTCGAAGCGGTGGTCGGGGTGGCGGAAACGGCCGGCGGGCAAGGACGGGAAGCGGACGTTGTAGTCGCTGTTGGGGGTGGTGACGATGACCGCGGCCGGGCGGGCGGCCTGGAAGACGGACTTGGCCAGGGCGGGCAGTCGTGGTGGGTCGACGTGCTCGATCACCTCCATCAGGACGGCCGCGTCCAGTCCGGCCAGGCGGTGGTCGGCGTACGTCACCGACGACTGCAGGAAGCGCAGCCGCTCCCGCTGACGGTCGGGCAGCTCGTTGTAGTGCAGCCGCCGCTTGGCGCCGATCAGGGCCCGCGCGGACACGTCGGTAGCGATCAGCTCGCCGACCATCGGGTCCTTCAGCAGCTCACCGACCAGCGCGCCCTCACCGCAGCCGAGGTCCGCGATCCGCCGCGCCCCGAGCTCCCGCAGTACGCCGGCAACCGTCTGGCGACGTTCCACCGCCAGCGACACCGAACCTTCCTCCGACGGCTCCTCCACGAGCTCCACGCCGTCGGCCTCGGCGAGGCGCTCGAGAGCGGTGTCCGCGAGGTAGCGTCGGTGGGCCAGATAGCGGTGCGAGATCAGGTCCTTCTCCGGGTGCGTGCCGAGCCAGCCCTCGCCGGCCCGGACCAGCTTGTCGACCTCGTCCGATCCGACCCAGTAGTGCTTGGCGTCGTCCAGCACCGGGAGCAGGACATACAGGTGATTGAGTGCGTCGGCCAGCCGGAGTACGCCGGTCAGCCGCAGATCGACGTACCGGGAGTCACCCCACGCGGGGATCTCCGGATCGAGCGGCACCGGCCGAGCGTCGACGGACCAGCCGAGCGGGCCGAACATACGGGCGGCCAACTCGGCGCCGCCGTTGCACGGCAGCGCGGGGACGTGGATCTCCAGCGGGATCGGCCGGGCGGCCAGGTCGGGGCGGGCGTCGCAGCGGCCGTTCATCGCAGTCCGGAAGAGCTTGCCGAGCGCGACGGCGAGCAGGCTGGAGGCGGCGTAGGGCCGGTCGTTCACGTACTGCCCGAGGGTGAACCCCTCCTGCGCCTTCCCGCGGCCGGAGCGGACGAGCGCGATCGGGTCGATCTCGAGCAGGACGGCCGCCGTACAGCGCTCGTCGGTGGCCTCGGGGTAGAACACATGCGCTGTGCCGCCGGTCACCTCGATCCCCTGCGGTCGCGCCGGGTTCTTGTGCAACAGGAACCCGAAATCGCTCGCGGGTGCGTCGACTCCGGCAAGGTCGGTGGCTAGCGTCAGGAACACTTCCGTATTCGATCACGGGACGCGGCCGGACCGGGACCGAAATACCGCGCGGGCCGGATCGAGGATTGAGACACGCGGGGAGATCTCTGGCGTGTCGGCCGGTTTGGTTCTAGCTTGATTTACAGAAGAAGAGTCGCTACAGACCGTCCTTCCCCGCTGACAGTCGGTAATGTCCCCCGGTTTGTGGCGAGCGCCCACCCACAACCGACCACGGGGAAAGGACCATGGCACTCTCAGGCCACTCCAGTTCGGGCTACGGCGTTTCCGCGCACTCCGGCGAGGTCCGCCGGTGAAACCCCAGACCTTCGAACTCGTCCGTTACACCGATATCAGCGGAGTCTCCGGCACCGGCATCGTGGCCGAAGGCTGTGTCTTCACCGACGGCTCGGTCGCGCTCCGCTGGCACGGCCCCAACCCGTCCACGGCGATCTGGCCGGACCTCGACTCCATCCTCGCCGTCCACGGCCACTGCGGCGCGACCGTAGTGCGCTGGATCGACGTCTCCGAGATGGAACCGGTCCCCGGCACCGATCTGCTCCCAGGCGAGGTCGCCCACATCCTCGCCACCGGACGGAACACCCACCACCGCCCACCGGCGGTGGCGACGGCCTGACCGCCGGCTACGGCGTCAGACCCGTGAGTGCGAAGAACTCCTGGCGTGAGCTGGGGTTCTCGCGCAGCGTGCCGTGCAGGGAGGACGTGACTGTGCGGGAGCCGGTGGCGCGGACACCGCGCAGCGACATGCACTGGTGCTCGGCCTCGATCACCACGCCGACGCCCTTCGGCGCCAGGTGGTCCTGGAGCCAGTCGGCGACCTGCTTGGTCAGCCGTTCCTGGACCTGGAAGTCGCGGGCGAACAGCTCGACCACGCGGGCCAGTTTCGACAGCCCGAGAATCCGCTCCCCTGGCAGGTAGCCGACGTGCGCGACGCCGGTGAACGGCAGCAGGTGGTGCTCACACAGGGACTGGACCGGGATGTCCTTGGCCAGCACGAGCTCGTCGTACCCCTCGTCGTTCGGGAACGTCGTCAGCTCGAACTCGCGTGGGGTGAGCATCTCGGCGTACGCGTCGGCCACTCGCCGGGGGGTGTCGGCGAGGTGCGCGCTGTGCGGGTCCCGGCCGAGCGCGGTCAGCAGATCGGCGACGGCCCGCCGGGCGGCGGGGAGATCGATCTCCGCGCGGCCGGGGACGATATGGAGGGGGACGGATTCGAGATCGGCCGAAATCGCCATCTGCACACTCCCTGAGGGGTCAACGGACGAAGCAAGCATACATTTTCATCAACGGATCTTGTCGATAGAATCATCCCGTGGACATGTCCTGGGACGCGAGCGTGCAGGCCGTCGCCGTGCTCGAGGAGCCGACGCGACGCCGGCTGTACGAGTACGTCGTCGCC
Source organism: Kribbella sp. NPDC049227 (assembly GCF_043197265.1). Lineage (NCBI taxonomy): Bacteria > Bacillati > Actinomycetota > Actinomycetes > Propionibacteriales > Kribbellaceae > Kribbella > Kribbella sp. NPDC049227. Next base: position 148,447 of record NZ_JBICST010000003.1, on the reverse strand, counting down.
CAGCCGGCGCCGGTGAGTCGCGAGGAAGCGGCCGCCGCGCTCGGCATCCCGCGGACCACCGCCGCGTTCCACCTCGACCGGCTGACCGAGGAAGGCCTGCTCGCGACCGGCTTCGAGCGCCGGACCGGCCGCACCGGCCCCGGCGCCGGACGGCCCGCGAAGCTCTACCACCGGTCCGACCGTGAGATCGAGATCAGCCTCCCCGAGCGCCAGTATGCCGTGGCCGGCCGGCTGCTCGCGGCCGCGGTCGAGGACGCCGAGACGACCGGCAGTTCACCCCGCGACGCGGTCAACCGCAAGGCCGAGGAGTACGGCGAGGCCCTCGGAAGGACCGGATCGGGCCTCTCGCTGACCGAGATCCTGGAGCGGCACGGCTTCGAGCCGCGCACCGTCGGGGACGGCATCGCGCTCGGCAACTGCCCCTTCCGCCGCCTCGCCGCCGAACACCCCCGGCTGGTCTGCGGCATGAACCTGCACCTGGTGACCGGCCTCCTCAACACCGTCGACGAGCCGCTGGAAGCCCGCCTCGACCCCCAGGCGGGCCACTGCTGCGTCCGGGTCGTAGGTCGTGACCTAGGCTCGGCTGGTGGCGAAGAGTAAGCAGAGCCAGGGGACGCCGGCGACCGTTGCGCTGACGAAGGCGAAGGTGGAGTTCAGCACGCACACCTACGACCACGACCCGGCCGCGAAGTCGTTCGGGCTGGAGGCGGCCGAGGCGCTGGGGCTGGCGGCCGCGCAGGTGTTCAAGACGCTGCTGGTCGAGGTCGACGGCAAGCTCACGGTCGGCGTCGTACCGGTCGACAAGCAACTCGACCTGAAGGCGATCGCGGCCGCGGCCGGCGGGAAGAAGGCGGTGATGGCCGACCCGGCCGCCGCCGAACGCACCACCGGGTACGTCGTCGGCGGCATCAGCCCGATCGGCCAGAAACGCGCTCTGCCCACGGTGGTCGACAGCACGGCCACCGAACACGCCAAGGTCTACGTGTCCGGTGGCCGCCGCGGTCTCGACATCGGCCTGTCCCCCGCCGACCTGATCACCGTGACCAGGGCGCGGACGGCAGCGATCGCCCGCTGATCAGCCGGTGACGCTGGGCTTGCCGATCTCCAGGTGACCGGTCAGACGACGCCGGTACGACGTGTCGTCCGGGCTGGTGACCTCGACGTCGTACCAGCCGTGGTCGGTCGGCCAGGACAGCGACCGGTTCTGCTTGCCCCGCAGTTCGATCGTGACGGTCTTGCTGCCGTAGCCGCGAGCCTTCAGCTTGACGGTCAGCGACTTGCGCGAGGTGTTGACGAGCTCCAGTTCGAGCTCGTTGCCGTGCCGGCCGGTGCGCACGTCCAGCCCCGCGGCGGGTCCGTCGACGGAACCGGCCAGCTCGGCCCAGAACCGGTTCGGGCCCTGGACCGCCAGCTCGAACGGGCCGCCCACCGCGATCTTCTCGACGTGCGAGCGCCGTACGTCGACATGTGCCGGCAGCGGCAGCTCACCGCCGTACGGGTAGATGGCGAAGTGCGCGGCCTGGTCACCGTCGTTGCCGAGGGCCAACATCAACTTGCCATCAGCAACGAACCCGGAAACCGACGGTTGGTAAGGCAGAGCGCGGGCCGGACGACGGCCGTGCTCCTGTTGCGGCACTGCCTGGTCGGCCGGCGGCGTCGGCTTCCAGCGCGCGATCGGGGCCGGCACCGGGCCGGGTGCGTCCACCGACGGCTGCCGGTACGTGCGGTCGAAGTCGAAGGCCGACGTGAGGTCGCCGCACGCGGTCCGGCGCCAGGTGCTGATGTTCGGCTCCTTCACACCGGTCCAGCGTTCGAGGAACTGGATCACCGATGTGTGGTCGAACACCTGCGAGCTGACGTGTCCGCCGACGGTCCACGGCGACACCACGGTCATCGGCACCCGCGGCCCGAGTCCGATCGGCTGGCCGGCGTACCAGTCGTCGCCCTCACCCGAGGCAGGCCGCGGCGCGACCGGCGGCGGGACGTGGTCGAAGTAGCCGTCGTTCTCGTCGAAGTTGATCAGCAGCACGGTCTTGGACCAGGTCTCCGGGTCCGACGCGATCGCGTCGAGGAGGTCGTAGACCAGGTTCGCGCTACCGGCCGGCGTGGACGAACCGGGGTGCTCGGAGTCGACCGCGGACGGCACCAGCCAGCTCACCTGCGGCAGCTTCCCGGCCTTGATGTCGGCGCGGACCCGCGGGATCAGTGACTCCGGCTCCGACCGGTACATCGCCTTGCGGAACAGCTTCTGGTCCTTGATCGGCAACTGCTCGACCGCAGCGTCCAGTTGCTTCAGCGCGTCGGTCCGCTCGGCCGGCGTCTTCGCGAAGAGCTTGTCGTAGAACTCCTCCGTGGTCCGGTAGCCGCCGGGCACCGACGCCAGGATCCGGTGGCCCAACTCCTTGAAGGTCTTGAAGTACTCGACCGCGTTGTCGGTGAAGTTGTCCCACTCCTGGTAGATCTGCCACGACACCCCGGCCCGCTCCAGGCGTTCCGGATACGCCGTCCAGTCGTAGCCCAGGTGGTTGTAGTCGTACGCCGCGTTGGTGACCGCGCGCTTCGTCGTACCGGGCTCGTAGCCGGTCGTGCCGGACCACAGGTAGTTGCGGTTCGGGTTGGTGGAACCGTTGACCGAGCAGTGGTAGGCGTCGCAGATCGTGAAGGTCTCGGCGAGCTCGTACTGCAACGGGATGTCGCGGCGCTCGTAGTGGGTCATGGTGGCGGACGTCTTGGCCTGGACCCAGTCGTCGTGCCAGCCGTTGCTCCAGGCCTGGGTCGCGTCGCTGTAGCCGTGGGCCAGCGCACCGAGGTACTGGATGTCGTCGGGCTGCCGGCCGGCCGCGGCCGCCGCCTCGCGCACCGAGAACGGCAGCACCTCGCCACCGCCGGTCTGGGGCTGGTGGAACACGCTCTTGCCGTTGCGCAGCCGCAACGGCTGCCGGTCACCGAACCCGCGTACGCCGCGCAGGGTCCCGTAGTAGTGGTCGAACGAACGGTTCTCCTGCATGAGCACGATCACGTGCTCGATCGCTCGCAAGCCACCTCGCCGCACAGGTTGCGCCATCGCGGTGTGCAGCGAGGGTGGGAGCAGCGACAACGCTGCCCCACCCGCCGCCGAACCGAGCACCAGGCGCCGGGAGATCTCAGTCATGCCCCGGACAGTAAGCAAGGCCTGTGGCCGCCGCGCAGCCGCGAGATGAACAGCTATCCGCGCCGTGCGACCGCCGCGTCACGCAGCTTCTCGAGCACCGTCTCGGTGGTTTCCCAGCCCATGCAGGCATCCGTGATCGACTGCCCGTAGGTCAGCTCCCTGGTGGGGTCGAGATCCTGCCGGCCCTCGGCCAGGAACGACTCCAGCATCACGCCGACGATCGCCCGGTTGCCCGCGGCGACCTGTGCACCGATCTCGCCGGCCACCACCGGCTGCCGGCGGTGGTCCTTGCGGCTGTTGCCGTGGCTCGCGTCGACGACGACCCGCTCCGCGAGACCCGCCTTCCGCAGCAGTTCCTGGGCTCCCGCGACCGACTCCTCGTCGTAGTTGGGTCCGCTGTCGGAGCCGCGCAGCACCAGGTGGCAGTCCGGGTTGCCGCGGGTGTGCAGGATGGCCGGCGCGCCGTCGTGGTCGATCCCGGTGAACACGTGCGGTACGGCGGCAGCCTTGATCGCGTCGACCGCCGTACCGATCGAGCCGTCCGGGCGGTTCTTCATGCCGATCGGCATGGACAGGCCGGACGACAGCTGACGGTGGACCTGGCTCTCCACGGTCCGGGCGCCGATCGCGCCCCACCCGACGAGATCGGCGATGTACTGCGGCGTGATCGGGTCGAGGAACTCGCAGCCGACCGGAAGCCCGAGCTCGAGCACCTGCAGCAGCAGCTGCCGGGCGGTCCGCAGGCCGCGGTTCACATCACCGGAGCCGTCCAGGCCGGGGTCGTTGATCAGACCCTTCCAGCCCAGGGTCGAGCGCGGCTTCTCGAAGTACACGCGCATCACCACGAGAAGACCGTCGGACAGGCGCTCGGCGACCGGGCGGAGGCGTTCGGCGTACTCGAGGGCCGCCTTCGCGTCGTGCACCGAGCACGGGCCGACGACGACCAGCAGGCGGTCGTCGACGCCGTTCAGGACGTCGGCGACCGCCTGACGGCCGTCGACGACGGTCCGGGCCAGGGACTCACTCAGCGGCAGCTCGTCGTGCAGCGCGAGCGGAGTGATCAACGGGACGGTCTTCTCGATCCGCCGATCGACGACGGCCGCCTGACTGGCCTGGTGCGGGATGGTGTTCATGACTGGGGACCTTTCCGCCGGACACCGCGGAAGGTCGCAGGCAGCCGGCTGGGAACGAGAAAAGGCAAGGACGGATGTCCTTGCCTTCGGGCCGGCTCTGGTGTCTTCGGTGGGCGTCAGCGATCGGCTGAGTCGCCCGGCACCACGGCCGGCCACTCAAAAAATCGCCAATAGCTGCGCTTCACGGGAGTGAGACTACCACCGCGCGGAAAGTCCGTGGCATCCGCGCCTCGATCATGGTTGTCTCGGCGGGTGAGCATCCGTACCGCGCGCCAGGACGAGCTGGAGCCCCTGCGCGAGCTCGAGGTCGCCGCCGGCGTCCTCTTCCGCAACATCGGCATGACCGACATCGCCGAGCATCCGGCGCCGCCGCTCGAGCTGTTCGAGCAGAGTCGCCAGGCCGGCCGGCTCTGGCTCGCGACCGACGCCGAGGACCGTCCGACCGGGTTCGTCCTGGTCACGCTGGTCGACGACGCGGCGCACATCGAGCAGGTGAGTGTCCATCCCGACCACCAGGGTCAGGGCCTCGGCCGCTTGCTGATCGAGCACGTCGACGCGTGGGCGGCTGAGCAGGGTCTGCCCGCACTCACCCTCAGCACCTTCCGCAGCGTGCCCTGGAACGGCCCGTACTACGCCCGCCTCGGCTTCGTGGAGTTGAGGCCGGACGAGTGGACTCCCGGTCTGACCGAGCTCCTGGCCGCCGAGACAGCGTTCGGACTCGACCCGGCGCAACGCATCTTCATGCGCCGAGCTGTCACTCCCCAGTAACCGCGGGCGGTCCGGCCTCGTTGAGGGCTGCAAGACGGGTCGACACGATGAGGAGTGCAGCACGGTGGTGAGGCCGCGGACCTTCGAGTTGGTTCGTTACCGGGATCCCAGTGGCGTGTCCGGCACGGGAGTGGTCGCTGAGGGCTGCGAGTTCAGCGACGGATCGGTGGCGCTGCGCTGGTGCGGTGACAATCCCGCGACAGCTGTCTGGCCGAATCTGCACTCGGTGCTCGCGGTGCACGGCCACCACGGCGCGACCGAGGTGCGCTGGATCGAGCCGCAGCCGGCGCCACGTCCGCATCCCGCCGCCGGCGTCGACCACCTCTTCGACGAGCTGCACGAGATCCGTCCGCCCGCCTCCGTCGCAGACCCGTCCACGAGCAGCCACGCCCGAGGATGGGCAGGCGCCCGCCATCTCCGGTAGAACATGGCCGTGACACAGATTTACCTGGTCCGGCACGGGGAGCCGGACTACGAGCCGATCGATTCCCGGGGCTGGCCCGGGATGGCGGCCGACTCCGCCCCGCTCACCCCGCTCGGGACGAAACAGGCCCAGGAGCTCGCGGACCTGCTCAGCGGGATCGGAGCGACGTACCTGGTCAGTTCCCCGTTCACCCGCGCGCTGCAGAGCGCCGCGATCATCGGCCACCGGCTGGCCCTCGGCGTCCGGGTCGACTACGACCTCCGCGACTGGCTGCCGGACCACACCGGCGCGTGGCGCGGCATCGCCGACGTACGGGCCGCACAGGCCGAGTTCGAGGCGTACGACGGCGAGTGGCCGGAAGGCATCCAACGGCCCTGGGAGCCGCTGTCCCGGGTCCGTGAGCGGGCCCGTGCGGCGCTCACCCGGCATTCCGCGAGCACGGACGGCCCGGTGCTGGCGATCACTCACGCGATGGTCATCCGTGCCCTCACCGGCGAGACCGGCACCCCGCACGGCGCCCACGAGTACTACCGGTTCGACCCGGCCGGCGAGGTCTGACCCCTCCGTCACCGGATAAGTGGCGCAAGTCACACCCGGTGATGACGTGAACACACTCTCCGCGTGATCCGGCCCCGATCACGACACGCGACGACACCTGCCGATAACGAATGGACCGAAGTTCGAGACAACAAGGGTTGAACTCGCCATGAGTTGAGCATAGTTTTCACCGAGCGCCCGTCCGCGCTTACGGTGAGTCAAGGAGGTTGCCATGTCGAGAGGGATGCCTCGCCTACCCCGCCCGCTCATGGATCTGTGGGACTGGCAGTCGCAGGCCGCGTGCCGCGACGTCAACCCAGAGCTGTTCTTCTCGCCCGAGTCGGAGCGTGGCGTGCGAAAACGCGCTCGCGAGATGGTGGCCAAGTCCCTCTGCGGGACCTGCCCGGTCCAGCCGGAGTGCCGGCAGCACGCACTCTCGGTCGGAGAGCCGTACGGCGTCTGGGGCGGCACCACGGAGTCGGAGCGCGACAACACCCTCCTGCCCGAGCACCGAAAGTCCGCGTGAGTCGCTGCTCGTCCACTCAGCACCACACAAGCCCTGATCGGCAGGGCCTGCGCGCAAGCTCAGGCCTTGCCGTCGTCGGGCTCTGAGGTGGTCTCAGCCTCGGGCGTCGGCTCGGGGCCGGAGTCCTTCCCCTTGGGCTTCGTCTCCGGCTCCTCGGGCTGCTCAGGCTTCGGTTCGGGCTTCGGCACGACGTCCTGCGGCCGATCCTCCGGGCGGTCGTCAGGCTGGTCGTCGTGCGGCGGCTTGACCGTGGTCCGCGGGTCGCGGTAGCGATCCAGTGTCTTCAGGAAGTCCGGATCGTCATCGGGCGCGACCGGGCGTGCGGACGGCCGTGGCGGCCGGCCCGTGACTTCCCGACGACTGCCCTGGGTGCGCGACATGAGCAGCCAGACGATCGGCCCGACGAACGGGACGAACACGATCAGGACGATCCACACCAGCTTCGGCAGATGCGGTACGTCCTCGTCGGGCGTCTGGATGCAGGAGAACAGCGCGTACACGCTGAGCACCAGGCTGATCAGGAACGGCAGGAATCGGACCACGCTCCAACAGTACGGCGTCAGCGCGCGGTGACGGTCAGCCCCCGCGCGCGCAACACCGAGTTCTCCAGCGGCCGGAACACCAGCAGTTCGATCCCGACGCCGACGACGAAGATCAGCAGGATGCCGGCGAACACCATCGAGATGTCCGACAGCGACATCCCGTTGTGCAGGAACTGGCCGAGTCCCTGACCGAGGTCCGGCGACGTCGCGATCAACTCGGCGGCCATCAGCGACCGCCAGGAGAACGCCCAGCCCTGCTTGAGTCCGCCGAGGAATCCGGGCAGCGCGGCCGGCAGCAGGATGTAGCGGATCCCGCTCAGCCGACCCGCTCCCAGCGCCTTCCCGACCCGCGGCAGGATCGGCGGCACCTGATCCAGACCGGACACGAGCCCGTTCGCGATCGACGGCACGGCCCCGAGCAGCACGACCCAGTAGATGGCGCGGTCGTTCAGCCCGAACCACAGGATCGCGGCCGGCACCCACGCCACCGACGGCAGGCTCTGCAACCCTGACACCAGCGGCCCGATCCCTCGCCGTACGACCGTGATGTTGGCGATCGCCAGGCCGAGCGGTACGGCGATCAGCAGCGACAGCGCGAACCCGATCACCGCGCGATGCACCGACACCCAGAACAGTTCGACGATCTCCCCCGACGTCACCAACTGCCAGATCTGAGCCCACACATCGATCGGTGCCGGCAGCTTGAACTCGGGCCAGAACGCCGCCGCCCACAACGCCTGCCACACAGCCACCAGCAAGGCGACAGCACCGATGGGTGGGAGCACCCGCGCCGCAATCCGCCGTGCCCGTGAGCCTTCCGACCGCTCGACCGGTGTGTCCAGCGCATCCAGGCCGGCCTCGACCGAGCCTTCTTCCTGAAGATCAAGCTGCGGCATGGCTACTGATCACCCTGCGAAGCTCGGTGTTGATCTCGTCAACTGCCTCGGCCTCGGGCAACTGGTCGACGTTCCACTGCCGCACGACCCGGCCAGGCCGCGACGACAGCAGTACGACGCGTTGCCCCAGCCGCACGGCCTCGCGGACGTCGTGCGTCACGAACAGGATCGCCGTACCGGTCGCACGCCAGATCCGCAGCAGCTCTCCCTGCAGAACGTCCCGGGTGATCGCGTCCAACGCAGAGAAGGGCTCGTCCATTAGCAGCAGCGACGGCTTGCCCGCACCGGAGCCGGTGTTGTCCGTCGTCGATGCCAACGCGCGGGCCAGCGCGACCCGCTGCCGCATCCCGCCCGACAGTTCGTGCGGACGCTTGTCACCGAGCCCGGCCAGCCGGACCAGCTCCAGCAGCTCAGCAGCCTTCGCACGCCGCCGGGCCTTCGGTACGCTGGCCATCCGCAACGGCAGCTCGACATTCCCGGCAGCCGTCAGCCACGGCATCAGCGCAGCCTCCTGGAACACCACCGCGGGCCGCGACGTGCTCAGCTCGATCCGTCCACTCGTCGGCTGATCCAGACCGGCGACCAGGTTGAGCAGTGTGGTCTTGCCGCAGCCGGACGCACCGAGCAGGCAGACGAACTCCCCCGCGGCCATCTCCAGATCGACACCCTCGAGCGCCACGACCGCCGACCGGCCGCTCCCGAACGCCTTGCCCACTTGGTGGAACCGCACCGGACTCACGCTGTCCACTACGGCCCGATCGGCCTCGACGGTCGCGGTCATGGCTGCCTCCCTGGTGATTACTTCGTGTCCAGACCGGCGGCGTCGACGGCCGGCTTGCCTGCCTTGCTCAGTACCTCGTTCAACGGGCCCAGGTCCGCGAATCCGGCCACCGCCGGTGCCTCTTTCGCGATGCCCGCGGTGACCTGGTCCTTGGCCAGTTGCGGGAACGTCGACGCGATCGGGTCCGCGGTGATCTGGATGTTCTGGAACGCGCGGTCGATCACGGCCGGCTTCAACGCCTTGCCGGTGGCTTCCTTGAGTTGCTTGTTCACCGCGGTCTTGGCCGCCGCCTTGTCGGTGCCGGCGAAGTCGATCGCGGAGACGAGGCCGGTCAGCAGCGCCTTCACGGTCTCGGGGTGCTCCTGCAGGAACTGGGTCCGCACGATCAGCACCGTGGTCGGGAACTTCCCGTCCGGCCACAGCGACGCCTCGTCCAGCAAGACCTTCGCACCGGCGTCCAGGACCAGCCGCGACGACCAGGGCTCGGGCAGCCAGGCCGCGTCCACGTCACCCTGCTTGAACGCGTCCAGCGTCTGCGCGTTCTCCAGGTTGGTGACCTTGACCTTGCCGGTGAGCTTGTTCTCGGCCAGCCACTTCTTCAGCGACACGTCCTGGGTGTTGCCGAGCTGCGGCGTGACGACGGTCTTGCCGACCAGGTCGGCCGGCTTGGTGATCGTCGGCTTCACCACGAGTTGCGCACCGCCGGACGTCGTACCGGCGATCAGCCGGACGGCCTCGCCGTTGGACTTCGCGTAGGCGTTGATCGCGGGACCGGAGCCGATGAACGACGCGTCCAGCGAGCCGCCGAGCAGCGCGCCGACGGCCTCCGGGCCGGCGTTGAACTTGGTCGGCACCAGCTTCGTGCTGCCGAGTTCCTTGGTGAACAGGCCTTGGTCGAGACCGACCAGGGCAGCGGCGTGGGTGACGTTCGGGAAGTAGCCGAGCCGCAGCTCGGTGGCCGGGCCCTTGTCGGTCGACGCGACCGGAGCCTCGTCGCGGTCGGCCCGCGAGCAGCCGGCGACGGCGGCCGACAGGGCCAGGACAGCGGCGAGCAGGCGGACAGGACGAATGCTGTGGATACTCACAAGCGGACCTTCGGTGGTGCAGGCGGCCGGACGGCCGCGGGCGGAAGGAAAGAGCAGGTCAGGAGGCGGTCTCGAGCTCGCGCTCGGCGTCCAGGACACGTTCGGCCTGGGCTACGGCGCGGCGGCCGGCGGACCGGACGCCGTACACGACGACCGCGGCCCAGCCGAGGACCAGGACGCCGTACGCGAGGTAGCGCGGGCCGGCGGCGACGTCGAGGCCGTTCATCAGAGTGCGGGCGTTCGTGAGGATCAGCACCAGGCCGACACCGACACCGAGCCAGCGAGTCGCCAGCCGCGACACCAGCCAGGCGGCGAGCGGCGCCGCGAGGACGCCGCCGATCAGCAGCGCTGCGACGATGCCGTGCGGCAGGTTCTTCCCGCCGAGTCCGAACAGGAAGCCGATGCTGGCGGCGACCGACACGAGGAACTCCGCGGCGTTCACCGAGCCGACCGAGCGTCGCGGCGCGAGCTTGCCGCTGCTGAGCAGCGCCGAGTTCGCCACCGGGCCCCAACCGCCGCCACCGGTGGCGTCGATGAAGCCGGCGACCAGACCCAGCGGCCCGAGGAACCGGCCCGCCGGCCTGCCCTCGATCACGGCCCGCACCTTCCCGGTGCCGAACCGGGCCAGGATGTAGACGCCGAGCAGAAGCAGCAGGGCGGCAACCCACACCGACGCCGACTCGGTCGACAAGCTGGACAGGAACGTCGCACCGGCGAACGCGCCGACGGCTCCCGGCACCCCGATCAGCGCGACCACGCGCCAGTCGACGTTGCCGAAGCGCCAGTGCGAGATGCCGGAGGCGAGTGTGGTGCCCACCTCGGCGAGATGGACCGAGGCGGACGCGACGGCCGGGGTGATCCCGGTGATCAGCAGGGCCGTGCTGGCGGTGACGCCGTAGGCCATGCCGAGGGTGCCGTCGACGAGTTGGGCGACGGAGCCCAGCAACGCGATCAGGATGAGACGACGCACGGAACTGCTCCTACGGGTCGGGAGGAGACGGTGACGGAGGGCGGAGTCCTACGCCGAAGGTCGACAACCCGAGGAGTTCACGCGCAGCAGGTCGACGTGCCGGCGCCGCGTGAGCGCGTCGCCGGGAGCGTTTCGAGTGACCTGCATGAGTCCATGAAAGCGGACAAAGTCGAGTGACATGCTCAGGTTTCGCGATGTGAGACGACAAATCGCTGAGCGGACAGACTCCTCGGCCGGTTGTGGTCAGAACTGTTGAAAGCCCGGCGGCGGGCTGCCTACGGTCCTCGGGGTGCCGATGAGCCTGAGGAGCCGCCTGATGCCTGATCTGCCGGACGGTTGGACGCCTGGGGGTCCACTGAACGCCGGAACGCTGAAGACCGAGTACGCCGTCCGCCCGCTGGGCACCGACGTGTCGCGGCCTCGGTTGAGCTGGATCGCCACCGCCCCCGGGTACGGCGCGACCCAGACGGCGTACCGGATCCTGGTCGCGAGCACGCCGGAGCTGCTGACGCCGGAGAGTGCGGATGTCTGGGACTCCGGCACGGTGAGCTCGGCGCGGACCTTCGGCATCGAGTACGACGGCCCGCCGCTGACCGCACGCACGCGCTACCACTGGACCGTCCAGCTGTGGGACGGACTGGACCGCGAAGGCGAGTGGGCTACACCGGAATGGTTCGAGACCGGCCTGCTGGACGAGGGCTTCGGACCCGCCCGGTGGATCGGCGGCCAGGTGGAGAGCGCTCCACTCCTGCGCAAGGCCTTCGCCGTCGACGGCACCGTGCGACGCGCGCGTCTGTACGCGAGCGGTCTCGGGTACGCCGACCTGCGCCTCAACGGTCAGGCGGTGAGCGACGCGGTCCTCGACCCCGGCTTCACCGACTACGACCACACCGTGCTCTACGTGACCCACGACGTCACCGAACTCCTCCGCGCCGGCGACAACGTGGTCGGCGCCGAGCTCGGCCGCGGCTTCTTCGGACTCACGTCACCAAACGCCTGGCGCTGGCACGAGGCACCGTGGACCGCCGAGCCGAGGCTCATCGCGCGCGTCGTCGTGGAGTACGACGACGGCCACACGACCGAGGTGGTCTCCGACGAGTCCTGGCGCATCACTGGCGGCCCGACCCTCTCGGACTCCCTCTACACCGGTGAGACGTACGACGCCCGCCGCGCCCTCCCAGGTTGGGACGCGGGCGGCTTCGACGACTCCGCCTGGTCTGCGGCCTCCGTGGTCGACGCGCCGAAGGGACAGCTACAAGGACAAGCCCACGAGCCGATCCGAGTGGTCGACACCGTCGCGCCCGTCGAGCTCACCGAGGTTGAGCCCGGGGTGTGGATCGCGGACTTCGGCCAGACCACGGCCGGCTGGACCAAGCTCACCGTCACCGCTCCGGCCGGGACGGTCGTCGGCCTGACCCACGGCGAGACGGTGGCTGATGGCAACGTGGTCGCGGTGAACCGGCACGTCGAGGGTGACCGGATCCAGCGCGACGAATACATTGCCGCCGGCAACGGTGTCGAGGTGTGGGAGCCACGCTTCTCCTACAAGGGCTTCCGCTACGTCCAGATCGACGGTTTGACCGAGCGTCCCGACGTGCTGATGCGCGTTGCGCACTCCGACGTCGGCACGGTGACCAGGTTCACGTCGGCGCAGGCGCCGTACGAGCAGTTCGACCAGGCGATGCGGCGGACGATCCTGAACAACCTGCACGGCATCCCGACCGACACGCCGTTCATGGAGAAGAACGGGTGGACCGGGGACGCGCAGGTCGGTGGGCCGACGATGTTGGCGACGCTGGACATGGCTCGATTCTTCACCAAGTGGCTCGGCGACATCCGCGACAGCCAGGCCGAATCCGGGCAGCTTCCGGTGATCGTGCCCTCCAGCGGCTGGGGCTTCACCGACCTCTCCCCCGCCACCGAGTGGCCGACCGTCTACCCGTTCCTGCTGCGCGAGATGCACCGTTCGTACGGCGACGAGCGGCTGCTGCGTGAGCACTGGGACTCGCTGACCCGCTATCTGGCTTGGGAGCTCGACCGGGTCGAGGACGGACTGTCCGTCAGCGTGCTCGGTGACTGGCTGCCACCCGGCTACGGCCGCGGCCCGGCGCCCGAGGACCGGCGGCTCACGGGTACGGCGTACCTGTATCGCGCCGTTCTCGCGGCCGCTGAGATCGGTGAGCTGATCGGCAAGCCGAACGACTACCGGAAGGCGGCGGCCGAGCTGGCCGACGGACTGAACCGGGCGTTCCTGGATCGCGAGGCCGGCCACTACCGGTCAGCCGATGACCCGGACTACCGGCAGACCTCGAACGCGGTGCCGCTGGCCTTCGGGATTGTCCCGGACGAGCTTGTCCCCCGGGTCGCCGCGAACCTGGCGGCAGACGTGGAGGCACGTGGCTTCCATCTCAACACTGGCTGCCTCGGCGTCGGCGAACTGCTGCCGGTGCTGACCGCCCACGGGTACGGCGAGGCCGCGACGAAGGTCGCGTTGCAGCGGTCGTATCCGAGCTGGGGCTACTGGTTCGACCTCGGCGCGGACACGATGTGGGAGAAGTGGGAGGAGGACTCGCGGTCGCGGAACCACTACTTCCAGGGCACCGTCGTGCAGTGGATCTACGAGAACGTCGCCGGACTCCGCAACGTCGACGCGGGCTGGGAGCGGATCGTGGTCCGGCCGGACGCGCGCGACGAGACGAGCTCGGCCGGCATCCACACCGACACGATCCGCGGGCGCGTCTCGGTGGTGTGGCGGCAGGTCAGCCGGGTGCTGTCGCTCGAGGTGCAGGTGCCGGTCGGTACGACGGCCGAGGTCCACGTACCGTCCGCGGCGCTGTCGGACGTCACCGTCGTACCGGGTCAGTTCGCGAGCGAACCGTCGTACCAGGACGGCTACACCGTCTACACGGTGCCGGCCGGGCAGTGGAGCTTCACAAGCCGGTCGGCGTGACCTTCGTGTAGAGGAGATCGCGCACCGCCCGGCCCTCGGCCTGGGCGCGGGACTCGAACTTGGTGACCGGACGCCACTCCGGGCGCGGGGCCCAGCCGTCGTACGCGTTACGCAGCTGCGGCTCGGCCTCGCACACCTCGAGCATCCGGTCCGCGTAGTCGGCCCAGTCGGTTGCCAGATGCAACGTTCCGCCGGGCTGCAGCCGGGACGCCACCAGCGCGACGAACGGCGGCGTCACCAACCGGCGCTTGTGGTGCCGCTTCTTCGGCCACGGGTCCGGGAAATAGATCCGTACGCCGGACAACGCGGCCGGCGCCACGTGGTCGCGGAGGAAGTCGAGCGCGTCGCCGTCCAGCAGCCGGACGTTGTCGAGGCCGTACTTCTCCACCCACAACATCAACTGCCCGAGACCGGGCGGGTACACCTCGGCGGCCAGGTGGTTGACCTCCGGCGCGGCGACCGCGAGCTGGGCGGTCGCGTCGCCCATCCCCGATCCGATCTCGAGAACGGTCGGCGCCTCCCGGCCGAACCACTCGTCGAGATCGACATCACCCGGCGGCAGCTCCTCCAGCTTCCGGCCCAGTCCGGACCAGCGTGTCTCCCAGACCCGCTTCTGCCCGACTGTCATCCGGACAGTGCGCCGGACGTGGCTGAACACGCCCGCCTGCCTGACCTGATCCGTCCTTTCCACCACGCCGAGTCTAGAAAACCCGACTCAGAACTCGATCGCGAGGGTGCGGTCCTGCTGTCGCCGGCGCTCAGTCGTCCCAGAAGAGGTGGGCGACGGTGTTGTGGGCGCGGCGGGTGATGCGGAGGTAGTCGTCGGAGAAGCGGCTGGACTCGCCGGGTGGGTAGCCGCAGATCTGGGCGACCGAGGAGAGGTCACGGGGATCGCGCGGCAACGAGTCGCCAGGCCGGCCGCGGACCAGCATGATCGCGTTCCGGATCCGGGTCGCCAGCTCCCACGCGTCGCGCAGGGTGGCCGCCTCGGCCGCTTCCACCAAGCCTGCGTCGACCGCGACGCGCAGTGCGCCGAGGGTTCGCGTCGTACGAAGCTCCGGCAGGCGATGCGCCTCGCGAAGCTGCAGCAGCTGCACGGTCCACTCGATGTCGGCCAGGCCGCCACGGCCGAGCTTGGTGTGCGTGCTCGGGTCGGCACCACGCGGAAGGCGTTCCGCGTCCACGCGAGCCTTGATCCGGCGGATCTCCATCACGTCGCGTTCGCTGACCCCGTCGGCTGGGTAGCGCAGCGGGTCGATCAGCTCGCGGAACGACGCGCACAGCTCGGGATCACCGCACAACGGGTCGGCTCGCAGCAGCGCCTGCGCCTCCCACACCGCCGACCAGCGCGCGTAGTACGAGGCGTACGACGCCAGGGTCCGGACCAACGGCCCCTGGCGGCCCTCGGGACGCAGGTCGGCGTCGATCGCGACGGCGGGATCCGCGCCCGGCAGGGCGAGCAGCCGGCGCAGCTCGGTCGCGGCCTGGGTCGCGAAGTCGGTCGCCGCCCGTTCGTCCGCACCCGGTAGCGGATCGTGGACGAACATCACGTCGGCGTCGCTGCCGTACCCGAGCTCATGGCCCCCGAAGCGCCCCATCGCCACGATCGACATCCGCGTCGGCTCAGGTTCGCCCTTGGCCACCGCGCGCTTGGCCACCTCGAGCGCAGTGGTCAGTGTGCCCACCGAGATCGCGGTCAGGCCTTCCCCGACAGCCTCGACCTCGAGCAGACCGGACAGGTCGGCCGCGGCGGTCCGGAAGAGCTCGCGGCGCCGGACCGCACGGATCGCGGCCACCGCCGCCTCGGGTTGCTCCTGGCGGCCGGCAGCCGCGGACATCTCGACCAGCAGTGCCTCTTGCGAGCGCGGGACCAGTTCGCGCTCGTCGGCGAGCATGGCGGTCGCCTCCGGAGCACGCTGCAGCAGGTCCACGGCGTACCGGCCGCTGGCCAGCAGGTGCGCGAGGCGCTCGGCCGAGGCTCCCTCGTCACGGAGCTGACGCAGGTACCACGGGGTCGACCCGAGGTGGTCCGAGATCGTCCGGAACGCGAGCAAGCCGGCGTCCGGGTCGGGCGATTCCGCGAACCAGCCGAGCATGGCCGGCAGCAGCGCCTTCTGGATCGACGAACGCCGCGACACTCCCTCCGACAGCGCCTCGATGTGCCGCAGCGCCGAGGCGGGATCGGCGTACCCGAGGGCGGTCAGGCGTTGCTTTGCGGCCTCCGGGGTCAGGCGGACCTCGCCGCCGGGGATGCGGGCGACGGCCGCGAGCAGCGGGCGGTAGAACAGCTTCTCGTGCAGCCGCCGGACCTCGAGCGCGTGCTTCTTCCACGCCGCGGTCAGGTCGGTCACCGGGTTCTTGGTGAAGCCGAGCGAGCGGCCGAGGCGGCGGAGGTCGGCCTCGTCCTCGGGGACCTGGTGGGTACGGCGCAACCGGTACAGCTGGATGCGGTGCTCCATCGAGCGGAGGAAGCGGTACGCGTCCGCGAGCACGGCGCCGTCGGTGCGTCCGACGTACCCGTTGGCAGTCAACGCCTCGAGCGCGACCAGCGTCGTGCCGCTGCGGACCGCTTCGTCGCTCCGCCCATGGACGAGTTGCAGGAGCTGTACGGCGAACTCGACGTCGCGCAGACCGCCGGGACCGAGCTTCAGCTGGCGGTCGACGTCGGCCGCCGGGATGTGGTCGATGACGCGCCGGCGCATGGCCTGGACGTCGTCGACGAAGCCTTCGCGGTCGGCCGCGGACCAGACCAGCTCGGCGGTCCTCTCGGCGTACTGCTCGCCGAGCTTGGCGTCGCCGGCGACCGGGCGTGCCTTGAGCAGGGCCTGGAACTCCCAGGTCTTCGCCCAGCGTTGGTAGTACGCGAGGTGGCTGTCGAGGGTGCGGACCAGCGGACCGGACTTGCCTTCGGGGCGGAGGGCGGCGTCGACCGGCCAGAGGGTGCCCTCGCCGGTGTGCTCCGAGCAGATGCGCATCGCGGCGGCGGCCAGGTTGGTCGCGGTCTTGAGGGCCGGGACCTCGGGGTCGCCGTCGTGCGGCTCGGCGACGAAGAGGACGTCGACGTCACTGACGTAGTTGAGTTCGCGGCCGCCACACTTGCCCATGGCAATGATCGCGAGGCGGCAGTCGGCGGCGCCGGGGTGGGCGGCGAAGTACTCGTTGCGGGCGATGTGGAGCGCCGTCTCCAGGGCTCCCCCGGCGAGGTCGGCCAGTACGGCGGCCACCTCGTCGACCAGCAGGCCTTCCGCGAGATCGCGGGCCGCGAGGCGAAGCAGAAGGCGGCGGTACTCGACCCGCAGCGCGTCGACCGGGTTGGGTGCGTCGACGGCCGTCGCGAGTCGGGCGCGGACGTCGTCAGGTGTCGGGCGTACGGCGGCCAGCGCAGGGTCGGCCAGGTCGTACCAGTGCCGTGGGT
The DNA here is from genome assembly GCF_043197265.1 of Kribbella sp. NPDC049227. Classification (NCBI taxonomy): domain Bacteria; kingdom Bacillati; phylum Actinomycetota; class Actinomycetes; order Propionibacteriales; family Kribbellaceae; genus Kribbella; species Kribbella sp. NPDC049227. The sequence goes on along the minus strand of NZ_JBICST010000003.1, from coordinate 131,269 downwards.
GCACTTCGAGATGCCGCCCGAAGGCCTCACTCGCGCCGAGCACGAAGACAAGCCGGCGGCGGAAGTCGTCGTCCATCTCCAGCGTGCGCGCGAACGCGGCGACGTCGTACCCGTGCCGGTGCAGCGAGTCCGCGATCCCGCAGAGTCCCTGCAGTGCGAGGTCCGGATCCGCCGACTCCGACAGCGTGTTGATCAACTGCGTGGTGGCTAGCGGGCTGTGCGAGGCCAAGCCGTCCAGTTGCTCCAGCATCACCCCGGCCCGCTGCGGATCCCCGAAGCCCAGCCGAACCAGCCGGCCTTCCCAGGAACCCCTCCGAGCCTCAGCCACCCCAGCAGGCTACCCGTGCCCCTGGGAGGGCGAACCGGGCGCCTCGGATGGATACCAAGTGTGTTGCAGTGGATACACGGTGTCGTGTAGCGGATTCGGGCTGTAGTCGGCATGATGGCTGTTCATGGTCATGATGACGGGGTCGCTCGCCGTGCGGGGCACTGTGGTCTGGTTGACGCCTCAGCAGGGTGGGCGGGTGTCCGGGCCGCCCGAGCCGGACTACGACTACGACTACACAGCCACCGCGTACGTGCCGCCGCGCAGCGCGGAGGACGGGCAGGCGGGGATCGCACTCCGGCGGTTCGCGCCGGGCGCCTGGCGGACGCCGGCGGAGGGGATCCTCGTCCCGTCCAAGGGCAACCGCGCCCAGCAGGTGATCCCGGGATGCATCGTGGTGATCACCGAAGGGATCCGCCCGGTCGGTCTCCTCACGGTGGAAGAGGTCCACGCACTCGCACCGGACGGCACCCAGGTGATCTCGTCCGCCGAGCCCGCACCGGTCCCGGACCTCACCATGACCGCGCCGGCCTCCCCGACCGATCCGCCGTACCGGCACTCCACCGCCGCGGCCCGCTGGACGACCACCTCGGAGCACGCCTCCGATCAGGCACCGCTCCACGTCGCCGAGCTCTGAACACACTCTGTCGCAATCCGCATACCCAGTGTTACCGTCGGAACCATGCAGCGTTGGATTCCTTCCCCGCCCCACCGCGCCGGTCGCTGGAAACGGGTTGTCGCAGTCCTGCTGGTCGCCGCCGTCGCGCTGATCGTGGAGGGCTGGGCCGCCAGTGCCCAGGCGGCTCCCGCGTTCTTCAAGCGGTGCACGTACGTCCGCTCCCCTGACGGCACCGTGCGACCGCCGTACTCACTGGCGCCGACCATCGGCACTGTGAAGGTCACAGTCCGGACCGACAAGGGCACGCTCGTCCTGCGGCTCGACCGGCAGGACGCCCCGTGTGCGGTGCACAGCTTCACCCACCTGGCGTTGCTGCGCTTCTACGACCAGACCCCGTGCCCGCGCCTCACCCGGGCGATCCTCGAGTGCGGCGCGGGCCGGCCTGGCTACCACTTCTCGCCGGAGCTGACCGGCCGGGAGACCTACCGCCGCGGCACAGTTGCCATGAGCAACAACGGTGGCAACGGCAGCCGGTTCTTCTTCGTGCACGGCACCGACGGGCTGCCGAAGTACTCCACCGTCATCGGCGCGGTGACCGACGGGCTGCCGGTGCTCGACCGGATCGCGGCCTCACCCCGGCAGCCCGTACGGATCATCGACGTCCTGATCGGTTGATCAGAACGCGAACTGGTTCAGTACGGCGAACTTGTCCGCCGCACCCTCGTTCGACACCGCCACCACCCGCCGGGTGATCGTGTGCGATCCCCCGGCCGGCAGGTCGAGCTTGAACTTGCTCATCGTCCAGATCGCCTGCGAGTACCCGGTGAAGGCTCCGCTGTCCGCGCCGTACACCAGCCCGTAGGTCTGGTTGTCCGGGCCGGTCCCGGACTGCCCGATCCAGCGCTTGGCGTCCGGCGTCTGCGCGAACGGTCCACCACCGGTGACCGGCGCGCTGCCCGACACCGCCGAGCGCGATCCCGCGCCGTCGTGGTCGAGGGCGTCACCGGCCCACACCGTCAGCGGCGCACCCGTCGCGTTGGTGAAGGTCGTCGCGGCGGTGACGAACTGCTCGTCGGCCGTCGCGGTGTACGTCGTGACCACCTTCAGGTTCGGGTTCTCCGAGGAGGTCCCGGTGGCCTGGACGACCGCCTTCTCGCCGGTGTTCTCGAGGATGCGTACGTCGGTCGAGCGCACCTGCAACTGCTGCCACGCGCTGCCACCGGTGGGTTCGGTGGCGCTGACGTACGGCAGGTTGATCCAGTCCAGCTGGTCCGGCTGGCCGGTGATCGCCATGTCGACGACCTTGCCCGGGGTGGACGGGCTCATCTGCGAGTCCTGGAACACCTTCGAGATCGCCATCGCCAGGTGCTTGTTCTCGATCACGATGTCACCGACGCCACCCTCGACCAGACCGCTCGGGAGCCGCTTGCCGATACTCGCGTCGACGTTGACCGGCGACACCTCCAGATCCGCCTGGTAGGTGCCACTGTCGCCGGCCTCGACCTCCTTGGCCGCGGTCGCGAAGCCCAGCTGCGCGACCTGGATGGTGTACGTGCCGGCGCCCTGCGAGAGCCCGACCTGGTAGTTGCCCTCGGCATCGGTCGTGGTCCGGCCGACCGCCGTACCGTCCTGTACGACCAGCACGGTGCTGTTCGCGGCAGGACCGCCGGTGGCCTTGTTGGTCACCTTGCCGGACACGGCCGGCCACGGCTTGGCCGTCGTACCACCCGGGGTGAAGGCGTACAGGTTGCCGTCGAACGCGCCGGCGACCACGGTGTTGCCGCTGACCGCCGGGCCTGCCGACACCCAGGTGCCGATGTCCTGCGACCACAGCGGCTGGCCCGTCCGCGCGTCCAGCGCGTAGAACCCACCACTGTTGGCGCCGACGAACAGCGTGTTCCCCGACAGCGCCGGCGAGGTGAACGAGCCACCCCGGTACTGCGATCCGGGCAGCAACTGATCCCAGATCACGGCACCCGTGGTCGCGTTCAGAGCGGTGATCGCACCACTCGGGAAGGACATGTAGACCGTGTTGCCCTTGATCGCCGCCGCGGACGGGGTCGCGCCGCTGCTCACCAGCGACGGGTGCGAGCTGCGGTAGCTCCACAGCACCGCGCCGGTCGCACCGTCGCGCGCCACGATCCCGTTGTTCGACCCGATGAACACCTTGCCGTCGGCCGCGGACGGGATGCCGTCCTGCCAGCCGCCGAGGCTCTCCGTGCCCTGCCACAGCTTCGCACCGGTCTTGAGGTCGTACGCGATCACGCGATCCGCGGTCTCGTTGCCGACGTACACCCGCCCGTCGGCGACGGCTGGTGTGCCGTCACTCATCGTGGCGCCGCTCATCGGTGCGGCCCAGACCCGCTGACCCGTCTTGGCGTCGAGAGCAAGGAGCAGACCAGTGGCTGCCTCACCGAAGCGCGTCTGGTACGGGAACAGCACCTTGCCGTCAGCAACCGTCACACCGTAGTACCCGTAGGTGCGCTGGTTGTTGCCTTCCGGCGCAGGTCCGGGGTCGTTCTTCCACTTCAGTGCGCCGGTCCTGGCGTCCAGCGCGAACAGCGTGCCGCGCAGGGTCGGGACGTAGACGAGACCGTCGGAGACGGCAACGCTGCCGTGCACCGAGGACGGCACGGTGTAGCTCCACAGCTTCTTGCCGGTGGCAAGCGACACCGCGTGGACCGCGGCATTGCCGTCGCCGTTCTCGTCCCGCGTCCCGGCGTACACGACGCCGTCGACGATCGCGGGCGAACCGGTCAGGAAGGTGCCCTTGGTCCGGTAGGACCAGGCGAGCCGCTGACCGGCAGCGATCGCGTCGGTCGAGACCCCGTTGTGCGAGGCGTCACCGTGGTGCTGCGACCAGTCGGCTCCGGCGACCGGCTTGATCGCCTTCTCGTTCGTGAACGTGAAGTCCGAGGTCCGGGTCCACCTCGCCCCGGTCTTGTCGGCTGCTTCCACCGTGAGCTGGTGCTTGCCGGCCTTGATGCCGTTCGGCAGGGCGGAGTACCAGGTGAACTCACCGGTCGAGCTGAGCGGCCGCCACGAGCCCTTGTCGAGCTTGAAGCGGACCCGGACCGGCTGGTCGGTGGTGTCGTAGGCGTTGACCTGGATCCCGGGGAACCCGTTCAGCGGGATCGCGGTACCGGGCGCCGGCGACACGATCGTGAGGTCCTTCTCCGCGCCGTAGATGCGGAACGGGTTGTCGAAGGCCTTGTTGTCCATGTGCACGAACCGGAACCCGCGCGGCGAGTTGTCGATCGTGTACGAGCTGGACACCGTCTGGATGTGCTTCGCGGTGCCGGCGAAGTCGCTCTTCGGCTCCACGTCGTTGGAGTGCTCGTGACCGACCAGGATCAGCTCGGCGCCGTACTGCTCCAGCACCTTGCCGTACTCGTCGTACACCGACGGCGAACCGAACGGCACGTTCATCGGCTGGTGGGTGAGCACGACCAGGTGCTTGCCCTTCGTCATGTTCCGGGCGAGGTCGGCCTTGACCCACTCGAGCTGCTCGGCGAACGGCGCGGCCCCGTTGTTCTCCAGGACCAGGAAGTGCCGGTCACTGTAATCGAACGAGTACCACTCCGGACCGACGTGCTTGCGGTAGTTGTTGATCCGGGCCGCGTACGTCGCTCCCGCGGCGTACTCGTGGTTGCCGACTGCCGGCCACACCGGGACCTTCGAGTTCGCCGTGCTCTTCTTGTAGAACTCGAACTCGGAGTCGGTGGCGCTGTTGGTCAGGTCGCCGCTGACCTGGATGAACGCGAGCTTCTGCTGCGTGGAGTTGATCTCGGTGATCTGCTCGGGCAGCTGCGCGTTGACGTGCGGGTCCGCCACGTTGGCGAAGGTGAACCCGCCGGCCGCGGAGGCCTTGTCCTTGCGGAGGCCGAAGTCGACCTCCTGACTGGCGCCGTCGGCCAGCTGGCCGAGGCTGCGGAAGAACTTCGGGGTCATGTTGTCGTCGGTGCCGACCGAGTACCCGGCCGGCTGGGTGACGAAGACCAGGTCGACGTCACGGCGCTCGACGTCGGTCTTGAACGTGTAGTGACCCTGGGCATCGGTCACGACGCTCTGCTGACCGTCCGACACGCTGACGCCGGCGATGCCGGCCTCACCCGCGTCGATCCGGTTGTCGGCGTCACGGTCCTCGAAGACCGTGCCGGTGATGGTGGCGCTGGGACCGTCGACTGCGTCGGCGACGACCCCGGTCAGCGGTACGCCGATCACCATCACGGCCAGTCCGGCGGTGACGCCGTACAGGAGTTTGTGCCACGTCGTTGTGGCGGCTGGATGATCGCTCGACCTGCGGGACAGGCGGATCATGCGATGAAGAACCTTTCTACGAACCAGAAGAGGCCGAAGGCGGCGACGACCCCTGTCGCCGAACGGACCACCGGAACCGAGAGCCGGGTCCGGCGGATCAACAGGACCAGCGGGAACACGGCGAGCAGCAGCAACGCCTGACCCGCCTCGATGCCGACGTTGAAGCTCAGCAGCGAGACGAGCAGTTCCGGACTGACCTGATCGGTGATCCGCAACGACCCGGCGAAGCCGAGCCCGTGCAGAAGACCGAAACCGAAGACCACCGGGAGCCGGTGGCGGGTGGAGCCGAGCAGGTTCTCGACCGCGACGAACGCGATCGAGAGCGCGATCAGCGGCTCGACGATGACCGGCGGCACGGACAGGCCGCCGAGCAGGGTGGAGATCAGCGTGACGCTGTGCGCCACGGTGAACATCGAGATCACCTGGACGAGACTGCGCAGGTTCACGGCGCCGAGGATCAGGGCGACCACGAACAGGACGTGGTCGAGCCCGGTCAGGATGTGCTCTACGCCCATCTTGCCGAACTGCAGACTCGACGTGGCCAGCGTGTTGTCGCCGACGGTGAAGTCGTGGTGGGAGCGGTCGAACACGGTCCGGCCGGAGCCGCTGTCGAAGGTGTACTCGACCAGGTTGGTGTGGTCGTCGGCGACCGCCTCGGACATGCCGAAGACGCTGTACCGCAGGCTGAACGCCCCGGAGGAGCCGGGGCACTCGAACACGAGCCCGAGATCGGCGTACGCCTTGGTGGCGCGCTGGCCGACCGACGTCGTCTCCAGCGACTGCTCACACGCGGCACCGTCGACGGCGACGACCACCCGGTCGTGCAGGTACTCCGCGATGCGGTCCTTGGCCGTGTCCAGGGCTTGCGCCCGCTGACCGTCGTCGGTGGTCGGTGCACCGAGGTCGACGGCTCGGCCGAGTACGTCGTACTCGAGGCTCAGCAGATACGTGACCCGGCTGCCGTCCTGGTGCACGGTCGAGTACCCGGTCGAAGCGATCACATGAGCCGAGGCCGCCGAGGCTCCCGTGAGGAACAACAGGACGAGCAGTCCGATACCCACCAGCAGTCGCCGCATGAGACCCGATCCCACGCGACCCCGGCGACCACTAGATGACGACTCAGGAAACTATTTCCCGCCACCACGCGGCAAATCGCCACTCAACAGCACGCCCCGTCACCCGGCTGACGGCTTGTTCCGCCGATGGCACCTTGTTTCGCGCCACCCACCAAACAACCCGCCAGCGATGGATCCGGCCAGCCAGCGCCAGCCGTGCCGGCAGGTTCGGGCGGGGGCGGCGGCGACGCCGGAGCGGCTGCGTGGGGCCTAGAGGACAGGCAGGAGCTTGTTGAGTTCGAAGGGGGTTACCTGGCGGCGGTAGTCGAGCCATTCGGCGCGCTTGTTGCGGAGGAAGAAGTCGAAGACGTGCTCGCCGAGGGTCTCGGCGACCAGTTCGCTGTCTTCCATCGCGCTGATCGCCTCCGCCAGGCTGCTCGGCAGCGGCTTGATGCCGAGTGCCTTGCGCTCACGCGGCGTGAGCGCCCAGATGTCGTCCTCGACCTCGCGCGGCAGCTCGTACCCGTCCTCGATGCCCTTCAGGCCGGCGGCCAGCATCAGCGCGAAAGCCAGGTACGGGTTCGCCGCCGAGTCCAGCGACCGGAACTCGACCCGCGAGGACTGCCCCTTGTGCGGCTTGTACATCGGCACCCGGACCAGCGCGGACCGGTTGTTGTGCCCCCAGGAGACGAACGACGGCGCCTCGTCACCGACCGCGAGCCGCTTGTACGAGTTCACCCACTGGTTCGTCACCGCGGTGATCTCGGCCGCGTGCTGCAGCAGCCCGGCGATGAACGCGCGCCCGGTCTTGGACAGCTGGTACTGCGCGCCGCCCTCGAAGAACGCGTTCCGGTCACCCTCGAACAGCGACATGTGGGTGTGCATCCCGGACCCGGGCTGGTCGCTCAGCGGCTTCGGCATGAACGAGGCGTAGATCCCCTGGGTGAGCGCGACCTCCTTCACCACGACGCGGAACGTCATGATGTTGTCGGCGGTCGACAGCGCGTCGGCGTACCGCAGGTCGATCTCCTGCTGGCCCGGCCCGCCCTCGTGGTGGCTGAACTCGACCGAGATGCCCATCGACTCCAGCATCGTGATCGCCTCGCGGCGGAAGTCGTTCCCGATCCCCTGCGGGGTGTGGTCGAAGTACCCGGACGAGTCGACCGGCTCCGGATGCGTCCCGGGCGCGCCGGTGAGCGACTTGAACAGGTAGAACTCGATCTCGGGGTGGGTGTAGAAGGTGAACCCCAGGTCGGCCGCCTTGGACAGCGTCCGCTTGAGCACGTGCCGCGGGTCGGCGAACGACGCGGAACCGTCCGGCATGTTGATGTCGCAGAACATCCGCGCGGTGCCCATCGTCTCGCCGCGCCAGGGCAGGATCTGGAACGTCGACGGGTCCGGCTTGGCCAGCATGTCCGCCTCGGTCACCCGCGCGAACCCCTCGATCGCGGACCCGTCGAACCCGATTCCCTCGGCGAACGCGCCCTCCAGCTCGGCCGGCGCCACCGCCACCGACTTCAGGAACCCGAGCACGTCGGTGAACCAGAGCCGCACGAAGCGTACGTCGCGCTCCTCCAGCGCGCGCAGCACGAACTCCTGCTGCTTGTCCATCGGTCCACCTCTCACGGCGTCGGTCGGTTCTCACACAGTGTGCCCCGGCTCTGTTAAGCAGACGTTACGTGCTGCTGGGGACATCGGCAGCGCCAGGGCCTACCGTGTCTGTCGTGCAAACGATCTTCGGTGCCGGATACCAGGTGGCGCTGATCGTGGCAGCGGCGCTCTGCGCCAGCGACCTGCTGCTCAGTACGGCGCGATTCGTGCAGACGATCCGGCGCAAGCGCACCGCCGAACAGGACGTCCTCGGACGGCGCTGGCTGCCCGTCCCGGAGCTCGGCTTCGGCATGTTCGCGTTCTGCTGCCCGGGGCTGGTCACGCTCGGGCTGACCCACCACAACGCCGACGACCTGCCGACCAAGGAGATCCTGCTCGCCGCCCTGGTCTTCGGGTACGCCGGAGCGGTGCTGTCCCGGGTCGTCCGGACTCCCGGCCCCGGCGGCCGCCGGTTCCGGCTACGCGCCGGCCTGCTCCTTGGCCTCCCGGCCGTCTTCGGCCTGGTCTTCGGCCTGTCCGGCGTCGCTGTCTGAGGCCCGCCGCAGCTGGAACCAGGGCACGATCCGCTCCATCGGCGCGAACGCCAGCCAGCAGACCACGGTCGGCAGGAAGTGGATCAGCAGGATTGCGGTGTTCGCCGCGTGGAACCCGAGGAAGAACAGGGCCCCGAGCAACTGCCACCGCCCCTTGAGCCACAGGATCACCGGCGACAGGAACTCCGCCGTGATCCCGACCCACTGCATCACGTGCAGCATCCACGGATGGTGCAGCAGCCACTCCCCGACCGGGTGCGGCCGCCGGACGATCGCCCACGTCAGTACGGCGCTCCCCGGCCAGGTCAGCGCCCATCCGGCACTGCGCAGTTTCGCTATCGCGGAAAGGAAGTACGTCGCGATCACGCAGATCTGCACACACCGGATCACCCAACCGGCCGCCTCCGATCGCGTCTGATCGTTGTACGACGCTCGTCCGCGGCGGCCGGCCTTCACGGTCGGAAGCACCCACAACGCGATCACGAGCGCAAGGTGATCGTGATCGACCTTGCCGTCGCTCATGCCGATCAGGACCCACCACGTGAACGCCGGCGCCACGATCCAGCCGGCGATCCGCGGGAAGTAGTTCGACGCGCCGACCAGGCAGGCCGCGATCAGGACGACGTACAAGACGGTCGTGTTGAAGACCGTGGGCCTGGGGAGGTCGAACATGCGGGCCAAGAGCAACGGCTGGTAGAGCCCGGGATGCTCGCCCTTCAGCCGGGTGTCGCGGACGAAGGCGTGCATGTCCACGATGACGAACAGATAGAGGACGGTCCGCAACCACGCCACCCGGGCGAGCGCGATGGCCGGGGTGAACCAGTTCGCGGCGCGGACTGCGACGGTGCGGGCGCTCACTTGCGCACCTCCCAGGTGGCCAGGACCTCCGGTGCCGGCGGTCCTACGACCCGGCCCTCGACCAGTTGGGTGGTGTCACGGATCAACTCGAGCTTCACGTACTTCGGCTTGTCCGGGTGCTTCTTCGCCCACCCGTCGGCGACCTGCTGCAGCAGCGCCGGGTCCTTGACGATGTCCCCGGTCCGGGCCTCGATCTCGGCCCGCGCGACCCCGGCGCCCTCGATGTTCAGCGGTACGTCGACCGTCGTTCCGGCGTCGGTCTGCGCGCTGATCCGGGTGTAGGTGATGGAGGCGTCGTCGGGCACGGACATCGCGTACTGCGACATCGGGCCGAACGGCCACGCATCGTCGGTGGCGCGCACCGACCCGTTGATCAGCAGGCCGATCCCGACCAGGGCGACGGCCACCCGTACGCCCTTGCCGACCCGCCCCAGCCGGACGTCCCCCGCCCGCTCCTGCCCATCAGTCACGACCGTCATTAGACCAGACCGGTTTCGGCGGCTCGATGGTAGGGAATTTTCTATACCATGACCGCCCCAGAAAATTTCCAACCTGCCCGGATGTCCCGGCGCACTGTCCTGCGCGGCGCTGCCGCGTCAGGGGTGCTGATCGGCGGCATCGCCCTCCCGACCACCGCGGCGCACGCCGCCCCCGCGCCGCGCTGCTACACGCGCACCGAATGGTCGGCGCGCCCGCCCAAGTCCGCCACCCAGGTGATCGGCGCACCCGACCACATCGTCATCCACCACACCGCCAGCCCGAACGTCACCGACTACTCGCTGGCGGCGGCGTACGCCGTGTCGCACTGGATCCAGGACCTGCACATGGACACCAACGGCTGGATCGACTCCGGCCAGCAGCTCACGATCAGCCGCGGCGGCTACCTGATGGAGGGCCGCAGCAAGTCGCTGTCCTCGATCCGGAACGGGCAGAACGTCCTCGGTGCCCAGACCGCCAACCAGAACAGCCACACGATCGGCATCGAGCACGAAGGCATCTATGTCAGCGCGAACGTGCCGACCGCGCTGTTCGACATGTCCGTGCTGACCTGCGCCTGGCTGTGTACGACGTACGGGCTCGATCCGCACGCCGCGATCGTCGGGCACCGCGACTACAACTCGACCCAGTGCCCGGGTGACGTGTTCTACGCGAGGCTGCCCGAGCTCCGCGACCGGGTGGCCGCGGTCCTGTTCGGCTGATAGGTCACCCTCCGGATCAGGATCTCGAACGGACCGCGGTAGTTCGCGCGCCGCATCCGGTCGGCGATCCACACGGTCGCCAGCCAGGTCGCGACGGCGAGCAGAGCCGTCGTGGTGGTGGAGAGCGCGCGGGACAGATCCAGCAGGTACGGCGTGAAGACCACGGCCCACACCACCGACTGGGACAGATAGCAGGTCAGCGACCGTTGACCGACGGAGGCGATCGCCAGGGTGATCCGTCCCTGGCGATCACCCAGCTTGAGCGCGATCAGAACGATGAGAGCGGCGTACCCGAAACCGCCGAGGACACCGGATGCGTCGTGCAGCGGACCGAGCCGGGTGAGCGCATCGCCACTTGGCTGGTCGATCACGCCGCCGACGACCAGCGACACCGGGAGCGCACCCACGACTGCCACGATGAGGCCGAGGACTGCCGTCGTACGCAGCAGGGTGAGGTGCTCGGCCGGCCGTTCGAGGATGCGCCGACGGCCGGCCCAGAGACCGACCAGGAACGGCGTGATGAACCCGATCCAGCCGATTAAGGCGATGAACGGCTGCACGGCGATCCGGTCACCGAACTGCCCTAGGAAGTCCGGAGGAAGCATCGAGGGATCGGTGGCGTCGGACGCGGTGGCCAGCGAGTCGTCGCTCGGCAATGCAGTGAGGACAAAGACCAGCGCTGCGACGATCAACAGCCAGCGGTCCTTCCAGCGCAGGGCCCAGACACCCAGGAAGAGGAGTACGCCGTACGCCGCGAGGATGTCACCGATGTACAGCAGCATCGCGTGCACGAAGCCGAGCACGATCAGGACGAGACTCCGGCGCCACAGCAACTTCCGGATCGGCCACCATTCGTTGCCGGATTCCCGTTGCCGCCGGACGATCTGCGCGACGCCGTACCCGAACAGGACCCCGAACATCGGGAATGCCCGGCCGTCGACGAAGGTCGACAGCACCATCCCCACCACGCGGTCGGCACCCGACCCGTCCATCGGGAAGCCGCCGAACACGCGCGTCCCGTAGACGAAGTAGTGGGAGTTCGCCAGCGCGATGAACAGCAGCATGAAACCCCGCGCAAGATCGGGTCCCAGCGCCCGCTCCCCCAGCCCGGTCGGCCCACCTTGGTTCGCCATACCTCCGAGTGAACCGAGCCGCGGCCGCCCCGCCATCCACCCAAAGTCCCCGGCCCGGTGAACCTTGGTCGCTGTTCGATGAGCCACATGCACGACGACGTCCTCCGTCGCTGGCAGCACGGCTGGTCGGTGGTCGGGGACTTGGTTGTGGCGCGGACGCGGTTACCGTCGGTGGGATGAAGCAGGTCATGGTGTTCACCGGGCTGCCGGGGACGGGGAAGTCGACGCTGGCCGAGGCAGTTGCTGTCGAAGCAGGTACTCCGGTCTTCGCCGGTGACTGGTTGCTCGGGGCGCTCAAACCACACGGCGTACTCGGCGGACTGAGCCGGCCGGCGTTCCTGGCGATGTACTACGACCTGCTGGAGACGTTGGTCCGCCGGCAACTGATGCTCGAGCAGTCGGCGATCGTCGACTGTCTGGTTGACGACACAGTGGCGGACCGATGGGAGAAGCTGGCGACGGAGTACGACGCACGGCTGCGGTTGATCGAGTGCGTTTGTACGGACGAAGGCGAGCACCGGCTCCGGTTGGAGGGCCGCCGGCGTGGGATTCCCGGATGGCACGAGGTCGGGTGGGATCACGTGGAACGGATGCGGGTCGAGTACCCGCGGCCGACGCGCGAGCACCTCACGGTGGACGCGATGAATCCGGTCGAGCGGAACCTCCGGATGGTCCGGGAGTACAGCGGACTCTCGCAAGAGCCGGGGTAACCAGTAATGTGCTCTCGTGCCTCAGCTTCGGGTAGCGCTCGCTCAACTCAATGTGACCGTCGGTGACGTCGACGGCAACGCCGAGAAGATCGTTGCCTGGACCCGGAACGCGGCCGACCGTGGTGCGCATGTCGTGGCCTTCCCGGAGCTCGCGCTGACCGGCTACCCGGTCGAGGACCTCGCCTTGCGGGCGTCGTTCGTGGACGCCTCGCAGGCCCGGATCCAGGACCTGGCGAAGCGGCTGGCCGACGAAGGGCTCGGCGACATCGTGGTGGTCTGCGGCTACCTCGACCGCGCGACCGGTACGGCGATGGGCATCGACCGGCTAGGCCGGCCGAAGGGCTCCCCGACCAACTCCGCGGCCGTGATCCACCAGGGCCGTGTGATCACGAGCGCGGTCAAGCACCACCTCCCGAACTACGGCGTCTTCGACGAGTTCCGGCACTTCGTTCCCGGCAACACGCTGCAGGTGGTCCGGATCCACGGCGTCGACGTCGCCGTGGTGATCTGTGAGGACCTCTGGCAGGACGGCGGCCCGGTCGCCGCCACCAAGGCCGCTGGTGCGGGGCTCCTGCTCGTCATCAACAGCTCGCCGTACGAAGCCAACAAGGACGACGTTCGCGGCGCACTCGTCAGCCGCCGCGCCCGCGAGGCCGGCTGCCCGCTGGCGTACGTGAATCTCGTCGGCGGCCAGGACGAACTGGTCTTCGACGGCGACTCGCTGATCGCCGATGCCGAGGGCAAGGTGTTCGCCCGTGCCCCGCAGTTCGAGCAGGGCAGCATGGTGGTCGACCTCGAGCTGGCGGCCCCGACGGGTACGCCGGCCGGCACCCACGAGGGCATCGAGATCGTCCACACGGTCATCCACGACGAGGCCCTGGCGGCGTACGACCCGATCGCGGCCGCGGTCGCGCCGCGGCTGTCCGACGAGGCGGAGATGTACGGCGCGATCGTCACCGGCCTGCGCGACTACGTGCAGAAGAACGGGTTCAAGTCCGTCCTGCTCGGTCTGTCCGGCGGCATCGACTCGTCGCTGGTGGCCGCGATTGCCTGTGACGCTGTTGGCGCCGAGCATGTGTTCGGCATCTCCAACCCGAGCGTCTACTCCAGCGACCACTCCAAGGACGACGCGGCCGAGCTCGCCGCCCGGACCGGTCTGAACTACCGGGTGGTGCCGATCCAGCCGATGGTGCAGCCGTTCATCGAGACGCTCGGCCTGACCGGCCTGGCGGAGGAGAACCTGCAGGCCCGGGTCCGCGCGGTGATCTGGATGGGCCTCTCGAACGCCGACGGCCACCTGGTTCTTGCCTGCGGCAACAAATCGGAGCTGTCCGTCGGCTATTCCACCATCTACGGCGACGCGGTCGGCGGCTACGCCCCGCTGAAGGACGTACCGAAGACCCTGGTCTGGCGGCTGGCGAAGTGGCGCAACGCGGACGCGAAGGCGCGCGGCCAGCAGCCGCCGATCCCGGAGAACTCGATCGCCAAGCCACCGTCGGCCGAGCTGCGGCCGGGGCAGCAGGACACCGACTCGCTGCCGCCGTACGACCTGCTCGACGACATGCTGGACGATTACGTCGAGCTGGACCGCGGCAGCGCCGAGCTGGTCGCGGCCGGATTCGAGACCGAGCTGGTCAGCAAGGTGATCCAGCTCGTCGATCGCGCGGAGTACAAGCGCCGGCAGTACCCACCGGGCCCGAAGATCACCCACAAGGCCTTCGGCCGGGACCGCCGGTTGCCGATCACCAATGCATGGCGTGAGGACGCACGGAAGGCAGCCGAGCACTGAGCGATTCCTGGCGGTACCGCCCATCCAACGACACCCCGTGGGGCGCTCCTGAAGAGCCCACGGGTCGGTCCGGCTCGCCCGGCGACGGTGTGAGCGATCACTCAGGCACAGCCGGTGGCGCTCACCCTCCGCAACGGTGGGACGATGAAGGCATGGTTGACAACTTCCTGTCGGCCGGTACCCAGGGCGAGGACGAGGAGCTGCCGTCGCCGTACGGGACCGGACCGAAGAACCGGACAACCGAGGAGCACCGCCGCTCGGACTACGACAACGACTCCTGGCGGGACCGGGCCAACGGCCTCGGTCTCGACCCGTCGCCGTCGCTGCCGAACGCCCCCAGGTCCTACGAGCGCGGCCCGGTGCCCCAGCAGCCCTACGTACCCAAGCCGCCGTACCTGCCCGCGGTGCCGCCGCCCCCGGCGCAGCAACCCCAGCAGCAGCGGTACGGCGACCAGCCGCAGAGCCGCCAGTACGGCGATCAGCCGCAGCGGCCGGAGTACTACGGGGAGCGCGAGCAGTCCCGCGCCGACGAGGCGTCGTACGGACAGCCGGCGTACCCGGAGCAGAACCCGTTCCGTCCGCAGCAGCCTGCGCAGCCGCAGCAGACTCCTCCGCCGCAGCAGGGCCGCCCGAGCCCGTTCGGCCCGGGGAGCAACGGCGTACCGCCGAACCGGCAGGCGCAGCCACCGGCCGGTCAACAGCCGCAGCCCCAGCGGCCGCCTGCACCGCCGCAGGCCGGCAACGGGCTGACGCAGCGGCCTCAAGGGCCGCACAGCTCGAACGGGACCAGCAATGCGAACTGGAGCGGCCAGGCGCCTACGCAAGGCCCTACTCCGTCGAACGGTCCGGCTCAGAGCAACGGACTCAGCAATGGGTCGAGCAACGGGCTCAGTTCACACCAGCCGTCTGGTCAGACCCCGACGACGACGCCGCCCCCGGCGCCGCCCGCGCAGCCTCAGGGCCAGCAGCAACAACAGCCGCGGCCGAGCACGCCTGCGACTCCCCCGGCCAACTACACGGTGGACACCCCGACCATCACGGCGTACATGCCTGAGTCGATCGAGGGTTACCAGCAGGAGTCGGGTGGCAAGCAGGACAACAGGTATCTGTCGGATCCGAGTGCGGAGTACGAGAGCAACACACCGATGAACGAGCCGAAGCCGTCGGTCGGCGCGCGGCGACGTGCGGACGTCCAGCAGGACGCCCCCAGCCAGGTGGCGAACGAGCACACCGGTTCGCACCGCGCTGCCCGCAGGGCGCAGGCCATGGCGAGCGCCGGTTCGTCGGAGCTCGGCGCCCCGGTGGCGCCGGCGGACACCAAGCCGTCCGACGGCGGTGGCACTGGTGAGGCCGGCAAGCGGCCGCGGCGGTACCGCATCCACCACCTGCGGGACATGAAGAACCGCGGCGAGAAGTGGGCGATGCTGACGGCGTACGACCAGTACACCGCCGAGATCTTCGACCGGGCCGGCATCCCGGTGCTGCTGGTCGGCGACTCCGCCGCGAACAACGTCTTCGGCTACGACACCACCCTGCGCGTCACCGTCGACGAACTGATTCCGCTGGCGCGTGCCGTCGCGGGTGCGGTCGACCGGGCGCTGGTCGTCGCGGACCTGCCGTTCGGTTCGTACCAGGCGTCACCCGAGCAGGCGTTCCACACCGCCGTCCGGTTCATGAAGGAAGCGGGCGTGCACGCGGTCAAGCTCGAAGGCGGCCGAACGGTCGTACCGATGGTCGAGAAGCTGACCCAGTCCGGCATCCCGGTGATGGCGCACATCGGCTTCACACCGCAGAGCGAGCACAGCATCGGCGGCTACCGCGTGCAGGGTCGTGGCGACCAGGCCGCCGGCCTGATCGACGACGCGGTCGCACTGGCCGAGGCGGGCGCGTTCTCCGTCGTACTGGAGATGGTCCCGGGCGACGTCGCCGCGGAGATCACCAAGCGCGTCACGATCCCCACCATCGGCATCGGAGCCGGCCGCGACACCGACGCCCAGGTGCTGGTCTGGCAGGACATGGCCGGGTTACGGTCCGGCACCATGCCCCGCTTCGTCAAGCAGTACGCCGACCTCCGCGGAATCCTCACCACAGCAGCCACCACCTACGCCGCCGACGTAGCCGCAGGCACCTTCCCCTCCGACGAACACACCTTCTGAGGAACAAAGGACACCGCTGCGCGGCGGCCGGCGACCGAAGTGAGCGGGTCGGATGGCGGCTTGTTTCACCGGTGGCGGGCAATCAGGCGTCAGCGGTGAAACAACCCGCCAGCGGTCAGCTCGAGCCCCCTTGCGCGCCGCCGGAGGCGGCTGGTGAGGGAACGGGCCGGTCATGTAAGCCGGATTCTGTCGAGTGCGATCATCCATCTACGGTGACCGTTGCCGGGCACCTCCAGCGGCCTACCCGCGAGCTCGGGCGGGCAGCCCTCGAACGCTCGCGCGAGTGGTGGTTGCCCACCACCCTTCTTGGCCTTGCTCCACGTGGGGTTTACCGAGCCTCCGCAGTCACCTGCGGAGCTGGTGGTCTCTTACACCACCGTTTCACCCTCACCCGCACTCCGATGAACCACGGGGTTCATCGAAGCCGCTGGCGGTCTGTTCTCTGTGGCACTGTCCCGCGGGTTGCCCCGGGTGGGTGTTACCCACCACGCTGCCCTGTGGAGTCCGGACTTTCCTCGGCGCCCGCTGTCGCGGACGACGCGATCGCCCGACCGACCCGTTCCTCGGTTCAGGATACGGCCTCGGCCGACACTTCCGGCCAGCGCCCGTCGGAGCCTCGCTCGTACGGGCGGACGTCGACGACGGCGTCCAGGTTCAGCGGGCCGTAGATGTGCGGGAAGCTGATGCCGATCCCGTCCAGGTCCTCGTCGCACAGCGCGGACACCAGCCGCCCGGTGTCGATCACCAGCAGGCACAGCGGCTCGGCCACGTCGTCGTACACGAAGTTCGCCACCATGGCGACCTGCTCCGGCCGCGACGCGTGGATGAACGTCGCCCCGTCATCGAGGGACTTGCCCCGCGTCGACCACCGATAGCTGCCGGCCTCCCGCGCGGCCTCCCAGTGCTCCACGAACGCGATGTGCAGAATCGTCGCCATGCCCACAGGCTAGTGGCGCCGCCGCCCGGGAGCACGGATCACCGCAGCAGTGTTCTGACCTGGGATCGCGCCGTTTCGCGGAGGCGCCGCGGGTCGTCGTACACGCGTTCCAGTACGGCGAGAGCACGGGTGGTGGCGACGACCAGACGAGCGGCTTCGCGGGGCCGGAGCGTCAGGTCGGCGCCGCTGATGGATTGCAGGACGAGGTTCTCGAGGTCGTCGAGGAGTTGGCGGACGGCGCGTTGCAGGGCCGGTGTGTCGGCCTCGACCGCCGTACGCGTTGACAGGCAGCCGCGGGACGGCGAGCCGGTGGTGATGGACTCGATGCAGTAGTCGAAGAACCTGAACAGGCTGGTCCGCGGATCGGTCCCGGCCAGCGCGGCCGCGGCTCCTTCCAGGAAGGTCGTGGCGAACCGTTCGAAGGCCTTCAGGAAGATCTGCTCCTTGCCGCCGTACGCGTGGTAGAGCGAACCACGCTGTACGCCGGTACCGGTCGCGAGGTCGGGCATCGAGGTCTGGTGGAAGCCGTGGTCCCAGAACACCTCGAGGGCCCGGCGCAGCGCCGTCTCCTCGTCGAACTGGCGGACGCCGGCCATCAGCCGATGACCACCTCAGCCGCCGAGCGCTCCACCCAGTTGTGGGCGAGCTTGCCGTCCCGCACCTCCCAGACCGCCGTCCCGGTGAACATGATCGGATCCCCGATCGCCGCGGAGTGCAGGTAGCCGTGGTTGGTCCCGTGGATCCGCCACCGCGACGCGACCCGCGTACCGGCGGCGTTCTCGAAGGTCTCGACGACCTCGAGGCGCAGATCCGGGACCTCGGCCAGGAACGCGCGGATCCACTCCTTGAACGCCTCCCGCCCGGTGATGTCGTGCCCGGCGTTGGTGATCACGAAGTCCGGTACGACGAATCGGTCGACCGCTTCCGGGTCGTGGGCGTTCCAGACCTGCTGCCAGAAGGCTTCCACGAGCTCGCTCGACGTCATTCCGGGTCACTCTCCAGGATCAATGTTTGACAGGACTGTCAAAGATAGCAGGCTGTCGATCGCGTGGATTAAGGTGCACGACATGGCCAAGGATGAGAGCACCGAGCCGGGGACCGACGCGAGCGCGGAGAAGAAGCCGGCCACGCCGGTGGACGACCTGGTCACGTCGCAGCACACGCTGACCATCGAGGGGCGCGAGCTGCCGTACACCGCGACGACCGGGCGGATCGTGCTCAAGCAGGAGGTGCTGACCGACGGCAAGTTCGACGGGCATCAGGCGAAGGCCGAGGTCTTCCTGACCGCGTACACGCTGGACGGCGCGGATGCGGCCGAGCGGCCGGTGACGTTCGCGTTCAACGGTGGGCCGGGTTCGTCGAGCATCTGGCTGCATCTCGGACTGCTGGGTCCGCGCCGCGTGGTCTCCGGTGACGCGGGTGAGCTCGCGCCCCCGCCGTACGGGCTGGTGGACAACGCGGAGACCCTGCTGCAGCACAGCGATCTCGTCTTCATCGACCCGGTGTCGACGGGCTACTCGCGCGCGGTCGAGGGCGAGAAGCCGGGCGACTACCACGGCTTCACCCGCGACCTGGAGTCGGTCGGCGAGGTGATCCGGTTGTGGACGTCGCGCAACGGACGCTGGATGTCGCCGAAGTTCCTGGCCGGCGAGTCCTACGGTACGACGCGCGCCGCCGGACTCGCGTCGCATCTGCAGGAGCGCTACGGCATGTACCTGAACGGCGTGATGCTGATCTCCGCCGTGCTCGAGTTCGGCACACTCGACTTCACGCCGGGCAACGACCTGCCGTACACGCTCTACCTGCCGACGTACGCCGCGATCGCGCACTACCACGGCCTGATGCCGGACCGGACGCTCGAGGAGGTGCTCGCGGACGCGGAGCGGTTCGCGGCCGGGCGCTACCCGAATGCGCTTGCCCAGGGCAACCGGATCCCCGAGGACTTCCGGGCCGAGGTGGTCGGCCGGATCGCGGCGCTGACCGGACTGACCGAGGACTACATCGACCGGGTCAACCTGCGGATCGAGCACATGCGGTTCTTCGGCGAGGTACTGCGGTCCCGTCGGCAGACCGTCGGCCGGCTGGACGGCCGCTTCACCGGCTGGGAGGCGGACTACGCCGGTGAGACGCCGGCCAAGGATCCGTCGTTCAGCGCGATCATCGGGCCGTACACGGCGGCGCTGAACCACTACGTGCGGGTGGAGCTCGGCTACCAGAACGACCTGCCGTACGAGATCCTCAGCATGGACGCGGCGAAGAACTGGTCCTACAAGGAGTTCGAGGGTCAGCAGATCACCGTCGCGGAGAAGCTCGCTGAGGCGATGCGGGTCAACCCACATCTCAAGGTGCACGTCGCCTGCGGCCACTACGACGGCGCGACGCCGTACTTCGCCACCGAACACACCCTTGGTCGCCTGCAACTCCCGGCCGAGCTGCTCGGCAACATCGAGACGAAGTACTACCCGGCCGGTCACATGATGTACGTCCACGACCCGTCGCGCGTCCAGCAGTCCGAAGACATCGCGACGTTCATCCGGGGCGCCTCCAACCGATGACGCCACCGATGCTGACCCTCGTCCGTCCGGCCAGTCCGGTCGAGGCGCCGCCGGTCGAGGGTGTTGTACTGCGTCCGCCCGTGGTGGCGGACACGCTGGCGTTGGGCCGGTTGTACTTCGAGTCCTATCCGCCCGGCGCGGCGTCGGCGTCCGAACAGGAGGCGATCGAGGACATCGCGCTGACCTTCGAGAACGCCTACGGGGTGCTCGATCCGCGACTGAGCCGGCTGGCTCTGGTCGGTGATCGCATGGTCGGCGCGATCCTGGTGGTCCAGCGTGCACCGTGGCCGGACACCCCGGACTGCGCCTTCGTCATCGAGTTGTTCACCGCGCCGACGCATCGGCGGCTGGGCATCGCCCGACTGCTGTTGAGCGGCTGCTCCGCGGACACAGTGGCGCTCCGCGTCGACGACGACAACACCGCTGCGCTCAGGCTCTACCGCACGTTCGGCTTTCAGGACGGGTAGATCCGGAAGCCCTCGAACGTGCGATGCGGGAGCGAAGCGTAGAAGTCCGAAGCCTCATCGGTGACGAGGTCGATGCGTTGCGCGCCGGTGAGCGGACCGGCGTACTCGAGCATCGCCCGTCCGATGCCTTTGCGGCGATGGTCGCGATGAACTGCCATCTGGGAGAGATGCGCCTGGATGTGGCCGTCGCTCTGCAGATACGCGAAGCCGACCACCAGCTCGCCGTCCACAGCGACCACTGTCGTCACGCCGGGAGCAGTGAGGACCTTGTGAGCGCGATCGGGGTCGGCCGGCAGACTCGGCCAGCCCTCGGCCTCGCACAGCGCGAGCACGCCCGGAAGATGAGCGTGCTCGTACTGCGTGACGGTCACGGGAGGGTCAGGACTTCGGCGCCGGTGTCGGTGACCACGAGGGTGTGTTCGAACTGGGCGGTGCGGGACTTGTCCTTGGTGGTGGCGGTCCAGCCGTCGTCCCAGAGGTCGTAGTCGTAGGTGCCAAGAGTGAGCATCGGCTCGATCGTGAACGTCATACCGGGCTCGATCACGTCGTCGAAACGCTCGTCGTCGTAGTGCGGGATGATCAGGCCGGAGTGGAACGCAGTGGCGATCCCGTGGCCGGTGAAGTCGCGGACGACGCCGTACCCGAAGCGCTTGGCGTAGGACTCGATCACCCGCCCGATGATGCTGACCTTCCGGCCCGGCCTGACCGCCTTGATGCCGCGGTTCAGCGCCTCCCGCGTGCGCTCGACCAGCAGCCGGCTCTCCTCGCCGACGTCGCCGACCAGGAACGTCCCGTTGGTGTCGCCGTGCACACCGTCGAGGAACGCCGTGATGTCGACGTTGACGATGTCGCCGTCCTCGAGCGGACGGTCGTCCGGGATGCCGTGGCAGATCACCTCGTTCACCGACGTACACAGCGACTTCGGATAACCGCGGTAGCCGAGCGTCGACGGGTACGCACCGCGCTCGACCAGGTACTCGTGGCCGATGGCGTCCAACTCGTCCGTGGTCACACCAGGCTTCGCCGCCGCACCGACCGCCTGCAAGGCCTGCGCGGCCAGCTTGCTGGCGACGCGCATCCTGTCCACCACCTCCGGCGCGGTCACGTACGAACCGTCGTACGGTGTCGGAGACGGCTTGCCGACGTATTCGGGGCGCGGGATGGACGCGGGTACTTCGCGGCGCGGCGAGATGATGCCGGGAGTGATAGTCGACATGGTGAGATCATTCTAGTGAGCTGCGACAAGACTCCCAGGAGGTGGTCATCCAGATGAGCGACGATCACAGCAACGAGTGGTACTACAACGTCAAGACCGGCAAGGTCGAGCCGTACCAAGGGGAGAAGGCCGGCGACCGGCTCGGCCCGTACAACTCCCCCGAGGAAGCTGCTCGGGCACTGGAGAAGGTCCAGGAACGCAACGAGGCCTGGGACAACGACCCCAAGTGGGACGACGACTGACACCGCGCAACTGACGACGCGGCTCCTGAAACGGCGCTGCGCAGTGAACGCGCACCAAGGGGCACCACCGATCTCGGTGGTGCCCCTCGGTCTTGGTTGCGTCGACGTCGCGCGAGTGCGGACGCCGGGCTCAGCGGGTGACCCGCCGCGCGGTGGTCTTGCGGGCCGGAGCCTTGCGGGCCGGGGCCTTCTTCGCCGCGACCTTGCGGGCGGGCGCCTTCTTGGCGGCGGTCCGCTTCGCCGGGGCCTTCTTGGCTGCGACCTTCTTGGCCGGAGCCTTCTTCGCCGCGGTCTTGCGAGCCGGAGCCTTCTTCGCGACGGTCTTCTTCGCCGTCGTCTTGCGGGCCACGGTCTTCTTCGCGGTCGTCGTCTTGCGGGCCGTGGTCTTCTTCGCCGGCGCCTTCTTCGCGACGGTCTTCTTCGCGGTCGTCTTCCTTGCGGCGACCTTCTTGGCCGGAGCCTTCTTCGCCGTCGTCTTCCGCGCTGCGGTCGTCTTCTTCGCAGCAGTGGTCTTCTTCGCGGCGGTCTTCTTGGCTGGCGCCTTCTTTGCCGCACTCACCTTCTTCGTCACTGTCTTCTTCGCTGCGCTGACCTTGCGCGCGGACGTCGTCCTCGCGGCGCTGGCCTTCTTCGCGACAGTCTTCTTGGCGGGAGAAGCCTTTTTGGCTGTCGCCTTCCCTGCGGCTGCCTTCTTGGCTGGCACTCTGCCTCCTTGGTGCGGCTGAGGAAAACCACGGTGGATTCCTCGTCGTCACGATGATGACAACACTTGGTGCGTACGTAAAGCACCCGAAACGTCCGCAGGTTAAGGCGTCCTGGTCGCAAAGCGGCACACAAATGCCGAAAATCCTTGTGCAGAAGGGATTCCGCCGCGCTATGAGGATGCCCGAGGGTCCGGATAATTTCTTGGCGACACGCGCACAAAGTTCGTGTCGAAGCACGCAATCGGCGAGTGTTGTCGTCGGCAACGGCCTTCGCGAAGTGAGGTGAGAGACGTGCGGGACAAGCCGCGAGACGACCTCGGAGACGTCGTGGAGACGCCGTCCGAAGTGCTGCGCGTGGTCAGCATCGTGCCCTCGTTGACGGAGTCGATCGCAGCAACGCACGCGCACCTGATCGTTGGTGCGACCGACTGGTGTACGCATCCCGCGGACCTCGACGTGACGCGCGTTCGCGGCACCAAGAATCCCGACGTAGAGCTCATCGCCGCACTCGCACCGGACGTCGTGATCGCGAACGCCGAAGAGAATCGCGCCGTCGATCTCGACGCGTTGCGCGGTCGCGGAATCGCGGTGTGGGTGACCGCACCGACGACCGTCGCCGAATCACTCGACTCACTCGATCGCATGCTGTCCGCGATCATCGGCGACGTACCCGACTGGTTGACCAGCGCTCGCGCGGTGTGGAGTTCGCCGTACGACGGAATGCGCCGGCGCGCGGTGATACCGATCTGGCGGCGGCCGTGGATGGCGTTGGGACGCGACACGTTCGCGGGTGATCTGCTCGCCCGGATCGGTATCGACAACGTGCTGCGAGATTCCGGCGAACGTTATCCGCGGTTCGATCCGGACGCGTTACCCGACCACGATCTCGTCGTACTGCCGGACGAGCCTTATGCGTTTTCCCCGGGCGACGGACCGGAGGCGTTCGTGCAGCCCGCGCGCTGTGTCTCGGGCCGGCACCTGACTTGGTACGGCCCGTCGTTGCTGGAAGCACGCGAAGTGCTCGGCGGGCAACTGGAGTGACGTCCGCCACGATCACTGCCCGCTCAGCTAGACGGTTAGGTATGCCTCACCTACACTCGCTGCGTGCCGTCGATGACCGCGAAGAAGAAGTGCTGCAAGGACAAGCCGAGGTGCAAGAAGTGCCCGGTCGTCCTGCTGCGGCTGTCGAAGGCCGGCTGTGCGGAACGGCTCGATCGCGTGCGCTACGAGGTCGACAAGAAGGTCCCGAAGAAGGTGCTGAAACAGGCCCGTAAGCGCTGATTGGGGATCAGGACGCGCGGCGCAGGGTGATCGCGTCGACGGCCCGGCGCAGCAGTCCCGGAATGGTGACGTGCGCGGCGCGGCCGGTCGCCTCCAGCTCGTCCGCGTGCCACCAGCCGTGTGCACTGATCGTCTCCAGTTCGAGCTCTTCCTGGTTGGCGAACGTCACCTCGACGCCGTCCACCCCGATCGCGAAGAACGTCTGCCGCTGGATGATCGGGCAACCGCCCCACTCGAACTCGATCGTGTTCGTCGCGACCGGATCGCCGAGGGAGTCCGGCGACAGTACGATGCCGACCTCCTCGCGAAGTTCGCGCGTGCCGGCTTCGGCGAGCGTTTCCCCGTCGTTCACCGCGCCGCCGATGGTGAACCAGTACGGCGTCTGCGGTTTCAGCGGATCCCAGCCGTGCAGCAGCAACACCTTGCCGTCCGGACGCACCGGCAATACGCGCGCCGTCGTCCGGCGGACGACGGCGCCTGGTGGTGGCAGACGTGGATCGCTCACATGACAAAACGCTAGACGACACAGGACATCCGCCGCCGTGCGATGCGGCGAGTCTCACACTGGTTGCCTCGTGCCCCGTAAGGAAGTTGGTCGGCTGACAGCTTGCTGCCCCTTGAGGGAAGAAGGAAAGAGGGGGTGAGGTGGGAAGATCGAACCCATGACAGCGAGTGTTGGTTTGGGCCTGGCGGCGTTGGGGCGGCCCGGGTACATCAATCTCGGGCACGACGAGGACCTTCCGCCGGCGCGTGCGGTCGAGGACCTTCGCCGGCGGACGCACGATCTGCTCGACCAGGCGTGGCACGCCGGCGTCCGGTACTTCGACGCCGCGCGGTCGTACGGACTCGCCGAGACGTTCCTCGGTGAGTGGCTGACGCCGCAACGCCGTACCGAACTCACCATCGGCTCCAAGTGGGGCTACACGTACGTCGCCGACTGGCGGACCGATGCCGCGACGCACGAGGTGAAGGACCACTCGCTCGCGACGTTCGAACGGCAGTGGCCGGAGACCCTTCAAGCGCTTGGTGGACCGCCGGACTTCTACCTCGTCCACAGCCTCACGCCGGACAGCCCGGCACTCGGCGACAAGCAACTGCTCGACCGGCTGCAGGAACTCGCGGACAGCGGCGTACGCGTCGGATTGTCGACCAGTGGACCGCACCAGGCCGAGACGCTGCGCACGGCGATCGAGCTCGACGGACCGTTCAGTGCGGTCCAGTCCACCTGGAACGTGCTGGAGACGTCCGCCGGCGCCGCGCTGGCCGAAGCGCACGACGCCGGCTGGTTCGTCGTCGTCAAGGAAGTCGTAGCGAACGGGCGCCTGACCGCGAAGGCGGGCGAGACGCCGTTCAACGCGTTCGCCCGCCAGCACGGCGTCGCACCGGACTCGCTCGCGATCGGCGCCGCCGTCGCGCAGCCGTGGGCGGACGTCGTCCTCAGCGGCGCGATCACCGCCGAGCAACTCGCCAGCAACCTCGCCTTCCACGTCGACGGCCCGCTCGTCGAGTTCGTCCAGCAAGCCGACGAGTACTGGACCGAACGCTCGGCCCTCCCCTGGATCTAGTCTTGCCGACCCAACGCGGTCAGGTCGAGCGCGGTGACGGTGAACGTCATCGCGTCCGGGCCGCGACCGTAGGTGGAGTACGTGTGATGGACGTCGTCACCGACCTTCAGGAAGCAGCTCAGACCATGCAGGTCGAACGGCTGCTCGCTCTGCACGTGCTCGTTGTTCGGCAGCAGGTCTCACTCCGCCTTGGTACGGTAGTTGTACTCGAACGGCACCACCGAGTCGTCCAGCGTCACGTGGTAGTCGTAGTTGAAGTCGCTCCCGTACGACGAGTACCACGGGAAGGCCCAACCGTGCTCGGCCTTGTACGCGGCCAGCTTCTCGTACGGCGCCCGGGACACCAGCGCGAACGTCGTGTTCAGCCGGTGCAGGTTGTCGAGGGAACCGATGTCGTCGACGAAACCGGTGCAGTTCCGGCAGCCGCCCTCCCACTCGGGCTGGAACATGAAGTGGTACACGACCAACTGCGGCCGGCCCTCGAACAACTCCCCCAGCCCGAGTTCGCCGTCCGGCCCGGTGAAGACGTACGGCTTGTCCACCAGCACCATCGGCAACTGCCGACGTCGCGAGTTCACCACGTCCCGCTGCCGGGTGAACTCCTTCTCCTCCGCCAGCAGCGCCTTGCGCGCGACCAGCCACTCGTCCCGGGACGCGACATCCGGAAGGTTCATCGCCACTCCTCGATCGATCAGCACTGATATCGGTCACGTCGGAGCGGATCTGCGGGGTTCGACACCGTCGTGGTGAGACGCTTGGGGTATGGCGCGCAGAGGGATGCGACGGATGCGCACGGGGATCGTGATCCTCGTGCTGTTCGCCCTGCTCGGCGGCAGCGGGTACGTCGGCTGGGTGCTGGTGAAACGGTCTGAACCGGTGTCCCTGCCCGACCCGACCGGGACCTTCCAGGTCGGTCGCCGCACGTTCGAATGGACCGACACGGTCCGGCGCGATCCGTACGGCGAAGGCCCGCGGAAGCTCTCGGTGTGGCTCTGGTACCCGGTGCTCAAGGGCACCACCGGACGCCACGTGGAGTACGCGCCGGGCCTGTGGAACGGTCTGCACCTGAAGTCACCGATCGCCGTGTTCCAGGGCCCGTTCAACGGCCTGCAGGACCACGCACTGGACCGCGCGAGCATCGCCCCCGGCCGCTTTCCGGTCGTCGTGCTGATGCCGGGCATGGGCCTGTCCGCACCGATGTACGCCAGCCTCGCCGAGGAACTCGCCAGCCACGGCTACCTGGTCGCCGGCGTGACTCCGACGTACAGCGCGAACCTGACCGTCCTCGACGGCCAGACGGTCAAGAGCACCGCAGCCGCCAACCCACCGAATCTGGGCGAGACCTCGAGCGGCGCGCTCGAGGCCGGCGACCACCTCGTCACCACCTGGGCCGCCGACGCCCGCTTCGCCGCCACCACCCTCGGCAAACAGCTGCCGAACAGCGTCGAGACCGGGCTCGGTACGGCGTACGTCGGCCACTCGTTCGGCGGCGCGGCCTCACTGGAGGCGTGCCGGACCGACCAGCGGTGTGGCGCCGCGGTCGACCTGGACGGACTCCAGTTCGGCGAGGTGGTGACGAAGGGCGTGCACGCGCCGATCATGTTGCTCGGCGCGGACGACTCCTGCATCACCAGCGTCTGCGGCCCGGACGCGAAGAACGACGACGGCCGGGACCGTGCCCTGTCATTGCTCAAGGCAAGCACAGGGACGGCGTGGTGCGCGACCATCCCGGGGACGCGGCACTTCAACTTCACCGACTACGGCGCCTACTACCTGGCGCTGCCGCTGCGGAAGTTCCTGCCGCTGGGCAGCGTAGGCCCGCGTCACGCCCTGACCGTGACGAACGGCTACGTCACGACGTTCCTCTCGCATGCCCTCTACCGAGCCCCGGCGCCCGGCGCGCCGACCTGCGCGGACTGAGCTCAGCCCAGGTCCAGCTCGTAGGTCTGGCCAACGAGCTCCAGACCCCAGGAGTCATGCGGCTCGGAGCCGGTGAGGCGGAAGCCGCGGGCCAGGTAGATGTGACGCGCCGCCACCAACGGATCGTTGGTCCACAGCACCATTCGCTTGTAGCCGGCCGCGCGCGCGAAGGCGAGACACGTGTCGACCAGTTCGGTGCCCAGCTTGAGACCGCGGGCGTCCGGCGTGACCAGGAGCAGCCGGAGTTGGGCGGTGGCCTCGTCCGGCCCACGGACACAGAAGATGCTGCCGGCCCGTTCCCCATCCACCTCGGCGATCCACGCGGCCTCGCGATCGTCGTCGTGCTCGCTCGCGTACGCCGCCACGATCCGCGTGATCAGCGCCTCGTACTCCAGACCCCAGCCGTACTCCGCCGCATAGATCTCCGCATGCGCCTGCACCACCCAACCGAGATCTCCCGGCTTGCCCAGCTTCCTGATCGCCTTCGTCCGGCTCATCCAGTCCACCCAATCTACTGACACGACTGTTTCAGTAGGTGATACTAGCTCCGTGCCGTCGACGAAGCCAGCCCCCTCCGCGCGTCAGCAGGAACTGCTGGAGCGCGCCTACGCCTACTCGCTCAGCCACGGCCTGGCCGATCTGTCCCTGCGCCCGCTGGCCACCGCGATCGAGTCCAGCCCGCGGGTGCTGCTGTTCCTGTTCGGCAGCAAGGACGGCCTGATCCGCGCTCTGCTCGCCCGAGCCCGCGTCGACGAACTCGAACTACTCCGCCAGATCGAGGCCAGGTACGACGAACCGCCCGGCCTGACCGTGGTCGCGCGAGAGCTGTGGACGTGGCTGGCCGAGCCCGAGCGCCGTCCGTTGATGAAGTTCTGGGTGGAGGCGTACGGGCGTTCGCTGGTCGCGCCGGACGGCCCGTGGGCGGACTACGGCCGCTCGACCGTCGACGACTGGCTCGACCTGCTCAAGGGGAGCCAGCCCGATCCCGGCAGCCCGGCCGCGGAGGCACGCCGTACCGGCGTACTGGCGATGCTGCGCGGCGCGCTCATCGACCTGCTCGCGACCGAGGACCTGGACCGGACGACAGCGGCCGTCGAGGACTACCTACGGGGCTAGCTCGAACGCGACCGTGCGCTTGGCGATATCGGCCTCGACCAGTTTCACGCGGATCGCCTGACCGAGCGGCAGTGGCGCGGTACCGGTGACGCGGCCTTCGATCGCGACCGTGGAGAGGGCGACGATGCCGCGGGTGGTGTCGCGCTCGTCCACGTCGGTGATCACGCCGTCGAACTCCGTCCCGATCCGGTCGGCCACCAGACCGGCCTCGACCATGCTGACGATCGAGCGTTCGTACGCGTTCGCCCGGCGGTCCGCCTCGTCCATCGTCTTCGGGATCTCGTCCATCGACTCGCGCACCCAGGCCGGCACCTCGGTGCCCGCGGACAGTGCCACACAGATCTCGCCGGTCCACCGGTCCACCAGCCGGCGCAGCGGCGCGGTGACGTGCGCGTACTCCGCCTTCATCGCGGCATGCTCCGGCCGCTCCGGCACGCTCCCCGCGAACGCGGAGTACCCGGCGCCCCGGAACAGCACGGTGCAGGCAGCCAGCATGGCCGCGTGCGCCGGCACCTTCGGCTCCAGCCCATGAATGAACTGCGCGTACGACGTCCCGTCCGGCCAGGTGATCCCGAGCGCTTTGGCGGTGTGCTCGAGCTTGTGGCGCAGGCTGTCGTGCGATTCAGGCAGCGTCCGCAGGATGCCGATCTTGCCCTTCATCATCAGCTCGGCCGCGGCCATCCCGGTGAGCAGCGAGATCTGCGCGTTCCAGCCCTCGACCGGCAGCGGTGCGCGGAACTCCAGACCCCAACCGTGGTTGGAGGTGACGACCTCCTGGTCCGGGATGGGCAGGTTGACTCCGCCGCGCTCGAGCTCACGCTGCTCACGCAGTTTGCCGACCTCGCGAAGCAGTTGCAGCGACTCCGACGCATTGCCGGCGTCGAGGTCCTTCTGCACGCCGGCGTAGTTCAGCTTGGCCCGGGACTTCACCAGCGCGCGCTCGCAGGTGACACCGGTCCCCTCGCCCGTCGCGTCGACCGTGATCGTCCACAGCAGCGCGGGACGCACTCCGTCCGGCAGCAGCGAGGCCGCGCCCTCGGACAGCTCCGGCGGGTGCAGCGGGGTCCGCTTGTCCGGCGCGTAGAGCGTCTCGCCGCGGCGGCGTGCTTCGAGGTCGATCGGGTCGCCGGGCTGGACGAAGGCGGCGACGTCGGCGATCGCGTAGTGGACCGTGTAGCCGTCGCCGGTGCGCTCGATGTGCAGGGCCTGGTCGAGGTCCATCGAGTCCGGCGGGTCGATCGTGACGAACTCGAGGTCGGTCCGGTCCAGCTCGGGCAGCCGCGGGTTCTTCGCCGCGTGCAGTGCCGCCGCGACCACCTCGTCCGGGAACTCCGCCGGCACCTCGAGCTCACGCCGGATGTCCTGCAGCGACGCCCGGAACACCTCGGGCACGTCCTCGGCAAAGTGAACCCTCTGAAGCGGCACGTGAGCCCTCCGTCCTTCTCAGCGCACGACGTGTGCGTGGGGTCAGACTAACGAGGGTTGCACATTGAAGGAGCGGAGTGAGGCGAGCCCGTCGGCGTACCAGTGGATCTCGGTAATGGTCGCGGGGCGCAACTCCATCCGGAACACCGACGCCATCGGTGCCTGCAGCACCGACCGGACCATCAGTTTGATCGGCGTGACATGGGTGACGACGACAACGGTCTTGCCCGGGTAGCGGCTCAGCAACCCGTCCCGCGCCGACCGGGCCCGGCGCGCGCACGCGTCGAACGACTCGCCACCGGGCGGCGCGACGCTGGTCGAGCCCAGCCACGCGTTCATCGCGTCCGGCCACTTCTGCTGCACCTCGGCGAACGTGTGCCCGTCCCAGTCGCCGAACGAGCACTCCACCCAGCCGTTGTCCACCGCCGGTTCGAGGCCGAGCTTGCCGGCGACCGCTTCGGCCGTCTGCCGCGCCCGCACCATCGGCGACGTCACGAGCGCGTCGACACCACCGATCCGGGACAGGTACTCGGCGGCCGCCTGGGCCTGCGCCCGGCCGGTGTCACTGAGCGCGGGGTCGTCGCCCCCGGATCCCGAGAACCGCTTCTCGACGGTGTGCGGCGTCTCGCCGTGCCGCAGGAAGATGAGCTGCGTCGGTGGCTCGGCCTGCGGACCCCAACCCTGCAAGGCCTTCTGGAGATCCGACGGTTCCTTGACTGCCGCCGGACCGGGTCCGCCGGCCTCCGGCTTCAGCGGGATCGGTACGCCGTCCAGCGCGTTGTTCGCCAGCGCGTCGGCGGCGGAGTTCTGGGCCCGCGGCACCCAGGTCCACTCGGTCCCGAACGGCGCCAGGCCTTGCGCCTTGATCGCCAGCGGCTGCAGGTCCGGGTGCTTGACCTTCCACCGGCCGGCCATCTGCTCGATCACCAGCTTGGAGTCCATCCGCACCTCGATCGAGGCGTCCGGCGCGTACTCCGCGGCCAGCTGGAGCCCCGCGATCAGTCCGGAGTACTCGGCGACGTTGTTGGTCGCGATCCCCAGCGTCTTGCCGTCCTGCGCGATCACCTCGCCGGTCGCCGGGTCGCGGACCAGCGCGCCGTACGCGGCCGGTCCCGGGTTGCCGCGCGAGCCACCGTCGGCTTCGACAATGACGTGCTGGTAACTCATACGCTGCTCTCCGCGGTCCGGACCAGGATCCGTCCGCACTCCTCACAGCGCAGTACGGCGTCCGCCGGGGCGGTCTTGATGCGGTTCAGGTCGGACGGCGCCAGCTCCATCCGGCAGCCCATGCAGCGCTTGCCGACCAGCGGCGCGGCGCCGATCCCGCCGTTGTGCTCGCGGAGCCGCTGGTACTGCGTGATCAGGGCATCCGGAAGCTCGGCCGCCACCCCGGCCCGCTTGTCGCCGAGCCCGGCACGCTGCTCGTCGAGCTCCTTCAGCGCGGCGTCGCGGCTGGTCTCCAGCTCTGACTGCCGGCCGGCGAACGCCTCGGCGCGGGTGCGCAGATCGAGCTGGACCGCCTCGGCGGCCTCCAGCTTCTCCATCACCTCGAGCTCGGCGTCCTCCAGGTCGGAGATCCGGCGGTCCAGCGACCCGATCTCGTGCTGCAGGTTCTCCAGGTCCTTGGCCGACGTGACCTGACCGGAGTCCAGCCGCTGCTGGTTGCGGGCCTTGCGCTGCCGCACCTGGTCGACGTCGCTGTCGGCCTTCTTCTGCTCGCGCTGCAGGTCGCTGACCTCGGTGTCGGCGGTGACCAGGTCGCGGTCGACCACGGACTTCTCCGCGGTCAGGTCGGCAAGGGCCTGGTGCTCGGGCAGCGATTTGCGCTTGTGCGCGACCTGATCCAGCTGCAGGTCGAGATCCTGCAGGTCCAGCAACCGGCGTTGGACGGCGGGCTCGGCGTTCAGAGTCGGCTCCTTCAGTTGTGTTTCAGCTGCACTCAGAACCGCAGGGTCCAGGCGTCCGTGCAGAGCGTCGAGATGTGAGTGTCCACGGTACTGCCTTGTGCTGCCAACCCTTCGAGGAGGAGTCGTTCGGCGTCCCCCAGCCAGGGCCACTCGCTGGCCCAGTGCGCGACATCGACCAGCGCCGGGCCTTCGTCGTACGCCTGTGCCTCGGTCGCGGGGTGATGCCGGAGGTCGGCGGTCACGTACGCGTCGACGCCGGCAGCCCGGACTCGCTCGAACTCCGAGTCCCCCGCTCCCCCGACGACGGCGACCGTCTCGATCGTCCGCTCCGGGTCCCCCGACACCCGGATGCCGTGCTCGGTGCGCGGGAGGTGATCGGCGACCAGCCGGGCGAAGTCCCTCAGTGGCAGTGGTGCCGAGAGCGCGCCGACGCGGCCGCCACCGCGCTCGCTCGGTAGTGCTGCCAGCTCGTAGATGTCGAAGGCCGGCTCCTCGTAGGAGTGCGCTGCCTTCAGCGCCTCGACGACAGCCCGCCGCTTGTGTCGCGGCAGAATCAGCTCGAGCCGGTTCTCCGGCACGACCTCGATGTCGCCGACCTGCCCGATCGTGGGGTTCGCGCCTTCGAGCGGGCGGAAGGTTCCTTCGCCGGTGCCACTCCACGCGGCGCGCTCGTAGTCGCCGATCTGGCCGGCGCCCGCCTTCGCCAGCGCGTCGAGCATGGTCTGCGTCTCGTCGACCGGCACGAACACGACCAGCTTGTCCATCGGGTCGGACGGCATCGCCTTGAGCGGACGCGTGTCCTGTAGGCCCAGGGCCGCGGCCAGTGCGTCGCTCACGCCCGGGTTCGCGTTGTCCGCGTTGGTGTGGCAGACATGCAGCGCCGTACCGCTCCGGATCAGGTCGTGCACGACCCGGCCCTTCGGCGTCGTCGCCGCCACGCTGTTCACGCCGCGCAACAGCAGCGGGTGGTGCGTGATGAGGAGATCGAAGTCGCCCGCGATCGCCTCGTCCACCACCACCCGCATCGGGTCGACGGCGAACAGGATCCGTCGTACCTGCTGTTCCGGATCGCCGGTCACCAGACCGACCGCGTCCCAGGACTCCGCCCAGGCAGGGTTGTAGAGCCGATCGAGTACGGCGATCACGTCAGCAAGCGTCGGAGTCACGGCCCCATCCTGCCGCACCGTACGCCGTACTAGATCAGCCAGGCAGTCGTGTCACTCGGGAGCTTGTCGCCCTCCAGTGGGCCGCTGGACAGGACCACCGCGGCGTCCGGCAGCTCGACCGGCGCGGCACCGAAGTTGGTGATCGACTGCCAGCCGCCGGGACGGGTGAAGTGGAGGACCCAGTCGGTGCCGTCGACCCAGGTCAGCGAGTTGCCCGTCTGCAGTCCCCGGCGTACTGCGAGGGCCTTGCGGTAGAGGCTCAGCGTCGAACTGACGTCGCCCTCCTGCGCCTCGACGGAGTACCCACCGAACCACTTCGGCTGCAGCAGGTGCGACCCACCCGAGCCGAAGCCGAACGACAGCCCACCGACGGTCCACGGGATCGGCACCCGGCACCCGTCACGGCCCTTCTCCGCACCCTTGGAGCGGAAGTACGCCGGGTCCTGCAGGTTCGCCGCCGGCAGCTCGCCGACCTCCTGCAGCCCGAGCTCCTCCCCCTGATACAGGTACGCCGATCCCGGCAGCGCCAGCATCAGCAGCACCGCGGCGCGGGCCCGGCGCAAGCCCAGCTCCACGTCGACGGTCGGCTCGGTACCGTTGCTCAGCAGCCAGGCCTTGCCGTCCTGCCACAGCCCGGACGGGTCCTTCGGCAGGCCGTAGCGGGTCGCGTGCCGGACGACGTCGTGGTTCGAGAACACCCAGGTCGAGGACGAGCCGTTCTGGTCGGCCAGTGCGAGGTTCTCCTCGATCACCTGGCGGAACTTGTCGTACTCCCAGTCGGCCTGCAGCAGGTCGAAGTTGAAGGCCTGCCCGAGCCCGTCAGCACTCGCGTACCGCGCGCGGCGCGACGCCGGGACGAACGCCTCGGCCACGGCGGACCGGGGCGGGTCGTACTCGTTCAGGACCTGCCGCCACTCGCGGTAGATGTCATGCACGCCGTCGCGGTCCCACAGCGGGTGCAGACCGTACGACTCTGACACTCGAGGCAGCGTGGCCTGCGACGGCATCGGCTCCGACAGGTCCTTCATCAGCGCGTGCGCGACGTCCACCCGGAAGCCGTCGACACCACGGTCCGACCAGAACCTCAGCGTCTGGAGGAAGTCCGCCCGAACCTCCGGGTGCTTCCAGTTCAGATCGGGTTGCTCGGCCGCGAACATGTGCAGGTACCACTGGCCGTCGTCGGTCCGCGCCCAGGCGGAGCCGCCGAACACCGAATCCCAGTCCGACGGAGGCTGGTCGCCGTCGCCCTCCCGGAAGATGTACCGCTCCCGGGCCGGCGAGCCCTTCGGCGCGGCCAGCGCCTCGGTGAACCAGGCATGCCGGTCCGAGGTGTGGTTCGGCACGATGTCGACGATCAGCTTGATGTTCACCGCGTGCAGCGCGTCGACCAGTTGGTCGAAGTCCGCCAGGGTGCCGAGCCGCGGGTCCACGGCGCGGTAGTCGTCGACGTCGTACCCGCCGTCGGCCAGCGCGGACGGGTAGAACGGGCTCAGCCAGACCGCGTCGATGCCGAGGGTCTCGAGGTACGGCACGCGGCTGACGATGCCCTGCAGGTCGCCGAGACCGTCGCCGTCGGAGTCGGCGAAGCTCCGCGGATAGATCTGGTAGACGACCGCCTGCCGCCACCAGTCGGCATCGTTCGTCAACTGCTTGCTCGTCATCAGCGCCTCACTGAAGTCGTCTGCAGAGTGTTGTCACTGGTTAATATAGAGTCTAAATTTAGATCCTGCAGTATTCTGCGCCGGGATGTTCGAGCTGGTCAAGGGGCTTTGAATGGCAGTGACTCAAGCCACGGCGACGCCGCCGCTGTTGCGCCGCGTGAACGCGGGCAAGCTGCTCGGCGTGCTCTCGAACGCGGGGGTGATGACGGGAACCGGTCTGATCCAGGCCACCGGCCTGACCCGGGCGACCGTGCACGCGGTCTGCAACGACCTCATCTCGATGGGCTGGGTGGTCGAGCTCGACCCCGGCCGCGACGACACCGCCGTGGGCCGGCCGTCACGGCGGTTCGAGTTCAACAGCCGGGGCGGGTACGTGCTCGGGATCGACATCGGCGACGCCAAGACCACGGTGCTGCTCGCGGACCTGCGCGGCGAGACGGTCGCCAAGGCGGGTCGCTCGGTGTCCGCCGTGAAGACGCCGGGCGAGCGGACCGAGATCGTGCACGAGACGATCGTCGAAGCCCTGGCGAGCGCGGGAGTCTGCGACACCCACGTGCTCGCTGCGGGAGTCGGAGTCGCGGCGCCGGTCGACCGCGACGGGAACATCCTGGTCGACGACGAGTTCTGGCGGCGGTTCGACGCCGGCCTGGCGAAGCGGCTGACGGAGTTGCACGGCTGGCCGGTGCTGCTCGAGAACGACGCCAACCTCGCCGCGCTGGCCGAACAGTGGCGCGGCGAAGGGCGGGACGTCGACGACCTCGCCGTACTGCTCGCCGGTGAGCGGTTCGGCTCCGGCCTGATGGATTCGGGCCGGCTGCTGCACGGCAGCCGTGGTGGCGCGGGCGAGATGGTCTACCTCAAGCTCGTCGAGGGCGTCGGCGACACCCACGGCATCGCCCGGATCGCGCGCGATCGGGGCGCCGCGGCGGTCGCCGACCCGGCCGTCGACACCGTACTGCGGACGCTCGGCGGCGACGGCCCGATCACCGCGGAACAGGTCTTCACCGCCGCCGGCTCCGGCGATGAAGTTGCCCTGGGCATCCTTCAGCACGTGGCCGGCCGGACTGCCCGGGTGGTGGCGACGCTCGGGATCCTGTTCAACCCCGAGCTCGTCGTCCTCGGCGGCGCGGTCGCCCAGGCCGCCGCGGCGTTGCTGCCCGACATCGAGCGGCACCTGGCCGGCTTCACCAGTACGCCGCCTCGCGTCGCCGTCTCGTCCCTCGGCGACGCGATCGTCTCCGTCGGCGCCGTCCGCCACGCCCTCAACTACGTCGAACAACACGCCCTGGATCTGAACCTCAAGCCTGCGTGAGCGCCTTCGCGACTGCTTCCAGGACGATGACATTGCGGCCTGAGGTGGTGGCGGAGCGGATGCCTGCGGGGACGAGTGCGCGGTCCTCGGGGATGCCGGTGCAGAGCACGAAGACGTCGTCCTGGTGTCCTTCCACCAAGTGGGTCAGCGCATCGCGCATCCACGGCGTACGCCCGGCATCCTGGACGGCGATGACGAGCGGACGGCCCGCGGCGGCCGCGGCCGCCGTCTTGATCGCGTCGCCGGCCGGCGAGTCGGCGTCGGTGAGCCGGTGCTCGCCCCGGAGTACGACGCCGTCCGAGCCCGGCGCGACACGGCCGAAGACCTCGGGAAGCCCACTGAAATAAGGATTCCAGGCCGGATGGAGCCCCTGCGTCAGATCAACGACGTACGGCGCGGAGCCGAGTACCGGGATGTTCTGGCCGGCCACCACGCGGGCCGCGACCTCGCGGATCGGGGCACCGTCGAGACCGGGCTGCCGAGTGCGCTGGGCCAGACTTGCCGCCAGCGCACGGCTCCGGGCGGCCGCGTCGGCGACGCGCCCGGCGTCCAGCGTTCCGTTGCCAATGGCATCGACCACGCGGGCGGTCAGCGCTCGCGGGTCCGCGGAGCCGACGGCGATCATGGCCAGGTCGGCGCCGGCGCCGATCGACGCGACCGCGGCGTCCTCGATCGACCGGGTCCTGGTGATCGCCTGCATCTCCAGTGCGTCGG
Organism: Kribbella sp. NPDC049227; assembly: GCF_043197265.1. Classification (NCBI taxonomy): domain Bacteria; kingdom Bacillati; phylum Actinomycetota; class Actinomycetes; order Propionibacteriales; family Kribbellaceae; genus Kribbella; species Kribbella sp. NPDC049227. The sequence continues at coordinate 94,773 of NZ_JBICST010000003.1, read as the reverse complement.
TGGTGATCACGCCGGTGAACCCGAGTTCCTCCCGCAGCAGGCCGGTCAGCAGTCGGCGCGACAGGGTGGCCGGCTGGTCGTCGTACGCGGAGAAGACGATGTGGGCGCTCATCACCACGTCGGCGCCGGCCGCGATCGTCGCCCGGAACGGCGCGAGCTCGACGGCGTTGACCTCCTCGATCGAGCGGTCGACGCTGGGCAGGCCGACGTGGGAGTCGACCGCGACGTCGCCGTGGCCCGGGAAGTGCTTCGGGCAGGCGGCGATGCCGGCCTCGTGGACGCCCTCGACGAAAGCGACGCCGTGCCGGGAGACCACATCAGCCGTCGTGCCGAACGAGCGGGTGGAGATGATCGGGTTCGCCGGGTTGCTGTTCACGTCGACCGACGGCGCCAGCATCAGGTCGATGCCGAGGCTCGCCAGCGTCGCCGCGGCGTCCCGGGCGGATGCACGGGTCAGGTCGACGTCGTCGAGATCGCCGAGCAGGCGCGGTGAGGCCAGCGGCCAGGGGTTGGCCGGCGCGAGGTGGCTGAACTCGCCGCCCTCGTGATCGATCGCGATGATCAGGTCGGGCCGCTCGGCCCGCAGCGACGCGGTCAGGGCGGCCACCTGGTCGGCGCCCTCGACGTTGCGGGTGAACAGGATGACGCCGCCGAGACCGGCGGCGACCGCGCGGCGCAACTCGTCGGGGGCGGTGGTCCCGCTGAAGCCGACGATCAGCGCGCCGGCAGCATCACGATCCAGTTGATCACTCATCCCCCTACCCTCTCCTCCGCGAGGTCCGCGCCGCCACCCCTGGCCGCCGGAGCCCGGCCGCTGCCGTCACGGACAGCTAATAATTGGCGCCTTCTCGGCGGTCTAGGGCGATCGTTGTCAGGCTATGTCAAGGCATTCACCCGGCGTCTTCCTGCGGGTTTGAGGGGATTCCTGCAATTGACCCCTGTCTGTCCGGGCCGACTACGGATAACGTTGTCTCCCGACCTGACCACCTGCATCGGCACTGACGGGGGGACCATGAGTGACGAACCAATGAAGCAGGACACCGTCCTGGGCATCGACATCGGCGGCACGAAGATGGCCGCCGCACTCGTGTCCGCGGACGGTGAGATCATCATCGAGGACCGGATTCCGACTCCGTCAGGCGACGCGGACGTGGTGTTCGCGGCGCTCGGCGAGCTGATCGAGAGGGTTCGCGGTGACGCGACGCCGGTCGCGGTCGGGATCGGTTCGGCCGGGCCACTGGACCAGGCCCACGGGCTGGTGTCACCGGTCAACATCACCGGCTGGCGGAACTTCCCGCTGGTCGAGCGGGTCCGGGAGCTGGTCGGCGACGTACCCGTGACGCTCGGGGTCGACGGGCACTGCTTCGCACTGGGTGAGTTCTGGACGGGCGCCGGACGCGACGCCGACACACTCCTGGGGATCGTCGTGTCGACCGGTGTCGGCGGCGGACTGGTTGTCGACGGCAAGCCTGTCATCGGCCAGTCGGGCAACGCCGCGCACATCGGTCACGTGGTCGTGGACCTGGACGGTGAGGCGTGCGCGTGCGGGTCGTACGGCTGCGTGGAGGCGTACGCGAGCGGTCCGCGGATGGTTGCCCGGGCCAAGCGTCGCGGCTGGCGGATCGAGGAGGACGCGGATGCCGCCGTACTCGCCGTCGACGCGGCCGCCGGGGACGAGCTCGCGCTGGCCGCGTTCGACGACGGGGCTCAGGCGCTGGCGGCGGGGATCGTCGCGACGGCGGTGACGGTCGATCTGACCACGGTGGTCATCGGGGGCGGGGTGTCGAAGGCGGGGCCGGTGCTGTTCGACCCGGTGCAGGCCTGGGTGAAGCGGCTGGCGCAGCTCCCGTTCATCACCGACCTGGCGGTCGAGCCCGCCCAACTCGACAACGCCGGCCTCCTCGGTGCCGCACATCAGGCCTGGGCCGCCGTCGGCTGACCGCCGTACCCCTCTCCCGCGTTACGCACACATCTACACGCGCGGAACAGGGTCTCATGCGCACCTTTGCGCAGTTTTAACCCAATTGCCCGAATCTGTGTAACGACTGGGCCGTCCCACGCGATGCAACGGATGGATGGGGTGGGGGCACGTCATCCAAGACTGGTCAGGGGGGCCTGGACCGGTCGGCAACGGTTGGTCGATGGGGGGCCAGGGCCAGCCGAACGCGTGAGCGGCGGAGAGGAGACTCTCCGCCGCCCTCGCGAACAGCACGGCGTCAGGTCAGGTCAGCAACGCCCGCCAGCGTTGTCCAGGGCAACGCTCGACCAGAGAGACTCGGTCCCCGATGGACGTCGCGGTACTCCTGCTCTTCGCTCTCTTCTTCACCGCGCTGTTGGTCCGGACCACTTCCAGGTACGACGTCCTGCGGGCAACTGTCGGACGGCCGCGACTGTTCCAGGTCGCCGCTGTCCTGGCCGCCGCTGTCACTGTGCCGGTCGACGTGTACGCGATCGTGTACGGCACGGTCGGTCCGGGGGCCGTGGCGCTCGAGGACGTCGCCGGACGCTTGCTACTGATGAACGTCGCCGCCGCGTGCGGCGTCGCTGCCCTGCACGGCTCGCTGCGCGGACGGGCCCTCGCCGGCCCGGGGACCGCCGCAGCCGTGGCAGGGTCGGCTCCATCCATCGGGGCGCGGGCCGACGACGGCCACGCGCTCCGGATGGGTGTGCTCGGCTGGTCCGGACCACTGATCGCTCTGATCGTGGTCACCGCCGTGGTGGCGGTCGGGTCCGGCGGAGACGGTACGGGTTCCGGTGGGAACGGAACCGGTGCCGGCAGCGTCGGACCGACGACCGGAAGCGTCGGGTCCGCGCTGGCGGTCTACTCCCTGCTCGTCTGCGCGATCAGTGCCTCATCGCTGTTCCGCCGCCGGGCGAGGAGTGCGATCGATCCTCAGGAGGGATGAGGATCGTCGCGGGTTCTGCACCGCGGACGGAGGCCGGTGGCTGCGGGAGGGCTGCCCCCGACAACCCCCGTCCACGGTGCAGAACAGTCCCCTACGGCGTGAGCCACTCGGGTTCGGGAAGCTGGGTCCGGTCCAGACGGCCGTTGTCGTCGAGCGGGAGCTCCTCGATCGGGATCAGGTCGGCCGGGACCAGGTAGATCGGGAGTTCCTTGGCCAGGTCGAGCATCAGGCGGGCCAGGACTGCCGGGTCACTGTCCTCGAGAACGACGTACCCGAGGAGGCAGGTGTCGCCGGCCGGGTCCGCACAGGCGACCACGACGGCGTCGACCACGCCCGGCTGATCCGCCAGGACGTGTTCGGTTTCGCCGGGTTCGACGCGGTGGCCGCGGATCTTGACCTGGTCGTCGGCGCGGCCGAGGTACTCCAACGTCCCGTCCGGCCGCCAGCGACCCAGGTCCCGGCTGCGGTACAGCCGCGCCCCCGGATGACCCGGATCCGGCACGAACGCGTGCTCGGTCTCCTCCGCCCGCCCGATGTAGCCCTGGGCAACGGCCGGGCCGCCGAGGTGGATCTCGCCGACCGCACCGACCGGCACCGGCCGCAGCACCTGGTCCAGCAGGCGTACGACGACGCCCTCGACCGGACGCCCGATCGACGGCCGGTCCACAGCCGGGTCGACCTCGTGGATCGTGGTCACGATCGACGCCTCGACCGGGCCGTACTCGTTGAAGAGCCGGCACTCCGGATGCGCCTCGAGGAAGTCGCGCACCTTGTGGGTCAGCACCATCGCCTCGCCGCCCGCGACGATCTCCCGCAGCGCGGGCAACTCGGGCAGCCGCCGCATGGTCGCGAGCAACGCCGTCAACGGGCTGAACGCCATGAACAGCCGCTCGACGTCGTGGTCCCGCAGCGCCGCGATCACCGCGTCCGGGTCGTACCGGTCGTCCTCGCCGATCAGCACCAGCGCCGAGCCGGACGCGAGCGCGGTGAACATCTCCTGCACGTGAACGTCGAAACCGAACGAGGTCCACTGCAGCGTCCGCAGCGAACTCCGGGTCCGCAGGTAGTGCCGGATCAGGTTGACCGGGCCGCGATGCGGGACGACGACGCCCTTCGGGTTCCCGGTCGAGCCGGACGTGTAGATGCAGTAGGCAACATCATCCGCGGCGGCCCGCACCGGCGGCGCCTGCCGCGCCCGCGCATCGCCGTCCGACGTGGCGACCGGGATCAGCCGCAGGCCGAGCCGGTCCGCCAGCGCTGCGTCGTCACCTACCAGCGCGACCGCCGACGAGTCCGCGACCATGAATGCCCAGCGCGACTCGGGTACGCCGGGATCCAGCGGCAGGTACGCCGCGCCGGACTTCAGGACGGCGAGCACCGCGACGACCAGTTCGGTGCCTCGGGCAACACGTACGGCGACCAGTTGGCCGGGCTTCACGCCGAGGTCGACGAGCCGCCACGCCAGCGCGTTGGCCCGGCGATCGAGCTCGGCGTACGTCAGTTCGCGCTCGCCCTGGATCAGCGCGGTCGCGTCCGGGGTCCGGGCGACCTGCTGCTCGAAGAGGGTGTGCAGTCCGCTGAGCTCGCCGGCGACCACGGCGTCCCGTCGTACCCGACCGATCGGGCCGGCCGGAGCGGTGTCGCCTTCCAGCTCGCGCAGGGCCTCGAGGTCGGACTCGATCGGGAACATCAGGTCGGGCAGGCGCAGGTTCGGCTGGGCGGTGGCGCGACGCAGGACCGCTTCCAGGTACGCGACCAGGCGATCGATGGTGCGCTGCTCGAAGAGTCCGGAGCGGTAGTCCGCCGTACACGTGATGCCGGCGCCGTGGTGGGTCAGCCGCAGGCGGAGGTCGAGCGGTTCGGGCAGCTCCTCGTCGCCGTCCTCGAACTCGACCAGGACCTGGAAGAGCGGGTCACGCTCGAGTACGGCGAGGTCCGTGCCGGCGTGGTCGAACGCGCCGGCCGTCACGTCGCGCACCCGATGCGCGAGCTCGCCGAGGTCGGGTTCACCGGACAGGTCGATCCGGATCGGGAGCGCGCGCCGGGCCGCCGTCGAGGTGTCGCCCTGGGGCCGGATCAGCGCGGTCCCGATCGTGACGTCGTCCTGCGCCGCGAAGCGCCCGAGCACCGTCCCGACGGCCGCCAGCATCGTCATCAGCGGGGAGACCTTCCGGCCGCGGCTGAACACGAACACCGCGTCCCCGAGTTCCTCCTCGAACTCCTTCTTCACCGATCCAACAGCGCCAGAGCCGGCCGGCCGGACGCCGTCCGCAACCAGCACCAGCGGCTCAGCGCCCGCCAGCGCCATCTCCCAGTACCCGAGGTCCCGTCGCAACCGCTCAAGGTCCTCGCCCGTGCGAGGCTCGGCCTGCGGTTCCGCGGTTGCTTCTGCATCCTTGGGGTCCGCCGCGGGTGCATCAGCCTGCACACCGTCGACTACGGCCTCGGCGCCGTCCGCCACGTCCAGCGCGCCGTTCGGCTCGTCAGGCGTTGATGGGTCGGAGTGGGGGACGTGTTCGGAGGTGGTTGGGTCTTCTGAGGTTGCGGCTTCGAGGAGGGCGAGCTGTTCGCGCATCAGCTTGGTGACGCCGTCCACCAACTGACCGGCCACGCGGAGCTGCTGCGACATCAGCACGGCCATGCCGTTGCCTGGCAGCTCAGCCTCACTGGTGGCCGCCGCGGCCTCGTCGACCTTCGCCGCCAACTCCGCCAGCCCAGAGCCCAGATCAGCCAGAGCCGAACGCGCATCGCGAACCGGCGCAACCTCCACCGACTCCGCCTCAGCCGTCTCCTCAGACTCTTCCGCAGGAGGCTCGACCTCGGCCTCCTCGGCGGGCGGCTGGGCCTCGGCTTCCTCGGCAGAAGACTTCGCCGTGACATCCTCGACCGCATCTTCGACTGCGGTCTCCGGCGGGGCCGCCTGCTCCGCCTCCGGGGCTTCCGGCGCCTGCGTGGCGACGGCTGTGGCGAGCTTGTGCGGAGTGGTGTAGGCGCTGAACAGGTCCTCGGGGGTGAGCGTCACCTCGAAGCGCGAGTTGATCGCGGTGATGACCGGCGCCATCGAGTCCGGCCTGGCGCCGAGCTCGGCGAACGTGTGGTCGACGGTCAAGTCGTACGGATCGAGGTTCAGCGCTTCACAGGTCAGATCCAGGATCAGGTCCAGCGAGTCGCGGTACCGCTCGGCCGACACCTCGTCACCGGACAGCACCCCGGCCTGCGCCAGGTAGTCCGCGTCGATCTGATGCGTCTCGGCGGGCAACGCGAACGGCGACTGCTCCTCCACCGGCTCGTTGCTCTCAGCAACCTCCGGCTCGACCGGCGGATCCAGCGGGATCCGCTTCACCGCAGCACTCGACGGCTCGAAGACAACTGCCTGCGCGCGAGCCGCCCGCTCGAACGGACTCGGCTGCACTCGCGCCGCCCGACCGGCACCGTCACCAGCGAGCCCGGTCGCGGAAGTGTCGACCGGGTGATGCACGCGCCGGAACGGGTACGTCGGCAACGGCACGCGACCGCCGTCGGAGTACACCTTCGACCACGCGATCTCGGTGCCCTGCTCGTACAGCTCGGCCAGCCCGTTCATCGTCGCGAGGACGGGATCCTGCCCCAACCGCTGCGCGGGGATCCACGTGCTGTTCGGCGCGATCCGGCGTCCGGCCGGACTCAGTACGGCGTCGGGCCCGAGCTCCAGGAAGCGCCGGCAACCGGCGGCCGTGACCGCCTCGACCGCGTCACCGAACAGCACCGGCTGCCGCAACTGCCCGACCAGGTAGTCGCCGTCCAGCACCGTCCCGGACTCGAGCAGATCGCCGGACCAGCTCGACACCATCGGCGTCCGCAGCGGCTTCAGCGTGATCTCCCGGACGATCGCCGCGAAGTCCTTCAGGATCGGGTCGACCAACGAACTGTGGAACGCCCGATCCACGTCCAGCCGCTGGTACGCGACCTCCAGCCGGTCCAGCTGCTCCGCGAGCTGCCCGACGATCACCTCGGACCCGGTCAGCACGAACGACTGCGGACCGTTGCCTGCGGCAATCTCCACGCCCGGCGTCTGCGTCAGCTCGCGAACCCGGTCCGCGTCCGCACGCACGGCGACCATCGCGCCGGGCACGGTGCCGCGCTGCATGAGCTCGCCGCGCTTGGCAGTCAGCCGTACGCCGTCCGCCAGCGACAGGGCACCGGCCACGCACAGGGCGGCGTACTCCCCCACGCTGTGACCGACCACCAACGCGGGCTGCACACCGAACGACTGCCAGAGCCGCGCAAGGGCAAGCTCGAACGCGAACAAGGCGGGCTGCGCGGTCTCTGTCGGCCAGACGCCCTCAGAGGCGCCGGCAGGTGTCAGCAACAGCTCCAGCAGGCTGCCACCGGTCTCCTCGGCGTACACGCGGTCGCACTCGTCCAGTACCGAGCGGAAGACCGGGAAGCGAGCGGCAAGCGCAGCAGCCATCCCACGCCGCGCAGCGCCCTGGCCGGTGAACGCGTAGCCAAGTGGACCCGGTCCGCCGCGTGGGACCTCGGTTGCCTGGGCTGAGCCGAGTGCGTCGACCAGCTCAGCCTCCGACGCGCCCGCCACCGCGATGCGGTACCGGTGTGGCGGTCGGCCGAGGGCCGCCGTACCAGCTAGGTCGATCAGGCGGTGTCCGGTGCCGTGGCCGAGGTCGGTGCAGAACAGTTCGACCAGATCCGCCAGAGCGTCCGGGTCGGGCGCGGAGAGCGGCAGCACGACCGGTCCGTCGTCGCCGCGACGGATCTGCCGCGGCGCTTCCTCCAGGATGACTTGCGCGTTGGTACCGCCGGCGTCGAGAGCGCTGACGCCGGCGCGCAACGTCGTACCGGCCTCCCAGTCGCGTGCGTCGGTGCCGATGACGAACGGGCTGCCGTCGAGGCCAAGGTCCGCGTTCGGCTCGGTGTAGTTGATCGTCGGGACCAGCATCCGGTGCTGCAGCATCAGGATGGTCTTGATCAGGCCGGCCATGCCCGAGGCACTGTCGAGGTGGCCGATGTTCGGCTTCACCGAGCCGATGGTGCAGAAGCCGACCTTGTCTGTGTGCCTGCGCAGCGCCGTCGTCAGCGACTTCACCTCGGCTGAGTCCGCGGCGGCGCTGCCGATCGCGTTCGCCTCGATATAGCTGAGCGAGTCCGCCGCGAACCCGGACCGCTCCAGCGCACGTTCGATCAGCTCGACCTGGTTGCCCGAAGGCGCGTCCTCGTTGCTGACCGCGGTGCCGCGGATCACGGCGTACACGGTGTCCCCGTCGGCGACGGCCTGGTCGAGCCGCTTCAGCAGTACGGCGGCGACGCCGTTCCCACCGACCGTGCCGTCGGCGGCCGCATCGAACGCACGGACCTGACCGCGCGGCGACAGGATCGACTCCGGTGCCGGGTGGTAGCCCGTTGCCTGAGGCACCTGTACGGCGGCTGCACCGGCGAGTGCGAGGTCCGCGTCGCCGGAGCGCAACGCCTGGCAGGCCAGGTGCACCGCGACGAGGGACGAGGACCAGGCGGACTGTACGCCGATGGCCGGACCGGTGAGTCCGAGGCGGTAGGCGACGCGGGTCGCGAGGGAATCGCGGGACTGGTGCTGCTGGGTGTACAGGTTCATGCCGGAGCCCGCGAACACGCCGACGCGGCCGGTGGTCCCGGCGTACCCGCCGTGCTCGAGCGCCTGGTAGCAGACCTCGAGGAACAACCGCTGGGCCGGATCCATCAACTCGGCCTCACGGTCGCTGAGGCCGAAGAACTTCGCGTCGAACGACTCCACGTGGTCGAGCACACCGCTGACGGCGACCAGCTCGTCGTCCACATGCCCGCCGGCCTGGCTCACCTCCTCGTTCGTGAACCGCCGGAGGCTCTCCACCCCACCCACAAGGTTGTCCCAGAACTGCTCCAGCGTCTCCGCCCCCGGAAACCGCCCCGCCAACCCAACCACAGCCACCGGCTCCACAACCCGCCGCAAACCCCCGTCCTGCACCCCCCGCCGCGCCCCCTCAACCACCACCACCGCCGGCTCAGGCTCCTGCCCGGCCTCGGACCGCGGCCCAGCTTCTCCGTGAGCCTGCACAGTCGCGCCCTCGGGTCCGTGCTCAGCGGACGCAACCACCTCAGCCCCAGCGTCCGACTCCTGCCCGACCTCAGACTGCGGCGCGGGTTCTCCGTCAGCCTGCGCAACCGCGTCTTCGGGCCCCTGCTCAGCGGACGCAGCCAGCTCAGGCGCAGCGTCCGACTCCTGCCCGACCTCCGCGACCTGATCGGTAGCTCCGTCCACAACCGGCTGTTCCACAGAGACAGCCTCGACAGCTGCCACCGCGACGGCTTCCGCCGGCGCAACCACCGCGGACTGCTCCCCGGCAGCCTCCTGCTCCTGTGCAGCCTCCGCAGATACTTCCTCGACCGGCTCAGCTTCGGCGGCTAGCTCCCCCGTGGACTCAGCCTGCGCGATCTCCTCGGAGGTCGCATCGGCGGCCGGCTGCTCAACGGTCTCGCTCGACTCGGCCTCAGGCTCCTGCTCGTCACCGCCGGACTCGGCCTCGGCGGCCGGCTCCAGCTCGGCCCCAGGCTCCTGCTCGCCGGCGGCGGCCTCAGACTCGGCTTCGGCGACTGACTCGGCCTCAGGCTCCAGCTCGTCGGCGACGGCCTCGGACCCGGCTTCGGCGCCCGGCTCCAGCTCCGCCCCAGCCACCTGCTCGTCTGCGACGGCCTCAGACTCGGCTTCGGCGACTGGCTCCAGCTCGGCCTCAGGCTCCTGCTCGTCGGGAGTGGCCTCCTCGGCTGGCTCGGTTTCGGCGGCTGGCTCAGGCCGGGCCTCGGGCTGCTGCTCGTCGGCGGCGACTTCGGCGGCGGGCTGGGGTTGTTCGGGGTCGGTTGCCTTGGCGACTGGTTCACGGGTGGGGTCTTCGGCTGGTACGTCGAGGGCCGGGGCCTGCGTGATCGTGTACTGCGCGATGAACCGCGCCGCCGGGAGCTCAGACCGAGCCTGTACTTCGGCCGCAGGCTCCTTAGGTGCTTCCGTGGAAGGCTCGGCCGGCTCTGTGCCGTCCGCGGACTCCAGCGGTACTACGAGGGCCGCCGACTCGTCCGCTGCCTCAACAGCCTCGGTCGGCCCAACCTCCCCGGACGACTCCGGCTCCGGCTGTGCTTCGGCCGCAGGCTCGTCAGCTGCTTCGTCGGCGGGCCCGGTCGGCTCGGTCTCCGCGGAGGGCTCCGGCTGCGGCTGCGCTTCGGCCGAAAGCTCCTCACCCGTTCTCTCGACGGGCTCGGTCGGCTCGGTGTCGGCGGCCAGATCCGGGCGCGCTTCGGCTGCAGGCTCCTCAGCCGTTCCCTCGACCGGCTCGGCCGGGTCGGCCTCCGCGGAGGACTCCGGCTGCGGCTGTGCTTCGGCCGCGGGCTCGTCGGCTGCTTCTTCGGCGGGCTCGGTCGACTCGGACTGTGCGGTCAGCTCCGGGGCCGCTTCCGCGGCAGGCTCCTCGGCCGCTTCCGCGGCAGACTCCTCGGCCGCGTCCGCTGTGGGCTCGGCTGCCTCGGACTCTGCGGTGGGGTCCGGGTGCGGATTTGCTTCCGCCGCAGGCTCGTCAGGTGCTTGCTCGACGGGGTGCGTCGGCTCGACGGCGGCGACGGAGTCCGGCTGCGGTTCGGCCGGGTGCTGGGACGCTTCCTCGGCGGGGTCGAGCTCGGCGGTGGGCTCCGGCTGGGAATGTGCTTCCGCCGCAGGCTTGTCGGGTGTTTCCTCGACGGGGTGCGTCGGCTCGACGGCGGCGACGGAGTCCGGCTGCTTGGACGCTTCCTCGGCGGGGTCGAGGTCGGCGGTGGGGTTCGGGTGCGGATGTGCTTCCGCCGCAGGCTCGTCGGGTGTTTCCTCGACGGGGTGCGTCGGCTCGACGGCGGCGACGGACTCCGGCTGCTTGGACGCTTCCTCGGCGAGGTCGAGCTCGGCGGTGGGGTTCGGGTGTGGATGTGCTTCCGCCGCAGGCTCGTCGGGTGTTTCCTCGACGGGGTGCGTCGGCTCGACGGCGGCGACGGACTCCGGCTGGGCCTCGGTCGGGCTCTCGGCGGGCTCGCGCTCGGTGGTGGCCGGCTGGGGCTGTGGTTCCGCCGCGTGCGCCTCGGCCGGGTCAGCGGCGGGCTTGGACTCCGCGGTGGGCTTCGGCTGGGGGTGTGCTTCAGCTGCGGGCGGCTCGGCTGGGGTCTCGGTGCGGTTGGGCGACTTGGCGTCTGCCAGCGGAGTGGGTTCGTCGGGGGCGGGGATTCGTTGGAGTTCTGTGGTTTGTTCGGTGTCGGGGATCGGGGCGGGCTCGGCGGTGGTCGGTGGGGTGGGGGTGCCGAGGGTTGGGCGTTGGGGTGGGGTGGGGATGGATTGCTGGAGGGTGCGTTTCCAGGCGAGGCGGACTACCGGGAGTTCGGTGGTGCGTTCGGCTGGGTCCTCTTCGGCTGAGATGAGGGTGTCGGCGGCGTTGGCGTGCGGGCCTTCGCCTGCGGGGCCGGAGTACGAGTTGGCGCCGGCTGGTTCGACGTACGGGTGGGGCGGGGTTTCCAGGGTGCCGTCGATCCAGCGTTGCTTGAGCAGTGGGCGCAGGATCTTGCCGCCGGGCGTGGTCGGGAAGTCCCGCCGCGGTACGCCGACCACCTCGGCCTCGAGTCCCAGCCGGGCCAGGACGAGACTCCGGATTGCCTGATCCATCCCCGGGATCGACTCCGGCGTGAGCGCGTAGAACACGACCAGCCGGTCGGTCCCACTCTGCCCGTCCGCGATCCCACACGCCGCGACGAGCCCCTGCTCGGCACCGACCACCGTCGCAGCGACCGACTCGATGTCGTGCGCGTAGTAGAGCTTCCCGGACATGATGATGCGTTCGCTGTCCCGGCCGGTGATGACCACCTGCCCGCCGGTGATGAACGCCTGGTCCCCGGTCGCCAGCCACTTCCGCGCCGGCCAGTTGCCGATCGGGAACGCCGCCCGGTCCGCCTCCAGGTTGCCCAGGTACCCCGGCGTCACCCGCGCGGACGCGACCTGCAGCTGACCGATCCGGCCCTCCGGCAGCACCGCACCGTTGGGTGCCACGATCCGCACCGTCGTCCCCGGAGCCGGCGCACCCACCGACACCAGGCTCAGCACGCCCGGTGCCTCGGCTCGCGTCTTACCCGGCCGGGCGACCGCAACCTTCCCGGTCGCGGGCCGCTGGTCGACCCACTCGATCACGCCGGTCGGTGGGATCCGGACGCGATGCACGTTCGGTGTCAGCCCAGGCCGCGCGAACGTGATCCCGGTGACCGTCTCGGTCATCCCCCACGCTGCCACGAAGGTCTCCGGTACGACGCCGAACCGGTTCGTCAGCCGCAGGAACTCCGACATCACCGGCACGGTGATCTGCTCGCCACCGCTGACCAGACTGCGCAGTGCGGACAGGTCCCAGTGCCGGTCCGGCTCGCCCGCGATCGCCTGCGTGGCCAGGCGATACCCGAAGTTCGGCGACCAGGAGTGGTTGACCCGGTGCTGATCCATCAGGTCCAGCCAGCGCAGCGGATCGGCCAGCACCCAGTCGGTGTTCACGTGCACGTTGGTGCAGCCGGTGAACACGGGAAGCAGGTGGTACAGGAGGAACGCACCGCTCTGGGTCAGCGGCAGCCAGTTCAGCGTCGTCTGTCCGGGCCGCACCGGCAGCATCGCCGGCGTACCGGCGGCGAACTCGACCAGCCCGCGGTGCGTCAACTGCACGATCTTCGGCGCACCGGTGCTGGTGCCGGACGACATCATCAGTACGGCGACGTCGTCCGCGGCCGGCCGGTGGAACTCCGACGTCGGCTCATGGCCGGCCAGCGCATCCGGGTCGAGCACCGGCAGGCCGAGGTCGTTCGGGAGGTCGGACGGGCGGCCGATCAGCACGGTCCAGCCGAGCAGGTCGGTCAGCTTGCGGAGCCTCTCGCGGCCCTCCTCGGACCGGTCGCCCTCAGGACTCGGGGCCATCAGCAACGGACGGATGCCGCCCAGTGTGCAGGCCCAGAACGCCGCGAAGAAGCCGACCGGTTCGGTGCAGTGCACGACCGCCGGGTCGCCGGCGCGTACGCCGTTCGCGCGCAGGCCGGCCAGGATGCGGGCGGCGAGTTCGAGCAGGGTCGGGAAGTCGAGCTTGGTCTCGCGACCGTCGGGGCCGATCTCGACCACGCCCGCGCCGCCGAAGTCGCGGGCCGCGCGGAGCAGCGCGCTGGGCAGGTCTCTGGGGTATCCGGCCGGGATCATCAGGGCCGGTCCGGTGCTGATCGCCGGCCGGTCCACACCGCTTCTCACCACGCGCGTGCCACCACCTGCACGGGGTGGGTCGGGAGGGGATCGGCGAGTGCGCGGGCAGGCCGGGAAACACCGGTGGTGCCAGCCAGTTGGCGACCCACGGACACGTGCCTCCCCAACTGGACGGAGCCGGGCTCAGGGCAGACCCGTCTCGCTCTCACCGACAGAAAGCCCCGTTTTCCGCCTGCCGGAACGAAGCCGTGACCGGGCACACCCGGTGCGTCATCGCGCCGACCGACAGCCGTGAACCCTACCAGTCGAGACCGGCCCTGGAGGAGTCCGTTCCGGCGATCGAAGAGTTAAGAAATCCCGCCGACCGCCGCCACCCAGGACAACGACCCTCGCTGCCTGCGGATACGCCGTTTCGGCAGAGTGTCCGATCACCGGAAACAGGTCGTCCCCGGCCCGCGGAGCGGACCGGGGACGCCCGGTGGAACGTTCGCTGAGCGAAAGCTCAGCCGATGCGAACCGCAACCACGTCAGCGGTCACGGTGATCTGACCACCACCGGCGGCGCTGCCGTCGTCGTTGTAGCCGAACCCGAAGACCTCGACCTTGGTGGCCTCGGACACCTTCACGACCTTCACGGTGGAACCGGTCAGCTCACGGTCCTTGGCCGGCGAGATCTCCGCACCCAGGATCGTGCCGTAGTCGTCACCGAACGCCGTCTCCGAAGCGCCCACGCGCAGCGCCAGTTGCGGCCTGGTGCCGGCGACGCCGGCCTCCGTGCGCGCGAAGAACGCCGACGCGTTCAGCAGCCACTTCCCCGGCTGCAGCGTGATCTCGCCGACCTTCGTCTTCTGCGTCTTGAACGAGCCGCCGATGTTCGCGATGACCTTCGGGCCGAGGGTGTCCGAGACACCTTCCTTGCCGAGAACGTCGGTCGCCGGGTCGCCCTTCTCGCCCTTGGCGCCGGTGTCCCCCTTCGGACCGGTCTCGCCCTTCGGGCCTTGGGTGCCGCCGGCCTTGGCGATCTTCTGCCGGATGTCCCATCCGAGCTTGGACTCGGCAATGGTGTTGTCGTGGATGTCGCCACCCCAGACGCCGCCGTTGACGATCTGCGCCGAGCCCACGCTGTTGGCCGGCACCGTCGACGCGGCGGTCGCCGACGGGATCACGGCGACCCCGATCAGCGCCGCCGTGAGCACCGCGGGTGCGGCGTAGCGACGGACCGTGCGGTTCTGCGCAAGCTTCCGGACACGGCTGACGTGCGAGTGCTGAGACATGTATTCCCCTCCAGTTGTCCCCGAGCCCCCCTCGGGATCCAGCCGCACGTTACTGGTCTGGAGCGGAATACGAAAGATAACGGAGCGTAAAGAATTGGGGTGGGCGAAGAGGGGATCGAACCCCCGACATCTTCCTTGTAAGGGAAGCGCTCTACCGCTGAGCTATCCGCCCGATGTGGATCAAACGACCGGCGCAGTCTACCCGAGGTCGTGGCCCAGAGTTGCCAACGCCCGGGCGTAGTCGTCGAGGTCGCGGGCCTGCGGGATCGGGTTCACGACCGACCACCGGACGATCCCTGCCCGGTCCACCACGAACGTGCCCCGCAGGGCACAACCACGCTCGGCATCGAAGACGCCGTACGACGAGGCGATCGCGCCGTGCGGCCAGAAGTCGGTGAGCAGACCGAACTCGAGTTTCTGGGCGTCGGCGTACGCCCGCAAGGTGAACATCGGGTCGCACGAGATCGCCAGGAACTCCGCCGCCGACAGCAGGTCCGGCCGGTCACGCAGCGCAGCCAACTCGCTGGTGCAGACCCCACTGAAGGCGTACGGATAGAAGACCAGGACGACGTCGCTCCGGCCGGCGTAGTCGCTCAGCCGGACCTGTTCGCCGTGCTGGTTGCGGGCTGTGAAGTCCGGTGCCCGGCTGCCGACGGCAGGGGTCACCCTCGCGTCATCCCCGGCGGCCGGATTTCGGCACCACGAGCTTGGTGGCCGACCAGTCGTCGGTCACGCTCAGGGTGCTGGTGGTGGACAGCCCGGCGACCGGAGCCGCCTCGGCGATGTCACTGGTCTCGACGTACCCGTCGCGGCCGACCTTCGGCGTCAGCAGCCACACGACTCCGCCGGCCTTCAGGTCGGTGAGGATGTCGAAGAACGCGTCGACCAGGTCGCCGTCCTCCTCGCGGAACCAGAGCAGTACGACGTCCACGACCTCGTCGGTGTCCTCGTCGACGAACTCCTCGCCGGTGATCGCTTTGATCGCGTCGCGGAACTCGTCGTCGCAGTCCTCGTCGTACCCGATCTCCTGCACGACCCAGCCGGCCTCGAGGCCGAGCCGGGACGCCATGTTCGGCACACCGCTGTTGCCGTCCGCGTGGTCCGCGGTCGCGCTCACGTGTCCTCCTCCGTGGTCCCCGCTTGCCCGGGGGTAGGCGTCAGTAGCGATAGTCCATCGTGACGTACCGCGTCGCGCAAGTATGCACGAGGGTTCCGTGACGTGTCCGGTATCCGCGTGGTGGGTACAGTCCGTGTCCGCTCAGATCACGCGTGCACGACCGGAATCGGGCGCCTGTGGAAGGCGAAGTAGAACGCATTCCGAACAGGTGACAGGATTGCGGTGAAGACAACCAGAGAGAACGGCAGGACACCGTGGCTTCCGGACACGAACCACCAGCCATCATCACCGAGGGGATGCCCACCCAGCTCCCCGACATCGACCCCGACGAGACACGCGAGTGGGTCGAATCGCTCGACGCCGTCCTGGACGAACGGGGCAAGGCGCGAGCACGCTACCTCATGCTCAAGCTGATCGAGCGGGCCCGGGAGCGACAGGTGGGGGTGCCCGCACTGCGGAGCACCGACTACATCAACTCGATCCCGCCCGAGCGGGAGCCGTGGTTCCCCGGCGACGAGCACATCGAACGCCGGATCCGGGCCTTCATCCGCTGGAACGCCGCGGTGATGGTGAGCAAGGCCAACCGCAAGGGCCTCGAGGTCGGCGGCCACATCGCCACCTACCAGTCCGCGGCCAGCCTGTACGAGGTCGGTTTCAACCACTTCTTCCGCGGCAAGGACCACCCCGGCGGCGGTGACCAGATCTTCATCCAGGGCCACGCCTCCCCCGGGATGTACGCGCGCGCCTTCCTCGAGGGCCGGTTGAGCGCCGACCAGCTGGACGGCTTCCGCCAGGAGGTCTCCCGCGGTCCGCACAACGGCCTGTCGTCGTACCCGCACCCCCGGTTGATGCCGGACTTCTGGGAGTTCCCCACCGTCTCGATGGGGCTGGCCGCGCTGAACTCGATCTACCAGGCCCGCTTCAACCGGTACCTGCACCACCGCGGCATCAAGGACACCAGTCAGCAGCACGTCTGGACCTTCCTCGGTGACGGCGAGATGGGTGAGCCGGAGTCGCTCGGCGCGATCGGCCTGGCCGCCCGCGAGGAGCTGGACAACCTCACCTTCGTGATCAACTGCAACCTGCAGCAGCTGGACGGACCGGTCCGCGGCAACGGCAAGGTCATCCAGGAGCTGGAGGCGTTCTTCCGCGGAGCCGGCTGGAACGTGATCAAGGTGATCTGGGGCCGCGAGTGGGACGCGCTGCTGGCGCAGGACCACGACGGCGCGCTGGTGAACAAGATGAACACCACGCCGGACGGCCAGTTCCAGACCTACTCGGTCGAGTCCGGTGAGTACATCCGGAACAACTTCTTCGGCGGCGACCAGCGGCTGCAGCAGATGGTCAGCACGCTGTCCGACGACGACCTGCGCAAGCTCCCCCGCGGTGGCCACGACTACCGCAAGGTGTACGCCGCGTTCAAGAGCGCCACCGAGCACGTCGGGCAGCCGACGGTGATCCTGGCCCAGACCATCAAGGGCTGGACGATCGAGGCGCTGGAGGGCCGCAACGCGACCCACCAGATGAAGAAGCTGACCTCGGACGACCTGAAGGCGTTCCGCGACCGGCTGTACCTGCCGATCGAGGACAAGGACCTCGAGGACGCGTACAACCCGCCGTACTTCCACCCCGGCACCGACTCGCCGGAGTACCAGTACATGATGGAGCGGCGCAAGCAGCTCGGCGGTTCGCTGCCGCAGCGGCGGGTGGCGCCGAAGACCTCGCTGAAGCTGCCGGCCGACGACGTGTACAAGCCGCTCAGCAAGGGCAACAACGCCCCCATCGCCACCACGATGGCGCTGGTCCGGCTGTTCCGGGACCTGATGAAGGACCCGGAGATCGGGCACCGGATCGTCCCGATCGCCCCGGACGAGTACCGCACGTTCGGCATGGACTCGATGTTCCCGACGGCCAAGATCTACTCGCCGCACGGGCAGAACTACGAGGCCGTCGACCGCAACCTGCTGCTGTCGTGGAAGGAGTCCGAGCAGGGTCAGCTGCTGCACGAGGGCATCAGCGAGGCCGGCGCGATGGGCTCGGTGATCGCGGCCGGTACGGCGTATGCGACGCACGGCGAACCGATGATCCCGTTCTACATCTTCTACTCGATGTTCGGGTTCCAGCGGACCGGCGACTTCCAGTGGGCCTTCGGCGACCAGCTCGGCCGGGGCTTCCTGATCGGCGCCACGGCCGGGCGTACGACGCTGACCGGTGAGGGGCTGCAGCACGCGGACGGTCACTCGCCGCTGCTCGCGTCGACCAACCCGGCGGCGGTGCACTACGACCCGGGCTTCGCCTACGAGGTCGCGCACATCGTCAAGGACGGGCTGCGCCGGATGTACGGCTACGGCCTGGACAAGGACAAGCCGTTCGGTGAGGACGTCTTCTACTACCTCACCGTGTACAACGAGCCGGTCCCGCAGCCGGCCGAGCCGGAGAACCTCGACGTCGCGGCACTGCTGAAGGGCATGTACCGCTTCCACGAGTACGAGACCGCCGAGGGCGACGACGTACCGCGGGTGCAACTGCTCGCGTCCGGCGTCGCGCTGCCGTGGGTTCGCAAGGCCCAGGACATCCTGGCCGAGCAGTACTCCGTGGCTGCCGACATCTGGTCGGTGACGTCGTGGAACGAACTGCGCCGGGACGCCGTCGCCGCCGAGGAGCACAACCTGCTCCACCCGGAGGAGCCGGAGCGGGTGCCGTTCATCACCGAGCAGTTGAAGGACACCAAGGGCCCGGTGGTCGCGGTCAGCGACTACATGCGCGCGGTGCAGGACCAGATCTCCCGCTGGGTCCCGAACGACTACACCTCGCTCGGCACCGACGGCTGGGGTCTGGCCGACACCCGGGCGGCGGCCAGGCGCCACTTCCAGGTGGACGCCGAGTCGATCGTCGTGGCCGCACTGGAGATCCTGGCCAAGCGGGGCGACGTGAAGCCGGAGGTCGCCGCCGAGGCGGCCCGCAAGTACCGGATCGACGACCCGACCGCGGTCGCCGGCGTGAAGCAGGAGGGCGCCGGCGCCTGACGCCGGGCTCAGTCCACCAGAGCCGCCTCTCCCGAAATTCCCGGGAGAGGCGGCTCTCGTTGTCCTACCCTCGGAGCCATGCCTGAACTGATCGAGCCGACCGTCGACCTCCGCGACTCCTGGCTGGAGTCGTCGCGCGAATGGGGTACGGAGCACCAGGACGGCACCGGCGTAGGGGAGGCCGACGATCTCACCACGGTCGAGGGGTTCGTCGCCTGGACCGAGCGGCTGCGGGAGCAGAGCGACGACTCCCGCCCGATCGCGCCGGACCGGGTGCACGCGACGTACTGGTGGATCGTTGAGGACGGCAACTACCTTGGTGCGATCACACTCCGGCACGCGCTGAACGCCAAGCTGCTCGAGGGCGGTGGGCACATCGGATACGGCATCCGGCCGTCGGCCCGGCGTCGCGGTCTGGCCTCGTGGGCGCTGGGTCAGGTGCTCGACGTGGCCCGCGAGCGCGGGATGGACCGGGTGCTGATCACCTGCGACGAGGACAACACCGCATCGGCGAAGACGATCGAGCGCAACGGCGGCGAGTTGGAGGACATCCGCGAGACCTGGCTGGGCACCGCCCGCCGCTACTGGATCAAGCTCTGATCCGGGGGTCACTGTCCGGCGTACGACAAACGTCGTACGCCGGACCGCGCGCGAGTTGCGTATTCCGTCCGACGCGGTGGATGAGGCTCGATCCCTACCGTCGGTGACATGACTGGCGCAAGCATTGCTCTTCTCGCGGGGACGGTGTCCACGATCCTCTTCGCGTCGAGCGTGCTGCCGATGGTGGTCAAGGCGCTCCGGACCCGCGACCTGGAGTCGTACAGTCCGGCGAACCTCGTCCTGGCCAACGTCGGCAACGCCGTCCACAGCATCTACGTGGTGCATCTGCCGGCGGGTCCGATCTGGGCCCTGCACGGCTTCTACGTCGTGACGTCCGCGCTGATGCTGCTGTGGTGGCTGCGCTTCCGCCCGCTTCGGCGCGGCGTCGTCCCGACAGCGTCGTTGGAGAACGAGCGGAGACTCGCATGAACAGCACGATCGAAACAGTTGTCATCGGCGCCGGGCAGGCCGGCCTCGCGACCGGGTACCACCTGCAGAAACTCGGCCGGTCCTTCGTCATCCTGGACGGCAACGCCCGGGTCGGCGACCAGTGGCGGGCCCAGTGGGACACCCTCCGGCTCTACACACCGACCAAGTACGACGGTCTGCCCGGGCTCCCGTTCCCGGGCAAGCCCTGGTCGTATCCAGGCAAGGACGAGGTCGCCGACTACCTCGAGTCGTACGCCGCTCACTTCTCGCTGCCGGTCCGGAGCAGCACCCGGGTGGACCGGCTCGAACGCCACGACGGCCGCTGGACCGTGGTGATCGGCGACGAGCGGATCGTGGCCGACAACGTCGTCGTGGCGACCGGCACGTTCGGACGGACGCCCAGCCTGCCGGACTTCGCCGTCGACCTGGACCCGGCGATCCGGCAACTGCACTCCAGCGAGTACCGCCGGCCGGGACAACTGAAGCCAGGACCGGTCCTGGTGGTCGGCGGATCACACTCGGGCACCGACATCGCGTACGAGGTGGCGCAGACCCACCGGACCGTTCTGGTCGGGCGCGACCCCGGTCAGCTCCCGGTCAAGCCGGGCAAGCCGGGTGAGCGGCTGTTCTGGCCGGTCTTCCTGTTCGTCGGGCGGCACCTGGTCACCCGCCGGCTGCCGAACTCCGACGCGATCATGCAGCACGGACGCTTCCACGGAGGCCCGATGATCCGGGTCAAGCGGGCCGACCTGCTCGCGCGAGGGGTCGAGCGGGTCCACGACAAGGTCACCGGTGTCGAGGCCGGGCTGCCGGTGCTGGGCGACGGCCGGGCACTGGGCGTGACGAACGTGATCTGGTGCACCGGCTTCCGGCAGGTGTTCGACTGGATCGACGGAGCCGTGATCGGTGCCGACGGCTGGCCCCGGGAACTGCGCGGGGTCGCCGCGGACGCACCCGGCCTGTTCTTCTGCGGTCTGTGCTTCCAGTACGCGTTCGCGTCCATGACCCTGCCGGGTGTCGGGCGGGACGCGGCGTACCTGGCCAAACGGATCGCGGCGCGGGCCGGCTCGGACCGGAGTCTTGCCCCAGCGTGATCGGAGGGTTCATCCTCGCGGGGAGGGGACTGCGATGGGCATAGTCGAGGATCTGGAGCGCGCCCGGGCGGCGTTCGACCGGCGGGACTGGGCGACGGCGTACGACCAACTGTCGTCCGCCGCCGACCTGGGCCCCGGCGATCTGCTCACGCTGGCCACCGCCGCGTACCTGGTCGGGGACGACGATGCCTGTGTCCGCTCGCTGCAGCGCGCGTACCGGCGGGAAGTTGACGACGGCAACGTCCTGGGCGCGGTCCGGCTCGCCTTCTGGCTGGCGCTGGTGCTGAACATCCGCGGCGAGGTCGCGATCGGACGCGGCTGGGCCGCGCGGGGGGAGCGGCTGCTCGCGGACCAGGGTGACGTGGTCGAGCGCGGCTACCTCCTCGTCCACGACTTCTACCGCCGCCTCGATCAGGGCGACTTCGGGGGCGCGATGCGCGTCGGAGCCGAGATCACCGAGGTGGCCCGCCGGTTCGGCGAACCCGATCTGCTCGCCCAGGGCCTCGTCTGCCAGGGCCGGATGCTGATGTACTCCGGTCGCGTGCCGGAGGGCCTCGCCATGCTCGACGAAGCAATGGTGGGGGTCGCGGCCGGTGAGCTGTCGCCGATCCTCGCGGGCAACGTGTACTGCGCGATGATCGAAGGCTGTCAGGAGGTGCAGGACTACTCCCGCGCGGCCGCGTGGACAGCCGCACTCACCCGGTGGTGCGACACCCAGCCGGATCTGGTGCCGTTCACCGGCCAATGCGCCGTCCATCGGGGGCAGATCCTGCGGTTGCACAGCGCCTACGGCGAGGCGGTGCAGGAGTTCGACGACGCGTGCCGGCGCTATGCGTCGTCGGGCGCCCAGGCCGCGGCCGGACTCGCGCTGAGCGAGCGTGGAGACGTCTACCGGATTCTCGGCGACCTGGCCGCCGCGGAGAGCTCCTACGACGAGGCGGCCGGATTCGGTTACGACCCTCAGCCGGGCCGGTCGCTGCTGCTGCTCGCCCGTGGCCGCACCTCCGCGGCTGTCGCGGCGGTACGGCGGTTGCTCGCGGAGACCATGGGGCCGGTGTACCGATCGCGCCTGCTCGCACCAGCGGTCGAGGTGCTGGTGGCCGGTGGAGCCGTCGACGAAGCCGACTCGGCCGCGGATGAACTGGCCGGGATCGCCGCCGGTTTCGGGTGCGGCGGGTTGCGCGCGGCGGCGGCGTACTCCCTGGCTCTGGTCGCACTGGAGCGCGGGGACCCGGATCGGGCGCTGCCGCAGGCCCGGGAGGCGTTGCGGTTGTGGAGCACGCTTCAGGCGCCGTACGAGATCGCACGGACGAAGGTGCTGATCGGGCGGTCGTTCCGGCTCCTCGAGGACGAGGAGTCGGCACTGACGGAGCTCACGTCCGCGCACCGCAGCCTCGGTGAGCTCGGCGCGGTCCCGACCCGGCAGGAGGTCGAGAGGCTGCTGCACCGCGACGGCGCGGGCGGTCTGACTGCCCGCGAGCTCGAGGTACTGCGCTTGGTCACGGCCGGGCGTAGCAACGCGGAGATCGCGCAGCAACTGGTGCTCAGCGACAAGACTGTCGCACGGCATCTGACCAACATCTTCACCAAGCTCGACGTACCGTCCCGGACCGCCGCGGCGGCGTACGCCCGCGACCACGATCTGCTCTGAAAGGTTCTCCGGAGGGAGCCGGTTCACTCCCGCGGGTGAGGTCCCGGCACGGCCCGCGGCCGGATGCTCGTAGCGTGAAGCAAACAACCGAGCGACCCGTTCCCCGCTGGGCGTACGGCCTGGCCCACGCGATCCCGTTCATGACACTGCCGTCCGGGCTGTGGCGTCTCGGTCTGGTCGCCGGCTCGTCGATGGGGATGCTCGACGACTCCGGCCAGCCGGCCCATCTGCACGGCTTCGGGGAGCACCTGTACGTCGTCTGCCTGACCATCTTCGCCGAGGGAGTCGCGCTGATCACCTTCGGTCTGGTGAAGCGGTGGGGCGAGGTCGCGCCGGCCTGGATCCCGTTCATCGGCGGTCGCCGGGTCGCGCCGTACGCCGCGATCATCCCGGCGATCCTCGGCGGGCTCGCGCTGATCGCGATCTGGACCTACGGATTCCGGGACGTCTTCAGCGACAGCTTCATCCCGTTCGGCAGCACCGGAGCGGCCGTGCTGATGATCAGCTGCTACGCACCGTTGCAGCTGTGGGGTCCGTCGGTCCTGCTCCTGACCTGGGCGTACTACCGCCGCCGTCGTCAGGTCAGCGCGCCCGCGGCCTTGGTTTCAGCGCGATAGCCGGCAACGCCGGGGCCGGCAGCGGATCGCCGTCGTACCCGGGCACCATCGGGAAGCGGTCGTTGCCGCCGGCCCCGATCGCGGCCTGCCAGGCGTCCCGGGCGGCGACGATCTCCTCGTGCGAGCGGCCGATGAAGTTCCACCACATCACCAGGTGCTCCTCGAACGGCTCGCCGCCGAGCAGCAGGAAGCGAACACCGTTGTCGGAGGCAACCACGTTGACCGACTCCCGGCCGGCACCGAGGTAGGCCATCTCGCCGAAGCCGGGCGTCAGGTCCCCGACCGTCAGCGATCCGTCCACGATCAGTACGGCGTACTCGTTGGAAGGTGTGAGCGGCAGGGTCAGCGTGCGACCCGGCTCGACGGTGACGTCCGCGCCGACGAGCGGGGTGTACGCCGGCGCCGGCGAGGTGACACCGGCGACGGTGCCGATCATCACGGTGACCCGGGCGCCGTCCAGCTCGAGCTCGGGTAGGTCGGCGTACGCGTTGAACGCCGCTGGGGTCGTGGAACGCACCGAGTCTGGCAGCGCGACCCACAGCTGCGCGCCGTGCAGGGTGGGCGGCGCGGTCGGCGTCGACACCTCGGAGTGTGCGATGCCGTTGCCGGCGGTCATGATGTTGAGCTCACCGGGCCGGACGTACGCATGCGATCCGACGCTGTCGCGGTGCTCGATCTCCCCCTCGAACAGCCAGCTGACCGTCTGCAGACTCGTGTGCGGATGCGGCGGGACCAGCATCCCCCGCTCCCCCGGCACGTCGTACGAGTCGACCCGGTGGGTGATGTCGTCCGGCCCGTAGTGGTCCACGAAGCACCACGCACCCACCATCCGGCGGTTCTTGTTAGGCAGCAGTCGCCGTACCTTCGTCGACCGGCCCAGCACCACCTCGCGGCCCTCGAGCAACTCGACCACAGGCCCCTCGCCGTCCCCGGTCGAAAGCACCTCCGCCGGGTCTTTCTCCAGATCGCTCATACCCAGCAATCTACGCCGGATGCCCGTCGGTCAGGAGTGAGTCCAGTCCAGGAGGGTGGGTTGGTCCCAGGTGTTGATGACCCGGTCGGCGGGTACGCCGCATTCCTCGGCGCGCTCGCAGCCGTAGGGTTGCCAGTCGAGCTGGCCGGGGGCGTGCGCGTCGGTGTCGACGGAGAAGACGCAGTCCATCTCGACCGCCAGGGTCAGCAGGCGTTTGGGTGGGTCGAGGCGTTCGGGGCGGGAGTTGATCTCGACCGCCGTACCGAACTGACGGCAGGCCTCGAAGACCACCTCGGCGTCGAACTCGGACTCCGGCCGGGTGCCGCGGCCGCCGGTGACCAGGCGGCCGGTGCAGTGGCCGAGGATGTCGACGTGCGGGTTGGCGACCGCGCGGACCATCCGCTCGGTCATCGGCTCGGATGCCATCCGCAGCTTGGAATGCACGCTCGCGACGACCACGTCGAGCCGGGCCAGGATCTCGCTGTCGCAGTCCAGCGAGCCGTCCTCGTTGATGTCCACCTCGATCCCGTTCAGGATCGTGAACCCATCCAGCTCGTCCTTCAGCTTCTTGTTGAGCTCGGCAACGACCTCGATCTGCTCCAGCCGCCGTTCCCGTGACAGCCCGTTCGCGACCGTGAGCCGTGGCGAGTGATCTGTCAGCGCCATGTACTTGTGCCCGAGGCGGTGCGCGGTCCGCGCCATCTCCTCGATCGGGCTGCCGCCGTCGGACCACTCCGAGTGCAGGTGCAGGTCCGCTTTCAGCTCCGCGCGCAGCGCCCGGCCGGCGGTCGTCAGGTCACCGGCCGCCTCCTCGAGCTTGACCAGGTACGACGGTGTGGCGCCGTCCATCGCCTCCACGATCACGGCCTCGGTCTTCGGCCCGATCCCGGCCAGCTCGGTCAGCGTGCCGGCCCGGCGACGGGCGCGAACCTCGGCGGGCGGCAACGCGGCGATCGTGTCCGCCGCCCGCCGGTACGCCTTGACCCGATGGGTCGGCTGCTGGTCGCGCTCCAGGTAGTACCCGATCGCCCGCAGCGCCGCGACCGCATCCGCCACACCCGCGTTGTCCGTCATAGGCCCATCATGCCGAAGACATGGGAGCTATGGTCTGGACGTGGCGAAGCGAGCGAGCAAGGCGCATCTCGCGAGAGCGGACCGGTTGCAGAACCAGACCGGCGCGCTCGCCACCGCGGCGATGGCGGCAATGGACGAGCAACTGCCGTGGTTCGGCACGCTGTCGGCGCAGGACAGGTCGTGGATCGGGCTGGTCGCGCAGTCCGGCATCACGGCGTTCGTCGACTGGTTCCGCGATCCCGAGGCGCACCCCTCGATGCCGACCCGGATCTTCGGCTCCGCGCCGAGGGAGTTCACCCGGGTCATCTCACTGCACCAGACCGTCGACCTGGTCCGCACCACGATCGAGATGATCGAGACCACCATCGGCGACCTGCTGCCGCCCGACGACGTACCGGTGGTGCGCGAGGCGATGCAGCGCTACGCCCGCGAGGTCGCGTTCGCGGCCGCCACCGTCTACGCGCAGGCCGCGGAGTTGCGCGGCGCCTGGGACGACCGGCTGGAGGCGCTGGTCGTCGACGCGGTGATCCGCGGCGAGGCCGACGACTCGGTCCGCTCCCGCGCCTCCGCCCTCGGCTGGAGCGGATCGTCCGGTACGCCGGGATCCGCCGAGATCGCCGTGGTCGTCGGCCGCGCTCCGGCCAGCGAGGGGAACGCCAACGTCGCCGACGCGGTCCGGTTCGCCGCCCGCGAGGCCGGCGCTGACGCTCTGTGTGCGATGCAGGGCGACCGGCTGGTGGTGGTACTCGGTGGTACGAGCAAACCTGTGGAGATCGTACAAAGGCTGGCCCACTGGTTCGGACCCGGACCGATCGTCGTCGGGCCGGTCGTGAAAGACCTGATGGCGGCCGTGACGTCGGCCCGCGCGGCCGTCGCCGGACTCCGGGCGGCGCCCGCCTGGCCGGCCGCGCCACGCCCGGTCCTGGCCGACGAACTGCTCCCCGAACGGTCACTCTCCGGAGACGGCCATGCCCGCCGGCAACTGGCCACCGACGTCTACGGCCCGCTCACAGTAGGGGATGGTGTACTCCTCGACACCGTTTCGACGTACCTGGACTCGGGTGGTTCGATCGAGGCGACCGCCCGGGCGATGTTCATCCACGCCAATACCGTCCGGTACCGGCTGAAGCGTGTGGCAGAGCTCACGGGCTACCACCCGCTGAACCCGCGAGACGCTTTCACACTTCGTGTCGCACTGGCCTTGGGCCGCCTGCTCAATCCCGAGCCTGGAAGCTACGTTTTGTAGGATCCCTACAAAGTCGGCCCGGTAGAATTCGTGCCCCTTCCAGGGACACGGACGGCCCGGCTCAGGGAGAGTTGTCACGTGCTCGTCATCGTCGCGCCCGGTCAGGGTGCCCAGACCCCAGGTTTCCTCGAGCCGTGGCTGGCCGATCCGGTGTTCGAGAGCCGGCTCCATTGGCTTTCCGCGGTAGCCGGCCTCGACCTCGCCCACTACGGCACGCAGGCCGATGCCGACACGATCCGGGACACCGCCATCGCGCAGCCGCTGCTGGTCGCGTCCAGCCTGCTGGCCGCGCTGGCCGTGTTCCCGCAACCCGCCGACGCCTTCACCAAGGTCGGCGCCGTCGCCGGGCACAGTGTCGGCGAGATCGCGGCGGCGGCCGGCACCGGCGTCCTCACGGCGGAGCAGGCGATGGTCCTGGTCCGTGAGCGCGGCAAGGCGATGGCCGCCGCGGCCGCACAGACCGCCACCTCGATGACCGCCGTCCTGGGTGGCGACCGCGACGAGGTCCTGGCCAAGCTGGCCGAGCACGGCCTGACCCCCGCGAACGACAACGGCCCCGGCCAGATCGTCGCCGCCGGCACGGTCGAGGAGCTGGCCGCGCTCGCCGCGGACCCGCCGGCCAAGACCCGGCTGATCCCGCTGTCGGTGGCCGGTGCGTTCCACACCAAGCACATGGAGCCCGCGGTGCACACCCTGGCCGGGTATGCGACCGCGATCAGCACCCACGACCCGCGGACCCGCCTGATCTCGAACCGCGACGGCCAGGTCGTGCACGACGGCCAGGACGTCCTGCGGCGTCTCGTCACCCAGGTCAACGCGCCGGTCCGCTGGGACCTGTGCATGCAGACGATGGCCGACCTCGAGGTGACCGGGATCCTGGAGCTGCCGCCGGCCGGCACGCTGACCGGTATCGCGAGGCGGGCGCTGAAGGGCGTCGAGACGTTCGCGCTGAAGACCCCGGACCAGCTCGACGACGCCCGCGCGTTCGTGGACAAGCACGGCAGCCCGTCCGAGATCGACGCGTCGCCGACCTGGAGACTGTTGGTCGCCCCAATGAAGGGCACGTTCACCCGCTCCGAGCAGGTACGCCGGGAGTCCGGTGACACGGTCGAAGCCGGCGAGGTCGTCGCGAAGGTGAAGAGCCTGCGCGACGAGCTCGACGTCAAGGCGCCGCACGGCGGCATCGTGGTCGAGTGGCTCGTCGAAGAAGGCGACCCGGTCGCCCCCGGGCAGCCGCTGGTCCGTCTCCACCCGAACGGAGCGTCCTCATGACCACGATCACGCCGTCGACAGGTTCGGCGTACGCCGGTGTTCTCGGCATCGGCTCGTATCGCCCGCGCCGGGTCGTACCGAACTCCGAGATCCTGGAGCAGATCGACTCCAGTGACGAGTGGATCCAGACCCGGTCCGGGATCAAGGAACGCCGCTGGGCCAGCGACGACGAGACCGTCCTGATGATGTCGGTCAACGCCGCCAAGGACGCGCTGAAGGACGCCGGGATCGAGCCGGCGCAGATCGGCTGCGTCATCGTCGCGACCGTCACGCACCTGTACCAGACCCCGGCGATCGCGACCCAGATCGCGGTGGAGGTGGGCGCGCCGACCGCGGCCGCGTTCGACATCTCCGCCGCCTGCGCGGGCTTCTGCTACGGCATCGCGATGGCCAACGACCTGGTCCGCGGTGGCAGCGCGAAGTACGTGCTGGCGATCGGGGTCGAGCGACTCAGCGACATCACCGACCGGACCGACCGCGGTACGGCGTTCATCTTCGCCGACGGGGCTGGTGCCGCGGTGGTCGGACCTACCGACGAGGCGGGGATCGGGCCGGTCGTGTGGGGATCCGACGGGACCCAGCACGAGGTGATCAGCCAGAAGGAGTCCTGGCCGGAGGCGGTCAGCAGTTCCAACTGGCCGCACCTCACGATGGACGGCAACCCGGTGTTCCGGTGGGCGTCGTTCGAGATGGCGAAGACGGCACAGCAGGCGCTCGACGCGGCCGGCGTGAAGGCCGAGGACCTCGACCTGTTCGTGCCGCACCAGGCGAACATGCGGATCACCGACGCGATGCGGCGGGCGCTGAAGCTGCCCGCGCACGTGAAGGTTGCCCGCGACATCGAACGGCAGGGCAACACCTCGGCCGCGTCGATCCCGCTGGCGATCACCGCGATGCGCGAGTCCGGCGAGGCCAGGAGCGGCGACCTCGCGCTCGTCATCGGCTTCGGCGCCGGCCTGGTGTACGCCGGCCAGGTCATCCGGGTGCCGTAGTACTCCCATAGTTGTCCGGGCGGCTCAGGTGGCCGGCCCGGCTGAAGTAGCCCAGCAGATCCGAAAGGGAAACCGAGAAGATGGCCAGCACCGAAGAGATCCGTTCCAACCTCGCCGAGATCGTGAACGAGATCGCCGGCATCCCGGTCGAGGACGTCCAGCTGGACAAGTCCTTCACCGACGACCTCGACGTCGACTCGCTCTCCATGGTGGAGGTCGTGGTGGCCGCCGAGGAGAAGTTCGACGTGAAGATCCCCGACGACGAGGTCAAGAACCTCAAGACCGTCGGCGACGCGGTCGCGTTCATCGAGCGCGCCCAGAACGGCTGACCACCCGCCGTTCCCGTGTGCTGGCCGGTGCTCATCGGACCACCTGTCCGATGAGCACCACACACCGGCACCGCACCACCCACCCCTCGCTCCTGTCCCCCAGATCTCGCAAAGGATGAGGTAAAGATGTCGAAGACCCGAGTCGTGATCACCGGGCTCGGAGCCACCACGCCGCTCGGCGGCGACGTGTCCGGTACCTGGGAAGGCCTGCTGGCCGGTCGCTCCGGAGCGCGCCGGCTCACCGACGAGTGGGTGCAGAACCTCGCGGTCCAGATCGCGGCCCCGGCCGCGGTCGAGCCCACCGAGGTGCTCGAGCGGGTGAAGGCCCGCCGCCTGGACCGGAACGCGCAGTTCGCGGTGGTCGCCGCCCGTGAGGCGTGGGCCGACGCCGGCCTGGAGGACTCCGGGCTGGACAAGGAGCGGCTGGGGGTCGCGGTCGCATCGGGTATCGGCGGCCTGCACACCACGCTGTCGAACTACGACGCCCTGCGGTCCAACCCGCGCCGGGTGTCGCCGCTGGCGATCCCGATGCTGATGCCGAACTCGTCCGCGGCGTACGTGAGCCTGGAGTTCGGCGCCAAGGCCGGCGTACACACCCCGGTCTCGGCCTGTGCCTCCGGCAACGAAGCGATCGCGCTCGGCCTTGACCAGATCCGGCTCGGCCGCGCGGACGTCGTCCTGGCCGGTGGGACCGAGGGCGCGATCATGGCCCTGCCGCTGGCGGCGTTCGGCCAGATGATGGCGTTGAGCAAGCGCAACGACGAGCCGGAGAAGGCCTCGCGCCCGTGGGACGTCGACCGCGACGGATTCCTGCTCGGCGAGGGCGCCGGGATCCTGGTGCTGGAGTCGTACGAGCACGCCAAGGCGCGCGGCGCCAAGATCTACGCCGAGCTGGCCGGCGCGGGCATCTCCGCGGACGGCCACGACATCGCGCAGCCCGACCCGACCGGGTCCGGCGCGCGGCGGGCGATGGAGCGGGCGCTGGTCGAGGGCGACCTGACCCCGGCCGACATCGCCCACATCAACGCGCACGCCACTTCGACCCCACAGGGCGACATCGCGGAGTCGCTGGCGATCCGGCTGGCGCTCGGCAAGGACGCCGACCACGCGGTGGCGACCGCGCCGAAGTCGATGATCGGTCACCTGCTCGGCGCGGCTGGTGCGGTCGAGTCGATCGCGACCGTGCTCGCGCTGCACCACCGGCTGGTGCCGCCGACCATCAACGTGGACAAGCTCGACGACCAGATCGAGCTGGACGTCGCGACCGAACAGCGCAAGCTGGCCGACGGGGACCTCGCGGCGCTGAACAACTCGTTCGGCTTCGGCGGTCACAACGCCGCCATCGCCTTCAAGACGGTGTAGCCCAGCCGCCAGTCGCCCGGCGAACGGTACGCCGTACGCCGGGCGACGCCGCAGTTTCCTTCTCACCCCGGAGGACCTATGACCACCGCCCCCGCAGTACCCAAGCCCGTCAAGCTGCCCCGCGAAGAGGACCCGCGCAACCCGGTCACCCGACTGACCGCCCTGCTCGACCCGGGCAGCCTGGAGCTGATCACCCCGGACAACCTGTCCGGGATGGTCGCGGCGCGTGGGACCGTCGAGGGCGCACCCGTGATCGCCTTCTGCTCCGACGCCACCGTGATGGGTGGCGCGATGGGCGACGAGGGCTGTGACGTCGTGGTCCGGGCGTACGAGGTCGCCCGGCAGGAGCAGGTGCCGATCATCGGCCTGTGGCACTCCGGCGGCGCGCGACTGGCCGAAGGCGTGCTCAGCCTGCACGCGGTCGGGAAGATCTTCTACGCGATGACACAGGCGTCGGGGAAGATCCCGCAGATCTCCGTCGTCCTCGGTCCGGCCGCGGGCGGAGCGGCGTACGGGCCGGCGCTGACGGACATCGTGATCCTCGGTCCGGAGGGCCGGATCTTCGTGACCGGGCCGGACGTGGTTCGTTCCGTCACCGGTGAGGACGTGGACATGCTCCGCCTCGGCGGGCCCGAGCCGCACGGCCGGCGGTCCGGCGTCGTCCACATCACCACCGACTCCGAGGCCGCGGCGATCGAGCGGGCCCGCCGGGTCACCGACCTGCTCGCGAACCAAGGCACGGTGACGCCCAGCGTTCCCGAGATCGATCTGTCCGGGCTGCTGCCGGAGTCGGCCAAGCGGGCGTACGACGTCCATCCGCTGGTCGGAGGGGTGCTCGACGAGGACTCCTCGGTCGAACTGCACCAGCGGTGGGCGCCGAACATCGTCACCACACTTGGTCGTCTCGGCGGTCGCACAGTCGGCGTGATCGCGAACAACCCGCTCCGGCTGGGTGGTTGCCTCGACGCGCTATCGGCGGAGAAGGCGGCTCGGTTCGTCCGGATGTGCGACGCGTTCGGCGTACCGCTGGTGGTCCTGGTCGACGTGCCCGGGTACCTGCCCGGTGTCGGTCAGGAGTGGGACGGCGTCGTACGGCGTGGTGCGAAGCTCCTGCATGCGTTCGCAGAGGCCGTCGTACCGCGGGTGACGCTGGTGACCCGGAAGACGTACGGCGGCGCCTACATCGCGATGAACGCGCGATCGCTGGGCGCCACGCGAGTGTTCGCGTGGCCGCGGGCGGAGGTGGCCGTGATGGGCGCGGTCGCCGCGATCCGGGTGCTGCACCGGCGCAAGCTCGCCGAGGTCGTCCCTGAACTGCGTCCGCAGGTCGAGGCCGAGCTCGCCGCCGAACACGAGAAGCTGGCCGGAGGCATCGACCGAGCCCGCGAGATCGGCGTCGTCGACGAGGTCGTCGACCCCGCCAAGACCCGCACCGCCCTGGCCACCGCGATCGCCGACGCCGAAGCCACCGGCCGCACTCGCGGTGCCCACGGCAACATCCCGCTGTAACACGTAGGAAGGGCGCGGACCCTGAGGTCCGCGCCCTTCACGTGGTGCGGCCGCTGTTGTTCGACAACCGGGGGTGTCCCGACACCCGGTGGCCCAGCGGCCACGGCCCCTCCCACCCTGGTGAGATGTCTGATGCTCAGTCTCATCGAAAAGTTCGGGGATGTCCTGCCGTTCATGGCTTTCTTCTGAAGTTCTCAGGTTCCGTTCAGACGACCTGATGGAGCCATCGGACCGGTGCCCCGTCGCCGGCGTACCGGAACGGTTCGAGCTCGTCGTCCCAGGGGCGACCGAGCAAGCGTTCGACCTCCTCGGTCAGGTCGGCCTCACCGCTGGCGGCCTTCAGCATCGCGGCCTTCAGCCGCTCCTCCGGCACCATGATGTCGCCGTGGACGCCGGTCGTCGCGTGGAAGACACCGAGGTCGGGCGTGAACGAGTACCGCTCGCCCTCGACGCCGTTGCTGGGCTCCTCGGTCACCTCGAACCGGAGCTTCTGCCATCCGCGCAGCGCGGAAGCCAGCTTGGCCGCCGTCCCTGCCTCGGCCTGCCATGACAGCTCGGCCCGATAGGTGCCCTGAGCTGCTGGCTGCGGCGTCCAGTCAAGTTTCACAGGCACGCCGAGTACGCCGCCCGCGGCCCACTCGACATGCGGGCACAACGCTGACGGCACCGTGTGGACGTAAAGAACGCCACGAGTCGTCGCCACCGGGACCTCCTGTGCTCGAGGGGCGCCTTCCCCAGCGTTCTCGAACAACTACTCGATCCCAGCACCAACTGCGTACATCTTGCACCACCGACCCCACCAACACCAGCAACCTCGCCGTGTCAACTACATCACGGCCGTGTCGCGCTTCTGGTCGGGGTTAGGGGAATCGCGAGGCCAGGGCGATGCAGGCACCGGCGGCGGCCAGGGTGAAGAGCATGGCGATGCCGGCGAAGCGGGCAGTGACTTCCTTGTCCACCTCGTCGTACCCGACCGAGGAACCGATGTCCTTGTAGACGTCCTCGAGCTCACCCGCGGACTCCGCGGTGTACGCCTCGCCGCCGCTGATCTCGGCGACGCTGCGCAGCTCGGCCCGGTCCGGTGGGACCCGCTGGCGGATGCCGTCCATCTCGATGAAGCCGGAGTCGGTGCCGAAGCAGATCGTGTAGACCGGGGTGTTCTTCGCCTTCGCGGCCTGCGCACCCTCCTGCGCCGTCCGGCCGACTGTCCGCTTCCCGTCGGACAGCAGCACGATCCGGGCCGGGGCCGGGTCGTTCGGGTGGTCAGGGTCCGGCGGGACCTGGGTGAGTGCCTGCAGTGAGGTGAAGATGCCCTCGCCGGTCGCCGTCGACTCGGCCAGCTCCAGGCCGTCGACGGAACGCAGTACGGTCGCCCGGTCGGTGGTCGGCGGCACGATGATGGACGCCGTACCGGCGAAGTTGACCAGCGCCACGTTGAACTTGCCCGGCAACTGGTTGATGAAGTTCTTCGCCGACTTCTTCGCCGCCTCGAGCCGGTTCGGCTCGATGTCGGTGGCCATCATCGACAGCGACACGTCGATCGCGACCACGATGGTGGCCCGTTCGCGCGGCACCTTGACCTTGTCCTTGGGCTGCGCGAACGCCACGATGCACGACAGCGCGGACAGCAGCGCGAGGCCCACGGCCAGGTGCCGCCGCCACTGCGGCCGCCTCGGCGCGACCCGGTCCAGCAGGGCGATGTTGGTGAAGCGCAGCGCGTACTGCGACCGGCGGTGCTGCAGGAAGATGTACGCCGCGAGCACGACCGGGATGATCAGCAGGAACCACAGTCTGGCCGGAGACAGGAACTCCATCAGCGAGCCACTCCCTTCGGCGGTTGGTGCAGGCGGGGCGCCACTCGCCGGTAGGCGAGCACGAACCGCACGGTGTCGGCGACCCAGTCCCGATCGGTCCGCAGGACCAGATGCCCCGCACCTACCCTA
The DNA here is from genome assembly GCF_043197265.1 of Kribbella sp. NPDC049227. Classification (NCBI taxonomy): domain Bacteria; kingdom Bacillati; phylum Actinomycetota; class Actinomycetes; order Propionibacteriales; family Kribbellaceae; genus Kribbella; species Kribbella sp. NPDC049227. The sequence continues at coordinate 61,126 of NZ_JBICST010000003.1, read as the reverse complement.
CGCAGGGCGATCCGGGTTCGTTCCCGTTGCGCGAGTGCGGCCAGTCCGAACGCCTCCCGGACCTTGCGCCGGCGGGTGTCGATCTCCCGCACCTCGCCCGTCTCGGGGTCACCGATCGTGACCACGCCGATGTTCGGCAGTTCGAGCTCGCGCGGGTCGACGATCTCCACCGCGAGCACCTGGTGCTGCGCGGTGAGCTTGCGCATGGCGCGCTCCCAGGACGGCTCCAGCCGGCTGTCGACTTCACCGTCCTGAGGGGTCAGGAAGTCGGACACGACCACCCGCAGGCCCCTCTTGCGCTGGGTCCGGGCCATCGACTCGAGGGCTGCGGCCAGGTCGCTGCGGTGCGCCTCCTGGTCGCCCATCTGCTCGGCCAGCAGCGCTCGGAGCAGGCCGTACAGAGCCAGACGCCCGGACCGGGCCGGCCAGCGCCGCAGCGCCGAGTCGCGCAGCATCAGGCCGCCGAACCGGTCACCCAGCCGGTGGGTGAGGAACCCGACCGTGGCGACGGCCGCGACAGCCAGCTCCCGCTTCTCCAGCTGCGACGTCCCGAAGTCCATCGACCCGGACAGGTCCACCAGGGCCCACGTCTCCAGCTCCCGGTCCGCGATCAGGTCCCGCACGTGCGGAACCGTCGTACGGGCGGTGACGGCCCAGTCCATCCGTCGTACGTCGTCCCCGACCTGGTACTCCCGGGCCTCGGCCAGCTCGGTGCCGGGCCCGGGCAGCAGGCCCAGGTGCTCACCGTGCAGGAACCCCTCGAGCCGCCGTACGACGGTCAGCTCCAGCCGCCGGAGTGCACGCTCGGGAGCGAGCTGCGAGATCGTCATCGCAGCCCGCGGATCCGGACGGTTGGCCACTACACGAACTCCGGGCGGCCGGTGCCGTCGTTGCCGTCGCGCCAGACCGGCTGGGGCGGCGGGACGGTGGCCAGGATGCGCTCGATCACGGCGCGCGGGTCGATGTTGTCCGCGACCGCGTCGAAGGTCAGGCCGAGCCGGTGACCCATCACGTCCAGCGCGACGGTCTGGATGTCGCTCGGCAGCAGGTAGTCGCGGCCGTGGATCAGTGCGAGTCCCCGCCCGGCCGCGATCATGCCGAGGGTGGCTCGCGGGCTGACGCCGAGCTCGATGATCGGCTCGAGGTCGGGCAGGTGGAAGTCGGACGGTGTCCGGGTCGCCATCACCAGGCGGACGGCGTACTCCGCCACCAGGTTGTGGACGAAGACCTGCTCCGCGGACCGCTGCAGCTCCAGGATCGTCTCCGGCTTGAGCACCTGCCGTGGCTCCGGCGGGTCGACGCTCATCCGGCGCAGGATCTCGAACTCCTCGTGCCCGCGCGGGTGCGGTACGTCGATCTTGACCAGGAACCGGTCCCGCTGCGCCTCGGGCAGCGGGTAGACGCCCTCGGACTCGATCGGGTTCTGGGTGGCGATCACGATGAACGGCTTCGGCATCGGGAAGGTCTGGCCGCCGATCGACACCTGCCGCTCGGCCATCAGCTCCAGCATCGCGGACTGCACCTTGGCCGGGGCCCGGTTCACCTCGTCGGCGAGCACGAAGTTCACGAACGTCGGGCCGAGTTCGATGTCGAACGCTTCCCGGGTCTGCCGGTAGATCCGGGTGCCGACGATGTCGGACGGGACCAGGTCGGGGGTGAACTGGATCCGGGCGAACGTGCCGCCGACCACCGACGCGAAGGTCCGCACCGCCAGCGTCTTGGCGACGCCGGGCACGCCCTCGAGCAGGCAGTGGCCCTTGGCGAGCAGCGAGACCATCAGCGTCTCGACCATGTGCTCCTGGCCCACGATCACCCGCTTGACCTCGGTGACGGCCTCGCCGATCAGCCGGGACTGCTGGGCCACCGATCCAGCTGGCACAGTGGTTTCGGTCATGCCTGTCCTTCCGGGGTCCGCGCTCGGACCTTGGTCATCTCCGCGCCGCGCCGCTGCTGTGGCGCACTCACAACTCCGGCCATTCCATCAGATCCCCGGGTCCGCCGGGCCGACGGCCCACCAGGTCCTTTCCCCATCCTCCCCATCGACCCAAATTCACACGCCTCGACCAGAGCCGTCACACCGGGTGAGTTCTCCCGGTGGCGACAGTGCTACCAGGGATGTGGTGGGATTGGAGGTGATGACTGCGACGGAATCACAGGCTGAGGTGCGTACGGCGGACACGCCGTTGGACGCGCCTGCGCGGGTGATCCCGGAAGCTTTGCCGCTGCTGCCCGAGGATCCGCCGCGGGTCGGCGAGTACTGGCTGCGCGGCCGCCTCGGCGCGAACGCGGCCGGCTACCTGTACACCGCCAGCGCCGACGACGGCCGCAGCGCGGTGGTCGCGATGATGACCGAGGGCTCCGCGGACGACGCGGCCGCCCGGGACCGGTTCGTGAACGCCGTCGACGAGTTGCCGGACGACGCCGTACTGGCGCACAACGACTCGGACGACGACGACCTGGCGCTGTGGGTCGCGCTCGGCCCGATCCGGACCGACGACGGGACCAGCGCGGCGTCGGACGAGCGGCTGATCGCGGAGCGCCGCGGCGAGGACGTGCTGTCCGCCGTACTGATGGACCGGGTCCCGCAGAACGGACGGGTCCGTGGACCGGACTTCCGGCACTACTGGGAGGGCCGCCGCCGGCCGGGCCTGTTCCGGATCTGGCCGCTGCCGTGGCCGAGCATCCTGCGCCCGGCGTCGCGCTGGGCGCTGATCTTCGCGCTGGTGACGATGGCGCTCATCATGGCGCTGGCCGTGTTCCTTGCCTGGCTGCTGTTCCGCAACGCCGAGCCACTGGAGCCGGAGCCGGTCATCCCGACGCCGAGCAACACGGTGACGGTGACGGTCACCCCGACCACTCCGCCGCCGAACACCGGATCGACCGGACCGACGCCGCCCACGAGCCAGACTCCGACGAGCGGAACCCCCACGGGTACACCGACTCCGGGGACGCCGCCGACCAACCCCGGCGACAAGTTCTGACCCTGCATTTCAGTGGCCGGCGTCGGTGTGGGCGGCTCAGTGCGTGGCCGGCTCGCGGCCTCGGTTGAGGGTGAGCAGGCCGATCAGGCTGATCACGGCCCAGCTGCCCTCGAGCAGCAGGAAGCCCCACGAGGACTCGACCGCGGCGATCACCGCGAGCACCCCTGAGCCGAGCAGGTTGAGCAGTTGGTACGTGAGCGTGCGCTGACGGAGTTTGCCCGCCTGGGCGGCCGCGAAGGCGGCCAGAATGGTGACCGCGCCGGCGATTTCGAGAATGTCGATGGCATGCATCGGAGTGGCCCCTCCTGGGGCGGGCGCCGTCTTGTCATGGACCGGGTACGACGCCACTCGACCGGGGCCCCGCAGACCGCGGAACCTCCCGTCAGGATACCAATCGCAGCAATTCCGGATCCCGCCACAAGGTGACCGGCACCGGCTGCCGCACCAGGGCCGCGTCGGCGCGGATCTCGGCCGGGCTGGCCGCCGCGATCAGCACGGACGTGACCGCGGAATGCCTTGCCGGGAAGGCGAGTGCTGCCTGCGGCAACGAAACGCCGTACCGCTCGCAAACATCGGAGATCCGCCGGGCCCGGATCGCGACGGGATCGCTGGACTTTTCGCTCTGCAGGATCGGCCGGGTCAGGATGCCGGACACGACCACCGAGATACCGCGCGCCAGGCAACGATCCAGGAGCGGCGCCGCCGACTGATCGAGGAGCGAGTACTGCCCGGCCAGCAACACGCAGTCCAGGTCCACATCGCGCACGAGCCGATCGAGCAGCCGCCAGTCCCCCGAGGCCACTCCGATTGCCTTGATCTCGCCCCTGCGCCGCAACTCGTCCAGCACCGGGTACGCCACCTCGATCGCGGCCTCGTCGGGGTCGCTGACGAGCACCAGGTCGACCGCGAGCCCGAGCCGTTGCACACTCGCCCGCACCGACGCACCGGCGTCCTGACCCGCCACCTTGGTGGACACGAGGAACTCACTACGCGGCCGCCGTCGCAGCGCCGTACCAAGACGTCGTTCCGAGTCTCCGTACGCCGGGGAGGTGTCGAAGAACCGGATGCCGGCCTGGTACGCCGCGTCCACAGTGGCGACCGCGGCCTCGTCACCGTCCGGCCCCGGCGGTTCACCGAGACGCGAACCGCTGAGCCCGAAGCGGGGTGGTCGGAAGCTGCTCACCGAGGTGGGCGCGAGTGCACGGCTAGGAGCGGCCATCGCACTGTCACCTCCCATGGTCGGCAGTACCTACCAGGATCGGTGAGACGCGACGACTTCGCATCCCGAACCCGCCGCCGTCAGCCCGGACTCCGGGGCGAGTTGGCAGTCGTCGTAGCAGCGGCAGGGCGCGGATCCCTTGTTGGGTTGACGATCAGCACTCTGAGCTTGCCCGGTCAGAGCGTCACGAGATGCTGATCCAGGACGGGTCGCTCGCCGGGGAACTGAAGGTGACCGACGTACCGAGAGTGCTCCGGCCGAGGTAGCGAGGGTCGACCGTGTCCACCACGAGAACCAGGTGATTGCCGGCCGGGACCTCCCAACTGGTCGCCTCGAGTCGCACGTCGATCGGCACCGCCTTGCCTGGGGCCACGCCGCGCAGGGTGAACGGCTTGTGCGCGATCAGTGAGCCGACGCCGAGCGCGTTGACGTCGTACAGGTAGGCGAAGAGCGAGGTGTTCGGACCGGACGACGTGACAGTCAGATGCAGCTTCGGCGTGCCGTTGACGACCGCACCGCTGGTGTAGACCGGGCCGGACCACACACCCGCGAACGACCTGTCCACGAGCGGGGTCGCGACCGCGGTCGGGATCGACAGAAGCCCCTGCAACGCGCCAGAAACGAGCGCAACCCCGCTGTCCGCCAGGGTCGGCACACCAGCGGCGACGCTACTGGTCCAGCCCGTCGAGGCCTTCGACTGGAGACTGCCGGTGCGCGACAACCCGGTCGGCTTGGTGAGGTACGCCGTACGCGGCTGCCCGACGGCAGCCCAGTTCGGGTAGCCACGCCAGACGCCGCGTTGCGACTTCAGCTGAACCGGTGCCTCGGCGTCGGCGCCGTTGTCCGCGCCGGCGATGTAGTGCCGCAGCCAGGCCGCGAGCTCGTCCCAGGTCTCGTTGGGCAGGCCGATCGCGCCGGGCACCTCAGGGGTCGCATGGTCGCCGTGCGCGAGCAGCAGCCGCTTCGGGCCGGTCAGCCGGGTGAAGAAGTCGGTGTACTGCGAGGGCGGGAAGATCGAGTCCTCGAACGCGTTGGCCAGGAATACCGCCGGGGCGTTCGCGTTGATCCGGTCGACCATCGTCGCGGCGGACCTGACCGGTGCCAACTGCTTGGCCTCGGCGATCGCGCCGTCGAAGTTCCCGGTGACGAACTTGGTCTGCAGCGACGCCATCTCCGGACCCGGACGGCCGGTGATGTTGCCGAGGGCAAGCAGACCGGCGACGGACTGGAGCGCGACCGTGTCGTTCGGATCGAGCGACGCGATCAGGTCGGCCCAGCCGCTCATCGCGCCGACCGCCTTGATCCGGGGGTCCTGCGCACTCGCGAGCAGCGAGGTGCCGGCGCCGTACGAGATCCCGACCGCGGCGACGCGGTCGGTATTGGCCGGCGTGTGCTGGTCGGCCCAGTCGATCACCTTGCTGACGTCGGCGACGGTCGGCGGGCCGGCGATGTCGATGCCGCCGCCGGAGTCCCAGAAGCCGCGACTCGAGTACGCGATGACCTGGAACCCGGACTTGGCCAGCTTCGCGCCCTGACCGACGTACTCGACGTTCGGCACGCCCCAGCTCGACGGCATCACGACGAGCGGGAACGGCCCGTCGCCCTGACCGGTCGGCGTCAGCACGACGGCACCGATCCCGGTCCCGTCCGCGCCGGGGATGCGCTGGTACGACGTACTGAAGCCTGGCGCGGACTGGCCGGCCTCGGCACGCGGACCGATGGTGATCAGGGCCAGCGCAACAGCTAGGGCGACAGCGAGAGCGGCTGCGAGTCTGCGCACGTGAGACCTCCGGCGTCCATCGAGAATTACCGGAGGGTAACCAGAAAGCTGCCGCTGTGTCACTACCTCGGCACGGTGAGTGCCGGATCCACTCCAGTTGCCTCGATCGACCACTCCCACAGCCGCTTGGCCAGGTCGGGGTCCCGCGCGGTGCGGGTGGGGTGCGCGATCGCCGGTTTGCCGCGGTACCCGAGGAAGCCCGGGCCGACGTAGGAGCCGGGACGCAGGTCGGGGTTGGTCGCGGCGAACAGGCTCGGCCAGGCACCCGCCGCGGCAGACTGCGCGAACAGCGCGTTCCCGATGCCCATCAGCTTGGTCATGAGCCGCTGCCCCGCGAGCTCCGGGCCGTTGGTCTGCAGGTGGGTGGACGCGTAGCCGGGATGTGCGCCGGCGCTCAGCAGATTCACGCCGGCGGCGCGAGCGCGGCGGTCGAGCTCGAGCATGAAGAGCACGTTGGCGAGCTTCGACTTCCCGTACGCGTCCCACCTGGAGTAGCCGCTGGCCGGTCGCCGGAAGTCCGCCTGCGAAATCCCTCGGACGGTCGTGTGCATGAACGAACTGACCGTCACGACCCGGGCGGCGGGCGCCTGGAGCAGCAGCGGCAGGAGGCGGCCGGTGAGGGCGAAGTGCCCGAGATGGTTGGTGCCGATCTGGAGCTCGAACCCGTCCTCGGTCTGGAGGTACGGCATCGCCATCACGCCGGCGTTGTTCACGAGCAGATCGAGCGTGGTGTAGGTCGCGGTGAGTTTGCCGGCCGCCTGCTCGACACTCGCCAGATCGGCGAGGTCCAGCTCGACGACAGTGGGCTGCCGTCCGGATGCGTCGGCAAGGGCCTGGGAGACCTTGGCGCCCTTCTCCGGATTGCGCGCGCCGATGAGCACCTCGGCGCCGTGTCTCAGCAGTTCGAGCGCTGTCTCGTACCCAAGGCCGCTGGTGGCGCCGGTGACCAGCGCGCGTCGTCCGGTCAGGTCGGGGATGTCCGCCGTACTCCAGGTCATGCGCCCACAGTAGTTGTGGGCGCACAACCTGGAGCGACCGTCAGAAGATCTTGCGCGCCTTGAAGGCGTCGGTCACCTGCTGCGCGGCAGGCTTGCCGTAGAGCAGCCGGGCAGCCTGGACGGTGTCCTGGGCCGCGGCGGCGAACGAGGTGTCCGGGTCGTAGAAGAACGTCGCCTCGAGGATCACCTTGTTGGCCTTGGTCCGGCCGAGGGCCCGGTTGATGTCCCACAGCGCATTCGACCAGATCTCACCGTCGTCGTGCACCTCGCCGACGATGTCGTCGGTGGTCTTGCCGGTGTCGGTACGACGCAGGCAGTGCGGCTCGGTGCTGGTGTACGACGTCGCGTCCCAGTCCATCACGCACGGCAGCTCGAAGCCCTTGCTGACCGGCTCGGACATGGTGACGGCCCAGTAGTCGCCGAAGCCCTCGCCCATCGAGCCCGCCTCCAGCGACTCGCCGAAGCCCGGCACCACGTCGTCCTGGATCGCGTGACCGTACTCGTGCCAGATCACCTCGGCGTCCTCGGCATCGTCGACGCCGCCCTCGCCCATCGTGATGATGTCCGTCGACGGATCGTAGAACGAGTTGTCGCCGGCGAAAGTGTTGATCGAGAAGTCCTGCGACTCGTTGTTCACCTCGGTGAAGCCCAGCTGGTGGATGTACTCCTGCGTCTGGTTGACGTGGTAATACGCCATCACCTGCTCGAACTTGTTGTTCGCGCGCTGGTAGACGAAGTTGTTGTTCTTGTTCTGTGCGACCCCGCCCTTGGCCTCGGCGATGTTCACGTAGGTGCCGTTGAGCTTGCCGGAGCCGTCCAGGTTCCGCAGGATCACGTTCTTCTGCGCCAGGAACAGGGCGTCCTGGTTCTTGTCGTTCTGGTCGGTCAGCTTCTCGTTCTGCTCGCTGACCACGGGGTTCGGGTCGAAGACCGAGCCGTGGCCGTCGACGTTCTGGCTGACCACCTTCGACTCGACGACGGTACCGGTCTTGGCGTCGACCAGGGACTGGCTGACGCCCTCGGCCGACTTGCTGGTGACCTTCCAGACGACGCGCGCGTCCTTGCCGCCGACGACGGCGAGCTGGGCCGCGCCCTGGGTGGCGGTCGGCGCCGGTACGGCGTCCTTGTGCGGGCCGGCGATCCGGGCCCGGGCGGCGCGAGCGCTGACGACGCTGTTCGCGCTGCTGGTCGCTGTTGCCGCAGGCACCTTTGCCGACACGTCCAGATCGGCCGGAATGGCGTCCCGTCCATCGGCGATCTCGACGCCGCCGGCCTTGGTCTCGTGCTTGGCGTAGTACCCGTTGACGACAGGCAGGCCCTTGAAGGTCTGCTGGTACCAGTAGTGCTTGCCGAGCAGCGACGTCTTGGTCTTGATCAACTTCAGGTTGCCCAGGGTCGTGGCCTCCGGCGCGGCCCCCGCGGCGCTGGTGACGGACAGCCCGAGCGAAATGGTGGCCAGTCCGGCGGTGACGGCCACGACCGCCTTGCGGCGTTTCGTCATACGTTCCCTCCCACAGTCGACGAACCCGTTCGTGTTGCGTGATGCAACAACTACGATCCGTCGAGACCCTAGTTCGCCCGGGCACCCGCTGGGAAGCGGAACTTCCCGCCAGTCCGGCGCCGCAAGGGAAATCCTGTCAACCGCCCCGCAGGGCAGGCCGGGTTGCCGCCTTCACCCGATCGCGAGAGGTTTGGCCGGGTAGTTGCGCAGGACGAGCGAGGTGCTGACCGGCCCGAGACGCCCGATCACGTCGACCACCTGCTCCAGCCGGCCGGCGTCAGGCGTGTGGACGTCAAGGAGGAAACAGTCCTCTCCGGTCAGCCGGTACGTCGCGGTGATCTCCGGGAGACCGGCGAACAGTTCGAGCGCCTCCGGGATCCGCGCATGCAGCGTCCGGACCCGCACCACCGCGTGGATATTGAGCCCGATCCGCTCCGGATCCACAATCGCCTGGTAGCCGGTGATCACGCCGGACCGCTCGAGGCGCTGAATCCGCGCCGACACCGCCGGCTGTGACAGATTCACCTTCCGCCCGATGTCGGCACCACTCAGCCGCCCGTCGGTCTGCAGGATCGCCAGGATCTCCCGGTCGATCGCATCCAATGAATTCGTGGTCGGTTCGTTCATCTGCTTTCGATCCATCAGCTGACACGCCTCCCTGCCAATGACCAGCCTCATGATGGTGCCATCTCTGATCACCTCTTGGGAGCTGTCTCATGCACTTCATCATCATCCCGGGCCTGGATGGCTCCGACCACAACCACTGGCAGTCCACCTGGGAATCCGGCTGGCTCGCCAACTCGACCCGCATCGCACCGGCATCCTGGACGCATCCCGACCGTGACAACTGGACCGCCGCGATCGACCACGCCGCCGGTCAGGTCGCCGACGACGACGTTGTCCTCGTCACGCACAGCCTCGGCTGCTACGCCGCCGCTCGCTGGCTGACCACGAGTTCGGCACCGCACGTGCGTGGGGTCTTCATGGTCGCGCCACCGGACCAACGCGCACCCGCATTCCCGACCACGCTTCTCTCGACCTTCGCCTGCCTCGAGCCCAGTCCCCTACGCCTCCCCGCCGTACTGGTCGCCAGCGACGACGACCCGTACTGCACCCCGGAAGCCGCGGCCCGCCTCGCCGTCAACTGGGCCGTCCCTCTTGTCACGACGGGCCGCCTAGGCCACATCAATTCCGACAGCGATCTCGGTCTGTGGCCTCTCGGCCAGCGACTCCTCACCAGCTTCGTGGCCGGCCTTGGCCTGACGGTCGCCACTTGACGCTGATGATCGGGGATCGTCGTTCGAGTAGAGGACCGGACCTGGCCGCTTCTTCTCGTAGCGTCGAATGCGACGCACAGGAGAGGATCCCGCCATGACCAAGCTGAGCCTGCAGGCCCTGAACCGCGCCACCCTGGAGCGGCAGTGGTTGCTCGAACGCCACGACGCGACCGCGCTGGAGGCGATCGAACACCTCGTCGGCATGCAGGCCCAATCGCCAGTGGCGCCGTACGTCGGGCTGTGGACGCGACTGATCGGCTTCCAGCCGGACGAACTGGTTGACCTGCTGGAGTCGCGGCAGGCGGTCCGCGGTTCGATGATGCGGGCGACGATCCACCTGATGTCGAGCCGCGACTTCCTCGCGTTCCGCCCGCTGATCCAGCCGCGGCTCGAGCGCGAGGTGTTCCAGAACATGACGTACGGCCGGCACCGCCTCGAGGGTCTCGACATCGACGCCGTACTGCGGGCCGGCATCGACCGCATGACCGCCGGCCCGGCGACCGCCGTACAACTGCGTGAACACCTCGGCCCGCTCTGGCCCGACCGCGAACCCGCCGCACTGGCTCACGCCGTACGCTGCCTGCTCCCCACCATCCAGACCCCGCCACGGGGCATCTGGGGCAAGGGCGGCAACCCCGCCATGTCCACCGCCGACCTCTGGCTCGACTCCCCCGTCGACCCCGCCGCCTCCACTGACCCCGTCCCGTGTCTTGAGCGGCTCGTCCTGCGCTACCTGGCCGCGTACGGCCCCGCCTCGGTCGCCGACGCCCAGACCTGGTCCGGCCTCACCCGCCTCGCCGAGATCTTCGACCGCCTGGATCTCCGCACCTACACCGACGCCACCACCGGCCGAACCCTCTACGACCTCCCCACCATCACCCTCCCCGCCGAAGACACCCCCGCCCCCACCCGCTTCCTCCCCGAATTCGACAACCTCCTCCTCTCCCACGCCGACCGAACCCGCTGGATAGACACCCCCACCCGCCAGGCCCTAACCCTCCAAGAAGTCCTGACCCGAGGCTCAATCCTCCACAACGGCCAAGCCACCGCCCTCTGGAAACAAACCAAGTCCAAGAAAACAGCCCTCCTGGACATCGAGCCGATCATCAAACTGACTCGCCCCGCCCGCACCGCGATCGAATCAGAAGCCCACAACCTCCTGACTTTCACCGCCCCCAACACCACCCACGAAGTCAGATTCACCCCCTCCTGACCCGCCACCCTCCCTAGATCGGCGGAGGTGCACCAGATCAACTCGACTGCAGGAAGTGTTCCAAGGCGTGGGCGCGGTCGGTGAGAGACGGGTAGCTCGACATCAACTGCCGGCGGCGATTGCTGTCGCGCCCCAGCATCTGCTGGTGCTGGAACTGCCAGCCGTAGAGAACCTGGACGAGCGTCGCACCGTAGCCGAGTTCGGCGGCGCGGCGATCGGCGCGGATGACGTCGCGTCGGCTGAGCCAGGCAAGGATCGGCGGCGCGACGAACGGCGTGAGGAACAGCAGCGGAAGCAACAAGCTGTCGTCGAGCAACAGGACGGCGAAGAGGACTCCGGAGTACGCCAGCAACACGAAGGCAACGACCACACATCCGACGGCGGGAACCGCCAGCATCAGCCGGCCGAGTGCCCGTACTCCGATCAGTGCGCACCGCGCCGGAATCGAGTACCAGAAGCTGAGCAGGCTCAACCAGTCCCGTCCGCCCAGGTGATGACCGAGTTCATGAGCCAGCGCCGCTTCGAGGTGCGCCGGAGGCAGTGTGTAGAGCGCCCAGCGGCTCACACCCACAACGTGTCCTGGCGTCGGTGTTGCGTTGACCTCTTCGGAATCCTGAATCCACAACGTGTACCTGTCTTGCGGCACACCGGCACGTTGGATGACCTGTCGCCAGGCCATCTGCAGTCGCTGCTCCTCCACGAGAGTCGGCTGCCTAAGTCGGAACAAGTAGCGAGCAAGCATGTCTTCGACAGGCCGAACGAAGACAACCGCTCCGGACAGCATCCAGGCAACAACAACGATCCATCCCCAGCCGAAGCCGAGCAGCCCAACGATCCACGAGACGATGGCGAAGCTCCAGAAGTACCAAGGCAACGCCGACAGCAGGAGAGTCGCGGTGGAAACGTCGACCCGGGCGCGTTGGGAACCGGCATCGGCACCGGGTCCAGCCGCATCTGGAGGCAGTTGGATCCACTGTGGATTCGGGGGCACGGCCGGTGGACCACCCGGCCCCGGCGGCCGCCTGGGCTCGAGCTGGCCGGACTCCCAGGCGCTGTCCTCAGGTGGGTCACCGGGGCCGGTCATCCGAGATCTCCTTCTGCATGGGTAGGGCCGAGTGCCGTGTCAGAACAGGGACACGTGAACGTGGTCGAAGTGGCCGCCGGTGGCGTCGGTGGGGTTGTAGACGCCGCCGCCGTTGTACGGGATCCACGTGCCGCGGCGGGCTGACCAGATCTTGCCGTACCAGATCACATAGTGCACCCCGGTCTGCGCCGCGGTCTTGACTGCCCAGTTGGCGATCTCGTCGCCGCGGACTCGCGCCGGGGCGGACTTCCTGGCGTCCGCTCCGACCATGACGTCGCAGGCTTTCCCCCGCGGATGGTCGCTGGTCGGGTTCCAGACGTGGGCGTCCCAGCAACTCATACTGAGGGTTCCAAGGTTCTTGCGGGCCTCGGCGATCCAGGCCGCCGTCCGCGGTGTCACCAGGCCGCCGGTGCCACTCGGGTCGGTGACACTGGCCTTCTGCTCGGGCCAGACCCCATTGATCGGTCCGTTCTCGACCAGACCGCCACCTTGCCCACCGCAGTCGTCATCGTCCAGCACGCCTTCATTCGCCGAACCCGGAGGAGGTGCGCCTGATCGACCGGCATACGGATTCCCCGCACGGGTCAGGTCGATACCGGCCTCGGACGCGATCTGACGCGCCTCCTGCTCCCGCAGCGCATAGCGGTCGGGGAACGCCGAGACCTGAACAGCTTGAGCGACGTCGCCAAGAGGCATCGTCGGCCAGCCATTGATGTCGACCAAACCAGGGGGGTTCGGAGCTGCGGACCCGCCGAAGAACGCGTTGGCTGCATAGTGCGGATCCATGATCTGTGCGACCGTTCCCCACCCGGCTGCCGGACGCTGCTGGAACAGCCCAACGGAGTCTGCGTCGCCGTACGACAAGTTCTGCAGGTTCGATTCGACCAGAGCCGTCATCAACGCGATCAGAGTCGCCTTGCCGGGCAGACCACGCTCGATGGCGACCTGGTCGATGAGCTTGGCGAAGTCTTGCTGGGATTTGCGAATCCAGCCTGCTGGAACACGACCGCCGGCTTGTCCCGGTGGCACTGGAAGGCACGCCGCCTGCGGCTGAGTCGTTCCGCCGAAAGGGGCGACCATCAACAGACTCACGATCCCGACCACGGCGAGCGCGACCGCGCCCTTGACGTACACACTCTTGCTAGCGACTGCCAGGAAACCCCGACCGACATCACGTTCGTCGAACATCGCGATCCCCCACTGTCATGGCCCCGTACCGCCAGACACGTCGCTGATGACCCATTGGCCGTTCTGGTTCGCGAGAGTGACAAGCAGGGGTACGTCGATGCGCTGAGCATTGTTGCCCGTGACATTGATCGTGACCTTGACGAAGCGCGTGATGCGGTCCGGTGTGTCGACGGGCGCCTCCGCGTTGGCCGCCGGCGCGCTCACCGGAGCAGAGATGACAGTCGACCTTCCACCGTCCGCCTTCAGGGCGTCGTAGGTGGGATCGCCCGCCGACGTGAAGCTCGCGGCGACTTCCTCGGTCATGTACTTCGAGGCCTTGCCGACCAGGGCGGCATAGTCCTCCGTGCTCGGGTCGCGGGTGTAGAACACCCGCGCCCAGGCGCTAACTACACCAGATGCCGACGCTGTCGCTTGCGCCGACGGACGCTGGGTCTCAGGCGGCGGGGTCGTAAGGGCCGATGTCGTCGCGGTCGGGGCAGCTTGGCTCGACTGATTGTTGGACGGAGCCGTCGGCAGGACGCCCGTGCTTCCCGGTGTCAGCAGACCGACCGGAGATCCTCCATCCGTGTCTTCGCCGCCGAAGAGGCGCGGCAGACCACCCCCCAGACCGAGAATCACGATCGCCAGGATGACGACCAGGGCGACGATGACCGCTGGGCTGGTTGGCTCGGCCTGTCGTTGGCTCCGCAGCCACGCCATACGCTGCGCGTGATCGTCGCGCCGCCAGCTCTTCTTTGCACGACGACGCTCGCGGCCGCTGAGGTCGTCCAGCTCCTCCGGATAGTCGTAATCCGTGCTCATCAGCGAGCGCCAGCCGTCGGGCGCATCCGGCCGCCGATCTGACAGGTGCCCGCGGTCATTGTCCTCGGGCGGACTCGAGTCCGGGGCACTGTGACGTGACCGGCCGTTACCCTCGCGGCGGTCGTGAGGCGATCGTGATCTCCGAGCCATCAGGCATCACCTACGCGGCACGTGCATTGTCACGCCGTCCTTCGTGACAGTGGAGTACTCCCGGAATCTCCGCTGTTGAGAGGTCGGTGGCTTGCGCCGCGATCGCTGCCCCTTGGGTGGTCCCTCCCGCAGACTCGCAGAATGCGTGTGGACACGCGGCTGCTGATGCCTGAGATCATTCGCAGGCATCGCTGTCTGCCGAGAATGCCGCCCCTTTGGCGCATCCGACGCGGCGCGCCTCGAGGCGCGGCTGGCGGATGAACTGCCCGTGGCTGCGACTCCCGCGGCGGTCACCGTGATGGTCCGGCGCTTGTCGGCATCCTTGCCCTGACCGCGAGAGCGCGCGAGATTGAGGGCAGAGGTGCTTCGTGTCGGATGCGCCGCGGCAGCAAGTCGCCCGCCGGCACCGGAGGCACCCTGTCCACCAGCAGGTCCGGCCGGACCTGCTGCCGCGTCGGTCCGCCGCCGGTCAGCACCTGGAGTCAACTCGTACGGCGAGCTGCTCGCGCCTCCACGCGGCAGGGCGTTCAAGGCGGGCGCCTGCCGGTAGACCCGTACCGAGGAAACGCGCTGCGGCCCGGTTGCACCGGTGCCTCCGCTGCGCTCTCGCCGCTCCGTCATGGCCGGGGCTGCCCCGCGGCCGCCCACCGCACCCGTCAGTCGTCTGAACGCCCCGAGAGCACCCTTACGAGCGAGACCGCCGAGGAGGATGCTCCCGGATCCCGGCCGCATCAGCGACGTGAGGTTGTCGAGCAGTCGGCGCAACCTGAACGCGGCGATCAAGACCGCAATGGCCAGTCCGGTGACCGGCAGCCACCCGAGCACACCGGTCAGGCTGAAAATCACGGTGACCAAGGTCAAGGTCGTCCCGAACACCAGCATCGCGAGGAACGATTGGATCACCAGACCTATCAGGGCCTCGAACCAGTTCAAGCCCCACTGTCTGGGCTTGCCAGGAATGATCCACAGGCATGCGAAGAAGACCCCGACGACCAGCAACAGCAAACACCCGATGAACGCCATCAAAGCCGTGAATGCCAACGAGATCGTAAGGAATGCGAACAATGTCGCCGCAATCGCGGCGAGCATGACAACCGAAATTCGCCCGAACGGGTTCTCGCCCTTGACCCATTTCACTGTCGCGGCATCATCGCCGCCTTCGGCCGGCTTGATGACGGAATCGATGTACTTCGAGCGCGCGTCCCCATCCGTGCCCGCGTCGAGCATGCCCTTCCCGTACCGGCCGCAGGCCTCCACCGATCCGAACTCCGCAATGCACCACGGTGTGACGGCAAAACCGCGCCAGGTGGCATCTGCGGACTTTCTCAGCAGGGTGTCTTTCGGTGGCCCGGTGAAGCCGGGCTCGGGCCAAGCCAAGGGGCTCTGCATCGTCGGTCCCATCGCGTCGGCCGAGGTCGTCATGATGGTTTCCGCGCCAACCTGGCGGGCTCCGTCGATTCCTCGCAGCCACATCGCCGGCGCGACCGCGAAGCTGACGCTCAGCACACCGGCGACGAGCACCCAGACCATCTGACCCATCGCGCTGCCGCTCGCCCTGCGTTGCGTATAAGCCGCGACGGCACCGAACGCGAGAGCCGAAGGAAGCAACCAACCGACGAGTTGATTGCTCGAGGCCCCGATCGTCGTCGCGGTGGCGTCGGTGAGCGGCTTGACGTCGGTGAACGAGAACAGCCACCAGCCGACCGAGATCGCCGCACGAGTGATAGCGATGATGTACATCATCACCATGTAGGCGTAGCCGTTGAAGACCGCCTGCAGGGGGTCGCGGATGCTGGTCTCGAAGTCCAGTCCGTAAGTCATCGGACCGTACTGCTCGAACAGCGTCCTCGTGTCGCCGTGCGTCAGGTCAGGCGTCGGGAGCAGGTCACCGAATCCTGCGGGGTTGGTGGGGCCCGGCTTGGGGTCAGCTGCCAGCGCGACCTGGCTGGTGACGATGAGGGAGATGGCGAGGACGGTTAGCGCCGTGCGGGCTCGGCGCTGCCATCTCATGCGACGTGCTCCTTGTTGTTGGAGGGGGATCGCTGGGGGTCGTTGTCGGGGGTGCCGTTGGGGGCGGGTTGGTACATGGCCTCGTTGTAGGCGGCTTCGTCTGCTTCTTGGTCGTAGACCTCGTCGGGGCCGATGGGGGATTCGTAGCGGGTGGGGTGGTGGTGGTCGTGGCCGTTGGGGGCGGGCGGGTGGCCGTTTTGCTGGGCTACTGGCTGGGGGGCGGTGGCGGGGTCAGCTGAGGGTTGTTGGGGCTCGGCTGGCGCCATCGGGGAGGTTGGGTGGCCGGCTGAGGCCGGGGCTGACTGGTTGGGGTCGGTTGATGCCGACGTGGGGGCAGGTGGTGCCTCTGGTGCGACGGCCGGATCGGCCGAGCCGTTTTGGGCGTACGCAGGGTCGGCTGAGCCGTTCTGCGCGTACTCAGGGCCGGCCGAGCCGTTCTGCGCGTACTCAGGGCCGGCCGAGCCGTTCTGCGCGTACTCAGGGCCGGCCGAGCCGTTCTGCGCGTACTCAGGGCCGGCCCCGTTTTGTGCGTACTCAGGGTTGGCCGAGCCGTTTTGTGCGTACTCAGGGTTGGCTGAGCCGTTGGGTGCGTGTGCGGAGTCGGCTGAGGCGTCTTGCGCGTGCGCAGCGTGCGTCGCGGCGTGGCTCGAGCCGTTTTGGGTGTACGGCGCCGGCGTGTAGGCCGGGTTCGGTGAGCCGTTGGGGGCGTAGGCCGGGGATGGTTCCGCTGGAGGGCTGGGCGGCTCGTCGGGGATGTGGGTGTGGGCCTCGGCTTGGGCTGTGGCGGTGGCGGCTGGTTCGAAGGTTTCGTGTTCGTCTTCGGCGAAGGGGTCTTCGGGCTCGTACGCCGCGATGACGGGCTGGGCCGGCTGGACGTCGTGTTCGGACTCGGGGGTGGTGCGCAGGAGGGCGGCCACGCGTTCGCTGGGGATGTCGATCTGGACGGTGGCGACCTCGTCCCAGCGGTCGCGCATGATGCAGTGGCCGTGGCGGATGCTCTTGCCGTTGGCGGCGGTGTTGATGCCGCGGACGAGCGTCTGGTACGGCGGTGTCTGCGGGCGACCGAGTAGTTCGAGCAGCGAGTCGACCTGCTCGCGGGAACGCAGGCTGAAGGCGAACAGCGTGGTGATCTGCTCGACCAGACCCGGGAGCTTCAGGATCGACGCGGGGTCCTGGGTGTCCAGCACCAGGGACGCGCCGAGCGCACGGCCGACACGGGCGATGTAGTCCAGGAAGGACGCGCCGTCAGGGGTCTTGGTGAGCAGGTGGACCTCAGGCACGATGACGACCTTGGACCGGCCACGGAACTCGCGACGGCCGGTCGTCCGGACCATCCACGCCAGGCAACCGCGCAGACACGCCATACCGACACGTTCGATCGGGGACCAGGACTCCGGCGCCGACTCAGGTGAGGGCAGCGTGAGGCCGGGCATCTGAACGACCCAGAGACCAGGGTTCGTCGTCAGCGAAGACAGACCGGACGGCGGACCGGCGACGACCGAACCAAGGCCGGTCTCCACCAAGTCACGCAACGCAAAGCCGACGGTCCGGGTCGTCTCCGAGTCGGAGTTGCACAGCCGCTGGATGACACCCCAGGACGAGGGATCGGGCGACTGGATCTCCGCACGGGTCGCAGCAACGACCGGAGCCTCGGCCGCACCACGCAGATGCGGCGGCAGCAACAGCATCAGCTGAGACGGAGCCTGCAGCAACGCGTCGTCGACGGGCAGCACGCGCAGCAGGTCCGCAGCACCGGAGAACTGTGCCGTGATCTCGATGACAGCAGTCGGTACGCCGTACTCCGCGGCGACTGCGGACACACCGGCCGCGTCACCCTTCAGGTCGAGCAGTGGCACCCAGGCACCGGCGAAGGCGGAGTCGAGACCACCCATCATGGCGGCGGTGGTCTTGCCTCGACCAGATCGGCCCAGGAACAGCGTCGTCGTCGCGTCACCGAGAGCAGAACCGGCGGCCGCGTCGAAACGCACCAGACCGGGTGTCGACCCGGTCAGATAGCCGATGGCGGGACCGGTGGCGTCACCGATCGAGGCACCGCCCCAGAACCAGGAGCCGAAGAAGGCGGTCGATTCACGCACATGCCCGAGGTCGGGGACCCGCAACTGGTCGCCTGGCAGGGATTCCAGCCACAGGTCGCGCTGCTCGTCCGCGCCCGGGGCCACGGTGATACCGCGGTCGGCGTAGTGCGCGATGACGGCGTCGACGTACGCCTCGAGGTCCTCGCGGGTGTCCGCGCTGACCAGCAGACGAGGGTGGTCCTCGACCAGGGTCAGGCCACTGCGGTTGATGTCTCGCTTCACCTCGCGCATGATGCGTTCGGTCTCGACGATCTCGTCCGCGGTCTCCTCCGCAGTACCTTTCGCGGCGGACCGGCGCTGTTCCTTGGCGCTCTTGCGGGTCTCGTCGACCAGGTTCCGCGCGGTCTTCTTCGTCAGCACCCGGAACCGGACGGACGCCTCGACGGTGACGTCGATCTCGTCGCCGTCGTCGTCGATCGCCTTGATCTCCGACAGCGTGCGCAGCCACTCCCCCGCACCCGGGGTCTCGAGCTCCTCGGGGAAGTCCGTCATCGCCAGCACGGTCGTGTACGCCGCGATCTGGCCGCGGGTGTCGTAGATGCGCAGGTGATCGGTGTACGGCACCACTCGGCCGGAGGTGAGCCGGGCCAGCGCGGCACCGGTGATCAGGCCGCGGCGGGGCGCGGCGACGGCGCCACGGTGCATCTCGCGGCTGACCAGCCAGGAGATCACCTCGGCCGGCGCGGTGTGCGCCCGCCAGACGGTGGAGCCGAGCTGCCGGGCGAGCTTGCGGACCCGCTCGTCCAGGTGCGCGAGCTCGCGGGCGCTGACCCGCCAGGACGTCGTCCCGAGGGCGTCGCTGATCGAACCGCGCACCTGCGCGGTCGCCCGCGGGTCGCGGTCGCTGAGGTGGACTCCGAGAGCGACGTACCGCTCGGGCATCCGCATCTCGTCGATGCGGTCGGCGCGCGTCTGCGCCCAGGCCTCGTGGTCGCCGAGGCGGTAGTGGCCGGCCACGGAGTCGATGTAGTCCTGACCGGTGGAGCGGCCCCAGACCACCTTCAGGTGGCTGAGCCGGTCACCCAGAATGGTTGCGGCAGCGCTGACCGCGGCGTCCAAGGCGGCGTCCTGCTCTGCCTCGGTGGCCAGGTCGGTGTTCGCCACCGAGATCAGGAACCACGCCTCCGCACTGCGCTCGGTCACCAGCAGGCCGTCGGCGATGGCCACCAGGCGAGGCGGGGGTAGGCCACGCTCGCGGCCGACGCCGACCAGGTTCAGGAGTTTGTCAGCGATCTTCATCGTTGGCCCTTCCGCTCCGATCGGCTCAGCCCTGATGACGAGTTCCTGCGACTGACCCGTTGCACGTGGTCGGCCCCGAGCAATCGGGCACGCTGGTTCACGGTGATGTCCGCACCCGCGCGGACCATCGGGTCCAGCTCCACCACGACCTCGCGTTCCCACTCCGGCGTCACTCTGGCCTTCGCCAGGTTGGCCACCTTCTGGGTCGCGACGCGCTCACGCCATGGCAAGTACTCCGTCTTGTCGGCGGCCCGGGCGCCGAGACCGATGATCGGGCGGTGGGCGCGCAACGCGTAGCGGACGGCCAGCGCCCACTCGGTCACGCGGCGGCGGCGTTCGTGGAACTTACCGGGGCGCCAGCCGAACGCGGTGATCACGAACGGCGGAACGACGTACAGACTGACGGTGGGCTTCTTCGGCACCCCGATGAACGGGATGAGCAGTGCCACCCAGAGGACGATGATGACCGCTCCGAAGATGATCATCCGCCGCCGGGCGCCTTCTCCCAGGTCGATGCCCAGCAGGTCGTACTGCCTGGTCTCGATCTCGAAGTGGTGGGTCAGGGTACGGCCGACGCGCATTCAGCTACCTCCGGACAGCAATCCCCAAAAGCCCTTCAGCACATTGATGGTCTGGTTGTTGGCGTAGATCAGCCCGCCGACCAGGACCCCGGCCGCAATGTGCCCGAACAGCTCGCCCCACTCGCGCTTGAAGTAGTGCCCGATGGCCCGCAGCACGAGGATGGCGATGAAGATGTTCCCCGCGATGACCAGCACCCAGTCCTTGAAGTCCGCACCCGTGGGGACATTGGGATCGGCCAGGGGCGCGGCGAGCTGCACCACGCTCGCGGCCAGTTCGTGAGTCGTCATTGCGGTGTCTCCCTTGTTGCCTTGGTGATCCGATGGCCAGTCGCTGGATTCATCCGACGGCAGCCACTTGCCATCGTTGTGCTCCGTCCGTGGCGACAGTACGCCTCAACGTGAGCGTGTACGTCTGGTCCAGGGTGGTGTCACCCGCCCCGTCCCAGGTGACGGCCGCGGTCGCCCGCCGCTCGTCGTCGTTGCCGGTATAGACCTGCCAGTCCTTCAGCTCACCGAACTTCACCGCGCCGTTCAGGCTGCGGATGGTGGAGCCTGGCGCGGTCACTGCCGACACCTTGTTGTCCGACTCCGCGTACGCGCCGAAGAAGGCCTCGGCATCCTTCAGCGTGGCCGCGGTCAGGTCGTCGTCCGGAGCGCTGGCCTCGGGCATGTTGTCCGGCAGCGGCACGCGCATATCCGGCACGAACGTCGGCGGCCCGCTGGCCACCACCCGCGATGCGGTCCGGGCAACCGGAACGGACAGCCGCTCCCACGTGGCCGCCCCCGCGGTCCACACCTTCCCCTTCTTCACATACGGACGAACTTCTACTCGTACGTCGACCACTGCGGTGACGCCACCGGAATCGACCGTGACCTCGCCCGGGTAGGCACGGTCCGCGGTCTGCTTGCCACGGCCGTTCCAGCCGGCGCGGCTGTCCAGACCGGCGGCCAGGTCAAGCCCGATCTGAGCCGGCCGGGCGTCCGGTTCGTCCTCGTCCCAGTTGAGATACGACACGGCGTAGCGAGTCGCGACCGCGCGGGCCTCGTCGGACGGGAAGTTGCTCTGCCCGCTGACCACGGTCTCGGGCGCCCGGTTCGGACTGATCCACGAACGAACGCCACTGATGGCAGCCAGCAGCAGTACAACGACCACCAGGCCTCGGAAGAACCGGCGGGCCCACGTGGAGAACGACGACTCGGACTCGGTCGACCATGGCGCCTGGCCGGGCTCGTAAACCTCGCGACCCGGGACCGGAGCCGGTGCGGCGTGCGAACCATGAGACGATCGCTGTTTCAAACGTTCGGGTGGGCGCTGTCCAGGTTGCGACGGCTCAGACGGACGAGAGGAGGGACGACGTGGTGGTGCCATCACGCCGCCGGCCGGCGGCGGAGCCTGCTGCGGAGTCGCGTACTGCGCCGCTACGCCCTGTGCCTGGCGAGGGGTGGGTGACACCGGACCATCCGGGTGGTCCCACCACTCCGGTGCGGTGTTCTGCGGCCGTCCCTTGCCCGGCTTCTTCGTACGCCGCTGGTCCGACCAGTGCTCACCTCTTGGCGGCAGATTCAGCAACGTTCGCCACCAACTCATCGCTACCCGCCCCTCAGACAGCAGTTACGCGGACAGTAGCCGGGAGAATACGGCAAGCAACTGTCCTCCGGGAGACCTGAGACCAGGATCCGGATGCTCCATCGCTCCCCGCAGTCATACTGTTACCCAACTCGCGGGCAGTGTCACACTCATCGGGCAAGAGTGACACCTTCGGCACCGTCGTCATAGCTCCTCTCTCATGCCCGCTCCGGTCGATCGGGCAGCGCACACCATGCCACACGCCGCGGACAGGTTCGAAAATCCGTGCGAACAACATGGTAAAGAACAGATCAAGTGATCACAGATAGTAACGGATCAGCGGGTCCAGCCTGTGGAAAACTCTCCCGTGGCGAGGGGTCAAAACGGCATACTCCGGGCATAGGGTCCGTTGTATCCCTGCTACCCCTGGAGGACCAGGATGGAAACACGCCGACTGGGCAGACTCGGGCACGAGAGCTCGGTGCTGATCTACGGCGCGGCCTCGCTCGGCGGGGTCGACCAGGATCGGGCCGACGCCTCGATCCAGGAGGCCCTGGACGCCGGCATCAACCACTTCGATGTCGCCGCCGACTACGGCGACGCCGAGCTGCGGCTCGGCCCGCGCATGCCGGAGATCCGCGACCGCATCTTCCTCGCCACCAAGACCGGCCGCCGGACCTTCGAGGAGGCCTGGAGCGAGATCAACCGGTCGCTGGAGCGACTGCAGACCGACCATGTGGACCTGATCCAGATGCACGCCGTCTGCGATCTGGAGAACCTCGACCTCGTCACCGGCAAGGGTGGCTCGCTGGAGGCGGCGATCCGCGCCAAGGACGAGGGCATGGTCCGGGCCATCGGCATCACCGGCCACACCGCCCAGGCGCCGTCGGTGCACACCGAGGGCCTGCGCCGGTTCGACTTCGACAGCGTTCTCACTCCGCTCAACTACCGCCTCTCGACGGACCCGCAGTACGCCGCCGACTACGCGGCGCTGGTGGAGGCGATCAAGGCTTCCGACGCGGCGCTGATGACGATCAAGATGATTGCCCGGCGCAACTGGCGTGAGGGCGAGGAGAAGTCGTACGACACCTGGTACCGGCCGTTCGACGAACAGCGCTACATCACGGCCGCGACCGCCTGGCTGCTGAACGGTCACCCGGAGATTACCGGCCTGGCCACGGCCGGCGAGACCCGGCTGCTGCAGCAGATGATCGTCGCGGAGCGGGAGCGGGCCGACCTCACGCCGGAGGCGGCCGCGTCGATCCTGGACGAGGTCAAGGACTACACGTCACCCTTTGTGGACATTCCGATCTGATTCCGCGTGTCCCAGGTCACAGTCCGGAATCCGCATAGCGGGCAATCCGTACGGCGTACGAGGTCACTCACCTGGTATGCCGTACCGCCCGGGAACACTGCGGGGCGGGGCGGTGTTGAAGGGTCCGTAGTCGTCTAACTTCGGAGGTCGTAGTGGCAACGGTCGAGCTGACCCAGGACAACTTCAACGAGGTGGTCGGTAGCGACGGCCTGATCCTGGTTGATTTCTGGGCAGAGTGGTGTGGCCCGTGCAAGATGTTCGGTCCCGTGTTCGAGAAGTCGTCCGAGCAGCACACGGACATCACGTTCGGCAAGGTCGACACGGAAGCCCAGGTCGAGCTGGCTCAAGCGTTCGACATCAGGTCGATCCCGACCTTGATGGCGGTGCGCGACGGCGTCGTCCTGTACTCCCAGCCCGGCGCGCTTCCGGCCGCCAACCTGGAAGACCTGATCGGCCAGCTGCGTGCGGTCGACATGGAAGAGGTCCGGGCCCAGATCGCCGCCCACGAGGCGGAGCACGGCACGGAACCGCACACGCACTGATTCAAACAGTTCACAGAATCCGGGAGCTCGCTCAGAGCTTCCGGATTCTTTCTGCCAGCTCGCGCCGCCCCGGCCCGTACTGGATCTGCTGGTTGGAGTCGATCGCGTCCTTCAGCTTGGCACGCTCGGCGGCGGAGAAGTGGCCCCACCCACCCAGCACCAGCTTCAGCGCGTGGTAGTGCTCGTTCCCGGTCAGTGGTCGTTTGAGGGCCTCGACCAGAACCTCGCTGTCGATCAGTGACAGATCGCCCTCCATGAGTCCGAGGGCCAGCACGCGGACGATCGGCGAGCCGAGCGTGAACATGTCCTTCACCTCGCCCCGGTCGAACTTCTCGACCGCGGACGCGTTCGACACCCGCTGCACGATCCGGTCGAGCATCGCGCCCCGGACCTCGGTCAGTTCAGCGCCACGCATCTCGGTGTAGATCGTCGCGTAGGCGTCGAGCTCGTGCTCCATTCCGAGTCGTCGCAGCATCTCCGCACTCTTGCGCGCGTTGTCGGCGATCTGCTCGATCAGCTGGATCTCGAAGTGCCCGGCCTTCATCGACCGGATGCGATCCACGATCGCCGGCATGATGGCGAGCACGACCCCGGCCCCGAGCACGATCAGCAACTCGACTTCGCCGACGCCGACGAAGAGTCCGACGATCGCGGCGGCGCACAACGCGGCACCCGCCGACAGCCAGAGAATCCGGGCCACGACCGCCAGCCGCCTCAGTGTCGAGTCGGTCGAAGACTGCGTGAACGACTGCCGCCGGGGATCCGCACGAACGCCGGGGCCAGGCCCCGGGTTCGGCGCGGCACGCTGAGGGTTGGTGGGCTGCGGGGTGGTGGGTTGGTTGAGTGCGACCGTGTGCAGGTCGCTGCCGCCTCCGGGTGGGACAGGCTCCTGGGTGTACGGCCACGAACCGCTCGTCGAACCGTGGTCCGGACCTGCAGAACGATCGTCGGACATCCGGGCTGCCTCTCACCTCGTCGGGTGTTCAGCCGATGGTGCTCCGCGGGCGGCCGTTCGGCAACCACCTGGCGGCAGGTTGCCGCAACGGCCGGTCGAGGGGCCGCTCGGTCGCGGGGCTCAGGAGTCGCGGGAGCTGAGGACGCAGAACTCGTTGCCTTCGGGATCGGCCAGCACCGTCCAGCTGGGCCCGTCGGGCTGGCCGACGTCGACGCGGCTGGCTCCAAGGGCCTCCAGGCGGGCGATCTCGGCGTCGCGGTCCTGGCTGGTGTGAGGTGCGAGGTCGAGGTGCAGGCGATTCTTCACCGTCTTGCCCTCGGGCACGGGGACGAACACCATGCCCGGCCCGATCCGCTCCCACGGGGTGTTGCTCATGGCGTCCTCGTCCACCCAGCCGGGAATGTTCACGCACTCGGTGTCGGTCTCGTAGATCGTCTTCCAGGCGAGGGCCTCCGCCCACCAGGCGGCCTGTTTGCGTACGTCGTGACAATCGACCACCACCGTGTACCACCGCAGCACCATCAGAGGCCCTCCTCGTCGTCGAGGAGAACACCCTGACACGCGGGACCGACAGAAAACGAAGAGCGGGCCCTGGGCAGGGGATCTCAGCCAGGGCCCGCTCTCGGGGCTGACCGGGGCGGCGGAGGTGACCGGTAGTGGAGCTCGTGGACGGGGTGGTCTGCCGTCCGGGAGGGTCACCTGGCGCCCGAGGCGTCGGTCAGCCGGGGTGGGCGATGCCGAGAACCGGCGATCGCCCTCTCGCGACGTCGCTCCTCAGCGGAGCGGGTTGAACGGACGCAGTTCGTCCGGGGTGCGGCCGGTGGTGATGGTCTCGGCCAGCAGCTGACCGGTGACCGGGCCGAGCGTGATGCCCCACATGCCGTGTCCGCCGGCGGCGAAGACGCGCGGTGACGCGGTCGCACCGATCAGCGGCAGGCCGTCCGGCGTGCAGGGGCGCGGGCCGACCCACTCGAACGTGCGGGCATCCAGGTCGGCGTCGCGCAGCAGCGGACGGGCGGCCTCGACGATGGCGTCGATCCGGCGCGGGTCGAGCTTCGCCTCCGGCTTGCGGAACTCCATCATCCCGGCCACGCGCAGCCGGTCGCCCAGCGGCGTACAGGCGACGCGCTGCGCCGGGAAGTACACCGGACCGGCCGGCACGTGGGCGATCGGCACGCTGAAGCTGTAGCCACGCCCCGCCTGCACGACGGTGCGTACGCCGAAGTCCCGGGCCAGGTCGTTCAGCCACGCGCCGGTCGCCATCACCACGGCGTCGAACGGGTCGGTCTCGCCGTCGCCGGTGATGAGCCGTACGCCGCGGATCTCGTCCACGATGTCCTTCACCACGACGCCGCTGATGATCTGGCCGCCGCGCGCGGTGACCGAGTCGGCCAGGAGCTGGACGTACTCGCCCGGGTTGATGAAGCGCTGCCCGTGCAGCCGGATCGCGGCGCCGATCTCGTCGGACAGCGACGGCTCGATCTCGCGGGCGTCGTCACCGGTGATCGCCTCGAACTCGATGCCCTGACCGGCGGCGTGGATCTGCTCGATCTCCTCGAGCAGCACGCTGCGCTCGGCCTCGGTCCGGTACGCGGCCAGGAACGACTTGGCCTCGTACGTCTCGGCCTCGACGCCGGCCTTGCCGAGCAGGTCGAAGGCGTTCAGGGCCTGCCGGTTGATCGGGACCAGCGACTCCATCGCGGTCTTCCAGCGTCCGGCGGTGCTGTTGCGAGCGAAGCGGGTGAGGAATTTGAGGAGCCGCGGGCTCGCCGTCGGCGGTACGTACACCGGTGACGAGGGGCTCAGCACCGCTCGGACGCCGTACTTGAGGACGGCCGGCTCCGGCAACGGCGTGGCCAGGCCGGGCGTGAGCCAGCCGGCGTTGCCCCAGGACGCACCCGCGGCGACGCCCTCGCGATCGAGCACGGTGACCTCGACGCCGGCCTCTTGGAGGAACCAGGCAGTGGCGAGCCCGACCATGCCCGCGCCGACGACGGCGACGCGATCGGGAACGGTGTGAATGACACCAGCAGCAGAACCAGCAGCGACCATGTATCGATGGTGCGTCGTCAACCATCCGCTGTCATGGTGCGATCACACCACAGACGGGACAAATGACTGTGCGCAGAGCACAATAACCTTATGATCACCGCGCCTGACCTCATCGTCGCTGTCGGCCCAGCCCTGTTCGAGGTGGTGGTGACCGGCAAGGGCGACGGAGAGGTCCGGGATGTCTTCCTGGCCGATCCGCAGGAGCCGGCGACCGGTCAGCCCGGTGACCTGGTGCTGGGCCTCGGCCTGCGCGACGCGGAGGACGCCGTCGAGCTGGTCGAGCGGTGCGCGGCCGGCAACGCCTCTGGCGTCGTCGTGCGTACGACGCTCGCCCACGAACCCACCGTGGCCGCGGCTGCCGAGCGCTGGCAGCTCACGCTTGTCGCACTGCAGCCGAGCGTGACCTGGGCGCACGTGGTGTGGCTGCTCCGCGGTGTGATCGACAGAGCGGCTGCGCCCGACTCCCCCGCCGCCGGGGACGCCGGAGTACATCAGGAGCTGTTCGCATTGGCAGACGCCGCAGCAGCGATCGTGGACGCGCCTGTCACCATCGAGGACAACCAGTCGCGCGTGCTGGCGTACTCCTCGGGGCAGGACTTCACCGACCCCACCCGGGTCTCCACTATCGTCGGCCGCCGTGTCCCGGCCGAGGTGATCGCACACTTCCGGGCTCGAGGCATCTTCCGCCGGCTGGCGCGCTCCAGCGAACCGTTCCTGGTGCCCGACGGGCCGAACGGCATCCGCCCGCGTCTCGTCGTACCCGTGCGGGCCGGTGGCGAGTGGCTGGGGTCGATCTGGGCAGTGGTGGACGGTCCGGTGAGTGAGGAGGTCACCACCGAGCTGAGCAACGCTGCCTCGGTGCTGGCGCTGCATCTGCTGCGGCTGCGCGCTCAGGCGGATGTCGCGCGGCGGAGTGCCATCGACAGGCTGCGGACCATCCTCCGGCAGTTCTCCCCCGACAATCCGGTCGACGTACGGCTACCGCCGCAGCCCTGGCGGGTTGTCGCACTCGGGTCGCCCGACGGGTACGACGTACCGCAGCAGCTCGACCTGTGGGAGTCGACCGGTCGCCGGTCTGGGTGGAGCGAGCCGCAGCTGGCCGATCTGGACGGCACAGTGCTCGCCGTCGTCACGGACAACGACGGACCGGGGTCGTGGACCTGGCTTAGCAAGCTGGTGACCGAGCAGGCGAAGGCCACGCCCGGCACCATCGCCGCAGCAGGCGGGCCGGCCCGTGGTCCGGCGGACCTGCCGAGCTCACGGGCCGAGGCGGTCGAGCTGCTCGGCCTGGTACGACGGGGACTCGCGCCCGGACCGGCGTTGCGGGTGGAAGAGGCGTGGCATGTGCTGACTGTTCACCGAGCCGTCACCTCGCTGGACACGACCAAGCTGGACGGACCGCTCGCCACACTGCTGCGGCACGACATCGAGCACAGCACCGGATTCGTCGAAACGTTGCAGGCGTGGCTCGAGTACCCGGGCCAGCCGCAGCGGTCGGCGCGCGAGCTGCACCTGCACACGAACACCTTGCGGCACCGGATGAAGCGGATCGGCGAGATCGCGGAGCTGGATCTCTCCGATCCGCGCGAACGCCTGGCGCTGCAGCTGCAGATCGCGGCCGTGCGGACCGAGCACTGAGTTCCCGAAAGCACTGAGAGGTTCGCCACAGCCCCGTGTAACAAGGCTTCATATTCTGGCAACGGTTGGGCAACATCCGGCTGGTTGAGTCGTACTCAGCAGCCGGTCCAGCCGTTCACCAGGCGGCTGGAAAGGCCGGGTCCGAGCTTTTCACCAGGAAGCTCGGGCCATTGTGGGCCCGGCGGTTGTCTGAGCGATCGCCGGGCCCACACATCTTTGCCTAGGACAACCGGTTCACGATGTGCGCGTAGACCCCGGGAAGCAGCGCGGCGGCGGGAACGATGCGAGGAGCGAGCAACGATCTGTTCCGGGCCCAGAGCAACGAGCCGGTGAGCAGGCGGCACTCCCAGGAGACCCGGCGCCAGGCGGCTTCGTAGTCCTCGGGCCGGTCCTTGAGAACACAGTCCACGAGTTCCGCCGAGGTGCGCAGGGCGACCGCGATTCCCTCGCCGGTGAGAGCGTCGACGTACCCGGCCGCGTCGCCAACGAGCAGGACGCGACCGGCGACGCGGCTGCGGACTCGTTGGCGGAGTGGGCCGGCACCCATGACGTCGCTTGCGGGGCAGGCACCTGTCAGCCGTCGTTGGAGGGCAGGGAAGGCGCTGAGGTGTGAGTCGAAGGTGCCGCGGGCGGAGGTCAGGACGGCGACGCCGACCAGGTCGCCCGCGACCGGTGTCACGTAGGCCTCCCCCAGACGCGACCAGTACACCTCGACCAGATCAGTCCACGGTGAGACGTGAAAGTGCCGGCGCAGTCCACGGCGTACATCTCCCACGGAGGTCGAACCGAGGTCCAGTTGGCGGCGGATGGGTGAGTGGAGGCCGTCGGCGGCGGCCAGGTAGCGGGCGGTGTGGCCGGCTGCGGTGACCGAAGTGGTGTTCTGGGTGATGGTGCCCACGCGAGTCTGGACCACGGGAATGCCCAGGTCGGCCACTCGCTTCATGAGAGCCTCGTGCAGCGTCGTACGGCGTACTCCGAGCCCGGGGCCGGCGCGGAAGCGGGCGTCGACCTGATGCTGTCCGTCGAGATACCGGATGCCGTAGAACGGCCGGCCGTCCAGCTCGACTCCGAGACGGGACAGATACGCAGCAGCGCTGTGGGCGATGCCCTCCCCGCACGCCTTGTCGATCGGTACAGCGCGCGGCTCGACGACAACCACGGACAGACCGGCCAGCGCGGCACGGATCGCCGTCGCCGCCCCGGCGGGACCGCACCCGGCGACGAGGAGATCGATCACTTGACCAACGCGGAGTTCAGGGCGGCCTCTTCGGAGCGGATCCGGATCGCGAGCAGCGGGATGTTCAGCACTGTGAAGACCACCGCCGTCAGCCAGGCCGTGTGGACCAGCGGCAGCGCGATGCCCTCGGCAACCACCGCCACGTAGTTCGGGTGCCGGATCCACCGATACGGGCCGCGGGCAACCAAACGCAGCCCTGGTACGACGATCACCCGGGTGTTCCACTGATGACCGAGCACCGTGATGCACCACCACCGCAGCCCTTGGGACAACAGCACCACCACGACCATCGTCCACCCCAGCCACGGGATGAACGGCCGGTGCGCCCCCTCGGCCAGGCACCCACCGAGTAGCGCCGTGTGCAGCGCGACCATGTACGGATAGTGCGCGCGCCCGTACTCCACTCCGCCTTGCGCGAAGCTCCAGCGCGCGTTCCGCACCGACACGACCAACTCCACCAGCCGCTCGGCCGCGACCAGCAACACGAAGACGACGTAGAAGGTGTACATCACCACTCCAGCAGGACGAGCTCGGAACAGAACCCCGGCCCCATCGCGAGCAACAACCCGGGGCCCTGTGGAGAAGGATCCAGCCGCAGCGTGTCACCGAGCACGTGCAACACCGACGACGACGACAAGTTGCCGACCGCATCGAGCGATTTCCACGTCAGCTCCAGAGCGCCCGGCCGCAGGTCGAGCGTCTCGGCGACCGCCTCCAGCACCTTCGGCCCGCCCGGGTGGCTGACCCACGTCCCGACGTCCGGCACCGTCAGCCCGTGGTCCCCGAGGAAGCCGCGCACATCATCACCGAGGTACTGCCGGACCACCTCAGGCACGTCCGCGCCGAGCACGATCCGGAACCCGCCGGACCCGACGTCCCAGCCCATCACCCGCTCGGAGTCCGGATACAACCTGCTCCGCGTCGCCACCACAGACGGCCCGGACGCCGCCGGATGCTCCGACCCGGTCAACACCACAGCCGCCGCGCCGTCCCCGAACAGCGCCCCACCGACGAGGTTCGGCAGCGAGGCGTCCTCCCGCTGCAACGTCAGCGAGCACAACTCAACCGACAGCAGTACGGCGACATGCGTGGGCCAAGCCTTCAAGTAGTCATGCAAACGGGCGATTCCGGCCGCCCCGCCCACACATCCGAGGCCGAACAGCGGCAGCCGCTTCACGTCCTCCCGCAGCCCCAGCCGCAACGCGACCCGCGCATCGATCGACGGGGCCGCAACTCCGGTCACAGTCGTGAACATCAGTACGTCGACGTCGTCCAGCGTCAGCCCCGCGTCCTTCACTGCCCCCGCGACCGCCTCCGCGCCAAGATCCACGGCCGCCGCGATCCACGCGTCGTTCGCCTCGCCGAAGTCCTTCAGTACGCCGTACTGCTCCAGCGGCAACGCGAGATGCCGGAACGACACTCCCGCGTTCGCGTGCAGGCGCCGCAGCAACGCCGTACCCCCGCCGTCCGGCAGGCAGATCGAGGCGAAGGCCTCGGTCAGCTCCGCCTGCGGATAGCGGTACGCCGGCAGGGCGGGCCGGACCGCTGCGATCCGCGTCATCGTGGCATCGTTACGTGCGTGAGCGTTCTGCGGACGGTACGGGGTCTGGCGCTTGCCTGCCATCCCGGTCCGACCATCGCCGTCACCGCGTTCGTCACCGCCGTCGCCTGGTCGGCCGGGCGGAATCCGGCCGGATGTCTCCTCGTCGCCGCAACGATCCTCACCGGCCACCTCTCGATCGGCTGGAGCAATGACGCGATTGATGCCGCCCGCGACACCATTGTTAACCGCCAGGACAAGCCTGTGGTGCGCGGACTGGTGAGTCGCCGGACCCTGGAGGTGGCCGCCGGCATCGCGCTGGTCGTCACGATCCCGGTGTCGCTGGCCAACGGGGTCGCGGCCGGGCTGATGCATCTGCTCTTCGTCGCCTGCGCCTGGGCGTACAACCTCGGCCTCAAGTCCACCGTGATCTCCTGGCTCCCGTACGCGGTCGCGTTCGGCGCACTGCCGTCGTTCGTGACGCTCGGCACGGCGGGCACCTGGGCGCCCTGGTGGGCAACAGTCGCGACCGCGCTTCTCGGCGTCGGTGCCCACTTGGCAAACGTCGTACCCGACCTGGCGGACGATCTGGCGACCGGAGTCAGGGGCTGGCCGCAACGACTCGGGCGCTACGCGCGACTGCTCGCGCCCCTGCCGCTAGCGGTGGCGACCGGGCTGCTCGTGATCGCGCCTCCCGGTCCGGTCGGGGTGGTCGGGTGGATCGCGCTGGTCGTGGTCGCAGGACTGCTGGCTGTGATCCTGTTGTGGCGGAACGCCCCGTTCCTGGTCACGATCGCGGTCGCCGCGGTCAGCATCATCACGTTGGTCATCCGCGGCGACGCCCTCACCTAGGACAGCGAGGACAGGATCTCGATCAGAGCCGTCGTGGCGGGCGGGTCTGGCGGGTCGCCGTACGTCGCGGCGTAGATCGAGCGGGCAAAGCCGGCGAGCGGTGTGGCGTGGATGCCCGGCGCCTGGTGTGCCTCCAGTGCGAGTCCGTTGAGGATGGCAACGCCCATTCCGGCGGCCACTACCGCCTGGGAGACGACGGTGTCGTCGCAGGAGAAGGCGATGCGTGGTGAGAAGCCGGCGCGCTCGCAGGCCGTCATCGTGGCGGCTCGGCAGTGCTCGCACCCGCCGACCCAGGCGGAGTCCCGGTGGTCCTCGAGTCGCTGATCGGGTTGGTCACTGACGAGGTAGAGGGGATCGTCCAGCAGGTGGGTGAGCCGGAATCCTTCCTGCTCGAACGGCGTGCCGGTGTGCCGGAAGATCAAGGCGACGTCGACATGCCCGGCCCGCAGCATCTCGAGCCCATCGGCCGGGTGGGCGTCGACGAGATTCAACTCGATGCCCGGGTGGGTTCGGGACAGCTCGGTGGCTGCCCTCGGCACCAGCGTGCTGAGGACCGTCTGGAAACCGGCCAGTCGTACGCGTCCGGCCCGAAGTCCCACGCGCGCCTCCAGCTCGACAGACGCGGCGTCCAGTCGCCCGAGGATCTCGGTCGCCCGCTGGGCCAGAAGTTCCCCTTCCGGGGTGAGCCGGATCCCGCGGCCCACTCGCTGGATGAGCTTGGCTCCGGTGGCGGCTTCCAGTCGGCCCAGGTGGTGGCTGACCGACGGCTGGGAGTAGTGCAGTTCGTTCGCGGCTCCGGTCACCGATCCGTGACGGGCGACCGCCTCCAGCACCTTGAGGTGGGTGACGTTCAGCATAGATCAAGTTTATCTATGAAAAGCCTGCGATTTTGGCATTCGACGTCATGAGGTGGGACCGCCATGATCGATGCAAAGACCGAGCTGATCCCGACCAGGCTCGACCGAGAGACGGAAAGGACCCACCCGCCATGTCACTCGCCCGCGTCCACAACTTCTCCATCTCACTCGACGGCTTCGGCACCGGAGCGGGCCAAGGCCCCGACGCGCACTTCGGTCACGCCGGGGACAGACTGCACCAATGGATGTTCGCCACCCAGGGGTGGGAGGCGGGCGGTAGCGCGGGCGTCGACGACGCCTTCGTCCAGCGGCACGACCCGGGCATCGGCGCGGAGATCATGGGCGCCGGGAAGTGGGGCCACCCCGGATGGCACGAGGACCCGGAGTGGAAGGGGGCGTGGGGTCCCAACCCGCCGTTCCACACGCCGGTCTTCGTCCTCACCCATCACACCCGCCCGTCGATCGAGATGGAGGGCGGTACGACGTACCACTTCCTCGACACCTCACCCGCCGAGGCGCTCGAGACCGCCCGCAAGGCCGCCGGCGACCAGGACGTCCGCATCGGCGGAGGGCCGTCCATCATCCGCGATTTCCTTGCTGCCCGGCTCATCGACCAGATGCACGTCGTCGTGGTGCCGATCCTGCTCGGCCGCGGCGTCCGCCTCTGGGACGGGCTGGAGGGCGTCGAGAAGGACTACAGGATCGAGACCACCCCCTCGCCCAGCGGAGTCACGCACCTGACGTTCACCCGCGCCTGAAGATCTAGGCGGCGTCCGGCTTCAGCGGCGCGTTGCTTCCGAGGATCGCGGCCGTGAGTGCCTCGGCCGGTTCCTTGGAAGCGCGCGGGTTGGTGATCAGAACCAGGTCGATCGACGGCAGCTCCGGCAGCCCGGCACTCGGCGGCGGCTCGACCAGGTCCGCCGGCATCAGCGACCGCGCGAAGATCGCGAGCCCCAGCCCGGCCCGGACGGCCGCGAGTACGCCGTTCACGCCGCGGACGATGCAGGTGATGCGGCAGGTCCGGCCCGCCTGTTCGAGCGTCTGCACACCGAGAGAGCGGCTCAGGCTGGGCGCCTGGTACGCGACGAGTGGCACCGGGCCGTCCGGCGCGATCCGCGTCCCCGCGATCCCGGCCCAGACCAGCGGATCCCGGCGTACCAGGCGTCCGTTCGGCTCGTAGCCACCGCCGGCGCCGTGCTTCACGTACGCCAGGTCGAGGTGGCCGGACTCGACCCGGCGGAGCAGATTGGGGCTCTGGGCCACGGTCAGCTCGAGGTCGATCCGCGGGTAGAGCTGACGGAAGTCGCGCAGGATCTTCGGCAGCGGGGTCAGCGCCAGGTCGTCGGTGACCCCGAACCGCAGCCGGCCGCGCAACTCCGAGCCGGTGAAGTACCCGGCCGCCTCCTCGTGAGCGGCCAGGATGGTCCGGGCGAACCCGGCCATCGCCTCGCCGTCCGCGGTCAGAGTGACGGTCCGCGTGTCGCGCAGGAACAGTGGTCGCCCAACCGCCGCCTCGAGTTTGCGGACATGTTGACTCACCGTCGGCTGCCGGATACCCAGCCTCTCCGCGGCCTGCGTGAAGCTGAGCGACTGCGCCACCGCCAGGAACGTGCGGAGCTGGTCCGGGTCGTACATCGACATCCCTCCCATTACGTGACGCTATAAGACTAATAGGAGTAATTCGCTGTCGAAATCCAGTACCGAACCCTGAGGATAGACATGTCCTCCCCTGACCAGTCCACGTCGCTTAGGAACACTCTTGACCACCCGGGCCACCGGTACTGTCCCTTCCGTCCCCGACTTCCACACCCACCGCACCACCTCGAAGCCCGCTTCCGGCGAGATCCCGGCCACGCAGCGCCGACCCGGATTCCGGGACACCTTCAGCGCTCTGCAGGTCCGCAACTTCCGCCTCCTGGTCAGCGGACTGCTGGTCAGCTCGACCGGCGGCTGGATCCAGCGCATCGCACAGGACTGGCTGGTCCTCACCCTGACCGGCAGCGCCACCGCGGTCGGCATCACCACCGCGCTGCAGTTCCTCCCCACCCTCCTGTTCGGCCTGTACGGCGGCGTGATCGCCGACCGTTTCCCGAAGCGGAAGGTCCTGCTCGTCACCCAGGCCACGATGGGGAGCCTGGCCGGCGCTCTGGCCGTGCTGGCGTTCACCGGCCAGGTGCACGTCTGGCAGGTCTACATGATGGCCTTCATCCTCGGCCTGGCCACCGCGGTCGACAATCCGACCCGGCAGTCCTTCGTCACCGAACTGGTCGGCAAGGACCGGGTCCGCAACGCGATCAGCATGGTGTCGTCGACGTTCCAGCTGGGCAGCCTGATCGGTCCGGCCCTCGGCGGCATCCTGCTCGGTACGCTCGGGACCGGCTGGTCCTTCGCGCTCAACGCGATGACGTTCTTCGGCTCGATCTCCGCGCTGCTCCGGATGCGGGAGTCCGAGATGCCAGGCCTGGTCGCGGCCCGGCGGGCCAGCGCGGGTCTGCGGATGCGGGACGGCCTGCGCGACGGCGTCCGGTACGCCTTCCACGAGCCGGCGGTCCGGTGGGCGATCGCCCTGGTCGGCATCTACGGCATGTTCACGATCAGCCTGCCGGTGACGCTGACCGCCTTCGCGGACCGGGTCTTCCACACCGGCGCGACCGGGTACGGAGTACTGAACTCGGTGGTGGCCGTGGGAGCGCTGAGCGGAGCGTTGCTGTCCGCGCGGCGGATCCGGACTCCCCGACTGCGGAACCTGGTCGGCATCGCGTCGATCCTGGCCATCACCGAGATGGTCGCCGCGATCCAGCCGTCACTGTGGACCTTCATCCCGCTGCTGTCGGCGATGGGCATGGCGACGCTGATGTTCCTCACGGCGGCCCAGTCGATGGTCCAACTGACCACTCCGGACGGCCTGCGCGGGCGCGTGTCCGGGATCTACAACCTGGTGTTCATCGGGGGCGGCGCGATCGGCGGACCGACGGTCGGCTTCATCGCCCAACACTGGGGCGCCCGCAACGGCCTGCTGCTGGCCGGTCTGGTCCCGGCCATCGCGACCATCGCGATCGGTCTCCGGCTGCGCCGCGACGGCGGGTTCCGCCTGGTCGTGGTCCGGACCCGCTCGCCCTGGCACCAGCGGCCGATCCGGGTCAACCTCGAGCAGGCCCCGATCCAGCTGTCCCGGCCGACGGTTCACCCGGCGGCGGAGCGTCCGTCGCGCCCGTTCGTCTTCAGCCGGCGTGACCACGCACGCACCGATCCGCACAGCCGGCCGCTGCGTCCGCGCCGGCGTCCGCAGCACCACTAGTCGACCGGGACAGGGCCGGGAAGCTGCCTCCCGGCCTTGTCCCGGATCGTGGTAAATCCGGCTCCGCGCCACTGGCCGACTGCGACGATGACACCTCGGCCAGGAGGGGTGTGTCGTGGGATTCGTACTGGAGGGCCCGGTGCTCGAGGGAGAGCGCGTCCGGCTGGAGCCGCTCTCCCCTCGGCATGCGGAGGGCCTTGGCGCCGCGGGCGACCAGGACCGGACGTCGTACACCTTCACTTGGGTGCCCACGGCAACAGAAGCGGCCGGCTACATCGCTGCGCAGCTGGAGCGGGCGGCCACCGGCAAGCTGGCGCCGTACGCGCAGATCGCCGTCGAGACCGGCCGCGTCGTGGGAGCCACGTCGTTCTGGGATCCGCGGCTGTGGCCGGACGGTGAACGGCTGCGGGCCATCGAGGTCGGCTTCACCTGGCTGGCGGGTTCGGCCCAAGGCACCGGGATCAACACGGAGGCGAAGTACCTGCTGTTCCGGCATGCCTTCGAGGTCTGGGACGTCGCCCGCGTCGACCTGAAGACGGACGCTCGCAACGCGCGGAGCCGGGCGGCGATCGAATCCGTCGGCGCACATTTCGAGGGCGTACTGCGGAACTGGTCGCCGTCCTGGGCCCCGGGCGAGGACGGCCGCCTCCGCGATTCGGCGATGTTCTCCATCACCGCCGGCGAATGGCCGGCCGCCTGTGAACACCTCGAGAAACTCCTCGCCCAGTGACCACGCACAGTCATCGGCGATGAATACTTGACGATGTAAATTAACCAACCCTAGGCTCGGCCGCGTCCGCTCTCTCCCCGGTCATCCGGAGGACCACCGTGCTGAATCTCAGACGTCGTACCGCCGCTGCCGTGCTCGCCGCCGCCGCCCTGGTGTCGACGGCCGCCGCGACCGCCCCGGCCGATGCGGTCCAGGGCTCTGCTGTCCCGACCGCCGTCCAGGCCAAGGAGCCGGTCCCGGCGAAGTACCCGCAGGTCGCGGCCAAGCCCTACATGGGCTGGAGCAGTTGGAGCCTGCAGTCCACCAACTACCCGGGCGTGAACCCGGACGGTCCCGGCAGCTTCATCAGTGAGAAGAACATCCTCACCCAGGCGCACGCACTGGCGACCAAGCTCAAGCCGTACGGCTACGAGTACATCAACGTCGACGCGGGGTGGCAGCTCGGCGGCGACGAGTACGGCCGGCCGGTGGCGAACGCGCAGCGGTTCCCGCGCGGCATGAA
The DNA here is from genome assembly GCF_043197265.1 of Kribbella sp. NPDC049227. Lineage (NCBI taxonomy): Bacteria > Bacillati > Actinomycetota > Actinomycetes > Propionibacteriales > Kribbellaceae > Kribbella > Kribbella sp. NPDC049227. Next base: position 23,923 of record NZ_JBICST010000003.1, on the reverse strand, counting down.
GGCGGTCGGCGACGACATCCACAAGCTCGGCCTGAAGTTCGGCATCTACACCGTCGTCGGCCTCGGCTTCGACGTCTACCGCGACGGCAACACGCCGATCTACAACGCCCCCGGCTGCTTCACCCGCGACATCGTGTACCCGGACCTGCGCACGACCAACGGCTGGGACCAGGCGTACAAGATCAACTACGCGAGCCCGTGCGCACAGAAGTACGCCGACTCGATCGCGAACCTGTTCGCCAGTTGGGGCGTCGACTTCATCAAGATGGACGGCGTCGGCCCGGGCTCGTGGAAGGGCGCGCCGGACGACCCGAACCACAACAACACCGAGGACATCGAGGCCTGGTGGCGCGCGGTCCAGAACGCCGGGCGCCCGATGATGTACACGCTGTCGTGGTCGCTGAGCCACCGGTACGCCGATGTCTGGAAGCAGAACTCGAACGGCTGGCGGATCGACACCGACGTGGAGTGCTACTGCGACACGATCGTCCGCTGGGACAGCTCGGTGAAGGCCCGCTGGTGGGATCTGCCGCAGTGGATCGACGACGCCGGGCCAGGTCACTGGAACAACCTGGACGCGATCAACGTCGGCGTCGGAGAGATGGATGGCCTCAGCGACGCCGAGCGGCAGAGCTACATGACGTTCTGGGCGATCAACGCCGCACCGCTGTTCGTCGGTGACGACATGACCAAGCTGGACGCGTACGGCCTGAAGCTGCTGACCAACCGCGAGGTCATCGCGATCAACCAGTCCGGCAACCCGGCCCGGCCGCTGAACCAGGACCAGTTGCAGCAGACCTGGTACGCCAAGAACGCGGACGGCAGCGTCACCGTCGCCCTCTTCAACCTGGCCGACACCCCTGCCACGGTGGCCGGGAACTTCGACCAGCTCGGCCTGACCGGCAAGGCGACCGTCCGCGACATCTGGGCGAACGAGAACACCCGGAGCGTCGCCGGCCAGGTCAGCGCGGCACTGCCGGCCCACGGCTCGAAGCTGTACAAGATCACGCCGGAGAAGAAGGACTCGCCGAGTAAGCCGGCCGACCTCACCGCGACCGACGTGAGCCGCACGACGGTCAGCCTCAACTGGCGGCCGAGCACCGGCGCCTCGTCGTACAAGGTGTACGCCGACGGCAAGCAGGTGGCGACCAGCTCGACCACGAGTGCCGTGGTGACCGGTCTGCTGCCGCAGACGCAGTACGCCTTCACGGTGAAGGGCGTGTCCGGCGGTCGTACGTCGGATGCGAGCGCGCCGGTCACCATGTTCACCTCGAAGTCGGGCGGGCCGGTCCGGTACGAGGCCGAGGCATCGACCAGCACGCTGACCGGGAACGCAGGGATCTCCGGCTGCAACCTGTGCTCCGGCGGCTCGAAGATCGGCAACATCGGGTACGACGCGACGGTGACGCTGAACAACATCACCGTCCCGACCACCGGTACCTACCTGGTGAAGGTCGCGTACACCGACGGCGACACCAGCCGGCAGAGCATGCTGACCGTCAACGACGCCGACTCCTACTGGGTCAACTACCACGGCCTCGGCGACAACGACTGGGGTACGCCGCAGGTGACGTACCTCCCGATGAAGCTGACCGCCGGAGCCAACTCCATCAAGGTCAGCAACCCGAGCGGCTACATCGCCGACATCGACTGGATCACCGTCTGACCCACCCCACCGCGGGGCTGGCCTTCCCTCGGGCCGGCCCCGCGCCTTTACTGGGGCCATGAGCGACTTTCCCGAGATGCTGGTCCCACCCGGTCAGACCGCCCCGGTCCCCCGCCGGATCCGCGCGACGCTCGACGGGCGGGTCGTCCTCGACACCCAGGACGCCATCTACCTGTGGGAGTTCCCGCCGTACCCGCAGTACTACCTCCCGGTCGCCGACGTGGCGGACGGCGTACTGACCGACACCGGTGAGACGAAGGAGTTCGAGCACGGGGTCGCACGGGTGCACACAGCTGGGTCGGGCAAGGCGTGGGTGTACGACGACGGGATCGCGAAGGACCGGGTCCGGTTCCAGTGGGACGCGCTCGACAGCTGGTTCGAGGAGGACGAGGAGGTCTTCGTCCACCCGCGCAACCCGTACGCCCGGTGCGACGCGATCCGCTCCGGCCGCCGGGTGAAGGTCGAGTACGACGGCAAGGTGCTGGCCGAGTCGGGGTCGACCGTGATCGTCTTCGAGACCGGGCTGCCACCGCGCTACTACTTCCCCCGGACCGAGGTGAACTTCGAGCACCTCACCGCCAGCGACACCCGGACCGCGTGCCCGTACAAGGGCCGCACCACGGAGTACTGGTCCGTCGACGGCCGCGACCTCGCCTGGTCCTACGACTTCCCGACCGCCCCGCTCCTCCCGATCGCCGGCCTGATCGCGTTCTTCAACGAACGCGTCGACGTGACACTGGACGGCGTACCGCTGGACCGCCCGGTCACCCACTTCTCGGACTGAGCTCGGCCACCAACTGGTGGAAGCGCGGACACTCGGTGAAGTCCGGTGTCTCGCAGGTCAGCGCATGCTCGATCAGGCGCTTGGACTCCTGGGCCCGCCGGATCTGCTCGTCCAGCCGGGCGTCCTGCTCGGCCAGCACCATCCGCCGCTCGGCTCCACCGAGCGCCTCGAACATCCGGCGGATCTGCTCCAGGCTGAGCCCGCTCGCCTTGGCGCGCTGGATCATCACCACCCGCGCCACGTGCGACTCGTCGTACTGCCGCCGACCCGCGGCCCGGGCCGCCGGGGTGAGTAGGCCGACGTCCTCCCAGTGCCGCAGGACGTGGGTCGCGAGCCCGAACCGGGCGGCCAGATCGCCGATCCTCATCCACCGAATCTAGTGGTCGCGGTTCTGAGTGGTGCAGTTCGACAGGAGGTGTCTGGCGATCGAGCCGAATATCCGGTCGGCTCAGGCGGGCGGTGGACGGCAGTGGACGTATACGTCCTGTCGATCGCACCCAGGCGGACCGACCTGGAAACTCACCGTCAAGACGGCGGCATCAGATGGCCGAGGTGACGCCGCCGTCCATCGGGATGATCGCGCCGGTGACGTAGCTGGCGGCGGGCGAGGCGAGGAAGACCGCGACCCGAGCCACCTCCTCGGGTTCGCCGATCCGGCCCAGCGGGGTGTCGGCGACCATCTCGCCGAGCAGCTCCTCCTTCGACCGGCCGGTCGACCGGACCGCCGCCTCCAGGCCTTCGTCGACGCGGCCGGTGCGGGTCGTGCCCGGGTTGATCACGTTGACCCGGACACCTTGACCGGCGTACGCCTTGGCGTAGCCGACCGAGGCGAGCATCAAGGCCGCGTTGGCCGCGCCGCCGCCGATGTGCAGCGGGTTCGCCTGCCGGCCGCCCTGGCCGACCACGTTCACGACCGCACCGCTGCCACGCTCGGCCATACCGCGGATGACCGCGTCGGTCGCGTGCATGTAGGTGAAGTACTTCGCCTCCATCGCGGCGTGCAGCGCCTTGCTGTCCAGCTCGTCGACCGGCGTACGGCGGGCCGCTCCTGCGCAGTTGATCAGGATGTCCGGTACGCCGATCCGCTCGAACACAGCCTTGGTCGCCTCTGGATCGGTGAGGTCGACCGCTTCCACGGCGTACGTCAGACCCTTGGCGGCGAGCTCCTCCTGGGCCTTCGCCAGGTTGGCGGGATCACGGGAGATCCCGGTCACCGTGACGCCCTCCCACGCGAGTGCCTCGGCACACGCGAGCCCGATTCCCTTGCTGGCACCGGTGACCACCGCGGTCTTTCCGGACAGTTGCAGATCCACGTGACTCCCTAGCTTTCGGCGTCGTACTCGTCGCGGGCGGCGGCGATCTCGTCCATGTGGTCGTAGGCCCAGGTCCGCATCGTGGCGACAGCCGCGGCCAGGCTCAGCCCGAGCGGAGTCAGCGTATAGGTCACGGTCACCGGCACCGTGGCGACGACCGTCCGCTGGACGATGCCGTCACGCTCCAGGTGGCGCAGGGTCTGGGTGAGCATCTTCTGCGTGACGCCCTCGATCAGCAGCTTGAGTTGCCCGGACCGCAGCGTGCCGTGCTTCTCCAGCGTGCTGATCACCAGCATCGTCCAGGTGTCGCCGATCCGGCCCAGCACCTGACGTGTTGGGCAGGCGCCTTTGGTGGCGTCCCACTTGCCTCTGACCTGGTCGGTATCCATGAGGTGCCTAGAGCAGTAATAAGTGCTGTCTTCCGCCCGCCACGAACGGTTCGTAGCGTCGAGGTCGAGTCTAAGCACGAGAGGCAACGCAGATGAGAGCAGTACTACCTGACGGACCTGGCGAGGTCGTGGTGGCCGAGGTCGACGAGGTCGAGCCCGGTCCCGGCGAGGTCGTGATCGAGGTCGCGGCGTACTCCCTGAATCGCGGTGAGACCTTCCAACTGGAGAACCCGCGGGACGGCTGGCGGCCCGGCAAGGACGTCGCAGGCCGAGTGATCCGGACGACTCCCGATGGTCCGGCCGTCGGCACCCGAGTGGTGGCGCACGTGCCACACTCCGGCTGGGCCGAGCGCGTGACGGCGCCGCTCACGCAGCTCGCCGTACTGCCGGACGGGGTGTCGCTCCAACAGGCGGCAGCACTTCCGCTCGCCGGGCTGACGGCGCTCCGCCTTCTGCGTACGGCGGGTGCCGTGATCGGACGGCGGATCCTGCTGACCGGCGCCTCCGGCGGTGTCGGCCACTACTTCACCGAGCTCGCCGCGGCGGCCGGCGCATCGATCACGGCTGTCGTCTCCTCACCCGTTCGCGGTGCGCGATTGCTCGAACTCGGCGCCGAGACGATCGTGCCCGAGGCTTCGGCCGCGGACGGACCGTTCGATCTCGTCCTCGAGTCCATCGGGGGTGACAGCCTGCCGGTCGCCCTGTCGAAGGTGCGCGCGGGCGGACGGCTGATCTGGTTCGGACAAGCCAGCCGGCGGCCGGCGAGCCTCGACTTCTTCACCATGTTCGACGGACCCGAGAACGGGACGATCGAGCACTTCCACTACACCGACGGCGACGACGGCGCGGACCTGGCCACGCTCGTCCGGCTGGTCGCGGCCGGACGGCTGCACCCCGAACTCGGCCGCATCGAGGACTGGTCCCGGACCGGCGAGGTTCTCGACGACCTGCGCGACCGCCGGATCCGCGGCAACGCCGTACTGACACTTCTCACCGAGGAGACACCGATGAACGACCCGAAGACCGTCGTGACGAGGTACGTCGAGGCTGTTGCCGCCGGCGACCTGGCCACCATCCGCGCGAGCTTCGCGCCCGACGTGGTCTGGACCTACCCGGGCGACCTGCCGCTGTCCGGTGAGTGGAAGGGTCGCGAGACGGTGGTCGACGAGTTACTCGGCGCGGTTGCGGGCAAGCTGTTCGCACCCGGAGCGCCGGTGACCATCAGGCTGACGAACGCCCTCGCCGACGGCGACCAGGTCTTCGCCGAATGGACCGCGCAGGCGACTGCCAGATCAGGCGACGCGTACGCCAACCGCTGCAGCGCGGTCTTCACCGTCCGGGACGGGGCGATCGTCGCCGTCCGCGAGTACCTCGACACCGACCACGCGCGCCGGGTGCTGTTCCCCGAGACATCGATGCCCTGAGCAATCGTCACCTTTCCGTACGTCGGGGCCGTCGGCAACGAACTCGCAATTCGTCCCTGTTCCGGGCTTGAACGGGCCAGTACTATGGGTGACCAGATCGACACTCTTTGTTTCGACGCCTGATGCCCAGAGCAAGTTGCCCAGAGCACCGACGCCGGAGGACCCGTGCCGACCATGTCAACTTCCCATCCCCCGCCGGCTTCCGGTCCTGTGCCTGAGCGCACGACCTGGAGGTCAGTCCTTCACCATGACCTACCGGCCTCGCTGGTGGTCTTCCTCATCGCGATACCGCTCTCCCTCGGGATCGCCGCCGCATCCGGCGCCCCGCTCATCGCCGGCCTGGTCGCGGCCGTCGTCGGTGGCATCGTCGCCGGCGCGCTCGGCGGATCACCGTTGCAGGTCAGCGGTCCGGCCGCCGGCCTGACCGTCGTCGTCGCGGGCCTCGTCGGCCAGTTCGGCTGGGCCGCGACCGCCGGGATCACCTGCGCCGCCGGACTGCTGCAGATCCTGCTGGGCGTCACTCGGGTCGGGCGGCTCGCGCTCTCGCTGTCTCCCGCCGTCGTCCACGGCATGCTCGCCGGCATCGGCGTCACGATCGCCGTCCAGCAGTTGCACGTCGTCCTCGGCGGGAAGGCGCAGAGTTCCCTGATCGCCAACCTGGCGGCGCTTCCCGCCCAACTCGTTGCCCATCACCCCCATTCGGTGCTGGTCGGCGTACTGACCGTCGCCATCCTGCTCACCTGGCCCAGACTGCCCAAGGTGAAGGTGATTCCGGCGCCCTTGGTGGCGGTCGTCGTGGTCACCGCGTTGGCCGCGGCGTTCCTGACCGACGTCACCCGCGTCGACCTGCCGGAGCAACCGCTGCAAGAGTTGGTGCTACCTGCGGTGCCCGACGGCACTCCGATCGAGATCGTCACGGCGGTGCTGACCGTTGCCCTCGTCGCCAGTGTCGAGTCGCTGCTGTCGGCAGTTGCCGTGGACAAGCTTCATCGCGGCAAGCGCAGCAACCTCGACCGCGAGCTGATCGGTCAAGGCGCCGCGAACGCGGTGTCCGGCGCACTCGGCGGCATGCCGGTGACCGGCGTTATCGTACGCAGCTCCACCAACGTTGCGGCCGGCGCGCGCAGCCGCGCCTCCGCGATCCTGCACGGTGTCTGGATCGCGGCATTCGTACTGGCGGCCGGCGCGATGCTCGAGCTGATCCCGATGGCCGCCCTGGCCGGTGTCTTGCTCGTCACCGGCTTGCGGCTGGTCCAGCTCGCTCACATCCGCACCTTGCGCAAACACGACGAGCTCCTCGTGTACGTCGTGACCGCCGCGGGCGTCGCCGTACTCGGACTGGCCGACGGCGTACTCATCGGCCTGGCTCTGGCGATCGTGCGAGTGCTCTACCGACTGGCGCGGGCCACTGTCACCACGACCGAGGAGGACGGGCTGTGGACCATCCGGATCCGCGGAACGCTCGTGTTCCTCGGAGTCGCCTCGTTGGTCCGCACCCTCCGGTCGATCCCAGAAGGTGCGCGGGTTCGGGTCGATCTCGACGTCCACCATCTCGACCATGCGGCGTACGAGGCGATCGAGGACTGGCGGCGCGGGCACATCGCGCGCGGCGGTTCGGTCGAGCTGAACCGGGTGGCGTTCCGGGCCGCGATGCGTTCGGATCCGGCCCGGCGATTGTTGCCCTGGCACCCCCAGGTGATCGCCGAGCCGGACCAACGGGTCTCGATGCTGGACGGCATCCGTGAGTTCGAGGCGTCGGCCGACCCGATCCGGCCGATGCTGGCGAAGCTCGCGGCCGACGGTCAGCGCCCGGCACAGCTGTTCATCACCTGCGCGGACTCGCGGATCGTGCCGAACCTGATCACCACAACCGGTCCCGGCGACCAGTTCTGCGTCCGAAACGTCGGCAATCTCGTTCCACCCAAGGGATCGAACAGCAGCTCGGTCGACGCCGCGATCGAGTACGCCGTCGACGTACTCGGGGTGAAGTCGATCGTGGTCTGTGGTCACTCGCACTGCGGTGCCGCCGCGGCCGCGCTGGAGGCGAACGCCCCGGCCGGCACCGGCCTGCAGAACTGGCTGCGCCATCTCGAGCCGTCGCTACGACGCGCGGTCGGGCTGCCGGACATCGTCGACCCGGCCACCGGGGTGAAGCTGTCCCCGGCGGACAAGCTGTCCGTCGCGAACGTCGGCGTACAGCTCGCGAACCTGCGCAGCTTCGCCTGCGTACGCACGGCCGAGGACGAAGGACGGCTCGAGCTGATCGGGCTGTGGTTCGACCTCCGGGCTGCCGCGGCCCGGCTCGTCCTCGACCGCGAGCCCTACCTGGTCCGGGCCGACGAGGAGCTCGCCACTGCGGGCTCGTCGTTGAAACGCTGAGCAAGCTCACCGACATCGGCGGGGATGCGCACCCGCCGACTGTCGAAGATCAGCAGCAGCGGCACGGCCAACGCGATCGCGATCAACCCGTCGAGCCAGTAATGGTTGGCGGTCACCACGACGACCGTGAACGTGAGCACCGGATGCGCGATCCACAACCAGCGCCAGCGTGACCGCGTCGCCCGGATCAGGAAGACGGCGACCATGAACGCCCAGCCCACATGCAGACTCGGCATCGCCGCGAACTGGTTCGCCACCCCGGAGTCCGTGCTCGGTCCGTAGACCGACTGCCCGAGCAGTACGCCGGTGTCCACCCAGCCCGGCATCATCCGCGGCGGCGCGAGTGGGAAGAACATGTGGCCGATCAACGCCAGCCCGGTCAGCGACGCCAGCGCCCAGCGCGCCTTCCCGTACTCGGCCGGCCGCCGGATCATCAGCCACAACAGCACCACCGCGGTCAGGGGGAAGTGCACGCTCGCGTAGAACACGTTGGCCACTTCGGCCAGGCCGTCGATCCGCAAGGCGTGCTGCTGCACCGCGGCCTCACTCGGCAGGCCGAGCCACGCCTCCCACCGGATCAGGTCGTCGGCATGCCGGAGCGCCGACCCCGTATGGTCCGCCGACAGGAACCGCCCGAGGTTGTACACCCCGAACAGCACGGCCAGCAGCGTCACCTCGCGCAGGATCCGCCAGATCCCGTGGTGCGGCGACTTCACCGCGGCCGGAAGCGATCGGTGCTCCACCCGTTCCAGAGTCAGTTGCGCCACGTCGACCCCCACCTCAAACAGAACGCTCGTTCTCTGAGATTCCACCCTGCGTCGATGGCCGCCCGAAAATCAAGAACGGTCATTCGTTTTCGACTGTGATCCCGGCCGCATTGACCGTACTTCAGCACCATTCCAAATTATCGCAACTTGCTTATAGTTACGAAGGATATGAACAAGCTCACATTCGTGTGAGAAATCCGTTAGACCCGTGCGATCGGGCGGGAGACGCTGCGGGCATGGTGACGGTCTTCATCCGCTGGACCTGGCTGCGGGCCGTGCTGCACAACGGGTGGTGGCTGGTCACGAGCGTCTACCTGGTCGTGGACGCCGGCCTCTCCCCGGCCCAGCTCGTGCTGATCGGTGCGGCGCAGAGTGGATTCGCGCTGGTCTGCGAGGTGCCGGCCGGTGTGGTCGCCGACACCATCAGCCGCAAGTGGTCGCTGGTGATCTCGCAGGTCCTGATGGGTACGGCGATGCTCACCACCGGGCTCGTCGACTCGTTCCCCGCGCTCCTCGCGACGCAGGTGCTCTGGGGCATCTCGTGGACGTTCGCGAGTGGATCCGACGTTGCCTGGATCACCGACGAGCTCGACCAGCCGGACCGGATCACCGCCGTACTCGCCCACGCGGCCCGGGCACAGCTGACCGGGGCCGCAACCGGTCTGATCCTGCTCGGTTTGCTCGCCTGGGCGACCAGCCGCGATCTGACCATCGTCATCGCCGGCGCTGCGATGCTCTCGCTGGCGCTCTACGTCGCGGTGAGGTTCACCGAGCACCACTTCGTCCCGGTGCGGACCGCCCGCTGGTCGGCGTCCTGGACCATCTTCCGGCGCGGAGTCACTCTCGTACGGCGCAGTCGCGCGATCCGCCTGATCTTCGCGGCGACCTTCCTCGTGAACGGCGCGTGGTCGGTCGGACGGCTGTTCCAGATCCAGCTGATCGATCTCGGCCTACCCACCGACCCGGACCCGACCATCTGGTTCACCGGCCTCGGCGTTGCCGGGCTGCTCGTCGGCGCGCTCACCCTGCACCTGGCCGGCCATCGCATCGACGGCGCCCACGCCCGCAACGACTACGCCCTCGCGGCTGCGGCCGGCGTACTCGGCACGCTCCTGCTCGCGTTTGCCCGCGATCCGGTCATCGGCGCGATCGCCGTCGTACTGATCTCCGGCATCGTCAAACCGCTGACTCAGGTGATCGGCACGGTCTGGGTCAACGCCCGCACCACCGCCGACATCCGCGCCACCACCCACTCGTTCCTCGCCCAACTCAAATACCTCGGCGAAATCACCTGCGGCCTGGCCATCGCCACCATCGCCCGCCTCAGCACCCTCCCCCTGGCCCTCACCGCGTGCGCCCTCCTCTTCACCGCGACCGCCGTACTCATGCATCACCCGAGCAAGGACGAGGCTGCCGTGTAGGTGTTGCAGGCGCCGGGGCCGGCCGCCGCGAACCCGGTGAGGCTCCAGTGCCTGCGGTGTTCGCCGTTGCCATGGTCGTTCGCGGGATCGCTGAGGGTGGAATAGAGGTCGGTCCAGACCTCGAGCCATTCGTCGTCGATCGGGATCGTCGTGCGGTCGGCGCCGAGGTAGGCGCCGCTGAAGCAGTCCGCCTGGAGCTCGGCGCGCCGGTCCTCCTGCAGCTGCACATCGACACCGTTGAGCTTCTGGCCGTGACGGTAGTGGGCGATCAGGATCCCGGCCAGCGCCTGGACATGGTGGCCGTACTGATGCGCGATCATGAACGCCATCCAGGCCCGGCGTACGGCGCGGTCTCCGGCCGCGATGTCGTACTCGGCGTCGATGTAGATCGTGCCGCCGCAGTAGTAGGCCTCTGCATCCGCGAAGTTGCACGGCGACGACGGGGACTGGCCGAGAACGACGACCAGTTTCGGCGGGGTGAAGGTGAAGCCTGCCCTGCGGATCGCCGGCGCCCAGGCCGCATTGAGGCAGTCGACGAACTGCGTGTAGTAGGTCCGCACGTTCGTCAGAGAGGTGGGTGCGACCTCGGGCTCCGCACACCGAGGCGAGGTGAGTTTGCCGACGCGGTAGATCGCGTTCGAAGCCAGCGCGGCGGGCTCGGACGGCGCGGCGATCGGCGCGGTCGACGCGGTCGACGGCACGGTGGTCGGGAGTCCGGAGCGGAGCTTGGCGACCTCATCGGCGGCTTGGGACTCGGCGGTCTGCTGTTTGGAACAGCCGCCGAGGAGTACGACGAGCGCCGCGCACAGTGCCACCACACCCCGAGAGTTCACCGGGTGACTGTAGACCAACTGACCTGGGCCTGTGTCGGACCGGCATCCACCTGCAGCAGTCCGTCGGTCGGGAGCGCGTCGTACGGCGGTCCGTCGATGACGACGACGGGGGTGGTGAGGTCGTAGAGTTCGTGGGCTATCAGGGCGCCGAGGGCGATGATGGTGTCGGGGCGGGCGAGGATGATGGCGGCGGGTGCGGTGTGGGCGCGGATCTGTTCGGCGAGGACGCTGGAGGCGGAGCTCGAGCCTCGGCCCGACTCCATCACCAGGACGCGGCCGGCCAGTACGACGCCGCACTGCGGATGGTGTGCGTCGATGATGCGGCCGTTCTCGTCGGTGCCGCCCCAGAAGGACAGGGGTGCTGTCAGGCGGATCACCTCTCCTGTCGCGCTGCCGGGATTGAGCGTGCGGGCCGTGATCATGCGTCCTCCAGGATCACGCGACCGGCGCGGGCGGACGCCACGCATTCCTCCAGCGAACCGAGGACGGCGGACACGTTGATGTTGCCCGGCGCGTAGTGCGCCCACTTGCCCGAGTTCGTCATCACGTTCTTCCAAGCCGGCGAGAGGATCGCCGTCACGTAGGTGCAGGTGTCCACGACCACCGTGACTCCAGCAGCCTCGAGCGTCCGCAGTACGCCGCTCTCCTCGGCCAGGGCCCGCGTCGCACGACCGGTCGACAGATAGAACGCGATCTTCAACGGAGGCCCGTCCGTCAGCAACTCAGCGAGCCGTGCACACTCGGCGTACGACGCATGGGGCGTGCCGACGCTGACCGCATCGAGTTCGCCCGACGAGAAGGTCGACAATGTTCGCCGCGTCTGCCGCATCGTGTCGAGGTCGATCTCGCGCACCGGCAGGTCCAACGCCTCATCGAGAGTCGGAGCCTCCGGCGTCACCCCGACCGCATGGAACAGCGCCACTCCCCCAGCCGACGCGGCGGCCGCACCGAACGCCTTCAGCTCATCCTCGCCCGCAGACGCCGGAATCCCCACCAGCACAGGGATCTCGCCGCCGACGACCGACCCGACATGATGCCCGAGCAACGGATACGCCAGCTCCGACCGCAAGAACCGATCACCCAACGGACGGCAGTCGAACGTCACGGTCCCCCGCCGCGCCTCGGTCGTCTGCAGCCCGGAGTACGGCGCCCGTCCGGTGATCGCAGCGCAGATGTCGAGGAAGTCGCCGTACCGATCGGTCCGGGCACCGAGAACGGAGTTGGCGAACACGATCGCGTTCGACTCCGCCCATGCGACGTGCTCGCCGAGGCCGGGCCGGTTCGGCAGCTGGTACGGCGCACAGGTGAACGTCGGTGTGCACCCGAGGGCGACGTACGCCGACATGAGCTCGCGACCGGACGCCGCGAGGTCGCGGTCACGGACCAGTTCCGGATGGATGAGGTCCATCGAGCCGACATTCAGTGTGGTCGGGACGCGGACCTTCGCGCCGAGGTCGACCAGGCGATGGGCGAAGTCCAGGCTGACCTGGCCGTGGTACAGGCACGAGTCGACATGTGCGGAGGTGATCTCGACCAGCCGCGGCGCGTCCGCGATCCGGGCCAGGCTGACGATCACGCGCATCGCGAGCGCGACGCCGTCACCGTCCTGACCGCCGAGCATTCCTTCTTCCTCGGCGGTCAGGCGCAGCGTCTGCATGCCTTGAAACTACAGCGTTCAGACCTTCGTCCGGCGGGAGGCGACCAGGGCACCGGCTTGATATCCGTCGGCCCGCAGGAGCTGGCCGTGGGTGACCTCCAGGATGTCGATGCTGAGCTCCGGGCCGGTCAGATCCTCGGAGCTGATCGGGCGATCGTCGAGGTACAGGTCGACGCGGTCCAGCTCGGCCACCTCCAGGGCGACCGTGAGCGTCGTGCCGCTGAAGGTCGTCTTCACGTCGAGGCGCCGGTGCGGCAGCGCCGCGAGCAACGAACCGGCCTTGTTCAGCAGGTCGACGTTGCCCTCGAGCAGATCCGCCTCGGTCATCTTGTGCATCACCGTCGGTTTGACCCCAAGGTCCTCGACCGGCGTGCCGGACAGCGCACCCACCCGCAACGTCCGGCGGATCGCGACCCGCAGGTTCGCACCGTTGGGCAGGGCGACGTACGGCGAGGTCTCGTCCGGTGGGGGCGGTTCGTTGAGTAACGCGGCAAGCAGGCCGTGGGTCCACACGTTCGCGCCACCCGCACCGGTGTTGTCGTCGACGCCGAGGATCGGGCCGATCCCGTGGTCGGCGAACCCGGCGGCGAAGATGTCGGTCGCCGAGTACACCCGGGCGTCGGTGATCAGTACCACCGGACCGTGGTACGTCTGGCCGATGTCGTTGGCGCCGTCCTCGGGCGTGATCGGCTTCGCGGCCGAGTACGCGGCACCCGTCTCGGTGGCGAGGTCGAGCGAGTCGAACCACGGACCGAGATCGATGCCGAGCGGGTTGTCCTTGTGCCGGCGGCAGATCCTGAGGTTGACCGGCGTACTGATGAACTGCACCGGCTCCGGCGCGATCCGCCGCGGCGTCATCGTCTGCAGGGTGAACTCGCTGGCGAAGATGTGCCCGCCGCCGTTGTCGCGGACGTCCACGATCAGGCCGTTCTGCGGCAGCGCGGCGGCGAGCCGGACGAACTCGTCCCGGAACGCGACCGGGTCCTGCACGCTGAAGGTGAAGATCCGCACGTGCCCGAACGTTCCGGACGACGTGACCACCTCGCGGGCGCGGAAAACGCCCGGCATGGTGGTCGGCAGATCGGCGCCGGTGACGGCCGCCGGTGTCCGCAGTTCGGCCGAACTTTGACCGCCTTCCAGCTCGACCACATCGCGGACGTAGAGCGCCTTCTTCGCCCGGGCCTTCTCGTCGGAATCCAGGTCCAGACCCATCGAGGCCGACGTCTGGCTGATCGCGTCCAGGTCCGTCATCGGCGGCAGGTTGGTGGTGACCTTCCACTGCTCGCGCAACTCCTGCGCCGAGCCGTCCAGACCGACGTACGACAGTGTCACCCAGGCCTCGTCCGGCGGCGACTGGATCACCAGCGGCCGCAGGGTGAGCGACTCCAGACCGCGCGCGAGGTTCGCCGCCTCGTTGCTGCCGGCGAACTGGGCGCCGTTCAACGCGACCGCGCGGGCGATCGGCGTACCGTTCCAGTGCGTCACCTCGGCGCCCGGCCCGAACTGCGGAGCGGCGAAGCCGGTCACCGTCCGGGTGATCAGGTAGTGCTCGACGTCCGCCGAGTCATAGCACTTCTCGATCATGAACGGCAGAAACGCGATCTTGCCGGCGAACGGGACCGGCAGCAGGTAGTTGGTGTGCAGGTCGCGGACCGAGTGGAAGATGCTCGACATCTCCCGGTGGAAGATCCACTCCGGTCCCATCGTGGCGGCGGTCTGGCGTTCCATCCGCGCACGCATCACTCGCAACCGCTGCAACGGATTCACGGCGTGCATCGCGACCTTGAGCGGCAGGTGCACGTAGTTCTGCTCCAGCAGCAGCAATGCCTGCTCGACCAACTGTGTGCGCTGCGCGAGGGTCAACGTGCCGGCCGATCCCAGGAAGTCCGGCAGCGGTACGGCGGCCGCCTGCGCGGCGACTGTGGTCGCGGTGCGTTCTGTCCTGCTGGAACTCGCGGCTGCCCGGGTCCTCTTCGCGACGGAGGTTCGGGCGGCGCGCTTCGTTCCCGTCGCAGTCTTCGCCGGCTCCTGCCGGGCGCTGCTCTTGCGTGCGGCGGTCTTCTTCGCCGCCGCCTTCTTCCCCGTGGCTTTCATGCTGCGTGGCTGTGACATGTCGCCCCCAATGCGGTGGCCCCTCCCCGGGCCGCGATCCCTCAACCGTCGTCCGCTCATCTGGCGATGTCAACGTCCCGCTCTGCCGGGAGTTGACCACTGTGCTGCAAGGATGGGCGGGTGACTGATTTCTGGGACAGCATCACGTCGGCGCAGCCGGATCCGTCGCTGCGACTGGTGATCGGGACCGGTGTCGTCGCACTGGTGCTGATCGGCTTCCGGCCGTTGTGGCGGTTGACGCGCCAGGTCGTGACGATCGCGCACGAAGGTGCGCACGGACTGATCGCCGCCCTGGTCGGACGGAAGCTGGCTGGGATCAGACTGCACTCCGACACCTCCGGAGTCACCGTGTCACGCGGCCACCCGACCGGTCCGGGCATGATCGCCGTACTGCTGGCCGGCTACCCCGGACCGGCCCTCTTCGGCCTCGCCGCTGCCTTCGTCCTGAGCCGCGGGTACGCCGTTGCGATGCTCTGGGGTCTGCTGGTCGCGTTGCTGATCCTGCTGCTGCAGATCCGCAACCTCTACGGCCTCTGGTCGGTCGTTGTCTTCGGCGCCCTTGTCTTCGGCATCTCATGGTGGGGCTCACCGTCGGTCCAGTCCGCATTCGCCTATCTGCTGACCTGGTTCCTGCTGCTGGCCGCACCTCGCGCCGTACTGGAGTTGCAGCACTCCCGCCGCTATGGGCAAGGCCGTAGCTCCGATGCAGATCAGCTGCGGCGGCTGACCGGCGTACCGGCGCTGATGTGGGTCGGCGTGTTCGGTCTGGTGACGTTGGGATGTCTGGCGCTCGGAGTGGTGTGGTCCGGAGTACTGCCGGGCTAGACCGGTGGTGGAAGCGTCACACCGAAGCCTGTGACGGCCAGACGCAGCAGCACTTGTCCGGGACGTAGCAGGTCGGCGATCTTGGCGGCGCTGAGCAGCTCCAGCTCCGCCAGACGGGTCGCGTACGCGTCAGGTCCTTGTTTGCGTGCATGCTGCAGTTCGACGGTGTTGTGCCAGACCTTCTGACGGGACTCACGCAGGAAGCGCCGCGAGGACAGCCGGTTGAGCGGTGTCAGCACCTGGTCGAGCAGACTCCTCGTACCACCGAGCTCGTCGTCCTCCGCGCTGACGCGTTCGGCCAGCACACCGTCGATCCGCTCATGGTCGCGGCGCCGTCGCTCCATCAGGTATTGGTCGGTGAAGTCGGCGTCGCTGATCACCGCGAGGAGTGCCTGCGGGAGGTCGTAGTTGACGTGCGCGTTGATGCCGAGCAGGACGTGACGCAGCGCCGGGATGTCGGCCGGCGCGTCGAAGGCCAGCCGCCACGGCCGTGACACTCGAGCACCTGGCGTCAAGGCGGCATCGTGCGCATCCAGGTAGAGCTCGGCGAACTTCACGTCCCAGTCCCCGACCCAGGCCGGGTCCTCGAAGCGCGCCAGATCGATGGCGTCACCAACGGCTCGGGTGGTGCGGAGGTAGGTGCTGAGAAAGATCCGGCGATGGGCCAGGTCGTCCGGCAGCTCGTCCAGCCGCTGCTGCATCCGGGCGATGACGTCGGCCACGGGACTACCATCGTTCATCGGGGTCTCCGGTGGAGGAGGGGGTCATGCCTGCGACAGGTCCACGGTCCTTCGACCCAGTTGTTGTCGGCAATCGCGAGACCGACGCCTGGGCCGCGTACTACCGCCACGAGTGGCGGAGTTTCCTCAGCGCCTCCGTCGGGATGGTCTCCGCCGCGTTCGGTATGTCACCCCGCCGGACCTTGGCCGGAGCGTGGTACGTGCTGCGCGCCAACCAGTTATGGGCACCGTACCCCGACAACCAGCCGGACGCCGCCCGCGCGTACATGCGCCGCTTCTACGAACTCGTCGCCCGGGACGGCGAGTTGCCGCTCGATCCGTCCCGGGCGGCCCGGCTGGAGGTCGAGTGGTGGCGCATCCATCGCGAGCAGCAGCACGACGAATCGGTCACCGCCGACCAACTGGAGGACGCGCTGGTCGACCTCTATTCCTACGCGTACGACGCCGATCCGGAGGCGGTCCGGGCCGCAGCTGTGCACCGTGTCGACGCAATGGATCTGTCCGATCGGTGGGTCCGGGCGGGATGCGACCGCGACGACCCGCTCCTCGCGGCAGAGCGGCGCGCGCTGGTCGCGTCGTACGCCGCTCTCCGCAAGGCTGTGGAGCGATCGCCGTTCAGGCGCGCCCACCCGTGATCGGACGACCCCGCTGCGCGACGCCCGGACCGCCGTACGGGTAGTCCGCCGCGCCCGGATCGCTGGCTTGGTTGAGCGTCTCGGTCTCCTCCGCGGTCAGGTGCAGGTCGGCCGCGGCCAGGTTGTCGTCGAGCTGCTCGATCGTCCGGGCACCGAGGATCACCGAGGTGACGGCGGGCCGGTCGACCAGCCAGGCGAGGGCGACCTGCGCCATCGAGTTGCCACGGGCGGTCGCGATCTCGCGGACCGCGTCGACCACGTCGCGGACGCGCTGGTTGGTACTGCGCCGGCGCCACGACTCGACACCGCGGTCCGGGTTCTCGCCGAGGCGGGTCGCGCCGGTGGGCTCCTCGTCGAACGAGTACTTCCCCGTCAGCCAGCCACCGCCGAGCGGCGACCACGGCAGCAGGCCGAGCCCGTTCTCCTGCGCGGCCGGGACGATCTCCCACTCGATCTCCCGCACCAGCAGGTTGTACTGCGGCTGCAGCGTGACGAGTCGCGACCAGCCCCGGCGGTCGATCAGGTCGCACGCCTTCTGCAACTGCCACCCGGTGAAGTTGGACAGACCGCCGTACCCGATCTTGCCCGCGCGGACGGCGTCCTCGAGGAAGCCGAGGGTCTCGTCGAGCGGGGTGACCGGGTCCCAGGCGTGCAACTGGTACAGGTCGATGTGGTCGACGCCGAGCCGGTTCAGGGAGGCGTCGAGCGCGCGGCGCAGGTGCCGGCGGGACGTGCCGACGTCGTTCGGGGTGTCGCCGGTCGGGAACCGGCCCTTGGTGGCGACCACCACGTCGTCCCGGGCGCTGCTCTTCGCCAGCCAGCTGCCGACGATCTCCTCCGAGACGCCGGCGGTGTAGACGTCCGCGGTGTCGATGAAGTTGCCGCCGGCGGCGACGTACCGGTCCAGCTGCGCGTGCGCGCCGGCCTCGTCGGTCTCGTTGCCGAACGTCATGGTGCCGAGCGCGTAGGTCGAGACGATCGCTCCGCTGGCGCCCAGAGTGCGGTATTCCACAGTTGCTCCTCATTTGTCCGGACGTGCCGTTGCTGCGACCACCTTAGAACTGTCGGGAGTGGGGACTACGGTGGCTGTCCATGAACACAAGTGAACTGCTGATCGACGCATACAGCCGGATCCAGGAGGAAGTGCACGCGGTGGTCGACGGGCTGGACGAGAAGACTCTCGCGACCCGTCCGGGCGACACAGCGAACTCGATCGCCTGGCTGGTCTGGCACCTGACCCGGATCCAGGACGACCACCTCGCCGGCGTCGGTGGATACGAGCAGGTCCTGACCGCGGACGGGTGGCACGAGCGCCTCGGGCTGCCGTTCGATCCCGCCGACACCAGCTACGGGCACACCTCCGAGCAGGTCGGCCAGGTGCAACTGTCGGCCGAGCTGCTGGCCGGGTACTACGACGCCGTGCACGCGCGGACGCTGGAGTTCCTGCGGCTCGTCACCGACGCCGATCTCGACAAGATCGTCGACCGGAACTGGACGCCGCCGGTGACGATGGGCGTGCGGCTGGTGAGCGTGATCGGCGACGACCTCGAGCACATCGGCCAGGCGGCGTACGTCCGGGGGCTGCTCAGCTGAGCGTGGTCTCCCACAACGTCGTACCGGCGATGAGATAGACCTTGTGGTCCTGCGTGACCGCCGCGTCGGTCACCAGGCCCTGCGGACCACTCGACTCCTGGACCGTCCAGCTGCCGCCGCTCCCGGTGACAACCTTCACCTTGTTGTCCTGAGCAACGATCTGGACGATCTTGTCACCGTCGACGATCGGCGGCGGCAGCTTGTCCTTGTCGCCGACCGGGATCGACGGCACACCCTGAAGCCGTTGCGCCGTGCCGTCGGCGCCGAGCCGCCAGATCGCCAGCTTCCCGTCCACGTAGCCGGAGATCACGCAGTCCTTGCTGCAGGTCGCGGTGTTGGCCTGGCTGCGGTTGCCGGGATCCGGCAGCACGATCCGGGTCCAGCCCTGGTTGAGGTCGGCCGATCGCCAGACCGCGGCCTCCTGCGCGACCACGTTCGGCGCGAGCCGCACCTGGGAGCCGACGAACACGACGCTCTTGCCGAGCGTCGTCCCGAAGCCCGGCCCGACGAGGAGGGATGGCGTACTCTGCAGGGCGGTCTTCGCCGAGCTCAGCCGGTTCCACTTGGCGTCGCCCTGCGGCAGCCAGACGGTCGCGTCGTTGCCGGTCTCGACCCCGCCCCAGGATCCGAGCAGGGCCCGGCCGCCGGAGGAGGTGATGACGGCAGAGAACAGATCGCCCGCGTCCTGTCCGCCGAAGGTCCAGAACACCTGCGGGCGCTCGATCAGGCCGCCCGCGACCGATCCTGTCCACACGGTCCAGCGGGTGTTCGAGTGCGCACCGCCCGATGCGCCGCCCAGCGCGAGGAGTTGCTTCCCGTCGTAGGCGATCGAGTACCAGACCGCTTCGTAGGCGTACGGGCTCGCCGGGTTCGGCTTGATCGCGATCGGGGTCTGTTTTCCCTGGTCGAGGAGGACGAGACCCGGGACGACCTTGGCGCCGCGATTCCGCAGGCCGATCAGCAGCTGGTCGCCGTACGCCCGGAGCGCGACGGGCTCCGCGCCGACGTCGACCTTCGACCAGGCCACCGCGGGCGGTGCCGGTGGTTGCTTCTTCTCCCCGCTGCACGCGGCGAGGACTGCCATCAGCGCGATGGCCGCGACCAGGCGACGCATCAGCGGTTCTGGGGAAGCTTGGTGGTGGACTTGCGGCCGGAACGCGGTGCGGACGGCGGTGGCACGACCGGGCCGATATCGCCGTCGGGCGCGACGTCCAGGTCGATGATCACCGGCGCGTGGTCGCTCGGACCGGTGCCCTTGCGCGCCTTGCGATCGATCCACGCCGCCTTCACCCGGTCGGCCACCGGATCGGTCGCGAGCATCAGGTCGATCCGCATGCCGAGGTCCTGGTGGAACATGCCGGCGCGGTAGTCCCAATAGCTGAAGACACGGTTGTCCGGCCAGCGATCGCGGACGACATCGTGGAGATCTTTGGCGCTCATCAGGTCCGCCAGCGCCTGGCGCTCCGGTGCGGTCACGTGGGTCTGCCCGACGTACGCCGCCGGGTCGAACACGTCGGCGTCGGTCGGGGCGATGTTCATGTCACCACAGACGATCTGGTCGGCGGGCCCGGCGGCGATCACGTCGCGTAGAGCGGCGAGCCAGGCGAGCTTGTAGTGGTAGTGATCGGAGTCCGGAGTACGCCCGTTCGGCACGTAGAGCGAGTGGATCCGGATGCCACCGCAGGTCGCCGCGACCGCGCGGGCCTCGGGATCGGGGAAGCCTGGCGCACCGGCGACGCCGGTCACCACATCCTCCAGGCCGACCCTGGAGAGCAGGGCTACGCCGTTCCACTGCACTTCGCCGTACAGCGCCGTCTCGTAGCCGCGCCCGGCCAACTCGTCACCGAGCAACGTGGTGAAGGCGTCGTTCGCCAGCTTCGTCTCCTGCAGGCACACCACATCCGGTTGCCGTTCGTCCAGCCACCCCAGCAATCGGGGCAACCGCTGCTTGACCGAGTTCACGTTCCAGGTAGCCACTCGCACCCGGCCAACGGTAGACCCCAGGACGGACCATTTCAGCCCGTTAGTTGCGCGATCGGAAACATATCACTTGAAGTGTATATACGCCTTCTGTAATACTTCTGGCCATGGACGTCTTCGAGGCGATCGCCGAGCCGAGCCGGCGAGAACTGCTGGACCTGCTGTCCGAACGCGAGCGGCCGGCCGGTGAGTTGGTCGCGCACCTGCACAAGCTCACCCAGCCCGCGGTCTCCAGGCATCTGCGGATCCTCCGCGAGGTCGGTCTCGTCGAGGTCCGGCCGGACGGCCAGCGCCGGATCTACGCGCTGCGCGCCGACCGCCTGATCGAGATCGAGAACTGGATCAGCCGCTACCGCAGGTACTGGCCGCGGCACCTCGACGCCCTCGAGAACCACTTGGCCCGAAACCAGAAGGAGCCCACCGAATGACCACGCAAGACCGCTACGGCGACCTGATCATCGACGGCGACCGCGCCACGATGACGTTCCGGCGCCACCTGCCACATCCGATCGACGCTGTGTGGGCCGCGCTCACCGACCCGCTCGAGCGCAAGGCATGGTTCGGCGAGACCGTGATCGACGGGCGCACCGGCGGCACCATCGAGATGGTGCCCGACGAGCCCCCAGCCGCGCCCGACGCCAAGCGCCTCACCGGGCGCATCCTCGTCTGGGATCCGCCACATGTGTTCGAACACGAGTGGCATCAGCGCATCGTCGAGGACAGTGTCGTGCGGTACGAACTGTCCGTCGACGGCGACGGCACCCTGCTGACCTTCACCCACACCGGGCTGTCCGTCACCAACGCGCGCGGCTTCATGCCTGGGACGCACGCCTTTTTCGATCGGCTCGACGCGCATCTGGCCGGGGCCGAGTTGCCCAACTGGTCCGACCGGTACGCCGAGGTAGCGGCGTCGTACCCGGCCTGGTCCTGAACGCTTTTGGCGGGCATCATACGGCGCTTGCTCAGGTGGAGGCCGCCGTCATCCACAGGCGAGGGATGTGACGCCCGGTAGTTATCCACCGACGGAAAGTCAGTCCGTTCAGGGCGGCGAAATCGCGGCACTCTCTTGGGCAGGAGAGAGGGGAACGGATGGCTGAACTGGACTGCGAGCCGGCCGACCGGACCGCACTGGTCGCCTACCTGCGCGACATCGGGAACCACGAACTACTGACCCTGGAGGAGGTGAACGAGCTCTCGTACTGGATCGAGGCCGGGCTGCTCGCGGCGGAGCGGCTGGCCGGCGACAACAGCCGGCACGATCCGGCCGACCTGCAGCAGGTGGTCGCGCTCGGCAAGCAGTCGTGGCGGCGGATGATCGAGTGCAACCTGCGGCTGGTCGTGTCCCTGGCCCGGCGGTACACCGGGAGAGGCATCTCGCTGCTCGACCTGATCCAGGAAGGGAACATCGGGCTGATGCGGGCGGTCGAGCGGTTCGACCACCGCCTCGGCCACCGGTTCTCGACGTACGCGATCTGGTGGATCCGCCAGGCGATCGGCCGGGCGATCTCCGACCGCTCACGGCTGGTGCGGATGCCTGCCCAGGCGTATACCGACTCCGGTCGGCTGGCATCGATCCGGCACGAGCTCACGCAGACGCTCGGCCGCGATCCCACCACCCGGGAGCTCGCGGCGGAGACCGGCCTGTCGGTGGCTCGGGTGGAACGCGCCCAGGCGTGGCGGATCCATCCGGAGACCCTCGATCTGGACGACTCCGAACCCGTGATCGACGACGAGTCCGTCGTACTGCACGCCGGCCTTCGCCGCGATATCGCCTACCACCTGGAGTTCCTTGACGATCTGCACCAAACCGTCCTCCACCACCGCTACGGCCTTCAGGGCCACACTCCGAGCACCATCGAGGAAACCGCCACCCAACTCAGCCTCCCTCCGGACCAGATCCGCACCCTCGAACGAGAAGCCCTCCGCCAACTGCGCCGCCGAGCCCATCACCATCTCCGCGACTACGCAGCCTGAACGCCTGTGTAGACGTGGGCGGTGCGGGCCGGATTGGTGGCGGCTGGGATGATGAGCAGGTGAGACTCAGGC
Organism: Kribbella sp. NPDC049227; assembly: GCF_043197265.1. Taxonomy (NCBI): domain Bacteria; kingdom Bacillati; phylum Actinomycetota; class Actinomycetes; order Propionibacteriales; family Kribbellaceae; genus Kribbella; species Kribbella sp. NPDC049227. The sequence goes on along the minus strand of NZ_JBICST010000003.1, from coordinate 1,359 downwards.
GTAGTTCCTGGCCCCGTGAGCTGACCGAGGCGGTGACCATCGCGTCCCGGCACTCACCCGGCGGCAAGGAAGACATCCTGGCCGCCGTCCGCCTGACCAACGGCACATGGGTCGCCGGCACCCGCGCGGCCGTCTACTTGCCGACCGACTCGCCGGAGTCCGTCCGTCGTGTCGGCTGGGAGAAGATCGAGCGCGCCGGCTGGGACTCCGACGGCTCGGTCCTGCATGTCTACGAGACCACCGCCTTCGGTACGCCGCTACGCGCCACGGACCTCCCGGTCGACGACCCAGGCCGCTTCGGGCAACTGCTCCGCGAACGGGTCGACGCGAGCATCGTGATCCAGCGCCACGTCCCCCTCGTCGGCAAGCGCGGCGTACGCATCATCGGCCGCCGCAACCCGGCGACCACCGACGCCCCGGTCGCGTGGAACTTCGTTCTGGACAAGGGTTTGGAGCCGGACCAGCCCGGCGTCATGGACGCGGCCGAAGCGGCTCTCAAGTCGGTCCGGGAGGAGTTCGGAATCTGACCCAGAAGGCAAGCCCGGGCAGGCCGAATCCCGTTTTTGTAGTTCGGCCGCGTCCTGCTAACCTACTCAGGTCCTCGGGGTTCGGGGACAGGTTCCATCCCGATCCCGCGTAGCTCAATTGGCAGAGCAGCCGGCTGTTAACCGGCAGGTTACTGGTTCGAGTCCAGTCGCGGGAGCAACACGACAGCCGGTCTCCTCCAGGAGCCGGCTTCTTTCATGTCCGCTGCCAGGTTCCCCGTGTCCGCTGTCAGGTTCCCGCTGTCGGGTCTCTCGCTGTCAGGTCCGGGCACTCCGAGCACCCGCCCGGCGGCACGCCGTACGCATGCCACCACTCCTGCCGCAACCTCAGCCGCGGCAGGACCGGCGGGATCTACACCTCAGGAGTCAGCGTTATTTGCCCTTCTTGCGGTCGATGGCGCGCTGAATCCGGTCCTGCGGCTGACCGGTCAACTTGGCCAGCAGCGGTACCCGATACTTGTACGCCGCGATCGCGCCCACTACGAGCACGAGGAAAATGAACCAGCCCATCGGTGTTCCCTTCGTCGGACCTGCCTCCATCATGCCTGGTCCGCCCCACCCACCCCTCAGTCAAACCCCTGACGCACCCCTGGTTTCCCCACTCCCCCACACCCACCAGATACCATCTGCCGAGCACGGGGCGGTAGCTCAGCTGGTTAGAGCAGGGGACTCATAATCCCTGGGTCGCGGGTTCGAGTCCCGCCCGCCCTACGAGAAGAATGTATGGCCTCGGCTGATGGATGACACATCGTCCTCGGTTGAGGCTTTACATGTTTCCGGCTGATGCTTGACGGTTGCTTCGGTTGATTCTTGA
>NZ_JBICST010000002.1:749927-1203443 GCF_043197265.1 Kribbella sp. NPDC049227 | reverse complement strand
GCCGGCGAGGTGTTGAAGATCAGGCAGGGCGCGTTGCCCGCGGTGATCGCGGCGCCGATGACCTCCTCGGAGCTCTTCCCGGTCGGGATCTCCTGTCCGGTGATCTTCTGGTCCGCGTGGCCTGCGTTCCAGGCCGTGACCATCTGCTTGGCCCAGGCCACTTCCTCGGCGTTGTTCGAGTACCAGACGGAGATCTCGCCGCGCGCCTGGGTCGCTGCGCCCGTACTGCCACCGTCCCCGCAGGCGGCGGCACCGCCTGCTAGAGCAAGAACTAACGCGGCAGCGATGGTCATGCGTTTCATGAGTCCTCCAGTGGATCAACGGAGTGCTGGCGCGGCCGTGGATCCGCCGGATCGTCAGTGCGGGTGAGGATGCGTCCGATCCACACGGATGATGCTGGCGGTGAGCAAGCGAGGCCCGCCTGCCTGAGAGCAATCGCGCAGGGGAAGTGTGCTGCGGTTGTCATGGCAACTCCCCTCTCTCCGTTGGTCGGCGTTCTCAGTAGCCGGGTGCGACGGGGTTTTGTGTTGCGGCGCTGACCGGGCTGGGGTTCGCCAGGGGCGCGCCGGCCGGGGAGACGACGGTCCACACGCCGCCGTCGAGGTTGATGCCCTGACCGTTGGTCTGGCCCGGGGTGGAGTCGCCGACGAAGGTGTACAGGGGGTGGCCGGCGACGGTCAATTGGCGGTGGCCGTCGTCCCGGGTGGTCGAGCCGACCTTGCCGGTCACGCCGGGCGAGAACGTCGGCAGCGAGTCGGGCGCTGGTACGTAGGGCCAGTTGACCGCACAGGCTGCGGCGCACGTCGACATGTTGTTCTTGTCGTTGGCGAACTGGTAGATGGTGCGGCCTTGGCCGTCAACGAGGATGCTGCCGAGTGCAGTGGTTTGCGCGCTGACCGGATCGCCGGTCGCCGGCGGAACCGGCACCGGTACCGGCACCGATCCGGATGGACTGCCGCAGTTGGCCGCGACGAACATCAAGGCGGCGGCTGCCAAAGACGCCGTTGGGAGCTGGAGGCGCCGGCGGTGGATCGTGCCTGACTTCCGATTGGTGAACACTTGTCGCTCCTACCGTGAGCTGATCGTCAGCTGGTGTGCTGACGGATCTACGCTCGCGGCGACCGGCACCCGTCGGCGCCGGTAGGTTCCCGGGTTCGATCCCCGGTGTGCATGACCAGGGCACGAACGGGCCAGGCGGAGGGCCTGCACGCGGCCCGGCAGAGAAGGGCAACGGCCGAGCGACCGTGCCAACCGCCTCGAGAGGCTTGCCAAACCAGTGGGCGCACTCCCTACCATCGACCATGGGTCCGTCCAGCGGTCACCCGCGGTCAGTGTTGCGTGGTCGACGCAGCGAGTGCGCGGTACTGGCCAGGCTGTTGGACGAGGTATCCACAGGGCGGAGCTCCGTGCTGGTGCTGCGCGGCGAGGCGGGCTGCGGCAAGTCGGCTCTGCTTGACGTCATGCTCGAGCGCGCGGCGGGTTTCCGCGTCGCGCGAGTCGTGGGCGTCGAGTCGGAGATGGAGCTCGCCTATGCCGGCCTTCACCAGCTCTGTGCGCCGATGCTCGACCGGGTCGAGAAGTTGCCGGCCCCACAACGCGATGCGCTGCGAGTCGCATTCGGGCTGCAAGACGGCGACGCACCTGATCGCTTCCTCATCGGTCTTGCCGTCCTGACCCTGTTGGCGGGTGCGGCCGAGGAGCAGCCGCTCGCTTGCGTGATCGATGACGCACAGTGGCTCGATCGGGCCTCCGTGCAATCTCTGGCCTTCGTTGCACGACGACTGATGGCCGATCCGGTGGCCTTGATATTCGCCGTGCGGGAGCCGGGCGACGAGCTGACCGGCTTGCCGGAGCTCAAGGTTCAGGGCCTCGGCGAGCGCGACTCCCACCTGGTCCTGGCGTCGGCGATCCGTGGACCACTCGACGTACAGGTGCGCGACCGCATCGTCGCCGAAACGCGGGGCAACCCGTTGGCGCTGTTGCAGCTGCCGCGCGTGCTGACGCCGACCGAGCTGGCGGGCGGATTCGGCCTTCCCAATACGGCGGCTGTGGCGAGCCGCGTCGAGCAGAGTTTCTATCGACAGTTCCGATCGCTTCCGGACGACACGCAGCAGCTTCTGCTCACTGCCGCCGCTGAGCCCATCGGCGACATGACGCTCTTGCGCCGCGCAGCCGAATTGCAGGGGATCGGAGGCGACGCTGCAGCGCCTGCCGTAGCTGCAGGACTGGTCGAACTCGGCACCCGGGTCCGGTTCCGTCATCCGCTGGTCCGCTCGGCGGTCTACCAGTCGGTGTCCGTGGACGACCGGCAGGCGGTGCACCGTGCCTTGGCAGAAGCAACCGATGTGGTGCTCGATCCCGATCGTCGCGCCTGGCATCTCGCCCGCGCGGCGTCAGAGCCCGACGAGGCGGTGGCCGACGAGCTGGAGCGTTCGGCCGACCGGGCGCGCGCCCGCGGCGGCGCGGTCGCGGCGGCCGCCTTTCTGGAACGCGCGACCGAGCTGACGCCCGATCGCGCGCGCCGTGGAGCGCGTGCACTCGCCGCCGCTCAGGCCAAGCTCGAGGCCGGCGCGCCCGACTCAGCCCAGGCGCTGGTCGCGGCGGCAGAGTTGGGGCCGCTCGACGGCATCCGGCGGGCCGGGCTGGAACGGCTGCGCGCAAAGTTCTCGTTCTTGCTCAGACGCGGCAACGACGCTCCATCGCTACTGCTCAACGCCGCCGAACACCTCAAGGCGCTGGACGCACAGTCGGCGCGTGAGACTTACCTCGAAGCGCTCGGAGCGGCGATCTTCGCCGGCCGCCTCAGCAAGAACGGCGGCGGCGTGGCCGACGCCGCCGGCGCAGCCCTCACGGCGCCCCGGGCCCCGCAGCCGGCACGTGGGATCGATCTACTCCTCGATGGTCTCGTGAGAAGGTTCACCGAAGGCTACGAGGCAGGGGTGCAGCCGCTCCAGCGAGCGCTGCGCGCATTGTCCAAGGAAGAGGGCCGCAGTCAGGACGACAACCGCTGGCTCTGGCTGGGGTGCCGAATCGCCCCGGATCTGTGGGACGACGAGTCGTGGCACGAGCTGGCCACCCAGCAGCTTCGGCTCGCGCGGGACACGGGCGCGCTGACCGCCCTCCCGATCTCCCTCACCTATCGCGCCGGCGTTGACGTACATGCCGGCGAGTTCGCCTCCGCAGCAGAGCTCATCGACGAAGCCGACGCGATCACCGAGGTGACCGGCAGCCCCCCGCTGATGTACACCTCGCTGGTGCTCTCCGCCTGGCGGGGCCAGGAAGCCCAGGCCACAGCGCTGATCAGGACCAGCATCGAGGATGCAACAGCCAGGGGTGAAGGAAGGGCGATCGCCTTGGCGGACTACGCCACGGCGGTGCTCTACAACGGTCTCGGCCGCTACCAGGACTCGCTCGCCGCCGCGCAACGGGTCTGTGAACACGATGATCTGGGTCTCTTCGGCTGGGGTCTGACCGAGCTGGTGGAGGCGGCTGTGCGCAGCGATCGACCGGACATCGGCGCGACAGCCCTGCGGCGACTCGAGGAACGAACCCGCGCCGCCGGGACGGAATGGGCGCTCGGAATCGAGGCCCGCTCCCGTGCGACGCTGAGCGACGGCGAAGCCGCCGACGCCCTCTACCGGGAGGCCGTCGAGCGCCTCGCCCGGACCCGGATCACCGTCCACCTCGCCCGTGCTCAACTCCTGTACGGCGAATGGTTGCGTCGCGGGAACCGTCGCGTGGAAGCCCGCCAACAGCTTTACCGCGCCCACGAGACGTTCAGCCGCGCCGGAGCGGATGGATTCGCCGAGCGTGCCCGCCGCGAGCTGCTCGCCACTGGCGAGACACTACGCAGGCGGACAGTCGAGACGCACGAGGAGCTGACCGCACAGGAGGCGCAGATCGCCCGGCTGGCCCGCGACGATCTCACGAATCCCGAGATCGGCGCCCGGCTGTTCATCAGCCCTCGCACCGTCGAATGGCACCTTGGCAAGGTGTTCGCCAAACTTGACATCACCTCCCGAAAACAACTGCGCCGCGCGCTGCCCGACTCGACCTCTGCCACCTCGTAGGCGTAGTCAGACGAGCTTCACCATCGCTACTCGACGCGGCCGACAGTGGTGCGCGGCCGTTGCCCGGACCGGCCGCCTTCGGTGATCGCCTCGGCGGTGTAGAGGACTCATTTCAACGCAGTGACCGACATTTCGTGGCCTTTCCCAGTTGGGTCGATGTTCTCGCCTCACATCGGTGTGTCGAGGCGTCAGGTTTCCCTGCTAGCTTGCTGGCTTCGTTGACTCAGCTGGCGGCGGCTTCCTGCCATGTTGGCGGGCGGTGCTGGACGGCTGTCGCCGTTGGATTGGCGAGGTGGAGTGCGGTGGTGACGAGGCCGGCGTGGCTGAGGGCTTGTGGCGTGTTGCCGAGGTGGCGTCCGGTGATCGGGTCGTACTCCTCGCTGAGCAGGCCGACGTCGTTGCGCAAGGACAGCAGGCGGTCGAACAGCTCGGCGGCCTCATCCGTGCGACCGATTCCGTGAAGCGCGTCGGCAAGCCAGAACGAGCACGCCAAGAAGGCACCTTCCTCACCGTGGATGCCATCGACGTTGGTGCCCTCGGCGCCAACGGCGTAGCGGAGGACGAGACCGTCGCGGGTGAGGCTTCCTTGGATGGCGTCGACGGTGGCGACCATGCGAGGGTCTGCCCAGGGCAGGAATCCGTAGCGCGGCATGAGAAGGACCGAAGCGTCCAGGCGCGCGGAACCGTATGACTGGGTGAACGCTCGTCGCGACTGGCTGAATCCACGGCTGCAGATTTCCGTGTGGATCGCCTCCCGCAGATCACGTAGTTCGTCCAGGGACTCACGCGTGTGGTGGTTCTCGAGAACGCGGACGGCTCGGTCCACTCCGACCCAAGCCATCAGTTTGGAGTGGACGAAATGTCGTCGCGGTCCACGGACTTCCCAGATGCCGTTGTCCGGTTCGGCCCAGTTCTGTTCAAGCTGTGTGACCAGACCCCGTTCCAGATCTGCTTCGTCTGGGCGCGGCGGATCTTCTGCGGCGCGGGTCGCATGCAGAGCGTCGAGGACTTCGCCCCAAACATCGTTCTGTCGTTGGGTTGCCGCCCCGTTGCCGATGCGCACAGGTGTGGAGGCGGCGTGTCCAGGCAGCCAGTCCAGTGTCAGTTCGGGGAGGTGGCGCGTGCCGTCGACGGCGTACATGATCTGCGTTCCGGTCGGATCGCCGGCGACCGTCCGCAGTAACCAGTCACGCCAGGCTGAGGCTTCTTCGACGTATCCGGTGGCGAGGAACGCTCGCACGGTGAAGGCCGCATCGCGCAACCAGCAGAATCGGTAATCCCAGTTGCGCGAACCGCCGATCTGTTCGGGCAGTGACGTGGTTGCGGCGGCCAGGATGCCCCCGGTCGGCGCGAAGGTCAGTGCCTTCAGGATGATGAGAGATCGCTTCACTGCGTCTGCCCAAGGACCGGAGTAGGTGCACTTGCTCATCCACTGGAGCCAGTACCGTTCGGTGGCCGCGAGGTTGCCGGCGGCATCGACGGTAGGGAGTTCGAGCTGCGACGAGGGTAAGTGTCCAAAAGCGAAGGAAAGCCGCTGACCAGCCGAGACCACGAAGTCGCCGGTCAGGGTGCCGTTCGTCGCGGTCAGGGCGACGTCACTTCTCAGCCAGACGGAGTCTGGGCCTGCGGTTCCGACAAAGTGCCCTCCGACGCGGTGGAGGCTTGGCACGACCTTGCCGTAATCCATTCTGGGGGCCATGCACATGTGCATCCGAACCTCGCCCGCCAAGCCTTCCACGATGCGGACCACTTGCGGTCCTGCGCTGGTCGGCGGCATGAAGTCAGTGACGCGTACGGCGCCGTCCGGGGTGACCCATTCGGTATCGAGGATCAGCGAGTCGCCACGGTACTGGCGACGCGTGCATCGTCCGCCGCTCTGCGGCGCCAGGATCCATCGGCCGTTGCGGGCATCACCCAGAAGCGTCGCAAACACGGCCGGCGAGTCGAATCTCGGGAGGCAGAGCCAATCGATTGATCCGTCGACGCCGACGAGGGCGGCGGTGCGGAGATCGCCGATGAGTGCGTAGTCCTCTATCTGCTGCGTCATCATCGGCTCCTCTGCCCGTGGTGAACGACTCTTGCAACAACCGTCGCGGATCTGTCGGCCCGTGGCCCCAGTGAGGACCCGGGTGGTTGCCCCGGCAGAGTCCCCGGTAGCCAGTAAGAGCAGAGGGCCGGACATGGGCGACCGTCGGGATCGCTACGACCACCGGTACTCGGGATGACGAACCGATACCGAGCGACGTACCGTCGCCTCCGGACCTACGCGCCGCACCTGGCTCATGCCTGCCGAGATCACAACATTTGGTCGCTCGAAAAGCAGAACCAGGAGAGGCGCGAGGTCGAGAAAGGGCGTCCGTCCAACGTCGAGATTCACAGCGAGCTCCCGAATCGGCGGATGCGTCCCTCACTTCCTCCCGGCTACCCCGACGCGGCTGCGCCGTGGCGGATCCCGCCCGCAGTGCGCTTCGGCTACGTTACGGCCGTTGCTGGTGCCTTGCAGAGCACTCCCCGGCTGTTTGCCAACACCTCGTGCGAGTTCACTCGGCGGCCTGCAAGGCGGACGGCTGGTCCAGCGTGGCGTGGACACGGATCTCGACATTTCCCTGCAGGGCTCGCGAGACCGGACAGCTACGTTCGGCCTCATGGGCTGCCCGCTCAAGCGATGCGGCATCCGCTTGGGCGGCTAGAGCGTGGACGTCGAGGAGGCTCGAAACGATCGTCGGGTCGCCGGATGTCTCCAGCGTCACGGTGGCCATGACCCGCAGGAACTCCGGAGGCGTTCCGTATCCCGCGAGTACCGAACCCAGCGCCATGGCGAAGCATCCTGCGTGCGCCGCCGCGATGAGCTCCTCCGGGCTCGTCTTGCCTGCCGGCTCACCGAAGCGCGATGCGAGCGTGACCGGCAGGTCCCGAATCGCGCCGCTTCCTCCGGATGTGACCCCGGCGCCCCGTGCGATGCTCCCCGTCCAGTCAACCTGCGCCGTTCTCTGTACTGCTGCCATTGGATGCTCCTTCAATCATCGATGCGGGCCAGGACCCACTGCTGCGTGTCCAGGCGCCCTGTCTTTCAGTGCAACCGCTCGCCCGGGCGACATCGCGACGGATCAGCCCCGGACATTTGCCTGACTCAACTGTCATGCCGCGCAAGGCCCCATCGCGCCCGGGACACCCCGGGCACACCCCCCGGGGTGTGGTCGGCTACACCGGAGAGAGCAGCAGCGCCAGCCTGCCGAGCGCGCGGTATCCGCGGTTGGGTCGAGTCGACGAGTTCGTTCGGTGCGTCCACGACCAGGGTGCGCGCGCTGGCGCGGTTCGTGGCATCCCTTGCCCTGAGCAACGGGGCAGGTTCACGGGCGGATGCGCACGACTACGCGAACCTCAGAGGACGGCAAGCGCAGTCGGATCCCCGCGTTGCAGGCTCTCGGGTTGGTCGTGTGGGCTGCCTCAGTGGTGGCCGCGATGTCGGCGGGGGCGGGACTGTGGTTGGCCCTGATGTGCCATCCGGTTGGGCGGCGGAGGCTGGCAGGTATCAGCACTAGAGCGGCGATCCCGCCGCAACGGGAGGAAATCATGAACAGCAGGTACGCAGCCCTCGCAGCCTCTGCGTTGGCAATGGGCGCTGTCACCCTCATGGCGTCGGCAGCGTCCGCCGATGCGCAGGATCCGAACTACCCGTACACGGCCCCTCCCGTGCAGACCACTACGGAGCCGTGGCCGGACGAGGGGTCCGGCTATCCGCTGCCTGAGCCGAAGTCTTCGGCGTACAACTATCCTGCGTACAAGCTCGACGATCCAGTTGCGCCCGTCGTGGTCACCAGCAGGAGCGAGGTGCCGGTGGACGACGGCCTGGTCGAGGCTCTCCAGGTCACCGGGTCCGCACTTGGTGGTGCGGGTCTCGCTCTCGGTGGGGTGTGGCTGTACCGGCGGCGCCACGCACCGGTCCACTAGGCGCCGGTACGCCGTGCCCGCGCGGGTACGGCGTACCAGCGTTCGAGGACTCATCATCAGAGCCTTCGCCGAGCCCGCGTTGACCAGCGCACTACTCGTCCGTGCCTGGCGAAGACCGCAAATAGGCGAGGGTAGCCAGTACCCGGCGGTGCGACTGGGCGTCCTCGGTGATGCCGAGCTTGCTGAGGGTTTGGGTGACGTGAGCCTCGACAGTGCGGGTAGTGATGTGCAGCCGCCCCGCGATGGCGGCGTTGGACAGGCCTTCCGCGACCAGCCCGAGAACCTCTCGTTCCCGATCGGTGAGGTGGTCGAGAGGATTCTTGGATCGGCGTCGTCCCATCAGCCGAGCGACGATGGTCGGATCGATAACGGTCTCCCCCTCCGCGATCCGGCGCAGTGCGTCGACCAGGATCGCCCCGTCGAAGAGCCGTTCCTTGAGCAGGTAGCCGAGCCGCTCCGGGTGGTCGGAGATCAGCCGCAGGGCGTAGCTCGGCTCGATGTACTGAGACAGCACCAAGACGCCGATCTGCGGAGACTCGACCTGGATACGCCGCGCCGCGGCAAGGCCCTCGTCGGTATGGGTCGGTGGCATCCGGATGTCGGCGATCACCACGTCCGGACTCTGCTGCTGCACGAGCCTGAGTAGCTGCTCGGCGTCCGCCGCCTCGCCGACGACGTCCAGGCCGGCCCGACTGAGCAGGTGGACAATTCCCTGCCTGGTGAGCAGATTGTCATCAGCCACGACGACTCGCATGAACCCTCCCGTCAGCCGGATCCTCTGGCCCGCAGGGGATTTCGGCCCGCAGACCGTCGGCCTGCCTGGCGAGAGTGCCACCAAGGGCGCCGAGCCGGTCAGTGAGGTGTTCAGGCAACGCTCCGAACGCCCCACGGATCTCTACGACCAACCAATGACCGGGATGGGTCACTGCAATGGACAGGCTGCTGGTTGCCACCTCGACCGTGCGCGCGACGACGAGATAGGCCGTGCGTTCCACGGCGGCAGGCAAACGCTCGGGCGGAACAGCGCTGATCTCCAATGGGAACGTCGTCTCCTCAGCCAGCGACCACAGGGCCGCGTCGAGCCCTGCCTCGTCGAGGATCGCCGGAAAGATGCCGTTGGCGAGCTCCCGCAACTCGGCCAGGGCCGATTGTGCTTCGGCGAGAGCAAGGTCGAATGCTGCGGCGAGCTCGGGGTCGGTCGTGGCGGCACGGGCGAGACGGAGCTCGTAGGTGAAGGCGAGTAGGCGCTGTTGGGCTCCGTCGTGCAGGTCCCGTTCCAGATGTCGCCTGGCCTCGTCGGCCGTCTCCACGATACGTGTACGGGACGAGCGCAGATCCTCCATCCGAGCCTGTACTTCGGCCGCCAGTCGCTCGTTGTCGATCGCCAGCCGCGCCGCCGAGCCGATCTGCTCCTCGAGCTCACTAGCGTCGTACAAGCCGGCGTCGTGTTCGACGAGCGCGACTGGCTGACCGTGACGAACGACGAAGGTCGCCGCTCGACCGGGGCCGACCTGCCTGGTGATAGGTCGTCCGGCCGCGTCGACATAGCGCTGCGAGCCCGGCAGCCAGTAGGACACCCGGAGGCTCACGTCTCCGAGCGTACGGACAAGCACTGACTGCAACGAACCGGGCGATGGCGCGGCACCGAGGTCGTCCGCGAGGCGTGCGACCGCGAAGCGCCGATGGCGTGCGCGAAATACCGCCCAGGCCAGACCGATCGCCAGGCAGGTCAACGCGATTGCCTGGACGACATAGATCGAGCGGAAGACGACCTTGGTCGGGTCCTCTGCGGGATCGCGCAGCAATGCCACCGCGTAGGCGGCGTAGCCGCCGGCAGCAACCGCGGCCGGCACTACGACGAGCCACCACGTCGCGCGGGTCGCCCGGTCGGCATGAGTCAGCCGCCATGCGGCGATTCCGAGAGTCAGGGCACCGGCGGCGAGCGCGAATCGGAGCCAGAACTCGTCGACTTCACGCGCCAGGTCTGGGTTCGGAACGACCAGGAAGGCGTTGCCGGAGCAGTTGCTCCAGCAGTCGGGGTCGAGGAACGGATCGCGCACGACGGCCCGCGCGACGCTCAGGCCGGCCGCGACCAGCCATCCGACGCCTGTCGCGACTCGGCCCCACGTCGTCGAGGCTCGTCTTGAGGGGTAGGAGATGACGAGGTGTATGAGGGCCGGCAGCACCAACGGTGCCACCGCCATGCCTAGACTCCGGGCGAGCTCGGGGCCGGCGCCCCAACCGGTCCACATCGACGCGAACCACCCCAATCCGGCGACGATGGTGAGCTGCCCGGCGGTACCGATCGTTCGATCCCACACCGCGAAGGTGCCTGCCATGACCAGGCCGAGACCAGCGGCGATGGTCAGCGCAGCGACGCTGCCCGACACCTGCGCGTAGTTGGTGACCCGTTGATCCGACGTACTCAGCGCGCCGATCGCGGCTGCAGCGCCGACCACCCCGAGGACCGGCAGCAGCCATCGGATGACGATGGCGCCTGCCGGCCTGTCCATGGACTGATTGTGACGACTCCTTGTCGATCCGGCCATTGTGGCTGGCCACGAGGACCTACCCGTTGACTGGTGAGACCATCCAGAGGTGAGCAACACGGTGCTCGTCGTTGATGATCACCCTGACTTCCGGGCCGCCGCATCGGCGTTGCTCGCGGCCGAGGGCTTCGACGTCGTCGGCGTGGCGGCGACCGGGCATCAAGCGGTACAGCTCACCACTGTCCTCCAGCCGGATGTGGTGCTGCTCGACATCAGGCTTCCCGACCTGGACGGGTTCGCAGTGGCGGCGCGGATCGCCGAGTTGGTCGACCCGCCGGTCGTCGTACTCGTCTCGAGCCGGGACGCGCGTACGTACGGGCCGCGCCTGGTGAACGCATCTGCCTTGGGGTTCCTGACAAAGAACGAGCTGAGCGGTGCCGCGCTACGCCGCCTGCTGGATGGTGGCCCACGTGCTCAGGTCTGACCTCATGGTCGTGCTGACCGTCGGCGCGTTCGGCGTACTCAGCGAACGGGTCGCCATCGTCGATGGACAACCAGAGGTCTGGGTGCCCGACCTCGCGGTTGGTCTGGTGTTCCTCGCTGCTGCCCTGCTGGTCAGCCGGACGGCGACGGTCGGGATGGCCTCACGTGCGATGGGATCCGCCATCCTGCTGGGTGCAGTGGCGGTCACATGGTTCGCAGGCAATCTCGCCTGGGCAGCCTTGTATTGGCACCGCGGCCCGCTTTTCCACCTGCTGCTCGCCTATCCGGGTTGGCGGGTGAGCGGCCGGCCGGGCCGGGCCTTGGTCCTCCTCGCCTATGTTGCTGCCGTCCTTACACCCGTATGGGCTAGCGAATCTGCAACCATCGCATTGTCCGTGGTGCTCGTCACGGGAGCGATTCTCCGGCACCGGACAGCCACAGGTCTTGCACGAGGATTTCGCCCAGTAGCCTGGGCTGCCGGCGCTCTCGGGGCAGTGCTGGTCGGCGGTGCCGTCGCGCGGCTCGCCGTACCCGCCGGTTCCGCCGTGCTTCCCGCGCTCTGGGCGTACCAAGCGGCGTTGTGTGCCGTCGCGGTCGCCGCCGCCGCGGGCGTACGGCGGTCGCGACCAGGAAACGTGGCCGATCTCGTTGTGGAACTCGGCGAGACTCAGTCGGGCACGCTGCGGGATGCGCTCGCACGCGCCCTCGGCGACCCCACACTGCAAGTCGGCTTCTGGTCGCGACGCAACAACGAGTACTCCGACCCGGCGGGCATCCCAGTCGCAGTACCGCCGCCTGGCGCAAGCCAGTCGGCCACTTTCGTCAGGCGGAACAGTGATCCGTTCGCCATCCTCGTGCACGACGCCACCGTCCTGGACGATCCTGCTCTGATGAAGGCGGTCGCGGACGCTACCCGGCTCACAGCGTCCCATGTCGAACTGCAGGCCGCCGTACGTGAGCAACTGGCCGAACTGGCCGCATCCCGGCGGCGGCTCCTCGTCGCCGGGGACGATGAACGGCAGCGCATCGAGCAACGCCTGCATGACGGCGCCCGTGGGCGACTGGTGCGGATGAGGACTGCACTCCACTCCACAACCGTCGATGCCGACGCGTGCGATGCGTTGCGGCTGGCGTACGGCCACCTGGACGGCTCTCTCGCCGACCTGAACGAACTCGCCCGGGGCCTTCATCCTCGTGAACTCAGCAACGGCCTGCGCGACGCGCTGGCCGCCCTGCTGGAACGCCATCCGACGCCGGCGGAGCTCACGGCGACGGACCAGCGGTTCCCACCAGCTCTCGAGGTCACGGCGTACTACGTCTGCGCGGAGGCATTGGCGAATGTCGCCAAGTACGCGGCTTCGTCACAAGTGACGGTAGAAGTGGCGAGAAGACGCGACCGGCTCTGGGTGAGGATCGCCGACGACGGCATCGGTGGCGCCGACCCGGCCCGTGGAAGCGGACTCGTCGGCCTCACTGACCGCGTCGAGGCACACGGCGGCAGCTTGACGGTGCACTCGCCTCCTGGCGCCGGTACCCGCATCATCGCCGAACTGCCCTTGGACGACCAATGAGTCCGTCTGCGTCACGGGCGCGGCAGCCGTCGACTGTGGCTGGCCACAGTGGACGGCGACCAGAGCTGGGAGCTCGCCGCGATGCGCGGACGCACGGCATTTCCTACCGTCGATCTCGTCCATCGACTTCGGGAGGAAACAATGGGTAGGACAACGAATCCCCTTCGGTGCTTGGTGATTCTCGCGATCGCCTCAGTCTCTCTGGTGGCCTGCACCAGCGAGCCGGCCGGAAACAAAGCGGGTGGCGACGCCGGACCTATAACCCTCCGCATCGGTACAGCCGACTACCTCGGGCGCCCGTCGGCCGACGCCATCGAGGAGTTCGCCCGCCAGGCCAAGGCGCGGTCCGGCGGGCGGCTCATCATCGAGCCGGTCTGGCAGGCGGCTGGTGACGGCGCGGACGACTGGGACCAGGTCGTGGCTCGGATGGTCAAGGATGGACGGCTCGATCTCGGCATGATCCCGACGAGAGCTTGGGACACCGAGGGGGTGACGAGCCTTCTTGCTCTGCAAGCACCGTTCCTCGTCTCGTCTGATGCGTTGGCCGACCAGATCGTCGTCGCCGACCTGGCCGACGAGATGATGGCCGGCCTGAACAAAGCCGACGTCACCGGACTGGCATTGTTGCCGGAGAGCCTGCGACACCCGTTCGGCTTCGGCCGCGCCCTGCTGTCGCCGAAGGATTACGCCGGCAAGACGTTCCGCACCCCCCGGTCTGAGCTGGGCGAAGCAACCTTCTCCGCACTCGGCGCGAAGCCAGCAGATCTCAACGGCGAGGCAGGCCAGGAGGCCATCCAGACTGGAAAGGTGGCGGGCACCGACACCGGCTTCGTCCTCGCCGAGTCTCTGCAGGCTCCCGCCATTGCTACCGGCAACGTCACGTTCACCACCAAGGTGAACTCACTCGTCATCAACTCCAAGGTGTTGAGCGAACTGGCGCCGACAGCCACGAGAGTGTTGAAGGACGCGGCCTCGGCCACCCGGCGTTGGGTACTGGACCATCGGGTCACCGAAGCCGAGGCGGCGAGGCAGTACTGCAGCGGGGGCGGCGCAATCGTCGCCGCAAGCACTGCCGACCTCACTGCGCTCACTCGAGCGGTGCAACCGGTGTACGACCAACTCGAGCGCGACGCCGCGACGAAGCGCCTGCTCGATCGGATCCGCGAGCTCAAGCGGACCGTACAAGTCCCCGCGGCGGCGGGCGCCACCCCTTGCCGAGCCGGCACCCGAGCCACCCCGCCACCAGCAACCGGCGACCAGCGCATCCTCAACGGCGTCTACCGATACAAGATCACGCAGCAGGAACTGCGCGACCTCGGCGTAACCAATGCGCGTGACCTGGCCAGGAACGAGGGCACGTACACCTGGAGACTGAACGACGGGCGGTACACCTTCGACCAGGCTGCCCCGGGAGAGGCGGACCACCAAGAGGGCACCTACACCATCGCCGACAACCGCGTCACCTTCCAGCTGCCGTGGGTCAACGACCTGCAGGTGACCTTCACCTGGACGATCTCGGACAAAGTCCTCACCATCCAAGTAGACGACAAGACAGAGCTCCTCCTCAAAGCGCTCTTCACCACACACCCCTGGCTCAAGATCGCCTGATGTTCTACGGCAGGCCAGCATGCCAACTGCTGCAAACCAAGCGCGCACAGCCGCTCAGGGGCAGGTCTTCTCGTATGGGCGGTTACCGAAGGCCTGACTCCACTCGTCGGCGGTCAGGTTGCGCCCGGCCATCGCACAGGCGGCGGCGATCGCGCGCTCGATCCGCGTGTCCCACCGATAGACCATCCCGTCGTACGCCGCGATCTGTACGACGTCGTTGCCGTCGGCAAAACTCGGGACCGCGCCGACCGGCTTGCCCCCGCTCGCGACGCTCACCTGTCCGAGAAGCTCGAGGGAGTGCGCGTCCCACAGACTCACTGTGCCGTCGTCTGCCCCGGACACCAACTTGGATCCGTCCGGCGAGAAGCGGACGAACACGGCTTCGTCGCTATGCCCAAGGGTCGGCGCGTGTCGCAGTGAGCGCGTGGCCACGTCGATGGTGAACAGCTCGCCGCTGGCACCGGCCAGAGCGATCATGCTCCCATCGGGTGAGTAGCTCGCGTAGTCGGGATCAAGATCCGCATCCCCCTCCGCGAGCACCTGGCCTGTCTCGACCCGGACGATCTGCCAGTGCACGTTGGCGTCGTCGTGCAAGTCGTCGAAGAACACCGAGGTCCGGCCGTTGGGGGCGGGCGCGGTACAGCAGGCTGCGCGCCGGGCGAACTCGACGCTCTCGTGCTCCAGACCGTCCTCGAACGACCTGTACCCCTGCTTGTTGCCTGCCACCAGCGTGGTCCCGTTGTCAACGTAGGCGATCGAGCTGATGTCCAAGCCTTTCGCCTGATTGAGCAGCTTGCCGTTATCGGCGTCGACGACTGAGATCGCGTGCGCGTCGTGAACGGCCAGCCGCTTGCCGTTCGGGTGCCAGGCCGCCGGCGTCCACGGTCCTCCCTCCAGCGAGAGCCCGAGGTTCGTCGGTGTCGTCGTGCGCCCCGTCACCGGGTCGCTGAAGGTCACCCAGGAACCTTCTGCGTCACGCCACAGGTAGGCGATGGACCGGCCGTCGTCGGAGGGAAGGACGTGAAGGTATCGACGTACCGGAGCGGACGGAGCGTGCGAGAGGTACTGCCGTTGTCCGGCGAGGTCGTAGGCGCGCAGGATTCCCTCACTACCACCCGTGTAGAGCGTCCTCCCGTCCGGGCTGAACGCGACCGCCCACGACGCCTCCGCGGTCTGGATCCGTTGGATCGGATCTCCGGTAGCCGCGTTCCAGACCATGACCTCCCGGTTGTAGTCGGCCACGGCGATCCTTGTGTCATCGGCGGAGAAGGCGAAGCCGCGAGTCTCGTCGGACTGGCTGCGCAGCACCCTGATCGTCTTCCCCGTGCCGGCGTCGACCAATGCCGTCGCCGCGCTGTCCAGGTGCGCCGGCTTGAGCTGCTGTACCGCCAGCAGGGAGCCGGTAGAGCTGACATC
This sequence comes from Kribbella sp. NPDC049227, assembly GCF_043197265.1. Lineage (NCBI taxonomy): Bacteria > Bacillati > Actinomycetota > Actinomycetes > Propionibacteriales > Kribbellaceae > Kribbella > Kribbella sp. NPDC049227. Next base: position 1,187,855 of record NZ_JBICST010000002.1, on the reverse strand, counting down.
GATACTCAGTGTGCCGACCAGATCCTGCCGCCGCCACTGTGCCTTGCCGGTGGCCACGTCGTACGCCGCGAGCGGCGACGAGGAGTAGATCGTCCGGCCGTCAGGACTCAGGGCGACCCTTTGAACAGTGCGCGGAAGCGCGACCCACCGCGGCGGCCGGTGTATCGCTCGGAGATCCCACACCAATCCGTAGGCAACGTCCCCGGCTGCTTCGAGCCCCTTCTGAACTCCGGCAGCGAGATGGCCACCGTCAGCACTGAAGGCCAGGCTGTGGAAGCGCAAGTCACCTGGCTCGGGAAGGGCCAACTGTTGCGGCGTCTCGTCCAGGGCGTCCGCGCTGAGCAGGCGAAGCGGACGCGTTGGATCAAGCGGTTGCCCGATCCCGTTCGCGGCGTACGCCGCGATCAGCCGGCCGTCCGGGCTGAATCGCGCAGTGGTGTACACCCGCTCGTCGATGACGACTTGGTGTGGGTCGATGCCGACCGGGCCCAAGGTGTAGGAGTCGAGCGCTCTCCCGGACGTCGCGTCGTACAGCTGAACCGTGGCCCGGCCGTCGCCGGACACGATCCGACGGCCGTCCGGTGACACGTCCAGATTCTCGATCCGGTCGAGCGGAGCGGGAGCGGAACGGAGGAGGCCGGGGTACTTGTTGATTGCGGCAACGAGGTTGGCCCGGGTTTCCGGCGAGTCCTGAAGGCGGACGCCGTGCGTGGCGAGGAGCAGCGAGTGGCTGATGTCGTCGGTGAGTTGAGCACGAGCGCCCACCTGACGGGCAAGTTCGCTGGTGGCTGCCTGTTCGGCTCGGTCGGACTGGCGTTCGGCGATCAGGCCGGCGATGAGCGCACCGACGAGGAGGAAGGCCCCTGTGACCAGCGCGACGCGGAGGCGGCGGTTGATGCTGAGCTGGCGGCGCGTCTGTACCTCGGCGGCGCGCAGCTCGGCCTGCGATGCTTGCGCGCTCGCGGCGAGGAAGTCCTGCTCGGTCGCTGTCAGCGTTGAACTCGTGTGCTCCTGCCAATCCGAGGCCTTGGCCAGGCGGCTGCCGCGATAGAGCTCGCTGTCCGGGCGGCCGAGGTCGTCCCAGGAGTCGGCCGCGACCGCGAGGTGGTGCAGGATCCGCTGGCCCTCCAGGTCGTCGTCGAGCCACTGCCGCAACCGCGGCCATGCCCGCGCAAGCGACTCGTGAGCGAGTCCGACGACACCGTCGTCGCTGGTGACGAGTCTCGACGCAACCAGTCGATCGAGGATCGCGTCGTCCGCGGGACCCGTCACGACGAGGCGGCGCGGCAGGCGGCTGCGGATCGGCTCACCATCCGGTCCTGGCGTGACCAGTCGCAGCAGGAGGTCACGCAGTACCGTTCGCTGTTCCGTAGCAGCCTGCTCGTAGATCTGCTCGGCCGACTGCGCGACCGCACCGCGAATTCCCCCCGACGCCCTGTACCCCGCGACGGTCAGTGTGCGGCCTTCTCGGCGTTGCCAGGTCTCGGCCAGTGCGTGGGACATCAGCGGCAGGGCACCCGGCTCATCCGCCACCTCGTTGACGACCAGGTCCGTCAGGCCGGGCTCCACCGTCAGGGCAGCCAGCCGGGCGGGCTGTTCGATCGCTGATCTCAGCGCGTCCCGCGTCATACCGGACAGCAGATACAGGCCTTGCTCAACCGTTCGGGCGAAGGCCGGGTGAGCGGAAATGTCGGCCATCCGATCGGCGCGCAAAGACACGATGACGATGCCTTCGAGGGAGCTCAGGGCGGCGAGGAACGCCGCGCGCTCGGCAGCGTCATGACACAAGGAGAAGACTTCCTCGCACTGGTCGACGACCAGAACCGGCGGTGGCCCGGTCCCGGGCATCGCGGCCGCCAGTGCGGAGACTGGATGCGCACCCGGAGTCATGATCGCCACCCGCTTGCCATCCGCACGGAACGCAGCGGCCACACCGGCGCGCACCAGCGACGATTTGCCGCAGCCAGATGGTCCGACGACGGCCAGCACTCGGGTGTCGGCCAGCTTGTGCAGGCAAGCGGCGATGTCGGCTCCGCGGCCGAAGAAGCCGTCCGCGTCCTCCACGTCGTACGACTCGAGGCCTCGGTACGGGCAGACCGTGTCTGGTTCCGGAAGCGCGCTCTCGGCAACGAGGGCTGGGTCCTGGCGCAGGATGGCCTGCTCCAGCGCGTCGATCTCGGGACTCGGGTCCAATCCCAGTTCGCGGTCCAGCACCTCGCGCAGCCGACGGATCGTCCGCAACGCCTCGCCCTGCTGACCCGCCTGGTATTGCGACATGGCCAGGAGCGCCCATCGTCCTTCCCGCAGTGGCGCTTCACTGACCAGGGCGCGCGCCTTGGCCAGCACCTTGTCGTGCTGCCCGGACCGCAAGGCTGCTTCGACGTACAGCTCCTCGGCGGCCTGGCGCAATTCGCTCAAGCGCTCGACCTCGATCCGTGCGACATCCCATCCATCCAGTTCGCTGTGTGGCTTGCCGCGCCAGAGCATCAGCGCATCCGCCAGCACAAGCGCAGATCGTTCGGCCTCGTCCGAGGCCAGCAGATCCCGGGCGCGGCTCACCGCATGCTCGAACCGCAGGGAATCGATCTCGTCGTGCGAGACCGCGAGCCGGTAGCCGAGCTGCACGGTCTGGATCGCGCCGGACCCGAGCACCTTGCGCAGCCGGACAACGCAGCCCTGAATGACTTTCTGCCAGGACAGCGGCAATTGGTCGCCCCAGATCACGTCGGCCAGCTCTTCCGCGCTGACCGCCTGACCGGGACGCACAGTCAATGCGGCAAGGACGATCCGATCGCGCCGAGCGAGAACCCTCGGTTTCCCCTGCTCCCCCTCGATCGTGAGCGGGCCGAGAACGGCGATACCCACCCTTCGACTGTCGACCGTAACGAGCCGTCCGTCAACGGGGCCGATACCGAGGTGATACCGGGTCAAGCCCAGCCGATACCTGCCCAGGCGACAACCGAACGGACGGACCGCCGGCAGTGGCGGTCCACGACGACAAGGAGCAGGGATCATGTCCACAACCAAGTTGCTGACGACAAGCGGTGCAGCCGTCCTCTTCGCACTGATGGCGACCGCCGGCCCGGCAGCGGCCATCGCAGTTCCCGAACCGGGCAACGGCACTCCATCTGTAACCGAGCCGGGTCCGCCCAACTATCCTGCGTACGACCCGCAGTACGAGGTGACCCCGGTTACGGCCGCCCAGGACACCAGCCTCGACGCGAGCTCGGCCGCTCTGGGTGCTCTCGCCGGGATCGCCCTGGCCGGAGCCGGCTTCGGCACCGCGCTGGTCGTCACCCGCCGCCGCGACAACACCCAATCAGCCTGACTACCCGTGCCCCGGGGCTCGGATCCGCGATCGGGTCCAGCTCCGGCGGCGGCTTTGCCGGCACCAGCATGTCGCGGTCGGTAGCTACAACATTTCGGTGACGGGCCGGCAACCTCTCGGCGACGATCCCTAGGCCTGTTGGGCCGAAAGCACCAGGTGCCGTTTGCCGGCGACTCAAGATTGTGCCGAAGCGCGTGTGATCGGGCCGCTTCGGTGAACCCAGCTTTGTTGCCAGGAGCATCGGAGCGGGTCGGCCACACGGGGGTGCGGCGCTAGATGAGGAGGTCGGCGATTTTGGCTATTCCGGTTTGGATGGTGCGGTTGGTGACGTTGCCGAAGCCGAGGATCAGTTGGCCTGGGGTGGTGGAGCGGGTCGATCGTTGCGTGCTCATTCCGTACAGGCCGACCGACCGGGCTCGAGCGGCCTCGCGCACTTCGAGCTCGTCGACGTCGGCTGGGAGGTGGGCGACTGCGTGGAAGCCGGCGGCGAGCCCGCTGACCGGCATCCCCTTGGCATGCTCGGCCAGGGCGTCGAGCAGGACCGTACGGCGGGTCCCGTACATAGCGCGGACCCTGCGCAGGTGCCGATCGTAACGACCGGACTCCATCAGACGCGCGAGCGCGAGTTGGTCGATTCCCGGACAGCCGCGGTCGAGGGCGTTCTTCTGGTCGGCCACAGCTTCGAGCATGGACGAAGGACACAGAACCCAGCCCAGCCGAACAGCGGGGGCGAGCGACTTACTCACTGTGCCGATCGCGAACACCCGGTCGGGCGCGAGACCCTGGACGACGCCGACCGGTTCCCGGTCGTAGCGAAACTCCGCGTCATAGTCGTCCTCGACGATCCACCCGTCGTTGCCGGTCGCCCAGTTCACCAACTCATGGCGTCGTTCCGGTGACAGGACCACCCCGGTCGGCCACTGGTGCGCCGGGGTGATGACCACGGCCTGTGCGCCGCTTGCCTGCAGTGCGGCTACGTCGATCCCCTGCGAGTCAACTGGCACCCGAATCAGGTCCGTCAACCCTGCCCAGGCCATCGCCAAGGTGCTCGTCTCGTCATAGCCAGGGTCCTCGAACGCGACCTTGGTGATGCCCTTGTCCGCCAACGCTTTCAGGACCAGGTTCAGCCCCTGACAGAAGCCCGCACAGACGACGAGTCGTTCCGGCGACGCCGCGGCCCCACGAACCCGGGCCAGGTAGCCGGCGAGGATACCGCGCAGTACGGCGCTCCCCCGGTGGTCGCCGTACCCAAGTGCCACGTTGGGAGCATCCCGGCAAGCCTGCTGGACCGCCCAGGCCCAATCGGTGCGCGGGAAGGACGCGAGGTCCGGCACGGCTGGAAGGAAGTCCGCCAGCAACCGAGGCTCCGGCGCAGGTGCCACGGCGTCCTCAGCTCTTGTGTCGGGCGAGATGTGGGCGCTCGCGGCCACCCGCGTTGCAGATCCCACCTGGGTGGTGAGATAACCCTCCGCCTGTAGCTGGCCGAAGCAATCCTGAACCAGACCACGAGAAACGCCGAGCGTTCGCGCCAACTCCCTGCTGGAAGGAAGCCGCTCACCGATCGACAGCCGACCGCCGCGGATCGCCTCACGGAGGCCGGTCTCCAACTGCACCCGCAACGGTTCCGGCCGCGACCGATCCAGCGGCAACAGCAACGCCGGGCCCAAACCGGACCACTGGATAGCCATGACATTGGACCTTATCGTGGTCCACCTGACACTTCTAGCGTCGAAGGCATGAACGAAACAGCCACCGTCGCCTCGCCCACCCAGACAATCGACGTCGTCCGGTCAAGGATGCTGACCTGGCCGCTCGCGCGGCTGCTGTTCGCTGATTTCGCTGCGATGACCAGCTTCTACCTCCTGCTGCCGGCAGTCCCGATGTACGCCGGAGTTGTCGGGGCCGGCGGTCTCGGCGCCGGTCTGTCGACTGCAGTCCTCATGCTGGTCGCAGTTGCCGCCGAGAGTGCCACTCCTCGACTGGCCGCCGCCATCGGCTTCCACCGCGCCCTGGCTCTGGGGTTGGCGCTGCTCGGTGGACCGGCGCTCCTTCTCCCGATGTGCTCAAGGCTGCCCGGGTTGCTGGCGGTGAGCGTGATCCGCGGCGTGGGATTCGCCATCGTGGTCACCGCGGTCGGGGCGCTGACAGCGTCCATGGTCCCCGCCGATCGCCGTGGTGAGGGTCTGGGTCTGCTCGGAGTAGTGGCCACCGTGCCTGCGATCCTCGCCTTGCCACTGGGCGTCTGGCTGGTTCCTGTCGTGGGGTTCACTTCCGTCTTCGCGTTCGGCGCAGTTGCTTGCCTACTCGGCGCCGTCGCTGTCTTCGGCCTGCCGAGCGGGAGCCGGGCAACGCACGAGCAGTTGGCGATCGGCGATGCACTGCGTGATCCCGCGCTGATGCGTCCTGCCGCAGTGTTCGCCGCTACTGCGGTTGCCGGCGGCATCGTGGTCACCTTCGTTCCAACTGCACTTGGTCAGAACGCCAGCGGGCTGGCAGGGGTCTCGTTGCTCGTCCAGGCCCTGACAGCCACTGCCACCCGATGGCTGGCCGGGCGCTACGTCGATCGATACCCCAACAGGAGCGGCGCACGCCTCCTTGCCGGCGGTGTCGCAGCGGCCGGCGTGGGCATCCTCGGCCTGGTCCTGACCGACAAGCCCAGCGTCGTACTGGCGGGCATGGTCGTCTTCGGCGCCGGATTCGGAATCGCACAGAGTGCGAGCATCACGATGATGATGAACCGGGTTCATCCCGGCGGTTACGGCGCTGCCAGCGCCGTGTGGAACATGGCCTACGACCTCGGTTGGGGAGTTGGCGCGGCGTCGTTCGGGGTCCTGGTCGCAGTCACCGGCTTCCCGGCCGCCTTCGCTCTCACAGCCCTGCTACTCCTGGCCGTCCTTCCACTCACCCGCACCCGCGCCAACCGCCGGCTACACCGCTGAACAGTCGAAGGCTTCGTGGCGTACTGGCCCACAATCCAGCAGCCGAATTGGATCTCATCAGCCGTGGTCGCACCGCCTTAGGTTCATGACGACGGCAAACCCACAGAGAGGAACAGGACATGGGAAAGGTCGCGGTCAGCGAATTCATCTCGCTCGACGGAGTCATAGAGGATCCAGGTGGCGGCGAGGACACCGGCTTCGGCGGGTGGACCTTCCGATTTCCTGCGGAAGACGGACAGCGATTCAAGTACGAGGAATTGATGGCGAGCGACGTACAACTCCTGGGCCGCGTGACCTATGAGGCGTTCGCCGCCGTCTGGCCGTCGATGGAGGAGGCTGCCGGTGACTTCGGCGCGAAGATGAACAGCATGCCGAAGGTTGTCGTTTCGACCACGCTGACGGAAGCGAACTGGAAGAACACGACGATCGCTTCGGGTGAGCTCTCCGAGATCGTGGCGGATCTCAAGTCGCAGTACGAGGGTGACATCCTCGTCGCCGGAAGCGCGACGCTTGTCGCCGCCCTTCGCGAAGCGGACCTCGTCGACGAGTACCGGCTGATGGTTCATCCTGTCGTCCTCGGCCAGGGCAAGAAGCTGTTCCAGGACGGAGCGGCATCGAGTGACTTCGCGCTGGTGGAGACGCGTCAGGCCGGGCCCGACGTACAGCTGCTCATCTACCGCCCGACGAACCGCACGCCATGAACACCGTCAACTCGAGCGACGGTACGACGATCGCCTACGACCGGGCGGGCTCGGGCCCCGCCGTGATCCTCGTTGCCGGTGCCTTCTCCGACCGGAAGGATCCAATGATGGTCGGGCTCGCAGCTGCCATGGCCGGCGACTTCACTACCTATCTCTACGACCGGCGTGGACGAGGCGACAGCGGCGACACTGCGCCGTACGCACCCCAACGAGAGATCGATGACCTGGACGCCCTGATCGTCGAGGCAGGCGGTCGTGCCGTGGTGTTCGGCGGATCGTCGGGTGGTGCGCTGGCCCTGGAGGCTGCTGCCGCCGGCTCCGCCATCACCCATCTGGTTGTCTTCGAACCGCCGTACGTCGTCGGCCGGGATCGCGGCCCCGTACCGACCGCTGCCGAACTGGACGCTCTGGTGCAGTCGGGTCGGCGCGGTGAGGCGGTCGAGCAGTTTCTCGTACAAGGTGCTGAGATCCCCGCCGAGGTCGTCGCCGGCATGAAGGCCGATCCCTCCTGGTCACATGTCGAGTCGATCGCCCACACACTCGTCTACGAGGCCGCCATCGTCGGCCCCGGCCCAATCCCCGACAGCCGGCTCGGCAGAATCTCTGTCCCAACGTTGGTGCTCCACGGCTCCGACAGCGCACCCCGCATGCACGCCGCCGCGAAGGCCGTCGCCGCCGCCATCCCCGACAGCACCCTCCAGATCCTCGAGGGCCAGGCCCACGGCGCACTCGACCCCAAGAACGTCGCCTCCGTGCTGACCAACTTCGTCAACCGCACAGACCCAGCCTGAGCGTCTCCAACAACGCGAGAGCGGTTCTCTACCAATGAGGTCGGGTTCTGCACCTGGTGGGTGAACAGTGGGCCGACATGCGCACTGACGCGCACAGTAGGCTCACACATCATCAGATAGGTGGAGGGAGTCCGATGGTCGTCGACCCGGTGGGTGACAAGGCCGAGCTTGATGGGCTGATGCGTGCGTTTCTTGGTGCGTTCGACAACACCGGCGGCCGTCGGCCGAACGTGGATGTTGTCCGTGAGGTGTTCATTCCGCAAGGGATGATCATCAGCCACGTCGGCGGCGAGCCCGTGGTCTACGATCTGGACGGATTCGTCGTACCTCGGGAGAAGATCCTCACCGACGGGACGCTGACGGAGTTCTCCGAATGGGAGGTCGCCGAGCGGACCGAGATCTTCGGGTCGATCGCGCACCGGTTCAGCGAGTACCGCAAGTCCGGGTCCCGCGACGGCGAGTGGTTCGAGGGCTCCGGCCGCAAGCTCACCCAGTTCGTCCGCACGCCGGCCGGCTGGAGGATGAGCTCGCTGGTGTGGGAGGACGTGTAGGACTCCGCGGGTCGTACGCCGTTGATCGCGTTACATCCAGCGGGTGGTCGTAGTGCCCGGGCTCCCCGTCAACATCGTCACCCGGTAAGACAGCACGAGGCGCTGACGCTCCGGGAACTCAGGCGTGCCAGAGATTGGCGATCGTTGCCGACGGCCCGAAGTTGTTGCCGAACTGCCCAGCCTCCTGGTGCTATGCGATCATCGCGTGCCGCTGCTTGCCGTTGGCAACTGATGGTGCCTGGGTCGACCAATGCGCGCAGCGAACATGGTGGGAGGCTAGGACCAGTGTGGTGGGCGGATCAGGCGGTCCGGGAGGGTCGTGGCGACGTCGCCGCGGGCCGCGTTGATCTGCATCTGGGTCAGGAAGATGCTCCGTGCGAGGTGGGCGCCGCGCAGGTCGGTGTCCCGGAGATCGGCACCGATGAGGTCGGCGGCTGTGAGATCAGCGCCACGCAGGTCGGCGCCGATCAGGTAGGCGCTGCGCAGGTCCGCGCCCCGCAGGTCGGCGCCGCGCAGGCCCGCGCCGATGAGGTCCGCGCCGCGTCGGTTCATCGGTGCGGACGAGACGCCGGCGCGAACGAGCTCGCTGGTCTGTAGCAGCAGGTCGTTGATCCGTGAGCGGTGAGCGGATACGTCGAGCGCAGTGAGCGACTCCGGGCTGCCGAGGGTCAGCTGTTCGGTGTCGTCGAGCGCTCGCCTGAGCGGACCATGGAGGGAAGGTGCCAACTCCAGGGCCTCGGTCAGGTACCAGAGCAGCTCATGCAGCAGCCGCACCACCGCGAACACCTCGAACATCTGTGCGCCCGAGTCCGACGCGTGCCGCCAGTCACGGCCGCCGAAGGTCAGCTGAGTGACCTTCTGGCCGGCGCCGAAGCAGTCGTAGACGGTGCAGCCGGGGAAGCCAGCGTCCCGCAGCCGCGTGTGGATGCCACAGCGGAAGTCGTGCTTCAGGTTCGGGCACGGTTCACCGGCCGGCTTGTCGATGGCGAAGTCGGCGGACGCGGTCAGCGCGAGCGCCACACAGCACAGCCCGGCGCACTGCGCGCAGTCGGCGCGCAGCTCCGGGCGTCGTACGGACTGGTGACTCGTGGACATGTCCCTCTCGAGGCTAGAGCGTGCTCCCGCAAGTCGCATCAGATTCGCCCGCTCTGCCCCGGCCAGGTCGTCTCGATCCTCACGCAGTACCCCGAGGTTGAACGCCGCCCTCGGTGCCAGGTCGGCGTGCCCCGAGTCCATCGCCAACTGCAAAACTGCCGAGTTGATCTTTGTGGTCGAGCTGCGGAGGGCTGGTCCGAGCCTGAGTCAGAGTTCGAGCCAGCCGAAGGCGATGTTCCAGTGGCGGCCCGCGCGTAGGTGATCGATTACGGCTCGCTGGAGGGTGGTCCGGCGGGGAAGGGTCGCAAGGTCGGTATCGGGTGAGGTGTGGAAGATCCGGGACAGGATGTCGGCGTCGCCGTCCCGCGTTTCGGGTGTCAGGTGGAAGCGGCGTTGGAAGCGGATGATGTTGGAGTCGGCCGGCAGGTAATCGGCGAGCTGCTCGTCGAGGATCCACGATCCACACCGCGCGAACCGGTACGTCTCCTCGGGGAAATGCCGGGCAAAGAACTCGCCGGCGAGGGCGAAGGAAGCGTCACAGGCGGCCGGGTCCAAGGGTCCGGTCGGGGCGGCGTGCACACCCAGCGCCGGATCGGACTCGTGGGAGGGAAGTCCGGCGGCCCGCACCGCCGGGGCAAGGAATCCCAGGTCACCGCGGTTGAACCCCAGCCGGCCCAGCAGATAGATGCCCCCGCGGAAGTGCAGGTCGATCCAGAACGGCGCATCCATCCCGCTGGTGCCGAGCCGTTGCCGATGGGACTCGACGGCGCTGCCAAGCGCCGCGAGCGTCGCCCAGGAGATGTCGTCAGGGATGCCACGTTGTTCGTGGTACGCGCGGACATACGGAAGAACAGCGAGAAAGACGTACACGTAGAAGTAGCGACCCCAGCCGTCCGGCAAAGCCGGCCACGATCCACCCGGTCGAAACCCGCCCATATCTGCGACGGTCCGCTGAGCACAACGTCGTACCAGCCAGGACAGAGCGGGATTGCGTTGCAGATCGGACAACCCATCGACGATCTCGGCCGCGTCCTGCGCCGGTACGCCGAGTCGAAGCAGATGTGTCAGTGCAGCCTCGGCCATGGGTACGTCGAGCTCGTCGCGAGGCTCACCGGCTCGCTCCAACTCCCCCAGCCACTTCACCAAGGCTGGATCCTCCCCGAGGAAGCGGGCGACCTCCTCGACACCGATGTTCATCGCACCCTCCGCGCTGCGCCACGAATGCCAGCAATCGGACCCTAATCGATCAGAGGTCCGCGAACTGACCGGAGCCTGCCGTCAGGCAGGGACCGCGTGTCGTGCCCGGTCAAGCCGCCTTATTGGCGTGCGATCACTCAACTGCATCGATAGGGTCCTTCAATGGGCGTGAGAAACTACCTGATTGACGGCGGTTCCGGCACCGGGAAAACCACGGTTTGCGACGAATTGCAGCGCCGGGGCTATCAGGCTGTCCATGGCGACAGAGAGCTCCGCGGCGCCCCGGAGCCAGGTGCGGACACCAGTGGCAGTGCATCCGACAGCCACCTACCGCCCCTCTGGGATGTGGCGAAGGTCAAGGGCCTGCTCGCCAACCAGGATGAGGCGGTGACGTTTCTCTGCGGAGGCTGTAGGAATTCTTCGGACTTCATCGACCTTCTCGACGGTGTTTTCGTCCTTGAAGTCGACGACCTCGACACGGTGATGCGCCGGATTGACGAGCGCGTACTCGTTGACCCCAGCGACTGGGGCGGAAGGCAAGAGGAACGAGACATCATCATGCGCCTGCACGACACGAAGGAAGGCATCGCTCAGGGCTGTGCGATCGACGCCTCCGCACCGCTCCACCTCGTCGTTGACGAAATCCTTCGCCGCATCCACTGACACCCGGGCCAGTCGATCCGGTGCATCGCGTCGAGCGTCACCGCGCGTTCGGCATCGACATCCGTGAGCTCGCGCCACTCCCCCAGAGCCGCGCCCGCGACAGCCTGTGACCTCTCCACTCATCAGCGTGTCAGGCGGATATTACCGGCCGCGGACGCTTCGGCCGAGGTGCTGACCCCGGGAGCCAGGCTGCCTAGCATGTGAAGCGGGGAGGCGTCGGATGGAGCGACGGGTGATGGTGGGCCGGGCCCGGCCACTGGCTGAGCTCGACGCCCTACTGGCTGCGGCCATCGACGGCCGCGGCCGGTCCGCGATCGTTCTCGGTGAGCCGGGCATGGGGAAGACCACGCTTGCGGAGGCGCTTGCGGATCGTGCTCTCGCATCAGGTGTCACCGTTGCCTGGGGCTGGTGTTCGGCCGCCGGCATGCCGCCATTCTGGCCGTGGCGAAGCATTCTTCGTGACCTGGCGCCTGAGCATCGGCTCGCTGGCGAGGCGCCTGCCGGTCACGGCGCCGACGGACTTGGAGTGCTGCGCGGCGACGCCGGTGTCCGGGCCAGACTGTTCGTTTCGGTGATCGACACGTTGCAGAAGGTCTCCGGCGACGGTCCGGTCGTTCTCATCCTCGAAGACCTGCAGTGGGCCGACAGCGCCTCGCTGCTGCTCCTCCGTCAAGTAGTCGACGCGCTCCCGGGACTTCGTGTGCTGCTCGTGGCGACCTGGCGTGACGAGCCGTCGAGCACCGGTGACGATGTGCGGGCCGTTGTCCGCGATCTCCCAACCGCAGTAGAGCGAATCCGGCTCGACGGCCTCGGGATCGACGAGGTGGCGGAGTTGGTGACGCGGGTTCTCGGTGACACCCCTGCCGACGAGTTGGCGACGATGGTGCACCGTCGCACCGGCGGCAACCCCTTCTTCGTCCGGGAGGTCTCCCGGCTGCTCGCGGCTCGGTCGGCGACGACCGGCGTACCCGATGGGGTGCGAGAGGTGCTCGCCCGCCGGATCGCCCGCGTCAGCCAGGGCTGCCAGCAGATCCTGGAGGTTGCGGCGGTGGCCGGGGACGGTGCCGACGTTTCACTCGTGATGGCTGTCGCCGGCGAACCGGCCGATGCGGTGCTCCTTCAGCTTGAGGAGGCTGCAGCCGCCCGGTTGCTGGCCGGGCCGCCCGTCGACAACCGGATCTGGTTCGCCCACGCGCTGGTCCAGGAGGTCTTGGAGACCTCGCTCGGTACCGCACGGCGGGCCGCGTTACACCGAGCCCTGGCCGAACAGCTCGAAGAGACAGCCGGGGACGACGACGACGAGGCCGCGGGTGAGCTGGCAAGGCACTGGTCCGCCGCGTTCGGTCCAGACGCCGCCGAACGGGCCGCGGCCTGGGCGCTGCGAGCCGCACGCTCGGCGGGAGACCGGATGGGCTACGAGCAGGCGGTCGATGCGTACCGGATCGCCCTGCGGGGCAAGGACATCGAGCGAACGAAGGTGATGCTCGAGCTGGGCGAGGCGCAGATGTACGCCGGTGATCTCGAAGGCGCCCGCCAGACATTCGCACAGACCGCGGACCTGGCGCGGCGTAACGGCCGTGCCAGTCACTTGGCGATGGCCGCGCTCGGGCTGGGCGCCGGCCTCAGCGGGTTCGAGGTGCCGCAGTACGACGAGCTGCAGACAGGACTACTCGAGGAAGCGCTGGCGTCGCTGCCGCAGCGCGACGGCGGTCTGCGGGCTGCGGTGATGGGCCGGCTCTCGCTCGCCTATGCGGGGACTGACCGGGAGAGCGAGCGGCTCGACCTGGCCCGCTCCGCCGTGGCGATGGCGGAACGAGTCGGCCATCCGTGTGTCGAGTCGGGTGCGCTGGCGGCGTACTGCGACGCCATCGCCGGCCCTGCCCACGTCGACGAGAGGTTCGCCGCAGCCAGCCGGATGCTCGCGGTCGCCGAACGCGGGCACGATTCACCGTGTCAGTTGCTGGCCCGTCGCCTCCGCCTGGTCGCGCTGATGGAGCGAGGCGACTGGCCCGAGGTCGATGCGGAGATCGATGCCTTCGCACGTACGGCGAACCGCCTGATGCTGCCGCTCTACTCCTGGTATGTCCCGCTGTGGCGTGGAGCGCGGGCGCTGATGTCCGGCGACTTCGAAACGGCGGCCCGGTACGCCGACGAGACCGAAGCGATCGGGCGTCGGGCCGGCAGTGCCAACGCCGCGCTCATGGTTTTCACCCTGCGCATGTGGACCCACCGGACGGCCGGCGTACTCCCTACGGACTTCGTCGACGATATCGATGCAGCCGTCAAGACCGCGACCGAGTCGTCCGTTGCCCTGGGCATGTTGGCCAGCTACTTCGCCGTGGCCGGAGAAATCGACACGGCCGGGCGATCGTTCGACCGGCTGATGAGCCGCGGCCTGAATGCGATCCCCGACGATTGCGAGTGGCTCGAAGGAATGTGGCACGCCGGCGATGCGGCCATCGCCCTTGATCGTGCCGATGTCGCCGACGAGGTGGCTCGACGGCTCGCGCCGCACGAAGGCCTGTGGGTGATCGACGGGATCGGCGGAGGTGTGATGGGCGTGACCGCACATCTCCTCGGCCGACTGGCAGCGTTCCGCGGCAGGATCGGTGACGCGCGACGTCTGCTGTCCAGGGCGGTCTCGGCGTACCAAGGCGCCAACGCTGTCCCGTGGCTGACCCGAGCGGAACAGGATCTGGCCGCGATCAGCGGAGTGGTACGACGGACCACGAGCGTCGATGGAGTGTTCCGAAAGGACGGGCGAACCTGGCACCTGAGCTGGCGGGATGACGAGGCAACTGTCCCGGATTCGAAGGGGATGCACGACCTGTCCGTGCTGCTGGGCCAGCCCGGTACGCCGGTGCATGTCCTCGACCTCGTTGCCGCTGCAGGCGGCCCGCCGCGGACGGCGGCCGGCGGAGACACCGGCCCGGTGCTCGACGGTATGGCCAGGGACGCGTACAGGCGGCGAGTGGCCGAACTCGATACCGACATCGCCGACGCAGAACGGGACGGCATATCTCAGCGGGTCGGCACACTCGTCGAGGAACGGGACTTCCTGGTCCGCGAGCTGGCCGCGGCCTACGGCCTCGGTGGCCGCGCGCGTACGACCGGGGACCCCGCCGAACGGGCTCGCAAAGCCGTCGCGATGCGCGTCGCGACCGCGATCAAGGCGATCCGCGAGGTCCACCCCGGTCTGGCGCGCCATCTCGAGTTGGCCGTCTCCACCGGACGGTTCTGCGTCTATCGACCGGAGGAAACCGCGACCTGGCACAGCTAGCGGCCAGTCGTGTGGCATCGCCACATCAGATCTGGCGCCTTCCTGGTAGAGGCGGCGCACCGGGCGCCGCACAGCACCAGGGAGTACATCATGAGCACGATGCTGGATCAGGTCGAGGAGACGCCCACGCCATCCGCCGCCGAGGAGGTGTCTGGCCGCCTCTTCCTGCAGACGCTGGCCACTGCTGAACTCCTCAACATCTACCTCGGCGTCGAGCTGGGCTTCTACCGCTCGCTGTCGGAGGACGGGCCCGCCACGGCCGCCGTACTGGCTGAGCGAAGCGGCGCCGAGCTCCGCTACACCCAGGAATGGCTGGCTCAACAGGCCGTTGCGGGACTGCTGACCGTCAGCGAAGAGGCGGTGTTCAGCTTGCGCGACGGTGTGCACGAGGCGCTGGTTGACGAGACAAGTCCGTTCTATGCCGGCGGCATGGCCTACATAGCGCCGGCCATGGGCCGAGCGCTTCCGGCGCTGGTCGCCGCGTTCCGTACCGGGGACGGTGTGCCGCTCACGGCGTACGGCGCCGACGCGGTGACCGCACAGGAGGCGCTCAACCGGCCCGCGTACGAGAACTCGCTGATCGACGAGTGGCTTCCGCAGGTGCCCGACATCCAGTCCCGCCTCGCGGACAGCACCCGCCCGGCGCGCGTCGCGGACCTGGGTGCAGGTGTGGGCTGGGCGTCGATCCGGCTCGCGGAGGCGTTCTCGCACATCTCCGTCGACGGGTACGACCTGGACGAGGAGTCCATCGCCCGCGGCCGCCGGTACGTCGCCGAACGCGGGGTCGGCGGCCGGGTCGACCTCGAGGTCGCCGACATCACCCAGCCGCTCCCGCGTGACGGGTACGACGTCGCGTTCTTCTTCGAATGCCTGCACGACTTGCCACATCCGGTGGCGGCACTCGAGGCCGCCCGACGTGCGCTGGCGCCCGGCGGCTCGGTGATCGTGATGGAGGAGAACGTTGCCGAGACCTTCACTGCTCCGGGCGACGAGGTCGAGCGGTTCATGGCCGCAGCCGGGACCCTCTGGTGTGTTCCGCAGGGCCGCACCGATGCGGGCTCCGAGGTCGTCGGGCCGCTCGAGATCCGGCCGGCCACCATGCAACGGCTGTCCGAAACCGCCGGCTTCGCCAGCATCGAGATCCTGCCGATCGAGCATCCGTTCTGGCGCTTCTACCGGCTCCAGGGCTGACTCGCCAACGCGAGGCCCGGCACCACGTCAGCCCAGGGACTTGCGGGCGAACTCGACGGCCTCGGCCAGGAGGCTGCGCCACAGCTCGGGGTCGAGGGTCGGGATCGACACCCATTCGCGGAAGACCTTCCCGGCAGGGGCGAACGGATCGCCGGTGCCGGTCTCGACAAGGTCGATCACCCGCTCGCGCGGCAGCTTCACGACGAGGGAACCGGCGCTGTCGTTGTAGGACGCCACGAAACGCCCGGCCAGCCGCACGCAGGGGTAGCCCATCATCGTGGCGCGACCGATGGCAGGGTCGTACAGCAGGTCGTCAGTGAGCTCGTCGTACAGGTCGCGAGCCGCACGGTCCCCGCCGGACTGATCCGACGGGGACGCGCTCCGGGTGCGTTTCGCCATCAGGCCGCAGGTGGGGTGAAGACCCCGAACTGGTTCCCGGCCGGGTCGCGCAGGTAGGCGAACTTCGGGGCGCCGGGGCCGGGATCGAGGTGCTTGCTGACGACCGATCCCCCGAGATGCTCGGCGTCGGCACAGGTGCTCTCGACGTCGGCGACGAGGATGTAGAACACGGCATGGTCAGGAACCTGGCCGCCGGTGCCGACGATGCCGCCCATCGGCACGTCGGCGCCGGAGGCCTTGATGTTGCGGTAGTCCATGCCGCCGGACGCAGCGGGGCCGTCGGCGTCGAAGGTCCAGTCGAAGAGGCTGCCGTAGAACTTCTGAGCAGCGTCCGCGTCGCTGGTGGCGACCTCGAACCAGGCCAGCGTGCCAGGAGCGGTGGTGGTCATGTGTGTCTCCTTCTGATCGGATCACCCGCCGGAACGACGGGCTGCACCCACCGTGGCAGTCGTTCGCGACAGCCCTATGTCGGAGTTCGGCAGAGAATCTTCGGGACGAAGCACCGACGCCGGCAGCCTGATCTCGTGACCGTCGACGATCGGCTCAGGGACGACAGGCCGCAGCCGCGGGAGACGCGGCGTCCGCTCTGCCGCGGTGATGCGATCCATCCGGAACACCCGGTCGTCGCCCCGCAGATGGCACCAGGCGGTGAGATAGGAGCCGTTGGGGCCGACCACCACGTGCTGCGGCTCGACCTCACGCTCCGTCTGGACTCCGCCGACGTCGATGTAGTGGATGAGCAACACCTGGTTGTCGCGCACCGCCTGCCAGATGATCTCCGCGACCTCGGCGTCAGGGTCCGGTACCTTCTGCACGAGCAGCCGCACCTTGTCCGCGGTGTCGCGCGCCTCCGCCAGCGCCGACTCCGGCATCGCGGCGACGATCTTCTGCAGCGCGCTGCGGGCATCGTTCTTGAACAAGACATGCTCGGTCCGGCTCAGCGCCACCGCCACGGCCGCCGCCTCGCGCGGTGTGAAGTTCAGCGGCGGCAGGCTCATCGATCGGTCGAGTGTGTACCCGCCCCCTCTCCTCTGCTTCGTCGCCAGCGGGACGCCGGCCTGCCCGAGCGCGCTCAGGTCACGCTCGACGGTGCGAACGCTCACCTCGAAACGTGCAGCCAGTTGCCGCGCCGTACGTCCACGTCGTCCGGCCGCACGCAACTCCTCCACCAGGGCGTAGAGGCGGTCGATGCGGTTCATGTTCGGAGCGTAGACGCGGGCGCGGACACTCCTGAGATCCTGTCCCCAGGGTGTCCTGATCCGGGCGCGGCCGTTCGTCAGTAGGTCAGAGCGGGATGACCCCGCGGAGACGAGGAGTAGGCAATGAGTCACTACCTGCTGTCGGTCTATGAGGCGGAGAACCGGGTCGAGGGCGCCGCGCCGTCGACGCCCGAAGACATGCAAGCCTTCATGCGCCGGGTGATCGCGCTCGAGGAGGAGATGGACAAGGCGGGCGCGTTCGTGTTCGGCGGCGCCCTGCACGGCCCCGACGCGGCCACCGTGGTGCGCGGAGGCACAGGCCTCGACAAGGTCACCACCGACGGACCCTTTGCCGAGGGCAAGGAACACATCGGCGGCTTCTACATCATCGACGCCGAGGACCTCGACGAGGCGCTGGAGTGGGCGAACAAAGTCGTCGAGGCCATCAACCACGCGATCGAGGTCCGGCCGTTCCGCGCCACCGGGCGGCTACAGGACGGTCGGTGAAGGACATTGACGGAACGGTAGATGGACGACGTCGAGCGAGCCTTCCGCGAGGCACACGGCCAAGCCGTGGCCACCCTGACCCGTATTTTCGGTGACATCGCGCTGGCCGAGGACGCCGTACAAAACGCCTTCGTGACCGCTGTCCAGCGGTGGCCGCGCGACGGTGTGCCTGACAACCCGCCCGGCTGGATCGTCACCACCGCGCGCAACCGAGCCGTGGACGCTGTCCGACGCGGCCGACGCGGCCGCGAACTCGCCGAGCAGGTCGCGTTCGACCATCGGCGGCGGCAGGAGTCCACCGTCCGATCCGAGGATGCGGAGCTCATGCGTGACGACCAGCTGCGACTCATCTTCACCTGCTGCCACCCAGCCATCCGCACCGAGCACCAGGTGGCGCTGACCTTGCGCCTGATCGCCGGACTCACCCCCGCGGAGGTGGCCGCGGCGTTCCTGGTGAGCGAGGAGACGATGGCGAAGCGACTGGTGCGGGCGAAGTACAAGATCAAGTCCGCGCACATCCCCTACCGGGTTCCCGACGAGGCCGAACTTCCGGACCGCCTTCGCGCGGTGCTCTCGGTGCTGTACCTGATCTACAACGCCGGAGCCGACGACATCCGGAACCGCCGGGACTTGTGCACCGAGGCGATCCGGCTGGCGCGTGTGCTGGTGGACCTGATGCCCGACGAGCCAGAGGCGGTTGGTCTGCTGGCTCTCATGCTGCTCAACGAGGCGAGAATGCCGGCACGCGGTCGCGGTGACGACGTAGTACTGCTGCAGTACCAGGACAGGTCGCTCTGGAACCGCTCGCTGATTGCCGAGGGCCACGAACTCGTCCTTGGCTGCCTTCGGAGTCACCGCCCGGGGCCGTTTCAGCTCCAGGCGGCGATCCAGGGCATCCACTGCGCGGCCCCGCACTACCGCGACACTGACTGGCGCACGATCGTTCGGTTCTACGACCGGCTGCTGGCCGTCATGCCGACACCGGTGATCGTGCTCAACCGCGCAGTCGCGCAGGCGGAGAGCCAAGGGCCGGTGACCGGCCTGGCCATGCTGGACGAGATCGCCGGCCAGCTCGCCGAGTACCACCTGCTGCACGCCTCGCGCGGCTCCATGCTGGAACGCGTCGGCCGACGGAAGGACGTCGCCGACGCCTAGGCCCTCGCGGAGACCCTCGCGGCAGAACTGGCCAGAACCCAGCCCGAGATCCAGTTCCTCCGCCGGCGAAGCGAAGCCCTCGAGCGTGAGGTTTGAACCCTCGTTAGAGCTCGGTTGCGAGGAAAGGCCAAGCCCGCTCGGAAGCAGCGACCACTCGCTAGCTTCCGTGGAATCGGCCGGCTACTCGTCGTGACCGTCATGGGCTGTCAGCGTCGAGGCGGGACTTTCGGCCCTACTGCTGGGGTCCGCATCCGCCGATGGTTGATGGGTGAACGAGAACTGCGTCTCGTCCACTGTCTGGAGACCGTGATGACCACCACCCAGTTCGACCAGTCCCGCCTCGAGATTCTGAGTCCGCCGGAATGCCTGCGGCTGCTGAGCTCAGTTCCGCTCGGCAGGCTGGTCTACACACTCGGTGGTCTCCCGGCGATCAGGCTGGTCAACTTCGTGCTGGACGACGACACCATCGTGGTGAACACCGGACCGGGGCAGAAGCTCCGCGCGGCGGAGCGCGGTGACGTGGTGGCCTTCGAGGCCGACGACGTCGATCTCGATCGACAGCTCGGCTGGACCGTCACCGCCATCGGCCACCTGTCCGTGGTCTCGGCGGATGAGGCCGACTCGCTGCGCCGTTCGCTCCCGCTGCACTCCTGGCTCCCGATGGACGATCCGCAGCTGATCCGTCTGGGGATCGAGTCGGTGCACGGACGCCGGCTCCTCCCCTGGGCCCGGCGTCCACACGCCGGCGCCACCTAGACCCCAAGTCTGGTTCCCATCACCAACGACTTTCCGTAGTCTGAGGCCGTGCCTGAGGGTTCGAGTGCGGAGCGAGGACGCTGGGACGAGGGGGCGCTGGAGTTCGCCGGACTCTCCCGGGTGCGTCTCGATGCGCTACTGCAGGAACTGCTCGGCCGGGTCGACGAGATCATGGACTCCCAGGAGCGGCTTCGTGCGCTCCTCGACGCAGTCGTCGGGATCGGCGCCGACCTCGATCTGAACAGCACCCTCGACCGGATCGTCACCGCCGCCTGCGAGCTGGCCGATGCCCGGTACGGCGCACTCGGTGTGGTCGGCCCGGACGGCAAACGGCTCGTCCGCTTCATCACCCACGGTGTCACCGACGAGGAGATCGCGGCCATCGGCCCGTACCCCGAGGGGCACGGGATCCTCGGCCTGCTGATCGACCACCCCGAGCCCATTCGGCTGACCGACCTCGCCGAGCATCCGCGGTCGTACGGATTCCCGGTGAACCACCCTCCGATGAAGTCGTTCCTCGGCGTACCGATCCGGATCAGGGAGCACGCCTACGGCAACCTGTACCTGACCGAGAAGACTGGTGGCGCCGACTTCACCGAGGACGACGAACGCACGGTCACGGCGCTCGCGGTCGCGGCCGGCGTGGTGATCGACAACGCCAGGCTGTACGCCGACACCGAGCAGCGCCGGCGGTGGCACGAGGTCACCGCCGAGATCACCCAGCTGATGCTCGGTGATTTCGATGCCGACCAGGCACTCCTCCTGATCGCGCAGCGGTCACGCGAGGTATCCGGCGCACAGGTCACGGCAGTACTGCTGGCCGAGGACTCGGAGCTGGTCGTCAGTGCCGTCGACGGTCCGCCCGAGTTCGGTCACTTCCTCGGACGTCGCATCCCGGCCGACCTGCCTCTGCTCGGTCGCGCGATAGCCGGTGGCGAACAGGTCGTGATCGAGGACCTGGCCCGGCTCCTCAAGGACGCCGGAGTGCTGACCGAGTTCCCGGAGGGCACGAACCTTGGCCGTACGACGATGGTGCCACTGCCCGCCGGCAGTACCGGAACCGGCGGACTCCTCGTGGTCGCCGCGGAGCAGGGCGCTGACAGCCGGGTCTCCGAGGGCGCCGACCTGATCCGGATGTTCGCCGGCCAGGCCACCCTGGCCCTGGAACGTGCCCAGGCACAGCGTGACCGGGACATGATTCTGGTGCTCGAGGACCGCGATCGGATCGCGAGGGACCTGCACGACCTGGTGATCCAGCGACTCTTCGCGACCGGGCTGCAGCTCCAGGGCATGCACCGGCTGGCTCGTCCCGAGCATCAGCAGCGGCTCAGCCGAGCGGTCGACGACATCGACACGACCATCCACGACCTTCGGGCCGCGATCTTCGAGCTCCAGCAGACGCCCGACAGCAGTTCGCTCCGGGGGGATGTCCAGGCGCTGGTCACGGAGTACGCCGAGCCGCTCGGGTTCCGGCCCCGGCTGGTCTGCACCGGCCCGATCGACACCGTCGTACCGGCCACCGTCCGGCCACAGATCCTTGCGACCGTTCGGGAGTCGCTGTCCAACGTCGTCCGCCACGCGGGGGCCTCTCAGGTCACCGTGGAGTTGTCGGTCGACTCCGAGCACGTTGTCGCCAGGATCTCCGACGATGGCGTCGGCATCGGGCCGCGCCGGCGCTCCAGCGGGCTGCGCAACCTCACCGAACGCGCCCAGGCGCTCGGCGGAGGCGTTCAGATCACCGAGAACCAGCCCCACGGGACCATCGTGGAGTTCACGGCGCCGATCACCGGCAACTGACGGCCGAACGGCCTCCCCGAGTCAGGACTCTTGCCCGCAGCGGGACCGTACTCCCACCGGCCACGCTGAAGGAGAACCAGTGGGAGGAGATTCCGGTGTCTGACCAGCAGCTGTCGGCGGAACACATCGACGTCCTGCTCGCGGCGGCCGTCGCCGCACCGAGCATGCACAACACCCAGCCGTGGCGGTTCGAGGTGGGAGGGCACGTCATCGACCTGTTCCTCGACGGCTCGCGCACGTTGCCGGCAGAGGACCCGACGGGGCGGGCCATGCGGATCGCGGCCGGCGCGGCAACCTACAACCTGCGCTGCGCCGCCGAGTCGCTCGGCTACGGGACCTGGCTCGGCCTGGCGCCGTACCCGGACGAGCCCGACCTGCTGGCGCGGATCGTTGTCGAACCCACCAGCACGCCGGACGACGAGCGGCGTGACCTCGCGCAGCAGATCCCCAGGCGCCACACCGATCGCAACCCGTCCGGCGCGCAGCCGCTGCCGGAGGGCATCAAGGTCGCACTGTTGCAGGCCGCGTACGCCGAAGGGGCCGAGCTGACCTGGCTCGGCGAACCCGAAGTCCGCGCCGTACTCGACATGGTCCTGGACACCGATCTTCGCGAAGTCCACGAGTGGCATCGCCGCGCCGAACGCGCGCACTGGGTCGGCGGTGACCGCACCACCGAAGGCATCCCGAGCACGGCGCTCGGGCCGCGGTCCGCCCGCTACCCGGCAGCCGTTCGGGACATGGCGACCCGGCCGCTCGACCGGATGCGAGCGGAGACGACGTTCGAGGAGCACCCGGACCTGGCCATCCTGTCCACGGAACGCGATGAGCCTGCGGACCAGGTCGCGGCAGGGCTGGCCCTCGAACGAGTGCTGCTGACCGCGACCCGTGAAGGCTTCACCGCGTCGTTCCTGAACCAGCCCCTGGAGTTCGACGACCTGCGCCGTGCGGTGCAGCGACTGACTCAGCGGCCGGGACACGCGCACATGATCATCCGCTTCTCCCACAGCCGGCCCGGCAACGGAACCGGCCGGCGACCGGTCTCGGAGTTCCTTCGCCCCAAGGACGAGTCATGACCAGCTCGTTGCAGCAGGAGATCGCGCGCTGGGAGGCCGAGCTCGACCGCATCGCGGAGAACAGCGTGTCCGACGGCTGGGATCCGGGCGAGCGCCGGTTGGCGGAATCCCAGCACACCATCGCCGCCTATCGTGGACACGTCCTCCCCAGCTTCACCAGCGAGCGGCTGTACGACGCGATCGTCGCCGACGAACTCACCCACCTCGTCGAGCGTCTGGAAGACCTCCGCAACGACCTCTTCCGGATCACCGACGACGACCGTGACACGCACCAACTGATCGCCGAGACATTGGCCTCAGTCCGCACGCTGGCCCACCTCGCCATCCGATTCGACCAAGCCGTCGAGGCCGCGGACCTACCCCGCGTCCACTGACCACTCTGACGAGCCGTCGGCGCGCATGCACGAACGCTGACAGGGCCGTCGGCACCGCACGTGCGGGACCTTCGCCCCTGCGCTCGCGGTGCCTTGTCCCGGCATGGTGGTTGCATGGTTGAGAAGAGAGTTGTCGTAGGCATCGACGATGCGGGCGACAGCGAGAGCGCGATCCGCTGGGGCGCGGTCGAAGCGGCGGCTCGCGGTGTCGGTCTGCATCTTGTCCATGCGTTTGTGTGGGCGGAGTTCCGGGTGCCGCTGGGACCAAGCGATGTCGCCCCGGGGCTTCGCGCCGCCGCCGACAAGATCGTTGCCGAGGCGCTGGACCTGGCGCGCACCTTCGAGCCTCGCGTATCAGTCACGGCCGACAGGGTCGACGGCTTCGCCTCGCCTGTGCTGCTGGCGGAATCCCGGAACGCCGAGCTGATCGTGATCGGCAGCCGCGACGCCGGCCGGACACTCGGCCTGCTGGTCGGCTCCACCGGACTGGAACTCGCTGCCCACGCGCACTGCCCGGTGATCGTCGTACGGCCCGCGGAAGACGCAGTGGTCGGCAACCGCGTGGTGATCGGGTACGACGGCTCTCCCGCCGCGGACGCCGCGGTCGACTTCGGCCTGCAGTACGCCGATCGCCACGGACTCGTCGCCCGGATCGTCACGGTTCTGCCGGAGGGCGAGGACGACGTCGCGACGCCCCTGCAGAGCTTGCGGACGGCTGAGGTCGTCCAGGTGACCGGCCACCCGGCCGAGCTGCTGCTCGAATGGTCTGCCGACGCCCAACTCCTGGTCGTCGGTTCGCGCGGTCGCGGCGGTTTCGCGGGTCTTCTGCTCGGCTCGGTGAGCCAGACCGTGCTGCACCAGGCTGCTTGCCCGGTTGCTGTGATACCCACCTCGGCACTCGACAGTCATCGGACCCGCTGACCCAGGTCGTTCGGCACTGACCCGGACGTTCGGTTGCTGATGTCCTGGAAAGGACCCGGAGGAGGTCTCGATGTCCAAGAAGGTATTGGTTGCCTACGCCACCAAGATGGGCGCGACCGCAGGCATCGCCGAGGCGATCGGCACCGAACTGCGGGCGCACGGCCACCAGGTCGACGTCCTCGACGTCACGTCCGTCCAAACCGTCGAGCCGTACGACGTCGTGGTCCTAGGCAGCGCCATCTACATCCGGCGCTGGCGGCGCGAGGCGGTGCAGTTCTTGCGGAGGAACCGCGATGAGCTCCGCGAGCGGGGGGTCTGGCTCTTCCACAGCGGCCCGGTCGGTCCCGACAAGGACCAGCCTCAGGAGATGCCTCCCGTCGTCCGACGACTCGCTCGTGAGATCGGAGCCACTCCCGCTATGACGTTCGCCGGCCGACTCGAACCAGCCACCGCCAAGGGCTTCCTCGCCCGCCGCCTGGCCGCCGGCAACATGGCCGCCGACTCGCGCGACTGGGACAAGATCCGCGCCTGGTCCGCCGACATCAGCGCCGCCATCTCCGCCACCCAACCAAGCACCAGGCACCGCCCCACATCCCCGGCCGGCCACTTCCTCGGCTGACAGCCAGCTCGGAGGTGATGTCGCTACGACTTGGGCTGGTTCTTCGCGTGTTCGATGGCGAAGACGGCGGCTTCGGTGCGGCGTTCCACGTTGAGTTTGCGGAGGAGGGACGAGACGTAGTTCTTGACTGTCTTTTCGGCCAGGTAGAGCGATTGCGCGATCTGGCGGTTGGTCTTGCCGAGGGCGATCTCGGCAAGGATCTTGCGTTCCTGCTCGGTGAGCGCGGCGTACCGGGGATCCTCCTCCACCACCGGGTGCCGCAGACGCTCCAGGACCTTCTGGGTCATGGCGGGGTCGAGCAAGGACTCCCCCGCGGCCAGGCGGCGGATCGCCCCGACCAGGTCGCTGGCGTGCACCTGCTTCAGCAGATAACCGGCGGCCCCGGCCATGATCGCCGTGAACAGTGCCTCGTCGTCGGAGTACGACGTGAGCATCAGGCAAGCCGGCGGGTTGTCCATCGTGGAGCGGATCTCGCGGCAGACGGAGACGCCGTCGCCGTCGGGCAGCCGGACGTCCAGGAGGGCGACATCCGGCTGAACGGCCGGGATGCGCGCGAGTGCCTCCGCGGCGGTCGAAGCGTCACCCACCACCTCGATGTCCGGCTCGTCCTCGAGCAGCTGGTGCAGCCCCAGCCGGACCACCTCGTGGTCGTCCAGCAGAAAGACCCTGATCGTCATCGCAGCTCCTTCGAATTGACCCGCCGTACGCTCTGGTCGGCGAACTCGCCTCCAGCATCCACCCCCGCCACGCTACGTAGCAGGGGCAACTGTCCCGCCCCACGCAGGACTTTTGACCTGTTCGGTCGAGGCGAGAAGGCGACCGCCGGCCTGCCACCGCAGGCCCTCGTCCCCTGCAGCTCTCGCCACCCGCCTGGTTGCCTGGGAGGGTAGAACGAAAGGGAGGCGGGAGTCCGATGGACATCGGGTCGCAGAACGTGGAGGTGCCAGGTGACCTCGGCACTCGGGTCAAGCATCGTCGGCTCGAGTTGGGGCTGAGTACGGCGGAGGTCGCCGAGCGCACCGGTATGGGCACGCGCCGTATCGAGCGCATCGAAACACGGCCGGTGGCGCTCACCGGTGGTGAGCTCCTCAGGCTGTCGCGCGCCCTCGACACCACCATCAGCGGATTGTTCGCACCGCACCGGAGCCGGCCGACGCAACCGTCGGTTCTGACGCCGGAGCCGGAACTGGAACCGATGCGCCGAGACGAGTGCATCAAGCTGATCGAGGCCGGTGTCGTCGGACGGATCGCGTTCAATCAAGCCGACGACCTCCTCGTGATCCCCGTCAACTACTGCTATGTGAACGAGCTGATCGTCTTCCGCACAGCCGCCGACAGCGCGGTCGCTCAGTACGACCTGGCGCCCGTCGCGTTCGAGATCGACGCCATCGACGAGGGTCTTCGGGACGGCTGGAGCGTCCTGGTGAACGGCACGGTCCGGCCGGCCACCGGCCAGGAGATCGAGGTCGCCCTCGGCCGTGTCGAGCCCTGGGCCGGCGGCACCCGCGAGACCTACATCGCCATCGAGCCCCGCCGCATCTCCGGCCGGCGCATCCGCTCCTGGTGATCACGCCGCGGTCGCCGAGCAGCGGGGTGCAGACGGCCGAGTTCCTCGCCCCAGCGGCGCGCGCGTTCGAGCTCGACCTCGCGGATCGGTCCGGTCGACTCGTCCACGAAGAAGCTCGCGGACCCGAGGAGCACTCGGAAGCCCAACCGGCGCAGCACCTTGGCAGCCGATCTCGCGGCCGAGCCGGGGAGCCGGCGGACCTTGGCGATGCGTGTGTCGAACGTTGCGACGTCGACCTGGGTGCGACGGCGTCCTGAGCTGGACGTCGTGTCCGCGGTCAGCATGTCCAGCCACTCGCGGATTCCGGTCTCTGTCGGCATCACCACGGTGTGCTGGTTCCTGGCCTCCTGGCGTGTGGATGCGCGGCTCATCGAGAACGCGTGTGTCGGTCCGCCGACGACCAGCAGGCGGACGTCACCGGGGATCACCGTCGGCGCCTGGTAAGCCGGCACCATGTCGGTGGGAATGCTCTGCCGCAGACCCGCGCAGATCGCGGACGCGATCCGCGCGGTGTTGCCGTACATGGACTCGTAAACGACGAGTGCACGTGTGGTGTCGGACATGATCGACCTCCTGCGGTGTCAGTACGTCGGAACGACCAGCTCGCCGGCCCGGGCGTCGCGGAGGTGCTCCGATTCTTCGTGCTCGGTGGCGGTCACGTGGTGTGGCACGATCGCGACCGGGCAGGTCATCGCGGAAACCGAGCGGCGCGCCACCGGGTCGACCGGCAACGGACCGGTGTGTGAGCCGACCACGACCAGGCCGACCTCGCTGCTCTCGTGCACCAGCGCTGCGGCCGGCTGGCGGCTGCTGAGGAACCGGGTCACTCTCACGTTCGGGAACCTGCCCGTCCACGGCGCGAGGGTTTCGGACAACAGGTGGTCAGCGCGGCTGATCCACGAGTGGTCCGGATCCTCGTCGTTCCACGCGTGCTCGGAGGGCAGACCGGCGTGGACGACGATCAGGTCGCCTTCCCGCCCGGCCGCGGTGCCGATCGCGAACTCCAGTGCCTCGTCGGACAGCGCCGTACCGTCGATGCCGACGGCAACCTTGCGATCCATCAGACCCGGCTTCCACGACGCCGGTACGACGACCACCGGGCAGCCGGCGCGGCTCGCCAGCGTGAGGTTGGTGTGGGCATGCATGAGCCGCTGCGGCCCACGACTGCGTGATCGGCCGACCACCAGCATCCTCGCGTTCCGTGCGGCCTGGGCGAGGACCCGGACCCGCGAACCCTCGCCGGCAACGGCGGCCAGCTCGGTCGCAGAGCCGTCCTGATGCCGCACATGTGCAACAGCCGCTCGCAGCGCGTCGTCTGCGCGCTCGGCCGGCGCCTTCGGCGAAGACCCCGGCATCATCGGCGAGACCGAGGCATGCGCCGAGTACGGCGCAACCAGCACGAGCTCAGCAGCACACCGAAGCGCCTCCGCGGACGCGTAGTCCACGATCCGCAGATTCTCCGCGCTGCCGTCGACCTCGACCACAACCGGGCCGGTCCTGTTCCAGGTACTCATTTTCTCCTACCTCTCTGTCACTACAGGCCTGGGGCCGGAACTACGACCAACGAGCACGGGCGTAGGACAGGACGACTCAGGCGGCACGGGCCTTGTGGTCACCGCAGCCACGGGTAGCGGCGGACGATATCGAGCTTGCCCCACCATCCGCCGAAGCCCCACACGTTGCCAGCGGCAACGAGCGCGAGGACGACGAGCGTGATGGCGCCGAGGATGTGCTCGTCCAGGACCGGGTTGTTCTCCGGCGGCAGGTTCGCCGACCACATCATCAGGTACAGCAGCGAACCGCTGACAGCCGCGATCCGCATCCCGATGCCCAGCGTCAGCGCGAGGCCGATGCCGGCCAGGCCGACCATGAACAGCGGAGTCACCCACCAGTCACCGACCAGGGACTGGTAGAAGTCGGCCAGCGGGCCGCTGGTGCCTTTGCCCAGGAATCCGGCGGTCGGGTTGCCACCGTCGATCCAGCCCTTGCCGGACGGAGTGGCGTAGCCCAGACCGAACAGCTTGTCGAAGAACGGCCACAGGAACGTCAGGCCGAAGGCAATCCGAAGTACCGCGAGCGCACGGCCCGCAGCTGTGGTGACGATCAGGTGGCGATCGCCGTCGGGCTCCATTGTCGGAGCCGGTAGGTCGCGGCGGTGCGGCGTGGTGGTCATCGTCTTTCCTTTCGTTGGATTCGACACTTCGATCGTCTGCCCGCTCCCCCCACGGCGGTCAGAGCCGTCGCACCTCACCACCGCGAGCCGAAA
The DNA here is from genome assembly GCF_043197265.1 of Kribbella sp. NPDC049227. NCBI lineage: Bacteria > Bacillati > Actinomycetota > Actinomycetes > Propionibacteriales > Kribbellaceae > Kribbella > Kribbella sp. NPDC049227. Next base: position 1,159,486 of record NZ_JBICST010000002.1, on the reverse strand, counting down.
GTCCCTCCAAGCCGGGACCCATGCCGCTGGCAACCGCTCCGTACTGTCCACACGCTGGGAGAACACGAGACCTGGGCCGGAACGGACACGAGATGAACGCGACATCCACCCTGACCAAGGACGAGGTGGCGATCCTGCTCACTGCAGCGACGCACGCCCCGTCCATCCACAACACGCAGCCGTGGCGGTTCGAGATCCACGGTCCGGTAGTCGACGTGCTGCTCGATCGAGAGCGCACGCTGCCCGTCGCGGATGCGGCCGGTCGCGCGGCGCGGATCGGGATCGGCGCTGCCGTCTTCAACCTGCGGATCGCAGCGGCGATGCTCGGCCACGAATCGCGGCTGGCACCTGACCCCGACCCCCACCACCCGGACGTGGTGGCGCGGATCTTCCTGGCCGACCGCAAGACCCCAGTGCCAGAACTGGGCCGTCTGTACGGCGAGCTGCGTCGCAGGCACACCTATCGCGGGCCCATGCTCGATCAGGTCATCGCACCGCGGGTGCTGGCACGACTCGACGAGGCCGCACAGGCCGAGCGCGCGACTCTGCGCTGGCTCGACGCAGACGAGGCATCCCAGCTCGGCGAGTTGCTCCGGCGTGTCGATGACACAGAGCTGCACGACGAGGACCGCCTGCACGAGCGGCTCCGCTGGATCGGCGGAGACCGATCATCCGACGGCGTCGAGGAGAGCGCGCTCGGCCCACTACCGATTCGACCGGCGTTCGTCCGTGACCTGTCCACGGGCTTCGGCAGTACGCACCGCAGTCAGGCCGTCTTCGAGCAACGGCCGAACCTCGCGGTCCTGTGCACGCCGCAAGAAGACGCGGCCGCCTGGCTGCGAGCCGGCCTGGCCCTGGAGCGCGTGCTGCTCGTCGCCACCTCCTACGATCTCGCCGCGTCATTCCTCCATCAACTGCTCGAGCACAACACGGCGCGCGCCGCGGTACGCGAGCTCCTCGGCGACCGCTCGTGGCCGCAGGTGGTGATGCGCATCGGCTACCCGGCTCACTCCGGGCACAGTACGTCGCGCCGCGACTGGCGCGAGTCCTTCGACCGATGGTTCTGACAACCGAACGAGCAGACTCATCAGGTCGCTGGTCGGCCCGTACGTCGAAGCTCACATCTGCTCGTCCGGCCGGCCGGTTCAGTTCTGAAGGACGCCGGCTCTGGATGGTGTGCTGATGACGATTGCCGGGAAGGTCAGCGGCCTCGCCTCGACCACGTAGAGCTGGCCGGATACCCCGTCCTTGGCCCAGTCGAGCTCCATCCGCCGCTTGAAGTGCGCGTCGGCGAGGACGGACCACTGCGCAAGAACCTGCAACTCGTCGTCGGACAGAACCAGCCCGCTCCGCTCCTGCGGTGTGGTCGGAATCGGCCGCGTGGCGCGGCGTCCGGCGTACACGGTCTTGGTCTGCTTGGCGCCGCGGTGCCTGATGATCATCGGATGGCTGCCCGGGTGGATCGAGTACTGGTCGGGATCGTCGGCAGCAGGTTCGCCCAGACCCCACGCGGCGCGAATGCGCACGAACGTGCTCTCGCCGTGGACCGTACCCGAGCCGCCACGGTCGGACCGCACCATCAGCTGGACCGTGACCGGCATGGCCGCAGTCAGGTGGTCGGGTCCGCACAGCTCGCGGTTGCCGACCGCCGCAGCACTGAAGAGGTCCGCGAAGCATCGCCGGCACGCGGCGAGCACATCGGCTCCGGTGTTCAGATGAAGGAAGAGCGCGTCTCGTGTCCCCTCCTGCGGGGTGATCGGGCTGCAGCGAACGGCGACCTCCGTGCCGTCGCCACCCAGCTCCTCGTAGGCGGCGAGAATGTCGTCGGCCAAGGCGGGCGGCAACGATGTGGCACAGAAGGCCGTGCGAATCGCGGCCGCGACTACCCTCAGGTCCCGCCCCGCCCGGTATCTGCGGATCTCACGCGCGATCACCGGACCGAGCCGCCCCTCGCGCACGAACTCCTCGTACGCCGCCGCGGTCACCACGAAGCCGGCCGGAACCCGGATGCCATCCCGCGACAGCTCTGCCAGCCGAGAATTCTTCACACCGACCTCAGTAGGGTCGGTCGCGGCGTCGTCCTGAAGACGAACGATCCTGTCGGTGCTCATCAGGTACCGCCTCCACCTCGACTTCTCTAACTGCTCACTTCCCTGTACTTCCACACTGGTTGACGCGCCGCAGTGTGTTCAGAGCCGAAAGTCCCGTCTTCGGGACAACTCCGCCCCGCCGTTCGGGATGAAAGCGAACTGAAAGCGAGGTCGGGAAGACTCGTCGCTTCGATCGGTTCGACCTTGGAGTTGTCGATGAAGCGAGCCAAGCGGATCAGCGCACCTGCATGGACAGTCCGGTTCCGGAGGAGCATTGCCGCACTGGCAGCCGGGGCGGCCCTGAGCATTGCCTCCGTCGGAGTAGCTCCGGCCACGGCGGCCACCGTCGCGGAGCCGGCAGGGCACCATCCTGTTCCGGTTGTCTACGACAGTGACTTGGACTTCGATGACGCGTCGACGCTGGCGTTCCTCTGTCAGGCGCACAAGCAAGGCCGGATCGAACTGCGCGCCGTCACCGTGGTGAACAACGGCATCGGTACGGCAGGTCGCTCGTTGACGCATGCGCGGACGATTCTCCGGAAGTGCGGTCTGCCGCGCGTTCCGGTAGCTGACGGTTCACCGACCGGTGTGCACCTGGCACCGCCAGAGGCGAGGGAGACATTCGAGCGCGTCCTGACCGGAGCGCTCGACGACGCGGACCAACCTGACCAACCGTCCTCGGTGACAGCGGCACAACTGATCGCCACGTCGGTCCTGAGCTCGCGTGAGCCCGTGACAATGCTGGCTACCGGCCCGCTCAGCAACGTGGCCGCGGCGTTGCGCGAACACCGAGGTGTCGCGCAGAAGATCGCCTCGCTCTACGTGATGGGCGGAGCGTTCGACGTACCGGGCAATCTCTTCGGTTCGACCACCGGTGGGTTCGACAACACCCAGGAGGTCAACCTCTGGATCGACCCGAACGCGGCCGGCTTCGTGTTCCGGACGATGCCTGCCGGCCGGGTCCGGATCGTTCCGCTGGACGCCACGAACCACGTGATGATCACTCAGGCGTACGTCGATCGGCTCGGCGCCTCGGCCGACACCGCGGAGGCGCGGCTTGTCCACGCGATCCTCACGCAACCGGACCTGCCTCCGCTGATCGAGCTCGACATCATGTTCTGGTGGGACGCGCTCGCGGCCACATCACTCGTGCTGGGGCCGTGCGACGACCTCGTCCAGTACCGGTCACGACGTGTCTCCGTGGTCCTCGACGGCGCTTCGTCGGGCCGTACGATCGTCACATCGGACGGCACGCCGCAACTGGTCGGATACGCCGCCGACGGTGCACGGTTCGAAGGCACGTTCACGTCAGTCCTCAACGGCGGCCGGCGCTGAACGAAGTACAGCGTTCGATGCTTGAGGCAAATGGCCGCGCGACGCCCAGCTACACCAGCTGTTCGACTGTCAAATCGACCTACATACTTGGGTTTACAGCGTTGTAAATCAACGTATACCGTTGGGTCTCTCATTCGCGGGTAGATCGTCGTAGACCATCCGGCAGGGTCGCGGCGAGTCCGAGGAGGCGTGGCGTGAGCGGTCGAACGGGTACACGGTTGGTCGTCGCGTTGGCCGCGTGCGCGGTCGCCTTGCTGTCGACCGTCGGGTCAAGTGCGGCAGCAGTACAGCGGCAGGTGCCAGCGCCGGTATACGGTCCGAGTGCGGCCGACCCAGGTCTGTTGCGGGTAGGCAGCCACTACTACGCCTTCATGACCGGCGGTCCTCTGGGCGAGGTCGCACGATCCAACACACCCGGCGGGCCGTGGACAGCCCAACCGAACGCGCTGAGCGGTTGGGGAGCCTGGGCGGCCGGCACGGGCGCGGTCTGGGCTCCGGATGCTTGGCAGACCTCCGCCGGCTGGGTGTTGTACTACGCGGCGCAGGCGAAGGGCTTCGCCGGACAACGGTGCATCGGGACGGCAATAGCCGACGATCCCGGCGGCCCCTACACACCGACCGACGCTCCACTGATCTGCCCCATCCTCGGCGGCGAGGACCCGGCCGCGGATCGCCCCGATCCGACCGCCGGAGTGATCGACCCGAGTCCTTTCCAGGATTCCGACGGTCGGCGCTACCTGCTGTACAAGACACAGAAGACGCCCGGCACCATCCGCATGTTCCCGCTGTCGGCAGACGGCCTGCACAGCCGAGGCGAGCTCAGCCACGAACTGGTGCAGCACGCAGACAGCATCGAGAACCCGGTGATGGTCAAGCGCGGCGACCAGTACGTCCTCCTGGCATCGGCGAACTGGTTCGACCAGTGCCGCTACTCGACCGTGTGGCGGCGGTCGACCGATCCCTGGTCGTTCGCGGACAAGCAAGAGCATGTGCTGTTGGATCAAGCCAGCACCGGCCTGTGCGGCCCCGGCGGAGCCGACGTCGTGACCGGTGGCGGCGGCCCGGACCTGATCTACCTCCACGGTTGGGTGTGCACATCAGATGATCAGCCGTGCCAGTACGACGGCGTGGTCACCGACCCGAACAAGAGGCGCGTCATGTACGCCGCGAGACTCGTATGGGGTCAGGACGGCGCCACACCAACTGTCCCCGCATTCCTCCCACCCGCCTCGCCGGGACAGGTAGGTCGATCTCGGCGCCCGGCCGACAACTGGCGGTGATGACCTACTTCGCCGTGCTTCGCACACGCGCCCAGCGACAACCGGCGGTGTTTTCATGGTGGTGTGGAGCACGATCAGGACGAGGTCCTCGAAGTCGGGAAGGCTTCGGGACGTGGGCGCCGAAGGGCCGGATGGATTCTGGTCCTGGTGGTGCTGACCCTGATCGTCCTCCACGCCTCGACGGATCGTTCGCACCGTCAGGCCGTGCCGGGTCCCAGCCCGTCCGATCTGATCAGCACGATCCCGGACGGGCGGACGGCGCACGCATGGCCGACGGCACCCGGCGCCTGCGGAGCGGACACGCTGCTGCCGATCGTGTCGAGTGCACCACCCGCGGAGCGCACCGGAATCCAGGTGCTGCTCGGCGGAGACCGGCTCCGACTCGTCGACTTCGACAGCGGCCGCGCGACGACCTTGCCTGACGCGGTCGTCCGTCCGGGCGAGTACGCCGCTGTCCTGGCCGGCGATCCGGTCACGGCGTACGCGACGACCGAATCGTGCGACGAGTCGGCTCCGTATGCCATGTTGCGCATCAGCGTCGATCACCGGGTGAGCGTCATCCGCCCACTCGGTCCCACCGAGTCACCGCTGACGGATGGCAACCGGGTATGGATCGCTTCCTTCGCCAGTGGCATAGACAACCCCTACGCGACGATCGCTCCGGTCGCTGGCGGGCAGCCGGTACAGCTGCCGCACGGCTTCTACGCATCCGCAATCGTGGGCGACACGATCGTCGGCCAGATGCAGCCCGATCCGGGGATCTCACCGACCTGGCTCTCGCTCGTCGACGCACGCACCGGTCGCTTGCAAGCCAAGCTCGAACAACACGTGGCGCCGCTCGCGGTCGGCGCAGGCCAAGTCCTCTGGACCAGTGGCTGTGACGACGACGCGTCATCGTGCACGCTGCGCCGCCGGTCGACCGCCGGAGGGGAGACCCTCGGGTCCCCTCTCCCCCGCCCCGCCTGCTGCGGCGTCGTCAGCCCTGACGGCACGAGGGTCGCCTTCCTGATCGAACGAGCAACGACAGACTCACAGTTCGACGGCCACCCGCTCCCACCCGTGGACATCGCGATCATGCGGCTCGACACCGGCCGGCTGGAGATCGTGCCCGGAATCGAACTGCCCGCCAAGTCTCAACCCGGTCTGGCATTCACCGGGCGTGGAGACTGGCTCGTGATCGCCCTCAACGCGGGATCCCGCACCCGGCTACTCGCCTGGCACCCCGGACTCCGGCAGCCCTACGAGACAACCCCACTCCCGGGCCCCGTCCACGACCCACCAACCCTCGTCATCACCAACCGCTGACCACGTCTGAGCGTGAGCGCCCTGACGCAGGAACTGGTCGTGTCGAGCAGTCGCCGGTTAGCAGCTCAGCTTGACGTCCACCCCACATCCATCCACTTGGAGCTTTGGCCAGCTGGCTGAGAGCAGCTTCTTCTCCGCGATCCTGTCGCGCTGCTGGATCAGCGGTAGGGGATGTTTTCCTGTTCGAGGATGCCGACGAAGGCGTTTGTGGCTTGCTGGAACAGTTCGATGCCGCTGAAGCCTCCGGCCGGGCCGGCGACGCTGAGGTGAGGTTCCATCGAGAAGAACCCGTCGAAGCCGTCCTCCTTCAGCGCGCGCATCGTCTCGACGACGCCGCCGTCGCCGGCGCCCGCCACCACTACGCGCTTGTCGGCCAACAGGGCGTCCTTGATCTGCACGTACTCCAGATGTGGCCGCAACAGCTCGAAGGCTTCCGGGAAGGGAGAGATCCCGCACTGGACGAAGTTCGCCGCATCCCAGGCGATCTTCAGATTCGGCGAGCCGACGGACTCGATGATGTCGAGGCAGCGTTCCGGCAGATCGCCGTAGATCTTCTTCTCGTTCTCGTGCAACAGGATCACGTCCCGCCCCGCCGCCCGCTCTGCGAGTGTCGACAGCCGCCGCAGTACCTCGTCACGGTGCTGCTTGGGTTCGTCGCCGTCTGGATAGTAGAAGGAGAAGATCCGGATGTACGGCGCCCCGAGCACCTGCGCCACGTGCAGGGCCCTGTCGAACCGGCGCAAGTGCTCGTCGAAATCGTCGGCGACCGAGATCTTGCCGATCGGCGAGCCGATCGAGGACGTCTGGATGGCGCTGTCGCGCAACTGCGCGGCCACGGCGGCCAGTTGTTCGTCGTCCAGGTCGAGCACATTCGTGTTCCAGGCGCTGCGGACCTCGATGTGGGCGATGCCCAAGCCGTTCAGTACCTCACACTGCACCGGGAGCTCAGGTGAGATCTCATCGGCGAAACCGGACAGTGTCCACATGTCAGTCTCCGCTCAGCTCGACCGACGCTCCGGCCTTCGAGGATTCGTAGACGGACAGGATGAACTCCAGTGCCCGGCGGCCGTCCTGCCCTGAGCTCAGCAGCGGCGTACCCGACTTGATCGCACTGATCAGATCCACCATCTGGCGGCGATGTCCCTCGTGCTTGATGGCGGTGGGATCGGAGGCGGCCGATGTCGCCGCGATGCCCTCGGACGAGGTCGACTTACGGTTGCCATAGGCACCGGTCTCCCCCTTCTCATCCTTCAGTTCCTTCATCACGATGGTCCCGTCGTCGATCACGACGGAGCCCTCCGTACCGCAGATCTCCAGTCGCTCCGGCAGCCCCGGGTACATCGTGGTGCTCGCATGCACCGTGCCGACGGCACCGCTGGCGAAGCGCACGAGTGCCGCAGCGTCGTCCTCGACCTCGATGTCGTGCGCGAGGGTGTTCGCCTGGGCGACCAGGCTCTTCACCGGACCCATCAGCCACAGCAGCAGGTCGACGTAGTGCACACCCTGGTTCATCAGGCTGCCACCGCCGTCGAGCTTCCAGGTGCCTCGCCAGTCGGCGCCGTCGTAGTAGCCCTGCGTGCGATACCACTTCGTCGACGCCGTCCCGACCACGAGTCGGCCGAGCCGTCCCGAATCGATCAGGCCACGCACTTCCTGCAGCCCGTCGTCGAAGCGGTGCTGGGAGATCACGCTGAGCTGGACGCCGGCGTCGGCGCAGGCGGTGATCAGCCTGTCCGCCATCTCCAGCGAGACGTCGATGGGCTTCTCCACGAGCACGTGCTTGCCCGCCTGCGCCGCGGCGATGCCGATCTCGGCGTGCAGGCCGCTCGGTGTGGTGACGCAGACGACGTGGATGTCGTCGCGGGCCAGCAGGTCATCGAGGCTTTCGAAGCTCTGTACGCCGAACTCCGCCGCGAGAGCGTCGGCACGCTCACCGATCACGTCGTTGACGCCGATCAGCTTCGCGCCGGGAATCTCGCTCAACGCGTTGGCATGCCAGCGGCTGATCACACCGCATCCGACGATGCCGAAGCCGAGAATGTCGTCACTCATACCTGAGGGCCTTTCGCTGGTTCGGTTTTCAGGATCTCGATGTTGCGGAAGCTCTCCGCGAACGCAACGCCGATCTTCGCACCCGCCGCGCGCAACGCCGGCCCGGGCCGGTCGTCGAAGCTCCAGGCGGGCTTGCCGGTCTTGCCACCGAGTTGGCTCGTGTGGCACTTGATCGCGCGGGCCTTGAGTTCCACGACGTCGGTCACATCGATGATCCGGTCGGCGTCGCCGTTGGCCGGGATCCAGACATCGTTGACCCGGTGCGGCTCGAACCCCTCGTCGAGCAGGTCCGTGTAGGCGCGCGGGCTACTGGCTTCCGGGTACGTCGCGATCAGCGTCGCCTCAGCAGCCGCCATGTGATCCGCGTGGGACAGCGAGATCGGCATGTCCAGGACGCGGAACGGCGCCATCGTGAGGATGAGCTGGGGCTTGTAGCGCCGAATCTCGCGGACGATGTCGTGGCGGAGATCCTCGGTCACTTCCAGCGTGCCGTTCTTCCGCCCCAGGTACCTGACCTCCTTGACGCCGAGCACGTCCGCGGCGGCCCGCTGCTCCGCCGCACGGATCGCGGTCAGCTCGGCGTCGGTCATCGACGGGTCCGTGCCGCCGCGGCTGCCGTCCGTGCAGCACACGTAGTTCACCTCTGCTCCGCGCCGGGTCAGCGCGGCGACGGTGCCGCCGAACTGGAACTCGGCGTCGTCGGGATGGGCGAAGACGGCGAGGACGCGCTGGTAATCCTTGAAATACATCGGTCTCCTCGAGAGTGCGTCGGCCGGGGATGGACCCGGCGGGGTTCAGACCTGCGGGCTGGGAGCCGGTTCGGAGGTCGTGATCTCGATGGTGCGAAAACTCTCGGCGAAGGCGACGCCGATCCTGGCCCCTGCGGCCCGCATCCTCGTGCCCATCCGGGCCTCGAAGGACCAGGCCGGTCTGCCCGTTTTGGCGCCGGCCTGGCTCTTGTGGCACAACCAGGCCCGTGCCTTCAGCTCGACCGTGTCCGTGACGTCGATGATGCGGTCGGCCTCGTTCACCGCGGGGATCCAGACGTCGTTCACGCTGTGCGGCTCGAACCCCTCGTCCAGCAACTCGGGATAGGCACGCGGGCTGTCGGCCTCGGGATACACCGCGATGAGCGTGGCCTCCGCCGCGTTCATGTGATCGGCGTGCGAGAGCCCGATGGGCGCGTCGAGCACGCGGAACGGCGAGAGCGTCAGAATCAGGTCAGGCTTGTGCCTGCGGATCTCCCGGACGATGTCCCGGCGCAGGTCCACGGTGACCTCCAGGGTGCCGTTCTTCCGGCCGAGGTACGTGACCTCCTTGACGCCGAGCAGATCGGCGGCGGCCCGCTGCTCCGCCGCACGGATCGCGGTCAGCTCGGCATCCGTCATCGCCGGATCGGTGCCGCCCCGGCTGCCGTCCGTACAGCACACGTAGTTGACCTCCGCGCCCTGCTGGACCAGCCGGGCGATCGTGCCGCCGAACTGCCCCTCGGCGTCGTCGGGATGGGCGAAGACCACCAGGACGTTGCGGTAATCCTTGAAGTACATGTCACCTCACTTGATGCCGGTCGTGGCGATGCCCTCGACCAGCAGTTTCTGGAACACGAGGAAGAACCCGATGACAGGCAGCAGCGCGAGAGTCGACATCGCCAACAGGCCGGCGTAGTTCGAGGTCGCGGTGTTGTCGATGAAAGATCTCAGCGCCAGCGGCACGGTGAACTTCGATGTGTCGGACAAGTAGAGCAGCTGACTGAAGAAGTCGTTGTACGTGAAGATGAAGGTGAAGATCGCCGTGGTCGCGAGCGCCGGCAGGCACAGCGGCATCATGATCCGCCAGTACAGTCCCAGCGGTCCGCAGCCGTCCAGTGCCGCCGCCTCGTCGAGCTCGCGGGGCACGTTCCGCATGAACTGGATCATCAAGAAGATGAAGAACGCGTCGACGGCCAGGAACTTCGGCACCACCAGCGGCAGGATCGTGTCGACCATGCCCATCGTGCGGAAGAGCACGAACTGCGGTACGACGAGGACGTGGAACGGCAGGATGATCGTGCCCATCATGATCGCGAACATCTTGCCTTTGAACCGGAACTCGAGCCGGGCGAAGGCGAAAGCCGCCAGCGAGCAGGACAGCAGGTTCCCCACGATGCACAGCACGCAGATGACGAACGAGTTGAGGAAGTAACGCCAGAAGGGAAAGCCCAACGCCGACCAGCCGGAGATATAGCCCTTGAGGTTCGCGTCCTGACCGGGGAAGGGATTCGCGGTGCCGAGGATCTGGCTCTCCGGCTTGAACGACGATCCGAACATCCACAGCAGGGGGTAGATCATCAGGACGGCTCCGAGCACCAGCACCGCGTGCTTGACGATCCGGCGCCACAGCGGCTTCGTGTTTTTCGCCCGGGGCCGGATCCGGACCCGGCCCACGTCGATGCTGCTCGTCGTCATCTCGAATCTCCGTAGAAAACCCAGTACTTGGCGGTGAAGAACAACAGCCCGGTGATGGCGCCGACCACGACCAGGAGCACCCAGGCCATCGCGGAGGCGTATCCCATCTGGAGGTTCCCGAAGCCCTGGATGTAGAGGTAGAGGGTGTAGAACAGCGTGCTGTCGACGGGTCCGCCGGTGCCGCTGCTGATGATGAAGGAGGGCGTGAAGGCCTGGAACGATCCGATCATCTGCAGTACGAGGTTGAAGAAGAGGATCGGGGTCAGCAGCGGGAGCGTGACGTTCCAGAACTTCCGTACCGGCCCGGCACCGTCGACGGCCGCCGAGTCGTACAGATCCTGGGGCATCTGGCGCAGGCCGGCCAGGAAGATCAGCATGGGCGAGCCGAACTGCCAGGCTTCCAGGACGATGAGCGTGTTCAGCGAGGTGGCCGGGCTGGTCAGCCATCCCTGACTCTCGATCCCGAAGAGTGCCAGGAACGACTGGAAGATGCCCGGGTCACCGAAGATCTGGCGCCAGAGGATCGCGATCGCCACGCTGCCACCGAGCAGTGAGGGCACGTAGTAGATCGCCCGGTAGACAGACATGTGCCGCATGCCGTCCTTGAGCAGGAGTGCGATCAGCAGTGCGATGCCGAGCTTGATCGGCACCCCGATGAACACGTACTTCACCGTGACGATGACCGAAGCCCAGTAGCGCTTGTCGTGGAACATGTCGCTGTAGTTCTTCAAGCCGACCCAGTGCGGGCTGGCCAGCAGGCTGTAGTCGGTGAAGGAGAAGTACAGCGAGGCGATGATCGGCCCGAGCGTGAGGCACACGCAGCCGATGATCCACGGGGTCAGGAACAGGTACCCCGCCTTGCCCTTCTTGCCTTTCCTGCCCTTCTTGCTCATCGCCGCGCCCGCCGGCGGGCGAGCCAGGTCGGAGGTGCCCGGGGCCGGCACCTCGACCTGCTCGCCCGCTCCGCGGACCAGCGAACTACTCACCGGCGGCGGCCTTGATCTCGCTGAAGTACTGCGCGCCGGCCTGCTCGGGGGACAGCTTCTTGGCCAGCACCGCTTCGGCGGCCCGGGTCAGGCTGTCCTGGACCTTGCTGCCGATGCTCGGCGGCGAGGCAGGCTGCGAGGCCGGGGAGATCGTGTAGGAGTCCATGAATCCGAGCATGGTCTTGATCGCCCCCGTCGCGCCCTGACTCACTGTGTCGAGCTGCTTCTTCGAGGCCGGGATGGCACGGTCCAGGCCGAGCTCCTTGAACGCCGCCGGATCGGTGAACCAGAGATTCAGGAAATCCTTGGCGGCCTGCGGATTCTTCGTCTTCGAGGAGATGCCCCAGCCGAAGAAGGCATTGACCTCACCGCGCCCCGCCGGTCCGCTCGGGCAGGGCGCCAGGCCCAGCGGGACCTTGTTGACCTTCTGGTAGCCCTGGAACTGCACGATCGGGCTCATCGAGATCACGGACTTGCCGGTGGTGAGCGGATCGACAGCCGCGCCGCCGTTGGACACATAGGTCTGGCTCTCCGCACCGGGGGCGATGGCGCCGCGGTCGCGGAGACCGCTCCAGTACTGGTACCAGGCGACGGCATCGCCCTCGTCGTGAGCCAGCTTGCCGTCCGTCGAGAAGAGACCCTTGCCACGGCTGGTCAGCCACGACGCCCAGGTGTTCGACTCGGCGCTGTTGTCACTCATGCCGTACACGCCACCGCCGAGCTTCTTGGCCAGCTCGACGCCGAAGTCGCCCCACGCGTTCCAGTCGGCCGGATCCTTCGGAACGGTCAGCCCGCTCTTCTTCACGAGCTCGGTGTTGTACATGACGGTCAGGTACTGGTACCCGAAGTTGATGCCGTAGAGCTTGCCGTCGATCTTGCCGGTCTCCAGCGACGCCTTGGCGTAGTCACCCAGATCGACATCGCCGAGATCGAGCAGCAGGCCGTTCTTGACGTAGGCAGCGAGATTCGGCAGGTTCAGCTGGATGATGTCGGGCAGGCTGTTCGACGCGGCCAGCGTGTTGAGCTTGTTGAAGTAGTCACCGAACGGCAGGAACTGCCCTTTCGCGGTGTTTCCGGGGTGCTTCGTCCCGTACAGCTCGAGGATCGAGTTGGTGATCGCCGCCCGGTCATCGGCGCCCCACCAGATGACCTCGAGATTCGCCGCGCCCTTGGCGCCGCCACCGGCCGAACCTCCGGAGCAGGCGGTGAGGGCGGCGGCGGACAGCGAGGCCAGGCCGGCGGCCGCTAAGAAGTTTCGCCTCGTGATCATGTTCATTCCTTCCAGGACTGGACGGTCCGGCGACCTCGCCGGATGCATGCATCCGGCTAGCTGACGTTGGTGCGAGGTTCTGGCGAGCTGGAATCCCTGACCACGAGTTCCGTAGCGAGCCGGACCTCACGCATCGACTGCCCCGCGATGGCGTCGACGAGCATTTCCAGGGCGCGTTCTGCGGCTTCCTTCACCGGAAGCCGGATGGTGGTGAGCGGAGGATTGAGCAGTGTTGCGAACATCTGGTCGTCGATCCCGACCACGGCCAGATCACCGGGAACGGACAGCCCCCGGCGCTGGGACGTACGGATCACGACGGCCGCCACCGAATCGTCGGAGGCGATGATGGCTGTCGGCGCGGGGTCGAGATCGAGAAGGTCGCTGGTGGCCTGCTCCCAGGTCAACGGGTCGGCGGTGTAGTCCGCGAGACGGACATACTCCTCCTGGTACGGCAGGCCGACGTTCTTGAGCCCCCGGCGGTAGCCCGCGGCACGCTCGCGAGTGCTGTCACGGGACCTGGGACCACGCAGCAGCGCGATCCGCCGGTGCCCCAGATCATGGAGATGCTCGACGGCGCCGGCGACGCCGGACCGATCGTTCCAGGTGACCCGGCCGAACTCCGGGCCGGGACGCCGTCGGTTGACGACGACGGCGAGGATCCCGGCGGCGGGCAATTCGGTCAGATGGGTGTTGTCCACCGCCTCGGAGTTGGCGATGAAGATGATCCCGTCCACGCCCTTCGTGCGCAGTACCGTGACCACCTCGGCCTCGTCCCGGGAACCGCGAGCGTGGCAGACGATCAGGTTGTAGCCCGCGGCGCGGGCGGCCGTTTCGAGTGCACCGACAGCGCTGAAGAACAGCGCCGTCTCGATCTCGGCGACGACCAGCCCGATGGTCGCGGTGCGTCCGGTGACCAGCCCGCGGGCGATGCTGCTGGGGCGGTAGCGCAGTGTCGAGATGACGCCGCGGACCCGTTCGAGGGTTTCCGCCGACATCCGCAGAGTGCGGCCGTTCAGGACGTTCGAGACCGTACTCACGGAGACCTCGCTCATCTCGGCGATCTGCCGGATCGTCACTCGATCAGAGCTCATCGCCGACCTCCTGGTAGAACGTTTTAGTAAAACGCTCCATCAAGCCAACCGAACAAAGCATGGACAATACGAGGGAATGGCCGCGGAGATTTCGGCGGATCGTTTGTCGCCGATTCTCTGCACGCGCACGACTGACAATCTCCCGCAGAGTCGTGAAGGATTTCCTCGCGCCGGCCGGGAGACGTCCGCCCTCTCTGGATCGTTCGGTCATTAGAGCATGCAACCGCTTGCAGGTCAACGACTTCTGGACTGCTTAGTCGGCCGCACCGCCTGGCCGTTCGACGCCGGCACGCCTGCGAAGCGGCTCGGAGCCGCGTCCGCGTGGCTTGACCTGCAAGCGGTTGCAGCCCAAGCTATGCAGCATGACAACGCCAACGATCGAGCCTTGGGTGCGCATCTTCTCCGATCCCGTCGCGACGGGGCGGGCGGCCGCAGCCGATATCGCGGCCGAGCTGCGCCGGGTCATCTCCCGCAAGGGAGAAGCACGAGTGATCTTCGCCTCCGCACCGAGCCAGGCAGAGACCATCAATGCATTACTGGCCGAACCGGATATCAATTGGTCCGCCGTGACAGCATTCCATATGGACGAATACATCGGGCTCGACGCCGACGATCCGGCCGGCTTCGGCAATTGGCTCAAGAAGGCGCTGTGGAATCGGGTGCCACTGGGCACCGGACATGTGCTCGACCCGACCGGCGGGCCGGCCGCCGAGGCCCGTCGCTACGCAGATCTGCTCGCGGAGGCACCCATCGACATCGTCTGCCTGGGCATCGGCGTCAACGGCCATATCGCCTTCAACGACCCGCCCGTCGCGGACTTCGACGACCCGCAGGCCGTGAAGGTTGTCGAGCTCGACGAGATCTGCCGGCAACAGCAGGTCGACGACGAGTGCTTCGACTCCTTCGACGACGTACCCACACGCGCGTTGACGCTCAGCGTTCCCCGGCTGCTCGACGCGGCCCGGCTGTTCTGTGTCGTGTCGAAGGAGAGCAAAGCCGAGGCCGTTCGGGCCACCCTGCTCGACCCACTGGGCGAACATTGCCCGAGCACCATCCTCCGCACTCACCCGGGTTGCACCCTCTATCTGGACGCGGACGCCGCGAGTCGACTGCGCGCGACTCTGGGCGCCTGACCGCACCTTCCCGAGCTGCGTGAGAGGTGCCGTGATGTCGATAGAGTGCACGCGGGGGCGAGTGCCGATCGCGCCGGTGCCCGAGAGCCGAAGGAAGCCGACCCATGACGAAGGTCACCATCTACTCGATCGCCGACGCCCTCGGGGTGTCGGGGTCCACGGTGTCCCGGGCCTTCACCCGTCCGGATCAGGTGCGAGACGACGTACGGGCGCGCATCCTCGCGAAGGCCGATGAGCTGGGTTATCAGCCGAACAAGTCGGCACGCCGCCTGGCCACCGGCCGTACGGGCGCCATCGGGCTGTTCATCCCCGACATCACCAATCCCTTCTTCCCGCCGCTGGTCCGCGCGATCCAGCAGGCGGCGGCGGACAACGATGCCTCGGTCATCATGGTCGACGCGGGCGAGAGCACCTCCGCGGAGGCTGCGCTCATCCGGCGGCTGGCAGGTCAGGTGGACGGCGTGATCGTTGCGTCGCCGCGCGGCACCCCGGCCCGGCTGCGCGACGCGCTCGGCTCCACACCGGCGATCGTGGTGAACCGGGAGATGATGCATTCGACCACGGTGATCTGTGACAACTCCGCGGCGCTCGCGCAGGCCGGCGACCATCTTCGCGACCTGAACCACGAGACGGTCGCCCTGCTGCACGGCCCGTCGGCGTCCTGGGCGGCCCGGCAGCGTGCCTCCGCGATCAGGAAGTGGGCCGCCTCGGCCGATGTGGAGCTCATCGAGCTCGGGCCTTTCGAGGCCTCGTACGAAGGGGGCAGGGAGGGCGCCGCGGCCTTCGCCGACTCCCCCGCGACGGCGGCCTTCGCCTTCGACGACCTGACCGCCTGCGGCGTCGTCGCGGGACTTGCGGAACGGGGACTCTCCGTGCCGGGCGATCGGTCCATCGTCGGCTGCGACGATGTACTGCTGGCCAGGGTTCTCACCCCGAAGCTCAGCACCGTGAGCGCGCCGATCGGGAGGCTCGGCGCGGCCGCGGTGGAGCTGCTGGGCGAGGTGATGGCGGGGAAGCAGCCGGACTCGCTCCGGATCCAAGGGGACTTCACCCCGCGCCAGTCGTCGGGACCTGCCCCGAGGACCTGAGCTAGGCGACGTCCGCGGCGAGTTCGGCCAGCTCGTGGTCGAAGCGAGGTTGAGCCTCGGTGAAGGGCATGTGGCCTACGCCTTCGTACCAGGACGGCCTGGCGACTTTGCAGACGTTGAGAACGTGTTCGGCCATTGAGGGGAGCACGATCATGTCGGAGCGTCCGTGGGTGACCAGCACGGGCACGGAGAGCGTGGTCAGTACGTCGTCGCTGTCGATCTCGCGCGAGATCAACGCCCCTCTGACCTCGGGAGGAACGACCATGTTCCAGGCCAGGGCCGCGCTCCAGTCGTCCGGCTCGAACGGCTCGGCGGTGCAGACGCCGAGAAAGCGACGTACGGCGGCGATGTTCGTGGCCAGGTCGGGCATGCTCGCCTCCGGAGCGTTCTCGAGGAAACCGGGGCCGATGTGGTCGAAGGTGGGTGGCTTCAGCATGACCGCGGCCCCGACCAGGTTGATGGCACCGATCCGGTCCTCGCCGTACGCCCGGAGGTAGTCGGAGACGATGAACCCGCCGTAGGACCATGCGACCAGCACTGGCCGGTCCAGGTGCAACTGATCGATGACCGCGGCGAGGTCGTCCGCCCACAACTGCGGGTCGCGATAGCTGTCCGCATTCAACGGCTTCTCGGACATGCCGTGACCCCGGTTGTCGAACGCCACCAGACGAAAGTCGTCGGCGAGCCGGCCCTGCATCTGGTGCGCCCAGCACACGTGACTGGCCGACCAGCCGTGAATGAAGACAACAGCACGCCCTTGCCGGTTTCCCCACTCCCGGGCATGCAGCCTGACACCTCCCCCGCCGCGGACGTCGTACGTCGCTGTCGGCTCGGCGAGAACCGCCGATGCGCGGTCAGAACTGACCATGTGCTCCATCGAATGCCTCCTTCGAACTGCCCGGGACCCGGGTGCTTGCCCTGATACCTGTGAAGGTAGGCAGCCGCATGAGTCGCTCGCATCGGAGCCAGCACGCAATGCCGCGGCGGGTGGATGGCGGCCAACACGCAGCAGCACCGATCAGGGACGCTGCGCCCCGGAGAACCTGGCCGCCGCGGCCGCACGTCCTGCCTTGCCGGAGACACGCAGCTTGACGTACGTGTTCGTCAGGTGACGCTCCACCGTGCGAACGCTGAGGTTCAGCCGCTCGGCGATCACCTCGTTCGTCAGTCCGGCCGCGACGAGCGCGAGGACGTCCAGCTCCCGCGGGCTGAGCTCGTCGATTCCGGCTCCGGGCCGCGCAGTGGCCGGTTCCGTCCCGAGGAAGGCACGCAACTCCGCGACGAAGTTCGCCCACGCGGGCTCGTCCGACAGCAGGATGTGGTTCGCCGACTCCAGGAGCACCAGCTGCGCTCCGGGGAGCAAGGTGGCGAGCAGCCGGCCCTCGTCCACCGGCACGACTCGGTCCTCGGCTGCGTGAACGACGAGCGTCCTCGTCCGGACCCGCGCCGCGAGCTCCATCACGTTGAGGCGGCCACGCGCGTTGTAGAGACGGACCGCGGTCGCGGCCGAGGTGGCGTGTCGCTGCAAGTCGTCGTACCACCCCATCTGCTCGGCCGTGCCGGCCGGGAGGTACAGCATGCTGAAGAGGTGCCGGAACGTCGGATCGGGGGTGGCCCAGCCGGCGGAGATCGCGGCGACCAGCGCCTCCTGCAGCCGGCGCTCGCCCGCACCCCGAAGCGTCCGGCCGCGCGCGTATCCGCCGTAGAGGACCAGATGCGTGAGCCGCTCGGGATGACGAGCCGCGTACGCGACCGCGACCGCCGCACCGGCCGAGACCCCGAGCAGCGCGAACCGGTCGACGCCGGCCGCATCGACCACGGCTTCGAGGTCGGCCACCCAGGCATCGAACGAGATGTCGTCGACGTCGCGATCCGAGAGCCCGCAGCCGCGCTCGTCGTACCGGACCAGGGTGTGACCGTCCCCGAGAGCATCGAGCCAATGGCGCCACACCGGGCTCTCCCAGTC
Organism: Kribbella sp. NPDC049227; assembly: GCF_043197265.1. Classification (NCBI taxonomy): domain Bacteria; kingdom Bacillati; phylum Actinomycetota; class Actinomycetes; order Propionibacteriales; family Kribbellaceae; genus Kribbella; species Kribbella sp. NPDC049227. Next base: position 1,141,446 of record NZ_JBICST010000002.1, on the reverse strand, counting down.
GAACTCCAGATGGGTCATCCAGGTCGCCACCCTGACGATCGGCGGACCGCCACCATGGACGGCGTACGCCAGCTTCACCGCATCCGGCGCCGCACAGTAGCCGACCTTCTGCCCCATCTCCCGATCGTAGCGAGAGCAGCTCCGCATCATCAGCTGCAGACGAGGCGGAAGGTGGCGCGGCTGCCGAACAATGGGCACAGGCCGGGAGCACCATCGCTGGGAGGGCCACGTGACGACACAGCCTCACGCGTCCGGAGTCGAGCGCGAGCGGATGGCGGGTGACCGGAGCGACTGGTATCTGTGGGGTCCATACCTCAGCGAGCGTCAGTGGGGCACGGTGCGGGAGGACTACAGCGCCGACGGCGAGGCGTGGAGCTACCTCTCGCACGACCGCGCCCGCTCCACGGCGTACCGGTGGGGCGAGGACGGGCTGGCCGGGTTCAGCGACATCGAGCAACGACTGTGCCTCGGGCTGGCGTTGTGGAACGGGCACGACCCGATCCTCAAGGAGCGGCCGTTCGGCTTGACCAGCAGGGAGGCGAACCACGGCGAGGACGTCAAGGACTACTGGTGGTACCTCGACGCCGTACCGAGCCATGCCTGGAACCGCTGGCGCTACCACTACCCGCAGCGCGCGTTCCCGTACGAGGACTTGCGCGCCGAGAACGGCAGGCGTGGCAAGCACGATCCGGAGTACGAGCTCCTCGACACCGGCGCGTTCGACCAGGATCGGTACTGGATCGTCGAGGTGCGGTACGCCAAGGCGAGCCCGACCGACCTGCTGATGTCGATCCAGGTCACGAACGCCGGGCCGGACCCGGAAACGCTCCACGTCCTGCCGACGGCCTGGTTCCGCAACACCTGGTCGTGGAGCCCTGGTGCGCAACGACCCGAGCTCGCCGCGACCGGTGAATCGAGCGTTCGCGTCTCGCATGCATCCCTGGGCGAGCTGGAACTACTGGCCGCACCGGGACCGGACGGGACCGCGCCGACTCTGCTGTTCTGTGAGAACGACACCAACACCCAGCGCATGTACGGCGTTGCCGGGTCGACGCCGTACCCGAAGGACGGCATCAACGACCACGTCGTCACCGGTGCGCCCACCGTCGATCCCGCTCAGCGCGGTACCAAGTGCGCGGCCTGGTATCGCGTCGACCTCGCTCCGGGTTCGACCGCGGAGCTGCGATTGCGGCTGTGTCCGGCAGGCTCAGGCACCGACTCCGCGACCGCGCTGGGATCGGAGTACGAGCAGGTCGTCAAGAGCCGCCGGGCGGAGGCTGACGAGTTCTACGCCGATCTCACCCCGGCGCCCGCCTCGACCGACGAGGCGATGGTGATGCGGCAGGCCTTCGCCGGAATGCTGTGGAGCAAGCAGCTCTACTACTACGACGTTGCCCGCTGGCTCGACGGCGACCCGGGACAGCCGGTGCCGCCGGCCTCGCGGCACACCGCGCGCAACCACCGATGGCGCACCTTCAACGCCTTCGACGTGATGTCGATGCCGGACAAGTGGGAGTACCCCTGGTTCGCGTCCTGGGACCTTGCGTTCCACTGCATCGCGCTGGCCCACGTCGATCCCGAGTTCGCCAAGAATCAGCTGCTGCTGGTGTGTCGCGAGTGGTTCCAGCATCCGAACGGCGCTCTGCCGGCGTACGAGTGGGACTTCGGCGACGTGAACCCGCCGGTCCAGGCGTTCGCGGCGCTCGAGGTGTTCGCCATCGACGGTGGGCGCGATCTCGACTTCCTCAGCCGGATCTTCGACAAGCTGCTGGTCAACTTCACCTGGTGGGTCAACCGGGAGGACTCCGACGGGTCGAACCTGTTCGAGGGCGGGTTCCTCGGGCTGGACAACATCGGCCCGCTCGACCGTTCGCATCTGCCGGTCGGCGGGGTGCTCGAACAGGCCGACGCCACCGGCTGGATGGCGGCCTACGCGCTGGCGATGACGACGATCGCGGCGATCCTGAACCGGACCGGGCACCGGCCCGCGCGCGACCTGGTCCACAAGTTCCTCGAGCACTTCGCCGCGATTCGCACCGCGATGGCGCAGCAGGGGATGTGGGACGAGACCGACGGCCTGTTCTACGACCGGATCGCCACCCCGGGCGGCGTCGTACCGGTGAAGGTGCACTCGATGGTCGGCATCATCCCGATGCTGGCGGTGGCCGTGATCGACGACCAGCTGATCGAGCGAGCTGTTGCCCCGGGCAAGCAGTTCGCCGAGTTCCTCGATCGCCAGGGCCTGCGCGACCGCGAGAGTCTGGCGGACGCCGGCGTACTGCGGGGCGAGGCCGGGCAGCAGCGGCTGCTGATGGGAGCCGTCAGTGTCGAGCAGGTACTGCGCCTGTTCGGCAAGCTGTTCGACCCCGACGAGTTCTTGTCGCCCCACGGACTGCGCTCGATCTCCGCCTACCACCGCGACCACCCGTACACCCTCGAGGTGGAAGGGATGCGCGCCACGGTGGACTACGAACCGGCCGAGTCGACCACGGACATGTTCGGCGGCAACTCGAACTGGCGCGGGCCCGTGTGGTTCCCGCTGAACTTCCTCGCGACCACCGCCCTGCAGCGCTACCACCGCTTCTTCGGCGATGACCTGAAGGTCGAGTACCCGACCGGATCGGGCGAACTGCTCGCGCTCGACGCCATCGCCGACGACCTGTTCCACCGGTTGGTGTCGATCTTCCTCGTCGGCCCGGACGGCCGGCGGCCATGCTTCGGCGGGGTCGACCGGCTGCAGAGCGACCCGAACTGGAAGGACAACCTGATGTTCCACGAGTACTTCCACGGCGACAACGCCGCCGGTCTGGGCGCCGCGCATCAGACCGGGTGGACCGGGATCGTGGCCGACCTGATCCGGCGCAGGCACGGATCGGTGCAGTCCATCGGCGATGTCCTCCGCACGATGGGCAACGGCTCCGCTTGAGGGCGGGCTGTTTCGGCCCGCCCTCACGTTTCGTGGATCAGTTGTGGTGGTGGTCCAGTTGGCTCCTGATCTCACCGGCGGGGAACAGGCTGCTGTGCACATTGACGTACGTCGTGCCGTTCCGGATCGCCTTGACCAGGTCGTTGAACTGGCCGGCGGTCAGGCTCTGGGCCGCCGGACCGATGACGTCGGCCGGCCTGATCGTGCCCGTGACGGTCGCCGGTGCCGCGGGGCACGCCTGGGTCCCGGCGGGGCCGTTGCCCAGGTTGGTGCACAGGAAGACGCTGATCCCGCCGCTCTGCGCCTTACCGCCGAAGTGGATGTGCGCCTGCTGGACCGCGCCCTCCAACGTGGTGTAGCTGAGGCGATAGGTGATCTCTTTGGCCCGGTCGTTGATCTGGGCCTGGAACCGTCCGGTGCCGTTCGTCGAGATCGGCGCCGGGTCCTCCTCGTAGCCGGTCAGTCGCTCGCGGATCGTGTTCGGCGTACTGCCCGCGTCGTCGCGTCCCGCGGTCGCCACACTTCCTGTCGCCGTGGCCGCCAGCCCGATCGCGAAGGCCGCAGCCACCCAACGTGCTCGTCTTGCCACCATGTGCTCCCTCCCTCACCGAGGTGTGATCGTCGTCACACTCCAATGAACGATGTCGGAGGCCCGAGGGTTCAGTCACGTGGCGAGCCGAGCATCCGTCGGGCCCTAGGGTTGGAGGGATGGACAGGGTTCGCGAGCTGCTCGAGGCGGAACAGCGACAGGCACTCCGGCGCCTCGCGAGCCTGACCGGCGACTTCGACGACGTGGTGGCGGCATCCCGTGACGCCAACGCCGACGACGAGCATGATCCTGAAGGCGCGACGATCGCGTTCGAGAGGTCGCAGGTCTCAGCGCTCGTACTGCAGGTCCAGGACCACTTGGCAGAGGTCGAGGCGGCACGCGATCGGCTGGCGGGCGGCACTTACGGGATCTGTGAACGGTGCGGACAGCCGATCGCGAAAGCCCGACTCGAGGCGAGACCGACGGCGCGCACCTGCATCGGATGCGCCACTTCAGGCTGAGCCGGCTGCGTCGAACGTTAGGAGTCGAGCCGCTTCCACTGCCCCTCGGAGATGACCTCGACGGTCCCGTCGGTCACCTTGATGGCCGTCTGGTCGTCGATCGCGTACGCCGGGCCCGCGATGTCGGCGGCCCACCTCTCCGCCGCGGGCATGGTGTTGTCCGGCATGGCCTCGTGATCCAGGTGCGGGAAGATCGAGAAGTCGACGACCCCCAGCGTGCGGTCGTCCGGCGCGGACTGCCACGCGACGAAGTCGTCACCGATCCGCGGTGTCATCACCATGCTGCCGGCACTCACCCCCACCCAGACCATCTCGGGCAGCGACGGCAGCAGGTCCACCAGCCCGGACTCCCGCATCCAGTGGCACAGGTATGTCGCGTCGCCGCCGTCCACCAGGAGTACGTCGGCCTCCCGGACCCAAGGGACCCAGCGCTGCTCACCGATGCTGGGCAGCGCGGTCAGCTCCAGCACGCCCACCGACTTCCATCCCAGGCCGCCCAGGTCCCACGGAGCTACCCCGCTGACGAAGCCACGCACCGATGCCGGCCCGCACGCCGGGTGGCCCCACTGTGCGGTCGGGACGCAGAGGGCGTTGCAGTCGGCGATCGGTTTGCCCAGCAGGCCGACGAGCGCGTCGTGGATGCTCGGGTTCGTGACACCGCCGGAAGTGAGAAGAAGCCTCACGCTTGCCTCCTGGACGTAGCGGTCATGACCCTCTCCCGAGAGTCGGGAGAGCAGGTGGATGAGACGAGAGACTATCCCGGCCGGACATCGTGCGAGATGGTTCAGGGATGAGTGGCGCGAAGAAGCGGTTGCCGAAGAAGGTGTACGAGCGGGAGTTGCTGCGACTGCAGGCTGAGTTGGTGAAGCTGCAGGAATGGGTCCGGGTCGAGAAGACCCGCTTGGTGGTGGTCTTCGAGGGCAGGGACGCGGCCGGGAAGGGCAGCACGATCAAGCGGGTGACGCAGTTCCTCAACCCACGGGTGGCGCGGATCGTGGCGCTGCCGGCTCCGACCGAGCGGGAGCGGTCCGAGTGGTACTTCCAGCGGTACATCGAGCACCTCCCGGCCGGCGGCGAGATCACGCTGTTCGACCGCTCCTGGTACAACCGGGCCGGCGTGGAACACGTCATGGGCTTTTGCACCAACCAGGAATACGCGCGATTCCTGCACCAGTCCCCCATCTTCGAGCGGCTCCTGGTCGAGGACGGCGTACTGCTGCGCAAGTACTGGTTCTCGGTCAGCGACAGCGAGCAGGAGAACCGGTTCCGCAGCAGGCTCGAGGATCCGATGCGGCAGTGGAAGCTGTCACCGATGGACCTGGAGTCGATCACCCGCTGGGAGGACTACTCCCGCGCCAAGGACGAGATGTTCGTGCACACCGACATCCCGGAGGCGCCGTGGTACGTCGTCGAGAGCGAGGACAAGCGCTCGGCCCGGATCAACATGATCGCGCACCTGCTGTCGACCATCCCGTACTACGAAGTCCAGCGGCCACCGCTGGGTCTGCCGCCACGCCCACCGTCGAAGGGCTACGAGCGAACGCCGCGAGAAATGCAGACCCAGGTCCCCGACCACGCGGCCGGGCTCTAGCTCATCGGGCCGCGCCGCGGACGGTTGCCTGTTGCTGCGCCTTCAGGGCCAGGCGCATGGTTTCGAAGGTGTGGGCCTGCGGGGCCGCTGTGGTGGTTCGTTCGCGGACGTCGCGGACCAGGTCGGGATAGTACGTCGTCTCGACGTCCGAGCAGTCGATGTACTGCGTGCCTTCCTGGTTGACCAGGAAGAGGTGGTCGCCGCCGTCGCGGCCCGCGATGTCGACGTACTTGCGCAGCTCGATGTAGCCGTCGGTGCCGAGGATCATCAGGCGGCCATCGCCCCAGGTCGGCAAGCCGGCCGGCGTGTACCAGTCGACCCGGATGTACCCCTGGGCGTTGTCGCTGCGCAGCAGGATCTCGCCGAAGTCCTGCAGGCCCGGCTCGTCCGGGTTGGCGAAGTTCCCGACCGTGCTGGCCACGATCTCCGCGGTCCGTGCGCCGGTGAACCAGAGGAACTGGTCGATCTGGTGGGAGGCGATGTCGGTGAGGATTCCGCCGTACCGGTCCTTGTCGTAGAACCAGTCCGGGCGACCGGCCCCACCGCCGAGGTGGCCGCGGTCCCCGACGCGGTGCGGCCCGAGCCCGATGGTCTGCACCACGGTCCCGATCCGGCCCTCGCGGACCAGCTCACCGGCCTTGACCACACTGGCCACCTCGAACCGCTCGGAGAACGTCACCGACCAGAACCGCCCGCTCTGGCCGACCGCCTTCTCGATCTCCTCGAGCTGCTCGAGACTCACACAGCCGGGCTTGTCGGTCACGACGTCCTTGCCGGCCAGCAACGCCGCGACGGCGATCGGTCCCCGTCGATCCGGTACGGCGGCGGTCACGATCAGGTCGATCCCGTCCCGGCCGATCAGGTCGTCCGGGCTCTCGACCACCTCAACGTCGGGATACCGCTCGCGGACCCGGGTCGCGATCGCGGCCGCGGGATCGTCGGTCGCCATCGCGACGAACTCCGCACCGGCCCCGAGCAGACCCGCGATCTGCCCGAAGATGTGCGCGTGATCCAGCCCGACCGCGGCGAACCTGACTGCGTGCGTGGAAGTCACCCGTTTTCCTCCCGACTCGGCAACGTTTCAACGCTCACCCTATGCCAGATCGGCAAACGCTTGCCAGCCCCGGCGAGTCGAGCCGGCCCGGGCTCTTGCACGGGCGGGGACTGGGACGGAAAATCGCCGGTACGGTCGCCCTCCGGGACCGCGTGACACCGCCCTGCACCGGTAAGGAGTGACGTGAGATTCTCGTTCTTTGCGCCGAAACCCGAGGGGAGACCGGCCGCAGGCCATCGGTCTCGGCCTCGCGCTGTCCCCGCTCTGACCATCGGTGCGCTGATGGCCGCAGCCCTGGTCCCACTCACCGTGGGACAGGCTTCCGCCGGCACACCCACGCCGTACGCCGAAACACCCGACAGCGTCAACCTCGCCCTGCTGCCGGGCGCGGTCGCCTCTGCCAAGTCCCAACGCATGACCGCACCGGCGGCGACGTACGCACCCGCCAACGCGATCGACGTGTTCGTGCACAACGGATGGACCTCGAACTACGCATCGGTCGGCGGCGGCTACGACCCGACCCAGGACTGGTTCCAGGTCAAGCTGGCCTCGCCCGCCCCGGTGTACGAGGTGTTCAGCCGCTGGACTTCCCCGGCCAAGCCGACCGAGTACGACCTGCAGGTCTCCACCGACGCCGACTGCCAGACCTGGTCGACGGTCACTCATGTGGTGAATCCGAGCGACAAGGATTCCCAGGTCATCGACCGCAAGGACGCGATCTCGTGCGTCCGGATGCAAGCCACAGCCACGACTTCGACCACCGGGTACACCCTCAACGAGTTCGAGATCTGGTCCGGTCCCAAGCCGCCGCCGACCGTGGGAGAGATCATCCCCGTGCCGGTCAAGCAGACGCCCGGCACCGGACAGCCGTTCGAGCTCACGGCCACGTCGCGGATCGTGGTCTCCAGCAGTGCGCTCGCCGCGACGGCTGAGGTGCTCGCCGGCTACCTGCGGCCGGCCACCGGGTTCGTGCTTCCCGTGGTGACCGGTTCCGCCACAGCCTCTGACGTCGCGCTGAGCACAGGACCGGTGTCCGGAGTCCCAGCGGACAAAGCGGACGAGGGCTACTCCCTCGCTGTGTCGAGTGCGGGAGCGAAGATCGTCGCCCCGCAGGCACACGGTCTGTTCAACGGGTTCGTGAGCCTCCGGCAACTGTTGCCAGCAGCAATCAACTCCCCCACTGCCGGCGCAGGGCCATGGACAGCGCAGCCCATCACGGTTGTGGACTACCCGCGGTACGCGCATCGAGGGCTTCAACTCGATCCTGCCCGCAACTTCATGACCGTGGCCGAGATCCGGTCGATGATCGACCAACTGGCCGCGTTGAAGGGCGATCGGCTGCACCTGCACCTGAGTGACTCCCAGTCCTGGCGGCTGGAGATCAAGGGCTACCCGGCGCTGGACGGCACCGGGTGCAACGGATCGGGCTGTATCGCAGGCTTCTACACGCAAGAAGACTTCAAGGGCCTGGTCAAGTACGCCGCCGACCGGTTCATCGAGATCGTCCCGGAACTGGAGGGCCCGGCCCACGCCACGGCGGCGGTCAGGTCCCTGGGCGGCGTCGCGGTGATGGGTTGCCAGGGCCAGACCCAGACCGACCGGTTCTGCACCAACCCGAACGACCCGGCGAGCGAGCGGGCACTGGCGTTCTGGCGAGACGCGATCGCACAGCTCGCCGCAATCTCCCCCGCACCGATCGTCCACATCGGCGGCGACGAGGCCATCGGGATGCCCCACGAGGACTACAAGTGGTGGATCGGGCAGATGGAGTCGATCGTCAACGACAACGGCAAGCGGATGATGGGCTGGAACCCCGCACTGGAGGGCTACGCACCGGGCTCGACCTCGATCAACCACTACTGGTCCGACTACACCGGCGGTGGTCCCCCGCTCATCAAGCCCGAATGGTTCAACCAGGGCCGCAGCGTCATCACGACCCCGGAGTGGAACGCGTACCTCGACTTCGGGTACGACGGATCGCCCGGCCGGACCCCGCGGACCGAACTCGACAAGGCCTACTCGTGGGACCCGGAATGGGTGTGGGAGAAGTACCGGTCCGTCTGGGCACAACCGGCGTACGGCGGGCCGAAGGCCGAGGACATCATCGGCATCGAGGCGCCGATCTGGGGCGAGCAGATGCGTGGGCTGGCCACGAACGAGTTCATGGTCTTCCCACGGCTGGCCGGAATCCTGGAGAAGGCCTGGTCCCCCAAGGTGCTCACCCAGGACTACGACGCGTATGTGCAACGGCTCAGCGTCGCCGGACCGCGGTGGGCCTTCGCGAATGTGAACTACGGCTCCATCGCCCAGGTCAACTGGACTCCGGAATCGATGGGCACGGTCAGCCGCTTCGGCGTCGACAGGACAGTCAGCAACGCACCTCTGGGGCGCCTGGCAGCCGGATCGATTCCGCCTGGTGAGTTCACCGCCACGGTCGACTGGGGCGATGGATCCCCGGCCGAGGCCGGCACGATCGCGGCACGCGACTACGTGGCGAGCCAACGTCAAGGCAGAAGCCTGATGACCGTCAGCGGTAGCCACACCTATCCGGCCGACGGTGTCTATCACGGGACCGTCACCTACAGCCGTCAGGGCCAGACCTGGCTCGTGCCGTTCGTCGCGACCGGCGTTCCGTCCTGTACGACGATGGTCACCGGGACGCATCAAGGCCCGTTGACCGTGTCCTCGGGCGTCGCGTGCCTCGACGGCGCGACGGTCTCGGGACCCGTAACCGTGGCAGCGGGCGCCGGGCTCTACGCATCCGGGTCCGTGTTCCGCGGCCCGGTGACAGCGTCCGGCGCAGGCAACGTTCTGCTCTGCGGTACGACGGTGGCCGGTCCGGTGAGCGTGACCGGTCGAACCCGGGTCTGGCTCGGCAACCAGAACGGCGAGTGCGCGCCGACGACGGTCCAGGGTCCGGTGACGGTCCGCGGTTCGGTGGGTCAGGTGACGATCGACGATGCCACCGTGGCAGGACCGCTCGTCGTACAGAACAACACCGGCTCGACGATTGTCTCCGGCAACCACATCAGCGGACCGCTGTCCTGCACGGGCAACTCCCCCGCCCCGACCAACGCAGGCCGACCCAACTCCGCCTCCGGCCCGAAGACAGGCCAATGCGCCGACCTCTGACAGCCGGCAACTGAACAACAGCGGCCCTGCGCACCTCGCGAGTGCGCAGGGCCGCTGGCGGGCAACGACCAAACGCATGAATTGCGATCTGCAGATCGCAATTGTTCGTCGTCCTCTACTTTGTCGACGAGATGAGGTCCATCATCGTCTTGTAGCGCCTACGCCCAGTCACGACGCAGTTCATGACCGGACGACCAGCGCTGGGGGACGAATCAGGGGGGTGCTATGGCCGCGCCGAAAATCAGGTCGCTCGATCCACGGCTTTCGCCGAAGCTCGACGTCTACTTGGGCGGTACCGACCAGGTCAACCAAGCGCGGGCAGAGCAATGCCCGTCCGTGGCCTTGGCAGAGCCCGCGGTCGATGCCACGGAAACCGCGCCCGCCACCAGAGAGGCGCTCGCGCCTGGCGAGTTCCGCGAGACGATCGACGTCGAGGGCGCTGCTCCGACCGACGCGAGTCCGCGAGCCCCGACCGCTCTGTCGCCGACGGAGGTGATTGCCCTTGCGACGCAGACCCCGCAGAAGGCGCCACCGGAGAACGTCGCCTTCAGCCTCTTCGTCAAGCTCGATCGGGACCTGACGCCGACGGTTCGTCAGGCTGCCATCGATGCGGTCAACCGTTATGCCAAGAGGTCGCGGTGGAAGCTCGACACAGGCGTGGTCGAGGTAGCCGCGAGGGACGTGCGAGACCTGCTGGTCAATGCGGCCGTCGCCTACGTCGAACCGGGCCAGGCGCTGCGGGGTCCGGAGCCGCTGGTCGGCCACAACATCACGAACGGCCCGGGCGATGCGCGGCGGGTGAAGGCGGAGAGCGCTCGCCACCACGACGGTCAGAATGTCCTGGTCGGGATCATCGACGTCGGCGGATTCGACTTCGCCCACCCGGACTTCCTGGACAAGGGCGAGACTCGCTGGGTTTCCATCTGGGATCAGGCGGGCTCCTCACGCCCCTCTCCGGTGGTGTCCGAGTCGACACGCACCCGGCCTCCAGCCGACCGCGATCACGGGCGGTACGACGGCTTGGACTACGGATCAGAGATTCGCCGTGAGGCCATGAACGCGGCGATCGAGGGGGCGCGCAGCCGGAACATGGCCGCCAGCAGCCTCGAGCCCCAGTCGCAAATGGTGATCGGGTCGCATGGCACTCATGTGGCATCGATCGCCGCCGGCAACGACGGCGTTGCTCGCAAGGCGTACATCGCGGGCGTCCTTCTCGCGCTGCGCCCGGAGGACACTGTTGCGGCGTCGAGCTTCTACGACTCCACGCGCATCGCCGACGCCGTCGAGTATCTGATCGAACTGGCAGCCGAACTCGGCGAGGACAACACACCTCTCCCGCTGTCGATCAACATCAGCCTGGGGACCAACGGACATGCCCACGACACCTCGAGCGCCATGGCCCGATGGATCGACAACGCACTGGCGACGCGCGGCAGATGCGTGTCCGTCGCGGCCGGCAACGCGGGCCAGGTCGAGCCCGGCTCGCCCACCGACCGTGGATACGTGAAGGGGCGGATCCACGCGAGCGGAAGGATTCCCGCGACCAACCTGCGGCGCGAACTCGGCTGGATCGTGGGCGGAGACGGCGTACAGGACATCTCCGAGAACGAGCTGGAAGTCTGGTACGGCCCCCAGGACCGCTTCGACGTCGAGGTCAAGCCGCCCGGTCAGCCCTGGCTGGAGCCGATCAAGCTCGGCCAGATGATCCGGAACGCGCTCCTGCCCAACGGCACGGTCCTGAGTGTCTACAACGAGGCCTATCACCCCGCCAACGGGCTGAACCGGATCTCGGTGCTGCTCTCACCGTTCTTCGGGCCGCAGCAGCCAGGCGGTAGCCCGCAACTGGGTCCGATCGCCTCCGGGGAGTGGCGTGTCCGCCTCACCGGGGCGGTCGTGCGCGACGGCAGCTTCGACGCCTGGATCGAGCGCGACGACCCACGGCGTGTGCCCGGATCCGCACAGCAGTGGCGCTATCCGTCGTACTTCGCATCGGGCTCGTACACCGACGACCGCATGATCGGCTCGCTTGCCTGCGCCGAGCGCCTCCTGTCCGTCGCGAACGCCGACGTCGATCGCAACGCCGCGCACGTCACGTCCAGCCGCGGCCCGACCCGGGACGGCCGGCCCAAGCCCGACATCGCCGCGAACGGCACCGATGTCGTTGCCGCCAAGGGCTTCGACAGTGAAGTTCCGTGGATCGAGATGACCGGCACCAGCATGGCCAGCCCTTATGTCTGCGGCGTCGCCGCACTGATGCTGGGGATCAAGTCCGATCTGACCTCCGCGCAGATCCAGGGAATCCTGCGTTCGACATCGTCACCGCTTCCTGGACAGACCTTCGGCTGGCGCAACGACACCGGCTTCGGCCTGATCGACGCCGCCGCCTGTGTGCGGGCGACCGCGAAGTTCACCGACATGGTGGACAGGTCGACGGCCGCAACCGAGAGTGGGAGCACGAAATGAAGCTCGATGTGTTCTTCGCCAAGGACGGGGACTGTCTGCTGCTCACCTCGGCGGACGGCCACCACATCCTGGTGGACGGCGGGCGTACGGCCAGTTTCGAGTCACAGACGCGCCCGGTACTGCAGGATCTCGCCGACAACGGCGCGCCGCTCGACCTTGTCGTCGTCAGCCACATCGACGCCGACCACATCTCGGGAATCATCCCGCTGTTGCAGGACGTCGCGGCCTGGGAGGTGCACGACTTCCAGGTGAAGGAAGGAGACAACCCCACCTTCCCGGAGCCCAAGCGGCCCCGTCCACCAGAGATCCACGGGCTCTGGCACAACTCGTGGCGAGCGCAGTTCGGCGACCTGGCCGGACCGATCAGTGCGATCACCATGCAGATCTCCGAGGCCATCGAACTCGCCCCTCGCAGCGACGCCGCGAGTACCGGCCCGGCACGGATCGCGCTCACGTCCATCGTCGACCTCACCGAGAGCATCAGCGACGGCATCGAACTCATGAGCCTCGTCGACGACCAGACGCCTGTCCCCCGCAACAAAGGCTTCAGGAACAAGCTCGTGCGGCTACGCAAACCCATCCAGCGCCGGCACCTCGGGAGCATCACGCTCACCGTTCTGGGGCCGACCGAGGAGCACCTCGAGAAACTGCGGAAGGAATGGCGCAAGTGGCTCGAGGATCTGCTCGGTTCGGGACGGCAGGCGGGGCCGCGCGGCGACGGGCAAGGATCGGCTGACGGACCCGGGCTCGGTCTCGATGATCTGGTGCTCGCCGGCCCGCCCACCTCGAGGGGCGAGGCCGAGGCTCTGATCAGCTCCATCGGCACCGCGGCGGAGATCATCGCGCAGTCGAACTCAGCGCGAGTGACACCGCCCAACCGGGCCTCGATCACGCTGCTCGCCGAGGAGGACGGCAAGACCTGCCTGCTCACCGGGGATGCTGCCGAAGACGAGATCCTCGAGGGCCTGACGGCCGCTGGGCGCCTGGCCGACGGGCCTTTCCGCTGTGACATCGTCAAGGTCCAGCATCACGGCTCGGAGAACAACCTGAGCACGAAGTTCGCCGACCGCGTGCACGCCGACCACTACGTGTTCTGCGGCGACGGTGCCCACGGCAACCCCAATCCGCGGGTCATCGCAACCATCGTCGAATCTCGGCTCAAGGCCCCCGGCCGCTTCACGATGTGGTTCAACTGCTCCGCGAACCGCACCATCGCCAGCCGCCGCGAAGCCCTGGCAGCAGCCATCAAAGAAGCCCAGGACGCAGAGTCCCAACACCCGGACCGCATCGAAGTAAAAATCCTCGACGACCTACAACCCTCATTCACCATCGAGCTGTAGCAGCTTTCTGTCATCCGCCTATGAGTCGTGAATATGAGCTCTTGGATCACTCCCGGCTCGGTGGAATTCATTCGCGGGCGAGCCTGTCAGCAAGCGCTTAATACACCCGGTCGAGTCGAGCATCGCGGGACGACCCGGTCACAGGCGCCGCCGCAACCAGTCCCGGTACGGCGACTTGAGAACTGAGCGTGCGTGTACCTTCAGCGCCACCGCTTTCCGGAATTGCAGATCACAATCATGTGCGTATTCGGGTACGGCGCGTGGCCAGGCAGAGAACTCAAACGTTCAATCGGAAGACAGCTCTCCCGCGGTATTCGTTGGCAAACCAGATCTCGGCATCAATAAGGCCTACCCGCCATTATGATCAAATCGCAGTGGTGTTGACTCTTCCTTTTGCCTGTCGATCGTCGCAACCTTGGCCCAGGGACCGTTCCGCCGCCTATCGGTTCCAACGCGGCGGCCGGTGAACAACTTGTCTCAGGGGGTGGCAGGCGATGGCGAAAGTCAAGGTTCTGTTGGAGGTGGCCGGCCAGGACATCGCGGGAGGCTTCGAATCCTTCCAGGAGTCAGCCGATTCAGCCTTTGCGGTGCATCCGACGATGACGGCGTCGATGGATCGAGTCGCGGGAATGGGCGTGGAGCTCGACGAGCCGTTCTTGTCGGTCCCCATGTTCAGCGACCCCGCACCAGGGTCCAGGCTCGGGCTGACTTCGCCCGACGCCTTCTCCGCGTTCGCCGAATCATCCACGAATCCGGACCTGCCTGCTACGTCGGTCGTCGTTGCCGCCGAGGTCGACCCGGCCAGGCTGGACGACTTGCGAGCTCGCGAAGGCGTCATCGTCTGGGCGAACTCTGCGCTGACACTCTTCCAGAACGACGATGTCTTCGACCTTGCCCGGTCCCGTGCCGGACTGGACTGCCGCCCGTTCCGGCAGGCCGTCAGTCTCGAGGTCGTCAGGACGATGCTGGGCGTCAGGCGCGCCTGGGAGGACGGGTTCCGCGGCCAGAACATCGCGGTCGCGATCGTCGACGAAGGCGTCAACGGCATCCAGTACCCGGTCGTCGACGGATTCGCTCGTCCCGGAGCCCAGCAGCCTGGCGCTGCCCCGATCACCAGCCACGGATCGATGTGTGCGGCCGACATCCTCGTCGCGGCACCTAGTGCCCGGCTCTACGACTACCCGTTCCTGGGCATCGCGAACTCAGGCGGCGCCCTCGCCATGTTCCAGGCGATCCTCGACCACCGCCGCATCGACGGAACACCCCACCTGACATCCAACAGCTACGGCTTCACCGGCGTGCCACCCATCGCGAGCTTCCCTGAACACGAGGTTCACGACATCAACCACCCATTCACCCGGAAGGTCCGTGAGGTCGTTGCCTCCGGCGCGGTCTGCTTGTTCGCCGCCGGCAACTGCGGCCAGAATTGCCCGAGCGGCAACTGCCAGCCATCGGGTATCGGCCCAGGCAAGTCGATCCACGCCGCGAACAGCCTCCAGGAAGTCATCACCGTCGCAGCAGTCAACACACGGCACGAACGCATCGGCTACTCCTCCCAAGGCCCGGGGATGTTCCATCCCGAGAAGCCGGATCTCGCCGCGTACTCGCACTTCTTCGGCAACTTCGGGCTGGGCCGCCCGGGTGGCGAGACGGACAGCCCGTTCGACAACGGCACCTCCGCGGCGACCCCGGTCGCGGCCGGCGTAGCCGCCATGCTTCTGTCGGCGAGCCCTTCGATGACCCCGGACCAGCTCCGTGCGGCGATGCTCGCAGGACTCCACAACGTCTCAGGGACAGACTGGGATCCGGGATACGGGCGTGGCATTGTGAATGCTGCGGCGTCATACAGTGCGCTGAAGCGCTAGCCCTGGAGACCATGTGCGTTGGCTCATCACTGTCCCGGCCGACTTCGACCTTGACGCCCTCGCCGCGGCGGTCACCGCCGCGGCTGGGTCGTTGGGCGACGAGGAACCCATTCCGCTGGACGACGAGCTGGTCGTCTACGCAGAAGGCCCTGCCGACCTGCCGCGAACGCTGCACGAATCGATCAGTGAGGTGCTCAAAGTGAGCCCGAACTCGGAGCCGGAGCCGTACTGAACCCGGTCACTCCACAGCCGGGCAGGTCAACGAGTGCGGTGCGAGCCCCTGGGGCGGCACATGGGTCAGAAGGACCAGGTGGTGCCCCGCAGGGCGGGGACGAACGCTACTCAGCCTGCTCTGAGATTTCTTCGGCCGACGCCGTGGTCGAGCAGCCGGGGTCGCGGGTGGTTGATTTCAGGCGTCGGCCGTGGGTGTGTTGGCGGAGGGCGTGGTGAAGCGGGGTAGGGCGGCGACGCCGATGGCGAGCAGGGCGATGATCGCCATCTGCGCGACCTCGACGGTGGCGAAGGCGTGGGCCGTGTTGTGCTGGGCCTGCGCGAGGTAAACGGTGCCGAGGACAGCGACGCCGAGCGCCAGTCCGCTTTGCTGCAGAGTGATCAGTACGCCGCTACCGATGCCACCGAGATGGGTCGGGACATCGGCGAGAACGCTGCGGAACAGTCCGGCGAACAGCATCGACTGGCCGCCGCCGGCCAGGGCGAGTGGCGGGGCCATGTCCCAGAGACTGACGTGCGGCCAGCCGCGGACGACGACGACCACGAGTGCGGCGAGGCCGGCGAGCTGGATGATCGCGCCGGCCGACAACGCGCCCCGGCCGAAGCGGCTGATGAACCGCGGTGCGAACACGGACCCGAGGAAGAACAGCGCCGCCATGGGCAGGATCGCCAGGCCTCCGTGCAGGGCGTCGGCGTGTAAGCCGTCCTGGATGGTCAGGGCGAACACGAACATGAACGCGCCGAAGCCGATGCTGAAGGCGAGCACCATCACAAGGCCGCGAGACATCGACGGCAGCCGCAGCAGCGATGGCGGAAGCAGCGGGATCTCGCCGCGGCGTTCGGCGCGTCGCTCGATCACGAAGGTGATGGCGCCGAGCACGACGGCCACGGCGATCATCGTCCAGGTCCACCAGGGCCAGCCCAGCGAGTGACCTTCGGTGAGCGGGACCAGCAGGGCGGTGAGCGTCGCCGCGAAGAGTACTGTGCCGGGCAGATCGATACCAACGGGGTGATCCGAGCGGGTGTGCGGCACGATCCGGGCCGCCACCACCAGCACGATCAGGCCGATGGGTACGTTGACCAAGAAGATCGGCCGCCACGAAGCGCCCGCGATGTCCGCACTGACCAGCAGGCCGCCGACCAGTTGGCCGACCACGGCGGCGATGCCGGACGTCGCGCCGTACAGGGCGAGAGCACGCGCCTTGCGATCGTGCTCGAGGGTGTGGTGGAAGGTCGCCAGCACCTGCGGGATGAGCAGCGCCGCGGTCGCACCTTGGACGATGCGGGCGGCGATCAGGACACCGACCGTCGGCGCGAAACCGCAGAGCCCTGAGGCCACCACGAAACCGACGAGTGCAGCCAGGAAGACGTGACGGCGACCGAGGCGGTCCCCCAGCCGGCCGCCGAGTACCAGGAGGGCGGCGTACGCGACGCCGTACCCGGCGATCACCAACTCCAGTTCGGACGCCGAGGCGTGCAGCGAGGTGTCGATGCTCGGCAACGCGACGTTGGTGATGAAGAAGTCCATGATCGGCAGGAACGCGCCGGCGAGCAGGAAGAAGACCCCGACCGGGTGCAGCCCACCGGACCTGGCTACCGCACGTGGCGACATCGCGCCGGCCCGCCGCGCCGGAAGAGTGACGGCCATATCGACTCCAATTGATTATGCCTCGATAACTATTATGACACGATCAGTATGGGTACATAACTATGTTCCGACAACCATCTATCCTCTTCGTGTGACGAAGAACCCATCGCGGCCGGCACGCCGCCCCCGCAGACCAGGCGCCGACGAGCGCTGGGCCGAGCTGGCCGATCTGACGCTGATCATCAGCCGTGAGATCCAGTACCGCGGCTACACCGACGAGCGGACCGTCTCCCTGACCCAGTCCGAGGGAATCGTGATGCGCTACCTGCTCCAGGGCGAAGCCGCCGCCCCCAGCCAGATCGCCGCCGCCACCGGACTCCAGCGCACCAATCTCTCCACGACACTGCGGGGTCTCGAACAGAAGGGCCTCATCCAGCGGCAGGCCAACCCGCAGGACGGCCGCGGCGTCACCGTCAGCCCGACCGACCACGGACGGAGCAACTCCGCCCTCGCACGACACGAGTGGGCGATCGCCGTCGGCGCGGCTGCCGATCACGACACCGCCCAGCTCGACGCGACCCTGAGCCTCCTCACCGCTGTCAAGGACGGCCTCGCGAGGACGCGGCCGGCAACACCGTCCGCGCACCCACCGGCCTGATCTCCGGCACGGGTGGTGCTTCGAGGTGTGGCCGTAGTACGCATCGCCATTCACACTCGGAGGGATGCGCTGGTCATGACGAGCGCCGACACCAGCGGTTCGGGGCGCGTCTGTGGCTGTCGCGGAAGCGCAGTACCAGCATGGGAGGTCAGATGAGGCAGCAGCCATCGGTCAGAACGCCGCCACCGCTCGACGGCGTGGACACCACGGGGAGCCCGCATGCGCAGTTCCTCGCGACCGAGCACTGGAGCTTGCTGGCCACCCGCGGCATGACGTGGAACGAGATCTTCAGCCGGACCGGCACCTATCTGACCGTCCTCTCGGCCACCGTCATCGCGCTCTCACTGGTGGCGAACGCGTCCGGCTTCGGGCAGAGCTTCCGGACGTTCGCGCTACTCGTGCTCCCCGTTGTCCTGCTTGTCGGCGTGGGAACGTACTTCCGCCTGATCGAGGCGGACATCGAGGATGCGTGGCTGGTGATCGGCATGAACCGGCTACGGCACGCCTATCTGGAGCTCGCACCGGAGCTGGAGCCGTACTTCGTCGCAAGTCACCACGACGACGCGCCCGGGGTGTTGAAGACCTACAGCTTCCGCAACCGGGTCGGCCTGACCCACTGGCTGTCGGGATCCCCCGTCGTTGTGGGCATCATCAACGCCGTCGTCACCGGCGTACTCGCCGCGGTCATCTGCGACGCCGCCGACGCTGGGGTCACGCTTCGCACCATCGCCGGTGTCCTCGCCGCTGTGGCGACCGCGATCCTGCTCGGCATCATCGGTTACCGAAAGGTCCGCGAGGTCACCCGCACCTACCAGGCGCGTTTCCCCAGCTGACCACCCGGCCGACTTCGGAGCGATGAGATCTGACTCGTACGTCGGCCGGCTGGAATTCAGAGCGTGTGCAGCTTGGCGAATGGTGAGGTGACGCGCAGCAGTTTGCCGCCGCCCAGGTCGACCACCACCGCGTAGGTGCCTTCGACCGAACTGATCCGGCCCAGGCCTTCCTTGTCGTGGGAGACCCGATCACCAACCTCGAAGGTCTTGATCGGTTCGGGCACCTTCGGCTTGAAGGGACTCGTGGACAGGTGACGACGCGTCGTCGCGCGGGAGGGCTCCACAAGGTCAGTATGCGCCCAACTCAGTCCCCTGTGCACACCCAGACTCGTTCTGCCGGCCAATCACTCGTGCGCTGACCGTCCCGACTCAGGCGGGTGCGGGGTTGGCGGAGGCGGGCGAGGATCGTTCGCGGCGGAGCATGAAGCCGGTCACGACGAAGACCAGGCCCCAGCACAGCGCGATCAGACCGAGCCAGATCGCGATCCCGACGGCTCCACCGCCGGGGTTGGCGACGAAGAACACGCCCAGGAGGATCGACAGCGCGCCACCCACGAGGAGTAACCAGCGGGGTGTGAGCCGGTAGCTGCTGAACGCCGTGAAGACCTCGATCAGCCCACGGATGATCAGCCAGATGCCGAAGATCCAGGTCAGTGTCTGTGCCGTCACGCCCGGACTGAAGATCGCGAAGAACGCCACGACCAGCGCGATCACACCCAGCAGCGCACGCCCCAGCCGGCTCCCCTGCGTGCTGGGTCGGAACGCCTGCACCAGCAAGCTGATGCCTTCCAGCAACGCCCAGAATCCGAACAGCACCATCA
The DNA here is from genome assembly GCF_043197265.1 of Kribbella sp. NPDC049227. Lineage (NCBI taxonomy): Bacteria > Bacillati > Actinomycetota > Actinomycetes > Propionibacteriales > Kribbellaceae > Kribbella > Kribbella sp. NPDC049227. The sequence goes on along the minus strand of NZ_JBICST010000002.1, from coordinate 1,121,894 downwards.
GCGCGAGACCGGTCTCGATCGGCCAGACGATCACCAGGATCCCGAACACGATGCCGACGACTCCGCGCACCACCATCATCTTCCAGCTCGACGCGAACAGCTCCCGATCCATCTCCAGACCTCCCCAGCCACCGCACACGGTGCGCGACCAGGCTCATGATTCACCGAACCGGGCCCCGGAAGATCATCCAGGACAGATGAGGACGCCCCGGCCGTCAGCCGCCAGGGTTGATCGGACGCCGAAGCTACAGGCCGCTCTCGGCCTCCAGGCGACCGCTCTTGATGGCTTCCAGGAACAACTGGTAGTCGCGCTCGTTCTGGTCGGCGTACGCCTCGGCGTACTCGACCATCGCTTCGGGGAAGGCGTCGTCGCTGTTGAGGTACGTCGCCAGTGCGATCCGGTCACCGGATCGGGCGTGGGCCCTGGCCAGGGTCCAGCCGCACAGCTGGCCGTACATCAGCATGCCGCGCGGGTCCATCTTCTCCACGACTGCCGAACCCTTCATGTCCCGCAACTGCCGGACGTAGAAGTCGCGCAGCTGTCCATCGATGCCTTCGACCCGCTGCCAGCCGAGGAAGATGTCACTGGCCGCCTGCATGAGACGCTGCCCCACCACCACGCGCTCCCCCTCGTTGCGCGGAGCGGACCGCTGCCTGAGCACGGTGGGCACCATCGTCTTGAGCACCGAAGGACTGGCCTCCTTGATCTGCAGGAACAGTGGATCACCGTCGTCCCTACCGCGCAGCAGCACGATCCAGCACCGTGTACCGACGCTGCCCACCCCGACCACCTTGCGGGCCATGTCGACGAACTCGAACTGGTCGAACAGGTCCCGCCGTTCGGGCGGCAACGACCTGCGGTAGAGGGTCAGCAACTCCTTGATCGCGGCTTCGAGCTCTTCCCGGCCGGTGTCGGGCAGGAGATCGGTGATCGGCACGACCAACGGTGGGTCGCCCTTGATCCGGACGCCGTCATCGGTCATCTCGGTGAGCTTGGCGAACGCCTTGAGGCTCCCGCTGCCGCGTGCCTTCAGCAAGGTCTGGTCGACGTTCCTGCGCCGGCTCGAGCTCATCTTGCTGCGCAGGGCCTCCTCGACCTCATCGATGTCGGCACGGGCGTACCAGACGTCGAGATTTCGCATGGTCGCGAAGTCGGCACTGGCATCGCGATAGCGCCGGACGGTCTCCAGGACGCACTTGCGGCGCTCCTTGCGCGAGAACCCGTTACCCCGGCCGGCGACCGACAGGCTCGCGGCGAGACGCTTGACGTCCCACTCCCACGGACCGGCGATCGTCTCGTCGAAGTCGTTGATGTCGAACAGGAGCCGCCGTTCAGGAGATCCGAAGACTCCGAAGTTCGCCAGGTGGGCGTCACCGCACAGCTGCGCCGCGAGGCCGGAGACCGGTGCCGCGCCGAGGTCGGCGGCCATCCCGAGGGCATTGCCCCGGAAGAAGGTGAAGGCCGACACCATCATCCTGCCGTGCCGCACCGGCACAAGTTCGGGAACACGGGCCTGAGCCTGCGCCTCGAAGAGCGCGACCGGATCCGGACGGTTCGGGGCCAGCACCAGTTCCGCCTGTTCCCGCGGCGGCAGCGCTGCGCGCGCTGCGAGTCCCAGGCGGGCATGGTCGGACGGAGCGAGGCGACGGACAGCGGACGCGGGACCACCGTTGGCACGGGCTGATCTCGCGGTAGGTGGGGCTTGCCCTGCCCTCACCATCGTGCTCCGTGCACTCATGTTGATCGTTCCCTCCGGACATGGTCGAGCCGGGTCGTCAGACTCTGATCCGCTAGCGTTTCAGCCAACACCGGGGATCGCTCGGCCAGCATCACCCCGGCTGGATGAACCGGCCGCCGTGGGTTCGGGCTTCACTGAGGCTGTGAAAGATACCGAGGTCGGCTACGCCGAGCTCCCCGCGCGGACCCGCCGCCGCCTCGCCCTGGCGTCGCTGCTGCGCTCCTTGCTGGTGTCGGTGATCATCGTCGCCGGCTACTTCCTGCTGCCGATGCGCCTCGACGGCGCCGCTGCCATAGTGGCCCTGTTCGGAGGGCTTGCCGTCGTGGCACTCCTGCTGGCCTGGCAGATCCGCGAGATCGCCCGCTCGCCGTACCCGCGGGTCAGGGCGATCGGCTCGCTGGCGACGTCGGTGCCCCTGTTCCTGGCGGTTTTCGCGATGACGTACTACCTGATGGGGCGGACCCAGCCGGCGAACTTCAACGAGTCTCTGAACCGGCTCGATGCGATGTACTTCACCGTGACCGTCTTCGCGACGGTCGGCTTCGGCGACATCGTGCCCGTGTCATCAGGAGCCCGCGTGGTGGCCACGGTCCAGATGCTCGGTGACCTGCTCATCGTCGGCCTGGTCGCTCGCACGCTCATCGGCGCCGTCCAGCACAATCTCAGTCGGCGCGGGGACTGAGCGGATCCTTCAGGCGGACCATGCGGAAGGACACCACCAGCCCGGCGAGGCCGGCGAGAATCGGAATCCCCAGCGCGACCTGAAGGGCGATCGGCCTGGCCTCGGTGTTGATGCGGATGATCTCTTCCCGAATGTCCTGCGGCTGCTTGACGAGCACCTTGTCCAGCTCGGTGTTGCTCATCACTTCGGCATCGGTCTCCAGCGCTTGGGCAACCTGCTCCTTCTCCGCCGGCGGAAGGACGGTGCTCGAGTCCGACAGGTTCGTGAAGGTGAACGACAGCGTCGCCAGCATGATCGCACCGGCGAACGCCAGCCCGAAGGACAGTCCGAACGATCCGGCCGCCGAGTTGACGCCGGCCGCCTCGCTGACCCGTTCCTGGGAGATCGGCCCGAGCGTGTAGTTGTTGAGCTGCGATACCAGCAGGCCCAGGCCCACTCCTGCAACGATCAGCGGTCCGACGAGAATCCAGCCGGAGTCGGCCCGGGGCACGATCGGGATCAGCATCAGCAGGCCCGCGGTCAAGCACACGTATCCCCACCTGATGATGCTGCTCGGACGTCGCCCGGCCGCCTTCTTCTCGGCAAGGATCGCCGTACCGAACATGCTGAGCGACAGCGGTGCGAGGGACAGGCCCGCCTGCATCGCGTTGTACTCGAGGACCATCTGCAGATAGATCGGCAGGACGATCATGGTGCCGCCCAGAGCGATCTGCTGGAGCATCTGCCCGGTGATGCCGAGCCGGTAGACAACCGAGCTGAACAGGGCCGCGTCGAGGAGCGCCGGCTTGCCCAGTCGCTTGCGTCGCACCAGCCAGTAGGCGAACGCCGCGAGAGCGATCGCGCCTATGGCCAGGATCAGACCGACGAACTCCCCGCCCTCCTGCCACACCAGGACGCCCAGCACGATGCCGCCCATGCCCAGCACCGACAGGATGGCACCGACCACGTCCACTCGGCGGGACCCCGTGTACGGCACGTCGTGGACGAGACGCTGGCCTGAGACCACGATGGCGATCACCACGACCTCGAGCAGGAACGCTATCCGCCATGACAGGTACGTCGTGATGAAGCCTCCGAGCAAGGGCCCGACCGCGGCGGCCAACGCGGCGGCGGCCCCCACCAGGGCATAGGCCTTCACCTGCGCCGCGCCTTCGAAGTTGCCGTGGATCAGTGACTGCATGGCGGGCAGCAGGAGCGACGCCCCGAGGCCACCGATCAGGGCCCAGAACACGATGATCGCGGTCAGGCTCTGCGACAGTGCCATCGCCAGGGCGCCGATCGCGTAGCCGAGCAGACCCAGCAGGTAGGCGCGCTTGCGCCCGATCAGGTCACCGACCTTGCTTCCGATCAGGATGAAGGCCGCGGACACCAGCGCCTCGAGCGCGATCGCGGACTGGACGCCGCTCACCGTTGTGTCCAGATCCCTGACCACCGAGGAGATGGACACGTTCATCAGCGAGGTGTCGACGACGAGCACGAACATCGCCATCGCCAGGAGGACGGCGAGCCGTGGGCTGGCCGCCGTCCCCGCCGGAACGTTTCTTGTCTCCTCTGTCATGACTCACGGCTCAGCCGGCGAGGATCTTGGCCTTCTGTGCCTCGAACTCCGCGTCGGTGAGAACACCCGACTGCTTCAGCTCGCCCAGCGTCTTGAGCTGGTCCAAGCGGTCGGCCGTGGCATCCGGCGCCGGTGCTGCCGGCGCGGGGGCTGCGGCCGGCGGCGGCGCGACGTCCTGCGCATAGGCCTCGTCGCGGGTCGCTGCCGTATCGGCGTCGCGCTGGGCGAACTTCTCGTCCTGATGGCGCCGGACCCGGCCGGCGACAACCGTCGCGGTGCCCGCGACGGCCGCGGTTCTGGCTATTCCTCGCAACAGTCCTGGCATGTCAGGCTCCTCAAGTCGTCGGTTCCAGGGATTCCAGGCTCTCGAGTACGTCCATCACGTCCTGGGCCGGAATGCGCCCACCGGCGACCAGTTGGCCACCGGACTCCATGGCCGCCGCGACGAACGGGATCGCCCAGGTGTTCTCGTAGACGATCAGGGCCGCCAGTGTGCCCGGCTCCATGGCCCCGGCCACGTCGGCGAGGTCGTCTTCGGCCAGGATTCCGGTCCGGGCACCGCTGAGGTCGGTGAAGCCGCCGGCCTGATCCGACGCCTCGGCCAGGTCGACCATGTAGGTGGAGCCGTCGGCATCCTTGCCGACCACCATCACGTCGTACACGTGGACGATGCCGCGCTCGACGAGGTTCACCAGTTCCTCGGCCGCTCTACCGGTCAGCTTGTTGCCCGTGAACTCGACGAGTACGTAGTCGATGGGTCCATGAACCTCTTCCTCTGGCATGACTCTCCATCCCTCCACACGGACCTTGGGCGACCTGCGCCCTGTTCATCGCCACCCTGCCGCGACCTCCTGGCGACGGCATCACCCACGCGGGATGAACTCAGGCGGACAGGCTCGCGGAGGCCGGAACGTCCGGCGACGTGACCTGCCGGATACTCAAGATCACCAGGCCCGCGTTCTGCAGCATCGCGACCAGGTCGGCGATTCCCTGGCCGTCGCGGACTTGCAGCCGAAAGGCTCCGGAGGTCGCGTGCTGGGCCTGCGGGCCGGCGCAGAAGGCGAGAACGGCCGGCTTCAGCTCTCCCAGTACGACGACCTGGTACGACGGGGCGCAGTGCTCAGATGCGTTCATCGTCTCCCCTGTCCGGATCGGTCTCGATCCGCTCTGTCGATGCCGAGGCAGAGTCGACGATCCGGCGAACCTCGACCACCTCGATGCCCAGGGCCCGGAGCCGGGCCAGCAGGCCGTACAGCGCCGACTGGTCCGGGATGCTGTAGAGGACGGTGTTCACCTGGTCGACCGCAAGGGTCTCCGCGCCCATGTCGCGAAGATCTTGTTCGGGTACGGCGCCTGCCACGCGGATCTCGTACGTCGCGTCGACCATCGAACCCACTCCGTTCCCAACGTGTGCGTTCGACGCTCGCAAAGCTCGGATGCGGCGGCGTCATCCCTGCGGGGTGAACTGCAAGTACGCGTCTCAAATTGAGGCATCGCAGGGTCTCGAAATGTTCGGCAACCGGACGCGAAACGCTGGTTTTACAGGCCGTTCCGTGATTTCGTCAAAGGGTGCGACGCGCCACACACCTCCTCCCCAGCGTTCAGTGATGATGCCGCACATCGCTAGGAGGGGAAATGCCGAGCGATCAACATGCAGGGGCGGACAACGGACGCAGCACTTCACCGGATGCACCATACGAAGGTCACCTCAGGTCCACGACGAGGGTCTCGACGATGCCACCGGGGACGGTGCCGCGGCCGCGCCTTGTCGCGCGCGTGAGCCTCGGGGTTGAGCGGCCCCTCACCCTGGTCAGCGCACCCGCGGGCTTCGGCAAGACGATGCTGCTGGAATCGTGGGCAGCGCTCTACCGTGGGCCGGCCGCGGTCAGGCACCTCACCGTGGCTGTCAGCAGCGATGAGTCCGTAGCCGTGGTGGAGTCCGTCCGTGACGGCCTGCACAGCCGCGATCACGGCCCACTCGTGCTGGTGCTGGACTGCGGCGACGGTGCGATGGCGCCTGAGGTCGGCAAGAGCCTCGATCGCCTGATCCGCGGCGACACCGGGGACGTCCGGGTCGTGCTGGTGACACGGTCCGACCCTCCTCTGCCCCTGCATCTCTACCGGCTGGCGGGCACCGTTGCCGAGATCCGGGCCGCCGATCTGGCCTTCACGACGGACGAGGCCGCAGCGCTGATGCGCCGGCACAAGCTCGAGCTGACCGACTCCGAGGTCGCCGAGCTCCAGGCCCGGACCGACGGTTGGCCGGCCGGCCTGATGTTCGCGGCCATGAATCTCGCCGGGAAGACCGACCCGGAGCGGGTCATCCGGGATTTCCGCGGCGACTCGGGCAACGTGGCGGCGTACCTGATGACCGAGGTACTCGATGCCCAGCCTCCTGAGCTGCGCGAGTTCCTGCTCCGGACCTGCGTCGTCGACGAAGTCCGGCCGGGGCTGGCCGAAGCACTGACCGGGCGCGCTTGTGGCCTGCGCTCGTTGCAGTTCCTCTCCCACGGCAACTCGTTCATCCAGCATGTCCCGGAGACAACGGACTGCTACACCTACCAGTCGCTGTTCCGCGAGTTCCTTCGCGCCCAGCTCGCGTTCGAGCAGCCTGGTATCACCTCGGAGCTGCACCTGGCCGCCGCCGCCTGGTTCGTCCGGAACGGTCAGCCGCTGGAGGCGATCGACCATGCCGCCAAGGCCGGTGACTGGCGCCAGGCCGCTCGGTACCTGGTGGAGGATCTCGACTTCGCCTGTCTGCTCGTCGGACCCCTGCGCCGGCAGCTGACAACGTTGTTCGCCGGCTTGCCCGACGATCTGGACGATCCCGAGGCCGCGATCGTCAGAGCCACCCTGGCGCTGGCCGCGTTCGAACTCGACCGCTGTACGTCGGAGCTGGGCAAAGCCGGCGCAGCGCTGGACGAGCAGGTCTTCGATCGAAGCCACGCGGTCGAGCTGGCCATCACCGTGCTGCAAGCGGTCGGCGCGAGCCTCGGGGAGGAGGCCGAGACCGGACTTGGTGTCGTCCTGACGGCGGAGACCCGGCTGCGGGCGGCATCGCCGGAATCAGCGGCCGCGCATCCGAACCCGAGGCTGCTGGTCGCCGGATGCAAGGGCCGTGTGCTGCTGCAGCGCGGAGACTTCCCGGCGTCGCTGGCGGCGTTCACCGAAGGGATCGCGATCGCGAAGGAATCCGGGATCCACGAGGCCCTGGCCGACTTCCTCGGCATGGCCGCGCTGGTGGAAGCGGTCTGGGGACATCTCCGGCGAGCCGGGGAGGTCGTCGCGCACGCGGCCGCGCTGGCGGCGTCGGGGACGCAGCTGCCACAGTCCGCGATCGTCGCGGAGGCCTGGGTGCACACCGACCGAGGCGATCTCAGCGGAGCCGAGGAGCTGGTGCAGCGCGCCGCGGAGGCCGCTCCGACCCATGATGCGCGAATTCTCTCTGCCGCACTCGCGCTGGTTCGGGCCAGGCTGTTGCGGGCCGGTGGCGATGTCGATCTGGCTGCCGCGGAGCTCCGGGCCGCGAGCGACAGCTACGGTCCGCACGGCGGCTGGCTCGGCCAAGCCTTGGTCGTCGACGAGGCGAAGATGCTCGTCGAGCAGCACCAGCCGCAAGAGGCCATCACGGTGATCGAGCGGTCCCAGGGGCGGGACCAGGCCGGATCACTGCTGGTGCTGCAGCGAGCGGCTGCCGAGGCCGGCGAGCGGTTGCCCGCCCGGCCGTCGCTGCCGGCCACGGATCGCGCCGTCCCACTCGACACCCAGGTGGACGCCTGGCTGGTGCAGGCCGCGGAGTCGATCAGCAGCGGTGACACCGGCCGCAGCGGGCTCTACCTGGAACGCGCGCTCCGACTGGCTGCCCCCGAGCAGCTCCGCCGTCCGTTCACGGAGGCGCCGCCGTCGCTGCGGAGGTTCCTCCAGCCGACCGGTGATCTGATGAGACATCACCCCTGGCTCCGCGCGCCGAGTGTTCTGCAAGGTCGCGATCGCGCCGCCGACCGCTGGGGTACGGCGCGGGCCGGGCTGGTCGTCACCACATCGTTGACCAGCAAGGAGCACGAGGTCCTCGAGTACCTCGCCGAACTGCTGACCACCGAAGAGATCGCCAGCACGATGTACGTCTCCGTCAACACGGTTCGCAGCCATGTCCGGAGCATTCTTCGCAAGCTGAGCGCCTCCCGCCGCAACGAGGCCGTACGGCGGGCGTGGGAGTTGGGACTCCTGCCCTCGCGCCCAGGGGCCTAGGCAGTCCCCCGGGTGCCGTGCCTGGGCCGCACGTCGCGACCGTGGAAGGTCAGCGCCCAGATCACCAGGATGTCGACAGCGATCATGATCGTGCTCCAGCCCGGAGCCGCGGCGAGGAATGCCACGTTCACGAGAATGCTCACGACGGCCAGGATCACGCCGACGACCCGGGCCCACACCTGACCCACGAGGACGCAGAATCCGGCCACGAAGACGACGGTGCCGATGATCAGGTGCGTCCAGACCCAGCCGGTGTAGCCCATGTGGATGGCGAGACCGTTCTTCTCGACCACGTAGTACCCCTCGTTGAACAGGGCGACGAATCCCTGGAAGCCGTGGGAGAGGCCGAGAACGATCATCATCACGCCGGCGAAGACGATCGGGCCGACCCAGCCCCCTCGCGGCGTCGCTGCGCTGCGGCCGGTGTCCGGCATGGTCAGCTCCTTATCGCGGCAGTCCGGGTCGCCAGTCGTAGATGACCGACGTACGCAGGACGATGTCCTGGAGAGAGTGCAGACGGCCACCGGCACAGAGCAGCAGTCCGAGCGGGAACACGACGCAGAAGACGGCCCGCAGCAGCGCGACGAGCGTCCGAACCCGGCCCCCATGACGGTTGACCACCCGTAGTCCCAAGACATGACAGCCGTAGGTCCGGCCCGTGATCGACCACGCGATCCACAGGTAGCCGACAGCAATCAGCAGCGCCGTCGCCACGCTCGGCAGCGGGGATGCCTCGCTGAACTGGAACTCCCGTGGCCTGATCAGGAACCTCATCCCGTTGACGGCCACATAGCCGGCCAGCACCGCGACCACCACGACGAGGCCGTCGATGACGCTGGCGGCCGATCGGGTGACGAGGCCCGCTCGTCGTCCCTGGTACGGCTGCGCCTCCCGCGGGACGATCGACACCGGCTCGTCCGTTCTCATGGCTGCGTGGGCGTCATCTCGGGTTCTGGCCGGCTGCGCCGCAGCCTCAGCCGGGCCACTACCCGGCCCACGGCCTCATCGCCGGAGATGCCCTGCATGCGAACGCCGCGGACGGTCTCGGAGGCGACCGACCCGGTGGACTGCCGGATCATCTCGGCGAGGTCGACCTCCGCGATGACCCCCTCGGCCAGACTGGCCATGTCGATCCGCTTCAGCACCTCGGCGGCCACCAGAGGAACCATCCGGTCCAGCAGGACCGACAGTTGACGCTCCAGCTCCTGACGTCCTTCGCCACCGCGACGGGCGAGGTCCGCCAGCAAGCTGGCTGCGTGGTACCGCTCGGCCACGACCGGCGGCCGCAAGATCACGACGGCGACCGGGTTGAGCACTCCCCCGACCCGGCGTCGGACCGGGCTGAGGGCTCCCCCGACCCGGCGTCCGACCGTCTGCGCGACGGCCGCTGCGAGCACGGAGGCCCCGACTGCCGCGTCGAGCACGGGGATCGCGTCCCGGCTCGCCGACGGCTCGTCAGGCGGGTTCTCGGACTGCTCTGAAGTACCCACGCGACCATGCTCCGTCCGGCCGTCGGGCGCCGCCTCATCCATGGTGGGGGAGAACGGCGCGTCGCCGAAGGATCACGCTCGGGTCAGAACTGCCCACTCCGCCGCATCCGGCGAGGCCGGCCGTCGGGGTCGTAGACCAGCCTGTACAACGGCTCGGCCCAGAGCGCCTGCCAGCGGGTCACCTGTTGCGTCACGTGCGGGCGGATGTTTCCGGGTGGCCGCGGACCCTTGCGGCCGCCGGTGTGCCAGGCCTCGAGGGCCGCGGCGGTGCGCTGCCACAGGTCGAAGCCCGCCGACGGGTCGAGCTGTACGAGACTGCGCCGCGGCTGGCCGAGGTGCTCCGACCAGACCTGCAGCCGCAGGTCCCGCGCCAGCAGACGGGTGCCCTCGGCAACAAAGTCCCGATGGTCTGGGGTGGCGTCCAGGACCGCGCAGGTCAGTTCGCTGTCACAGGTCCAGGAGCGGCGGTTGAAGTTGTCCGAGCCACAGGTGAACCACACGTCGTCGACGATGCAGATCTTCGCGTGCACGTAGATCGGTGCCCCCGCGGCGTTCTCCAGGTTGTAGATCCCGACGCGATCGGGAGCGGTCCGCCGCAGCATCCGGATCGCTCGCAACTGGCCGAATCGTGCCGGCGGTCCACTCACCGCACCATCGGCGTCCGGGTAGCGCGGTACGACGATGATCACGCGGAGCTCGGGCGACCGCTCCAGGGCATCGTGGATCCCCTGGGCGATCAGCTCGGACCACAGGTACTGGTCCTCCAGGTAGATCAGGCTCCGCGCATTGCCGAACGCCTTGCCGTACGCACGAGCGATACTCCGCTCCCCCAGTGGCGCGAACGGATATCCGGGCCGCTTGTGGGCATATGTTCGCAGGACCTGTACGGCGTGCGGCCCGGCCGGTGGCGGATCCGGGAACTTCTCCGGCAGCGATCCCGGGTGGCGCGGCATCCTGGCGAGCCGCTGCACCATCATCCGGTACGGCGTTCGCCGGTCGAGCGGATGACCGTCGTCCCAGCGCTCGATGAAGGTGCGGAGCAGATCGCCGACGACCGGTCCGCGGATCTCCAGCGCCGCATCGTGCCAGGGCGTGCGGTCGCCGTACCTGCGATCCATCGGGGCCTGCTGTGGATCTCCCAGGTGCTCGTGGTCGTCGCGGCGCTGGTGGGACAGGTCGATGCCGCCGACGAACGCGACGTCCAGCTCCCGCCGGCCCTTGTGCTGGATGACGAACAGCTTCTGGTGGTGCGAGGCCATCCGGCGGACCCGTTGGTCGAGCAGCACCTCGGCGCCTGCCTCGTTGAGCTTCGTCCCCAGCCGCTGGTTCTCCTTGGCGTTGAACTGCAGGTGGTCCGAATGCGACCGCCACAGCAGCCCTCTGACCTCGACCCCCGATCGCGCCAGATCGGCCAGCACGGTCCCGATGGTCGGGCCCTCGGGCAGCAGTTTCTCGTCGGCGTCGCCACGCCAGTCGGTGAAATAGACGCGGTCGCCGGGCTGCAGCGCACACAGCTCTTCGTACAGCCGGCGGAAGTACGTGGAGCCGTGGATCAGCGGCCGGACCAGGTTGCCGTCGACCCAGGAGCCGTCGACGTCTCCCACCCGGTCGATGTCCGTGCCGGGATTGCCGCGCTCGTCCGGGGAGAGGAACCACTTCCCGGCGGTCTGGTCGATCATCGTGACACCCCTCGGTCGAGTGTTGTCTCCGGGCCACCCAGGTTGCTCATCCTCCGTGGATGACTCTCTGCCGGGAGATCTCGCCGCGCTGCCCGAGCTGTTCGAGATACGCGACGAGCACGTGGTGGAGCTGGTCCGCGCCGCGGATCGGCCGGTCCGGGATCACCAGGTCGGGTGGCGCCAGCAGCACCGCCCGGCCCTGCCACCCACCGAGTCCGCCGTGACAGCCGACCAGCCCCTCGAACGCGGAGACCTCACCCGTGTCCTGGTCGACCGAGCTGTTGACGTACAGGTCAGGTGCCTCAGGCATCGACACCGCTCGGAGTACGTCGGCCGAGGCCGACGGACCGAACGGCGCCAACGGGTCATCGCCCGTCACCTTCGCGTCGGACAGCCGGTGCACACCCGACGGCCCGAGCGCCAAGGGCCCGTGCTCGGTGCTCATCACCGCGACGAAGCCGATCCCGTCGTGGTTCACGAGCCCGGGGATGAGAGCCGGCCAGCGATCGGTGATGTCCTCCATGGTCAACCGGTGCTCGTCAGCGGCGTACACCAAACCGAGATTGCCCGATCCGAGGACGACGAGGTCCGACTCGGTGGTGACGGCAGGCGGAGCGGAGCGGTCCTGCACTCGGAGCGCCGCGTCGTGGGCGACTCGTCCCGTCCCGGAGCCTCCGCCGGACAGATCGGCCAGGAGACCGCTCAGGCGGCCCCAGCCCTCGACCGACTGCTCGACTGCTTCGACCTGCGCCGCGGTCAGTTGCGAGCAGACCTCAGCGAGGTCGATTCCGTACCGATCGGCGAAGATCGCTCCCTGGGACTGCCCATGGTCGGACAGCACGACCAGCCGGTACGGCCTCGGCGCTGCCGCGGCGACCTCCTCCAAGCACGCCAGCACGCGGTCGAGCCGATCCAGTGTGGCCAGGGACTCCGGTCGCAACGAGCCGGCGTGATGCGCCACCTCGTCGTAGTCGACATAGTCGACATACACGGCCCGGGTGCCACGAATCATCTCCTCGGCCACCAGTGCGGTGTTGAGGTCCCGCAGTACGACGTTCGTCACCGCCCGCATGCCGGCGAAGAGCCAGCCACGGTGGCCCCGCGGGCGAACATCGCGGCGGCGTTGCCGACGCGACTCGAACCTCTCCCGGGCGATCTCCGCGACCGCCCCGAAGAAGCTGCCGGCGAAACCGTCCGGCCGGGCGAGATACCAGGCGACGCGGCGACGCGTGTCGGCCGAACCGCGCTTGAGTTCGATCTTGCTCATCGTCAGCACCGATCGCTCGGCGTCGCCACTGAACAGGTTCGAGATACTCACGCCGCCATCGGCCAGCAGACCGCGGCCGTTGGAGGCGCGGCGCTCGATCTCGGCGGCGTCAGCGGCGCGGTTGCTCACCAGCACGCGTCCGAGCACCCGGTCGTACCACCGGAAGGCTGGTACGCCGTCGATGCGGCCGTGCAGGATCCCCAACTGACTGGCGGGCGTGGTGGGCGGCAGCACCGGGGTCCACTCCACCAGGCGATAACCGCCATCGCGGATCCAGCGCCCCACCGTGGGCAGTGTCGCGGCCAGCAGTTGCCAGCGCAGGACCGGGAAGGGCACGCCGTCGAGCTGTACGAAGATCACGCCGGGAGCCTCGGGATCGTCGACCGGTTTCTTCCGCCGCCTGGTCCGGCGGACCAGTGCCGCGGTGAAGGCTTCCGGCGTACCCGAGGTGCACAACCAGGCCACGATCGTCGCCACCGCCGCCGCGATCCACGCCGCGGCGAGCACCACCCAGAACGAATCCGCCTCGACCCCCGGGATCAGCGTGAGCGCCAGCGCCAGGATCACGGCCTGGCCGAGCACCGCCAGCAGGAGTACCGCAAACCATCCGACCGCGGCACTCGCGGCCACGAGCAACGGGCGCACCAGCGCGCCGACCAGCAACGTCGCCGCGGCCGAGGCGAGCAACTGCCCGAACGACGAGAACCGGAGGCCGGGCAGCACGGCAGCCGCGAAGGCGAGAGCCAGCACCGAACTGACGTAGGTGGCAACGATCCGGCCGAGATCGCCGGAGCGAATCCGCGGCGTGGACACGGCTGTCCGGCCGTCACGTGCGGAGCGCGCGCGGACGCGTCAGCGCCCAGATGACCCACACGTCGAGGGCGATCAGCAGCAGCGCCCAGAACGGCTGATAGGGGATGAAGAAGAAGTTGTCGATCGCACTCAGCACCACCAGGACGATGGCGACCACGCCCGCCCAGGCCGCCCGGGAGAACAGACCGAACGCGGTCGCGATGAGCGCCACGCCGAGGATCAGGTGGATCCATCCCCAGGCGGTGATGTCCAGATGGAAGGCGTAGCCCCTGACCCGGACGAAGTACTCGTCGTCCAGGATCGCGGCCAGTCCGGCGATGACCTGGAAGGCACCGATTATCAACAGCATCGTGGCCGCGAAGGCGACCCCGGCCATCGCCCAGCCCGAGTCGGCCTGCGACTCGACAGTGCGCTCGTCGGTCATCTGAGTCCATCCCCTCCTGCTCGGTCCTCGACGGATGCCGAGTCCGCGTCGACAGTAGGACCGCGCCGTCCGGTGGCGCGTCACCCTTGGCGGACGACGTACCGGCGCTAATGCGTCAAGCCGGCCTTCAGCAGGACCAGCACCAGGCCGAGGAAGAGGTTGATGACGCCCGCGGCCACCATGCGGCGCGGGGTGGCGCCCGCACTGGCGGCGACGTACAACGCCCATCCCAGCTGGGAACCGACCGCCACGAGGAGCGCGAGCCAGGCCGCGCCGGAGTCCGACAGCCCGACGAGCGCACCGATGCCTGCCGCCGCGGCGGGAGGTACGGCGGCCTGCACGATCGGCCAGTCCCGTCGGGCAGCGACGCGGAACTTCCGCGGGGACAGGAGCGCCCCGGTCGATCGCTCTCCGACCAGGTGGGCATACACATGGGACAGCCAGAACACCACGCCGGTCGCGAGCAGAAGCGCGACCAGCTGTCCAGGGTGCGGAGGCTCCTCCCCCGGACCGGTACCGGCCACGACCGACGCCGCCAGCAGAGACCCGTAGATCGCCCCGGCATAGTCGGACGGCCCGCGCTCCTGGCCTGCCCTGGCCGGATCGACCATCGGCCCGTCACCCATCCGGCCTCCCTCACAGGGCCGCTCATGTCGCCGAATCCGAATCAAGCGCAGCCTGTCGCAGCGACGTGTCGCGCCGCCTCACCCTGACTGGATGACACGGTCGCCGGCCGGCGAAGGATCATCCGGGGTGGGTGATGCCGGCCCGGACGATCTGGGCGATCTTCGAGGCCAGGGTGGCCGCGAGAGGGAGGTTGCGACGATGTCCGCAGGCTCCGCCGACTCTCCCGACTCGCGGATGCCGGCAGCCGACTCGCCGCCTCCCCCCTGGGCCTTGCCGCGCGGGGTTGTCGTCCTCCTCGGGACCGGGGCCGCGGTCCTGACAGCCGCTGGAGTGCGCAGCTTCCGGGAGATCCTCGGTCCTGTCTTCCTCGCGCTCGTCCTCACGATCGCGGTGAGTCCACTGCGGCGCCTGCTGGTCAGGCGTGGCGTCAAGGGGTGGCTCGCCGCGCTGATCGCACTCGTGGTCGTGAACGTGTTCCTGCTGAGCGTCGCGGCGGCGCTGGCCCTCTCGATCGCCAAGCTGGCGAGCCTGCTGCCCACCTATGAGGACAAGTTCGCCGCCCTGGTCGACGATGCCCGGGCCTGGCTGGCAAATCTCGGCGTGGGCCAGGAGCAACTCCAGGCAGCGCTGCACAAGGTCGACCTCGGAGCCTTCTTCGATGTCCTGCAAGGCTGGCTGAGCGGACTCCTCGGGATCTTCTCGGGCCTGGCCTTCATCGTCATCGTCCTGTTCTTCATGGGCATCGACGCCGCCCGCTTCCCGGAGCGCCTGCGCGCGGCGGCGCGGGTCCGGCCGGACGTCACCGGCGCCCTGTCCGGCTTCGCGCGAAGCACGATGCGCTACCTGATCGTCTCCACCGTGTTCGGGCTGATCGTGGCCCTGTTCGACGTCGGGGTCCTCTACCTGCTGGACATCCCGCTGCCCTGGCTGTGGGGACTGCTCGCGCTCATCACCAACTACATCCCCAACGTCGGGTTCTTCATCGGGGTGATCCCGCCCGCGCTGCTGGGACTCCTCGACCAGGGCTGGGAGACCTTGCTGTGGGTCATCCTGTCCTACAGCGTCATCAACTTCATCATCCAGTCGATCATCCAGCCGAAGATCGTCGGCGACGCCGTCGGGCTGTCCACGACGCTGACCTTCCTCTCCCTGGTCTTCTGGGCCTGGATCCTCGGCCCGCTGGGCGCCGTACTGGCCATCCCGCTGTCGCTCCTGGTCAAGGCTCTCCTGCTCGACGCCGATCCCTCCACCCGCTGGATCAGCGGGCTCATCTCCGGCGGCCAAACACCTGAGAACGCCCCGAAGGCGGAACCCGCGGAGCTGCCCGCCGGCGAAGTCGCGGCCGAGCACGTCGGATGAGGAGATCGCCATGTGGCGCTCAGTGTTGCTGCACGAATTCCCGGACCACAACATCCGGTCCTTCCAAGGACTGCCCGGCAGCTTGTCGCCCGGCTCGCTCGCGCTGAGCCCGTCCGAGGGAACCGTGCTGATCGCACCAGGCCGCAGTCTCCACTACGTCCTCGAGACTCCCCTGCTCGAGGTGATCGGGGTCAGCTGCCTGCTGCGGGTCAAACACCCGGGTCGCGCCGTCAGTTCGTCGGTGCGGATCCTTCGCCTCGGTGACGAGTTCGACCTGAGTCTCGAACCGTTGACCACGTTCCAGGCCCTGGTCCGGGTCCGGCTCCACCGGGTCTGGCACGACATCGGCCAGCTGCCGACCCCCAGTACGCACTTCGCGGAACTGAGATTCGACTGGCACACCAGCGGCAAGACCTACCTTCGCGTGGACGGGCGACTCGTCGGGTATCACGATGCCTTGAGTCGGGGGTCCCGGCTCACCATCGAGGACGTCACTTTCGGGTCACCCGACACTTTGCCCAGCTCGTCCGACCCGCACTATCAGCTGGGCGAGTTCTTCGTCCGCGCCCTCAGCCGCCGCGCACGCTGGCCGCGGCGGAACCGCGGCTAGCGGGCGGTCCGGGCTTCTCGCGTCGCCGCCCGCGCCGCTCCGTTCAGCAGCGTGCCGATGGCGATGCCGACGGCAAGGTTGATCAGCCCCGTCGCGACCTTCGATGACGTCGAGCCGTTGGCGGCGACGAACGGGGCGAGTGCCGCCGCGACCGTGGCCAGCATCATGATCCAGCTGAAGAACTGCAGCGGCCGCGGTGTGGAGACCAGCAACAGATGCACGAGGCCGGTGGCGATCAACGCCGCGAGAGCGCAGTACAACGCGTACCTCGCCGTGTCAGCGTCACCCCAGGTGCCCTCACCCTCGGGCGCGAGGACAGGTACGTCGAAGACGCCGCGAGCGATCAGGATGCCGACCAGCGCTATCAGTGCAGCGACGACGGCCGTAGCCGCGCCGCCGGCCCACAACCGGCCGCTTGCGACGGCGTGCGCATCGCCTTGCGTGGGTTGAACTGTCATGACGTGTGCTCCTTGTCATTCGGCTCCGATGGTGGCCAGCGGAGCGCCAGCCGCGCGGCCAACCGTCCGATCAGCGCACCGACGGTCACCCCGACCAGAACGTCACTCGGGTAGTGCACGCCCGTGTACACCCGCGAGAACGCGATGACGGACGCAGTCACCCGCAGTGCCGGCCGGAGTCCGGGCAGGACGCCTCCGACGGCAGCGGCGAAGGCCGCTGCCGACGCGGAGTGTCCGGACGGAAAGGATCCCGAGGAGGGCATGCGCACCCATCGCTGCACGGGAACGCCGAGGCCGTACCGGTCCGGCCGGCGACGCTTGCCCGCCATCCGCTTCATCGGCTGGTTCACCACGAACGACGTCGCCCCGATCGCCGCGAGCCCTGTCAGCGCGGCACGCCGGCCCCGCGGGCCGCCGGACAACGCGAGGGCACCGGCCATCAGGAACCACGGTTTGGAGAAGTTGGCGAAGTTGGACACCCGCCTGAGCGGCTCGTCCAGCACGGGCGTGGTCAGTCGCGCCACCGACCGGTACAGCGCGCGGTCGCAGGCAGCGAGGCGGCTTGGTGCGTCGGTCACCACACGGCGCCCGTCACCACGTGAGCTCGATCTCGAGCTCGCTCCCGTCGTCCCCGATCTCGAACTCGAGTTTGAGGTGCACCTCGTCAGGAACGTGCACCTTGACGCGCAGGCCGCCCCGGTCGAACTCGACGTCGTTCTCCCTGGCGAGGGTGTCGGCCAGAGCGTGCAGGCGGGCTGCCGCGGCCTCCCGGCTCATCGACTCCTTCTCTTTGACCTCGATCAGATCCATTACGGCCTCCCGGCGTTCGACTGTGCGGGCTTGCGGTCCGAGCCGAAGGCGATCCGCACGAGCTCGACGAAGCCGGCGCGAAGACCCTCGGGAGCGTGCGCCGACGGGGACGCACCCGGGTGCTGGTGCGCGATGCGCACCCGGAGGACTCCGGGCCGGATCCGGAACACCAGAGGTGCGTCGAGGACGAGCGCCTCCCCGTCGACGCCGGCCGGCAGTGGGCGATCGGCATCGACCTGGAAAGAGGGAGCCGACCACTCGCGCCAAGGACGCTCGAGGTGCCGTTGACCGCTGTCCGCCGGTGCCCCCATGACGGTGATGCCGAGCAGGCCGTCGTCGATGCGCGGACGAGTACCGGAACCGACCGCACGACCGAGGCGGTAGCGGTTGTTCGACACGAGCACGGCGGCACCCCCGCGGTGTGCCTGGCCGCCAGGGCCGGTCCAGCGCATGTCGAGTTCGCTGCCACCAGTACCGAGTGCGTCCGGCACAGTGTCGAGCAGGGTCCGGATCTTTGCGTCGCGGTACCCGCTGCGCTGCACCGCCTCGGCGTACAGACCGAGCGACACGTTGTTGACGAACACCCGGCCGTTCACCTCGGCGAGATCCACCAGCCGCTCGCCGCCGTCGACGAAGGCGTCCAGAGCACCGACGACGTCGTCGCGGTCCACCCCGAGGTCGAGCGCGAAATGGTTGCGGGTGCCGGCGGGCACGCAGGCATAGGGCAGCGAGAGCTCGGCGGCGATCGCGGCGACGATCGCCTGCGATCCGTCCCCGCCGGCCATCGCGAGTCCGTCAGCACCCCGTGCGACCGCGTCGCGGACCAGGGTTTCGAGCTCGTCCCCGCCCTTCAGCTCGATCGGCTCGATCCCGCGGTCGCGCGCTTCCTTGGCGACGGCGAACCGCTCTGCCTTTCCCCCACCGGACCGTGGATTGAAGAACAGCACAGGGTGTTGCGGGGCCGCCACCCGCGGCAGATCCGCGTGGGAGCTGAAGCTGGCGCGTGTCGCTGCCAGAGTGACGAGAAGCCCCACCACGACGATCAGATCGACGCCGAACTTCCCACCCACGACAAGTAGGACCAGCGCACCGGCAAGCGCCACCCCAGCCACGGCCAGCCCGACCACGCGCGCGATCCCTCTCCGCAACACGCCGTACCACGCCGCGAGAGCAGCGATCACGACGCAGGCCAACACGCCAAGCCCTCGAGGAAACTGACTCACAGCGTCCGCCACGGCCAGCACGAACGTCGCCACCCCCACGACCAGGGCCACAACCGCCGCAACCCGCCGCCTCACGACTTCCTCCCCATCGGCCCGCCCTCAGAGTCTCCGCTTCGGCATCGAGCCCCGACGCCAAGCCCATCCTGTGCGGCGCGCACCGAACCGGCATCCCACACCCCGGATGAATCCGCCCCGTGAGCCTGACGGCGGCGCCGATCCTCCCTCAGGGGTGATGCGGCGACCCGGGTTCTGCTGGATCGTCGGCGGAGACGCGAAGTGCAGGGTGGGGATCCGGCTCGCCCGACGAGCCGCGCCTGCGACGGACAGAAGGGGCGGCCGATCATGACCACGAAGGTTGAACATCCGACTCTCGACGAGCGGAGCGCACGCGGCCTCGAGGCGCGCGGGCGAGCGACTCCGGACAGTCACTCCGGGTGGAAGCCGGCCGCGGACCGGCCCGACCCGGTGGCGCTGATCGAGGAGCAGAACCTGCGGCGTGACCCAGACCTGGTTCCGGTACGGCACGGGCGGATGATGGCCTCGCCGTTCACCTTCTACCGCGGTGCCGCCAAGATCATGGCCGTGGACCTTGCCGAGACACCCACCGCCGGCCTCGAGGTCCAACTGTGCGGGGACGCCCATCTGTCGAACTTCGGCGTCTTCGCCTCGCCGGAGCGAACGCTGGTGTTCGACATCAACGACTTCGACGAGACGCTCCCGGGCCCGTTCGAGTACGACGTCAAACGTCTGGCAGCGAGTCTGACCGTGGCCGCCTACAACAACGGCTGCTCGCAGTCGGACGCTCGGGCGCTCACGAAGGGCGCGGTCACGTCGTACCGGGAGACGATGGCCGAGTTCGCCGCGATGAGAACCCTCGACGTGTGGTACGCCCACACCTCCGAGGACCAGATCAAGCAGTCGGTCGCTGCCTTCCTGGCCCGGATCGACGGTAAGGGCAAGCACAAGCACAAGGCGAAGCACAAGGCCACGAGCACCGAAGACGGTACGAGCGAGATGACGGCGAAGGAGGCGAAGGAGGCGGCGAAGCGCTTCGAGAAGAACGCGAAGAAGGCGCACTCCCGCAACAGCGATCAGGCCCTGGCCAAACTCGGCGAAGAGGTCGACGGCCGCTACCGCATCGCCAGTGTTCCGCCGGTGATCGTGCCCGCGCGCGAGCTCCACACGACGTACGGCCTCGAACCCGGAGATCTCGAGAAGATCGTCCTCGGCCAGTTCCGGGAGTACCGATCGACTCTCCAACCAGAACGCCGGCAACTGCTGGAACGCTTCGAGATCATCGACTGGGCCCGGAAGGTCGTCGGTGTCGGCAGTGTCGGAACCCGCGCGTTCGTCGTCCTGCTGCAGGGCCGTGACCGCGGCGATCCGCTGTTCCTCCAGGTCAAGGAAGCCACCCGGTCTGTGCTCGAGAACCCGCTGCCCAAGAGCGTCTACAAGCAGGCCGGCGAGCGGGTGGTCCAGGGCCAGCGACTGATGCAGGCCAGCAGCGACCTCTTCCTGGGCTGGTCCAAAGGTGCTCAGGCCGACCGCTACTACTACTGGCGCCAGCTGCGCGACATGAAGGGCTCGGCGCTCGTGGAGATGATGCCGGCCGCGCAACTGGACTTCTACGGCCGGATGTGCGCATGGACCCTCGCCCGTGCCCACGCACGCTCCGGCGACGCGGTTGCCATCGCTGCCTACCTCGGCGACGACGATGCCTTCGACCAGGCGATCACCGACTTCTCCGAACGCTACGCCGCGCAGAACGACCGCGACTTCGCAGAGTTCACCAACGCCATCAACACGCACCGGATCGAAGCCATCCAGCAGGTCTGACTCGGGAGGGAAGTATGAACCTGATCCCCGAGCCGCTGCGTGGCTACCAGCGGGTCTGGCTGACCCGCGACATCATCGCCGGTTTGACCCTGTCGGCGGTGGCGATCCCCGAGGTGATGGGCTATACGTCCATCGCCGGTACGCCGATCGTGACCGGTCTCTACACCGTCATCTTTCCGACCGTCGCCTTCGCGCTGCTGGGCTCCTCGCGGCTGCTCGTCGTCGGCGCGGACTCGGCCACTGCCGCGGTGCTCGCCGCGGGTCTGACCGGACTCGGCATCGCCGGAGTCACGCCCGGATCGCCTGACTGGCTCGCCTTCGCCGGTCTCACGGCGCTGGTCTGTGGCGGCCTGCTGGTCGTCGCACGGCTGCTGCGGCTGGGCTTCATCGGAGACTTCCTGAGCGCGTCCGTACTGATCGGATTCCTCACCGGCGTCGGCATCCAGGTGCTGTCAGGCCAGATCCCGGACCTGCTCGGCATCCCGAAGGGAACTGGGGGGTGGTTCGAGCAGCAATGGCACTGGATCACCTCGCTGTCCTCGATCCAGGTCGCGACGTTCGCCTTCGGGCTGAGCACGATCGTGATCATCCGGGCCTTCAAGCGCTTCGTCGCGGTGGTCCCAGGCGCCATCGTCGCCGTCATACTGCTGACCGCCATCTCCGCCCTGACCGACGCGCACGCGCACGGCGTGGCCGTGGTGGGTGCGGTCGACGGCGGCTTCCCACCGATCGGCCTGCCGTCGGGCCTGACCTGGTCGGACGTGCCCAAGGTGCTGCCGACCGCGTTGTCCTGCTTCGTGCTCATCATCGCCCAGAGCGCCGCGACCTCCCGCAGCTTCGCGTTCAAGCACGGACAGGCCGTCGACATCAACCGGGACATCGTGGGGCTCAGCGGCGCCAACATCGCCGCCGGCCTCAGCGGCACCTTCGTGGTCAACGGCAGCCCGACCAAGACGCAGATCCTCGACGAGCAGAAGGGGCGGACCCAGCTCGCCAACCTGACGATGTCGGCCGTCGTACTCCTGTTCACGCTGTTCTTCACCGGGCTGCTGGCGGACATGCCGACGGCCGTGCTCGCCGGGATCGTCTTCCTCATCGGCGTCAGCCTGGTCGACGTGCCCGGCATGAAGCAGCTGTGGAGGCGACGCAGGAACGAGTTCGTCGTCGCCCTGGTCACCGCGGTCACCGTCTTCGCGGTCGGCGTCGAGCAGGGAATCATCCTCGCCATCGTGCTGTCACTGCTCGACCTCGTCCGGCGGCAGTACACCCCGGGCGACTTCGTCATCGGTCAGAACCAGGCCGGCGAACCGACGTACCTGCCCGCGGTGCCAGGCACGCAGAGCCTGCCGGGGCTCGTGGTCTTCCGCTACGACGCGGACCTCTTCTACGCCAACGCCAACCGGTTCGCCGACCACCTCGAGTCGGTGATCTCCTCTGCTCCCGACCCGGTCCGCTGGGTCGCGCTGGACTGCGCCGCGATCGACGACATCGACTACTCGGCCGGGGTGACGCTGGCCAACCTGGTCAAGTACAGCCGGGCTCACAACGCCCGCTTCGTGCTCGTCCGGCCGGATACCCAGCTGCTGGCGACGCTCCGGGGGTACCAGACCCTCGACGAGATCGGCGAGGACAACGTCTTCCCGACCCTTGCGGAGGCCTTCCGCGCGTACCGGGCCGACCCAGGTACGGCGCCCGTCGCGACCCACACTCCAGCCGGGCCCGACTAGCCGGGCCTTGCCGCCGCGGCACTGGGCTCAGGACCAGGACCGCAGAAATGACCGATCGGTGACGCGACTTGGAGGGATGACACAGGTGAGCGAGATCGGCACCACAGCGTCGTCGGCGACCGGCGCCGAGCGGCCGCCCTATGCTCTTGCGGCGGACAAGGTCGTCGCCGCGGCCGGCTCCGATGCCGTCGCGGGGCTTACCGGGAGCGAGGCGGCGAGCCGGCTCTCGTCGTACGGCGCGAACGAGATCGCGGCCGAGAAGCCGCCGTCGATCTGGGCCATCGCGGCTCAGCAGCTGCGCGACCCGATGAACCTCATGCTGATCGCCGTCGTGATCGTGAGCCTGCTGATCGGGGAACTATCGACCGGAGTCATCGTCGCCTTGCTCGTCCTGCTGAACGTCGGACTGGGTACCCGCCAGGAGCTGACGGCACGGGCGAGCGTCGATGCCCTCTCCAATCTGCAGGTGCCGCAGGCGCGGGTGGTCCGCGACGGCGACGTGATGATGATCGCCGCCACACAGGTGGTTCCGGGCGACATCGTCGAGGTCGAGGCCGGCGACATCGTGCCCGCCGACGGCCGGATCGTCCGGTCCGCGACACTCGAGGCGCAGGAGGCCGCACTCACCGGAGAGAGCGCGCCGATCGCCAAGGACGCCGGCGTGCTGGCCGCCGCCGACGTCGGTCTCGGCGACCAGACGAACATGCTGTTCCAGAACACTTCGGTGACGCGGGGCACGGGCACGATCGTGGTCACCGCGACCGGGATGCAGACCCAGATGGGCCGGATCGCGACGATGCTCACCTCGGTGAAGCGCACCCGGTCCCCGCTCCAGCGGGAGCTGGACTCGCTGACCAAGGTTCTGGGCATCGTTGCCTGGAGCGCCGTCGCGGTCATCGTTGTGGTCGGCCTGATCCGCGGGATCCCAGGCAAGGACCTGTTGCTGCTCGGCACCGCGATGGCCATCTCGGCGCTCCCGACCGGCATGCCGGCGTTCGTCTCGGGCCTGCTCTCGCTCGGCGCGAAACAACTGGCCGCGGCGAAGGCCGTGGTGAAGAACCTCACCGACGTCGAGACTCTGGGTGCGACCAGCGTCATCAACACCGACAAGACCGGGACGCTCACGCTGAACCAGATGATGGTCTCGACGTTGTACGCGAGCGGGTTGTGGTTCACCGTCGACGGCGAGGGCTACCGAAAGAGCGGCGCGATCCACTCGGTGGCCGGTGCCCCGGTGCCCGACTTCACCCGCCTCGGTCTCGGGCTCGCCCTCGACAGCGACGCGGTGGTCGGCGACGACGGATCGGTGATCGGCGATCCGACCGAGGCCGCGCTCGTCGTACTGGCCGCGAAACTCGGCGTCGACGCGGACGAGACGCGACGTAGCTACCCGCGGCTGGCAGAGGTTCCGTTCGATTCCGAGTACAAGTTCATGGCGACCTTCCACCGGGTGAACGTCGACGGCGTCGAGCACCTCATCGAGCTGGTCAAGGGCGCACCCGACGTCGTGGTGGCACGCTGCAGCGAGGCGGGCGGCCCGCTCAGCGGCTCGCAGGTCCCGATCACGCAGTCGCGGGACGGCATCGACGAGGCCAACCTGCGGATGGGGCAGAAGGGCCTGCGCGTGCTCGCGTTCGCTGCCCGCCTGGTGGCCGACCACGAGCTGACCGCGATGACCGACGATCCCATGTCCCTGACCAAGGGGCTGTCGTTCGTCGGGATGGCCGGCATCATCGACCCGCTGCGCACGGAGGCGAAGAGTGCGGTCGGTACGGCGCTCGCGGCCGGCATCGACGTACGCATGATCACCGGTGATCACGCGATCACCGCACAGGCGATCGGCGAGGAGCTGGGCCTCGGTCCCGGGGCGATCAGTGGCTCGGAACTGCGGGCGCTCACCGACGAGCAACTGAAGCAACGGTTGCCCGAGTTGCACGTGTTCGGGCGGGTCACCCCCGAGGACAAGCTGCGACTCGCCCGGGCCATGCAGGAGCAGGGCCTGATCGTCGCGATGACGGGCGACGCCGTCAACGACGCGGCCGCCCTCAAACAGGCCGACATCGGTGTGGCGATGGGAAGCGGCAGCGAGGTGACCAAGCAGGCCGCACGCATGGTGCTCACCGACGACAACTTCGGCACCCTCGTGCACGCCGTCGAGATCGGGCGGCGCGTCTACGACAAGGTCGTCTCGTACGTGCGTTACCAGATGACGCAGCTGCTGGGGCTGGTTCTGCTGTTCCTCGCCGCCACTGTGTTCGACATCAACGACGGCGTGGCGATGACTCCTTCGATGGTCCTGTTCCTGCTCTTCTTCGCCACGGCCGTGGGGGTGGTGATCATCGCGGTCGACCCTGGTGATCCCGACGTGATGCACCGTCCGCCGCGCGATCCCGCCGTACCGATCACGAACCGGACCGCGGTGATCAGGTGGATCGTCTACGCAGCCGTGCTCTTCCTGGCGGCGTTCGTACCGCTGGTGGCGGGGCCGGACGACCCGAGTACGACGCAGGGCACCGTCTCGCTGACGATGACGTTCGTGGTGATGGGGCTGGGGACCGTGTTCAACGCGGTCGTCAACCGGCGCGCGCCGACCAGCGGATTGACGCCGCCGATCGTGAAGGCCCTGGTGATCGGCCTGATCCCGGTCGTCCTGTTGTTCCTGGCGACCCAGCTCCCGACGCTTCAGGACGGGATGCTCACCGTCACACTCAGCCCGCGCCAGTGGCTCGTCTGCTTCGGCCTGGCCGCGCTCCTCCCGGTCGTCGTCGAGGTGGACAAGGCGATCCAGAGGCGAGGACTGCGGACGCCGGCGACACTCAGTCCGGAGCACGCGGTCGCGCCGGCTCGCGCCAGGAGTACGGAGAGGTAGGGGAAGACAATGACATCTCGCGAGCAGCGGATCGCCGACTTCATCGAGCCGTTCCGCGTCGAACCGGGCACGAACGTCAAGCTGGCCAGGGACTTCGAGCCGGACTTCAAGGGCATGATCGGCTCCAAGAAGCGCGGCCGCAAACTGCTGGTCCAGGGGACCGAACTGTTGGCCGAGTATCAGTCCAGGCTGTACGCGCAGCACACCCACGGCGTGCTGGTGGTGCTGCAGGCGCTCGACGCCGGCGGGAAGGACGGCACCATCCGCCACGTCATGACCGGCGTGAATCCCCAGGGTGTGTCGGTGAACAGCTTCAAGGTCCCCTCCAGCGTGGAGCTGGACCACGACTATCTGTGGCGCTACGGGCTGCGCCTGCCGGCTCGCGGTGAGATCGGCATCTTCAACCGCTCGCACTACGAGGAGGTGCTTGTCGTCCGCGTGCACCCGGAGCTCCTCGACCGTCAGAAGCTTCCGCCGGGCGCCCGCCGCGGGCTCTGGAAACGGCGGTATCGCGAGATCAACGAGTGGGAACGCACTCTCAGCGACAATGGCATCAAGATCGTGAAGCTGTTCTTGAACCTCTCCCGGGAGGAGCAGCGGATCCGGTTCCTGCGGCGGATCGACCTACGCGACCACAACTGGAAGTTCTCCGCGGCCGATATCCGCGAGCGCGAGTACTGGGACGACTACCAGAGTGCGTTCTCGCGGATGCTGTCCAGGACCAGTACCGAGTGGGCCCCGTGGTACGTGATTCCCGCCGACCGCAAGTGGTACGCCCGCATCGCCGCGGCCTCGGTGATCGCCAACACGCTGATCGAGATCGATCCCCGTTATCCCAAGGTCGGGAAGAAGGCACGCGAGGCGCTGCAGGAGATCAAGGGCATCCTTGAAGACCAGGCCCCCGAGGGCGCCGCGGCCGATCCGTTCGCGGAAGCCTAGGCCGATCGGCTGACCACCATGGCCGCTGTCGACGAACGCCCCGAAGTGAAACCTCCCTGGTGGCAGGAGTACGTGCCGGCTGTGGGAGTGGCCAGGTCGTACGAGCGGGCGTGGCTGCCGAAGGACATCGTCGCCGGCCTCGTGCTGTCGGCGCTGCTGGTGCCCCAGGGGATGGCGTACGCCGAACTGGCCGGGCTGCCGCCCGTGACCGGGTTGTACACCTCGATCCTGTGCCTGCTCGGCTACGCGGTCTTCGGACCCTCCCGAGTGCTGGTGCTCGGTCCCGACTCGTCCCTGGGTCCGATGATCGCGGCAACGATCGCGCCACTCCTGCTCGCCAACGGTGACCCGGCGCGGGCCGTCGCGCTCGCCTCGATGCTGGCTGTGATGGTCGGTGTGGTGATGGTGATTGCCGGGGTGGCCCGGTTCGGGTTCGTGGCGGACCTGCTGTCGAAGCCGACCCAGATCGGCTACATGAACGGGCTCGCGCTGACGATCGTGATCGGTCAGCTGGCCAAGCTGTTCGGGTTCTCGGTCGATGCCGACGGGCTGGTGGCCGAGACACGCGGCTTCTTCACGGGGCTCGCGGACGGCGAGGCCAACGCGACGGCGGCGGTCCTCGGGACCGGTTCGCTCGTCGGCATCCTGCTCCTGAATCGGCTCATGCCCAAACTGCCGAGCGTCCTCATCGTCGTGGTGCTGGCCGCCGTTGTGGTCAGCGCGTTCGACCTGGAGTCCCATGACGTCGACACGGTCGGCGTACTCCCACAGGGTTTTCCGCCCTTCACGATCCCTGCGGTCAGCTGGGACGATCTGCCGCCGCTGCTGGTCGGGGCGTTCGCCATCGCCGTCGTCGCGCTCGCCGACACCATGTCCACGGCGTCGGCGTTCGCCGCGCGCAGAGGCGATCGGGTTCGCGGAAACCAGGAGATGGTCGGCATTGGTGCCGCCAACATCGCGGCGGGCTTGTTCCAGGGCTTCCCGGTCAGCACCAGCGGGTCCCGCACGGCCGTCGCCGAACAGGCCGGTTCCCGGTCCCAGGTGACCGGCATCGTCGGCGCCGGGATGATCACGGTGGTCCTGGTCTTCGCCACCTCCCTGATGCAGTACGTACCTCAGCCGACCCTGGGCGCGATCGTCATCGCGGCCGCGCTGTCGCTGGCCGACATCGCCGGGACACGCCGGCTGTGGCATCAGCGCCGGACAGAGTTCTGGCTGTCCATCATCGCGCTGCTCGGCGTGGCCCTTCTGGGTGTCCTGCCGGGCATTCTCGTCGCCGTGGGCCTGTCCATCCTCAACGTCTTCCGCCGCGCCTGGTGGCCGCACGAGACCGAGCTCGGCCGGGTGGAGGGAATCGCGGGCCTGCACGACACCGAGAGCTACCCCGACGCCGAGCATCTGCCCGGCCTGGTCGTCTACCGTTTCGACGCGCCCCTGATCTTCGCGAACGCGCGGATGTTCAGTGAGAAGGTGCGGGAGATCGCTGGTGATGATCCCGACCTCCGCTGGATCATCGTGGCCGCCGAGCCGATCACAGACGTCGACACCACGGCCTCCGACATGCTGCAGGAACTGGACGCCTGGCTCAACGCGCGCGGTGTGTCCCTGGTCTTCGCGGAGCTGAAAGATCCGGTGCGCGAGAAGATCGAGCGGTACGAACTCACCCGCACGATCAACCCGGCGCACTTCCACCCGACGCTCGACGAGGCTGTCGCGGAGTACATGCGGCAGACGGGCGCGAGGTGGCACAGTCCGCAGCCGGAGGCTGACGACGGAGGTTCCCGGCAGTGAGCCGAAGCCGGTTCATCCCTTCGGGGTGAGGACTGGGGATCAGGGCCTGACCGAGACTCGGCTGAGGCCGACCAGCCATCAGCGAGGAGAGGACGACGTCATGCCTGTGCAGTTCCGAGGGTCAATCAATGTCGACATTCGCGACTCCGTGCCGGACTGGACACCGTTCGAGCCTGCGAAGGCACCCGACGGCGCGCCGAACGTCCTGTACATCGTCCTGGACGACGTCGGCTTCTCGGCCATGAGCTGCTACGGCGGACCGATCGAGACACCGAACATCGACGCGATCGCTTCTCGCGGGGTGCGCTTCACGCAGTGGCACACGACGGCGTTGTGCTCACCGACCCGGTCGTGCCTGCTCACCGGCCGCAACCACACGCGGAACAGCATGGCGTGCATCACCGAGGCGGCGATCGGGTTCCCGAACGCGAGCGGCACGATCCCGCCGGAGAACGGGATGGTGTCCGAGATCCTCGGAGAGCGCGGCTGGAACACCTACATGGTGGGCAAGTGGCACCTGTGCCCGACCGACGAGATGAACCTCGCGTCGACTCGCCGCAACTGGCCGACCGGCCGGGGCTTCCAACGGTGGTACGGCTTCCTCGGGGCCGAGACCAACCAGTGGTATCCCGACCTGGTCTACGACAACCACCCGGTCGAGCCGCCGCGTTCCCCCGACGAGGGCTACCACCTGACCGACGACATCACCGACAAGGCGATCGAGTTCGTCAAGGACGCGAAGGCGATCGCTCCGGAGAAGCCGTTCTTCCTGTACTACGCGCCCGGTGCCTGCCACGCACCCCACCATGCGCCGAAGGAATGGATCGACAAGTTCGCCGGCCAGTTCGACCAGGGCTACGAGGCGATGCGGGAAGAGACGCTGGCCCGCCAGAAGAAGCTCGGTCTGGTGCCGGACGACACCGAACTGCCGCCGCTGAACCCGATCGGCACACCCCAGTCGCGCACCGGCCCGGACCACCTGCCGTTCCCGGAGTTGGACTACACCCGCCCGTGGGACTCGCTGAACGCCGACGAGCGCCGCCTGTTC
Source organism: Kribbella sp. NPDC049227 (assembly GCF_043197265.1). Lineage (NCBI taxonomy): Bacteria > Bacillati > Actinomycetota > Actinomycetes > Propionibacteriales > Kribbellaceae > Kribbella > Kribbella sp. NPDC049227. The sequence continues at coordinate 1,092,697 of NZ_JBICST010000002.1, read as the reverse complement.
GCCCGGATGGCCGAGGTGTACGCCGGATTCCTCGCGCACGCCGACCACCACGTCGGCCGGTTGCTCAGCTACCTGGAGCAGACCGACCAGCTGGACAACACCCTGATCATCGTCGTGTCCGACAACGGTGCCAGCGGTGAGGGCGGCCCGAACGGCTCGGTCAACGAGATGAAGTTCGCCAACGGGATCCCCGACGACCTGGCGGAGAACCTCGCCAAGCTCGACGACCTCGGCGGCACGAGGACCTACAACCACTACCCGAACGGCTGGGCGATGGCCTTCAACACGCCGTTCAAGATGTGGAAACGCTACGAGTTCAACGGTGGCACCGCGGATCCCTGCATCATGTCGTGGCCGTCGGGTGCCTCCGCGCGCGGCGAGATCCACCATCAGTACCACCACGCGATCGACATCGTCCCGACGATCCTCGACGTCCTCGGCGTCGAAGCCCCGGAGGCGATCAAGGGACACACCCAGAGCCCCATCGACGGGATCAGCATGCGGGCCAGCATCGACGACGCGGCCGCGGACTCCGGACGAAAGACACAGTTCTATTCGATGCTGGGATCCCGCTCGATCTATCACGAAGGATGGAAGGCCGTCACCACCCACCCGACGGTGTCGGGCTGGGCCCACTTCAACGCCGACGAATGGGAGCTCTACCACGTCGCGGTCGACCGGTCGGAGATCAACAACCTCGCGGCAGAGGATCCGGACAGGCTGCGCGAACTGGTGAACATCTGGTTCGCGGAGGCCGGCGCGAACGACGCGTTCCCGCTCGACGATCGCTCTCCCCTGGAGATCCTGAGCACTCCCCGGCCCCAGCTGACCGCTCCGAAGGACCGGTACGTGTACTACCCGGACACCGCTCCGGTCTCGGAGTGGCAGGCGGTCAACACCCGCAACCGCTCCTTCTCGATCGGCGCGCTGGTCGACATCCCCGCACCCGGAGCCGAAGGTGTGCTGTTCGCGATGGGTGCCCGATTCGGTGGCCATGCGCTGTACGTGAAGGACAACCGGCTGCACTACGTGAACAGTTTCGTCGGCGCGCTGGAGCAGCAGATCGTCGCGACGAAGGACGTTCCGACAGGCACGAACCTGCTCCTGTCGGCCTCCTTCGAGAAACAAGGGATGGAGCCCGACGCCGCGACCGGAACGCTCTCGCTCTACTACGGAGACGAAAAGGTCGGCGAAGGACAGCTCAAGACCCAGCTCGGAGCCTTCGCCATCGCGGGTTCGGGCTTGTACGTCGGCAGGCACAACGGCGAGCCGATCACCGACGACTACCCGGGCAAGCCGCCACACAGCTTCACCGGCGGGACGATCAACCGGGTGGCGGTCGACGTCAGCGGCGAGCCGTACCTGGACCTCGAGCGCGAGGCCGCCCTGATGCTGATGCGCGAATAGGAGGGCCCGGGATGACAACGGATCACGAACGAGTCGTGCGGTCGGACGCCCTGCTGTCGTCCTGGCAGGACACCGCCGCCCGGCAGGCGATCGTGGACTACGTCGACCGGGCCGTGCAGGAGGGCGGGGCGCAGTACGTGCCGCCCTCCGAACGGATCGCGGTGTTCGACAACGACGGCACCCTGTGGTGCGAGAAGCCGATGCCGGTCGAGCTGGGCTTCGCCCTGCAGCAGCTGGCCGAGATGGCCGAACAGGACCCCATCCTTCGCACGCAGCAGCCGTGGCAGGCCGCCCGGGACAGGGACTACGCCTGGCTCGGGAACGTGGTCACCAAGCACTACCACGGCGACGACGGCGATGTGAAGGTTCTCCTGGGCGGCATCCTCCGGGCGTTCGCGCAGATGAGCGTCGACACCTACGCGGAGCTCGCCGAGCGCTTCCTGCTGACCACGGGCCATCCGACGCTCGGCCGGCTGCTCCGCGAGTGCACCTACCTCCCGATGGTCGAACTGTTGCGCTATCTCGAGGCCAACGGATTCACGACGTTCATCGCGTCCGGAGGCGACCGCGACTTCATGCGACCGGTCACCGAGGAGATCTACGGCATTCCGGCCGAGCGCATCATCGGCAGCTCGGCCGGCCTGCGGTACCACGACGACGACAGTGGAGGATCGGTCGTCTACCAGGCGGAGATGGACGTCTTCGACGACGGGCCGATGAAGCCGGTCCGGATCTGGAGCCGGATCGGCCGGCGGCCGGTCGTTGCCGGCGGCAACTCGAACGGCGACATCCAGATGCTCCGGTACGCCGGGCATCCGTCGCGACCCGGGCTGCGGTTGCTGATCCTGCACGACGACGAGGAACGCGAGTTCAGCTACACCGCCGGGGCCGAGACGTCACTCGAGCAGGCTCGCAGCCAGGACTGGACCGTGGTCAGCATCAAGAACGACTGGGCAACCGTCTTCGCCGACAAAGCCTGAGGCACGGCCGGGGGACGGCTAGAAGTTCCCGATCCCCTTGCCGATCATGACCACGCCGATGACGAGGAGAAGGACCGCCATCACGACCGCGTTCTCCCGGACCAGCCACGTGCGCAGAGACTCGAGCGGATGGGCCATCCTGTCGGCGGCGGCAAGGTAGGCGATGACAGGTACCGCGACCGAACACGCGGCGATCGCCGTGAAGACAACGATGACGACGACGGTCTGACCGTTGCTGAGATTGCCACCACCGATCACGATGCCCGCCCCGGCGGCCATGATCAGGTTCTTGGGGTTCAGCGCCGACAGGAGAAAGCCGAGGCCGAGACCCTTGACCGGGGTCATGGTGTCGATGGCGGACATCCATTTCGGCAGCTCGGGCGCCATCTGGCCGCGTGGACGGCCGCGCCACTGCTTGGCGGCCAGAAGAATCAGCAGCACGCCGAGGACGATCTTGATCGTGCCCTGGACCGGATTCGAGGCGTTCGGGTCCTTCTCGGGCAGGACGGCCGAGAGCAGGGTGAAGGCGACGGTCGCGACGACGATCCCGGCGATCCAGCCGACGAGGAACCCGACGCTGGTCTTCTGCGCGTTCGGCGACAGCAGCATGAGAATCGCCGCGATGATGGGGATCGGGCTGATCGCGACGCCCAGCGCCAGCGGAAGGATCTCGCCGATCACGCCGCCCATGCCTGACCCTCCTCGCCGGCGATCAGCGCGAGGTGCGGGTCCGCGACCGACGGACAGTCCTTCATCGCAGCGCTCCTTGTGACGGCCGGCGGTCAGCCTGCTGGACAGCTCTGGGTCAGCGTTGTCGCCAACGACGAGGCCGCCGTACCGACTTGGCGCAGCGCGGTGCTGATCGCCGGAGCCTTCTGCTTGAGGTTGTCGGCGCTCAGGCCACTGGCCGCGGTTTCCAGCTCCGAGAACGCCGTCCGGACACCTTCGACGGCGGGCTGCAGCGTGGCTGATGCCGAAGCTGCCGCGGCTCCCAGGCTGGTCTTGACGCCGGCCATGGCGGTGGTCAGCGCGTTGAGACCGTCCTGCACCGGCTTGACGTTCCCGAGGGTGTCCAGCGAGGACTTGAGCGCCGACAGGGCAGCGCAATCCGCCGTCGGCTCCCCCGTTGCCGGCGCCGCGGTCGGTGACGGATTCGTCGTACCCTCGGTCGAGCTGTCACTGCAGGCCATCGGTACGACGAGCAGCGCGACCGTGACCAGCGCGGCGACGACCGATCGACGTACGCCGGTTCGCGGCACGGGTTCGCCTCGCGACTAACCGGCCGCCTTCTTGACCTCCGTCGCACTGTCCGCGTCGACCTCGTGCTTGGTCACCTTGTCCGCGTGCGACAGGGCCTTGTCGACATCCGTGACCCACGTTTCCTCGAAGAGCGCGACGATGCCCGAGCTGTTGAGCGGCAGGGTGTCCTCGACGTCAGCCTTGATCGCCTTCTTCTCCCGGTGGGACTTGAGGCCACCGATACCGAGACCCGCACCCGCACCGACCGCTGCGCTCGCCAGCAGGCTGGGCGGGAAGATGAGGCCGATGACCGCACCCCCGACCGCTCCCCAGGCCGCACCCTTCGCCGCCGTGTGGAAGTCGTCGTCGACGTTGATCTTGCCGTCGGAGTCGCGGCTGACGAGAACCAGCCCGTCGACCTTGATCACGTCGTCCGAAGCGGCTTGCTTGATCGCGTCCCAGTCACCTTGCGCTGCCCCGGCGTCCGGGTAGGCGGCGATGTACAGATCGACTGGAGCCTTGCTGTCAGATCCCACGGGTCTCTCCTCTGGATCGGGCGACCGCGACCGCGCGCGGTCCGACGGACCTCTCGTGCTCACCATTCCGCCGGCCCCGGCGGAAAGCCTCACCCCGCGCGGACTAGGTCGTGTCTGGGCGTGACCGCCCGGGTCAATTCATCCGGCACGGATGATGCTCACCGGAGGGCCTCGCGCAACGATCCAAGTCGGCTGTCGGCCCGTTCGGGGCTACCAGTGCTGCGCGAAAGGAATGACATGGGGTGCTTGTTCGCCTTGTTTGCCGGGCTCTTTCCGCGTCTCGGCCTGTTCATCGTGTGGGTGGCGCGCCCCAATCTGGTGGACAACGCCTTCGACACGTGGATCTGGCCGCTGCTCGGCATCATCTTCCTTCCGTTCGCGACGCTGATGTACGTCATCCTCTACACCGGCGGCGGCCTGTCCGGCTTCGACTGGTTCTGGATCGTTCTCGCGGGCCTCCTCGACATCGCTCATTGGGGCGCCGGCTGGACCCAGCGCCGCCAGGCACCCGGCTATCCCGGCACCGCCACGGCGTGATCCCGAGGATCATCCGCGCGGGGTGAGGTTCCGTTCGCCCGCGGCAGAGACGATCGATCCCTTAGCCGACAGGCGAGGAGGCGCAGCATGTCTGTCCCAGACTCCACGCAGTCCGGTGGTCCAGAACGCAGCGTGCCCGTCCAGGCGCCCGAGGTGAACCGGCCGTCCAAGGGGCGTTCGGCCGCGGTCATCATCTGCTTGGTGCTGGCGGCGTTGCTGACGACGCCGGCGGCGATCGCGTACTGGGGCCAACGAACGCTGAACGACACCACGCGCTACGTGAACACCGTCGGCCCCCTGGTGAACTCGCCGGAGGTCCAGGCCGCCATCGCGACGAAGGTCACCGACACGATCCAGGAACAGGTCGACATCGAGGCGATCCTCAACGACGCGTTCTCCGGTGTCATCACCGACCGGCCGCGTCTGCAGCGACTGGTGGGGCCGCTGTCTGCCGCGATCAACAGTCTGGTCGACCGCCAGGTGCGGGAGTTCCTCGCCTCGGACGAGTTCGCCGACCTCTGGACGGCCATCAACACCAGGGCCCAGCAGTCCCTCCAGCGCCTGCTGAAGGGTGACGAGTCCGGGGCCGTGTCGCTGCAGGGTGACCAGATCGTCCTCGACGTCTCCGATGTCATCGATCGGGTCAAGCAACGCCTGGTCGACCGGGGACTCACGATCCTGCAGAACGTGCCTGTCCCCAACGTCGACAAGCAGATCGTGTTGATGGAAGCGCCGCAGCTGAAGCAACTCCGGACGATCTACGCGTTCGCGAACCCGCTGGCCCAATGGCTGATCGTGCTGGTGGCGGGGCTCTACCTGCTGGCGCTGGTGCTCGCCCGTCGACGTCCGCGGGCGACGGTGATCATCGGAGTCCTGCTGGCCGCGAACGCGCTACTGGTGGCGCTGGCGCTGACGATCGGACGGCAGTTGTTCATCGACGCCTTGGCGGGTACGACGTTCGGTCCGGCCAGCGCGGTCTTCTACGACACGCTGCTCGCCTACCTCGATCGCGGCCGGCAGGTGTTCCTCTGGCTGGGCCTGATCCTCGTGGTCATCGGCTGGTTCGCGGGACAGAACAGGTATGGCACTGCCGTACGTACGGTCGTCAACGATGCTCTGGAAAGCGTCGGGGCAGCCTTGCCCGGCCCGGTCGGCAGCGCCGGCGGATGGGTCGCGTCCAACGTCCGGTGGTTGCGCGTGGCGGTCGGTCTGCTGGGTGTCGTCGTACTGCTCTGGGGCAACGACGTCTCGCTGTCCAGGCTGTTCTGGTCGCTCGCACTGGTGGTCGGACTGCTGGCTGTCCTGCAAGTCCTGGTCGGTGCCGGCCGGGCAACAGCCGCCTCGCGTCCCGTCCCGCCGGCGGAAGCCGTGCCCGGAACCGCGAACTAGCCGGCTGTGACAGCGGCGGCAGGCAGGCTCCCATGAACCTCGTCTTTGCCGCCGTGATCATGGCCGTCGCGACCGCGGTCACCGTCACCGCGATGCTCCTCGTGCGCAGGCGGGCGCCGGAGGGCAGCTACTTCAGTGACGGTGACCGCGCCTCGGGTGTCTTCGGTGTGCTGGCCACCGGCTTCTCCGTGCTGCTCGGTTTCATCATCTTCTTGTCGTTCACGTCCTACGACCAGTCGCGGTCCGGCGCCGAGTCCGAGGCGACGATTGTGGCCCAGCAGGTCGAGACGGCCCAGTTCCTGCCCGACCAGACCGCTGCGGAGCTCAGCGGCGAGCTGATCTGCTACGCACGGTCCGTCGCCGGGGTCGAGTGGGATGCGCTGGACACCGGCACGCTCGGGAACTCCCTCAACCCCTGGGGCGCGGAGATGTTCCGGACGATCTCGGCCGTCAACCCGCAGACGCCGGTCGAGCAGTCGGCGTACGACCGCTGGATGGATCAGACCGCCAACCGGGAACAGGCACGCGTCGACCGGGTGCACGGGGCGGAGGGGATCATCCCGGTGCCCTTGTGGCTGGTCCTGGGGGTGATCTCGGTGGTGATCTTCGTGTACCTGCTGTTCTTCGCCGACCCGTCCGAAGGCCCGGTGACGCAGGGCGTCCTGATGGGCAGCGTCACGGTGGTCATCACGCTCCTGCTGTTCCTGCTCGTGTTCTTCGACCATCCGCACGGCGAAGGGGTGGGCAGACTCCAGCCCACCGCGATGGTCCGGACCATCGGCCTGATCGATTCCGAACTCCACATGATCGGCCTCGATGTGACACCTCCGTGTGACGACCGTGGCAACCGGCGCTGACGAGCGGACCGAGCACGGCCGCACCTGGCAGGAGGTGATCGTCACCATCCTACTGGTGGTCGCCGCCCTCGGGACCTCGTGGAGCAGCTACCAGGCCACCCGGTGGAACGGCGAACAGGCCAAGGCGGCCGGCCGCACGAACGCGATCAGGATCGACGCCGCCCGGGCCCAAGGCCAGGCCCAGGCCCAGAGCCAGGTGGACGTCGCCACGTTCATCGCCTGGGTGGACGCGGATCGCCGCGGCGAGGCCGAGATCGCCGACTTCTACGCCGCCCGCTTCCGCCCGGAGTTCCGGCCCGCGTTCGACGCCTGGATGGCAACCCACCCGGTCACGAACCCGGATGCGCCGCCGACGCCCTTCGCCATGCCGCAGTACCAGCTCGCGTCGCGACAGGAGGCCGAACGACTCGACGCGGCCGCCGAAGCGTCCGCGGCCGAGGTTCGTCGCGACCTACAGATAGCCAGCGACTATGTACTCACCGTCGTTCTGTACGCCGTGGTGCTGTTCTTCGCCGGTATGAGCACCAAGATCGCCCGCCGCCGGCTGCGCTGGATCCTCATCGGAGCCGGCTGCCTGGTCTTCGTCACCGCCATCGCCTGGATCGCCACCTTCCCGATCAGCGTCGAGATCTGAGCACACGGTCAGGCGGCCGCGTCGGAGAGCAGTGTCGATCGTCCCCTGGGGATGATGCCCGGCCCGAGGTGACTCGTCAGCCTGGTGTCATCGTCCGCGCCAGCGGAGGAGTTCGATCACGGTGTGCACTAGGGAGTGAACGACAGTGGCACAAGGGGCAGCAGCATCGCACTACGAAGGCGCGAGCGAGGAACACGAGGTCAGCGGCTGGGCCGTCGGCTTCATCCTGTTCGCCGGCGTCATGATGATCATGGCCGGGGGCTTCCAGGCATTTTCCGGTCTGGTGGCACTTTTCGAGAACGAGTTCTACGTCGCCACCCGCAACTACCTCTTCCAGTTCGACGCCACCGCGTGGGGCTGGATCCACCTGCTGTTCGGCATCGCGGTGATGCTGGCCGGCTTCGCGGTCATGGCGGGCCAGACCTGGGCGCGGGTGGTGGCCATCGTCCTGGCGGTGTTGAGCGCTCTGGCCAACTTCACCTTCATCCCGTACTACCCGTTCTGGGCGCTGACCATCATCGCCATCGACATCTTCGTCATCTGGGCGCTGGCCGTACACGGTCGCGATGTCAAGGCCTGACGGCCATCGAGAGGAGAACGAGATGGCTGAGAAAAGAGGTGGAGCCGCTCTGGCCGGCATCGTTGTGTTCGCCGGCTCGCTGCTCCTGATCGTCGGAATGGTCAACGTCTTCCAGGGATTCATCGCCCTGTTCACCGACGAACGTCTGGCGATGACGCGGGAGCACCTCGTCGTCGTGGACACGACCGGCTATGGATGGGTACTGCTCATCTCCGGGCTGCTCCTGCTGGCGGTGGCCGCCGGCCTGCTCGCGGCGCAGACGTGGGCAAGGTTCGCAGCCATCGTGGTCGTGTCCCTGCACGCGGTGACGCAGATCGCCTGGCTGGGTGCCAACCCCGTCTGGTCTCTGCTGATGATCGCGCTGGACACCGTCGTACTGTTCGCGCTCACCGTCCGGTGGTCCGACGTCCACGAGCGGATCGGCGGGCAGGGCGACGTGGACTGGAACGAGCAGGAAGAGATCCAGCTCCGAGCCACCGAGCAGCGAATCCCACCGATGGTCTGAGTGACGGCGCGGCGCCCCAGCTGGGTCCTCGACTCAGCTGGCTCGGCGCCGCGCATCGTCGACGTACGGGAGCGGGTTGCCGGAGGCTCGTGCGCCGGAGGCGAGCCAGGCCGCGAGTCCCTCCGGAGATCGCCGCTGGAGCTCGTCGAGGTACTGCTGACGCTTCTTGACGATGGCGAGGCGCTCCGCAGCCGTCGTGGCAGTCTCCAGCAGGCGGAAGCTCCGGCGCCAGGCCAAGCACAACGCCTCGTCGCCGAGGGAACTGAGCTCCGGCGCCGGGGCGGCAGCGGAACTGTCGGCAAGCGACGTCACGGACTCATAGGGTGTCGTCGGCTCCGGCCGTACGACGGGACGATCCCCCTTGGCCTTCCGTCGCGCCTGGTACAGCGAGGTGAGAGCCGGCGTGGTCACTGCCAGGATCACCACGACCAGGACGCCGGCGATCTTGGCGACCGCGATCAGGCCCACGGCGGCAGGCGTCATCAGCCCGGCACCGAGCGTGACCCGGACGACCCTGGCCACCGCGACCCGTCCGTCGCCTCCCCACATGGACGAGGCGACCACCGCTACCGCCATCGCGACCACCACCACACTGATGACGACCCCGACCAGACCCCACGTGGCGATCGCGCAGACGAGCCCGACTGTGGTGGCAAGATAGACACACCACGACCGGATCGTTCGGCTCGTGCCGTGGGATGTGCCGGGATCGGGTAGATCTGCGCCGGATGACCGCCTCAGCTCGCTCACGTTCTCAGTCCTTTGCCCCGGTTCTCGATCGCGTTCTTCCGCCATCGAGCTCAGCGTCAGCATGCACCGGGCCGGCAGATCCTCGCCTCCTCCTTCCAGGGTGAAACGGGTCAGGGGGTTCATGACCGCGCGCGATCATCCGTCCGGCAGTTGGCACAGGCAGTGCCGTCTCACCCGGGTGGGGTGAGCTACCGCCATCGGTCCTGGGGCAGCATGGTTCTACCGAATCGCCGGGAGGGGATATGCCGGGCGAGCAATCGAGTCGGAGCCGCTACGAACTCGTCGTCACCAGCACCTTGAGCAGCAAGGAGCACGAGGTGCTGGACCACCTCGCCGAGTTGCTGACGACCGAAGAGATCGCCGGCATCATGTACGTCTCGGTCAACACGGTCCGCAGCCACGTGCGGAGCATCCTGCGCAAACTGAGCGCCCGCCCCGAGGCCTGAGGCGGGGCGGTGACAGAGGGCACGTTCGCGGCGCTCGCGCTTCTCGTCCTTGCGTGGGCAGTGACCTCGGATCTCCTGGCCCGCTGGAACATCACCGGTCCGCTGGTGTTCGCGGTGGCCGGCTATGCACTGGGGAACCCTGACTGGGGCTTGCTCTCCGTCGACGTCGAGGCCCCATCCGTGCATCTGCTCGCGGAGCTGACGCTGGCACTCCTGTTGTTCTCCGATGCGGCCAGAGTCAACGTCTCGAGGCTGAAACACGACATCCGCCTGCCCGGCCGCCTGCTGGCGCTCGGCCTTCCCCTGTCCGTGATCCTGGGCTCGCTCCTGGCCGCCTGGCTCTTCGACGATTTCACCTGGGCACTCGCGGGCTTCGTCGGCGCCGCGCTGGCTCCCACCGACGCTGCCCTCAGCGCGCAGGTGATCAACGATCGCCTCATCCCCATCCGCCTGCGGCGCGCACTCAACGTGGAAAGTGGACTCAACGACGGCATCGTCACACCGGTCGTCACGTTCACACTGGCTGTCGCCGCCGGCCAACTCGGGATCGAAAGTCACGACGGCGCCGCCGACCACGGCGGTGGCGCGCTACTCGAACTCGCCGTCGGTCTCATCGCCGGCCTGGCGGTCGGGACAGTGAGTGCCTGGCTCTTGACGGTCGGCACACGTCGGCACTGGATGACGACGAGCGCACGGCGACTGGGAACACTTGCGGCCGCACTCAGCAGCTTCGCCCTCGCCGTCACGTTCGGCGGCAACGGATTCATCGCCGCGTTCGTGGCCGGCATCGCCTTCAGAGCAGCTCTCGACGAGCAGACGATCGACGCCGACACCGCCGTCGAACTACCCGAGTTGCTCGGCGAGGTCCTGGCCTTCGCCGTCTGGTTCCTCTTCGGAGCCGCGCTGGTGCCGATCGCCCTTCACAACTTCGACCTCACGCTCCTCGCGTACGCCGTACTGAGCCTGACTGTGGTCCGTATCGCTCCGGTCGCCCTGTCCCTGCTCGGCGCGGGTCTGGACCGCATGACCGTTGTGTTCGTGGGATGGTTCGGGCCGCGCGGCCTGGCATCGGTCGTGTTCGCGCTGCTGGCGGTGGAGCAGCTCGGCGAGATCCCGGTGGTCGAGCGGGTCGTCGCCGTCGTTGCGCTCACTGTGTTCCTGAGCGTCGTACTCCACGGTGTCACAGCCGGTCCGCTCGGACGCCGCTACGTGCACCTCGAGCAGGCCGACGAGGGCCAGAGCGGCGGACCCCGATCACGCCGTACGTCGAGAGGTCTCCGCAGCCCTGACGCCCTTCGCCGCGACCAGCCGTGACCACGACACCCGCCCGGTGTCGCGGTCGCCGGTGTGGGGTTATATTCGCCTCTGGAATTCGGTTACCACCATGCCGCTTACCAAGCAGAAGGTCTGAAATCATGGGCTTCCAGCCCGGCGACGGAATCGATCCGCGCCGAAGCGACGATCCCGAGACGGCCGCGCTCAGAGAGCAGGCCGCCGACGTCCTCGCCGCCTATCACCACATCGAGTTGGCCGAGGCAGCCATGCTCCTGATCGTGCTGGCCGAATATCGCGACTGCTCGGTCGATGCACTGGCCGCCGAGGTACTGCGCACGGCAGTCACGCACCCTGCGGGGATCGACGAACCACCTCAGTGCGGCGACTTCTCTCCGGAACGAAGCCGCACACCGGAGTAGCCGCTCTGTCCGTCGGATCGTCCGGCCGGGATGAGGTCGCGGCGTTCGCCGGTCCCTAGGCTCGACAGCGCCGGGACAGGATGAGGCCCTTTCTGGATGAGGCGGGCCCTTCTGAAGGAGGCGACCCGACGTGGGCGCACATCCCGTACGCCGTTGGCTGCGGTCGGAGCGGCCGAGCGTGCGCGCCGATGTGGTCGCCGGGTTGCCGGGCGCGATCAGCAGTGTGCCGGACGGGATGGCAGCCGCGGTACTCGTCGGCGTGAACCCGATCCACGGCCTGTACGCGTGTTTCGCCGGTCCGGTCGCAGGAGGGTTGTCGTCGAGCACCCGGCTGATGGTGATCACCACGACCACGGCGGCGGCGCTGGCGGCCGGGTCGGCGCTGTCGGGCGTGGATCCCGCGGACCGGCCGGACGCCCTGATCCTGCTGACTCTCATCGCCGGTGTGGTGATGATCCTGGCGGGGATCGCGAAGCTCGGGCGGTACACGCGGTTCGTGTCGCACTCGGTCATGATCGGCTTCCTGACCGGGATCTCGGTCAACATCTTCTGCGGCCAGATCTCCGCCCTGACCGGCGCGCCGGCCAGTGGCGGGTTCGCGCTGGCCAAGGCGGCCGACATCGTGACCCATCCGTCGCGGATCAACATCCCGTCCCTGCTGACAGGGCTGGCGGCGCTCGGCATCCTGGCCGGCCTGTCCCGGACCCGGCTGGCTCCGGTCGGCGCACTGGTCGCGCTCGTCGTCCCGACCGCGGTGGTGATCCTCGCCGGCGCCGATTCGGTGGCACGTGTGGAGGACGTCGGGGAGATTCCGCCTGGTGTGCCGGTGCCGGACCTACCGGACCTCAGCCTGCTGTCGTTCTCGTTGGTGACCGGTGCGCTGGCCGTCGCGGCCATAGTCCTCGTCCAGGGCAGTGGGGTCGCCGAGGCCGCACCCAACCGTGACGGAACCGTCTCGAACGCGAACCAGGACTTCATCGCCCAGGGCGTGGGCAATCTCGCGGCCGGCTTCTTCCGCGGTCAACCGGTGGGCGGTTCGGTCGGCCAGACCGCTCTGAACCAGACGGTCGGCGGCCGCACCCGGTGGGCTCCGATCTGTGCGGGCCTGTGGATGCTGGTGATCCTCGCGGCCTTCTCCGGCGTGGTCGGAGTCGTCGCGATGCCGACCCTGGCCGCCGTACTCATCTTCGCGGCCGTCGGTTCGCTCAGGCTGGGTGAGCTGAAGACGATCATGCGCACCGGCCCGACCTCGCAGATCGCGATCGTCTCGACGTTCCTCGCGACGTTGTTCCTTCCGATCGCCGCCGCCGTCGGGCTCGGCGTGACGCTGTCGCTGCTGCTGCAACTAAACCAGGAGGCGATGGATCTCAAGGTCGTCGAGCTGAAGCCCGCCGGCGACGGCCGGTGGATCGAGCACCCGGCTCCCGAGCGGCTGCCGAGCCATCAGACGACCGTGCTCGACGTCTACGGCAGCCTGCTCTACGCCGGTTCCCGCACCCTGGGCGCCCGGTTGCCCGACCCGGCCGGTGCCGAAGCACCCGCCGTCGTACTCCGGCTCCGTGGCCGGACCTCCGTCGGCGCGACCTTCGTCAAGGTCCTGGCCGACTACGCCGCCGCCCTGCACACGGTAGGCGGCCGCCTGTACCTCAGCGGTGTGGACCACGGCCTGGCCGAACTGCTACGCCGTACCGACCGAGTCGACGTCTCCGGCCCAGTCACCGTCTTCGAGGCCAGCGAACTGGTCGGGGAATCAACCGAAAAGGCCTTACACGAAGCAGAAACCTGGGCAGTAGGCCATCGCACCGACACCCCGGATCAGTGAGCGTCGAGGGGGTTCCCGGCGATTCTGCTGGTGAGCCCGGACTGGATCGCGCGGGCGGCGGAACTGGTGGGCTTTCGGTCGGCTTGGGCCTGGAAGCAGGCGAGGAACTCGGCGGTGAGATCGAGGCGGGGGTATTGCTGGAGTACGTCGGCTCGGAAGGCGGGGGTGAAGTCGTCGATGTTCTTTCCGACGATGTCCACTGCTGCGGCGCGCGACAGCAGGTGACCCTCGGGGTCGTCGGCCGGGTCGACCTCGGGCCACATGTGCCGCACGATGACTTCGCCGAGGCGTTGGCGGCGCTCGCTCGGCCAACCGGCGCCCGTGGCGAACACCCGGGCGACGTGGCCGCTGGCCTCCTCGAAGGAGACGGTGTGGCTGTCGAACTCCGCTACCAGACTGATGTCATGGAACATCGCAGCCGCGAACAACAACTCAGCGTCGTACTGGATGCCCTGCTGCGTGCCGTACTCGGCCGCCCACACGTAGACGCGGTGCGAATGGCTCAGCAGGGCGGGTGACAGATACGCGGAGGCGACCTCCAGAGCCGCTGACGACGCGGCCGTACCAGGAATGATCATGCTTCGACGGTACGGCGCGAAAGGCCCGCACCATTGGTCCAATCCGGCACCACGGTCGTGGGCCATCCACCGCGGAAGCGGCCCATCACCGCCGCGCTCAAATGGCCCACCGATCGCGGGCCGCGAGCGCGTACGGTCGATGTCGAACCATCACAACGACTACCGCAAGGATCTTCATGCGTGCCATCACAGCCCGGGACCGCGCGGCCGGCGTCGGCGGACTGACCCTGACCGATCTCCCCTATCCGCACGCCTCGGAGAACGACGTCATCGTGCAAGTGCACGCCGCCGGCTTCACCCGTGGCGAGCTGGACTGGCCAGGGACGTGGACCGACCGCGCCGGCCAGGACCGCACACCAACGGTCCCCGGCCACGAACTGTCGGGGGTCGTCGCCGAGCTCGGCTACGGAACCACCGGGCTGACGGTCGGCCAGCGGGTCTTCGGACTGACCGACTGGAGCCGCAACGGAACCCTCGCGGAGTTCACCGCCGTCGAGGCCCGCAATCTGGCCCCGCTCCCAGCGAACGTCGACCACGTCACCGCAGCCGCTCTGCCGATCTCCGGCCTGACGGCCTGGCAGGCGTTGTTCGACCACGCCCAGCTGAAAGCGGGCCAGATCGTCCTCATCCACGGCGTCGGTGGTGCCGTCGGCTCCGTCGCCGCACAACTGGCCCGCGATGCGGGAGCCCACGTCATCGGCACCGGCCGGGCCTCCGACCAGGCCATGGCCTCCGATCTGGGCGTCCACACCTTTCTCGACCTCGATGGCGAACGCCTCGAGGACGCCGGGGCAGTCGACGTCGTCCTGGACGTCATCGGCGGCGACATCCGCGACCGCTCCACGGCGCTGCTGCGCCCGGGCGGCACCCTCGTCACCATCGCCGATCCACCCACCATCCACCCGCAGGACGGCCGGGCCGTCTTCTTCGTGGTCGAGCCGCACCGCGAACAGCTGGCCCAACTGGCGACCCGCCTGCACGAAGGCCGGATCGTCCCCCTCGTCAGCGCCGTCCGTCCTCTGGCCGACGCTCCCGCCGCCTTCACCGAACGCGGCAGAACGATCATCCAGGTGACCTCGGACTGATCCAACGGTTTGTCGGGACGCGCCGGTAGTGTCCTGCCCGTGGACGTTGGGGAGCGCATTCAGGAACTTGCCGATCAGATCGTCGTGCTGCGGGACGCCTACTACCGCGGTTCGCCGTCGGTGGCCGACGCGGAGTACGACGCGATCGAGGACGAGCTGCGGACACTGATCGACGCCAGCCCGGAGCTGGCGCCCGACCCGAACCCGTTGGACCAGGTGGGTGCGCCCGCGGTTCTGCATGCGCCGATCCGGCACTCGCGGCCGATGCTGTCACTGGAGAAGGCGACGCGGCCCGAACAGGTCGAGGCCTTTTTCGGTCGCTTCCCCGGCCAGTCGGTGGTGGTCATGCCGAAGCTGGACGGCCTGTCACTGGCCCTCGTCTATGAGAACGGGCGCCTGGCACGAGCTATCACCCGCGGCGACGGGACCACGGGCGACGACGTCACCCCGCTAGTGCGGGCACTGGCGGACGGAGTCCCGGACCGGCTCGACGTACAGGACCGCACCGAGGTCCGTGGCGAGGCGGTCATGTTGCGCTCCACCTTCGCCGCCTACAACGCCGCCCACCCCGACAAGCCTCTGATCAACCCACGAGGCGCCGCCGCCGGCACACTCCGCGCCAAGGACCCGGCCACCGTCGCCGAACGACGCCTGCAGTTCCTGGCCTTCGACCTGCTCAGCGACCGCGACAGCGCCGACGCCGATCTCGAGCGCGCGCTGCAGACGATGGGATTCACCGTCGCCGACATGCGTCACTGCGACGACGCCGCGGCGGCGCAGGCGGTGATCGCCACGATCGAGCAACAACGCAACGAACTGGACTACGACCTGGACGGCGCCGTACTGCGGCTGGCCGATCGGGACGCCTTCGCCGCGGCCGGCACCCGTTCCAGCTCGCCACGTGGCGCGCTGGCGTACAAGTTCGCCGCCGAGGAGAAGACCACCGTGCTGGCCGACGTGGTCTGGGACGTCGGCAAGACCGGCAAGATCGCGCCGGTCGCCTGGCTGGAGCCCGTCTTCGTCGGCGGTACGACGGTCACCCGCGCGACGCTGGCCAACCAGGAGGTGATCCGTGCCCGCGGCATCAAGATCGGTGACACGGTCCTGGTACGCCGTGCCGGCGACGTGATCCCGTTCGTCGCCGGCGTACTCGACGCGTCCAAGCGCACCGGCGCCGAGCGGGACATCGTGCCGCCGGCCGTGTGCCCGTCGTGCGAGCAGCCCCTGATCGAGCAGGGCAACAGCCGCGAGCTGTTCTGCACCAACGTCGCGTGCCCAGCCCAGACGGTACGGCGGTTGATCCACTGGGCGTCCCGGGCGGCCGCCGACATCGACGCCATCGGCGGGGTCTGGATCGAGCGCCTGGCCGAGGCCGGGATCCTCGAACACCCGTCGGACTTCTACCACCTGACCGCTGAACGGCTACTGGAGTTCGATCGCATCGGCGACATCTCGGCCGCTCGCATGATCGAGTCGATCGACGCGAGCCGCCAGGTCGGCCTCCGCCGGGCGATGATCGGCCTCGCGATCCCGATGGCCTCCGAAGGCACCGCGGCCAGGCTGTGCCGCGCGGGATTCGCTTCCCTGGAAGAGGTGGCCGACGCGGGCGTCGACGGGCTCGTCGCCGTCGACGACATCGGTCCCAAGGTCGCCGCCTCCCTGATCGAACACCTGACCCGGCTACGGCCTGAGCTCGAACGGCTTCGCGCGGCCGGCGTCTCGCTCGACGTACGCGAGGAGGACCTGCCACCGGTCGTTGCGGCCGGCGCACCGCTGGCCGGCAAGACGGTGGTCGTCACCGGCTCCATCAGTGACCCCCGCTCCGGTGAGAAGGTCGCACGCCCGGCCTTCCAGCGACTCTGCGAGAAGGCCGGCGCCACCATCGCCTCCTCGGTCTCGGCCAGCACCGACTTCCTCATCACCGGCGCCGACGTCGGCGCCGCCAAACTCACCAAGGCTGAGAAACTCGGCGTCACCGTCGTCGACCAATCCGAGATCTGGCAGCAACTCCAAGCCGCCGACCTCCTCAACCGCTGACCCAGCAGGCCGCCTAGGTGAGAGGACTCTAATCCTCGCTTAAGGTTCGGCGCGTGCTTCCGTTGCTAGCTTCCGATGACCATCGGCAGAGACGGAAGACCGTGCGGACCACCATGCAGCTATCGAAGCCCCATGACGTGATCATTGCTCCAGTGGTCGCCCGGGTGGATGCGCGGTACGCGGTCGGTCGGGTGCTGTTGCCGATCTGTGCGGCGATCATGGCGCTGCACGTCGTGGCCGTCGCGGTGCGGATCCTCCTGCGTCCGGGCGGCGTACTGGCGGATGTGCTGAGCCTGCTGAATGCCGCGCAGGAGCGCTCGCTGGCGAGCTGGTGGACGTCGGCGCTCCTGGTGACCTGCTGCCTGGTAGCCGTCGCCGTCGCCCGACTGGCCGGAGCGGACTCCGGCACTGGTCGCGCCGGGCGGTCCTGGATGGTTCTGGCTGTCATCTTCGCGCTGCTGTCGATCGACGAGGTTGTCTCGCTGCACGAACGCGGCGCCAAGTGGACCTCTGGCGTGTTCGAGACCGGCTCGCTGCTCGGGCGCCTCGGGTGGACGATCCCGGCCGCTGCGGCCCTCGTCCTGTCGCTCCTCTTCCTCGTCCCGGCGTTCCGTGCCATCCCGGCCCGGTCCCGAGCACTGATCCTCGCCGGCCTCGCGACGTCGATCGCGGGAGCCTTGGGCCTGGAGGTCGTGAACGTCCTGCTCACCGACGCCGGCGCCCGATACCTGTGGCGGCACCTGGCGATGGCCGTCGAGGAGGCCGCGGAGATGGTCGGCGTGGTGATCGTCCTGCTCGGCGTTCTGACAGCAGTGCGAGTACGCCGCTCCGACCGCCGGCTGACCGTGGCCTACGAAGACGACAACTGACCCCTCCCCCAATGCCGCTCAGCCCGGCCGTCGCGACGGCCGGGCTGAGCGGTGGGTCAGTAGCGGAACTGCTGCAACTGCCGGCCGTCGACGGAGGGCACCCACCCGGTGCGGGTGCTCGGGTCCAACTGGACCGCGCGTTCGGTCTGCGAGTTGTACTCGCCACCGAACGGACTGCTGACGAAGTTCAAGCCGGACACCACCGAGACCTGCTGGCCCGTCGCCAGATCGATGACCGCGAGCTGGCTGGTCGCGTTGCTGTCGGTGACAACGCCGCCGACGCGGCCGAACTGCGACAGCACCGGCGGAGTGCGGAAGGCGACCAGCCCGAGGTGGTGCACGCTGTCGATCGCGAGGTACGCCGCCTGCTGCTGCCGGACCGGGATCGTCGGTGCGGCGGTGGTCATCGTGTCGCCGGCCAGCACGCTCATGCTCGTCGTCCCGACGATGTTCAGGCTGACCGAGCGGTAGGACAACTGGTAGAGCCGGTCCGCTCCCTCGTCCAGAGCGAGGCCGTTGGCGCAGACGCTGCCCGAGTCCGACAACCGCAGAGCGCTCGTATCGAGGTCGACGCTCACCGCGGAGCCTGCCCCGCCACCGATGCAGATCAGGCTGCTGCTGGTCCGCGACAGGTACACCGTGCCGGTCTGCCGGTCGAGCTCGATCATCTTGAACCCACCCCGCACCGCACCCGGCGGATCAGCGGCGATCGCCGGAGCCAGCGTGCCGGTCGCGAGGGTGAGCGGGAGAACGACGTCAGCACCATCTTCGTTGCGCAAGGCAAGGATTGCGGCGCGGTGCCGGACGGAGTCGACGCGTCCGCCCCGGACGGTGTAGCCGTCCATGGCCGCCGTGGCGATGCGCTGCTTCGTGGTGGTGTCGTAGGTCTCCAGCGCCGAGCCGGTCGGCGAGAAGTGCAGGAGTACGACGCGCTGCGCCTGTGGATCCGCGCCGAGGATCTGGTAACCACTGTCCGGCGACGGATCGGTGGTGATCGTGCCACCGTAGGTGCCGGTCGCGGCGTCGTACTCCAGTACCGACTCTCCCCCGCCGGGGGTCCGGAGGGCGGCGTACGACGTACCGCCAGGCTGGGCCGCGAAGCTCGTCACTCTCCCGTCGCCGGGCGCGAGGCCGTCGTCGACCGTCAGCAGCGAGGACGCCGACGCCTGGCCGAGGATCCGGCCGGCTCGGTCGGTCCCGAAGACCCGGACGTTGTACGCCACCGAGCCGCCGAGGCCAAGTTCGGCCGCGTTCAGAGACGCGACACCCGAGCGGGCCGGAAGGGCCTGATACGCAACGGATCCCGCGTTGACTCCGTTCTGGTCGCGCGAGTCACCGTTGGCGTTGGTGAAGGTATTGAGCGCGTTGTAGAGCGTCGGCGCGGGCGCGGAGAACTCGACCGCCGCTCCGGTCGCGCCGGGAACCGAGCGGACGTCGTACCGCAGCGAGAAGCGCGGCTCGGCTCGCCGGATCTCCAGCCTGTGGTCGGCCCGCGGACCGAGAGTCGGCGCGGGCGGCCGGTGGTCTGCTGTACCGCCGTCGACCCGGATCGCGGTGAACTCGCCGTACGTCGGTGTGCCGGCCGAACCGGTGACGGACCGCTGGACGATCCCGATGCCGTAGATCCCGCCCCCGCCCGCGAACGCGCTCGCCGGGACCACGACGTCGCCACTCAGATCGTTGAGCGGAGCAACGAACCCGGTGCCGAACAGTGGTGCCGTGAGCGGGTTCCAGTGCCCGAGCGTCGACACCACGAGCTGCGGGTTCGACAAGTTCCGGACGCCGGTCACGTCGTAGTGGACCGTGACCGCACTGTCCGCGCGGACGGTCGCCGGAGCGACGGGTGCCAGCGCCTCGGCGTACGTCCCGTCCGTCGGTCCGACCGTGAGTGTCTTGACCGCCGACGCGACCGTGTGCTTGCCGTTGCGTACTTCGAACGTCACGGGGACATCGCGGTCTCGGTCGGACACCACGGGCAGGTCCGCAGCACCCAGCAGCTCACTCGGCGTCAGCCGGACCGCCGGTACGGACGAGTGGAACTCGTGCCCATTGACAGTCAGTACGTAGTCGGTCTTGCCGGTGGTCGAGCCGACCACGTCGGCGCCGATCGTGACCGGTCCCACAAGGCCTTCGCCAGTGCCGCCGGTCTGCAGATCGATCCGGTCCGGGTCGCTGGACTCGAGGAACGAGCCGCCGAGGCCGCCGGTGACGACGCGATGGGCGACGGACAACCGCGCGATCCGAGGCTGCGCATGTCCCTTCTCCAGCACCTCGTTGACCGCGGCGGTGACGTCGAGCTGTGGTCCGACAGCGACCTTCCGGTCCATCTGCGGCGGGCTGGCGACCGCACGGCCGGTACGTTCCAGCAACGCCCGGACATCCGTCGGGCTGAGCCGGTGTCCGGTCAGTTCCGAGGCCTGCAGTACGACGGCGGCGGCCGCGGCGACCATCGGGGCGGAGGCCGACGTACCGCCGTTCAGTACCGGCGTGACCTCCTGCGCAGCCCCTCCTCCGGTGTGCTCATACACCAGGATGCCGTCGCTGGGTGCGGACACGTTGAGACGCGTGCCGAAGCCGGACGAGAACGTGGTTCCGCCGTTCGTGCGCGTGGCCGCGAAGGTCGGGTTGTGCGACGACGGCTCCGAAGCGATGTCGTCGAGGGTGGTGCCGCCGACGGCGATCGCACCACTGTCCGGGACTCGTGTCGGTGTGGTGGACTGCGCGACGTCATCGATGGTCGTCGCGGCCTCGTGGGGCGAGACCAGGTCGGTGGGCGTGCTGCCGCCGTCCGGGCCGACCGCGGTCGGCGTGTAGAGCCGGGTGCCGTCGTTCGACGAGATGGTCACGACGATGTGGTACTTGTGCACGATCGTGCTGACGACGTTCCGGATCACCGGGTCGTCCTCGAGGTACCGGCCCGGGAAGCCCTGGGTGTCGGTGCCGAAGCCGAGGCTCGCCGTGATCACGTCCGGCCGCGGGGTCTGCCGGGCCGCGGCCAGCAGCGCCACCGCGATCTGGTCGAACGTCGGCTGCTTCGGGACGACGAGCCGGTACTGCGCGCCCGGCGCGATGCCGAGGAGATCGGTGAGACCGTCGCCGGTCGCCTCAGGCCGCTGCTTGTCGTGCGGCAGCGGCGCCATCACCCCGAAGTCGAGCAGCACCTCACCGAGCTGGGCGTCCTGTCCCTCGGTCGAGCCGACCGGGTCCAGCTTGCCGTCGGGGCCTGCTGTGTACGTCGGAATCAGCGGCATCGCCGGCAGGTCGAGGTAGCGCTGTCCGTCACGGACGATCGTGGTCGGGCCGTGGGAGCGGACGTAGTTGTCGCCCGCATCGGCCATCGCCTGGTCGGTGAGATCGCCGATCGAGACGTTCGTGATGATCTGACCGGCACCGGGCAGTTGGCCGAACCGCTCCTGGAGCGTGCTGAAGGCGCCGACCGCGTTCGTGCCGCCGGCGTTGAGGAAGCTCTGCGCGGACGAGGTCAGGCCGTAGTTCGTCGGCAGGGCCGCTGGCGACGTCTTCGCTGCCTTCGGGGTCGCCTTGCGAGCTGCACTGACCGCTTCCGCCGGCACGGGCTTCGGGCCGGTGGACATCGCCGAGACACGCTGCCCGGGCTGGGCGGTCTGCTGTGCGAAGGTGGCGCGCACCGCCTCGTCCGTGGGGGCCCAGTCGCCACCGACTGCCGACGTACCGTCCGGGATCAGGATCGTCGTACGGCCGAGCACGTTGCCTCGAGCGTCGGTACGGGTAGCCGCGCCGTCGGGGCCGAGGGCGATGTGGCCACCGTCCGGCATCGACACCTGACGGGACGGACCGGCTTCTGGTGGTGCCGCCGCAGCCGGTCCGGCGACAAGAAGGCCGGCCAAGGTCACAGCGGTCAGAAAGCAAACACACAGACGACGGTGCGGAAGGGCGGAGGGCACGACGGCCCCTTTCTCCGTGGCGGTAGGAGGAGTGCTGGACAATTACGCACCACCCGCGGCACCCCGCCACACCCATTGACCGAAACCCGCCACTGGCCATTCCCTGCCACCCGTGCACTGTCCGTAGTCGCCGATCACACTCGGAGACCATCCGGCTGGTTCAGGAATTTGCTCGTATCCGGCCCGGGTTCGCGCGTAGGCTCGCGACAAGCAGACCTTGTGCTCAGGGGGGATCACGTTGAGCCAGCCAGCGACCCAGTCCGACTACCCGGACCACATTGATGCCGCTGTTCTGAAGATCGCCGGCGTCGTGGTGCTGGGCGCCATCATGTCGATCCTCGACATCACGGTGGTCAACGTCGCCCTGCCGACCTTCCAGCTCGAGTTCGGCACACCCGAGGATCCGGTCACGTACGCGCACGTGGCCTGGACGGTGACGGCGTACACGCTCGCGCTCGCGACCGTGATCCCGCTGACCGGATGGGCGGCCAACCGGTTCGGCACCAAGCGGCTCTACATGGCCGCGATCTTCCTCTTCACCGCCGGCTCCGCGCTGTGTGCGACCGCCTCGAGCATCGACATGCTCATCGGTTTCCGCGTCCTGCAGGGACTGGGCGGCGGCATGCTGATGCCGCTCGGCATGACCATCATGACCCAGGCGGCGGGACCGCACCGGATGGGCCGGCTGATGGCCATCCTCGGCGTACCCATGCTGCTCGGACCGATCCTGGGACCGATCCTGGGCGGCTGGCTGATCCAGGTGGCGAGCTGGCACTGGATCTTCCTCATCAACGTCCCGCTCGGCGCGATCGCGCTGGTCTACGCCTGGTTCGCCCTCGCGAAGGACCACGCTGAGCCGTCCGAGTCGCTCGACGTCCTCGGAGTGGTCCTGATGTCGCCGGGGCTCGCCCTGTTCCTCTTCGGGATCTCTTCGCTGCCCGCCGAGGGCGGTGACTTCACTGCGCCCCGGGTGTGGGTCTCGATCCTGATCGGCGTGCTGTTGATGGGGGCGTTCGTCTGGCACTCCTTCCGGCCGGAGCATCCGCTGCTGGACCTGCGGCTGTTCCGCGACCGCAACCTCACCGTCTCGATCATCACGATGTTCCTGTTCGCCGCGGCGTTCTTCGGCGGGCTGCTCCTCGTGCCGACGTACTTCCAGGAGATTCGCGGCGAGTCCACGCTGCATGCGGGTCTCCTGGTAGCGCCGCAGGGACTCGGCGCCATGGCGACCATGCCGATCGCCGGGCGGTTGGTGGACAAGATCCCGGTCGGCCGGATCGTGCCCGTCGGTCTCGGACTGATCGTCATCGGCATGTTCGGGCTGACCCAGCTCACGGCGACCACGCCGTACCCCGTGATCATCGTCATGCTGGTCGTGATGGGCTTCGGGATGGGCGGCACGATGATGCCGCTGTTCACCACCGCGCTGCGGACGCTGCGCGGTCCCCAGGTAGCGCGCGGCTCGACCCTGCTCAACATCACCCAGCAGATCGCCTCGTCCTGCGGGGTCGCGACGATGTCGGTCATCCTGACCAACCAGCTCAACGACTCGCCGATCATCCCTGGTACGCAGAACGTCGCCGGGCTGGGCGAAGGGCTCAAGGAGACCCAGGCCGCGATCCTCTTCAACACCCAGCCGAAGAGCCTGATCCCGCTGCACATTGACCCGGCCGCCATCGCCCGCGGACTGGTCGAGGCCGCCGGGGCCTTCGCCAATACCTTCTGGGTCGCCTGGGTGCTGGTGACGCTGACCTTGATACCGGCCCTGATGCTCCCCCGCAAACGCGCGGCCGCCCGCCCCGTGGACGAGGGCGCGCCTCCCGCGGTGGTCGACTGACCGCCGGCTAGCGACGACGTTCGGGCGGCAGCAGGCGCTGGGCCACCCTGAGAATCGACGACTCCGGGGCCTGCCAGACACTGCGGTCGGCTGCAGACCAGGCGTAGGTCAGGGCGCCGGCTTCGATGCAGTCCAGCAGTCCCGGAGCCGCGAGTTCGTACGCCGACCAGTCGTAGATCTGCTGCAGCCGCGGCAGGATCACGCCGAAGTCCAGCAACCGGCCGAGCCCGCGCTCGTCCTTGAGATAGGACTGCACACTGTCGCGAAGCGGATACTCGTCCGGCAGGACGCGCGACAGCTGAAGGAAGATCCCGGCCATGCCGAGCCTCGGATCACCGAGCAACGGAGCGAGCGGACGCAGCCATCCGAGCGCGATCCGAGGGGCCGCGACGAGCGTGTGCGTGTACAGCACCCGGCACAGTACGACGTTCATGAAGAAGCGCTCGGCGGCAGTCTCCGCCTCCGCCAACTCGCGATGCTCGATGTAGCCGGCCACGATGCTTCCGTTGTGCGCGCGCCACCAAGCCCGAGCGGTCGGGTACTGCGCGAACGACAGCCAATAGTCGACCGTCCGTGACGAGGCCGCGCCGGGCAGATCTCCGCTCAGGGCCACGGCTTCACAACCGTCCCGTAGTACGCGCTCATTCACCGCCCGCCACCACGGACTGCCAGGACTGTCACCGAACAACGGCTGCAGTACGCCGCGCCGCAACTCCCACTGCATCGCGGACATGGCCGCACGACGATACGGAAGATGACGAGGCGCCTTGCCGAACGGGCCGTAGTAGCACCGCTGCATCAGCGCGAGCCGGCCGGACGGATCGTCGCGAACCGCGGCCACCTGCTGATCGGCCCACGCACCGGCAGTCATCCCAGCTGTCACCGGCTCAGGATCGCACCCACACCAACGCGCCGCACCAGCGCAAGACTTCAGTTGGTGTGCAGAGCTGTAGTGGCTTGCGTGACGGTCAGGCGATCGGAGGGATCTTTGGCCAGCAGGGCTTCGATGATCGGGCGCAGCGGGCCGGCGTTCACGAAGCCGGCCGGCCGGGCTTCAACGACCGCTACCAGGGTGCTGAACGGGTCGCCGGCGCCAAAGGGGGACTTCCCCTCGACCGCCGCGAACAGGGTCGCGCCCAGCGAGAACAGGTCGGATGCCGGGCCGACCGCGTCGCCGCGGGCTCGCTCCGGTGACATGTACGCCGGGCTGCCGGCCATGGCCTCGCTCGACAGCGTCTCCTCGTCGTCGACCGCGGTTGCGATGCCGAAGTCCATCAGGACAACCCGTCCGTCGTCACACAGTTGGACGTTCGCCGGCTTGACGTCCGAGTGCACCAGACCTGCCTGATGGACGGCCCCTAGCGCGTCGACCAGGTGCAGCGCGATCCGCCGTACGTCGGCAAGCGGCAGCGGCCCGTCCGACGCCAGCGCGTCGGCCATGGTTCGCCCTGACAGCGGTTCCATGACGATCCAGTGATCGCCGCCGTCCTCGACAACGTCGTACACCTTGACCACATTGCGGTGATCAACTCGTGCCACCGCGCGCGCCTCGGCCAGCGCACTGGCGCGAACGTGCTCGGACGCGCGGCCGGGAAGCACGACCTGCTTGATCGCGACTTGCCGCCCCAGCAACTCGTCATCAGCCAGCCAGACCCGGCCCATACCGCCGCGGCCGAGCAACTTCATCAAGCGGTATCGACCAGTCACAAGGCGATCCGAGCCGACGACCGTCGGTGCTGACTCCACCGCGACTGTTGTCATGATCGCCTCCCTCTGCCGGCCTTCCGTGCTCCCTATACGGACCCCGAGCCACATCGGTTCGATGCTTCTTGATCGTCCCTGTCAATCGTGCGCGGCACATTGTGGATGACCCCGGGTCGAACCCCGGATCTCCACTCACCACACCCTGATTGGGTTTAGATGCCTCTGGCAACCACATCGAACGGATGCCGGAATCCACCGGAATTGGTTTGAACCGGCCGGGGTCGGCGCGCGTGTAGCCCCCCATAGACAGCACGGCGCGTCGACTCGAGACCGCCGTACCCATTGGGAGGGACAAGATCATGAGTAGTGTGACAAGGCGTCTCCGGCGAGGTCTGAGCGCGGCAGCCGCCGCGGCCATCAGCACCGGCATCGCCGTGAGTCTGGCAGGCACGGCATCCGCGACCCCGTCGAGTGGCGTCGTCATCGATACCGGCCAGCTGATCGTCACCGGCACGAACCACGCGGACAACATCACGCTGACCGTGCCGGCGACCAACACGTCGGTTCTCGAGGTCGACTTCGGTCCTGGTACGACGAAGCGCACGGTCAACCGCAGCGACTTCACCCAGATCCTCGTCACCAGCCGGGGCGGCAACGACGTCGTACGGATCGACTACGGCGCCGAGGTCCAGCCGTTCACGATCATCGACACCGGCGACGGCAACGACTCCGCCTTCGGGGGCAGCGGCAACGAACTGTTCCGTACCGGCGCCGGCAACGACACCGTCGACGGCAACCGTGGTACCGACACAGCGCTGCTCGGCAGTGGCCGCGATTCGTTCACCTGGGATCCGGGAGACGGCAGCGACGTGATCCAGGGCGGCCGGGACCAGGACACCATGGTGTTCAACGGTGCGGCCGCGGCGGAGAAGTTCGTTGCCGCCGCCAACGGTCCGCGACTGCGGTTCACCCGGGACGTGGGCAACATCGTGATGGACACCGACAACGTCGAGCGGGTCTCGCTGAACGCGCTCGGTGGCGCCGACACGGTCACCGTCGGCGATCTGCGCGGTACCGATGTCAAGAACGTCGATGTCGACCTCGGTGCGCAGCTCAACACCAGCGGCGGTGACTCAGCGGTCGACGCTGTGACCGTCACGGGCACTGCCGGAAGGGACCACATCCGGGTCTCCGGCTCCGGTGGGGACGTGCGGGTGTCCGGACTGAAGGCCGACGTACGGCTGAAGGACGCGGAACCGACGGACCAGCTGACGATCGACACGCTGGCCGGCCGCGACGATGTGAACACCCGACGGCTCGCTCCGGGCACCATCGGGCTCAGCATCCTTTGATCGCACGACCCGGCGTCCGCCGTACGGCGGACGCCGGCCGCCCCGCAACGATGCGGCCATCCGACTCCCGGATCGCTACGAACGCTGGCGGAATCCCGATGAAGCCCGCACGGAGTCACCACCATGAACCTCAGAATCCACATCCACCAGGCCTTCACCGGCGGCTGGTGCGCCGACATCGACGACGACCACGACCGGCAGCCCGACGACCCCTACTGGTGCGTCGACCAATGGCCCACCCTGCAAGACGCCATCACCGCCGCCTGCGTCCAGTTGGCCGACCTCAACGCGGCCGTCCAGCGAACCCAACCGCCACCACGCATCAGCGGACAGACTGCTGCATGACCTCGGCGTCCTGCCGTTGGCGCGTCCAACGATAGGCAGCTGCGGCAAGCGCGAGGAGGCCGAGGGTTCCTGTTGGGGGTGGGTGCATGGCGAACAACAGCGAGGCCCCCATCAGTGCGACGGTGATCCGGTCGGCGCCGGCCCGGCTCAGTGCCACGGCGGAGCCAAGGGCGATGACCAGCCAGCCGAGACCGGCAACGATTCCAGCGACCGACAGGTTGCCGGTGAGCCAGTTCTGCTCGAACAGTTCCCTGATCGCCCGTACCGAGGCCGCCTGCTCGTCGCCGACGTGCCCATGCGCGGCGTGCGCCATCCAGCCCGTCGCCAGTCCGGAGACGCCGTCGAAGGCGGAGAAGAAGGCCAGCCAGACCGGCACCGCGAGCCGGGCGGCAGTGGCCGCCCGGCTCTGAAGGCCGTCGAGCAGGAGCCAGACGCTGATGGCGAGCAGGACGCTGAGCACCAGTTGCAGCAGGTGTACGGCGATCCATCGGGACACGCCACCACTGCCCAGCTCCGCCGGATGGCCCATCGGGTGGAAGACCGACACGCCGGCGAAGACCACCGGCGTGCCGACCATGAACCATCGCCGGCCGAGCCCGGTCATGGCAGCTCGACCTGCTTCTGCCGCGTGCGGGACAGTTGCGCAGCGCCCGTTGCGATGACCACGACCGTGGCCGCGACGACCATCAGGCCGACGAAGGTCAGGAACGCCGGCGCCATGTCCTTGCCGAGCGGCGCGATCAGGATCGTCACCGGCAGGTTGGCCGTGGCGTGGAACAGTACGACGATCAGCAGGCTTCCACCGGTGCCGTTGTACATCCACGTGCACAGCACGGACATGCAGATCACGGACACCACGAAGGCGGCGAACAGGCTGATCGGATGAGACTCCTGCCCGGTCAGCCACAGCGGGAGGTGCCAGGGCCCCCACACCACGCCGATCAGGAGGCTCGCACGCAGGGCGCTCTGGCGGCTCTGGAGCCTGGGCAGGACGAAGCCACGCCAGCCGAGCTCCTCGCCGAGCGCGCTCCCAGGGAAGATCGAGAACAGGAAGCTGATGACGACTGCGACGACGGTGGTGTCGAGCGCCGGGCGGCTACCGCCCAGCAGGATGGTCAGGCCGAGCGCGATGGGTGCAAGCAGCGACAACCCGATCACAGCGACGTACCAGCGAACTCCGACACGTCCCTTGAGTAGCCGGCCGAACAACCTCCGTACACCAGGCCTGCCGTGCAGCTTGGCCACGAACACCACGGCCAAGCTCGAGGGCACCACGGTTCCCAACATGATCAGAATGGCCCCCAGTCCCTTGGGCATGCTGTCCTGGAAGATGACCAGTGGTGCCCAGAAGGCCCAGGCCAGTGCATAGGTGAGCGCCAGGAACAGCCCCACCGGGTGGCGTCGTAGCAGGGTCGAAGAGTTGGACAGCGGTTCGCGCCGGGCGTGGTCGACATCAGGGCTCCTAAGGTGAGGCTTCTCCCAGGACACCGCTCGACGCATCCGTGGCCCAGAGTGCTGCTTGCACAACCCTGGAGGGTTTCGGCACCGATCCCGGGACCTAGCCCTCCCCAGCAGGTGAGGCCAGCCACCCCTTCCCTCAGCACAGCACCACCCGCAGACTGAGGAAGTGAGCGGGTGGTGGCCGCCTGGTCGGCGGCCGACCCGACGGCGCTTGTGGGGGGACCTGCTGGTACTGGCGGGACTGATGGTGTTCGTCGGCGGGGTCTACCTCGTGGTCGTGGTTCTCGTGGGGAGGTTCGTCGGCCGCTCACACTCGCCCAGCCCCGGGTTGTCGGTGCTGGCCACGATCATCGTCGGTGTGGGATTCGAGCCCGTGCGCCGGACCCTGCGCGGTTGGGCGAACGAGCTGACCCATCGCTCGGCGCCGTACGACGTACTCGCCCACTTCGCGGCGGACAGCCAGACTCCGGCACGCATGGCGCAGGTTCTCGGTACGGCGCTGAACGCCTCGACCGTGGAGATCTGGCTGCTGGCAGGTGGCCGGATCCAGCTCGCCGCGGCCCATCCTGCCGACGGCGACGCGCCCGCAGTGCAGCCGGATCTCACGGACCCGGCGCCTGGTCGGCACCTGCGAGCCGTACGGCACAGCGGCGACCTGCTCGGTCTGCTGGTCGTCGAGGAACGTGCCGACGAGCCGCTGACACCGGTGGACATCGAACTG
Source organism: Kribbella sp. NPDC049227 (assembly GCF_043197265.1). Classification (NCBI taxonomy): domain Bacteria; kingdom Bacillati; phylum Actinomycetota; class Actinomycetes; order Propionibacteriales; family Kribbellaceae; genus Kribbella; species Kribbella sp. NPDC049227. The sequence continues at coordinate 1,063,409 of NZ_JBICST010000002.1, read as the reverse complement.
CTCGACAGCCTGACGGCACAAGCAGGTCTGGTCGTTCGCAACCTCGGGTTGACCGCTGCACTGCAGGACCGGCTCCGAGATGTCTCGGCCCGCGCGGACCTGCTGCGCGAATCCAGACGCCGGGTGGCAGAGTCGGAGGACGTCGAACGCCGGCGGCTCGAGCGGGACCTGCACGACGGCGCGCAGCAACAACTGGTGTCGCTCGCGGTCAACCTCGGCCTGGCCCGCACCCTCGTCGTACTGCGTCCTGACCAGGCACACGAGCACCTCCACACCCTGGACGTGTCGGTCGAGCAGGCGGTGACCGATCTGCTCGATGTCATCGGCGGGCGGCCCCGGCTGCTCGCGGAGACCGGATTGACCGCGGCTCTCCGCGCCGCAGTCCAGACCAGTCCCGTCCCGGTCGAACTCGTGAGCGCAGGGCTCGGGCGGTACCCGACCGAGGTGGAACACGCGCTGTACTACTGCTGCCTGGAGGCACTCCAGAACGCGGCCAAGCACGCCGCCGCCCACGGGGTGGTGATCGAGCTGTACGGCGACAACCGTGCCGTCAGCGCCTGCATTCGCGACGACGGGAAGGGCTTCACCACGGCGCCGGACAACGACGGCGGCCTGACCCATATGGCCGAACGCATCCAGGCGGTCGGTGGAGTCTTCACGATCAACTCGGTCCCCCGAGCAGGTACGACGGTGCGCGCCGAGATTCCGCTCGCTGTTGTGAGCCGAGTGCCATGATGCCTTCGGCAACAACAGGTCTCGCCTGGTCGTTGCTCGCCGCGACCGCGACGCTCGGCGTCGCCCACGGCGTCCTGGTCCTGTCCGGATCCGGTGGGCTGATCCACGCGGACGCAGGTCTCAACGCGTTCCCGATCATCACCATCGGCTGCGTGCTGAGTGCGTTCGTCGGCGCCTTGATCGCCACGCGACTCCCCCGCAACCCGATCGGCTGGTTGTTCCTCGTCGGGCAACTCGGCACCGGTATCGGGCTCGTCTGTCAGGCCTATGCCTTCCGCGTCCTGGAAGATGGCGAGCTCGGATCGCAGTTCACCGGCCAGGTCGCCACAGTGCTGTCCTCCGCGCTCGGTGCCAGCTGGGCGCTGTCGGTGCTGGCAGCTGTCTTCCTGTTGTTCCCCGACGGATCCCTTCCCAGCAAGGCCTGGCGAGCTGTGTTGTGGGCGCTTCCGGTCCCGCAGGCGGTGGCGATCCTCAGCACGGTCCTGCTGGTCCCGATCGACACCATCACCTCGTCCGTCGAGCTCAACCCGCTCGTGACAGCCATCGGCGCCGTGGCCGCGATCGTGAACATCGCGTTGCTCCTCCTCGCCGTCGTGGCGCTGGTACTGCGGTTGCGCCGCGCCCGTGGTGAACGGCGGCAACAGTTGCGATGGCTCACCACCGCGGCATTCGCGCTCGTGGCCGGTTTCGTCCTCGCCCAGGTCCTCAGCCTCGGCCCGGACAACGCGCAGGTGTGGAGCGTCGTACCGCTCTTCGTCGCCTTTGCCAGCGTGCCGGTCGCCGCAGGACTCGCGATCCTGAAATACCGGCTGTACGACATCGATCTGGTCATCAACCGTGCGGTGGTCGCGGCCGTGGGCCTGATCTTCGTGACCGCCGCATATGTCTCGGCCGTCGCGTTGCTCGGTGCGGTGATCGGTGGCCAGGTCTCGGAACGGTACCTGGTGTCGGTGATCGCCACCGCCCTGGTGGCGTTGGCGTTCCAGCCTCTGCGGAGCGGGATGCAGCGCGTCGGCAACCGTGTGGCGTACGGACGTCGCGCCGCGCCGTACCAGGCTCTGGCCGATCTCTGCCGCCACCTGTCCCGGGCGGTGTCACTGGATCAGATCATGCCGGGCGTGGCCGAGGTGGCCGGGCGTAGCGTCGGCGCCGAGCACAGCGCAGTACGGCTCGCGGTGGCCGGGGCCGACGACATCGTCGCGCAGTGGCCCGGCCCTGCCGGCCTGTCGCGGATCGCGTACTCGGAGCCGGTCTGGCACAACGCACGGCAACTTGGCGAGATCAGTGTGAGTATGCCGGCCGGTCGGCAACTGTCGAGGGCAGATCGAACGCTCCTGACCGACCTCGCCACCCAAGCAGGTCTGGGACTTCGCAATGCTCAACTCGCGGCCCGGTTACAGGCCCGGGTGGATCAGACCGGCGTACAGGCTGAGGAGCTCGATGCATCCTGGCGCCGGCTGCTGGCCGCACAGGAATCCCAACGTCGACGGCTGACCCGAGCGGTCACCGTCGAGGTACTCCCCCATCTCGAACGCATCCGCGGTCAGCTGGCGAGGGCGGATGCCGACCCGGCTGTCGTCGGCAGGTCGTTGGACGAGGCAACGAAGGCAACGAGCCGGGCGCTGGCGGCGCTGCGGGACGTTGCCCGCGGCGTCTATCCGGCGACGCTGACGAACAAGGGATTGGCTGCAGCCCTGAGCCTTTACGCCGCACACGCCGGCGGGCGGGTCCTGGTGAGCATCTCGCCGACTGCCGAGCGAGCGCGATTCGCCTCGCACATCGAGGCGGCGGCGTACTTCTGTGCTGTGGAGACGCTTCGAGGGCTCGGCAGCTCGGCACTGCTCGAGTTGCGGCTGGAGGGACACGAGCTCACGCTGACCATCAGCGGCGACCGACGCTCCGAGTGGGACCAGCCCGAGGTCGACCGGGTGCTGGCCTGCGGTGGAACCGCGGTCGTCGATTCGTCGGGGCCGGCGGTCGTCCTGCGTGTGAGCATCCCCGTTGCGGACGGGGAGCTGCCGACATGACCTTGCGGGTCGTCTTTGCCGATGACAACTACCTGATGCGGGAAGGTGTGTCCGCTCTGCTCGCCGGTGCGGACGACATCGACCTGGTCGGTCTGGCCATTGACGGCGACTCGCTGCTGCGGGCGGTCGCCGATCATCGACCCGACGCCGTACTGACCGACATCAGGATGCCACCGACCCACACTGTCGAAGGCATCCACGCCGCGAAGCGTATCCGCGCGGACTTCCCGGAGATCGGCGTCGTCGTACTGTCGCAGTACATCGAGGACGAGTACGCCCTTGAGTTGCTGGAGGACGGTGTCGCCGGACTCGGCTATCTGCTCAAGGAGCGGGTCGCTCAGGTCGACGAGTTGGTTCGCGCGCTCCAGGAGGTCGCCCGAGGCGGCTCGGCCCTCGACCCCCTGGTGATCGAGGAGCTGATCTCCCGCAAGCTGACCGATGCGGGTACGCCTCTGCTCGGGCTGACCGACCGGGAGCGTTCGGTGCTGCAGCAGATGGCGACGGGACGCAGCAACGCCGCCATTGCCAACGTGCTGTACCTGAGTGACCGTGCGGTCGGCAAGCACATCGGATCGGTCTTCCAGAAGCTCGGTCTGGCCGAGGAAAGCGAGACGAACCGCCGCGTTCTGGCGGTGCTCGCCTTCCTCAAGGCGACTCGTTCGTCGGGTTGAAGGTGTCGACGAACTGTTTGACGCGGGGCAGTTGGGCCGGGTCGATGGTGTGGCCGCCGGCGAAGGGCAGGAGCTCCACGTCGGCGGCTCGGCGGCGGAGCTGGGCGCTCAGTCGGGTGGTTTGTTCGGCGGTCGCCATGGGGTCGGTGTCGCCGTTGACGATGAGGACTCGTTTGCCTGCGAGGGCGTCGTCCGCGGGCTCATCGGCGGCGAACGGGACCATGGCGGCCAGCAGCACCGCGCCGGCAAGGGACTCGGGGTGACGCAGGAGCAGCGCGGATGCCATGTTGGCTCCGTTGGAGAAGCCGACCGCGACCCAGGACCCGGCGGGTACGTCGTACTTCTGCTCGGCAGCCGTGAGGAAAGCAGCGAGCTCGTCGGCGCGCAGTCGCAGATCGTCCTCGTCGAAGACGCCCTCCCGGTGCCTGCGGAAGAACCGAGCCATCCCTTGCTCCGACACTGTTCCCCGCGGCGACAGCACGGGCGCGTCGGGCGCCAGGTACTGCCGCAGGACGAGCAGGTCGTACTCGTCTCCGCCGGTGCCGTGCAGCAACAGCAGTGGCGGCGCGGACGTACCCGGTTGCCAGACATGCGGCCGCTCGAGCGGGTCCTCGCTCATCGGTCGACCTCGTCCGGGGCCGGCGGTACGCGCAGCGATGGCAACGAGGCCTGGATCTGCTCGCGGTTCGGTTCGAGCCAGGGCGGCAGCTTCAGATGCTGACCGAGTTCCAGCAGCGGTTCGTCGACGGTGAAGCCCGGCTGGTCGGTCGCGATCTCCAGCAGGACCCCGCCCGGTTCACGGAAGTAGATCGAGGTGAAGTACTGCCGGTCGAGGATCTCGGTGACCTGTACGCCGGCCTCGATCAGCTCGAGGCGCCACTTGGCCTGGGTCTCGCCATCAGGCGCCCGGAACGCGATGTGGTGAACCGTTCCGGCCGCCTGCACACCGCGCGAGGACGTGCTCGGCTGGACGTCGACCGCCGTACCCTCGGCTCCCCCGGACATGACGAACCGGGAGCCGTCGGCCGAGTCCTGACCGTGCTGCATGCCCAGCATGCCCGCGAGCATCTCGGCCGTCGGGTCGAGCAACTGCTCCGTCATGGTGACCGAGAAGAGGCCGCGAACGGCGTTGTCGTACGGGATGGCGGCGACGCCGTCCCAGCCGGACCGGGTGTCACCGTCGGAGGCGACCAACTCGATCACGAGGCCGTCGGGATCGCGTAGCCGCAGTACCTCCTCGTCGGAGCGGGCGACCGGCGCGTCCGCGTCGACGCCGAGGCTCTGCAGCCGCTGCTGCCACCAGCCGAGCGACTCCGGCGGCACGCTGAACGCGGTCGCCGTGGTGAGGCCGGTTCCCTGCCTGCCGAACGGCGCTCCCGGCCACGGGAAGAACGTCAGGAGCGTAGACGGCCGGCCCGAGGAGTCGCCGTAGTAAAGGTGATAGGTGTCCGGGGCGTCGAAGTTGACGGTCCGCTTGACCAGGCGGAGGCCCAGCACCGTCGTGTAGAAGTCGACGTTGCGCTGTGGATCCTCCGCGATCGCTGTGACGTGGTGCAGCCCGTGCGGTGCGACCGAGTCAACCATTGCTGTGCCCTCCCAGTCCGCAGACCCGGGACGACGTCGGCCGCCCCTCCTCGACACTACGACTGGATGCCGCTCGCCACTACGGGCCGACGGCTCACAGCACGTAGAAGCCGGTGACAACGGTTGGGAGGAGGCCGACGATGAGCCAGAGCGACAGCAGCGAGCGCCGGAAGATCGCCAGGATGCCGGCGGCGGTCAGCAGGCCGATGACGCCGGACATGATCCACAAGCCGACGCCCTTGCCGTAGTCGCTGTCCGCCACGCCGATGCTGTAGACCGCGAGCGTGACGGCGGGAACGCTGCCGACGTGGAAGAGGATGGCCGACGCGACCCATCGCTGGACCGTCTCGATGTTCATCGGAGCTCTGCGGCTCCTGGTACGCCTGGTCGCCATGGCTCAAGTGTAGGCGAATGATTAGTGCACTAACTATCTTCCGGACGTGACGTTGCACTCACCGCCGCCGTCGCTCGTGGCAGGTCGCGCACCGACCGTGACGCCAGGGTCACCAGGGCGACCACGACGTACGCCACGCCGGCGATCACCATGACACGCTGGACGCCGAAGGCCAGCCCGATCGGACCGAACAGCAACTGGCCGACCGGGATCGCCACGAACGAGCCGAGCATGTCGTAGGAGTAGGCGCGCGAGAGCATCTCGTCCGGCACGTGCTCCTGCATCGCGAGGTCCCAGCCCAGGCCGAAGACCTGGCTGCCGAGGCCGGCCAGGAAGGCGCCGATCATCGCGGCCACCAGCACGGGCTGCAGGCCGAGGACCAGCATCGGGATCCCGTTCAGAGCCACCGCGGCCATACCCCACAGCAGCGGCCTGCGGAAGGAGATGCGGATCAGGACCAGCGAGCACACCAGGAAGCCGACCGCCTGGGCCGAACGGATCAGCCCCCAGCCGGCCTCGCCGATGTCCGTCTGGGTGGCGAGCACCGGGCCGAGGGTGTTGAACCCGCCGCTGCTGATCGCGTTGAGCAAGGAGAACGAGGCGACGACGACCCAGAGCCAGGTGGTACTGCGGAAGTACGTCCACCCCTCGCGCAGGTCGGCGATGGCGCCCCCGCGCTGCTGCCCGTCGGCCGGCCGGGGGATGCGAACCTGCGTGAGGACAAGCATCGCGAGCAGGTACGTCGCGCCGTCCACGGCCAGCGCCCACCCCGGTCCGACGACGGCCACGAGCACGCCACTCACGGCCGGGCCGAGCACCATCAGTGCGTTCTCGGGCACCGCGAGTACAAGGTTCGCCGGCTTGAGTTGATCGCGCGGGACGAGCTGAGGCATCACGCCCGCCAGGGCCGGCATCCCCGCGGCCGTGGCGGTGCCGTTGAGCGCGGCGAGCGCCGCCAACTGCCAGACCTCGGCGGTGCCGGTGATCACCAACGCGGCCGTGGCCAATTGGCTGAGGCCGGACAGGACGTTGCTCAGCTGGATCACCAAGGTCCGGCCGAACCGGTCGGCCAGTACGCCACCGGCCAGCAGGAACACGACCATCGGGATGCTGTAGGCGGCCAGGACCGTGCCGAGAGCTGTCGGCGAATCGCTGACCTCGAGCACCGCGAAGGCGAGCGCGACGCCGGCCATCGTCGTACCGGCCCGGTCGATGAGCCGGGACAGCCAGTAGTACCGGAAGTTCCGCTCGCGCAGCGGGGCGAGCGCCGAGCCTTCCTTCATGACCGCGGCTTCTTGGTCATCTGGAACGTCCAGGACGTGGCGCTGACATGCACCGTGCCGGGCGTCCGCGGCGGCTGGTTGTTGTCGTGCATCAACGCGGACGCCTCCATCAGTAGTTCGCGCACCCGCGCCCAGACCTCGGGCGGCACCCATCCGTCGAGGTCGCTGAGATGGTTCGGCGACTTCGGCTTGCGCTGGCTCATCCGTCGCTCCAGCTCGCGCCCCAGCGCACGCACCTGGGCGATCCGGCTCTCCGTGGTGAGCCGGGACCGAGGCTCTCCTGGGTCCTCGTGGGGATAGCGGTACCGCTTCGCGACCCCACCGCGGATCCGCTCCTCCCCCGCCTCCACGATCGTGCCCGACTCGAGCAGGATCCGCAGATGGTACGACGCGTTCGCATGCGTCAGATCAAGCTCCCGGGCCACCTCGGCGGCACTCATCGCGGTCCCGGTCAGCAACGACAGAATCCGCAACCGCACCGGATGAGCCACCGCCCGCAGCTCCTTGACATCGTCCTCAGTCATCTCACTCCCCAACAACCCTTGGGGAGCACAATGCCCCAAAACCCCCCAAACCGTCAAACACTTATTGGGCAGTCTTGAATGTCCCTGCGGGCAGCTAGTGTCGGGGCATGGTTGAACTTGTGGTGCGGGCTCCGATCACTGCGGTCACTGTTTATCCGGACCGGGCACGGGTTACTCGGCGCGGCAAGGTCACTGTGCCGGCGGGCGATCAGACGGTGTATGTCGAGCCGCTGCCGCTCGTGTTGCAGGAGGACTCCGTGAGGGTCTCCGGCCGCGGACCGGCCACAGTGCTTGGCGTCGACCTGGCGACGCGCCACCATCCGCAGGCGCCGGACGAGACTGTGGCCGAGCTGGAGCGGCAACGCCGCGAGGCTCAGGCCGAGGTTTCGGAACTGAGCGACGCCGACGACGTCCAGGCCCAGCTCGACACGTTCCTGGCGCAGCTGGCGCGGCGGGCCGGCGGCAGCTTCGCGAAGACGCTGGCCTCCGGCGGGACAGTCGCCGAGCTGGGCGGGTTCACCGAGTCGCTCGCCGCCCGGCTGACCGCCGTACGGGCGACGCGCAGGGAGCTCGCCACGCGACGGCGCGAAGCCGAGGAACGCGTCGCCGCCGCCGACCGACGACTTGCCGCGGTCGCACAGCAACGCACTCCCGACCGCCGTTCCGCTGCCGTCGGGCTGGCTCTGGACGCCGAGGCCGAGGTGGAGATCGAGCTCTCGTACGTCGTGCCGCTCGCCGGCTGGACCAGCTCCTACGACATCCGGCTCGTGGGCGATCAGATCACGCTGAGCTGGTACGGCGTGATCACCCAGCAAACCGGCGAGGACTGGCCCGAGTGCGACCTCGCGCTGTCGACGGCCCGGCCGACGACTGCCGTGAAGGTGCCCGAGCTTGACCCCTGGTACCTCGACCGCGTCCACCCGCCGGTACCGACCGCCCGCGCGGCGACTCGCGCGTCCAGGCCGGCCGCGTTCACCGAGCAGCTCCAGTCAGCCGAGGCGCCTGCCTGGGTCGACCAGCAGGCGGCCGTCGAGCAGGGCGTCACTGCCGCGACGTACACCCCGCCCCGGCCGGTCGCCGTCCCCGCGGACGGCGCCTCCCACCGCGCGACCATCGCCTCGATCGACCTCGAGGCCGAGTTGGACTACATCACGACGCCCGTCCGTTCAGCCGACGTCCATCTGCGGGCCACGGTCGTCAACTCGTCCGCCCACACGTTGCCTACCGGGAAGGCCGCCGTCCTCCACGAGGCGGACTTCGTGGGCTCGGCCGTGCTGCCGATGTGGGCCCCCGGCGAGGATGTCGAGCTCGCACTCGGCCTGGACGACCGGATCCGCGTCGAGCGGAAGCTGGTACGCCGTACTGCAACGAAGGTGACGCTGGGATCGACGCGCCGGCGCGAGGTCGAGTACGAAACCCGGATCGAGAACCACACGCCACGCGCCGCCCGCATCACGGTGCTCGACCAGTTGCCGGTAGCGCGCGACCACGAGATCACCGTCAAACCGACCACCACCGAACCGGCACCGGCCGAGACCACAGACCTCGGCGTCATCACCTGGAAGCTCGACCTGGCCGCCGGCCAGGAGACCAAGATCAAGCTCGGCTTCCGCGTCGACACCGGCAAGTCGGTAGACCTCACCGGCTGGCGCGAATAGTCGGTGGAAAGGAGGATTCGTGGGCAAGTCGAAGGCGGCGGACGTTGAGCTGTCGGTTCGGCCTTTGGACGTGGACACCTGGCCGGCGTTCGCGCGGCTGGTCGAAGCGAACAACGGCGTCTGGGGTGGCTGCTGGTGTATGGGCTTCCACGTCAAGTTGGGCAAGGATCGGACCGCGGCGCAGAACCGCGACGAGAAGGAGCAGCGCGTTCGCGACGGCCGCACCCACGCGGCGCTGGTGTTCGCCGACGACCAATGCCTCGGCTGGTGCCAGTTCGGCTCGCCCGACGAGTTGCCGGAGGTCAAGAGCCGACGGCTGTACGAGAAGGGCCTGACCACCCTGCCGGAATGGCGCGTCACCTGCTTCTTCACCGGCAAGGGTCTACGCGGTCGCGGAGTCGCCGACGCGGCACTCGGCGGGGCGCTGGCCGAGATCGCCCGCCTCGGCGGCGGCACCGTCGAGGGCTACCCCGAAGAGACCGACGACCGGAAGGTGTCGGGATCCTTCCTGCATACCGGGCCGATGGCCGCGTTCGAGAACCACGGATTCACGCGCACGCGACCGATCTCCCCGCATCGCTGGGTCGTCACCCGCACAGTCGCCCCGGCCTGATCGGAGTACCCCGCCCGTGCGGATGTGACGGAGGTCATGCAGGGCGCTGGATTGTTGTGAGCAACTCAGGTGTTCTGGGTTTCGAAGCGCAACTCAGCTACCTGCCGAAGGACGTCTGCATGACCGCCGTCGATCTCCCCGCGACCACCTCCGCACCAACCCGCCGTACCCTCAGCCGCCGGGCCAGTTTCTGGGTCGCGGCTGCGGTCGCGGCCATCAGCCTGTGGACGAGCGCCGCGCCGACCACGGCCTATCCGCTCTACGCCTCGACCTGGCACCTCACTCCCACCGCGACCACCGCGATCTTCGCGGTGTATCCGGTCGTACTCGTGGCGTTCCTGCTGATCTTCGGCCAGGTCTCTGACTACATCGGCCGCCGGGAGACGATGCTGTACGGCGTCGGCGCGTTACTCGCCGGCGTACTCCTCTTCGCCGTCGCCCCTTCGGTCGGGTGGGTGTACGCCGGTCGTGCCTTGATGGGCGCCGGTGTGGGTCTGGCGCTGACCCCGGCCACCGCTGCCGCGGTCGAGTTGAGCGCCCGCGGAAAGGCGAGCCGGGCCTCGTCCATCACGACGGCGGCGACAGCGGTCGGACTGGCACTGGCGACGATCGTCGGCGGCGGCCTGATCGAGTACGCGCCCGCGCCACTGCACCTGGACTTCTGGGTGCTGCTCGCAGTGATCGCAGTGGTGTTCGCCGCCGTCTGGCAGATGCCTCGGCACATCAAGGACGAGAACCAGGCCCGCTGGCGGCCGCGCCCGATCATCGTTGCCAAAGGCATCCGAATGCTGTACCTGGCGGCCGCCCTCGCGGTCACCGCTGCCTACGCGTTCGGCTCGGTGTTCCTGGCGCTCGGTGCCGAGATCATCCGTGATCTGGTTGGCACCGGCAACATCTTCGTGATCGGCCTGCTGCTGGCGATCTTCTCGGCAGCGACGGGCGTGACGGCGATCGCCGGCCGCCGGTTCTCCGCTAGCCGGCTGGTGCCGCTCGGCGCCGTCCTCACTCTTGTCGATCTCGGTCTGCTCGAGCTGGCGTCGACCGAGCACTCCCTGCCGTTCTTCGTCGCCACGACGGTCGTCGGAGGTACGGCGTACGGGCTGCTCTTCTCCGGTGGACTCGGGCTGATCGCCACCCACGCGCCCACCCACCATCGCGGCGGCACCGTCGCGGCCGTCTACCTGGTCGCCTACCTCCTGCAAGGGGCGATCGCGCTGACCCTCGGGCTCGTGGCGACGGCGTCGGGGTTGAGTACGGCGCTGCTGCTCGGCGTGACCGTCATCGGTACGCTGGCGTTGCTGGTGATCCTGGCCGCCGGCCTGCTCGCGGCGCGCGGCCGCGGTCCGGCGAAGGAGGCCTGATGACAGAGACCCAGCCGAACTGTTCGATCGCACGGACGCTGGATCTGGTCAGCGATCGCTGGACCTTCCTCATCCTGCGCGAGGCGCACCTCGGGACGACCCGGTTCGCCGACTTCCGCGACTACCTCGGCATCGCCCCGAACATCCTGGCGAACCGGTTGGCCGCGATGGTCGAGTCCGGCCTGCTGGAGAAGCACGAGTACCGCGCCGAGGGCGAGCGGACCCGTTCGTCCTATCACCTGACCCCGGCCGGCGACGACCTCAAACTGGTCCTCGCAGCCCTCCAGCAATGGGGCGACGCCCACGTCCCCCGCGAGGCCGGCCCCACCGTCCTCCGCCGGGACAAGCGTTCCAGCGACCTGGTGAACGTCGGCTTCACCGGCCCAGACGGCAACGCCGTACCAACCGAGGACGTCACGTTCGAACCAGTCCCCAAAGGCCCCGCCGACCGAACCAACTGGCGCTGACATCGCTCGTCCCGCGTCCTGACTCGGGACGGGCCGAAGTCATCGATTTGGGGAACTCCGGCCCAGATGTGAACTTTTCGGCGTGGATGTTGCTCTTAACAATTGAGAGGAGCAAGCCATGCGCCAGATTCAGATCCGCCGGAGGCCGGTGCGACCTCGCCGTGACACGCGCTCGCTCGACCTCCGCACGCCGTCCGGCCGGCCGCTGCCCTTCTAACCGCCGGCGGCCTTGCAGTACAGCGCTACTGCGCCGCTGTCGAATGCCGTTGAGCTGATCAAGTCCAACGGCATCTGCGACTCCAGCTCCCCGTACCAGGTGGCGCCGGGTGAATACGTCGGGAACACGAAGAAGCGAAACTCGTCGACCAGGCCGAGACGGACCAACGTCTGCGCGAGCTTCGCACCACCGGACAAGTGAATGTCCTTGCCTGGCTGGGCTTTGAGGTCCTCGACGAACGATCGGATCTCGTCGTCGGTCGACACGACCACCGGCTCCGCGTTGTGCCACTCGACGCTGAGCGAGGGGTCCTTCGTGAACACGAGCTTCCTGTACGAGTGCATCTTCTCGGCCATGCCCTTGTGCGAATCGCCGGCACCCTCTTCGTCGGCGGCAGTGGGCCAGTACTCGACCATCTCCGCGGCGGTCACGCGACCGACCAGAATGGTGTCGAACGTGGCGTAGCCAGTGTTGATCTCACGGTAGTGGTCCTCGCTCAGCCCGGTCACCCACTCGTCCGGAGCGTCCAACCGCCCGTTCAGCGTGGTCATCATCGCCAGCACAACCTTGCGCACCTGTCGCCTCCTGATCTCGTTCGTCGTTCGGGACGCTACGTCCCAGCACGCGGTCAGGTCTTGTACAGAAGGGACAGCTGGCCGGACGTCCCGTCGCGCAGCGCGGTCGCGGTGTGCCCGATGAAGCGATCCAGCGATCGCGCGAGATGTGGCTGGTCGTAGTACCCGAGATCGTGCGCGACATCCGCGATCGGCGCCCCGGTCCGGATCAGCGCCGCGGCCGTCCGGGCCCGCTCGATCTGCCGTACGGCGCCAGGCGTCAGACCGGTCACGCGCGCGAAATGCCGTCGGACAGTCCGGTCGGTGACGTCAGGCAACCACCCACCCAGTACGTCGCGCACCAGGGGGTCGCGCACGACGACCCCGGCTCGAGCCATTCGTCGTACCAGATCCTCTGCGTCGTCGTACCCAAGCAACGGCACGGTGTGCCCGAAGATCCGCACCGAGTGTCGCGACACATCAGCGAACTCCGCACCACCGTCGACAAGCCGCCCGGTCGGCATTGGCTCGAACGTCGTACCCAGAGACAGCCTGATCCCGACGAACTCCGTCTCCGTCGGCACCCGAGCGGTCGTCGCACCACTCTCGGGCCCCTGCGCCGCAACCCGCCACGCAGTACCGGCTCGCCAAGCGACCAACGTCCAGTGCGCGGTCGCGATCGACGTCATCCGGTCGACGCCGTCGCTCCGGCTCCGCCAGACCCGCTCGATGTACGGCGACTCCGACGTCCGATCATCGAACTCGATGCCCACCCCACGACCCTCGCACACCCCGGCCCCACCGTCGAATGACGTCTGTGAGGTCAGTGGTGGATCGGTGTCTTCACCTGTCGCAACGGGCGGACGACTTCCAGGCCGGCGCGTTCGGCGATGATTTCGGCGCAGATGGAGACGGCGGTCTCCTCGGGAGTCAGCGCGCCGATGTCGAGGCCGATCGGGGCGTGCAGGCGGGCCAGGGCCGCCTCGGGGACGCCTGCGGAGCGAAGGCGTTCCAGCCGATCGCGGTGGGTGTTGCGGCTACCCATGACGCCTAGGTAGCCGACCTCGGTGCCCAGCGCGGCCACGATCGCGGGTACGTCGAACTTCGCATCATGCGTGAGGACACACACCGCGTCGCGTGGCGTCAGGCTCGCACCGATCCGGGCGAGCAGTCGCTGGGGCCAGTCGACGATCACCTCGTCGGCCTGCGGGAATCGGGCGCGGGTGGCGAAGATCGGGCGTGCATCGCAGACGGTCACGGCGTACTTGAGCAGCTTGGCTGCCTGTGTCAGCGCGGCGGCGAAGTCGACGGCACCGAAGATGATCATCCGCCGCGGTGCCGTGAACGATTCGATGAAGACGGTGAGGTCGGTCCGCTCGGGCTCGCCGTGCCGGCCGAAGTGCCGCACGCCGGTCAGCCCTGCGGCCAACGCACCCAGTGCGTCCCGCTCCACCCGATCGTCCAGCGCCGCGTCGCCCAGGCTTCCGGTCCGCTCCCCCTCCGCTGTGATCAGCAGCTTGGCACCGGTTGACGGGCCGTCGACCACGGTGACGAGGACGACGGGTTGCCTCGTCCGCAGCGCCTCGGCGAGTTCGGCGTACACGCCCGTCACCAGTCGAGCGGCTCGACGAACACGTGGATCGTGCCGCCACACGTCAGGCCCACGGCGAACGCCTCGCCGTCGGAGTACCCGAAAGTGTGCACCGACCGCTCACCGGTCTTGAACACCTCCTCGGCGGCGGTCACCAAGGCACCCTCGATACAGCCACCGGACACCGAGCCAGTCACCTCCAGCCGATCGTTGACGGCCATCGCGGCGCCCGGACCGCGCGGCCCCGAGCCCTCCAGGTCCACGACCCGGGCCAGGACGACGGCCCGACCGTCGGCTCGCCACCGGTCGATGTCATCGAGCAGATCGCGCATCCACCGCCTCCTTCCGGTACGTCGAAACTAGCCCCGATCGACCCCGTGGGAGCCCGCGATCGATTGGTCGGTGCGATTCCCGCCTGCGCACCTAAGGGATGGCTTAGGTAGCCGTTGACAGTGGAGTGCCGGCGCGGTGCCATCAAGGTATCCGCGTCGACGAAGGAGCCCGGCATGCAGGTTCCAGCACCATTCGAGTACGAGCGCGCCACCAGTGTCGACAACGCCGTCGAGTTGCTCGACCGGCTCGGCAGCTCGGCCCGCCTGATCGCCGGCGGGCACAGCCTGCTGCCGATGATGAAGCTCCGGCTGGCCAACTTCGAGTACCTGATCGACATCAACGAACTGCACGACGAACTCGGCCGGATCACGGTGACGCCGGACGAGGTGCGGGTCGGCGCGATGACCCGGCACCGCGAGCTGCTGGAGTCGGCCGAGCTCGCGGAGCTGTTCCCGATCTTCGCCGACGCCGAACGGGTGATCGCCGATCCCGTGGTCCGCAATCGCGGCACGATCGGCGGCTCGCTCTGTCAGGCCGATCCGTCCGAGGATCTGTCCGCGGTGTGTACGACGCTGGACGCGAGCTGTGTGATCCGGGGAACGTCCGGAACCCGGGTGGTCAGCATGGACGAGTTCTACCGTGGCCCGTACGAGACGGCCGTCGGCGACGACGAGATCCTCACCGAGGTGCGGTTCCCGATCCGGCCGGGCGGCTCCAGCGCGTACTACAAGGTCGAGCGCCGAGCCGGTGACTGGGCGGTCGTGTCCGCGGGCGCCGCGGTCTGGATCCGGGACGGCGTGATCGCCGACGCCCGGGCCGGGCTGGCCGCGGTGGGACCGAACACGACCGGTATCCCGGCGATCTCCGAGACGCTGCGCGGCAACCCGCCGTCCGAGGAGCTGTTCCGGCAGGCCGGCGAACTCGCCGCGGCGGCGAGTGAGCCCGTCACCGACATGCGCGGCAGCGCCGAGTACAAGCGGCATCTCGCCGCGGAGCTGACCACCCGGGCCTTCCGAACGGCGGTCCAGCGGTACGACGAACGCTCCGGACAAGGGAGGGCATGACCATGCAGGTGACGATGACCGTCAACGGCGAAGAGGTCTCGGCCGAGATCGAGGGCCGCACGCTGCTCGTGCACTTCCTCCGCGATCACCTCCGGCTGACCGGGACCCACTGGGGTTGCGACACCAGCAACTGCGGCACCTGCGTGGTCTGGATGGACGACGAGCCGGTCAAGTCGTGCACCGTGCTGGCCGCGATGGCCGGCGGTCACGACGTACGCACGGTTGAGGGCCTGGAGACCGAGGACGGCCTGGACCCCGTTCAGCAAGGCTTCATGCAGTGCCACGGACTGCAGTGCGGCTTCTGTACGCCGGGAATGATGATGACCGCCCGAGCACTGCTCGACCGCAACCCGGACCCGTCCCCGCAGGAGATCCGCGAGGCGATCTCGGGCCAGATCTGCCGCTGCACCGGCTACGCGACCATCGTCCGGTCGATCCGCTGGGCCGCGACCCACTCCGACGGCGCGCAACCCGCCGACGCCACCGAACCCGCGCCAGAGACCGCCGGGAGCCCCGCATGACCGCCACACCGACCCGCCCGACCGAGACCTTCGACAACAACGACCAGAAGCCGCTCGGCCACGGCCGGATGCTGCGCAAGGAGGATCCACGCTTCATCCGCGGTCTGGGCAAGTACGTCGACGACATCCAACTGCCCGGCATGCTGCACCTCGCGGTCCTGCGCTCACCGATGGCGCACGCGCGGATCGCGAGCATCGACGTCACCGCCGCCCAGGCCCATCCGAAGGTGAAGGCGGTCATCACCGGCGCCGATCTCGCCGCCCAGGGGCTCGCCTGGATGCCGACGCTCTCGAACGACGTACAGGCCGTACTGGCCACCGACAAGGTCCGGTTCCAGGGCCAGGAGGTCGCGGTCGTCGTCGCCGAGGACCGGTACGCCGCCCGCGACGCGCTCGAACTGATCGACGTCGACTACGACCCGCTGCCCCCGGTCGTGGACGCGCGGACAGCGCTGGCGGCGGACGCGCCGGTCATCCGCGACGACCTGGACGGCAAGACGGACAACCACTGCTTCGACTGGGAGACCGGCGACGCCGCCGCGACCGAGGCCGTGATGTCGCGGGCCGATGTCGTCGTGAAGGAGGACATCGTCTACCCGCGCGTCCACCCGGCCCCGATGGAGACCTGCGGGTGCGTCGCGGACTACGACCGCGTCGACGGCAAGCTCACGCTCTGGACCACGAGCCAGGCACCGCACGCACACCGGACCGTCTACGCACTCGTGTCCGGCCTGCCCGAGCACAAGATCCGGGTCATCGCCCCCGACCTCGGCGGCGGCTTCGGCAACAAGGTGCCGATCTACCCCGGCTACGTGTGCGCGATCGTCGCGTCGCTCGTGCTCGGCAAGCCGGTCAAGTGGATGGAGGACCGGTCGGAGAACCTCACCAGCACCGGCTTCGCCCGGGACTACATCATGCGCGGCGAGATCGCGGCGACCCGGGACGGCAAGATCCTGGCGATCCGGACCAACGTGCTGGCCGACCACGGAGCCTTCAACGGTACGGCGGCTCCGGTGAAGTACCCGGCCGGATTCTTCGGGGTGTTCACCGGCAGCTACGACCTCGAGGCGGCGTACTGCAAGATGACCGCCGTCTACACCAACAAGGCGCCGGGCGGTGTCGCGTACGCCTGCTCGTTCCGGATCACCGAAGCGGTCTACCTGGTCGAGCGGCTGGTCGACTGTCTCGCGTACGAACTCCAGATGGATCCGGCAGAGCTGCGACTGCGGAACTTCATCCGGCCCGAGCAGTTCCCGTACCAGAGCAAGACCGGCTGGGTCTACGACTCGGGCGAGTACGAGAAGACCATGCGGCTGTCGATGGAACTCGCCGGGTACGACGAACTCCGCCGCGAGCAGGCCGAACGCCGGGCCCGGGGCGAACTCATGGGCATCGGCGTCTCGTTCTTCACCGAGGCGGTCGGCGCCGGCCCGCGCAAGGACATGGACATCCTCGGCCTCGGCATGGCCGACGGCTGTGAACTGCGGGTCCACCCGACCGGCAAGGCCGTGGTCCGGCTGTCGGTGAAGACGCAAGGCCAGGGGCACGAGACGACGTTCGCGCAGATCGTCGCCGAGGAGATCGGCATCCCGCCGGACGACATCGAGGTGGTGCATGGCGACACCGACAACACGCCGTTCGGCCTCGGCACCTACGGCAGTCGCTCGACCCCGGTGTCCGGCGCGGCCGCCGCGCTGGTCGCCCGCAAGGTCCGCGACAAGGCCCGGATCATCGCGTCCGGCATGCTCGAGGTCTCGGTCGCGGACCTGGAGTGGACCAAGGGTTCGTTCCACGTGAAGGGCGATCCGGGCACCGCGGTCACCATCCAGGACATCGCGATGCGGGCGCACGGAGCCGGTGACCTTCCCGAAGGAATCGAGGGCGGTCTGGAAGCCCAGATCTGCTACAACCCGGAGAACCTCACCTATCCGTACGGCGCCTACATCTGCGTCGTCGACGTCGATCCCGGCACCGCGGTGGTCAAGGTACGGCGCTTCGTGGCGGTGGACGACTGCGGGACCCGGATCAACCCGATGATCATCGAGGGCCAGGTGCACGGCGGCCTCACCGACGGGGTCGGAATGGCCCTGATGGAGATGATCGCCTTCGACGAGGACGGCAACTGTCTCGGCGGATCGCTGATGGACTACCTGATCCCGACCGCGCTGGAGGTCCCCGACTGGGAGACCGGCTACACCGTCACTCCGTCCCCGCACCACCCGATCGGTGCGAAGGGCATCGGCGAGTCGGCCACGGTCGGGTCACCGGCCGCCGTCGTCAACGCCGTGGTGGACGCACTGAAACCGTTCGGCATCCGTCACGCCGACATGCCGCTGACACCGTCCAGGGTCTGGGACGCCATGCAGGGCCGGCCGCGGCCGCCGGTGTGAGGTGCAGATGAACACAACCGTCACCGAACGGATCGCCGAACTCACCGGCGCGCGCGTGCCGTTCGTGCACGCGACCGTCGTCCGCGCCGAGCACCCGACCTCCGCGCGGCCGGGTGACGACGCGGTCGTGCTGGCGAACGGATCGCTGGAGGGATTCGTGGGTGGTATCTGCGCCGAGGGTTCGGTCGTGTCGGCGTCACTCGCGGCTCTCAGCGCGGGCCGCGCCGTACTGCTGCGTGTCGTCCCCACGCCGGCGGACGCGTTTCCGGAGGTTCCGGGCGCCGTGGTGGCGACCAATCCCTGCCTGAGTGGTGGCTCGCTGGAGATCTTCCTGCAGCCACAGATCCCGCCGCCGCTGCTCGGTATCTCGGGCGCGACGCCGATCGCCGAGGCGATCGTCGCGGTCGGAACCGCGGCCGGCTTCGCCATCGAGCGGCTGGACGGGACCCGGCCGCCGTCGGCGGGCACGCTCGCCGTGGTGGTGGCGGGGCTCGGCCGGGACGAGACCGGTCCACTCCGGGCAGCGCTGGACGCCGGTGTCGGCTTCGTCGGATTGGTTGCCAGCGGCAAGCGTGGTCACGCGGTGCTGGCCGAGCTCGGCCTGACCGACGAGGAGTCGGCCCGTGTCCGGACACCGGTCGGCCTGGACCTCGGCGCGGAGACCCCCGGGGAGATCGCCTTGTCCGTGCTCGCGGACGTCGTGCGCTCGATGCGGCAGGACGGTCTCCGCCCCGCCCAGATTCCGGCGGAGGACATCGCCGTCCAGGTCGTGGATCCGGTGTGTGGGATGTCGGTGCTGATCAAGTCCGATACGCCGTACCTCGAGGTCGACGGCACCACCTACTGGTTCTGCGGCCAGGGGTGCCGTGACGCCTACGCTGCGCAGGTCGCGGGTTGACCGGCATGTTCGTGACCGGACTGGTGCTCGCCGCGGGTGGATCGCACCGACTGGGTCAGCCGAAGCAGCTTCTCCCGTACGGCGGTTCGACGCTGCTGGACGCCGTACTGCGAACCGCGCGGGACTGTGCGTTCGACCAGCTGCTCGTCACGCTGGGCGGTGCGGCCGAGGACGTCCGCGCGACAGTCGACCTGAGCGGGGCGACAGTCGTCCTGAACCCGTCGTACGGCAGCGGCTGCTCGTCCTCGATCGTCTCGGCGCTCGAAGTTGTCGAGAATCGGACGACCGGAATTGTGCTGATGCTCGGCGACCAGCCCGGAGTCCGGGTCCGGTCCGCGCGGTCGGTGATCCACGCGGAAGCGCCGATCGCCGTCTGCCGCTATCGCGGCGGGATCGGTCATCCGTTCTGGTTCGCCCGATCGGTGTTCCCCGAGCTCGCGAACCTGCACGGGGACAAAGGGGTCTGGAAGCTGATCGAGTCGGGCCGTCATGCCGTTGCCGACGTACCGGTGGACACGGAGGTGCCGGCG
This sequence comes from Kribbella sp. NPDC049227, assembly GCF_043197265.1. Classification (NCBI taxonomy): domain Bacteria; kingdom Bacillati; phylum Actinomycetota; class Actinomycetes; order Propionibacteriales; family Kribbellaceae; genus Kribbella; species Kribbella sp. NPDC049227. Next base: position 1,043,994 of record NZ_JBICST010000002.1, on the reverse strand, counting down.
GACGTGGACACCTGGGAGGACTACGAAAGTCTGCTGGCACAAGGGATCGAGCGATGACGGCACCGTTCCGCGACATCGAGGAGGTCGTCACCCGATTCGACCAGGCCGGCCACCTTCTCGACGAAGGGACCGCGACGGCGCTCTACCTCGCCTGCACGCTCCCCCGCCCGCTGCTGCTCGAAGGCGAGCCCGGTGTCGGCAAGACCGCGTCGGCGCTCACTCTGGCGAACGTTCTCGGCACGTCCCTGATCCGGCTGCAGTGCTACGAAGGGCTGACCGCACGCGAGGCGCTGTACGAGTGGAACTACCAGCGCCAGCTGCTGGCGATCCGGCTGGCCGAGTCCAGGCACGACAGACTCGAGGACGCCGACCTCTTCACCTCCGAGTTCCTGATCGAGCGTCCGATCCTGCGCAGTGTCACGGCGACCGGCCCGGTGCCGCCGGTCCTGTTGCTCGACGAGATCGACCGGGCCGACGACGAGTTCGAGGCGCTGCTGCTGGAGTTCCTCGGCGAGGCGTCGGTGACGATCCCTGAGCTCGGCACGTTCGCCTCCGCCCGGCCGCCGTACGTCGTCCTCACGTCGAACCGGAGCCGCGAGCTCCATGACGCGCTGCGGCGCCGTTGCCTCTACCACTGGATCGAGTTCCCCTCGCCCGGCCGCGCGGTGCGCATCGTCCGGCGCCGGATCCCGGCCGCCGCCGAACCGCTGGTGCGCAGTGTCACCGACTTCGTCGGCCGGGCGCGGCAGCTCGACCTCGACAAGCCGCCCGGGCTGGCCGAGACGATCGACTGGGTTGCCGCGTTGAGCGCGCTCGGGGTGACCTCGCTGGGGCGCGACGACGCGCTCCGAACGCTCTCGGCGATCGCCAAGTCGCCCGATGACGTGGACGCCATGACCGAACTGTTCGAACCGAGCGAGGGGACAGCATGAGGATCACCCACGAGTTCACCGTGAGCGTGCCGCCCGCCCAGGCGTGGGCTGTGCTGACCGACCTCGAGGCGATCGCGCCGTGTCTGCCGGGTGCCCGGCTGACCGGGTTCGACGGCGAGAACTACCAGGGCAAGGTCCGGGTCAAGCTCGGTCCGGTGGTGAGCGACTTCGGCGGTACCGCGCGGTTCGAGACCAAGGATGACGCGACGTACCATGCGGTGATCGATGCCAAGGGCAAGGATTCGCGGGGGTCCGGGAACGCCGCCGCGCGGATCACCGCGGACCTCACGCCCGACCCGGCCGGCACCCGGGTGAGCGTCGACACCGACCTGAGCATCTCCGGCAAGGTCGCCCAGTTCGGCAGCAGCATGATCAAGCAAGTCTCGGAGAAGCTCCTCGGAGAGTTCACCACCTGCTTGGAAGCCAAGCTGGCAGCGGGCGCCCTGGGCGCCGACCACGTCGCCGCAACCGAGCATGTAGCCGCAGCCGAGCCCGCGCCCAGCCGAGTCGGCGGGGATGGACAGGCCGGCGATCGTGCGGTCGATACGGTGGCGCCGGACCAGGCGGACTCGCCGCGAGCCTCGTCCAGCAGCACCGAGCCTGCTCCGCTCGACCTGATGCACCTCGCCGGTGGCTCGGTGGCACGGCGGTTGGTGCCGGCGCTGGCCGTCGTCGTGATCGTGGCGGTGGTGATCTACTTCCTTGTCCGATGATGCTGTCCTCTTCCGTGCGGTCGACCGCGCGTCGTTCGCCGTGGCGTTCTCCGAGCGACTGCGCACCGCGGGCATCTCCGTCGACCTGACCGCGACGGAACTCTTCACCGAGGCGCTGACGGTTCAGGCGGCTGACAATCAACGCCGTCTGTACTGGCTCGGCCGAGTCACCTTGGTACGCCGCAGACAGGACCTGGACAGGTACGACGCAGTGTTCGCCGCCGTCTTCGCGGACACGGTCGTCGCAGTCGATCCGCAGTCCCGGCGCCGGCCGCTCGACTCCGCCCCCGACCGCGCCACCAGCCATGGGATCCCACCATCGGCCATGGTTCAGGACGGCGCGGGCCTGCCCTGGATCACCATGCCCACCGCCGCTACCGGCCGTGCCGAAGACGCGAACACCGGCCTGGCCGTGCCCGAACGACTGCCGAGCGCACTCACCGGTCTGCGCGACACGCCGTTCGACATGCTCGACCCGGTGCAACTCGCGGAGGTGGGTGCCTGGCTGGAGAGTGCTCGCGAGCACTGGCCGACCCGTCGCACCCGCCGCTTCGCAACCCGCAGCCGCGGCACGATGATCGACCTTCGGGCCACGATGGCACGGTCGCGCAGCACGGGCTGGGAGCCGACCGAACTGGTTCGCACCGGCCCGGTGCACAAGCCGCGGCGCCTCGTCATGCTGTGTGATGTCAGCCAGTCGATGCAGGCCTTCATCACGCCGTACCTGCATCTGATGCGGGCGGCAACGATCAGTGCCGGAGCGGAGGTGTTCGCGTTCGGAACGACCTTGACGCGGCTGACCGCCGTACTCGCACATCGCGATGTCGCGGTCGCGGTCGATCAGGCGTCCACCCTGGTCGCGGACCGCTTCGGTGGAACCCGCATCGCCACCAACGTGGCCGGCCTGCTGAAGTCCAGGTACGGCGCACTCGTCCGCGGCGCCGTGGTGATCATCGCCTCCGACGGTTGGGACAGCGACGACCCCGAGCAGTTGGCCCGGACGATGGCACGACTGTCCCGGCGCGCCCATCGGGTGATCTGGATGAATCCGCGCGTCGCGGCTCCCGGCTACCAGCCACTCACCGGCGCACTGGTCGCGGCCCTGCCGTACTGCGACGCCCTGCTCCCGGGCAACACCCTCGACGCGCTGGCCGAGGTGGTCAACTCCACAAGGTGACGTGGATCGACGGCCGGAAGTGCCCGATCGTCACGCCCGATCCCCGCAACATCGCCTGGGTGGCGCGCGGCGTGGTGATGAAGCGCGTCAACTCGGCGGCGGCGGGTACGACGGCGTGCGCCGGCAACGTCATCGCCGACCAGACCCCGCCCATCGTCAGTCCACGACCGGTGACGATCGTCAACCGGCCGTTCGACACGTCGCCGGCGACCGCGGACGACAAGGCCACCGCAACTCCCCCGTCACGTTTGGCCTCCTCGATCGCCGCCGCGTGACTCTGAAAGATCCGTTGCCTCTGCTCCGGCACCTCGAGCTTGCGCAACATCGCCGCGACCGCGCCGTCGGTGACCGCCGAGGGGCCGAGCAACCACGTCTGCTCGCGCAGCATCGCCGGCCGGGCCGGCCCGATCGCGGCCGGATGCCCGCTGTCGGCGACCACCACGAGCCGGTAGTTCAGGAAGGGGACGCGCCGGATCGACTCGGGCAGGCCGGCCGGAACCGGGCCGAGGGCAACGTCGACCGAACGCTCGGACAACAGTGCCGCGAACTGGCGCGGATGGTGCACGCTCAACTCGACGTCCAGGTCATCGGCCCGGCCGGCGAACAGTTCGATCAGGCCCGGGGCGGCGTACTCGGCGAACAGGGTCGAGGCCGCGATCCGCATCAGCCTCCGGCCGCGCCCGGCCTGGCTGACCTCCTGGATCGTCCGGTTCTGCAGTCCGAGCAACTCCACGGCACGGCTGGCCAGCCGCAACCCGCCGGGAGTGAACGCCAGCCCTGACGCCGTCCGGGTGAACAACTGGTCGCCGAGTTCCTTGCGCAGTTGGGCGACGTGCAGGGACACGGCCGCCTCGGTGACCTCGAGTTCAGCGGCGGCGGCCTTCACCGAACCGAGGCGCACGACCGCGGAGAACGCACGAAGCTGAGTAGGCGTCATCGTGTCGCCATCGTAGAACCGCGCGCCAGCTTTCGCCGCCTGCCAGCCTGACTGGCGGCTCAGGAGCCCGGACGGTACAGCCATCCGGCGGTCGCGACCTGCCGGAAGGTCCGGTGGCCACTCACCTTGGCCAACTCGTCGACGTCGGCCGGGTTGTAGGTGTAGCCGTGGTCGTCGTACGACGGCACGGAGAGAATCGTCGACCGGTCCGGACGGTCGTCAGGTGACCCGGTCCGGTGTACTTACTTGCCTCAGGCAATGAGCCCCAACCGGTGGGTCAACCGGCGGCAGCGTTGGCGTTCGTCGACGTGCTGGCGCCGGCGAACGCAGGTACAGCGACGGCTCCCGCCGGCAGTGCTGCGATCGCCAGTACGGCGAACGCGGTGCGGATCGGTCTGCGGATGTGGATGGTGGTGTGAATACATTTCACGATGCCCCCTTGGACACCAGTTAGATGCGCCCGGCGAGATCAAAGTTGGTCAATCGCCACGACGCTGTTCCGATTCAATCGAACACTTGACGGAGGTCGCGCCGCCGCTTTTCGATCCTGCGTTGCCTCAGGGCGCGGCGCTCCTCCTCGGACAGCCCGCCCCAGACCCCCGCCTCCTGCCCGGTGTTCATCGCCCAACGACGGCACTCGTCAAGAACACCGCAGCCGCAGCAGATCCGCTTCGCCTGTTCGATCTGCACGATCGCGGGCCCCGTGGTGCCGATCGGGAAGAACAACTCCGGGTCCAGGCCCGCACACGCGGCGCTGAACATCCAACTCCCGGACGTCGCCCCGGCAGCGGGCAGGTCCATCGAGAGACTCATCGTGCGGCTCCCTTCTCCGCGGGACTGCTCATTCCAGCCAGAGTGGCCTGCCCCTGCCCACGTGTCGTCGCAGCCAGCACCCGGCGCGCATTGCAGCCAGCAGGAAGAACCCATCGCCCGCTGGCACCGCCATCAGACTCTGCCCGCTGTGGGGGGACGGCGCCGACCCGCGGCCGCTTACCCGCTGACCGGTAGCCGGGACTGATGCTCACCGGGATGCCGGGGCCGAATCACTCAGCCGATCGTAGGTCTCGTACCACTGCCGCGCCCCGGTCAGGCACCCATTCGAGGAGGAACTGGTGAGATCAGTCGGGCAGCGGCCGTAGGCCCGGGCCAGGTGGTCGCCGACCGCTACCGCGTCGAGTCCTCCCTGCTTGGTGGTGGCGGCCTGGCAGAGGACGAGGTGCTCCAGCGGTCGGTGGTGTTGAGGAGTTACCACGTGTGCGAGCCGGATCGGGACGACGCGGGGCTGCTCAACGAGGCTCGCGCGGTTGCCCTCGTCGATCATCCGGGTCTCGTCCGGATCTACGACATCGTCCGTCAAGGCGAGGTGCTCTGGATCGTGACGGAACCGCCGTCCGGACACTCGCTCGCGCAGATCCTCTCCGCCGATGGCCCCCTGCCGATCCACCGGGCGACCGACATCGGTCTGCGGCTGCTCGACGTACTGAAGGCTGTGCACCAGGCGGGGATCGTGCACCGAGACGTCAGACCGGCCAACGTCCAGGTCTGCGCGGACGGCAGAGTCGTCCTCACCGGCTTCGGCATCGCGTCGTTCTCGGGCGAGCCCACCGGCACTCGGTCCGCGCCTCTTGGCTACAGCTCGCCGGAGCAGGCCCGGGGGCGCAAGCCGGATCCTCGAGCCGACATGTACTCCTTCGGCGCGACCCTGTTCGCCGGCGTCGAGGGCCACCCGCCGCACAGCCGGGACTTCCTGACGGCACTCCGGGGCACGCCCACGCCACCCCGGACCGGGCGCCTGCGCCCGATCATCGACGGACTGCTCGCCGAACACCCAGAACGCCGACCGACCGCCGATCAGGCCAAGGCCGCCCTCAGCGAGATCCGTCAACTGGACGGCGAATAGCCGGAGTCAGCGGACGCTCTTCACGGGCAGAATGGCGAACGCCCCGATGATCGCGCACACTCCGGCAACGCCGTACAGCACGCCGTAACTGCCGCCGCCGACCGCCAGGATGGCCGGAGCGACCGCGGCCGCGACCGAACCTGGGAGCGCGCCGGCGATATTGAGTACGCCGAGGTCCTTGGCGGCGTTGGCCTTGTCCGGCAGTACGTCGACGACGAGCGCCAGGTCGACGGCCATGTAGATGCCGAATCCGAGGCCGCCGATCGCCATCCCGATGAGGTAGCCGTTGACGTCGCCGGCGGCACCGATGACCAGCATCGCCAGCCCGTAGACGATGGACGCGCTGAGGACGAAGACCTTCCGCCGGCCCGTCCAGTCGGACAGCCGGCCACCGATGAGCGAAGCAACGACGATGACGCTGGACTGGATGAGCGTGCCGAGGAAGATCTGTCGCGGTACGTCGGCCTCGGCGCTGCCGATCTTCTCGAGCAGGTAGTACGCCTGGTAGGTGAACAGGAAGGCGTACGCCAGCACGAACAGGAACCGGCTGACGAAGGCCCAGGCGAAGTCCGGGTTCTTGCGCGGTGAGACGTAGAACGTGCCGGCGAACTCTCGCAGCGACCAGGGCGGCCTGTCCGCCTTGACCAGGCGCCGATCGTCGAGGACCACCGCGAACAGCAGGATGAAGAACCCGCCGATCACGCACGGGGCCAGGAACATGAGGACTTGATTGCCGGTGAACAGCTTGACGAGGAAGGTCCCGCCGACTGACGCGATCGGCAGGCAAACGCCCAGTACGCCGGCGACCACGCCGCGTTGCGCCGTTGGGACCTGATCCGGCAGGACCGCCACTTGGACGGCGAGCAGTGCGTTGAAGAACAGCTGGGCAGTGCACCATCCGACGAGCACGATCAGGATGTTCGGCGCTACCGCGACCACGAGAATGCCTAGCGAACCACCGACCAGGCCGATGACCATCCACGGCCGCCGCATGCCCAGCCGCGACGACGTACGGTCGCTCAGCTTGCCGAACAACGGATTGCAGACCATCGCGACCAGGCCACCGATCCCGGCGACCAGGGCCAGGCTGCGCGGCGCCTGCTCGATCCCCACCAGCGAGTTCACCTTCAACGCCAAGGTGACCAGCAGCGGCGCGATCAAGACCAAGCAGGTACTCAGGTACGCCAACGTGTACAGCAGGATGAAGCCCCACCCCACCCGACGTACCTCGGCGTCTGCAGTTCGGGCGCTCCCCGCCCGGCCGGAAACCACTGACATCCGCACATCCCCCCTCCCCAACGTCCACCCACCGGGAGGTCCGGTCAATGGCAGGAGGCCTGTCGCAGCTGCTCGAGTCGGGTGAAGAGGTTGTCGAAATCCCACCTGAAGGTCGTGTTGGTCATGGCAACCATCGCAAGTCGCCGGTGCGGGTAGATCCGCATGGCGTTCCAGAAGCCGCATCCCGTCCCGTAGTGCTCGACGTACACCGGAGTCCGGTCGGCGCCGGCCGTCGGACGAAACCAGCCGATGCCATGGTCGAACGGCTTCCCGGACGCGCTGACCGTCCGCATCGCCTCCACCTGCTCGTAAGGCAGAAGGGGGTGATCATCCGATGGGCCTACGCAGTGGGCGGCTGCGAGCAGTGCCGCGTCGGTCACCGTCCCGACCAGACCACCGTACGCCGGGCCGCTGACGAGGAATGGGCGCAGAGCCGTGTGGCCGGCAACGCGGTTGCCGACGATCCCGCTGGGCAACGCCCAACGAAGTACCGGAACCGCCGCAGGGTTGAGGCGGACGTAGCCGATGGATCGAGGACCGCTCGCCTGGAACTCATAGCCGGTGTTCTTCATCCCGAGTGGCTCCAGGACAGACCGGTGGACATGGTCCTGGACCGACTCCCCCGTGACAGCCTCGATGACCTTTCCTGCCAGCAGATACCCGATGTTCGAGTACGCCGCTCGACCTCCGACTGATCTCCTGGGCGATCCGTGCTTCCCGACGATCCGGTCCAGCAGCGCCGGGTCCTCGCGATCACCCTCGGGCCGGACCCAACGGATCGGAAGCGGGTTCGCCAGGCCCGCGGTATGAGTCAGCAACTGGCGCGTGGTTGGGTGCCCCGTCTTGGCAGACGGCCGGTAGCCGGGGAGGTAGGTGCCGATCGGTGCGTCGAGGTCCAGTCTGCCGTCGACGTGCAGCCGTACGACGGCTGTCGCCGTGGCGATCTTGGTCATCGAGAACCACGGGTACTGGTCGTCGATGGTGGACTCCCGGCGCTCCGCGAGGTCGGCGTACCCCACTGCCCCGGCGTACAGAATTCCCTCAGGTCCGGCGACGGCGAATGACAGCCCGGGCACCTTTCCCTTCGCGGCGACGTCTTCGGCGATGCGTTGGGCAAGCTCGGAGTTCATGACCGCCTCCGCGACACGATCGCGACCACCGCTGTCAGCACGAGCACGGCGACCAATCCGGCCAGCTTGCGCCCGTCGCCCTCGAGAAGCCCGGCGACGACGCCTTCGTCGTTGTTGCTGCGGTTGAAGATGGTGTGACCGACTGCGACCGCAAGAATGCTGCCACCGGTCCCGCGCAGGTACACGCCGATCATCAAGCGGACGAGGGCACAGATGACGAGCAGCGCAACCAGGGCGCCCGCGAGCGAGGCGAGCGAGAAGTCGCCGATGAGTTGCAGCGGCAGGTGGATCAGCGCGAACGGCACGGCCGTGAGCAGCGCCGCTCTGACCAGGCCGTGACGTCGCTCCAGCCGCGTCTGCACGACCCCCGACCATGCGGTCTCCTCCCAGAGGTTGATCAGGACGAGATTCACGACCAGCCCGACAATCTGGCCGATCACGAACGGCGCGACGTCGACCCGCTTGAACGTGTCTCCCGACAGCAGCGCCAGCGCGAGTGTGAGCGTCGGCAAGCCGGCCAGGATGACAAGCCACCAACCTGTCCCGACGCGCCACCGGAACATCCGGTCCACCAGGACCCGGACTCCGGCCGGTCCGTCCGCGGCCCACGTCGTCCACAACGCGGCCGGGACAAGCGCCACGAACACCATCAGTACGGACGCGATCCGCTCTGCGCCGACACCCGGTATCGCCGGCATCCACCCATCGGCGATCACACCGTGCGCGGCCAGGATCGGCAACGACATCACCGGACAGGCGATGGCGAATGCCAGAGCCAGGAACGCCGTCACCGGGTGCCGGGCCGTCCATCCACGCAGCCGCATCACCCGGCTGGAACGCTCACGCCTGCCGATCCGTCCTGGGGCTGCCTGTTCGACGCCAATGCTGTTCATGAACCATCCGCCCTTCACTTTCACCGAGCCTCAGGAAGGCTCGACGAGTACTACGATCTCGCAGTACATCGATACTGCGATCTCGTAGTACTCTTGTCAAGGGCTGGACTGCGGTCAGGTCCCGGGGTCGTGCCGGATCTCGTCGAGAACAGTCCGGAGGGTGAGCAGCGCGTCACGCACCTGCTCCTCCCGTCCACCAAGCCCCTGCTCCACGCGCGTTCGCAACGGGACGAAGAGCTTGGCCGCCGCCGAATGCGCGCGCCGGCCCGCCGGCGTCAGCTTGATCCGGTAGGAACGCCGGTCGGTGGGGTTCGGCTCGCGCTTCACGTGCCCTCGCGCCTCGAACCGCTTCACGTAGCTGGACACCGTCGTAGGTGGCCCCGCCATCCAGCGCGCCAGCTCCGTGGGAGTGATCGACGGCGCCGCAACCAGTACGGAGTAGATCGCGAACTCGTCACTGTCCAGTCCCGCCGGCGCCAGCGCCGCGTCGAGAAGATCGGCAGTCGCTCGCGACGTCAACCACACCATGAACGTCACGTCCACCCCCTCGACCAGCACCTCAGCAGCCGAAAGCCCATCCACAGTCCCCTTGCGTTCACGCACCATCCACCGATAGTACTGCGAAACCGCAGCACCTCGTCGACGGCCGGCGTCGGTGCCCTGCGAGCTCGGGCGGTAGGTCTCGGATCGCGGGTCATGACCGGTTCGGCGCCTAGGATCCGGGGATGCTGCCGATACACGTGACGGTGTGGGACGACGGTGAATCCACGGCTGACCAGGTGATCCTGATTCACGGCACGTTGTCCTGGGGACAGGCGTCGTACGCAGGGCAGCGGGAGCTTGGTCGGGATCGGCGGATTCTTGCCGTGGACCGGCGGGGGTTCGGGGAGAGTCCGGACACGGAGATGAGTGACTACGACGTCGACGCGGACGACATCACCGGGCTGATGGACAGGCCGAGTCACCTGGTCGGGCACTCGTACGGCGGCGTGGTCGCGATGCTCGCTGCCACCCGCCGACTCGAGATGGTCGCCTCGCTGGCCTTGATCGAGCCGGCGGCGCTGGCTGTCGCGACCTCGGATCCGGTGGTTGCGAAGGCACTCGAAGGCAACCGCCGCTACTGGCCGAGTACGCAGTCGCTGACGGCGGAGGAGTATCTCCGGGTTGTCTGGGGTGACCAGCCGGTTCCCGAGCCGTACGAATGGTCGCTGCGCGCCGCTGGTTCGGCGCTCCACGAGCGGCCGTGCTGGAACGCCGACGTACCGCTGGAGCCTCTCCGCTCCGCGACGTATCCGAAGCTGGTCCTGGCCGGCACCTGGGAGACAGCCCCGGCTGACTACCGCGCCGCGGCCGGCGAAGCGCTGATCGCCACTTCGAGGTTCATCGCCGCGCACACCGGCGCCACCTTCATCCAGGTCGAGGGTGCTGACCACTCCCCGCACCAGCAACGCGCCGACGAGGTGAACGCACTCCTGCTCGACCTGTGGCGACAGGCCGACGCACCGCCGGGCAGTGGCACCACGCAGCGCAGCGCACTACGCTCCGACGATGGAACGGAGTGAGGCGGCCGAGACTCGCGAGCAAGGCGACCGGCGGTCGCCGTTCGATCGGTTCGTGCAGACGGCCTACCTCCGCGTCAGCCAAGCCCCCTTCTTCTTTCTCTGTGCCGGGATCGTCGTGGTCTGGCTCGCGAGTCTGCCGTTGTGGGTGGATCTGAAGTCCTGGCAGGTCGCCATCCACACGGTCGCCAGTGTCGTCACCCTGCTCCTGCTGGTCCTGCTCGAGAACGCCGCCCGCCGGGCCGAGGAAGCCTCCCAGGAGAAGCTCAACGTGATCGCCGAGGCCCTGGCCGAACTGATGGCATCACAGTCCCGCACCGATCCCGACCTCGAAGAAGCCACCCAGAAACTCCGCGACGCCATCGGCCTCGAAGCCCGCCACTGACATGCCGAACCACTCCACAGGCCGAGGCCTGCTGGTGCTGATGTGCGGTACGGCGTACTCCGGCAAGAGCACCTATGCGCGGGCGCTCGCGGCGAAGGTCGACGCGGTGGTGGTCAGCCTCGACGAGATCAACGAACGCCGTGGGCTGTGGGGCGGTGACGGGATCCCGGTCGAAGAGTGGATCCGCACCCACGAGCTCGCCGGCGCCGAAGTTCGCGCTCTGCTCGCCGCCGGTCGGACAGTGATTGTCGACGACACCAGCTCGCTGCGCTCTCTGCGCGACGGCTGGCGTTCCCTGGCCGCCGGCGCCGGGTTCGTGCCGATCTACCTGGACGTTGACCACCCGACGATCCGCCGACGCCAAGCGGGCAACCGGGTGAGCGCGGCTCGGCGGGACGTGGCGGACGCGGTCCTGGAACAGCACCTGGCCGACTTCGAACCACCGGGCTCCGATGAGAATCCGGTCCGGGTCGCGTCGGTTTGAGCGTTTGAAGGCGTATCAGGATCGGGACCCTCTGCATCCAGTCGGTGAGCGCGCGTTTGCGCGGAGGGGGACGCATCGCCATGAGTCGCACGACTGACGGGCCGGGGTAGACCTATGTACCTGCCGCCGGTCCTTCGCCCCCTGGCCGCCGCGAGCGCGATCACCCCAGGGGTGCGGCGCATCGCGGAGGCTCCGATTTCCGTGGTTCGCGGGGTACCGGGTTCCTACGCCGCCGAGCGGCTGGCCGGCGTGGTCGACAGTTGGCAGCGGCTGCACGACTGCGTCTGGTTGCGCGCCCACGACGTACGCCCGACGGAACTGGCGCAATCCCTGGCCGCGGCCTGCAAACATCGCTGGTCACCCGTCGAGCCGGAGACCGGACGACTGCCGGCCGTCCGACTCGGCGACGAGATCCAAGGAGCACCGGAAGGCGCCGTCATCGTGCTCGAGCTCGGCGGCCGGATGACTCCGGGCGTCGCCCGGCTGGTCAAGGCGATCCGGCCGGCCGTCATCGATCGGGGCGTCAGGATGGTGGTGGTCACCGAAGGCTGGCTGCATCCTCAGCTCGGCCGCGGACCGGACTGCGTGGTGCCCGCGTCCGATCTGGTCGACGAAGCCGCTCTCGAGGAGTACTGGTCCGCCCAGAGCCGGGCACGACTACTCAGGTACGCCGGTCGCCACGCGGCTGTTCTCGGAGACGTACTGACCGCCGCGCAGCTATGGTCCCCGGACGCCGTCGACGAAGCGCTCGCGACCTCACACAGCCTGTCGTCGCTACTCGGCCGCCTCACCGCGGGACTGCTCGACCAACTGACGCCAGATCAGCGGAGCGCCCTCCAGGTCGCGCTGACCGTCGGCTATTGGCATCCGCAGATGGGCACCGGCCCGATCGCCTCCGGCCAGCTTCGACCGTGGTTGGTCCCGATGGAGCAGCAGTGGGGTTGGTTGCGCCCGATCTGGCGTCCATCACTTCAGCGAGAACTCACCCGGCCGACGGAGACCAAGCGACGCTGGTTCAGTAGCGAACGACCGGCGCCGGCGTACCCAGAGAGCGTGCCCAGCTCCCCCGCCGTCCGGACGGCCCCGCGCCAAGGTCTGCTCGAGGCGCGGCTGCTCGGCTCTCTCGAGGTGCGGGTCGATGGCTCGCCAGTGACGTCCTGGAACGGCCAGAGAGGTACAAGCGTCCTCCGGTATCTGCTCTCCCGCCGGCATCACGCCTGTGCCAGGGACGAGTTGCTCGAGGAGTTCTGGCGCGACGTGCCGACCTCGGCCGCACGCAACCGGCTGCAGGTGGCGGTCAGCGGCCTGCGTCGCGCCTTCCTCGACGTCACTGCGCTCAACCTTGTGGAGTACGCCGACGGCCGGTACCGGCTCAACCCGGACCTGCTCGTCCAGGTCGACGTCGAGACCTTCGAGCAGGGACTGCGGACCGCCGCCGCGGCTGAGCGGGCGCACCTTCACGAGGAGGCCAGAACGGCGTACCAGCAGGCGATTGCGCTCTACAGTGGCGATTTCGCCGCGGATGCGCCGTTCGAGCAGTGGACCTTGCTGCCGCGGGAGAGCCTGCGCATCAAGCTCGTCGACGCACTGGACCGGCTGAGCCGCATCGACCTGGCCGACGGGCGAGTGGATGACTGCATCGCCACCGCGCATCGGATGCTCGACATCGACCCATGCCGCGAGGACGCGCACCGACTGCTGATGCGGTGCTATGCCGCCCAGGGACGGACCTATCAGGCGGTGCGGCAGTACGAGTTCTGCACGCGGATCCTGCGGGTCACGATCGACGCCAGCCCTACGCCCGACACCACCGTTCTGTACGACGTGATCCGGAACGGTTCCGCGGCGGAACTCGCCAAGCTCCGCTGACCGGGTCGTGTCCCTGGCTCGGGGACACGACCCGGTCTGCTACGCCGGCATCAGAGCCGGCGGCCGTTCGGTCTGCGGCCCACGGTCAGTTCGGGTCCTCGATCTGGATGATCGGACCCTCGTTGAACCCGATCATGTCGAAGCCCGGAAGCCCGATCGGGCTGTCGAGGAACACCGAGACCACCAGCTTGTAGATGCCACTGGTGTTGCTTCCCGGATCGCCCTCGTCCAGGGCGAGCGCCGCCACGTTGAGCGTCACCGAGTAGTCGGAGACGTTGAACAGAGGCTTCACGGTGTCGTCCCGCGCCAGCAGGATCTCCGGACCGCCGCCGAGAGACTCCGCGAACGCCTGCACGTTCCAGCTGCTGTCGCGGAGCGCGAACAGCCACAGCGGCGAGAGCGGACCGGTGACGTTCCACTCCACGGCGATCTCGAACGGCTTCTTGCGGTCCAGGACCCGGTTGCCCGCCTCGAACGGCGGGAAGGTGCTGGCGGGGTCGATGACCTTCACCGCCGTGACGTCGCCCTGGATCAGGCCGGGAATGTTGGGATCGAACTGCTGCATGACATCTCCCCAAGTGGGTGGGCGGCCCCCGATGGGCTCGCCTCACGGAGAGACTGCAGGGCAGCGCTGAGTGAACCGCCGCAGTAGCGCTGAGCGGCGGCGCTCAGTCTTGACTAAGCGGAAACGCGCAGGTCAGCCGCCGATTCCAGCCTCGATCTGAAGGCCCTCGGTGCCGCCGGAGTGCAGCGCGAAGAAGTCACCTCGGTCGAGCACGGTCAGCCCGCCCGACCGCTTGAGCACCAGGCGACGACCACAACCGTCGTACGGGCAGACGAAGAGAAGCTCCGCTCCGTTGTCCGCCTCGACAACCATCCGATGCTGGTTCATAGTCACACCTCCTGGGCATGGCGATCACTGCGAGCCACTGACCGCCCATCCAGGACATGTACCCGGGAACGTTCGCCAGCAGTCCTCACGCCGGTGATGGATGATGTGCGGGTGTCTGTTGATGTTGCCGCGCTGGCGCGGGAGCGATTGGCGTTCGACTCGTTGCGGCCGGGGCAGGAGGAGTCGGTCCGGGCTGTGCTCGAGGGGAAGGACACACTCGCCGTTCTGGCCACGGGGACCGGCAAGACCGCGATCTACCAGTTGGCGGGGCTGGCGCTGGGTGGAGTGACGATCGTGGTGAGCCCGTTGGTGGCACTCCAGCGCGATCAGCTGCGGGCCTTGTCCGAGCATCCCGCGGGTGTCGAGGTCGCCGAGTTGAACGCGAGCGACTCGGCCGGTCGCCGGACGGCCCGCGACATGCTGTCCAACGACCGGCCCGGATTCGTGCTCCTGTCGCCGGAGCAGCTCACGCATCCCGACGTACTCGATCTGTTGGCCGCGTCCCGGCCGCGGCTCGTGGCCGTCGACGAGGCCCACCTCGTGAGCGAGTGGGGACAGGACTTCCGCCCCGACTACTTGCGGCTCTCCGCCGCCATCCGCGCGATGCAGCGGCCCCCGGTCCTCGCGTTGACCGCAACTGCTGCCCCGCCGGTGCGCAAGGAGATCATCCACCGGCTGGAGATGCGCGACCCAGCCGTGGTGGTCGGCGGTTTCGATCGGCCGAACCTCAACCTCGCGGTGTTCACCTTCGCCGACGAGGAGACCAAGAACCGCCGGCTGCTCAGCCATGTCCGGTCGTCGCGCGGACCAGGCATCGTGTACGTCGCCACCCATCGCCACGCGGAGGACCTGGCGCACGAGTTGGCGATCGCAGGCGTCCCGGCGCAGGCGTACCACGCGGGTCTGTCGGCCAAGCAACGTCGCGAGGTGCAGGACAGTTTCCTCGCTGACCAGTGCCGGGTCGTCGTGGCCACGATCGCCTTCGGGATGGGCATCGACAAACCGGGCATCCGCTGGGTCAGCCATGCCGAGGCACCGGGCTCGATCGACGCGTACTATCAGGAGATCGGGCGCGCCGGCCGCGACGGTGAACCGGCCGACATCGAACTCTTCTATCGCCACGCCAACCTCGGCCTCAACCGGTTCTTCGCCTCGGGAGGGGTGACCGACGCGGACCTGCTCGCCGTGGCCACGGCGATCCACGAGCACCGCCCGGCGGACATCCCCGAACTGGCCGCCGCGAGCGGCCTCAGTCCGGCCCGGGTCGAACGCGCTCTCGGCCGGCTGACGGATGCCCGGATGGTTGCCATCAGCCACCGTTTCCACCTGGCCGCCCGGGTCGACGTCGACCGGGCCGTCGCTGCCGCCTCGGCAGTCGAGCACGATCGCCGCGAGGCCGCCCGTTCCCGCGTCGAGATGATGGCGGCGTACGCGGAGTACGGCGGATGTCGTCGCGAATGGCTGCTCAGCTATTTCGGCGAGCAGTACGACGGCCCGTGCGGCAACTGCGACAACGACCTCGCCGGCCGCACCGCGACCCCAGCCGCCGACCAGCCCTTCCCGGTCGGCAGCAGAGTCACCCACCCCACCTTCGGTCCCGGCCAGGTCGAGCACTACACCGGCAATGCGATGACGGTCCTCTTCGACCGAGTCGGCTACAAGGAACTCCGAACCGCCTTCATGATCCACAACCACCTGCTCAAGCCCGAGTCCTGAGCGGCGACGCGGTCCATCCCCCCGCAGGGGCAGGGATGGACCTACGCCGGCCTCAGCGGATGAGCTGCGGTGTCGGAAGGTTGCCGCAGCCGCCGGAGTTGTGCTGAGGAGTGACCGTCAGGGTCTGGCCGAGATCGTTGTAGCCGGTCGCGGCCTGCCAGGTGCCGGTGTTGGCCAACTGGATCGCATACGCCGAGTTGTACGTCTGGGTGGAACCCGGCAGGGGGTCCTGGGACTGGAGCCGGGGCGCCGGGTCGGCGAGGTTGAGCAGCAGACGGTACTTACCGGGCACGGCCGGTGCACACACCTGCTTGTCGAGCGTCGTGGTGGTGCCGGCCGGCCAGCGACGCGGGTCGGCGGGCAGGTTCACGCGGTAGCTGTGCTTGTCACCCTGGAAGATCAACTGGACCTGCCGCGGGTTGTACGGCGCCGCCCAGCCGTCGTTGCGGATCTTCAGGCCGACGTCGACGGTCCCGCGCGGCCGGGTCGTGTTCGTGACCGTGCTCTGCTGGAGGGCGAACCGGTAGCCGAGCCGCTGCTTGGCGATCGTGATGTTGTCACCCCAGCTCGCCAGCACGTCCGGGTGGTAGTCGGTGTTCAGGAAGGAGAAGTGCAGCCTGGCCATCTCCTCCGACGCCGAGGCCCAGTCGGACCGCGGCGAGTTCACTGCGCAGGTCTCACCGCCCTCGGGCACATACTTGGTGTCCTGGGCAACGAATTCCTTGTCGAGCTCGATCGGGTCACTGAGGTAGGTCCCGAAGTCGTCCGGACTGGCGAGGAAGCAGTCGTTGTGATGACCGACCCGCGCCACCGGCGACCCGTTGTACGCCTGCTCCGCGGTGAGACCGCCTGCTGCCCCGGTCGGTACGCCGAGCATTCGCTGCTTCATGTACGGCGTACGCACCTGGATCATCCGGTCCTTCGGAAGGGCCTTGAGCAGGGCCATGATCACCGCGCGACGGTCCGCCCAGTTCTGGTCCGAGACCTGGCTCGGGTCCTGCGGGTCGGCGAAGTAGTCGGTGTAGTACCCCTCACCCCAGAGCCCGACGAAGCCGGACTGGACGACCGCGATCACGTCGGCGTTCTCCCGCAGGATCGGCGTCAGTTGGGCGATGTGCTTCTGGACGCGCGCCAGCGGTGCGTCGCCGTACGGGATGGTCGGCGGCCAGCCGGGCGGCTGGGCGTACGCGAACCGGACGATCGCCTTGATGCCGGCCGCGCGGATCGTCCGGAAGTCGGCTCGGACCAGGTCGAGGTACGCCTGGTCGAGCGTGTCCTGGCCGGCGAACTTCTCCAGGTAGAACACCCGGAGGATCTGGGTGACGTTCTCCTGGGTCCGGAAGTTGCGCAGCGTCGCCACGTTGAGTGGCACGTAGCCCGAGCCGTCGGCGCGGTAGTGCGTCTCCGTGTGGTGGTAGAAGCCGCGCTCCTGGTTGGGGATCACGGCATCGGTCGACGCATAGTCGCGGGTCGTGACCGGCCCGGTTCCGTGGGCCGCGGCGGCGGCCTGTGGCGCGAAGACCAGACTGACGAGGGCGATGATCGTAACGAACCGTCTCATGGGCGGGGCCTCCCTGACGCATCCTGCGACCTGGGAATAATCATGGAGTCCAGGAAAACTATGTCAAGAGCTCGGCGCGGTCAGATCGCCGAGACGGGCAGTTTCCCGTCGTACCGGGTGGCCTCGACCTGCTCGAGGGCCAGCCGGACGGCACCCAGCGCGACTCCCTCGGCTCCGAACTCCGACACCCTGATCTCGGGGGTCCGCAGACACCAGCGGTCGAGCTCGCGACGCAGAGGTTCGACCAGTACGTCGGCCGACCGGGAGAAGCCGCCGCCGATCACGACGAGCTCCGGATCGAGGGTGAGAACCAGCGCCGACGCGCCGACCGCGATGTCGCGCACGTACCCGCGGACGGCCCGGAGCGCCGTCCGGTCCCCGTCCCGGGCGGCGAGGAACACGTCTTCCACGTCGTCGCCGCCACCCAGCCAGTCGTACAGATGCTGCGGAGCCCTCAGCCAACCGGCCGCCGGCAACGCGCCGATCTCCCCCGCGGCGTTGCCGAACCCTCGGTGCAGCTTGCCGTCGATGATCAGACCGGCACCGGTGCGGAGGCCGGCGAGCAGGAACACGACGTTCCCGGCGTACCGGGCGACACCACGCCAGGACTCCGCGAGTGCGGCCAGCTTGCAGTCGTTCTCGACCCGGACGGGACCGGGGACGAGTCGGCGGAAGTGCGCGGCCAGGTCGACACCGGTCCACTCCGGCACGGCGTCGGACAGCATCACCTTGCCGGTGCCGTCGACGAGACCGGTGGAAGCGACACCGGTCGACCAGATCTGATCGGGGGTCACGCCGGCTCCGGCGAGGGTGGTGGTGACGCAGTCGTCGAGCATTGCCAGGCGCTCCCGGCGTCCGATCCGCGGGCTCACCGCGACCCGGGTCTGGTTCAGCACCACACCCTCGAGATCGGTGACCATGGCAAGGATCTTGTGGCCGCCGATGTCGACGCCGAGGATCCGGCCCGCGTCGGCGCGGAAGCGGTAGCGACGGGCGGGCCGGCCGACGGTGCCCACGGTCGGGGCCAACTCGGTCACCCAGCCACGCGCCAGCAACTCGCGGGCGACGTCCTCGGTCGAGGCCCTGGACAAACCAGTCCGCTTCGCCAGCTCGGTCAGCGTCAACGGCTTCTCGTCGCGCAGGACTCGCAGCACGCTCAGTGCGTTGAGCTGCCGCAGCCGGGACAGATCGCCACCGCTCGGCTCATCGGTCATCGCGACCCCCGGAGTTCGGATGGACTCCCTGATAACTATAGGCAGTTCCGCGACGGGTAGCGTCGTACCACCCGGACTGGAGGTATGAGCCTGTGACGAGCGCCGAGGGTCGCCTGGTGTGTATCGGCGATCTGGTTGAGGACGTTGTGGTCTGGTCGGAGGGTGCGTTGCGGACCGGGACGGACAACTCGGCGCGGATCCGGCGCGGGCGGGGTGGAGGAGCGTCGAACGTCGCCGTGTTCGCGAGCAGCCTCGGTACGCCGGTCCGGTTCATCGGCCGGGTCGGGGACGACGCCGTCGGCGAGGCACTCGTGCGGGAGCTGACGACGGTCGGCGTTGACGCCAAGGTCCAGCGACAGGGACGAACGGGCACGATCGTCATCCTCGTGGATGCGGCCGGAGAGCGAACGATGTTCCCCGATCGAGGTGCCGCGGCCGAGCTGGCCGACGTTCCGGACTCGTGGATCTCCGGTGCCGCGGCGGTCCACCTCTCGGCGTACTCGCTCACCGGACTGTCGTTGCCTGTCCTCCACCGAGCAGCGGAGATCGCTCGGGACGAGAGCGCGATCCTCACGATCGATGCGTCGTCGGTCGCTCTCATCGACTCGATCGGACGGGACAACTTCCGCTCGCTCCTCGGAGCGCTCCAGCCGACGTACATCTTTGCCAACGGCATCGAAGCCGACCTCGGCTCCCTGCGAGACCTCGCCAGTTCCGGTACGACGGTCGTGGTCAAGAACGGCGTGGAGCCCACCGAGGTGTATGCCGGCGGCAACAAATCGGCGACCGTCCGGGTGCCGGCGATCGACGACGTACGCGACACGACCGGAGCCGGGGACGCGTTCGCGGCGGGCTTCCTGTCCGCGGTGCTCAATCACGCCGGGGTCGTCGACGCGGTGGAAGCCGGCCACCGGCTCGCCCGGCGGGTTCTCACCGAACCCGGCGCCACCTTGACCACAGAGGGAGCTACTCGTGACTGACAATGGCAGGGTGCAGACCTTCCAGCCCATCGTGGCCGACGACGTAGCGCAGGCTCTCGACGAGGGACGCGCGGTCGTCGCGCTCGAGTCGACCATCTTCTCGAACCTCGGTCTGCCTGCCCCCGCGAACGCCGAGGCCCTCGAACTGTGCAAGCGAGCGGTCCTCGACCAAGGCGCCGTACCGGCTGTGACCGCGATCCTCGACGGCCGGCCCCATGTCGGGCTCTCGCCGGACGAGGAGAAGCGTGTGCTGCAGGGCACGCGGAAGGTCGCCGAGCGCGATCTGGCCGTGGCGCAAGCACAAGGATGGGATGTCGGCGTCACCACAGTCTCGGCCACGGTGACGCTGGCGCATGCCGCGGGCATCTCGGTGTTCGCCACCGGCGGCATCGGTGGTGTGCACCGCGGATCGGAGGTCAGCGGGGACGTCTCGGCCGACCTCGACGCGATCGCCAACCACCCGGTCGTCACTGTGTGCGCCGGGGCCAAGGCGTTCCTCGACCTGCCGCGAACGCTCGAGTACCTCGAGACCGTCGGCGTCCCGGTCCTGGGCTGGCAGCACGACTGGTTCCCCGCGTTCTACACCCGGTCGAGTGGACTGCCGGTTCCGCACCGGGTCGACGACGAGCAGGTGGTCTGCGACGTACTCCGGTTCCGCTCGCGGCCGAACACCGGCGTTCTGCTGACCGTCCCGATTCCCGTCGAGGACGAGATCCCGGAGTCACGGATCACCGACGTACTCGCCGCTGCTCTGGCGGCAAGTGCGAGCGCAGGAGTCACCGGGCCTGCCGTCACGCCGTACGTCCTCGAGCGCATCGAGAAGGAGACGGACGGCGAGAGCATTCCGGCGAACCTCGCCCTAGCCCGAAACAACGCGGGTGTCGCCGCCCGGGTAGCCGTCACCCTCGCATCACTTGGACAGCAGTGAGGACGGTGTGGGCTAGGCCGTCCGCGTCCAGGCCGTAGGAGTGCAGGAGATCCTTGCGGGAACTGGCGGGGACGAAGTCGGCCGGCAGGGTGAGGCTGTGCAGTTGGGTGGTGGCGCCGGCTTGGCGTAGTTCTCTGGCCAGCGCGTCGCCGAAGCTGCCCGACGGTGCGTTGTCCTCGATGGTGAACACGGTCCGGAAGCGTCCGGCGGCTTGCACCAGCGCTGGGTCGAGCGGTTGCAACCAGCGCGGGTCGGCAACAACCACCGGTACGCCGTGTCGCCGCAACTCGTCAGCCGCGTCCACAGCGGCCTCCGCGAGCGGTCCGACCGGCAGCAGCAGGACTTGGGCATCCGGCTCGGCGCGCAGTACGGACGCACTCCCCCAGCGTCCGACCGGCGCCAAGGTCCGTCCGCTGTCGCCTCGCGGAAAGCGCAGTACGGTCGGTCCGTCGTCACACGCGACGCACTCCCGCAGCAGGACGCGCAACTGGTCCGGATCACGCGGAGCCGCGACCCGGGCGCCCGGCACCAGCCCGAAGAGGCCGACGTCCCACATGCCGTGGTGCGACGGGCCGTCCGGACCGGTGATGCCTGCGCGGTCGAGGACGAATGTGACTGGAGCGTGGTGCAGTGCCGTGTCCATCAGCACCTGGTCGAAGGCGCGATTGAGGAACGTCGAGTAGATCGCCACGACCGGGTGCAGGCCCGCGCCCGCCAGTCCGGCCGCCGACACCACCGCATGCTGCTCGGCGATGCCGACATCGAAGATCCGGTCGGGGAACTCCACAGCGAACGGGTACAGGCCTGTCGGCCGCAGCATCGCCGCAGTGATCGCGACGACGTCCGGCCGCTGCCGGCCGATCTCGAGCATGGCGTCGCCGAACACACTCGTCCAGGACGGGCCGGACGCCGCTGACGATGCGGACGGCGAGACTGTGTGCATCCGATCCGCGTCGTCCTCCTCGGCAGCCCGATAACCCTTGCCTTTGGTCGTCACGCAGTGCACGACGACCGGGCGACGCAGTACAGCGGCCGCCCGCAACGCGGCTTCCATCGCTGCGAGATCATGTCCGTCCACAGGCCCGACGTACGCGAAGCCGAGATCCTCGAAAAGGTTGCCGCGGGCCACATTGTCGCGCAGTTGCTGCAAGTGCCGTGGCAGGTACCCGGCCGTGGGCTCGTAGGAACGCCCGTTGTCGTTGAGCACCACGACGACCGGCCGGCTCGGCGCAGCGGCGAGGTTGTTCAGTGCCTCCCAGCACATGCCGCCGGTGAGGGCACCGTCGCCGACGATCGCGACGACGCGCCGATCACAGTTCCCGGCCAGCTCGAAGGCTTTGGCGATCCCATCGATGTAACCAAGCGCCGTGGACGCATGGGAGTTCTCCACCAGGTCGTGCATGCTCTCGAGCCGGTTGGGATAGCCCGAGAGTCCACCGGACTGCCGGAGTGTGCCGAACGCATCCCAGCGGCCCGTGAGCATCTTGTGCACGTAGGCCTGGTGCCCGGTGTCCCAGACGATCGCGTCGGCGGGTGACTGGAAGACCCGGTGCACCGCGATCGTCAGTTCGACCACGCCGAGATTCGGTCCGAGGTGTCCGCCGGTGCGGCAGACGTGCCGGATCAGCTCCGCACGGATCTCATCGGCCAGCGTGGGCAGGGCGTCGGCCGGCAAGCCGCGCAGGTCCTCGGGACCACGCAGACCGGGGAGGAACCGCGCCGCCGCGCCGGCACCGAGCACTGTGCTCATCGAAGCCACCCCGCGCCGCCGGGCATCGTCATGCCCCGACTGCTGCGCGCAGGGACTGTCGCAGCGACCCCATCGTGGCAACGACCGCCGTCGGCTCGTAGCCGCAGTGCGCCATGCAGTTGGCGCAGCGCGGATCCTTGCCACGCCCGTACGAGTTCCAGTCCGTGTCGTCGAGCAGTTCCCGGTACGTCGCGACGTACCCGTCGTCCATCAGGTAGCACGGCCGCTGCCAGCCCTTCAACGAGTAGAGCGGGATCGCCCACGCCGTACAGTCGAAATCGACCCGGCCTTCGAGGAAGTCGAGGAACAGCGGCGAGTGGTTGAGCCGCCACTTCTTCCGCCGCCCGTCGGCGAACGCCTTGCGGAACAGTTGCCGGGTCTCCTCCGGACCGAGCCAGTGCTCCTGGTCGGGCGCCTTCTCGTAGGCGAACCCCGGCGAGATCTGCATGTTGTCGATGCCGAGGTCGTCGTTCAGATAGTCCAGTACGTCGATGACGTCCTGCGGACTGTCGGTGTCGAAGAACGTGGTGTTCGTCATCACCCGGAAGCCGGCCTGCTGCGCCTGCTTGATCGCCGCGACCGCCTCGTCGAAGACGCCGTCCTTGCAGACCGACTGGTCGTGCCGCTCGCGGAGGCCGTCGATGTGCACCATCCAGGCGAAGTTCTTGTGCGGCGTGAACTTGTGCAGATGCTTCGGCATCAGTACGGCGTTCGTGCACAGGAAGACGATCTTGTTGCGCGCCAGCAGTTGCCGGACGATCTCGTCGATCTCCTTGTGCATCAGCGGTTCGCCGCCGGCGATCGAGACCATCGGCGCGCCGCACTCCTCGACGGCGGCCACCGCCTGCTCGACCGGCATCCGCTTCTTCAGCCAGTCGTGCGTCTGCTGGATCTTCCCGCAACCCGCGCACTTCAGGTTGCACGCGTACAGCGGCTCGAGCTCCAGCAAGATCGGGAACTTCTCCCGCCGGAGCAGCTTCTGCTTCATCAAGTACCCGCCCAGACGGACGGACTGCCGCAGCGGCATGCTCACTGCTGGGTCACCTCTTTCGGTAGTGAGAACCGGACGTCTTCTGTGACCGCCCCGCTCTCGGTCACGGTCACGGACCCGAGTCCGGACAGACTGCGGACCAGATCGTCGACAAGGGCCGGCGGCGCCGAGGCGCCCGCCGAGATACCGATCCGCGCCGCGCCGGCCAGCCAGGCCAGCCGCACCTCCGCGGCGTCGTCGACGAGTACGGCGCGGGTGCCTTCAGCTTCGGCGACCTCGGCGAGCCGCTGAGAGTTGGAGGAGTTCTGCGATCCGATCACGATCACCAGGTCCGAGCGGCGGGCGATCTCGCGGACTGCCGCCTGACGGTTGCTGGTGGCATAGCAGATGTCGTCCTTGCGCGGACCGGCGAGAGCAGGGAACCTGCGCCGCAGCACAGCCGCAGTCTCGGCAGCCTCCTCAACCGCAAGCGTCGTCTGCATCGCGTACGCGACTCGGCCGGGATCGGGCACCTGTACGGTCTCCGCCTCGGCCGGGCCGGGGACGACGATCACGTTGTCCGGAGCCTCACCCGTCGTACCGACGACTTCCTCGTGGTCAGGATGGCCGATCAGCAGCACGGTGCTGTCGCGTACGGCGTACCTGCGGACCTCGTGGTGCACCTTCGACACGAGCGGGCAGGTGGCGTCGACCACGCGCAGCCGCCGTTCGGCAGCCTGCGTATGCACGGCCGGCGCGACTCCGTGGGCGGCGAGCACCACCACGCTGCCCTCGGGGATCTCGTCGACCTCCTCCACGAAGACGGCACCCCGTTGCTCCAGATCGCGGACCACATGGAGATTGTGGACAATCTGACGCCGTACGTAGACGGGTGAGCCGAACCGCTCGAGCGCGCGCTCGACGATCTCGATCGCTCGTTCGACACCGGCGCAGAACGACCGTGGCGCGGCGAGCAACAACTCGCGGTCGCCGGTTGCGGCGGCCCAGGCATCCAGGACGGGTGCCGCCCGGCGCAGCGAGGCGAGCGCCTTGATCCCACGCAGCGGCATTCCGGCACGCGCCAACGGTCGCCCGGGATTGTCGACAATCGCACGGACGACAATGCACCGGCCCTCGTCTCCAGCGATCAGAGCAGATTCGGTGTCGACGACGATCGCACCGGATGCGGCCAGCGCTCTGCGCTCGTCGGCGGAGTCGACGACGTGGTCGGTGGTGAGCAGCGGCCCGGTGTGCACCCTCAACCCGGCGCGGCGAAGTTCACCCGCGACCAGGACCCCTGCGTGACTCGGCACGGTCCGGTCGTCACGGCGGATCTCGGTCGCCACGACGAGGTCGCCGGGGGCAATCCGGTCGGTCAGTGCACCACCGACCCCGGCGACGAGAACTGGATCGTCGCGGACCGTGCCAGACGCCCGCCCGGTGCGGATCAGCGGCGCGGTGAGCTTGTCGCGCAGCGCAAGCCACTCGACGTACAGGGGCGTGCAGACCGTTCCCAAGGTCATCGTGAGACCGCCCCCTCGTGATGCGGACGATCTCTGCCGAGGTAGCGACCGAGCGCCCAGATCGGGAACACCAGTCGGTACAGGTGGTAACCGATGTAGAAGTCGCCAGGGAAACCCGTCCCGGTGTAGCAGTGTTCGTCCCAGCCGCCGTCGGGTCGCTGAGTGTCGACGAGGTAGCCGACGCCCCGCAGGACCGTCTCGTCCTGTTCATCGGCGGCCAGCAGGGCGAGCAGGGCCCACGCCGTCTGCGACGGAGTCGAGTCACCACGGCCTATCCAGCTGGGATCGACGTACGAGCGCAGATCCTCACCCCAGCCGCCGTCGGGATTCTGATGGTCCGCCAGCCATCGGACAGCACGGCGGATGACCGGATCATCGGTGGAGGTGCCGGCCGCGATCAAAGCCGGTACGACGGCTCCGGTGCCGTAGACGTGGTTCGTGCCCCAGCGGCCGAACCAGGACCCGTCCGCTTCCTGGGAATCGAGCAGCCAGCGCACTCCGCGGCGGCACGCGTCGGTGCCGGTCTTGCCCTCGGCCGCGAGCATCTCCACGACATGAGCGGTGACGTCGGCCGACGGCGGGTCGATCACCGCACCGAAGTCGCAGAAGGGCAGCCGCAACGGCGTGGTGTCGGTGTTGTCGGCATCGAAGGCGCCCCAGCCACCGTCGGCGGACTGCATGCCTGTCGTCCACTCCACCGCGTCGTCGAGGGCCGCCCGGAGCACCTGTGGCTCCGGATGGACGACCCGGCGGAGAGCCAGCACGATCTCCGCGGTGTCGTCGGTGTCGGGGTAGCCGTCGTTGGCGAACTCGAAAGCCCACCCGCCGGTCGTCAGCGTCGGCCGCCGTACTTGCCAGTCGCCGGGTGCGTCGATCTGCTCGTCGAGCAGCCAGTCGGTGGCCTTGAGCACGGCTGGGTCGTCCGGTGCGACGCCCGCATCGAGCAGGGCGCCCACCACCAGCCCGGTGTCCCAGACCGGCGACTGACAGGCCTCCAGCCAGCGCACCGGACCGTCTGCGGTGTCTGCGTGAACCGTGAAGCCTTCAAGCCCGCGCAGGCCGGCGGCCATCACCGGATGATCCGTGGCGTAGCCCATCAGGTGCAGTGCGATCAGCGAGTACACCCACGGTGGCTGGATGCCGCCCCAGCCGCCGTCGGCCTCCTGCCGAGCGACGATCCACTCGACCGAACGTCGCATCGCCAGCCGGCGGATCCCACCGAGCGGGCCGCGAGGCCCCCAGCGCGTGTAGGCGTTCAGTACGACGTCCAGCCGTTGGAAGCCACCGTCGAGAGTCCACAGCCCCGCTTTGCGCGCGGCCGGCGTACCCGCGCGAAGTTGGTCGACGCGGAAGTCGACCGGCCGGACCGGACGGAGCGCGCTCACGATCGTCAGCGGCACGATCGTCTGCCGCGCCCAGCAGGCCCAGTTGTAGACATTCAAGGGCGCCCAGCTGGGCAGGAAGATCAGCTCCGGCGGCAGGTCAGGGCAGTCGTCCCACTCCCACAGGCCGAACAGCGCGAGCCACAGGTGCGTGAAGACTCGCGCCTTCTCGACTCCACCCGCACCGCGGATGAACTCCGCGGCCTTGGCCATGGACGGCTCGGCAGGGTCGTCGCCGGCCATCCTCAGCGCCACCCACGCCTCGACTGTCGTCGACAGGTCACCAGGCCCACCAGGGAACGTCGCCCACGTCCCATCGTCGCGTTGCTGGGACCGGATCCACCGCGCCGTCTCCGAGTCGGTCTGAGCTGTGGCCACACCGAGGAATCGCCGCAGCATCAGATCCTCGGCATCCATGGTCACGTTGGTGGCGAGATCTCCCTTCCACCAGCCGTCCTCGTGCTGCAGAGATCGCAGGTACTCCACGGCCGCGTCCAGACTGTTCTCGGCGCGGACGTCGGACTTCTCGTCCTGAGCAAGCCGTTCGGCCGTCACAGCTGTCGCTCCGCCACGAACTGCGCCAGTTGATCGAGCTGGTCCCGGTTGGCCGGTGCGACGCCCGCGGCGTCGAGTGCCTTGCCGGCCTTGCGAACCCGTTCGTCCGCCTCGGCCGAGGCCCACTCGCGGCCACCTGCGCGTTCCATCAGTACGGCGGCGTGCCGCAGGCTGTCCTCGGTCGGTGCCGCGGGGTCCGCGAACCAGCCCGCGAGCTCACGACCGGCCGCACCGCCGTACTCGAGCGACCACACCACCGGCAGCGTCTTCTTGTGCGCACGCAGATCCGAGAAGACCGGCTTGCCGGTGCGCTCGGGGGCTCCCCAGACGCCAAGGAGGTCGTCGACGAGCTGGAACGCCAACCCCAGCTCCCACCCGTAGGTCCGGAACGCGTCGGAGGTCGCCTCATCGGCACCGCCCAGGATCGCGCCCAGTTGCGCCGACGCACCCAGCAGTGCGCCCGTCTTGCCGCCGGCCATGTCGAGGCACTCGGCCAGCCCGACATCGTCGCGCCGTTCGAACGCGACGTCGAGGACCTGCCCGCGGATCAACTCCCGGGTGGCCACGGCGAGCGCACGACCGGCGCGGCGCGCGGGCGGGGCCTCGCACTCGGCCAGTACCTCGTCGGCCAGGCAGGCGAGCGCATCACCGACCAGGACCGCCGTAGCGTCACCCCAGATCGCCCAGACCGTACGCCGGTGCCGTCGCTGCGCGTCCCGGTCCATCAGGTCGTCGTGGATCAGCGAGAAGTTGTGCACCAGCTCGACCGCAACGCCGCCTGGGATTCCCGGCCCGGGCGACCCGCAGACCGCCTCGGCCACGAGCAGCACCAGGCCGGGCCGGATCGCCTTGCCGGACCTGCCGCTGGCCGGCCTCCCCTCCTCGTCGCACCAGCCGAGGTGGTACGACGCGACGAGCCGGGTGTGGTCGTCGAGACGAGCCACAGCCTCACGGAGTTGGGGTTCGACCAGGTCCCGGCTGCGGGCGAGCAGCTCCAGCACGTTGCTCTCCGCCGGCATGGTCGAGGGCTGGACCGCCGTCACGACAACACGTCCTCGGACGGCAGCGACGGGCGAAGGGGCGTCCGCAGTACCGAGGCAGCGGCCGACTCTCCGCTGCGTACGGCGCCCTCCATGGTGGCCGGCCAACCGGTGGCAGTCCACGCACCGGCCAGGTGCAGGCCCGGACGTGCTGTCGTCGCGTTGGGCCGGAATCGACCGGAACCCGGTGCCGGCCGGAAGGTGGCATGTCGCTCTCGGGTCACGAAGAACTCCTTCACACGTGCGTCGGCAGCCGCGGGCAGCAGCTGCCGGAGTGCGGGCACCAGCACCTCGCGCAGCTCGGCAACTGGCATGTCGATGAAGTCGTCCGCGGCCGACAGCGAGATCGCGAGGTACTGCTCGCCGTCG
Organism: Kribbella sp. NPDC049227; assembly: GCF_043197265.1. Taxonomy (NCBI): domain Bacteria; kingdom Bacillati; phylum Actinomycetota; class Actinomycetes; order Propionibacteriales; family Kribbellaceae; genus Kribbella; species Kribbella sp. NPDC049227. Next base: position 1,015,857 of record NZ_JBICST010000002.1, on the reverse strand, counting down.
GTGTGGCTTGCGAGGCTCTGCGGCGTACGGTCGAAGACCCACTGCAGCGGGCTGTCCACACCGGCGACGAACGGGCCTTCGAGAGCGACCCGGTCGAGAACCACGTGTGCGTTGACGATCGGCGAGCTGCCCAGCGCATCTGCCCACCCGGTCGGCAGGTCGACCGCGTCCTCGGGAAGCAACCGCTCCGCCTCCGACGGCGGCACCGCGAGTACGACGTCGTCGTACCTCTCGGCGTCGATCTGCCAGCCGCCTTCCACGTGCTCGAGCGACTTCACCCGCGCATGCAGGCGGACGTCGACACCTGCGGCGGCGAGCGCCCGAGCGGCGGCATCGCCATGCAATTGCTGCAGCGGAACGAGCGGCCAACCGATGTCGGCGGCATCGCTCTGCTCGAGCAGACCGACCTGGAAGACAGTGGCCGCGACCGCGAGCGAGGCAGCGTCGGCGCGTGCGTTCAGGGTGGCGACACCGATCAGCTCCCAGAGCGCCTCCACTGCGCGGGCGTCCTGCCCATGCGCGGCCAGCCACGCACCGAACGACTGGGCGTCAGTGGCCAAGTTCTCCCTGTCCACCCGGTCCAGCGCGAGCGCGGCACGCACCGCCTGGATCCGTTCCGCCATGCTGAGCCAGCGGTACGTCGCCAAGGCCGGCCCGAGGTGCAGCGGCGCCGGCATCTTGGTACGCCGGATCCGCCCGACACCAGCATGCCGGCCGCTGCGCACCGGTACGTCGAGACGCGGCTGCAGGTGTACGTGGTCGCGAACACCGAGCCGATCGAGCAGCCCGAGGTACGACGTACAGCAGCGGAGGAAGACATGCTGGCCGTTGTCGATCCACCGGCCGTCGCGTTCGAACGAGTGGGTCAGCCCGCCGAGCTTCGGCCGGGCCTCCAGCAGCTGCACCTCCCGGCCGGCGTCCGCGAGTGCGAGAGCGGTAGTGATACCGGCGAGGCCACCCCCGACGACAGCCACCCGACTCATGAACGTGCTCCCGCCAGTGACGCGAGCGCGACCTGCGCCTTCTCCCCCGCCGACAGCGACAACCGGCGGTCGTACACGAGCACCGGGTTGGCCGCGATCCGTCGCAGCAGGTGGTGGTAGATCCCCGACATGGCTCGGCAGGACGCGCCGCTTCGCCAGTCCAGGTAGGGCAGCAGCCGCCAGCCCAGCGAGTACCAGTCCTGCGCCCGTCCGGCGGCGAAGCGGATGTACGCGGCCAGGCGGCCTTGCGGATCGTCGAGATTGCCCCGCTCGTCGAAGGTCAGCCGGACTCCGAAGCGCTCGAGCTCATCGGCGGGCAGGTAGATCCGGTCGTTGCCGAGGTCCTCGCGGATGTCACGCAGGATGTTGGTCTGCTGCAGCGCGATGCCGAGCTGGTCGGCGTACAGCGACAGGGTGTCGAGGTCGGCGTCGGCTTCGGTCGGGCCGAAGATCGACAGGCAGAGCCGGCCGACCGAGCCGGCGACGCGACGGCAGTAGACGACCAGCTCGTCGAAGTCGGCGATGCGGACCTGCGACAGGTCGGTCTCGACCCCGTCGACGAGCTCCTCGAAGGCCCCGATCGGCACCGGGAACCGGCGTACGGCGTCGGCAACGGCCACGTAGACGGGCTCGTGCAGGTCGTCGAGGCGCCCGAGGTTCTTCCGGATCCGATGCAGTGCCGTTCGCTTGTCCTCGAGCGGCAGGTCACCGTCGCCAATGTCGTCGATCTGTCGCGCCAGCGCATACAGCGCACACAGCGCGTTGCGCTTCTGCGGGGGCAGCAGCCGGATGCCGTAGTAGAAGTTGCGGGCTTCGGTCCGGGTGATCTCCGCACAGGCGACGTACGCGTCCAGAACCGTGGGGCTCCCCGTCATCGTCATCGAGCAACCGCCCCGGCGACCAGTCGTAAGGCTCGGGCAGCGGTATCCAGCCTGGACGGACGAGCAGATCGGGCCAGGACGTCACCACCGGTACGCCGCAGCGCGCGGACCGTGGACTGACCCCCGGCGACGAATCCCGCCACACTCACCCGAGCCCATCCGTCGAGCCTTGTCACGATCGCGGCCCCCTCCTCGAGCAGCGCGGCGGCGCGCTCGATCTCGAAGTTCATCAGCGCCCTCAGCTGCGGTGTCGCCTCGCGGCTGTCCAGGTCGGCCTCGGCGACGGCGTACGTCTGGAGATCCTGCTGCGGCAGGTAGATCCGGCCGGCTCGCCGGTCCTCGGCCACGTCCTGCCAGTGCTCCAGCAGTTGCAGCGCGGTGCAGACCCGGTCGGACAGCCGCTCGGTCTCAGCGTCGTGTACCTCGAAGACACCGAGCACCACGCGGCCGACCGGATCGGCCGACAGCCGGCAGTAGCCCTGCAGGTCCGCAAAGGTCTGGTATCGCGAGACTGTCTGGTCCTGCAGGTTGGCCTGCACCAACTGGTGGAAGGGTTCGGGGCTCAAGGCGTGGTCGAGGATGATCGGGCGTAACCGGCGCAGTACCGGGTGATCGGGCTCGGTTCCGGCCCAGATGTGGTCGAGGTCGGCCGCGAAGGCGCGCAGCGCAGCCGTCCGGTCGCCCGCCCAGCTGTCACCCAGCTCGTCGACGGTCCGGGCGAACCCGTAGACGGCGTGCAGCGCCCCCCGATGCCGCGCCGGAAGCAACCTCAGCGCCACCGGGAAGTTCTCGCCCTGCTCCCTCCTGCCCAGTGCCCGTTCATCCACCCGGTCCGATGGGACCCTCTGCACTCCTTCAGGATGCACGTTTCCATGATGGGAAGCGGTTTCATGCCAACTCTGCCCCACTGGACCACATTCGTCCGGCAAGAATTTGTCACGGGGATACAGTTACCCGTGGGATGACGTATCCGTAGGACACCTGTCTCGCCGGCGTTCGGCAAGGAACGCGTGGGAGTCTCACATGACCGTCGCCACATTCGACCGTGCCCGCCTCGAGGAGGCCTTGCTCGAGGGGCTGCCTGGCCTGCTCTCCGAGGTTCGCGACCGGCTTGCGGAGCACTGGCCGGACTACGCCGCGTTCCTCGATGCCGAGCGCGACGCGGTGGTGGAACCCGCCGCCCTGTTCGTGCATCGGCTGCTCGACATGTCGATCGCCGACCTGTCCAGCCCGGAGCGGGCGAGCCTCGATCGTGCCGACGAGACGGTACGCCTGGTCTTCGAGGAGATCGGTCGCCGGCAGCAACAGGTCGGCAACGACCTCACCCGGCTGCTGACCGCCTTCCAGCTCGGTGCCCGGATCGCCTGGCGGCACGTCGCCGCGACCGCGCTGCGACTGGAGTTCGCACCGGACAACCTGGCCGCGCTGGCCGACTCGGTCTTTGTCTTCGTCAACCAACTCTCGTTCTCGGCCGCCAACGGCTACGTGCAGGAGCAACTCGACGACGCGCTCGCCCGCGAGCGCCGCCGGGAGGAGCTCGCCAACCTGCTGCTGTCCGGCCGGTCCAGCACCGAGGCGATCCGTGCTGCGGCGTTGCAGGCGGCGTGGCGAATCCCGGAGACGGCCGCGGTGGTGATCTACATCGACGGCGACCACGAGCTCGCCCGCACGATGGTCAGCCGGCTCGAGCCGGGAGCACTCCCGATCCGTCGCAACGGCGTGGTGTTCGGCGCGATCATCCCCGAACCGTCCGGCCCCGGCCGCCGGCTTCAGCTGAGCCGGGAGCTCACCGGTCTGGGCGCCGTGGTCGGCAACCCGGTGCCACTGGCGGAGCTGCCCCGCAGTCTCGAGATCGCCCGGATCGCGGCCCGCCTGCGTAAGACGGGAGTGCTGACCGACGACCCGGTGTTCGCCGACGAGCACCTCGATGCCTTGATCGTCTGGCGTGACGAGTCACTGGTGGCCGCGCTGCGCGAGGAGATGCTGGCTCCGCTGCAGGGCGAGACCGAGGCCGCCCGAGCACGGCTCACCGAGACGCTCGCCAGTTGGCTGCGGCAGTTCGGGGACCGCCACGCGATCGCCGAGGAGCTGCGGATTCACCCGCAGACCGTGCGGTATCGCATGGCGCGGCTCCGGGCCTTGTTCGGCGACCGCCTGGACGACCCGGAGTCACGGGCTCGGCTCTTCCTCGCCCTCGAGTGGCCGGCTCCCTGAGACCGGCACGGGACTGCTCTCCCGCAACCGCGCCAACGTGGCGTCGAGGTGCCTGGCCACCGCCGCGGCGTCGAGCAGTTGCGGATCGGTCGCCAGCCCGATGCCCAGCACTCCGTTCCAGCTCAGCGCGCCGACAGCGAGCGGAGTCTCCGGCACCAACGGCAGGATCGGGTACGTCGGTCCCGTGCCGACCCCTGCGAATGTCAGCGCGACCGTCGGCCCCGGCATGTTGGACACCACGGCGTGCAGGAAGCGCGGCCCGTACACGGTCCGTGCGAACCATCGGGCGAATGGCTCAGGCACGAGCTGCAAGCCAGTGGCCATGACGAAGCGGGACGCCATCGCCCGGGTGGGCCGACGGAGCCGCCGGGTGCGGGTGGCCACCTCCACGAGCAGGTCGTCGAACGGGCGGCCATCGACCGGTACGTCGACGATCACCGCAGCCGTCGCGTTCCCCTCCGCCGCGCTGTCCGGCGTGCGCACCATCGTCGTCACGGAGAACCGCATCCGGCCGTCCACCGCTCGCGCGAGTTCGGGTGCCACGGCGTACACCGCGTCGGCGAGCAGAGCGATCACCACGTCGGTCACGCGCACTCCGTGAGCGGCAGCGGTACGACGTACCACTTCGAGCTCGACGTCGGCGACGCCGAACCCGCGCTGCGCTGAACTCGGTGGCAGCGACGCGGCGGTGCCGTCGGTGGCCAGTTGCGCGAGCCCCACGGCCACTGCAGCGGCGCGCCGGAGCCGGCTGGGAGCGCGTCCGGACGGTACGGGGAGCGTGGCTCGGGGCTCGAACAGACTGAGGGCCTGCAGCACCGTTCCGATGCCGTCGGCGATCGAATGGTGGACGAGCACGACCAGTGCGTCGGCGCCGCCCGGCCCGACGTCGCGAACGATCGCCACCCGCCACATCGGCCGGTCCCGGGGCATCGGGCTCTCGGCGAGCTCCCCGAGGATCCGCATCAGCCCGGCCTTCCCGTCCCGGGAGTGGAGCTCGGTGACGTGCCAGTCCAGATCGACGTACTCGGCCTCGATCCAGCGCGGCCGTCGCCACCGTGACGTCGGAGCGAGGCGCTGGTGCATGCGCGGCAGCCGGGCGAATCCGTCGCGGACCAGCGCCCGTACGTCGTCGATCGACGGCCGGTCCTCAGTCGGCTCCAGCATCACCAGGCCGCCGACGTGCTGTGCGGCCCTCGTGCTCTCGATGTGGAGGAAGAACGCGTCGCTGGACGGTACGACGGTGCCCGGTGTCTCGCGCAGCCGCGCGGCACCGAGCAGATACTGCTTCGCCGTCCCCATCACGACGAACACGGTAATCCCGACCTGGACGGCCCTCACCACCTGAACCCGGCGAGGCGCGGTGATCCTGGCGAGTACGACGCCGGACGGCGAACCCCGGCCAGGTTGACGAGCCTCACTGACCCCCGGGTCGGGAGATGACCTGCTCGCCGAAGCGGGTCGCCAGCCGCCGGTAGAGGCCCGGGGCCAGTGCGCGTACGGCGGGGGCCACGCGGAGCCAGCCGGGGATCCACACCTCGGCGCGGTCAAGCGCGATGGCGCCGACGAGTGCCTTTGCCACGTCGGCGGCGGGGACTGGGCGCGGGCGTCGGCGGTCGTAGGGTCTGCCGCGGGCGGCGAAGAAGCCGGTGTCCACGACGCCTGGAACCGTCAGGCTCACGGCTACGCCGGTACCTCGCAGCTCCGGCCGAAGGCTCTCGGCGAACACGTCGAGCGCAGCTTTGGTAGCGGCGTACACGGCCTCACCGGCGACACCGGTGCGCCCGGCGATCGAGCCCACGAGCGCGATGTGGCCGGCTCCGCGGTGGAGCATCGGCGGTAGGAGGCGGCGTACGAGCTGAAGCGGCGCCAGGAGGTCGAGCGTTACCAGGCGGTCGATGTCGGCGGCGGTCATCTCCGCGAACGGGCCAGACCAGCCGAGGCCGGCGTTCGCCACGACGATGTCGATGTGGCCGTGGACATCGAGGGCGGCGTCGGCAAGCTTGGTTGCCGCGCCGGGGACAGCGAGATCACCGAGGAGCGACATGCCCCCGGTCCGCTTGGCGACCGCCTCGGTGCGCTCCTCGTCCCGCCCGTGCACGATCAGGCGGCCCCCCGCCCCGGCCAACTCCTCCGCGACCGCCGCCCCGATCCCCGCAGACGCACCGGTCACCAACACGACCCTCCCACCAAGTCGCATCCCCATCACCTCCCGCCCCATTCCAGCACGCGTCCACGGCAAGAAGCCCTCAGGACATGGCTGCCCGCTGGCGGGTTGTTTGCCCGATGACCGGCAATATGCCGCCAGCGATCACATAAGCCGTCAGCGGGTCAGCAGATGCGGGCGCTCCCCGGACCCGAAGTCACCGGCGTCATGTCGCCAGAGGTTGTCAGAGTTTTGTGAGTGGGTTGTCGGGATAGGGCAACGTCCCGTCGCCGGGGGGCTTGCCCAGGTGGGCGCGCAGGCCGGTGTCGCAGATGACGTAGCCCCAGTTGATCAGCTGTTCCTGGACGGTGTCGTCCATCGCGTTCAGCCGTGTCGAGATCCCCGCGAGCCTCGCCGCTACAGCGGGATCCGACGGCAGCGGGTCCGCCAGCGGGAAGTCGTCCACATGGCTGCGGATCCCGATGTACATGCCGGGGCGCTTGTTGCGGAAGGCATCGATCACCTGACGTTTGCGCAGCGACCGGACCTGGTTGTCGATGACCTTGAGAACGCGGATCGTGTGCTGGACCCAGTCCACCGGCGGGTCCGCGACCGCACCGAGGTGACCGCCCGCGTCGCTGACCAGCACCGTCTCGTACCGCTTCCAGGCGGTCTCCAGCCCGAGGTTGTCGTACACACCGCCGTCGCTCAGCCGGATCTCGTTGCGGAACTCCGGCGACGTCAGGTCGTTGCCTGGTTGCGTCACCCACTGCTGCCGATCGAGGTCGACCGTGCAGGGCGAGAGGACCGGCGGGAACGCCGACGAGGCCGCCACCGCGACAGCCAGCGGCACCTCCGGGTTGTTGATACGGCCGACGCGATAATCGGCCAGATACGGCTTGCTGAAACGCATCAGTACGCCGGACTCCACGTTCGTCGCGTTGATCACGAACGTCGGCTTGTCCGGAAGGTCCTGCAGCGTCTTCTGACCGAACAACTGCTTGCGCAACGCACGGACGACCCGGTCGGCCACCGAGGTGAACGGGAGCCCGATCCCGGTGAGGACGGCCGGAAGATCCACATGCGTGCTCGCCATCGCACGAATCGGCTCGACGACCTGATCCACGAACTGCTTGGTCACGCCCGCCTGATCGAACTGCAGTTCGTTCCAATTCATCCCGAGTACGCCGGCCGTGATCGAACCGCCGGAAACACTCGAGACACGATTCAACTCGGGCAGCATCCCGGCCTCGTTGAGACGCCACAGAACACCGACGTGGAACACCATCGCCCGATAGCCACCGCCCGACAGGCACAAGGCGATCCCCGGCTGAGGCTTCCGGGCGGCATCACCAGGAATCCGCCGTACCGGCTCACCAGCAACGTGCACCTCATCCGGTGCCGACGCAGGACCCGCGGCCACCTCGCTCATCGGTCTATTCCCCAGCTGTCCGACCCGCCCACGGGCACGCCGGAAACACTCGAATGCAACAACATGTTTCCCCCTGAAGATCTCCCCTTACCTAGAGCGTCCTCCCGCTCACAACCATTTGCAAGAAGTCACCACAGGGATCAAACAGTGTCAGGACTTGGCGTAGGTCTCCGCCGCGTGCGACTCGAACTCCAGTCCGATCGCGGGCTCGTCCCCGACAACCCACGCGTCGTGCCCAGGCTCGATCAGGTACGCGCCACCGGCCACGAGTCGCGCCTTGCTGCCGTCGTCATGCACGACCTCGACCTCGCCCGAGAGAAGGGTGCCGACATGCCGGACCTGGCACGAATCGCCACCGACGACAGGACGAATGCACTCCGACCAGCGCCAGCCCGGTTGGAAGGTGATCTTCGCGACGCTGGCGCCGGGAAACTTCACCACGTTGACGACGGTCTTGTCCGGCGTCCTCTGCTCATCGGGTTCGTCGAGCGACTTACTGTAAACGGCCATGCTCCGGCCCCCTCGATCAGGAAAGAATTATTTTCGACAATGACCCGGACGATCCACCGTGAACAGAGCCCGCCGCTTATGGCGCGCTTACGGGTCAATCTCGGGAATCAGGTCGGCGAGGTGGGTGGAGGGTGGGAGGCCGGTTTCGGCGGCCAGTTGGCGGGTGTAGGTGTGGAAGTGCCTGATCGCCTCGGTGCGGTTTCCTTCGGCCATGTGGGCGCTGATCAAGGCTGCGTGCGCCGTCTCGTGGAGCGGTTCGACCCGGATGGCCGCGCAGGCCACGTCGATCGCGCGGGCGAACAGGCCGCGGGCCGTGAGCAGACCGCTCAACGTCTCCAGGGCATGGATCCGCAACTGGCGGTACCGCTCGCGCTCGATCAGCAACCACTCCTCGTCCCATCCCGGCAGCAGATCGGCCTCGAGACGATCCGGTTCGAGCGCGGTGACGACATCGTGGCGTACGTCGTCGGCGATGAGTTGACGCGCCTGCGTCGACATCTGGTCGTAGTCGACCTCGACGGCATCGTCGAGGCGCACCGAGTCCCGGCACGCGCGAACGATGGCCGGATGGGCCTGCCGCACCCGCCACAACGCGGTCCGCAGGTTCGACATGGCTCGCTCCGGTGCTGCCGCCGGCCACAGGTGCGTCGCAACGGCGTCCCGACGCTGCTCGAGACCGGCGACCGCGAGGAAGCCCAGGACCCGCTGCCCATTGCTGGGCAGGGCGACCGAACGATTGTCCACCCGCACTGCGAATGCGCCCAGCAGTCTGATGCTAGGTGGTGCGGCGCCCGTCGGCGCGCACACAATTGACGTCGTCATACCGACCCCCCGGGATTTTCCGACCTTCTGTCCATATCAGTCGCCCGTCTCCGGACCGTCAATGTTCTGTCGCCGACGACTTCCCGGCGATTGACGGCCGAGCGACCTCTGCGCAGACGCCGCGACGACATTCCGGCGTACGGCGACGATGCACTGTGGGTCCGCGATGACCGAGCAGCTCTGGCACACGATGATCGTCCGCGTATGGCGTGACCGCGACGGACTCAAGATCCGTTTCACCGCCGAGGATCGTCAGCAGCCACCGCGTTCGGTGGCGGTCGAAGGTTCGGTCGCCGCGGCCTGTGAACGATTCCATGCCTGGTTGGAGACCGTCGTTCCGAGCCCGCCCGATCCGGTACGACGACGTAGTACACAGCACGACGACGGACAAGAGACGGGCGAGCAGACAACGGCTCCCTAGGGTCGCAGAGGACGACTGATCGGAGTCCGCAATGTCCATGACCGACACAGAGGCCGGACCCTTCACGGGCGGTGGGCTGAGCTGGCAGGAACCGGCCGCGATGGAGACCGCCGGTACCGCCTTGGTGTCGCCGTTCTCCGGCGGCGTCGCGGCCGCCGGCGAGTACGACGCCGGACGCGGCGACCTCGAGGCGCTCGTCGGCGAGCTCGACGACGAAGGATTCCGCGAGGCGATCGAGTCGCTCGTCGACGAAGTCGCCGGTCGCTACCTGACGACCGCCGCGCGCTGGCCCGACGACCAGCAGAGCGAAGCCGTGGCCGAGGCCGAGGCCGGAACGTTCGTGCAGACGCTCGCGGACAGCGTCGACCGGGGCCTGGGCGAGCTCGAAGCACGCTACGAGCACCGGCGCGTCGACTCGATCACCGACGACGAGATCGATGCGGTGCTCGGCGAGTACTCCCGTGATCCGGATTCACTCAGCGAGCAACTCTTCGGCGGTCTGATCAAGAAGGCGTTCAACGTCGCGAAATCGGTCGCCAAGGGCGCGGTCAAGGGATTGACCAAACTCATCCCGATGGGCCCGGTCTTCGCCGTACTGCGCAAGCTCGTCCAGCCACTGCTCAAGCGAGTGCTGGGCAAGGCGATCAACCGGCTTCCCGTCGTACTCCGTGGCCCGGCCACTCAGCTCGCCGCCAAACTCGGCATCTCGGAAGCAGAGGCCGAGCCCGACCTGAGCGAGGAATTCGACCGCCAGTACGCCGAGATGCTGTTCGCACCCGCGGACGCCGATCAGGCCGAGATGCTCTTCGAGTACGACCAGGAGATGCCAGGCCCCGCGGAGATCACCGCGCTCGACGATGCTCGCGAGACGCTGGCGTACCAGCTCGCCCGCGCCGAGCCCGGACAGCCGCCGACGGCTCAGCTCGAGCAGTTCATTCCGGCGGTGATGGCCGCGATGCCGTTGATCCGGACCGGCGTACGCATCGTCGGGCGCGACCGGATCAAGAACTTCCTGGCGCGTCAGCTCGCCGGTCTCATCCAGGGCTACATCGGCCCGGAGGCGGCGAAGGCCCTGGCGCCGCGGATCGCGGACGCGGGCCTGCGACTGCTCTCGCTGGAGGCGGAGTCACCCGAACAGCTCGGCACGGAAGCTCTGGTGAGCACACTCGAGGAGACCGTCACCCAGGTCCTCAGTCTGCCGTCGGAGGCACTGGAGGAGCCGCTCAGGTTCGAGGCGGAAATCCAGGAGGCACTGGCGTCCGCTGCCGTCCATCACCTCCCTCAGGAGCTGCTGCGGGACGACCTGCCCGGCTACGAGACCGATGCCGGTACAGGGCCGTGGATCGCGATGCCCCGCCGGACGAAGCACCGCCGCTACCGCCGATCCGCACGCCGGTACGACGTACAGATCACCCGGCCGCAGGCGAGCAGCGTCGAACTGCCTGGTCCGGAGACCCTCGAGGACCGTCTCCTCGACGCCGGCGTGTCCGCCTGGCCGGTATCGGCCGAGGTCGAACTCTTCGAATCCATGGTCGGCACCCAGGTCGGGTACCTCGCGGGCGACGACGCCGGGCCTGCCGAGTTCGAGGAGCTGAGCCCGCGAAACGCCGCGCTGCTGCTCGGCCGTCCCGCGCTGGGTACGCGAGCTGTCCTCGGTGGGCCGATGACGAGACGCTACTTCCGGCTCGTCGTACCGGGCCGGAAGGTTGTCCGCCGCCGCCATCGCGTGTATCTGCGGCTCCGGGCGCAACAGGCTCAACCCGAGCTTCGAGTCCACGTGCGACTCGGTGAACGGCTCGCCGCGCAGGTCGCGACGATGCTCGCGCGCAACAACCAGGCCGAGGTCGTCGCTCTGATCGGCCGCCTGCTCGGGCCACGGGTCCAGGAGCAGATGGCGAAGCGGCTGACGGTCCTCCTAGGGCGTACTGCACCAGCGGCCGCCGCTCGTGGCCAGCAGCTTGCGACCAACGTGCTGGAGCAGCTCAAGACGCACTTGGCGAAGGAACTACCGGCCTCCCAAGAGGCCCTGAGCGCGGCGGCGAAGGATCCGGCGGCAGGGCTGACGCTGACGTTCGCGTTCTCGTTCGCCGACGCCGCGGCGCTGGCATCGGGCCTGCCCGGCGCTCCCACCCTGATCATCAGGCCAGGTGCCCACAATGACTGAGACGGCAGCACGCCGGCAGCTGCGGTCGGAGCTGGCTCACTGGCGCGGCGCGATCGCCCAGCTCGCCGACCTCGACGCCGTCGCAGCTCCGCAGGCGTGGGCCGAACTCGAGGACTACCTGCGGTTTCGGCTGCGCGAGCGGCTGCTCTCCTCCATCCGGACCCTGGAAGCCGAAGGTGCCGCCCTGGCCGTGCACCTCGACAGCAGCGAGCGGCCGGAGCAAGCCCGGACGGCGCTCCTGCAGTTGCGCCGGCGCTACCTCGCGGTGGAGGCCACAGTCGAGTGGTACGGCGACGCCGTACAGCAACGCACCACCCCACGGCTCGGAGCGGTACTGCGGGGACTGGACACGATCGCGGTCGACGCGATGGAGGCGATCCTGCGGCCGCTCGGTATCGAGACACCACCGGCGCTGACCTATCCCGATAAGGGCCTCGGCGCAGCTGTCCTCCGAGCCGGTATCCGGCTCTGGGACCGTGGCGGCCTGTCTCCGGTCGCGGCGATCAAGATCACCCGGCACAACCTCGCGCACCCGACCGCCCTCGTGCACGAGACCACCCACCAGGTCGCGCACCTGTGCGGCTGGAACGCCGAGCTGCGCGACGTCCTGCGGTCGGTCGTCGCGCCGCGATCCGTCGTACTGGCAAGCCTGTGGAGCACCTGGGCCACTGAGATCGCCGCCGATGTCGGCGCCTTCGCTCTGGCCGGTTGGTCGCCCGTACCGGCGCTGGCCAACGTGGTGGACGGTACGACGTCCGCGGTGCACCGCCTGAGGCCGGGCGACCCACATCCTCCGTCCTGGATCCGGGTAATGTTCAACGTGCAGCTGTGCCGGAGCTGGTTCGGTCCATCGGGTCCGTGGAGCGACCTGGCCGATGCTTGGCAGGCCCGGCACGATCCTCGCGCCTCGAACGACCCCGACGCGCAGATCGCCGCCGCCAGCATCCCGCTCCTCGCGTCGATCGCCGACGCCTGCACCCGGCGAAGCTTCAAGTCCTTCGGCGGCCGACCGCTCAATGCGATCGCCGATCCGAATCGCGTGTCGCCGTCAGCACTTCAGGAGCTGCGCCGTACGTCGGCCGACTCGCTCCTCACCTCGACTTTCCTGGCCCGGAACGAGTCGTTGCGGATCCTCGCTCTGCTCACGTCCGACCAGCCTCTCGACCCGGCCGCGGCAACGGCCCGTACGGCGCGCCTGCACGACTGGCTCGCCCGTCTGGCCCCACTGCCCCTGCCGAGGGCCGTCTGATCGCTTAGTGCGGAAGGGAAATCATCGTGGCCACAACCGGCGGGACAACGCCCCCGTTCGACGACCTGCTCGCCGCGCTCCGGGCGATCGAGCAGGCCCTCAAGGACCCGAAGTCTCGAGCCCTCAGCACCGAGGTGCCGATCGACGTCGCCTCCAGCCACCTCGACTACTTGGCGATCCGGGAACTGATGGGCCGCGACCGCCGCCCACCCGATCCCGAGAACACCTTCGTGTTCACAGCGAGCCGGTCCAGCCGGGCCAACAGCTCGAAGTCGGTCATCACGATCTTCGACCCGCCGGCGGTCGCCGACAAGCTGGCCGTCTTCACGTCGGCCGTGGCGGCCCCCGAGGTGGTGGACATACCGGGCGGAGTCGACCGGCGCAGCGGACGACGAGGCGGCAGTGGTGGTAGTGGCGGTGGTAGTGGCGGCAACTCCGTCGACGTGAATCTCGGTCAGGTGACCAACGACCAGCCCATCGTCCGCCTGGAGCTGCGGCGCGACGACGGCTACCCCGTCCGCCTGGGTCCACGCCTGGCCCCGATCTGAGGAATTCGAGAGGACGATCATGTTCCGCAATCTGGCCCGTCTCCTGCCCGCACCCGAGCAGCTGTTCGACATCCATCCACTCCAGCTGAGCCGGTGGCTCGACGAGGCCTGGGCGGCGGGCTCGACCGTGCCGGACATCGGCATCGACCCGCCGTCGCCCTCGACACCGGCGCTGGGCGACCCGGGCATCATCGCCGCCATCGACCTGCCACTCCCCTCGCCGACCGGCGCGCCGTTCCCTGTTCCGTCGGGCATCACCACCGGATCGATCGACACGTTCTCCGGGGTGCCGTTCCCGTTCCCGGCTCCACCCTCCCCGTCCGCACCCGGCCTGATCGCGGACCACCTGATCTACGCCTACCTGCTGGAGTGCACGGGTGTGGTCGAGATCATGGCGGAGGTCGTACGTCGTTTCGCCGTCGGCGAGACGCTCAATCCGGTGTCGCTCGCCTCGACCCGGTGGCTGCGAACCACGGAAGAACTCTTCTTCCGCGAACCGCCGCTGTACTCGATCCAGGGCATCGTCAGCGAGATGCGTCCCGACCAGCGAGTGAACCGGCGCAACGCGTACTGGCGGATGTTCGGTCTCGAGCCGCCGCACGCGATCCCGTCCCGGTGGACCCGGCCGGGCATGACGCCGGAGGTGTGGAAGCAGGACGTCGGCGGGGGCGTCAACAGCGGCTTCCGGGAGAAGTGGACCGAGCTGCTGCGTCAGGTCTGGCTCGGCATCGAGAACGCCAACAACGGCGTCGGTCCCAACGCCACCGATCGGGAGTACGTCGCGTTCCTGTGCACCGCGCTGCGCGACATGCTGGCGATGCGACGCCGTGGCGCGATGCTGGCGCGCGAGGAGTTCGCGTACGTGTCGTACCTCAGCTACTTCCACACGACGCTGGACTCCGACACGCCGATCGTCATCGATCTCGACGCCCGCGGCCCGGCTCCCGCGGAGCGACTGGAGAAGATCGCCGCGAAGGTCGGGATGACGCCCGCGGCGAGGTCGCGCGAACTCTTCGACCTGGCCGACCTGATGTCCGGCTTGTTGCGCGCGATCGAGCTCAACGTGTTCTCCACCGGCGCTCAGGCCGAGCTGTTGTACCTCAACCTCGGCACGAATGCGGCGTTGCTGCAGGACATGAACCGCATCATCGATCTGTGGCAGTCGGCCACCGGCGATCGGGTCAAGGACCGTCCGTCCGGGACCCGGCCACAACCAGTGCGGCTCCCGAATCCCGCCTCCCCCGGCGTCCCACCATCACCGTTGACGGCAGGCCCGGGCATCGTGCCGTCCGGCGCCCCCGCGCCGGCCCTCGCGGCGCAGAACGGTCAGGGGTAGCGCTGATGCGCTCGCCGTTCGTCACCGAATGGTTCACCCCGGCGGCTGGTCCGCCGGAGTACGAGGTGATCCCTCCGGACGAGCGGGTCCGGATCCGGGACACGCTCCAGGTCCCGTTCCGCTGGGTGTGCTCGCTCGATGTCACTCGCGGGAGCACGCTGTCCCGCGGGTCGGGTCTCCTGGTCGGGCCACGCCAGGTGCTGACCGCGGCGCACAACATCTACAACGCCCGCGGTGAAAGGCCCGACACCGTGTACGTCGCTCCGGCCCGCAACGGCGCGGATCTGCCGTTCGGCCGGTTCAAGGCCGCCGCCTTCACGGTGAGCAGCCGCTACCTCCAGCAGCCGCGGCCCGGTAGCCGATTCGACGTAGCGCTCGTCACTCTGGAACGCGATGCCGCCGCGATCCGGTCCCGGGCGCTCGCCGGCGCCCAGCTCGGTCACTGGGGAAGCCCGGACAACGGAGCTCTCACCGATCTGTCACCGCTGGACAGTGGCTTCCTGAGCGGACGGCCGGTGACCGTGTGCGGGTTCCCTGGTGACAAGTGCGACGGCGACCCGTGTGACCCGGCGCGAGGGTGGACCCGCGAGCAGCAGGCCAACACGATGTGGTCCCACTTCGGCAGCGCCAGCTTCAGCGCTGCCCGGCCCGGGATCATCCTCTACACAGCGGACACGTCCCCGGGCCAGAGCGGGTCACCCGTGTGGATCCGCTTCACGAGCGGGCGGCGGTCACTCGTCGGCGTACACGTCGACGCCCAGCGGGTCACCGACGCCACCACCGGCCAGGTCACTGTCACCGCGAACCGTGGCGTCTTCCTCGACAAGGATCTGATGGCCCTGGTTCGCGGCTGGTTGGGGCGATGACGATGAGCCAGACGTTCGCCTTCGAAGAGCCGACGGCGGCGGGCTCGCCGTTCCGGCTGGGCCGTGTCGCGAACCTCGGCGAAGGCGGGTACGCCGAGGCCGAGGTGCCCGACCGTGAGCTGGAGCTCTTCGAGTTGTTGCAGGCCCATCTCGAGTCCGAAACCGGCGAACCGGAAGCCTTCGAGGACGAGGACGACGAGGGGCCGGAGTACGAGGGACCGGAGGCTGCGGAGTACGAGCTCGACGATCCGGACTACGAGGAGCCCGCTGCCGGCGAGGCGGAGAATCCGGTGGCGAGGTTCTTCCGGCTGCCGATCGACGCGATCGATGCCCTAGGCAAGGGTTCGTACGCCGCGGCCGTCGCACTGCTGGGGACGGCCGGTCATCGCAGCGAGAACGACCTCACCAACGTGATCTTCTACTTCCGCCATCCGGAGGTGCTGGGACGCAAGATCCTGCCGCACGAGCGGGAGCTGCAGCGCGATTGGCTCCAGATCAGGAACACCATCGTGCGGCCCATCCTGCAGCGCCGGACGACTCCGACAACCACGCCAGGTACGCCGGGACGCACGTCGATCTCCTCGGCCGGCTTGCGCTGGTACGGACCCGGCGACGCGACGCCTGAACTCCTGACCTTCATGCGAGCCGTCTACGATCGCCAGGTCGCGCTGTCGCAGGGACCGTTCGTCGACACGCTGCCCGAGTCCGCCGTGAAGCGGGTCGAAGGCGGGCACCGGGCGCTCGCAGCAGCCGCCGATGCTGCGATCAGCATGCTCGCAGCGGCCCGAGCCGACCTGGCTACGGAGGGCCGCACCGATCTCGCCGTCGGCATCACCAGCGCCTACCGCTCGGCCGCCGAGCAGTACGCCATCTGGCAGGGCAAGGGCCACGGTGGCAAGCGAGGGTTCCCGTACTACTACCGCCAGACTGAGCGGGCGCGGCAGGCGGCGCCCGGCGGCGAGCACGGCCCGGCAGCCGTGCTCCTGCTCGCCAAGCTGATGAAGAAGTGCATCGCCGCGCCCGGCTACAGCAACCACCAGGACGGCCTGGCCTTCGATCTCGGCATCGCCGAGAAGGGCCGCCCCCTCAAGAAGATCAACACCGACGCCTGGTTCCACCAATGGCTGGTCAAGAACGCCGCCCGCTTCGACTTCCACCCCTACCCCACCGAAGCCTGGCACTGGGTCTACCGCCCAACCCCCACCAGCACCGACGAATCAGAATCCTGGCACCCCGACGACCCGTCATCCCCAGCCGACGAAGAGCTCTACCCCCGCGAGGACCCCGACCCGGAACTCCCAGACGAAGCTGAGGCGACATGACCGAGGTGTACGTGACCCAGCCGGCGGTCCCCGGGAACCTCGAGGGTGGAGACGGCAGTCAGCTGCAGCCGTTCCACTCGGTGGCCCGCGGCATGGAGTTCCTGAAGGCGAACGGAGGCGGGATCGTCCATGTGTCCGGTGGTCAGTACGTCGAGTCGGTTCGCCTGCAGGACTTCGGCGACACCGGGGACAAGATGGTGGTGCGGGGCGTGGGCGACGACGAGGTCTTCATCGACTCGATGCTTCCCGAGTTCCTCGTGCCTCAGACGCCCGACGACCACTGGTTCGAGGTGACGCCGCCGGACGGCGGTGATTCCCTCGGCGAGTACTACTGGCGGCGGCCGTACCCAGCGCCCGGCACCGACGAGGACGCGGGAGGCGTGCAGCTGGGCGCGTTCCTGGAGGAACCCGTCCACACCCGACTGGTCAGCTACGACCGGATCGAGGATCTGACCGCCACCGATGAGATCTGGCCCGATCGGCCGACGGCGGGCAACCGGGTGTGGCGGCAAGTGCAGGGCGAGCCGGGCATGTACACACCACAGACGGATCCGGGGAAGGTGCATTTCCGGCCCTGGGTCTACATGGGGCCTGGCATCTGGTTCGACACGACAGTGCGCGAGGACTCCGACGACCAGCCGGGTGGGCGCCGGGTCCACATCAGGCTGGCGCCGACGGCGAACAACATCCCAGGCTGGCCGGACTACGACCCACCGACGACCGACCCGAATCAGGTCCGTCTGGCGCTGTGCCGACGCGGCGACTATGCGATCTTCCTCCGCAGGGTCAGCCACGTCCGGTTCGAGAACCTGACGTTGCGGTTCGGCAACCCCGACACGATCCGGCTGAACAGCTGCACCGACATCGTCTTCGCCCACTGCCGGATCCGATCCGCCAGCCGGGCGTTGTTCCTGGTTTCCGATCATGGGCCGAACGCCGACATCAAGCTCAAGCACTGCGTGATCGACGGAGGCATACCGACGTGGCTGTTCCGAAGCGACCGTAAGGACAGCTACGTCTTCAGCACCGACGATCCATCGGCCGGCACCATCCGCCCCCTCGCCGACCTGCAGCAGAACCGCCTCGGTGCCTCCACCAGCGGAGTTCAGCTGTCAAGCAGCAGCGAGGACTGCGTCGGGACGGTCGTCCACCACTGCGAGATCTTCAACGCCCACGACAGCTACGTCTTCGGCGACCGGATGGAGTTCCACCACAACTGGGTGCACAACCTGAATGACGACGGAATCGCGCTGTCCGGCACGGCGGACACCAAGAACGCACGGATCTACTGCAATGTCATGACGCAGTGCCTGACCGCACTCAGCTTTGCCGCGGGGCGCAAACTTGGAGACATCCACATCTACGCCAACCTGTTCGACCTCCGCGAACCGACGCTCGGGCGGCGACCGAGCGGCGGGGCCGTCCCGGATTCGCTGCGGCAGGGCCACTTCTTCAAGGACGGCTCGGACGAGGGACCGATCTACTTGTTCCACAACACCTGCCTGGTCTTCGACCCAGGAGCCAGGGGCGACGACCGGGTCGATCTGAACCGCGCCGGCTACTCGTACTACGCGACCATCGGCAACAGCAAGCCCCGGCCGGCGTACAACAACATCTTTGTGGCGGCGTTCACACCCACAGCCGAGCTGAAACCGATCGCCTACCTGCCACCGATGGACTTCGGCCCCACCGACGGCAACACCTATCTGCGGATCCCCCAGAACCACCCGGAACCCAGCTTCATCGTCCGGCGCGCGGTAGGCCAGGACGTGACCGACTCCTTCTTGTTCTTGGACCTCAACGAGTACCAGCAGCAGTACTGGCCGAACGATGAAGCCAACGAGTACGAGCATGACGGCCAGCTTCTCGATCCCGGCTTCAAGTCCTTCGACGTCGCTGCCGGCCACCCGCACCGAGGTGACGACCTGCGACTTCGCCTTCACCCGCCGAGCCCCGCGAGGGGCACAGCGGTCGAGATGCCGGCGAACCTCACGACGATGTACACAGACGCTACGGACTCGCCGCCGGCGGACCGAGGGTGCTTCCCGTCCACCGGCGCGCGCCTCCACGTCGGTGTCAACGGTCGCTACATCTATCCACGGCCGCTCCCGGAAGGACAATGCGAACCAGAATTCCCGCCGGCCGACTGACGCTCCCGGGTGAATTGACAGTGTGGGGATCATGGACACCTTGATCATTCAGACCGCGATCGGTCTTCTGCTCATCTTTGTGACGTCCTCGGCTCTGGTTTCGGTGCTCACCGAAGGGGCCTGGCCCGAGAATCGTCGGCCAGCCCATGGTCTCCCGATCGGCCGAGAAGGGTTCGACGCCTTGTCCCGCCTGGGAAGCCTCCGATCCACCGGCCCGGAATCAGCCAGCACCGAGCTGCCGCTCTAGTCTCCGAGCAGGGTGCTGCGGGCGGTCTGGGGCGATTCAGACTGATCGCCGAGAACTGTGGGTATCGGGTCGCCAGGCTTCTTCGGCCGCTCGTAGCGGAGTCGCAGGACGAGGAACACCACCATGCCGGCGAGAAGCCCGATGGCGTACCAGCCGAACAAGTTGCCGTCAGCAGGGTCGAAGACCTGGGTCACAACGCCTCCACCCAACGCCGCGATGACGGCGGCGAGATCGGAGATCGACGAGGTGTCCTTCCGCACGAGCGTGCGATAGGTGATGTAGCCGGTCACGATGCCGAAACAGAGCGCACCCAGACTCATGATCACGATGTTGCCTCCTGTAGTTGCTTGCCGGCCGACGTCGCGGCAAGCGCGGGTACGTGCGCCTCGGCACTGCCGAAGCACGTGAAAAGCAGGCCGAGCGGATTTCCCTCGGCCATGAGTTGAGCGCGCCAATCCCGCAGCCCTTCTCCCACCCCGACGGTCCCCAACGCCGGCACCATCGTCGCGGCCAGCGATCCGGCAAGACTGGTGTCGATCTTCTCCTCGGTGGCCACGATTGCTGCCGCGCCCGATGCGGTCAGGCTGTTGACGAAGCTGAACACCTCGTCGAGACCGGACGATCCGGTGTCGCAACCAAGCAGGAGGACGATGGGTCGTTGCGGCTGTGTCCATCGAGAGGGTGCGCGCTTCCTTCTGGCTTCGCGCAATCCCTCCGTGTCGAGCCAGCGTTCCGCGGCGCGGATGTAGATTCGCGTGCCCGGTGGCTCGTCAGGTTTGGGCGTCTTGGTGAGGTGCCCGACCACCACGAGCACGGCCGGCCTACGCCCCGTCTCCCACATTCGGGGTAGCAGCGGAGTCTCGGCCGTCAGGTCCTCGAATCCGGCCTCACCCAGTTCGGCTGCCAGATGCTTCACCATGGCGTCCGCCCACGCGTCTCCGGTAACGCCCACGGTGGACAGGACAGCGGGCGACCCGAGACCTCCCTGCACGGTATCGACGCACTCGTCCACCTCTCGACGGCTCATCAACTCTTCGATGACCAGCCGGATGCCCCAGAATCCCCGCACGCACACTCCGCCCGTGGTCGGTCCGCAGTCGCACGTGGTCGAACCGTTGCGACCACGGCAGACCGTGGCATTCTTCATGTCCCTCACGGTGTCCGGAAGCCGCCAGTCGTACAGCGCACTCCATGGGAAAGCGAAGTGGTGATCGAGACGGAGCACCTGGACGGTGCCATGCTCGGCATTGCTGACCCGGTCGAGCATCTCGACATACGTGTCCGAGGCGCCAGGATCGTCGTACAGGGATCCCCACCGGTCACGTCCAACTCTGGCGAGAGACTTGACGACTCTGTCGAACGAGCCCGCATCGACGCTTCCGTCGGAGTCCCGATGGTCGAACGCATCGGCCAACTGTGCTCGGAACTCCTTGCGGACGGAGGTCACCAAAGTCTCGGTGAGCGCGAGGGACTCCCCGGATGAGCCGAACATGAGCCGGTGCGTGGATCGGGAGCTGTCCTCGTTCGCCGCGACACAAAGCAGCCGCGGAGGTACTGCATCCAGGTCGCGGAGCTGACTCTGGCGACTGAATTCGAGCTCGGCGCGTAGCGCCGGCTCCTCCAGGCTGTACGTCTCGATGGCGCCCAGCTTCACGTAGAGGGTGAAGGCCTGCACGATGTGCTGGCGGAAAGAGATCAGGACCCGGATCCGGGACGACTGCCGGTGCGGCATGCGGACCCGGAAGGTCACCGGGTCGGTGGGGCCGATCCGGCCGAGGCGCAGCTTCTGTGCCGCCGGCCCGTCGATCCGGGCCGAGTCGCTGAAGACGGCGACGTCGAGCACATGGCCTTCGGCTGGGGTCGGCGGCAAGATCGGATCGACCGGCGGGGTGCCGGGATCCACGAGGTCGGTGGGTGTGTGCAGGCCGATCCCGACGTTCAGGTTGTACGTCTGTCCGCGGGCGAGAGCGGTCCGTTCGTTGATTTCGTCGAACCGGAGTGGCGAGGGTTGGGTCAGGTCCTCACTGATCCAGATGTTGACGCGCCGATGCTGTGTGGCGGCGAGGTCGTCAACGAGATCTGGCTGGCGGAGGATGGCCCGCGCGGCGGCTTCCATGGCGCGCAGGTCAGGCTCGGCCACCGCCCGGGCCGCCTCCGCCCGCGCCATCTCGGACAGGCCCGAGGACTCGCGCATGAAGTTGTTGCGCGCCTCTCGAACGAGGCCTGCTGCCCGATCCACGAGTTCCGAGGACCGCACGCCGGCTTCCAGGGCTGCCGGCCCCGCGAACGCGCCGACCGAGAGGTAGCGCTGGAGGTCCCGGGTGCGTTCTTGGAACTGCTCGAAGGCAGTCGACAGTCTGAGGCGATCCAACCCCGAGGCGGACGTGTAGAGCGAGTACGCAAGCGGAACGTCATCGGTATCCCGCAGCGACGCGACGGCAGTGGCCGTAGCCTCGTGCAGCGGAAGATCGTGGGTGAATTCGCGCAGCAGTGCCAGCACGAAGTTGGTGCGGTCGGCCGCCACCCGTGGCTGGAAGGTGATCACGGAGATCCCCGCAGGCAGCGCATCGGGCTGGATCAGGCCGCTGCCGCGGCCATCACTGTCATCCGCGACAATGAGACGCGGAACTGCGGGGCTCCGCATGGCCGGCAACGACCGCAGTAGATCGAGGGTGGAGGTGACCAGAACATCTCCGGGATCGGTCGGCGTGAGCAGTGCAGATGGAGCAGGCCGGACCCGAACTGCGTACTCCACCTCGTTCGGCAGCAGATTGCCCAGCATGCGGCGAACCCCGGCGGTCAACTCGTTCTGATCCGGCAGAGTGGTGACCACGTCGAACGGCAGCCTGAAGGGCGCTGCGGCCTGCTCCCTCGTCTGGTTCGCTACCACGCTTCGTGTCGCGCTGAGCCCGACCACTTCGAGCACCGATCGGGTCAACCCTTCGTACGCCTGATGCCACGGCAGTCCGATCGGTACGTCGAACAACACCGCAAGGGCCGTCGGATGGGTGTTGCCATCGGCATCACGCCGTACGGTGGGGAGGTCAGCGGCAAGGCCGAGAAGCATCCGGGTCGCTCGTACCGGCCACATCACCGTCTGAATGCCGGTGACCCCAGGCCAAGCACCACCGATGCCTGCCACCGGCAGGGCTTCCCAACCGCGTCTGCGCCCAGATCGATGTGGACCCCCTGGTGGGGCCACCCGACGGCCGCGACTGTCGTCGTACCCGATGTAGAGCGCACCCTCCCACATCACGTAGGTAAGACGCGCCCACTTCGAGCCCCCGGCCACGGTCCTCACCGCCACTCGGCGTGGAACGGCGCGTTTGCAGGCATGCGAACAACAGCCTGGTTCGGCATGGTTTCCCCCCTTGCCGGAATTCCCGTTGCCTAAGAGGGTGCTCCTGAGACCGTGGCAATGCAAGACGTCCGTGGGTTCGTCAGGTGCAGGTGGGGTGGGTGCGGTGGTGGTGGGAGTGGGCGGCGATTGTGAGGGCGGTTCCTAGGGCGGTGAAGGCGGTGCCGCCGAAGAGGATCATGGTTGCCAGGCCGTTGGGGGTGAAGGGTGCGGGATCGGTGTCGGTGGGGGCGATGCCGGTCAGGGTGAGGGTGCCCCAGATGGTCAGGGGTACGCCGTACAGCGTGAGGCTCACCGCGGCGGCGGCAGCGGGGAACAGCAGGATCCAGCGCGGGACGCTCGCGGTGTGCAGGAGCAGGAGGATCAGGGCGGCTCCGGCGATCGCGGCGAGGACAGTGATGTCGATGCCGGCTCGCGACAGCTCGCGACTCAGCCAGGACTGGTCGCTCGTCGACGTCGTGGCCGTCCACTCGGTCGCAGTCACGCCCAGCGCGGATCCGCCGAACATCCACACGGACTTCACGGTTGCCCAAGGCAACAGGAGGAGCAGGAGGAGGTACGCCGTACGCCGGGTGCGGGGTGCTGACGGGCGCGGCCTGGGACGGATCAGCGGTGACTCGGGACGCGGCGGAAGCGGATGGTGACGGCCGCACCGTGGGCACCGGGATCGGCGGCGGCGCGACTGCACCTGGGCGGTCGTGCTGAGGAGGATCGCACCGACGAGAGCCACTGACTGGGCGATCAGTGCGAGCGGACGCTCAATGGTGCCGGACGCAACGATTCCCACCGCGCTCAGAACGAGGCCGAAAGTGCCCACCGCGGCAGTCGCAGTCGCGAAGACGAGACCGCCCACTGCGATCCTCGATACCGATCGCGCCAGCACCAGCGCGGTGACACAACCGATCGCCAGCACGACTCCAATCGCCTTGGCAGCGACCGGTCCGCCCGCCGGATCGCCCTCGACGTTCGCGATCGGAAAGCCTTGGCGCCCACCGGCGATCCAGTAGCAGGCCATGGCGCCGTACACCACGGCCCACGCCCGCGCAGCAGTGCCGACCCACTCCGGCCACCGGCGAAAACGTCCGATCATGCTTGCAGCATTGCCTCACCACGGCCGCGCGACATCACCCGCCGGAGGGATCGGCTTCCATCGATCGGGTGAAGTGTCGGCTAGGAGTTCGGCGAGCGACGGGACTGCTTGGTTTCGCGGAGCACTGACCACGCGTCGGCCACTGGGCCGACGTGGGTGAGTTTGTCGGGGTTGAGGACGGTGCGGATGGTCTGGATGTGGCCGTCGAGGATGTCCAGCGTCCAGGTGTTGATGACCTTGCTGTCGCGGTCGCGGAGGATGGCGCCGGGTTGGCCGTTCAGGGCGTGGGGTTCGACGGTGCCGCCGATCCGGGTGAAGGGGGTGACCATGGAGACGAGTAGGCGAGCCACGTTGTCGGCGCCGGTGATGCCGGTCCCCCACTGTGGGGCCTTGCCGCCGCTGTCGCTGACCATGCGTACGTCGGCCGCGAGCAGTTGCTGCAGACTGTCGACGTCCCCTTCGCTGAAGGCGTCGAAGAAACGTGAGGCGAGTACGTCGCGCTCGGCGCGGTCGGCCTCGAACCGGGGCCGGCCGGCGTCCATGTGATGCCGCGCCCGCACCGCGAGCTGACGGCACGCCGTCTCCGACCTCTCCACCGCAGAAGCGATCTCCGGAAAGCCGAACCCGAACACGTCACGCAGCACGAACACCGCACGCTCGAGCGGACTCAGCCGCTCGAGCAGGAGCAGGGCTGCCATCGACAACGAGTCGGCCAGCTCCGCCGCGCGCTCCGGATCCTGGTACGGATCCGCCATCAACGGCTCAGGGAACCACGGTCCCACGTACGTCTCCCGCCGGACCCGGGCCGACCGCAGGACGTCGATCGAGATGCGGGTGACCACCGCGGACAGGAAGGCCTTGGTCGAGGCGGGCGCTGTCGGCGAGGATTCCCAACGCAGCCAGGTCTCCTGGACCGCGTCCTCGGCCTCGCTCACGCTGCCGAGGAGCCGGTAGGCGATCGAGAACAGCAGCGGTCGCAGCTCTTCGAACTCCTCGGCACGCGTCATGCCAGCTCTTCCTTGAAGCCCTGCCGCCAGGACGGGTAGCGCAGTTCCCAGCCGAGCTCCCGCTTGGCCTTGGCGTTGGAGAACCCGCGGCCCTCGGTCATCATCATCACCGCCACGTCTCCGGCCAGCGGCCGCGCGAGCCAGGTGGGGAACCGCATCGGCCGCTTCGCTCCCGCAGACTCGGCCAGGTAGGGCAGCCACACGTTGGCCGGCACCGGCTCATCGTCGACGATGTCGAACACTCCCTTGGCCTGCTGCTCCACAGCCAGGACTGTAGCGCTCGCCGCATCGTCGAGGTGCACCCACGAGCAGTAGCCGTCTCCTCCCCCGACGACCGGGAACTGCCGCTTGCGCACCGGCTCGACCAGATCCTCCATGGCACCAGGCCCGTAGAACCAGCCATACCGCAGTACCGCGCCACCGGCCTTGACCACCACGTCCTCGACGTGACGGATCGCCGCCATCCCGGGCTCCGCCGGCGTACCCGTCATCGGGTCCACTGGATCCTGCTCGGTCTTCACCCAGCCGCCCGTCCGGATGCCGTTCCAGGCGCCGTACCCCTGCGCGACGAAGTTGGTCACGCCGGTCGCCTCGGCGGCGGCGAGCAGGTGGTCCGTCCCCTCGGTCCGCAGCCGGTTGGTGCCGGCGAACCACCGATCCATGTGCTTCATGTCGGGCTTGCCCGCGTGCGCCACCGAGATCGCGGTCATCTGGTGCACGATCGCCTCCGGCCGGGCCTTGGCCACCGCCTCCCCGACCGACGCGGCGTCCAGCCCGTCCATCACGACTGCCTCGGCACCCAGCTTCTCCAGCAACCCCAGCTTGGCCGAGCTCGTGGTGGTAGCCGTCACCTGGTGTCCCCGCGCCACCAACTGCGGCACCAGCCGCCGCCCGAGCACTCCGGTTCCACCTGCCACGAACACCCGCATGATCATCACCTTCCGACTTCAAGACTGTTCCTCAAGCCCGAGACGAGACAGGACCGCCGGCAGTGACATGCCTTCTGGGGTGGCGCTCGTCACGTTGCCGAGCTGTCACGGAGGTCGATGCCGTCGGCATCTGGTGGTCGTTCAAAATCGCCGAAAGAACGGAAACACCCCATGAGCAAGGTTTGGTTCGTCACTGGTTCATCACGCGGACTGGGACGCAGCTTCGTCGAAGCCGCGCTGTCCCGGGGCGACAAGGTGGCCGCGACCGCGCGGAAGGTCGCTACCCTCCATGACCTGGTCGTCAAGTACGGCGACGCGGTGCTCCCGCTCGAGCTGGACGTGACCAGCAAGACCGCGGTCTTCGAGAGCGTGGAGCAGGCATGGCAACACTTCGGCCGCCTTGACGTGATCGTGAACAACGCGGGCTACGGCCTGTCCGGCGCCGTCGAGGAACTGACCGAGCAGCAACTGCGCGATCAGTTCGAGACCAACTTCTTCGGCGGGGTGTGGGTCGTCCAGGCCGCACTCCCCCACCTGCGCGAGCAGGGCGACGGGCACATCATCCAGATCTCCTCGGTCGCCGGCGTCTCCGGGTTCCCGCTCGGCGCCGCGTACTGCGCTTCCAAGTGGGCCCTCGAAGGCCTGAGCGAATCCCTCGCCCAGGAGGTCGCCGACTTCGGCATCAAGGTGACCCTGGTCGAGCCCGGCGGCTATGCCACCGAGGGCAACGCGGGCGCCGACCACGCTCAGCCCGACCCGCGGTACGACGGTCTGCGCGAGTCCTTCGCGGCATACGCGAAGACACTCGACCTCGGCGACCCGGCGGCCGCGGGCCAGGCGATCCTGAAGCTCGCCGACGCCGACAACCCGCCACTGCGAGTGTTCTTCGGCAACCAGGGCAACGCGATCGTCCAACAGGTGTACGCCGACCGTCTCGCGACCTGGTCCGACTGGCAGGACCTTTCCTTGGAGGCCCATGGCCGTACCCCCTGAGGGGTGTGCCGACTGACCCCGTTGGGAGGACGTACGTCGTACTGCCTGACGCCTACCGTCCTTGCATCAGACGCAAGGAGGAGGGGCCATGCAGACAACAACAAGCCTGACACAGACCGGTGTGGCTGCGATCCCGCAGTACTCACGCCGAATGGTGCTGGCCGTCTGGGCCGCGGCCGCCGCACCGATGGCTGCCCTGGCCTGGGTGGTGGCCCCGGCCATCGTGGGCGACGGTGCGTCCTCCAGGCGGTTCTTCATCACGCTGCTGTCGGCACTGACGTTCGGACTGCTGTGGCAGGCCGTCCTGGTCGTGATCCTGGTGCTGCGCGAACGGCGCGATCCGTCATGGACCAATGTCCGTGACCGCCTGTGGTTGCGACCACCACAGACAGCATCGAGGCGCGGCGGCCGGCTGTGGTGGTGGGTCCTGGTCTACGCCCTGGCCCTCGCGGCGCTGGACATGCTGCCGTTCGGGCCGAGCGGCCCCGACGGGCGGAACTTCGGTCACTTCCTGGAGTCGGGCGCCGGGCAGGCGACGTTCCATCACGCATGGTGGCTGTACGCACTGGTCGCGTTCGAGCTGTTCCTGAACACGGTCATCGGCGAGGAGTTGCTGTTCCGCGGGCTCCTCCTGCCGCGGATGGGCAAGGCGTTCGGGCGGGCGGACTGGATCGTGAACGGCGTGCTGTTCGGCGTCTACCACCTGCACGAACCGTGGGTGATCCCGAACGCGATCGCGACCGGGTTCCTCACCGCGGGACCGAGCAAGAGATATCGCAGCTCGCTGATGGGAATCGCCATCCACTCGGTAGAGTCGGTGTTCTTCCTGGTGGTGTTGCTGCCCATGGTGATCAGCTAACCGAGGGGTGCCATGAACTCCTCTCGATCGATGGTCCGGCGTCTCGCCCGCCTCCGTGCGGTCCCGGCGCCGGCCGTCGACGCGGCCATCGCCGTCGTCTTCGTCGCGGTGGTCGCGGTGGACCGGACCCAGGAACCGGTCGACGGCGGGGCGGCCATGGTCGCCCTGTCCGTCGTCCTGACGCTGATGATCGCGGGCGGTCTCGTCGTACGACGCTCCTTCCCGTTGGCCGGGTTCGTCGCGGGGACCGTGGGGTTGTCGGTCGAAGCGTTGGCCGGCATCAGCAGCGCGGTGTCGCCGTACGCCAACCTGATCGGGATCTACTCGCTGGGCCTGTATGCCACGAGACGGCGCGCGCTCCTCGGACCGCCGCTGGCTGTGATCGGTACGGCGATCTACTTCGCCGGTAACAGCGATACCGCAGCCTTCGAGGGAATAGGCGTGCTGTTCTCCTGGATCGCCACCTGGGCGGTCGGCTACAGCAATGCCCGGCGGCGTGAGGAGCAGGAGCGCGCCCGGCGTGCGGCCCGGCAGCAGGCAATCGCCGAAGAACAGATCCGGGTGGCACGCGAACTGCACGACGTGGTCGGCCACACGGTGAATCTGCTCATCGTCCAGGCCGGCGCGGCCAGACTGCTGCTGGACACCGACCCGGCCAAAGCCCGCGAGCTCCTGGCCGGGATGGAGCAGACCGGTCGGGACTCTCTCGCAGATCTGGACCAGGCGCTCGGCAACTTGCGTCCGGCGTCGCATCCCGCTCCCGGATTGGCGCAGATCCCCGGCCTGGTGGACCGACTCACCGACGCCCGGGTCCGAGTGGTCCTGAGCCTCGACCCGGCGCTGCGACTGCCTCGCACCCTGGATCTGTCGGCGTACCGGATCGTCCAGGAGGGACTGACCAACGTCCTCAAGCACGCGGCCCCGTGCGCCGCCACCGTCGACGTCCATCGCGACGGTGACGCCGTGGTGGTCGAGATCGCGGATGACGGGCCTGGACTGCCCGACCAGCACGTCCCGGGACGCGGACTCCTGGGGATCGCGGAGCGGGTCTCGCTCTGCGGAGGCGTGCTGGAACAAGGCCGTGGTCCGGGACGTGGGTTCACCTTGAGGGCGGTGCTTCCGCTGCCATGACGATCCGGGTGCTGCTCGCCGACGACGACGCCCTGCTCCGCGCGGGACTGGCCGTCGTACTCGGAACCGCGCCGGACCTCGACGTGATCGCCGAGGCCGAGGACGGGTTGCAGGCGGTGGAGCTCTGCCGCGAGCACGCACCGGACGTCGTACTGATGGACGTCCGGATGCCCGGCATCGACGGGATCGAAGCCACCCGGCGCCTGGTCGCGACCAGGCCTGACTCCCGGATCCTGATCCTGACGACGTTCCAGTACGACGAATACGTCTGGGGCGCGCTGCGCGCCGGGGCCAGCGGCTTCCTCCTCAAACGCACCTCGCCCGAACGCCTCATCGACGCCGTCCGCACGATCGCCGCCGGCGAGGCCCTCCTCGACCCCGCCGTCACCCGGGACCTCATCCACCGCTTCGTCTCAGGCCAACCCGGGACCTCCGCCGAGGCTGAGGTCCTCACGGTCCTGACCGACCGGGAGCAACAGGTCCTCGCCCTCGTCGCCGACGGCCTGTCCAACGACGAGATCGCAGACCTGCTGGTGATCGCCGAATCCACCACCAAGACCCACGTCAAACGAATCCTCGCCAAGATCGGCGCCCGCGACCGAGCCCAAGCCGTCGTCTTCGCCTACCGCAGCGGCCTCGTCACCCAGGACCGCCCCCGCAACTGAGTCTCAGGCAGCGCACCAGACCGCGAAGAGCAACCAGCCACCGGCCGCCACTGTCAGCACCGTGCCGCCGCGATAGATCCAGTCGCGCACTCTCGGCGGCGGGTACTTCTTGCGGTCGTACGGATCGGTCTTCTTGACGACGCCGTCTTCCACCAGCCGTTCAAGTCGGGTCGAGGCCCACTCGAAGCCACCGTAGGCAAGACCGAGCAGGCCACCGGCCCCCAGCGCGAGACTGAAGAAGACGGCACGGTAGAAGGGACGATCGTTGAACACACCGGCCGCAACGTCACCTGCGCCGTACAACGCGATGCCGCCGAGACCACCGGTGAAGTAGAAGCACAACCGCATCCGCCGCTGGTACTTCGCGATCTGGCGGCTGTAGTCGCACTCAGTTGCTGCATCAGCGGCAGGCTCCGATCCCCCGGCAGGCTCTTCAGCCGCGGTGGAGTCGGTCGTCATAGCGGGTCGTGCCAGAAGCTGTTCAGAAAGGCGCGCGCCCCCTCGACGTACTGTTCGACCTCGCCGGCGGTCAGGTCGGCTTCGCCGTACTGCTGACGCATGGCGACCGCGATGATCACCTGTTCTGCCATCAACTCCGCCGCCCGCGGCGGAGCGTTGAACAACAGTCCGCCCGCCAAGTCACGGGCAACGCCCTCTGCATCCCCGAGGTACACCGTCATCCCGTGACGCTCGAAGCGTTCCTCCACGAGCTGCCGAGCCGTGCCAAACGGTTCGGGCCCGAACACCACACCACCGCTCACGATTCCCCCCACTCAACCCTCAGGCCTGTGGTGACTGAGCGTAAGACCACACGCCCCGCGGACACCAGAGGCAACTACCGGGACGTCCGCGAGTGAGCCGGGAGTACGTCGAAGGGGAGGCCGCTGGACTCGGAGCGGCAGATGGATTGGAGTTGGGTGTAGAGGGCGGCAACTGTCTCGGGTGCGGTGGACCAGAGGTTGGTGGTTTCGGTGGGGTCGGTGGAGAGGTCGTAGAGCTGGCCGTCGGGGTGGGCGGCGTCCCAGGCGGGGTTGGCGTGGGCCTTGCCGGAGCCGGCGCTGAACAGGGCGCTGATCGACGGTTCCGAGAAGCCGCCGCCGGAGCCGGGCGCGAAGATCGCCTTCCACCGGCCGGAGCGGATCGCGAAGCGGCCGCCGAGGCTGTGGTGGACCACCGGCCGGTCGGCCGGCAACGACTCGCCCCGGGTCAGTGCGCCAAGCAGGTCCTGACCGTCCTCGGCGGCTCCGTCCGGAAGCGCCGCACCGGTCGCGGCCGCGACCGTCGGTAGGACGTCGGTGAGACAGATCGGGGCCTCGAGCAACGAGCCCGCCGGGATCCGGCCCGGCCAGTGGGCGATGAACGGCTCGCGGTGGCCGCCGTCCCACAGGTCGCCCTTCTGGCCGCGCCAATCACCGTTGGGACGGTGCTGCGCCATGTCCCCGTCGTCGTCGAAGATCATCGGCGCACCGTTGTCGCTGGTGACGATGACCAACGTGTTCTCGGTCTCGCCGCGCTCGGCGATCGCCTGCAGAACTTCACCAACAGCCCAGTCGACCAGGCAGACGGCGTCCGCCCGGTCCCCCAGTCCGGAGCGGCCACGGATGAAGTCCGGTGGCACACACGGCCGGTGCGGCGCCGAGGGCGCGACGTAACACAAGTACGGCGTACCAGGCTCGATCCCCCGCAGCCAGTCGACAGCCTCGCCGACGAACCGTACGTCGGCCTCGTCCTCGCGCCAGCCGTCCACCTGCAGCCCCGGCCGCTGCTCGGTCAGGTAGATCTCCTTCTCCCGGTCGGGCACCCCGGCAGTGCGATCGTCGGAGATGAAGGCGTACGGCGGCATGTCCAGCGACCCCGCGATCCCGAAGAACCGGTCGAAACCCAACTCGGTCGGACCACCGGTGACCGCTGCGGTGTAGTCGATGTCGCGCCCGAAGTCGGTCTCGACGTCGTCATGCAGCACCGCTCCAGGCGCGAACGCATCCCGGACCGACCCGTCGCGATGTCGCCAGCCAAGGCCCAGGTGCCACTTGCCGAAGGCACCGGTCGTGTAGCCGGCGTCGCGCAGCACGCTCGCCATCGTCGGCCGGTCCGGCTCGATCAGCGCCGGACCGTGTCCCATCAGCACGAAGTTCTTCAGCGGGCCGCGCCACGCATAGCGTCCGGTCATCAGGGCGTACCGGCTCGGCGTGCAGACCGCGGAGGCCGAGTGACAGTCGGTCAGCCGAGCACCGCCGGCGGCGAGCCTGTCGATGTTCGGGGTCGGGATGGCCGAGCCGTAGCAGCCGAGATCCCCCCACCCCATGTCATCGGCCAGTACGACGACCACGTTCGGTCTCACGAGGTTCCTCTCATCGGTGCGAGCAGGGGGCATGCGCGCTCTTCACGATCCGGACCTGATCCGTCGTCGCCGGATCGATCTGGAAGTTGCCGTCGGCAGCGTTCGCCACACACGTGCCGTTCATCGAGACGTTCATCAGCGTGACGTCGGACACCCGGTGATCGGGATCCCCACCGGTGAAGACATTCGGCATCGTGAACGGCGTCTGCGCGGTGATGTCGCGGAACACCAGGCCGGAGAGCTGGCCGAACCCGAGCGCCGGGTCGTACCACTTCGGATGCTTCTCCAAGATGATGTAGAACAGCCGCCAGTTCGCGTCCTCCACCCGGATGTCCTCGAACAGGAATCTCTGCAGGTGCCCGGGAGTGGCGTGCCGGGCCCGGAAGATCGCTTGCGGCGAGAGCCAGTAGTGCTCGGCGTGAATGACGTCGTTGTCGTAGACGTGGAAGTCGGCCTGGTCGGTGAGGATGTTCCAGCTGATCATGAACGGCGCACCGTTCTCGAGCTGCCAGACGACGTTGTCCCGGATCACCGAGTCACCTGTCATCGGCTTCAGCGCGTCGTCGTTCACCTTGCAGAAGTTGCCCTCGACCAGGCTCGCCGTACCGGCCCAGATGCAGTCGGTGCTGTACCACCAGCTCATCACCTTCAGGTTGTGCACGGTGATGTGGTCACCCAGCACCCGCACGTTGAATCGCGGGCCGTTGACGAAGGTCAGGCCGTCGACCACCACGTTGCTCGAGTTCGACGACCCCGTCGAACAGGCGGCGTGCGGAGGCTGGCCGGGATCGTGACAGTCGATGTCGATCAGCCCGGGCTGGTTCTTGTTCGCGTCCTGATCGCCGGTGTCGAGGTACGTCCCGTCGATGACGCCGCGGCCACGGATCACCACGTTGTGCACGCCGACACCCTTGAACGTCCCCTGCACCCACGCGCCGCCCGCGACGTACACCGTCTGGTTCGAGTGCAACTGCACAGTGCCGAGCTGATGCAGTCCGGGGCCGAGATACAGCACGTTGGGGTCCTGAGCCGGCGGTACGTCGACCTCCGGCGGATTCGCGAACACCAGCATCGGATGCAGTACCGGGTTGGTCGTGTTCGGCGTGAACTCCACCGAGACGTTGGCGGCTTGCGTCAGAGTGAACGCGCACGTGTTGCCGGAGAAGTGCGTGCGGATCCGGGCCGACTCCGGCCGCACCAGACAGCCGGTCGCCGTACCGCTCAGCTTGTGCACCTCAACGGTCACCGGCCCGGCGAACGAGAACGACGTCCAGGACGTGTCCTTCTCCAGGTTGGTGTCGGTCTTGCGCGCCCCGACCTGGTAGACGAAGGAGCTTGTACTCCGTCCCCGCCGACCGACCGTGACGGAGTACTGATCGGAGACCGGGCTGCCGGCCGCCGGTGGGTACGTCGTCAGCTGCGGCCTGGCATGGTGGTCGGCCTCGATCGAACCGTACGGGAGCTTCGCACGTTCGCGGGCCAGGTCGCGCAGCATCGTGTCGGTGGTCCGGGTGATCTGGTTCGCGAG
The DNA here is from genome assembly GCF_043197265.1 of Kribbella sp. NPDC049227. Lineage (NCBI taxonomy): Bacteria > Bacillati > Actinomycetota > Actinomycetes > Propionibacteriales > Kribbellaceae > Kribbella > Kribbella sp. NPDC049227. The sequence continues at coordinate 982,668 of NZ_JBICST010000002.1, read as the reverse complement.
TTGCTCCACCTGCGGCAGCGGGCCGTCGATCGCCTGGCTGCTACCGCCCTGGTCGTACTCCGTCCCGACGTACCGCGGGCCGGGCTGGGCTCCGGCCGGCGCGGCCGCGACCAACCCCGCGACCGAGACGAGCGCGGCGACCACTCGTACGAGCTTCATATGCCTCACCTCTCGACAACGACAACGACAGCGACAGCGACGGGGTCAGCCGAAGCGACGCTGGAACTTGGCTTCGGGGTCCCACTCGTTCAGGCCCGGGCACCCGAACGCGGGCGCGAGCACGTAGTGGTCGTAGGTCTCGACCAACTGGTCCCGCAGCAGCGTGTGGTGACGCCGGAGCTCGTCCACGTGCTTCTCGCTGTCGACCAGGTTGGTCATTTCGTACGGGTCTTCCTCAAGGTCGAAGAACTGCCAGGGCTTTCCACCGTGGGCGTCGCCGAGCACCGTGTACTTGTAGCGACTGGTCCGGAAGCCGCGCCACGTCTCTTCATGGAACGGCATCCCCGGCCGCATCTCCGCGACGAACTCGAGCAGCACCCCCTCGCGGTCGAGCCCGGTCTCGTCACCGCGGGCGAGCGGCGACAGGTCCAGCCCGGGCTTCGGATCACGCGGTACGACGCCGGCCAGTCCGAGCAGGGTCGGGAACAGATCCTCGGTGCTGACCGGATCGGCCACCACCGACGACGCGATGCCCGCACCGGACAGGATCAGCGGGACACCGAGCGACTCCTCCCACGGACGCTGCTTCGCCAGCAGACCGTGGCAGCCGAGCAGTTCACCGTGGTCCGCGGTCAGACCGATCACGGTGTTCTCCAGCTGACCGGTCTCGCGCAGAGCGCTGACCAGGCGCCCGACGTTGTCGTCGAGGTTCTCGATCATCGCGTAGTACACCCGAAGGTCGTCGATCAGATCCCGGCCGTGCGGTCCGCGTTTGTTGTAGTCCTTGCCGACGTCAACGTTCTCCCGCAGGACGATCTCGCGGTCCTTCCAGCGCTCGACGTACTCCGGTGGCGCAGTGAAGATCGGGTGCGGCGGCTCCACCGACAGCACCGTCGCCCACGGCTTGTCCGACGGCGTGCGCAGGTCGGCGATCGCGAGGTCGAACAGGCCGTCGGTCTGGAACCCGTCGATCTTGTGGGCCTGCGGATCGTCCTCGTTCCAGTAGTAGGTGTCCCACGGGTCGTTGCAGATGTCGAAGCCCGCGAACCGCTGGAACCGGCCCTGGTACGGCCGCGGCACCTGGGTCCGCGAGGTCTTCACCACGGTGTGGCCCGGGTAGTGGCCGAAGTTCCCGTACAGGTGCCACTTCCCGTAGAGCGCAGTCTGGTAGCCGGCCCCGTTCAGCTCGTCGGCGAGGGTGCGCTCGGCCGGCGACATCCGCCACTCGATCGACGGGATGAACCGGGTGTGCGCGTACTCCCCCGTCATCAGCGAGAACCGGTACGGCACACAGACCGGGTACGTCGAGCACGCGGCGTCGAAGCGCGTCCCGGCCGCCGCCAGCGCGTCGATGTTCGGCGTGGCGACGTTCGGGTCGCCGTACGCGCCGAGGGCCTGGCGGCGCAACTGGTCGGCGACGATCAGGACGAGGTTCGGACGGGTGTCGGGTGACGTCACTTGAGTCCTCCTGCGGTGAGACCGCTGACGAATCGGCGTTGCAGTACGAGGAACAGCAGCACGACCGGGCCGAGCATGAAGATCGCCGCGGCGCTCGTCATCCCCCAGTCGGTCGAGTGCTGGTCCTGGAAGGCGAGGAAGCTGGTCGCCACCGGGCGCAGCTTCGGGTCGTGGATGAAGGTGATCGCCCAGAAGAACTCGTTCCACGACCACAGCGCGACGATCAGCGCGACGGTCAGGAAGCCCGGCCACGCCAGTGGCAGCACGACCCGGCGGGCGATCTGCAGGTCGGACGCGCCGTCCAGCCGGGCCGCCTCGGTGTAGTCCTTCGGGATCTTCAGCAGGAAGGATCTCAGCAGCAAGGTGGCGAACGGCGCGTCGGTGGCCCAGTAGATGACGATCAGCCCGAACAGGTTGTCGACCAGGTGCAACTGAGTCCAGAGGAAGAACAGCGGCACCAGGAACAACTGCACGGGCAGCGCACTGCCGAGGAACAGGTACCCGACCACGATCCCGCTGCCCGGCACCTGCAGATGACTGAGCGCGTACGCCGCGAGGCCGGCGATCAGGCAGGTGCCGAGGACGGCACCGAGACAGATGATCGCGCTGTTGCGCATGGTGGTGGCGAAGTCGCCGCGCGTCCACGCCTCGGTGAAGTTGTCCAGGCTGATGGAGGTCGGCGGTGCCAGCGGGTTGGTCCCGATCTCCGCGTTGTTCTTGAACGCGTTGAACACCACCGCGACCAGTGGCCCGATCGCGAACAGTGCCAGCACGATCAGCACGATGTACGCCCCGGCGCCTCCACCGGAACGGCGGGACCGCCGCGGACTGGCGGCCGGCGGGCCAGGCGTGCGGGTGGTGGTCGCCGGGTCGATGACAGTGGTGGTCACTCGTCCTCCCATCCCTTCTTGCGCAGGTACTGGTAGACGGCCAGGATCGCGGCGGTGATGGCGGTCATCGAGAGTCCGAGTGCGGCGGCGTACCCGGCGGAGTACTCGTTGAAGGCCTGCTTGTACATCAGCGTCGAGACCACTTCGCTGGAGCCGGCCGGACCGCCCTGGGTCATGATGAAGATGTAGTCGAACGCCTTGAGCGTCCAGATCACCGTCATCAGGATCACGAAGATCATCGTCGGGCGGATGCCTGGCAGGGTGACCGACAGGAACTGCTGCCACTTGCCGGCACCGTCGACGCTGGCCGCGTCGTACAACTGCGGGTCGATGCCCTGCATCGCGGCGAGGAAGATCACCGCGAGGAAGCCCCAGAAGTGCCAGTCGACGACGAAGTTCACGCTGACCAACGACGTGGCGGTGTCACCGAGCCACGAATGATCGATCCCGAACTGGTGACCGATCCCACTGGTCGGCGACAGCAACATCTTCCAGACCGCCGCGTTCACCACACTGGCCACGACGTACGGAATGAAGTAGAGCGCGCGGAACAGGACCTGGAAGCGGCGGACCTGACTGAGCAGGTAGGCGCCCAGCAGACCCATTGCCATCGGCACCGAACCGAACAGCACGAACCAGATCACGTTGTGCAGCAGAGCCTGATGGACATCGGGATCGGTGAAGGCCTTGGTGTAGTTCTCCAGCCCGATGAACTCGGCCGGCCCGAGCCCGGACCAGTCGGTCAGCGAGTAGTACACCGTCGCGATCGACGGACCGAGCACCACCACCAGGTTGAGCACCAGCAGCGGTGCCAGGAAGGCCCAGCCGATCACCGCCGACCGGCGCCGCGCCCGAGCGGCGCCAGGCGCCCGTACGGCGGTGCCGGCGACGGCGGTCGTCATTTGGCCGGGCCCTGGGCGGGCAGGGCGGGGATGGTGCCGTCGGCCTTCTCCTCGGTGAAGAGCCGGTCGAGTTCCTTGCAGTAGTCGGCCGCCTTGATCTTCTTGGTCAGCACCTGCTCGAGCCCCTCGTAGACGTACACGTCCGTCTTCGGTGGCCACCAGGTCCACGTGACGTACCCGTAGTCACCCGTCGAGACCGCCTTGTTCAGCGAGGTCAGCACGCGGGCCGAGCGAGGGTCGATCTTCTTCGGGATGTCGGCGTCGGCGAAGTCGATCGGGATGTTGTACGTCGCCGGTACGTCGGCCATCCGCTGCAGGGCCGCGCCGCGGTCACCGTAGTACCAGTTCATGAAGGTCGCGGCGGCGTCCTTGTTCTTGCTGGCCTCGTTGATCCCGAGCGAACCGCCGATGCCCAGTTCGAACAGCGGGTACTTGACCTCGGACCTCAGCGCCGGGATCGGCATCCAGTCCCACTCGTTGTCGTTCTTCGCCTTGGCACCGAAGTACTGGCCGACCTGGCTCATGAACCAGCCGCCCTGCGGGATCATCGCGACCTTGCCCTTGCCGAAGTTCGCGCCGATCTCCTGCGAGGGAACGGCGAAGTACTTGTCGACGCCGCCGGCCAGCCAGCCCTTGTCGAAGTAGCTCTGCACCAGTTCGACCGCCTCGACGAAGACCGGGTCGGTGAACTTGATGTCGCCGGACAGCGCCTGGTGCAAGGCGTCCGGACCCGAGTAGTGGTTCCAGAACACCGTCATCAGCCACTCGCCGGCGGCCTTCCAGTCCACGTTGGAGGAACCGAACGCGGTGATGCCCTGACCGTGCGCCTCGGCCGCCAGTGCCTCGAGCTCGTCGCGGTTCGTGGGCTGCTTCCAGCCCTTCGACGCGAACAGCGTCTTGTTGAAGTAGAGCATCATCGTGTCCACCCGCATGGGCAGCGCGAACAGCTTGTCCTCGGTCGTGAACGCGTTCATCGCCCAGGCCGACAGCTTGTCCTTCCAGCCGTACTTGTCCGCGTACGGCGTCAGGTCCGCAAGTGCGTGCGCCTTGCTCCAGGCCAGGGTCTGAGTGGCCGACGGACCACGGACCACATCGGGCCCGGACCGGGCCTGCAGGGCGGTCTGCACGAGCCGGCGCAGGTCGTCACCCTTGTAGTAGGTCGTGTTCAGGTCGACCGACGGGTTCGCCTTCTCGAACAGGGCGGCGACCTGCTCGTTGAAGTACTTCTGGTTCGCGTCGCCCTGGATGTCGAGCCACAGGTCGACCTTGCCGCTGCCCGAGCCGGCCCCACTGTCGTCGCTGCCTCCACAAGCGGTGAGGACACCGGGCGCGGCGATGGCAGCCGCGCTCAGGCCCGCACCGGTCAGGAAACGGCGGCGGCTGAACGGATGTGCGGTCATGATTCCTCCTCGCGGGAGATGGGTGTGATGCGGACCTCTTGGGTCGCCGTCCGGCCCTCGGTGACCACCAGCGCGACGCCGCCGCAGTCGTACGCGGGGTCGGTGAGGTCGAACAGAGCCTCGCCGTCGACGGCGGCGACGAGCCGGTCGCCGTCCACCGTGAGGGCGAGCCGATAAGTGTGGCCGTACTCCCAGTCGAACGCGCGGCTCGCGAGCACAGTGTGGTGCCGAACGAGGCGGACGGTGTTCCGGTCGGCCAGTTCGAGCGCGTAGTACCGCTGCAGCCCTTGGACCCGAGCCGCGATGCCGGCCGACGCCGCCAGATGCGGAGTCACATCGGCGGTGACGGTGTAGTTCTGCCAGTCCCTGGATCCCTGGCTGAGCAGGCCGGTGCCCCGGTTCTGCACGATGCGGAACGGCTCCGGCCAATGGCCGTCCCAGCGGTCGACCGCGCGGAGCCAGGCACGACGCCAAACGGTTCCGGCCACCGGTCGCGTGAGGGTTACGTCGGGTGCGCCGTCCCAGGTCAGGCGGTCCAACTGGACGGTGCCCGAAGTCGTCAGACCGACAGCCGCGACCGGCTGGCCTCCGAGCTCCGGCACGGTGAAGGCCAGCTCCGCGGACTCGCCCGCGGACAGGGTCGTCCCCGGTCCGGAGACGGTGCGCAGTTCGTCGTTCTCGTCGTACGCCGTGATTGTCAGTCGCACCTCGGCGTCGTCCGTGGCGTCGACGTGTGCCGTGACCGTCTGCCCGGTGTAGAGGGTGGGGCTCGCGAGCAGGCCGTAGATCGGCATGTCCAGAGCCTCGGGCGGGATGAACGTCGGCGTACTGACCGTCGTTGCCCCCGGCACCGTCAGGCGGGTGTCGTGGTTCACGACCTGACCGTTGCCCTCAGCAACGGCGAAGCCCTGCACGGAGCCCGGGAAGGCGAAGTGGAACCGGGCGCCGTCCTTCGGGACCACCGGTCGCTCACCGGCCCAGGTCCGTCCGTGCCCGGCGAGAGTCAGGGCCTCACGCGCAGCGTCGGTGATGCAGGAGCCACCGTCGGCGGCCGGCAGGTAGAGCCGGTCGGCGATCGGGCCACGCCAGTCCGGGCCGGCGTCGAGGCCGGCCAGCCCACCTCGGACGCCGCAGATCGCACCGACGTTGCCGGCGTTCGAGTCGGTGTCCCAGCCGGAGGTGTTGACCACCGTCATCGCCTGGGCGAACTCGCCGCCACTGTGCGCGAGGGCGTTGATGATCGTCGCGTGGTTGGGGATCACGTGGCAGTTGCCGCCGTACAGGTGGTAGCCGTACCGCTCCTCGATCCGTTCCCGAGTCGCTTTCCAGTCACCGCCGGTGGCCCATTCGCGGACGTCGGCGACGACGCGGTAGATCAGGCTGTCCTTCGGGATCAGCGTGACCGCGGTGTCGAGCAGCCGATCCATGTCCGGCTCCACGAACGACTGTGCGACCAGGGCCGCGACCACACGAGCAGCATGGATCGCCTCACCGTCGTGGCTCACCCGGGCGGCTCGCTCGGCCAGGTCGGCCGCGGCCTGCGGATCGCCCGGCCGCGTCATCGCGAACCCCTCGACGAAGATCTGCGCACCGACCTGCTCGGCGACCACCTGACCGTTGCGCGCCATCGCACCGCTGTCCGGCGGCAGGATGCCGGCCTTCATCCGCAGGTACGCCGTGTGCTCGGTCGAGTTGCCGAGCCCACCCCACCACAACACCGTCTGTTCCTCGACGATCTGGTCGAGCCAGGTCTGCCCGACCTGCTCCGACGTCGGCTCGACACCGTGGTCGCGCAGCGCCCGCGGGAACACCAGCGTCCCGCTGATGTCGTCGTCGGTGACCACCAGCAGGTGGTTCTTCAGCGGCAGATCCATACGGTCGTTGACGTAGTAGGTGATGTCGCCGAGTTCGTCGACGATCCGCTGGTACCGCCAGCCCTCGAACGGCCGGCCCAGATAGACGGCGATCACCTTGCCGAGCACACCGGCGTACACCCGGTCTTCGTAGTCAGCCGGAATCATCAGAACGGCACTCCCGCGGTCAGGATCACATTGGCGTACGGCGTGGTCTCGCCGGTGCGGACGACGGCCCGCGAGGTCCGGCAGAGGACCTTGAAGTCTTCGTGGCTGGTCCGTTTCAGCGGGACCGAGCCGAGGTGTTCGTCGAGGCCTCGCAGCAACCGCGAGTCCGTCAGCTCCTGCGCGATCAGGGCCTGCTCGACCACCAGTTCGGCGGCGAGCGCGGCCAGCACCGGCAGCAACGCGGGCTCGTCGCGGGCCCAGACCAGATCGATCGTCTCGACCTCCGGCGGGACCGGCAGCCCGGGATCCGCGAGCACGATCGTCTCGGTATGTCGCAGACCGGCCACCACCGCGGCCAGCCGCGGGTGCCACAGTCCTGATCGACGCATCTCAGTCCTCCGTTTCGGGTGCGTCTCCGCCCGTCGGGTCGATGCAGCCGCACGACCCGCGCCGGACCAGCTGGACCGGCAGGACCTCGGTCCTCGCCTCGTCCGCGTCGACCTCACCCACGCCCAGTTGCTGCACGAGATGGCTCACCGCCGCCCGCGCCAGCAGGCGGAACGGCTGCTGGACCGTGGTCAGGCCCGGCGTCGAGTACATGGCCGCGGCCACACCGTCGAACGATGCGATCGCCAGTTCGTCCGGACAGACCAGGCCGAGCTCGGCGACGGCACGCAGTACACCCATCGCCTGCTCGTCGCTGGCCACGAAGATCGCGTCCGGCCGCTCGTCCGCGGCGAGCATCTTGCGGGCCGCGCTGTACCCGGCCTGCCGGCCGAACGGCGCGTGCCACAGCGACATCGCATCCGGTTGGATGCCGCCGTCCGCCAGCGCCGCACGCCAGCCGGCGACTCGGTCCGTCGCGGGCATCACGTCCTGCGGTCCGGCCAGGCACGCGATCCGCCGCCGGCCGTGTTCGAGCAGATGCCGGGTCGCGGCGTACGCACCGCCGTGGTTGTCGACGAGCACGGCCGGCGCGATCCCTTCCACGGCACGGTCGAGCGTCACCCACGGCGTCTTCGCGCGCTGCAGGTCCTCCAGGCAGCCCAGCGGACCGTGCGCCGGAACCAGGAACAGCCCGTCGACCTGACGGGCCAGGAAGGTCTGCACGTACGTCGTCTGCCGGTCGTCGTCCTCCGACGAGTTGCCGATCAGCAACGTGTACCCCTCGGCGAACGACTCCTCCTCGATCGCGCGGGCGAGTTCGGCGAAGTAGGGGTTGGCGTTGTCCGGGACGACCAGGCCCAGCGTCATCGTCCGGGCCATCCGCAGCGAGCGGGCGATCCCGTTCGGCCGGTAGCCGAGCTGCTCGATCGCGGCCAGCACCCGCTGCCGCGTCTCCTCCGCGACCCCGCGAGGTCCGCCGTTGAGCACGTAGCTCACGACCGAGGGCGACGTACCCGCCAACCGGGCCACGTCCGAGCGCCGCACCGTCACCGCGCCTCCGATCAACACGAGTTGCGTGGAATCGAGCGGCCAGCATGTCGCGCCGGTCACATCTCGAGCAACACGTGTTGATCCGTCGTGACCCAACCGTGATGAAGGTGGTCTGTCAGCGGCTGCTGTGCGTCGGAGCGGGGTCGAGCGGCGGGTACGGCGAGTCCGCGAGGCCGAGGTTCCGCCAGACGAAGCGGGGGACGCGGGCCAGGAAGCCGCGGAGGAAGTCGGAGCTGTGGGCGATGACCCCATGGCTGTGGGTGCCCGGCGCGAACCAGGCCCAGTCCTCGGTGATCCTGAACGACGCCGGTGGGTTGGCCATCAGGTACTCCATCTGGCGGGGATGGATGACGTCGTACGCGAACTTGGTGTCCTGGGCGGTGACGGCGAACTGGTCGTTGAAGTCTTCGCTCTCGAAGCTGATCCCGCGCCCGAAGCCCCGCCGGGCGACCTGGATCCACGGCATCCGGGCCGGCAGCTGGAAGCCGAGGATCGGCTCGCTGTGGTTCTCGACGACGGTTCGGGTATGGGTCCGGCCCTCGCTGTCGGTCGACGTCTCGGTGCGGGTGGTCTTCCAGTGGTGCGTGAACGCGACGAACGGCGGACCGTCGCCGTCGCGTCCCCGGATCACCTCACTGGTGCTGTGATCGTGGCCCGACCGAGTCACCGGGGTGACCTGCAGCAGGCTGTCGTCGACGCCGATCCAGTACCACTCCGGGTGGTGGTAGAAGGTCAGCCGAGGCGGCTGCTCCGGCTGGATCCACTGATCCAGCGGTGTGGCGTCGATCGCCGCGGCGACGGTGGCCAGTTGCTCCAGCCAGGGACCGAGCAGCTCGACGTCCTTGCGCGGCGGATCCAGAACGACCAGCTGGTCGGCGTCGATGCTGAGGTTCACACCCGGCTGGCCCGCGGCAAGCGCGGTCAGCCGCTCACACAGCTGCGGCGTCATCACCGCTGCCGCGAACGCCGGGTCCAGTGCACCGACCTGCCAGCCCTGCCCGAGGTGTGCGGGGGTCTGCATGACGGTCGCTTCGACGCCGGACCGCGGCTGCGTCTGACCGCCGGTGATCCACAGCTCCGGCAGCCGGCGGGACAGCGTGACCATCCCGACCCAGCCTGACCAGTACTCCGAGTCGTACTCGATGACCTGGAACGCCCGGCCGGAGCTGGTGAGGCCGGTGATCTGATCGTCCGGCTTGCGCCGGAAGCCCATCCCGAACGGCGGATTGCCGAGCCGGCCGACGGCGTCGAACGCCGGACTGTTCACGAACGTCCAGCCGCGATTCCGCAACGACTTGATGTACTGCTGCCGCCGTACCAGCGCGATGATGCCCCAGATGATCCCGGCCGCACCGACGACCACGACGGACAGTACGAAGATCCCTGACCCCGCCACGTCCACCTCCTTCAGCCCAGAACCCAACCACACGGCCGGGTCCAGCCGCAGGAACGTCTGACGCATCAGCCGCCCGAACCGCTCCGCCGGAACCGGGTCAGTTCGGCAAGGTGGCCTTGACCTGCCAGCCACCGCGGAAGGTCGGCCCGGCGTCCAGCCGGCCGTCGAGGTCCTGGACACGTTCGCGCAGACCGAGGAGACCGCGACCGGTGCCGGACAGTCCGGGCGGTTCCTGGGTCGGATGATCGTTCTCGACGGAGACGGTCAGAGCGCGATCGGAGCCGTCGACCAGGACTCGTACGGCGGCACCCGGCGCGTGGCGCAGCGCGTTGGTCAGGCTCTCCTGTACGACCCGAAACGCGATATGCGCGGTGGGCGCGGCCAACCCGTCGTACTCCCCCTCGAACCGGCAGGACACGTCGAGTCCGCCCTGCGCGGCCCGGGTCACGACCTCCTCGATCAACGACAGATCCGGTCCGGACACCTCGGTGCCGCCGAGCAACTCGACGAGCCGCCGCAGGTCGTCGCGTCCTTGTCGTGCCGACTCGGCGATCGCGGCGAAGACCTCCTTGGCCCGGACCGGGTCGTGGTCGAGCAGTCGCTGACCGGCCGCCGCCTGGATGACCATGACGCTGATCGCGTGCCCGACGATGTCGTGCAGCTCCGAGGCGATCCGCGCCCGCTCGTGGCGCAGCGCGAGTTCGGCGTACAGCTCCCGCTCCTCCTCGAGCTCACGGCCCCGCAGTGCGAGCCGGTCCGTGGTCTCCCGTCTCAGCCGCAGGACGGTGCCGGCGAGGAACCCCGGCGCGCTGAACATCACCAAGGCGGTTCCGGTGGTGTCGCCGAGCACGAGCCACAAGACGAACAGGTACGCCGCCAACCCGAGCGCGGCCACCCACGACGCCCGGCCCGACCAGCCCAACGCAGTCACGGTCGTCAGCAATGCCAGGACCGCGAACGACAGATCGGGGAACCAGCCGTAGTCGCCGAGAACGGCGGCCAGCAGGTAGAGCAGGCCACCAACGACGGCGACCACCCGTGGATGAGTCCGCCACCACGCCAGCGCGAGTCCGCCTGCCACCAGAAGTGCGGCGAACACGTTCCCCAGGACGGTGGTCGGCCAGCCGTGGACCGCCGTCGGCACAACAACCACGGCGAGTACGAGGGCCACGACCGCTGCCTGCTCGAGCCTGCGCATGGTCACCTCCAGGTCAGCCGAGCACGGGCAGCTGGGCCACCGCGCCGGCCCGGCCGCGGGCGACCTTGACCTCGACCGAGCCGCCGAGCAGTTTGGCGCGCTCCCGGGCCCGGGCGGTCGCTGCCTTCAGCTCGCCAGGCTTGTCCACCAGTCCACTCACGCGGATCTCGAGGGCGTCCGCCTCGAACCGCACCGCGACATCGATCGGAGAGTCCGCGTGGTCGGCCAGCGCCGCGACCAGGTGCTCGACGATGCGGTACGCCGAGAGCTCGACCGTTGCCGGCAGCACCCGTGGATCCCCCGTCACGGTCAGCCGCGAGTACGCCGTACGCAGCCTCGCCAGGAGTGCGTCGAGGTGGGCGACCGTCGGGGCGGGTGCCAGCGCGACGTCGCCACCGCGGAGCAGGCCGACGATCTCGCGCATGTCGTCCAGCGTCTGCCGGCTGACGGACTCGATCGACTCCAGCACGGCCTTCGCCTGCGCCGGTTCGAGGCTGCTCGCCGACTCGGCGGCCATGGTCAGGTCGGCCAGGCGCTCTTGGAGCAGTCCGTCGAGCTGCCGCGAGAGCCGGGCCCGATCGTCGGCCACGTGGAGCGCGGCCCGCTCGTCACGCAGCCGCCGCAACTCCTCCTCATGGAGCTCGAGTTCCTCGTTCAGGACTGCTCGCTGACGGGCGGCTCTGCCGATCCCGAAGACGATGAGGAGGACGGGCAGCCCGATCGCGATGGCGCCAGGGCCGGTGGTCGCATCGACGATCAGCACGGCCACGGTCAGCAAGGCCGAGAGTGCGCAGACGATCCAGGCCGTCGTGCGTTCCGCCGCCAGCGCTCCGAGGAACGCCAGCACGAACGCGAGCGGAAGCCCGGCACCGCAACGGGTCACCCAGCCGAAGACGATGTCGTGCAGCGTCATCGCCAGCAGCGCGACGGCGGTGACGACGACGAGGTTGCGTCGCCACCAGAGCACCGGAATCGTCGTGGCGGCGTACGCCGGGAGCATCCAGACCGAGTGAGAACTCGGCGGGTGGGCCATCGATCCCTCCGCGATGGCCCTGGCGGCCTCGGCCTCGGACAGGTGGATGTCGAACCACATCAGCAGGAAACCGAGCGCGGTGAGGCCTCCCGCAAGGAGCCAGTCGCGGCCCTTGATCCCCCGGAAGACCTCACTCATCGCCGATCCCCTCCCCCGTCGCAGATCCGCTCAGACGGCCGCACGCTCGGTGGCCGGCGCCATCCCCGCGGACTGCTTCTCGACTCGATTCTGCACGAGCAGGCCGAGTCCGTAGAAGACCCCGGTGATCGGCAGCGCCAGCGCCAGGCCGCTGAGGATCTTGTCGATCGACGCGTCCCTGGCCAGCATCGCGACCTCGAGGACGACGATGCCCGCGAGGGCGATCACGTGATTCGTCCAGGCACCGGCGAACCGGGCCACGGCGTACGCGAGCGCGAACGCCAGCGGGAGGACCACGCCACAGCGTGTGTTCCAACCGAACGCGAGCACATGCCCGATCGTGGCGACCGCGGTGACGACCACGACCGCGACGATGTTGCGCCGGCGCCACAGGATCGGCAGTGTGACGAGCACGAAGGCCGGCAGCATCGCCCACGACGTCGACGACTGCGCGTGCGGCAGGTCGTCCGAGATCGCCTCGATGTTCCCGTACATCAGGAACGCACCGGCCGCCGTCATCAGCACCGCCAGGACGTAGTCGCTGGGCCGGACCCCCTTGAAGATTCCGTTCATCGCTCTTTCCTTCCCTCCCGTGGGCCGGCCCGACCGGCCCCGATGCAGCGACGTTAGGAGGCGGGCCGCGTCGCCCACGTCTGCCGCGAGGACGATTGTTCGCGAGCGGCGTCCTCCGCAGGGATGCCCCCGCAGGGCACAATCACGGTGTGCCCGACAAGATCCGCGTGCTCGTCGCCGACGACCAGACGCTCGTCCGCACCGGTTTCCGGGTCATCCTGGAGGCCGAGGGCGACATCGAGGTCGTCGCCGAGGCCGACACCGGCACCGAGGCGATCCGGCAAGCCGAGCTGGTGCGGCCCGATGTGATCCTGATGGACATCCGGATGCCCGAGCTCGACGGCCTGTCCGCGACCGAGCAGATCCGCCGGCGGCCTGACCCGCCCACGATCGTCGTCCTCACCACGTTCGACCAGAACGAGTACGTCTACCGCGCCCTGCGCGCCGGTGCGGCCGGGTTCCTGCTCAAGGACTCCCCGTCAAGCCGGCTGGTCGCCGCCGTGCGGGCCGCGGCCACGGGCGACTCACTGATCGAGCCGTCGATCACCCAACGGCTGGTCGAGCGCTTCGTCGAACCGGTCGAGCCGGACGGACGCCCCGAGAAACTGGCGGCTCTGACCGACCGCGAACTCGACGTACTGCGGCTGATCGCGCGCGGACTGTCCAACGCGGAGATCGCGGCCGAACTGGTCGTGGCCGAGACGACGGTGAAGACCCACGTCGCCCGGCTCCTCACGAAGCTCGGCATCCGCGACCGCGTCCAGGCCGTGGTCGTCGCCTATGAAACCGGCTTCGTCACCCGCAATCCCGAGGGTTAGGCCAACAGCGGTAGGAGCTGGAGGATCGGGGCGCCGAGGCTGCCGAGCCAGCCGGCGAGGGTTTGCAGGGGCTGGACCAGGGCCGCGCCCGCGGACGCGAGTGAGCCTGCGGACAGCAGCAGCCGCGTGAGTCTCTCCAGCGAGCTCGCGGCCCGGGACCGATCGGGCTCAGGTTTCCGGATCTCCGTCTCGATCTCGCGCACCTCCGCCTCCGCGGCAGCCGAGGTCTGCTGCTCGAGCGGAGCGAGCCGGAGCCCGGCGCGCAGATCGACGACAGCCTGTCGGGCCGCCTCCGGTGTCACCATCACGCCCTGCTGACCGCCGGTGATGTGCTGGTCCCGGCCGACGTTGTTGATGTTGCCGGCCGACTGGTTGCCGATGTTGAAGGTCATCACGCATCCCTTTCAGGGGCCGCGGTACGGCCGTGGCGGCGGCAGTTCCCGGTCGACCCGCTTGCGCCGCGATGTCGCGACGATGTGCAGCACGATCCCGATGATGATCAGCAGGATGCCGAGGGTGTTGATCAGGCCACCCAGCAGTGTCGTCACGAAGCCGTCCCCGAAGTCGTCCGGCGGACCGGTCGAGTCCAGCGGCGTATCGATGATCAGCTTGAAGAAGCTGTAGCCACCGGCGTAGGCGATGCCCAGACCGGCCACGAAGAGGACGACTCCCATCCAGACCAGCCATCGCGCCTTGGTCCTCGTGGCCGCGATCTCACGGAAGAAGCTCTCCCGCTGCTGGATGATCTGCTGCGAGTAGTTGTACTGGTCCCGCCCGACGTTGTTGATCGATTCCGCCCGCTGGTCCCTGATGTCGTAGCGAACCGCGGGCTGCGGCGCCGGTGTCCCATCGCCTTCGTAGCGAAGCCGAAGGCCGGCGAACGCCACCGTGTCACCGGCGGACAACTGACGCGGAGCACCGATCGGTACGTCGTTCACGTACGTGCCACCGGACGACCCGAGGTCCTCGACGTAGTCCAGACCGCCACTGCGCCACAGAGCGGCGTGCGTACGGCTCACCTGGATGTCGTCGAAGCGCACGTCGCAGCTCGGCAACCGGCCGACCGTCAACCGGTTCCCGACCAGGCTGATCCGCCGCCCCTGGTCCGACCCCGCACTCTCCACAACCAGGTAGGTCGCTCCAGCAGTCGACGGCCCCAAGTCACCACCCCCGAATTCCAGGAAACCACCCCGAATTCAGGCCTGCAATAGGGAGACATTGACAGAGAGCGACCGCGCCGCGCATCTTCACGACATGCCGTTGCGATATTCGCCGAAAGGCACACCACGAGGCCCCTGGCGACTGCATGGTCACGGGCGCCTGTCCGGCACGACTGATGTCGTCGCGCCCCAGGAACGGCTCGTGCTTCCGCAGATGCTCGCGATCGGCGCACAGCACACCTTGGCGATGTTCGGCGGCACGGCCCTCGTCCCGATCCTCACCGGCTTCCCCGTCAGCACCACCGTCTTGTTCTCCGGGATCGGAACCCTGGTGTTTCTCGTCGTAACGGCCGGCCGGGTCCCGTCGTACACCGGCTCGAGCTTCGCGTTCATCGCCCCAGTGCTCGCCGCCAAGGTGAACGGCGGCGTCTCCGGTGCGCTCGGCGGCATCGTGTGCACCGGGATTCTGCTCGCGGTGATCGGCGGGGTCGTGCACTACGTAGGTCCCGGTCCGGTCGCCCGGCTCCTCCCGCCGACGGTCACCGGGGCGGTCGTCGTCATCGTCGGTCTGAACCTGGCGCCCGTCGCCAAGGACCAGTTCAGCGCACAGCCGGGCATCGCTGTGGTCACGCTGCTGGCGATTCTGCTCGCCGGGGTACTGCTTCGCGGCCTCTGGGCGCGACTGTCCATCCTTCTCGGCATCTGCGCGGGTTACGCCCTCGCGGCGGTCCTGGGTGAGGTCGACTGGAGTCCGGTCGAACGCGCTCCCTGGGTGGGCATCCCGGAACTTACCGCGCCGACGTTCGAGCCGCGCGCCATCGTCCTGATCGTGCCGGCCGTGCTCCTCGTGTTGCTCGCCGAGAACGCCGGACACGTGAAGGCGGTCAGCGCCGTGACGGGCGACAATCTGGACGGAATGCTCGGCCGCTCCTACATCGGCGACGGGCTCGCGACGTGCATCGCCGGCAGCTTCGGTGGTTCGGGTACGACGACGTATGCGGAGAACATCGGCGTGATGGGGCTGACGCGGGTGTACTCCACCCTGGCCTACCTGATCGCGGGCTGCTTCGCGATCCTGCTCGGTCTGTTGCCGAAGTTCGGCGCCGCGGTCTCCGCGATGCCGGTCGGGGTCGTCGGCGGCGCGGCCACCGCACTGTTCGGTCTGATCGCCGTCCTAGGTGCCCGGATCTGGATCGACGGCCCGGTCGACTTCCGCGACTACGTGAACCTTTCCACGGTTGCGGTCGCCCTCATCGTCGGCGTCGGCGACTTCACTCTGCAAGTAGGTGACTACCGGTTCGCCGGGATCGCCTGCGGTTCCGTGACGGCGATTGTCGTCTACCACGTGCTCCGGACCTTGCAACGGCGAGCCTGACGGCGCATGTCTTCTGCATCCCTTGCCGCAGACGGGAACCGAAACTAGCCTCTTGACACAACGGACCGAGCGGTTTGGGGGGTGCGCCATGAGCGCAACAACCGGTGACGTGCGGGTGACCTCGACGGGGAGCAGTTTCATCAACGGGGAACTGTTCACGATGAGCTACAAGGCCACTGGCTCGCGACAGGACGGAACCATCGAGACCGACTGGGAACTGTCGAGCGTTCCGAAGGGTATGCCGATCCTTGTCCTGGTCGACTGCACCAGTGCGGGTGTCAGCCCGATCTTCGCCCGCGAGCAGAACGGCGCGAAGAACCTGCTTTCACTGGCTGGAGGCAACTATCGGCTCCAGCGGACGTTCGACTACGGGACCTACGGACGCTACGAATTCACCTACGAGATCCGCACCTCAGGTGACGACGTCACCTCGACAGGCGTGCAGGAGGGCAGTCTCAACCTCCCGGAGATCGAGAGCGCACAACTGTCTCTCGTCGAGTACCTGATCCCGGCCGGACCCCGCCGTCTGCACGGTTTCATGCGGACCAGCAAGACCCTCAAGAACGGCGAACAGGTCCAGGTGAACATCACGGGCGTCTATTCGCCGCTGGACGACGACGCCGATTGGACTCTCACCGCGGAGGCGCAGGTACGCCGGTCGCTCATCGAGATCACCGAATCGTCGCACGACAACAAACTGTCGCTGAAGTACACGACCGTCGTCGCTCCGATCGTTGCCCCGGACATCGCATCGGGAGCCTGACCTCACCAGGGGCGTCCTTTCGTCGGGCGCGGTCTTCGGCGACTACGTCGGTCACCACGGTCAGTCTGGTGCCGCCGGAGTTTTTACGTCAAGAGCCCGGAATTAATCTGTATGGATTAATTCCGAGGTCTTGACAGAAAACGGGGAGACGGCCCAGAGTCCTCCGCATGGCCAAGGACACCGCCGGACCGCTGCGCCTGCTCCGGGAGACCCACGAGGATCGGGTGCTGACGGTGTTGCGCACGCAGGGCGCGATGACCCGTGCCCAGCTGGCGGAGCGAACCGGCCTGTCCCGGGCGACCCTGTCGTCGATCGTCCAGGAGCTGCTGGCGGCCGACGCACTGACCGAGACCGCGATCGACGACAACACCACTCGCGGCCGCGGCCGCCCGGTCACCCAGTTGACAGTGAACGCGTCCGGCGGGCTCGCGCTCGGCATGGATCTCGGTCATCGCCTGATCCAGGTGACGATCGCGAACGTCGCGCACGAGGTCGTCGGCTCGGCCGGCACCGACTGTTCCGAACGGACGCCGTGGTCCAGGCGGCTCGAACTGGCGCTCGACCTGGTCGACACGCTTGCCGCCGACAACGGAATCTCGCTGTCCGCGCTCGCCGGTGTCGGCGTCGGTGTGGTCGGTCCGGTGTCCGAGACCGGCGGCCACCGCCAGCCGAGCCGGGCCACCCGCATTCATCTCGTCCGCGACGGCCTGACCGACCGTTTCGGCGTACCTGTGTACGTCGACAACAACACCCGGCTGGCCGCTCTCGGCGAGGCGATCTGGGGCGCCGGCGCAGGTCTGCAGAACGTCCTGTACCTCCGGCTCTCGTACGGCGTCGGCGGCGGCCTGGTCCTCGGTGGGCACCTGTTCTCCGGTGCCGGCGGCGCGGCCGGCGAGTTGGGCCACATCACCGTCGATCCCCGCGGACCGAAGTGCGTGTGTGGTGGCCGGGGTTGTCTCGAGCGCTACGTCTCGCTCGCCGCGATTCTCGAGCAGTGCGGCGTACGGCGTTTCGACGAGGTACTGCGCCGGCTGGACGACGGCGATCGCGCGGTACGCGCGGTGATCTCGACGGCCGGCACCAGGACCGGTGAGGTCCTGGCGGCGGCCTGCAACACCGTCAACCCCGAGACAGTGGTCATCGGCGGCGAACTGGCCGCGGCCGGTGCGGCGCTGCTCGACCCGATCCGTGACGCCGTCCGCAAGCACACCCACAACCAGGTGCGGCACGGGCTGCGGATCGCACCGGCCGCCCTGGGCCACGACGATGCGGCGCGCGGCGGTATCGCCCTCGTACTCCGGCGCTCCGCGCTCCTGGCCGGCTACCCGGCCGCCCCCGCCGATCCCGCCGAGGCCGCGGCCGCGCGGGACCGGATCCCCGACCTCGGCTGAGCCCTGCCCTGAGGAGGCACTCGCCATGAGCACCTCGACCACGCCCCGACCGTCCCGACGCCAACTGCTGCGCACCGCCGGCGGCCTCGCCCTCGGCCTTCCGCTGCTCAACGCCTGCACCGGCGGCGGCCAGAGCGCCCAGAACGCCGGCGCCGATCCAGCCGGCACCACCGGTCCGATCACCGTCAACTGGTGGGACCACTTCCGGCCGTTGACCGAGTTGTTCGAGAAGAAGCTGTTCGTCGAGTACCACCAGAAACACGACGACATCACGGTGAAACGCCGTCAGCTCGATCCCGCCGACCTCGGCCAGGCGCTGCAACTCGCCCGGCGCAGCAAGCAGTTGCCCGACGTCCATTCGACGGCCGGCCTGAGCGGCAGCGTCGCGGCGCTGGTCACCAACGGCTGGTTCCACCCGATCGGCGACTTCGTTGATCTCGGCAACAGTCCGATGAAGGACTACCTGTACGACGGGATCCATCGCTTCGACGGGAAGGTGTACACGTTCCCGGTCTTCAGCGGCCGGTGGCACGACTCGACGACCTGGGTGAACAGTGCGCTGGCCAAGCAGGCCGGGCTGGATCCCGAGCAGTCGCCGGCGACCTGGGACGAGTACCGCGCCACGGTCCGCACGCTCGACCAGAAGACGCCCGACTCGGTGCACGGCCTCCTGCTGCCGATGAAGGACACCGACTACCTGGGCGGGAAGCTGACCGCCTTCGCCCAGATGGCCGGCGCACCCGGTCAGACCGACTGGAAGACCGGCGAGATCGTCGTCGCGAGCGACCCGTTCGTCCAGGCGATGGAGTTCCTGCTCGCGTTGAAGGCCGACGGCGTACTGCATCCCGCGTCCTCCTCCCTGGGTCCGCGGGACGCCCGGGCCCGCTGGGCCGCCGGTGAGGCCGCGCTGTTCCCGTGGGGCCCGTGGTTCATCGGCGGTCTCATGGTCGAGGAGTCTCCGGCCGTCAAGCGCGGCATCAGCGCCTGGCAGATCCCGGCGCCGTCGACGCAACGCGGCACCGTGTACGTCGCGCCCGCGCCCGGCTCGTTCTTCGTGTCGGATCAGGCCAAGAACCCGAAGGTCGCCGCCGACGTGCTGTTCCAGATGACCACGCCCGAGTTCGCCGCCCAGTTGGCCACCCGGATGGACCAGCCGCCGATCCTGCTCGACTCCGTGGACAAGGCCGAGGTCCACCCGGCGTACAAGAAGAACGTCTCGTTCTTCCAGCAGGACGTGCGGATCGGGCCGGTGCCGGAGGTCCGGAACAGTGGCGTGGCGAAGGCCCTGGCCGAGATGCGCGACGTGCACCCGAGCCCCGGTGAGATCGTCCAGGCCGTGCTGACCGGCTCGACCAAGGACTACAAGGCAGCGCTCCAGCAGTACGCCGACAAGGCCACCAAGGAACGCGAGCGCGCGATCGGCGCGGCGAAGAAGAAAGGCGCCGAGGTCAGCCAGGACGACTGGGTCTTCGGCAACTGGCAGCCCGGTCAGGACTACACCCAGGCCAGCTACAAGTGACCGTCACCACGGAGGCACCGGTACGACGGAAGCCGCCGGCGCCCGCGCCGAAGCGGCGTACCGTCTGGCGGCGGATGCGGGACGACTGGTGGATCTACCTGTTCCTGCTGCCGACGGTGGTCGGGTACGGCCTCTACACGGTCTATCCGCTCGTCGCCAGCTGGTGGTACGCGTTTCTCGACTGGCCCGGGTTCGCCGACGTCGGCACGTTCATCGGCTTCGCGAACTTCGAGCTGCTGTGGGCCGACGACCTGTTCTGGAACTCGTTCCGCAACTCGCTCGTCTTCCTGGTGATCGCAGTGCCGCTGCGGGTCGGTCTGGCGCTGCTCCTCGCGATCGTGCTGAACCGGCGGAGTACGCCGTTCCGCGGACTCTTCCGGACCCTGCTGTTCCTGCCGGTCGTGACCACCGGCGCGATCGTCGGCGTCGTGTTCACGCTGATCCTGGACGCCGGCGGGCCGGTCAACCTGGCCCTGGTGAAGTCGGCGCTGGTGGACAGCCCGGTCGACTTCCTCGGCTCGTCCGGGATGTCGCTGTACAGCGTGATCGGTGTCTGGGTGTGGAAGTGGCTCGGCATCACACTGATCTACTGGCTGGCCGCGCTGCAGACGATCCCGAACGAGCTCTACGAGGCCGCGCGGATCGACGGCGCCGGCAACTGGAAGGAGTTCCGGTACGTCACTCTGCCGCTGCTGCTGCCGTTCCTGGTGGTGATCACGCTGATCGACATGGTCGGGGCACTGAACGTCTTCGACCTGGTGATGACGCTGACCGGCGGCGGTCCCGCGTTCTCCTCGGAGGTGGTCGAGGTCTACATCTACCGGACCGCGTTCGGCGCCACTGTCCCACAGCTCGGGTACGCCTCGGCCGCGGCTGTCCTGTTCGGGCTGCTCACGATGGCACTGGCGATCGCCCAGGCACTGGGGATCCGGGCCGCACGGCGGGCGATGGCATGATCGCGACCAGAAGCTCTCGCTGGCTGATCGGCACCGGGCTCGCACTGCTCTGCGCCGTCTGGATCTACCCGTTCCTCTGGCTGGTCTCCGGATCTTTGAAGACCAATCCGGAGATCTTCGGCAAAGGCCTGAACCTGTTGCCCGAGGCACCGGTCTGGGAGAACTACAGCCGGGCCTGGTCGGAGGTCGGGTTCTCGTCGTACATGCTCAACACCGTGCTGATCACGCTGGGCACGGTTGCCCTGGTCATCATGCGCAGCGCGCTGGCCGGCTATGTGCTCGGGCGGTACGACTTCGTCGGCAAGAAGGTCCTGATCGGCGTCTTCCTGGTCACCTTCTTCCTGCCGGAGGGCTACACGATCATCCCGGTCACGCAGCTGACCGATCAGCTCGGACTGCTCAACTCGCACCTCGGCGTCGTCCTCGGGCTCGGCGCGGGCGGTCACGCGGCCGCGACGCTGCTGTACGCCGGGTTCTTCCGGACCATCCCGAAGGACCTCGAGGAGTCGGCCCGGATGGACGGCGCCGGACCGCTCACGGTCTTCTTCCGGATCATGCTGCCGCTGGCCAAGCCGATCACGGTGAGCGTGTTCATCCTGCAGTTCCTCGCCGCCTGGAACGCCTACCTGCTGCCGCTGGTGTTCACGCTCAGCCATCCCGAGCTACGCACGCTGGCGGTCGGCATGTCCGCGTTCGTCGGGGAGAACGACACCGACTGGGCCGGGATGGCCGCGGCCGCCGTCCTGTCCCTGGCACCGGTGGTCGCCGTGTTCGTCGTACTGCAGCGGCAGTTCGTCGAGAGCCTGGCCGGCGCGGTGAAGCAATGACCCCTAGCTCTGGAGACCGAGTGCCGTCGAACATCCTGCTCCTGATGACCGACCAGCACCGCCTGGACACCCTTGGCTGCTACGGCAACCGGGTGTGCGAAACCCCCGCTCTGGACGGGCTCGCGGCCGCCGGCACGTTGTTCACCAACGGCTTCACCCCGACCGCGATCTGTACTCCGGCCCGGGCCACGCTGCAGACCGGCGTACTCCCCTACAAACACACGCTGCTGGCGAACTACGAACGCAACGTCGGCTACCGCGAGGAGCTCGACGACACGTTTCCACCCTTCTCGTCCCTGCTCGGCGAAGCCGGCTATCAGCTCGGCCACGTCGGCAAGTGGCACGTCGGCAAGGTGAAGGGGCCGAAGGACTTCGGGTACGACGGTGAGCACTACGCCGGCTGGGGCAACGCCGTCCAGCACCCCGACTACCTGCAATACCTGGCGGAGAACGGCTATCCCTCTTTCGCGGTGCACTCCCCCGTCCGCGGCACCTTCGCGAACGGGGAGCCCGGCAACCTGCTCGCCGGCATCCTCGAGCAGCCGGTGGAAGCCACCTTCGAGTACTTCCTTGCCGAGCGCACCATCCAGCAGCTCCGCCGGTACGCCGAGGACGGACGGCCGTTCTACCTCGGCTGCAACTGGTTC
Source organism: Kribbella sp. NPDC049227 (assembly GCF_043197265.1). NCBI lineage: Bacteria > Bacillati > Actinomycetota > Actinomycetes > Propionibacteriales > Kribbellaceae > Kribbella > Kribbella sp. NPDC049227. The sequence continues at coordinate 960,607 of NZ_JBICST010000002.1, read as the reverse complement.
GGACCACACCTGCCCTATTTGTTGCCCGAGGCGTATTACCACCGCTACGACCCGGCCGATGTCGAGCTGCCGGTTTCGATCGCGGAGACCTTCGCCAACAAGCCCCGGGTGCAACAGCACTACTCCTCGCACTGGACGTTCGACAGCCTCGGGCCGGACACCTGGCGCGAGCTGATCGCGGCGTACTGGGGTTACGTGACGCTGATCGACGAGCAGGTCGGTCGGATCCTCGCGGTACTCGACGAGCTCGGGCTCAGTGACGACACGGCCGTGTTCTTCACCGCGGACCACGGCGAGTTCACCGGGTCGCACCGGCTGCACGACAAAGGCCCGGCGATGTACGACGACATCTACCGGATCCCTTTGCTGGCAAGGATTCCGGGGAACCCGCCCGCTCGGACAGAGGACGGATTCGCCACTCTCACCGACCTCACTCCGACCTTCCTCGAGCTCGCCGGACTCGCTGTCCCGGAGTACTACCAAGGGCGGTCGTTGCTGCCGCTGGTCGAGGGCAACCGCCCGGCCGACTGGCCGGATGCCGTGGTCGCGGAGTTCCATGGCCACCACTTCCCGTACCCGCAGCGGATGATCCGCACCGACCGCTACAAGCTGATCGTGAATCCCGCCGACGGCAACGAGCTGTACGACCTGGGGACCGACCCGCACGAGTTGCAGAACCGCTACGAGCACCCCGAGCTGGCCGGCGTACGGCGCGAGCTGATGGGCCGGCTGTACGCGACGCTGCGGGATCGCGGCGACAACTTCTACCACTGGATGACGTCGATGTTCGAAGTCGGCGCGAAGACCTACGACACCGCCCTCAGCGCCCTGGACGAGGAGAACCCGCACCCGTGAAGACCACAGCGACCATCGACATCCGCACCGACCGGCGCAGCACGATCGACCCGCTGATCTACGGCCACTTCCTGGAGTCGGCGTTCTTCGGCAACATCGACGGCGGTGTCTTCGACGAAGGCTCACCACTGGCGTACGACGACCCGGACGCGCGCAACGGACTGCGCCGCGACGTCGTCAAGCTGTGCCGCGAGCTCGGCCTTCCGGTGGTCCGCTGGCCGGGTGGCAACTTCACCTCGCCGTACCAGTGGGAGGACGGGATCGGGCCGCGCGCCGAGCGGCCGCGAAGACTCGAGCTCGCGTGGGGTGAGGAGGAGGACAACCACTTCGGCACCGACGAGTTCCTTGCCTGGTGCGCTGAGGTCGGCACCGAGCCGTATCTCGCGCACAGCTGCCGCGACGTCGACGACGCGGTCCGCTGGGTCGAGTACACCAACTACGCCGGCGACACGACGTACGCACGGAAGCGTGCCGCCAACGGCCACCCGGATCCGTACCAGGTCAAGTACTGGGGTCTCGGCAACGAGGTCTACGGCCGCTGGCAGATGGGCCATCGCTCCGCCGAGGCCTATGCTGCGGACGCCACCGAGCACGCCCGCTTCATGCGCGCCGTCGACCCGTCGCTCAAGTTCATCGGGGTCGGCCTCACCGACGACCGGCGCGGCTGGACGGACACCGTCCTGAAGGCGGTCGGGAACCAGATCGACTACCTGTCCTTCCACCTCTACGGCGCGACCACCCAACTGGTCGACGGCGACACCGAGTACGAGGCGATCGTCGCCCAGGCGCAGTACTTCGAGCAGCAGATCCAGACGTACGCCGATCTCGTCGCCGGCCTGGCCGCGCGGCACGGAATCGAACGGCCGCTGGGTCTCGCGCTGGACGAGTGGAACATCCGTCACGTCGAACCCGACACCTGGCCCGAGCCACAGGCCTCGGACGACGGCGGCACGATCGAGCGCGACGTCGACGGGCTCTCCACCGAGCACTGTCACCGGGTCAATCGGTGGAGCCCACGGACCCTGGCGGATGCGCTCTTCTATGCCGGTGTCTTCCACGCACTGCATCGCGCGAGCGGACACGACGTACCCGTGACGATGGCGAACACGGTCAACCTGCTCAACGCCAATGGGGTCGTCGTCGCCCGACCGGGTGGCGCGGTGCGGGCGACGACGTACCACGTGTGGGACCTGTACCAGAACCACCTCGGCCCGGTCGCGTTGACCGCCGACGTCCGTTCATCCGGGCGGCTGGCCGCCGTACGGCAAGGGGATGCACGCGACGCTGCCGGCGAGTTCCGCACGCGGAGCGGCACCGTGCCCGACCTCGACGTCTCGGCCACGCGGACCGAGGACGGCCGGTCGCTGCGGCTGGCCGTGATCAACCGCCACCGTACGGCGACCATCTGTGCCGACCTGATGCTCGATGGCCGCGCCGAAGGCCTGCCGACGCGAGTCGCCGTCCGAGATCTCGGCGTGGATGTGGATGACGTACTGGCCTCGAACACCCTCAGCCGCCCGGACAACGTTGCCCTGAGAGATCGCGGCGTCCTCGACCTGACAGACGCCGGCTACGACTTCCCACCCCACAGCATCACGTTGCTCTCCTTCGACCTGACCTGACCTGAGGCTATGCGGTGGTGGCTTCGAGGATGCACATGCGGGTGCCGGTGTCGATGACCTGATTGAGGCGGAGGCCGGCGGCTGCGAACAAGGCGGCGTACTCCGTTTCAGTGCGTTCCCGTCCGCCGGGTAGGACCAGCATGTTGAGGTCTGAGAACGCGGCCACCACCTCGTGGCCGGGCCGGTCCAGGACGAGCTCGACGACGAGGACGACGCCGCCGGGGTTGAGCGCCGCGGCGCACGTTCGGAGGATCTCCACGCAGCGGTCGTCCGGCCAGTCGTGCAGGATCGACTTGATCAGGTACGCGTCCGCCGGCGGGACCGCCTCGAAGAAACTGCCGGCCATCGCTGACCATCGGGATGCGACGGCTTGGGTTCGCGGCTCCTTCGCCACGACGTGCGGCAGGTCGAACACCACACCCTGCAGGTGCTCGTGCTGGTTCAGTACGGCGTCCAGCAGGATCCCCTGCCCTCCCCCGACGTCGACGACCTTGCTCACCCCGGAGAAGTCGTACGCCGCCGCGACCGACTTCCCGACGTACCAGCTCAACGCCGTCATGTTGTCGTTGAAGATCTCGTTGTACTCGGGATGTTTCTGCCGGTGAACCCAGACATCGACACCCTGCAGGTCCTCGAACGCGTTCTCACCCGTGCGCACGCTGTGAGCGAGGTGGCCCCAGGCCGACCAGAGCGCCGGGTCCTGCTGCATCCGAGCCAACGGTCGCAACGTGCCCGGTATGTCGGACCGCAGCCGCTCACCCATCGCGGTATTCGAGTACGTCCCGTCCTGCTCGGCGTACACCCCGACGGCCACCAGTGCCCGCAGCAGCCGCCCCAGCGTTTCCTCGTCGGCCTGGACGACGGCCGCCAGCTCGGCAACCGTGCGCCGCTCCCCCGCCAATGCGTCGGACACTCCCAGCTCCGCCGCCACACTGAGCGCCGCTGCCACCCGGAAGCCCGTCACCATCTCCTGCAGATCATCCATACCGCTGATCATGCGCCTGTTTCGCATCAAGAGTCCCTGGTCCTGACGATCAAGGGCATGCCAGGGTGTTCAACCGGCGCGAGCGGACGCCCCCAACGGCAACACTGAAGATCCACGCCGTCACCAGACGTCGCCTGCGAAGGGCTTGTCATGTTCCAAGGTCAGCAACTGCCTTCCTTTGGTGGGGCTACCGGGTGGCTCAACTCCGAGGCGCTCGGGCCCGCCGAGCTGAAGGGCCATGTCGTTCTCGTCGACTTCTGGACGCTGACGTGCATCAACTGGCTCCGCACCGTGCCGTACCTGCGGGCCTGGTACCAGGCGTACGCCGGCGACGGGCTGAGCGTGATCGGAGTGCACACGCCGGAGTTCGAGTTCGAGCACGAGACCGATCTGGTGCGGCAGGCGGTCAAGGAGCGAGGACTGGACTACCCAATTGCCCTCGACAACGACTACGGGGTCTGGAGCGCCTTCGACAACCACTACTGGCCGGCGCTGTACTTCGCTGACGATCGCGGCATGATCCGCGATCATCACTTCGGCGAAGGACGCTACGTCGAGTCGGAGCGCACCATCCAGCGACTTCTCGGCATCGAGCGCGAACCGGTCGCGGTGGCCGGCACCGGCGTCGAGGCGCCGGCGGACTGGAACCAGCTGCGCACGCCGGAGACCTACCTCGGCTACGGGCGGGGCGGGCGGCTGCCGGGCAGCGCCGGACTCGACGACCGCCAGGAGTACCAGCTGCCGGGGCGTCTCGCCTTCAACAGTTGGGCTCTCGGTGGCCGGTGGACGGTTCGTCCCGAGTTCGTCGTACTGGACGAGCCCGGCGGTAGTGTCGCCTTCCGGTTCCAGGCGCGGGACGCACATCTGGTGCTGGCTCCTGGCGCATCGGACGCGGTCCCGTTCCGCGTGCTGCTCGACGGCGAGGCGCCTGGCCGATCACACGGTGTCGACGTCGATGAGGACGGGAACGGCGTACTGCGCGAGGGCCGCATGTACCAGCTCGTGCGCCAGTACGACGCCGTCCTCGAGCGGACCGTGGAGATCAGGTTCGACGAAGCCGGCGTCGAGGCGTACGTGTTCACGTTCGGGTAGCGTCAGCCTTCGACGAGTTGCTGACCGCCGTCGATGTCGACGGTGGCGCCGGTGATGGCCGTGTTGACCATCAAGTGGATCGCCAGGTTGGCGATGTCGTCCGGACCGACGACCCGGCCGATCGGAAGTGTGGTCCGGAGTTGCTCACGACGGGCCTCCAACTGGTCGCCGAGGATCGCCGCCGACAGCGGAGTGTCGACGAAGCCGGCCGCGATCAGGTTCACCCGGACCGGCGCCAGCTCGACGGCCAGGTTCCTCGTCAGGGCCGGCCCCGCGGCTGTCAGCGATCCGATGGATGCGAGGCCCGGCGCCGTCCGGCGGCCGCCGGTGCCGCCCATGAAGAGCAACGACCCGCCTGGACGAACCCGGGTGGCCGCGTGGCGGGCGACGTGCATGGGTAACAGCAGGTGCGCTTCGAGGTCACGGCGTACCGCGTCGAAGTCCATGTCGGCGAGCAGCCCGTAGTACGGACCCGGCCCGGTGACCAGAACGTGGTCGATCGGGGTGGGGAGATCGCCGAAGAAGGTCTCCAACTGGTCGAAGTCGGTCGCGTCGAAGGCGGCGACATCCGCTCCGAGCTCCTTGCCGGCCTGCTGGAGACGTTCCGGTGAGCGCGCCGTGATGATCACGCTGGCGCCTTCGGCCCGCGCGAGCCGCGCGGTCTCGAAGCCGATGCCCAGGCTCCCGCCGATCACCACGACTGTCTGCCCGTCCAGGGTCTTGTCCGTCATCGTTCCTCCATCTGTGCGGGCTGTGCGGGCCTCAGGATTCGGCGCCACGAAGCGCGTCGCGGAGTTCCCGGCGCGAGCTGATCGCGAGCTTGGCGAAGACCTTGCGCAGGTGCCACTCCACCGTGCGAGGGCTCAGGAACAGGCGAGCGCCGACCTCCGGATTGGACAGGCCGTCCCGCGCCAGCAGGGCGATCTGCTTCTCCTGGGGCGTCAGCTCGTCGCGCTTCGTCCCGACCCGCCGTTTGCGGACGGTCTCGCCGGTCGACAGCAGTTCGCGCCGGGCCCGTTCGGCGAACGCCTCCATGCCGATCGCGGTGAGCAGCTCGTGCGCGGTGCGTAGCTGGCGTCGCGCGTCGACGCGGCGACGATGGCGGCGGAGCCACTCGCCGTACAGCAGGTGTGTGCGGGCCAGCTCCGGTCGCAGGAGCGTCCGCTTCAAGCGATCGATCGCCTCCTGGTACAGGCCTTCGGCAACCGAGCCCTCGCTCAGCAGTGCACGCGATCGCGCCGCGAGGCCGAGCGCCCAGTCCGTGCCCGCCGCCGCGGTCGCCTCGACCAGTCGGTCGAGAGCGCCGGCCGCGAGGTGCTGCTCACCACTGCGGGCGCCGGCCTCGATGAGCTCGGGCAGTGCCCAGGCCGAAAGGAAGAGCTCCGGCGTGTCCGCACACGCCTGGTGCGCCGCAGCCAGCGCCTGGGGGTAGCGACCGAGTCCGTTGAACAGGATCGACGAAGCCCACTGCGAGTACTGGACGCCGATCCCCTGCCCACCGTCCGCCGCGTCCCGCGCGGCCGACGTGATCAGCGCGGTCGCCTCGGTCTGCCGCCCGCGCAGGGCGGCGAGCAGCATGGCGCCGTACGGCGCGATGCGGGTCTCGGTCGCGTCGGTGACGGCATCGATCTCCGCGATCACGGCATCGGCTTCGGTGAAATCACCCCGCCAGGCGACCTGGATGGCGTGTGCGGTCAGGTCGATCGGCAGCCGCGCCAGCGCGCCGGCATCGCGGGCCAACCGCAGTTGGCGAGCGTTGATCGTGGACCAACTCTCGTCGTCCCAGAGCACGTTGGACGGCACCGTGGTCAACCATCCCCAGCGGAAGTTGTCCGCCGGGGACAGGTCCTTGGCGGCGAAGGCGCCGGTGGCGCGCCTGAGCATCGGCGCGGCGACCGTACGTCCTTCAGTGACCAGTTGCGCCAGCCCGTCCAGCAGCAGGTCGGAGGGACGCGGAGCGTCGGCGGGCGGGAGTGCTCTGGCTGCCCGCGACGCCTCGAGCAGACTGCCGGCGGTGGCCAGCCGGCCGGCGAACAGCGCCGCTCCCCAGGCGTCGAGGTAGGTCTCGCGGGCGAGGTCCAGGTTGAACGGCTCGAGTTGCTTCGCAGCCTTCAGCAGCAGCGGAGGCGCGTCGCTGCCGTGGCCTGAGGCGAACGCGATCTGACCGCGCAACAGATCGGCCCGCGCACGCTGGAACTCGTCGAGTACTCCGGTCTCCGCGGTCGTCAACAACCCGAGCGCCGCATCGAGCTCTCCCGCCTGGAGGCTGACCTGCGCGGCTGTCAGTGCGCGCTCCGCACGTCGTTCGAGCTCCGCCGTCAGCGCGACCGAGCGCTGCAGGAACGCGGCCGCGGCGGCGAGTCCGCCGCGGGCCTGTGCGCGACCCGAGGACCGTTCCAGCTCGGCAGCCACTCTCTCGTCCGGTCCCGCTGCCGCGGTGCCCAGATGCCAGGCCCGGCGGTCGGCGTCGACCCTCGCGTCGGTCACCTCGGCCAGCGCGGAATGCACGGCGCGGCGGTCCAGTGGCGTCGCCGACCGGTACACGGCCGAGCGGACGAGCGGATGCCGGAACGCCACCCGATCGCCGATCACCAGCAACTCTTCCGCCTCGGCATCGGCCGCCGCCGAGTCCCCTACCCCAAGCCGCTCGGCCGCCCGCCAGACCAGTAGCGGGTCGCCCACCGGCTCCGCTGCCGCGACCAACAGCAGCAGCCGAGTCGGTTCGGGCAGTGCGCCGATCCGCGCGAGGAAGCTGTCCTCGATCCGACCGGACAACGCCTGCGCGCCGAGCAGCCCGAAGCCGCCCGCCAACTGCGCCACGGTCAGCCCTCGCGGCAGCTCCAGCAACGCCAGTGGATTCCCGCCGGTCTCGGCCACGAGGCGGTCCCGGACGCTCGAATCGAGTCCGAACCGAACCGCCGACTCCAGCAGGGCCCGCGCCTCGTCGCTGCGCAGTCCGGCGACCTCCAGCTCCCGCAAGGCCCGCAGCTCCACGCCGGACTGACGGGTTGCGAACAAGACGCCGATCGGCTCAGCCATCAGCCGTCGCGCCACGACTCCCAGGACCTGGGCCGACGCCCGATCCAGCCACTGCGCGTCGTCCACCACGCACAGCAGCGGACCCTCCTCCGCCAACTCGGAGAGCAGGCTCAGTACGGCGAGTCCGACGAAGAACCGATCCGGTGGCCCGGTGTTGCTCAGGCCGAAGACCGTGGCCAGCGCATCACGCTGCGGAGCGGGAAGCCGGTCCAGACGGTGCAACATCGGCGTACACAACTGATGCAGCGCCGCGAACGCCAGCTCCATCTCCGACTCGACGCCGACCACCTGGAGCACCCGCAGATCCGAGGCTCTCGTCATCGCGTAGCCCAGGAGCGCCGACTTGCCGACCCCGGCCTCGCCGCGCAGCACCAGCGAACGCCCCTCGCCCGAGCGAACAGCGGAAATCAGCTCGTCCAGCGTTGCGCGCTCGGAGCGGCGACCGCGCAGTCTGTCTGGCCCTCCCCAGAAGGACGCACCCTCGTCCTTCACCACCGGCATCGCCCGCCCCTCCACGGCCGCCTCGCAACTTTTCCAGACTAGGTGCGCCCCGATGGCCTGGCTACAGCCCTCACTGATCCCGTACGCTCGGGCGTCCGGGCGGCAGGGGGCCGCCGGTGGGGGAGTATTCATGCATGTCCAAGGAAGTCTGACGATCGACGGCGTCCTGGCGGTGCCGATCGAGGCGTACACGTTCTCGGTGACCGGGGCAGTCGCGGTCGCGACCGGCAAGTCGCGGATCTACCTCGAAGACGCGTACGTCGTCGAGACCGTCCGAGCCGCGGTGAACACCGCACCGACCGGCGCGGCGCTCGTCGTCGACGTGAACAAGAACGGCACGACGATCTACACGGATCAGGGCAAGCGGCCGACCATCGCGGCCGGCACGAACACCGACGCCGGCGACACGCCGGACGTCACCACGCTGGCCGCCGGCGACTACCTCACCGTCGATGTCGACCGGGTCGGATCGACGGCCTCGGGGTCCGACCTGACGGTGACCGTCCGGGTCCGCCGGGCCGGGTAGACCGTGGCGCAGGCAGCGGGCTACACGTTCAACGCCGACACGGTCGACGGTACGACGGTACGAGACGTCGCCGGCTACTTCCTGCCCGGCACGATCCTCGGATCCGCGACGCTCGTCCCGGCCAGGTACGGCGACGGCCTCAACTGCACCGGCGGCGCACTCCATGTGGTCGTCCGGCCGCCGAGAGCCGGAGAGGACTTCTACCCGCTCAACACCGACGGCGGACTGTCGGTTGCCGCCTGGGTCCGACTCGGCAACACCACGGCCGCGCCCCGCTGCATCGCGTCCGCGACCAGCAGCGGCACCCTCAACTGGGCCGTCTACGCGTCCAACTCCAGCGGCAACGTGGAGGCGAGGATCGCGGGCGCGACGTACAGCACGAGCACCAGCATCCGGGACGGCGAGGAGCATCACGTCCTGGTCGTGTACGACGCCACGCCGGCCACCGACACCGTGAGAATCGCCGTCGACGGTGTCGAGGTCCTGTCGGTCAACGCCGCGGCTGCCTTCACCTACTCCGGCACCGAGGTCGTCATGGAGGCCGGGCGGAACACGCTCACCGGCACCGAGGCACTGAACGGGATCATCGACGACCTGCGCTGGTGGAACGATCCGGTCGAGGACACGTACTGGCCGACTCTGATCGCCGCCGAGCAGATCGACTTCCAGCTGGCGATCTACCCGTTCGACCACGACACCGCCGAAGACTTCGGCACCTACGGCCGCGACCTCGCAGTCGCTCCGTCGGCGAGTTTCACCACCGGCCTGTACGGGCGAGCCCTGGTCTCCGCGGCGACAGCAGCAGGCGTGTCAGGGGCGATCAACTTCCCCGATTGCGACCGGCTCGCCATCTCCGGCTGGCTCCGCCTCGACACCGCACCGACCGGCACGGCTGCTCCGATCCTGGCCATCAACGATGCCCTGGGCAACGGACGCGTCCGCGTCGTGGTGAACACCGCGCGAACCGTCACCGCCACCTGGACCACCATCGACGACGGGACCGTCTCGGTGACCAGTACGGCGACCCTGACGGTCGGCCAATGGACCCGGTTCCTGTTCGCGATCAACCCGACGTACGTGCAGGTCCGGCTCGAGGACGCCCAGGAGACGGTGAACATCGGCGATGGTGTCCCGCACGTGACACCCGCGATCGACGGGCTGGACACGCTGTACGTCGGTGGCGACGCGAGCGCCGGCGGCCGGGTGTCGTACGACTACCTGACCTTCACGAAGAACTTCCTCGCGGAGGTGACCTCGGGGTACTGGAGCGGCGCGCCGGTCGCCACGCCGTACCGCCCGGAGAATGTTGCCCGCGGCATCTACCACTTCAACGAGAACGCCGGGACGCTGGCCGACGACAAGTCGTCGTCCGGCAACGACCTCACGCTCACCGCGGCCGGGTCCTGGGTCACTGGCATCCAGGGGTCCGCCCTCGGCTCGAACGGCACCGGGCCGGGTGCCTCGAGGACGACCCTCACCTGGCCGGCATCGCCACCGGGCTGGGCGTTCTCGGCGTGGGTGAAGTGCCGAGCCAGCAGCAGCGGCGCCCGGTTCCTGGTACTGCGGAACAGCAGCGCCGAGGTCACCCACGCCGGCATCCTCGACGGCGTGTTCTGGGTGCGGCTGTTCGGCGCGAGCGGCACCACCGGGATCCTCAGTTCGGCCCGGGGACCGATCGCCGTCGAGACCTGGACGCACGTGGCGGCATCGTGCGACCAGAAGGCGATCCGGTTCTTCCTGGACGGCAAGCCGTTCACGATCGAGCCCTACTCGGCGGGTGCGCTGCTGCAACCGACGGAACTGAACGTCGGCGGCGACAACCCGGACTCGTCCGTGGCCGACGTCGACGACCTCCGCCTGTTCGACTCACCGATCAGCGCGGCCAACGTCCGGTGGCTTCAGCAGAACACCGGCCAGTACTTCGACGCGGCACCCGCCACCTTCGCCGCCTGGGGCGTACCTCTCTAGGGATGGTTGCCCACCAGGTCGAGCGCAAGGTCGACGTACAGGTGGGCGACCTCCTCGGGGCTGGACGGTCCGCCGGCCTGGAACCACTGGGACAGCGCGGTGCACATGGTGACCACCGCGCGCGAGGCCTCATGGGCGTGCGGCGTGGTGAACGAACCGTCCTGGGCCGCGAGCTTCACCTCGACGTCGACCATGCGCTGCACGGCGCGCCGTGACGCCGCGACCCGTTCGTACGCGGCCGGCTCGAGGCTGCGCATCTCACTGGCACCGACGAAGCCGAGCTCGCGCCGGTGGGTGTGGAAGAGGGCCAGACACTCGACCAGCAAGGCGAATCGCGCCACCGGGTCCGCACCTTCCGCCCGCGCCGCGAGCATCCGGGTCTGCAGGTCGTCCATGGTCAGGTCGAGGATCGCGACCAGCATCTCCTGCTTGCTGGCGTAGTGGTGATACAGACCGGGCACGGACAACCCGGCCCGCTGGGCGATGTCGCGGATGGTCGCACCGTGGTACCCGACCTCGAGGAACGCGGCGAGCGCTGCCGCCAACGGCGCGTCGAGCTCGATCGGCGGGAACCGCCGCCAGTCCTCCCCCACCACGGCCATCGCCAGAACTCCGCGACCGGCCCGCTGCCGCAGGCCGGTCGACGACTCCGGGAACAACTGCTCGACCGGTACGTCGAGCAGCCTGGCGATCTGCGCCAGCCGGACGGCGTCGACTCCGGTGCGGCCGTTCTCGACAGCACTCATCGTCGCCGGGCTGACGGCGAGTTCGGCGGCCAGCCGGCGCAGGCTGATACCGCGCGCCGTCCGCAGCTGACGAACCCGGCGGCCGATGGTGGCCCGGGCGTCGTCATCGGTCGCCAGGTGTTCAGACACGGGCAACGGACCGCTCGGTAATGCTCATGGCTGAACACTGTACTTCGCCTCATCGCCCGCGCCACGGGGCGCGCGGTTTCTCATCTTCGAGATCTTGACAACTTTCAACCACCTCGCCAGGGTTGTTCACCACAGACCGATCGCTCGCTCGGTTCCACAAACACCGGAGGTCGAGGATGACTGAGACGGCAAGCGCACCCTACGTCGGTGACCTGCTCAAGGACTCGCCGAAGAACTGGGGCAAGTGGGGCGCGGACGACGAGGTAGGTGCCCTCAACTACCTCGGACCGGCGGAGGTTCTCGCCGCCGTCGCACTGGTCCGCTCCGGCAAGGTATTCACCCTGCAGATGCCGATGGGGAACCCGGCGGGCGATCCGGTCTGGCCTGGCCGTCGAGGCTCGGAGCGGTACATGTTGCTGGACGAGAGTCACTGGCTCGCCGACAAGGGCCCGGCGTTCCCCGGTGGACTGCACTACGCCGACGACGCGATGTCCGCCTTCCTTCAGGGCTCGACGCAGTACGACGCCCTCGGCCACGTCTGGTACGACGGCGAGATCTGGAACGGGTACGACGCGACCAGCACGATCGGCGGGATGGCGAAGGCGAGCGTGCAGCCGATCGCGGAGAAGGGTGTGGTCGGCCGGGGTGTGCTGCTGGACATGGCCCGCCACCGCGGCAAGGAGACCCTGGACAAGGGCGAGACCTTCACCCAGCACGACCTGCTCGCCTGCGCCGAGGCCCAGGGCGTCGAGATCCGCCAGCGCGACATCCTGGTGATCCGGACCGGGTTCCTGAACCTCTTCCACCAGCTCGGCAAGGAGGCCTTCTACGACGGCTTCAACGAGCCGGGACTCACCTACTCCCCCGAACTGGTCCAGTGGTTCCAGGACCTCGAGGTGCCGAACCTGGTCACCGACACGATCGCCAACGAGGTGACGATCGACCCCGAGAGCGGCGTCGCGCTGCCGCTGCACTGTGCGCTCATGCGCAACCTCGGCATCGTCTTCACCGAGATCTGCAACCTCGACAAGCTCGCCGCCGACTGTGCCGAGGACGGCCAGTGGGAGTTCATGTACACCGCGGCCCCGCTGAAGGTCGTGAACGGCACCGGCGCCCCGGTCAACCCGGTCGTCATCAAGTAGGCGCGCCATGAGCTACGACGACCGTCCCTGGCTCGGCCGGTACGCCGCCGGCCAGGCAACCGACTTCGAGCCCGAGTTCACCGACGCGCTGGCGATGTTCCGCGCCTCGGTCGCCGACCGCCCGGACGCCGTGGCGATCAAGTACTTCGACGGCGCACTCACCCTGCGCGAGATCGACCAGTCCTCCGACGCGTTCGCCGTCGCCCTGCAGGCCAACGGGTTCCGTCGCGGCGACCGGATCGCCCTCTACCTGCAGAACGTGCCGCAGTTCGTGATCGCCCTGGTCGCCGCCTGGAAGGCCGGCGGCATCGTCGTACCGGTGAATCCGATGAGCAAGCAGCGCGAGCTCTCACACCACCTCAACGACTCCGGCGCGACCGTGCTGCTGTGTCTGGAGGGTCTGTACGCCGGAGTCGCGCGCGACGTCGTCGGCGACACCGAGGTACGGCTCGTGGTCACGACGAGCGAGCTGGAGTACCAGGCCCGCGACGACGAACGGGTCTTCAAAGGTGTCGAGCGTTCGCGGTCCGACGGCACCGCCGACTTCGCCGACCTGATCGCCGCGCACCTCGGCAAGCACCCCGAGCCGGTGTCGTACGACGGACAGGATGTGGCGTTCCTGACCTACACCTCCGGCACGACGGGGACGCCGAAGGGCGCGATGAACACCCACGCGAACGTGACGTACAACGCGCAGGTGTATCGCGACTGGTGCGGACTGACCTCGGACCACGGTGTCCTCGGCGTCGCACCGCTGTTCCACATCACCGGCCTGATCGCCCACATCGCAGTGTCCGTGCTGACACGAGCACCACTCGTCCTGGCCTACCGGTTCGAGCCGGGCGTGATGCTGGACGCCATCCGCGAGCACCGTCCCGCGTTCACGGTCGGCGCGATCACCGTCTTCATCGCCTTGTCGAACACACCGGGCGTGACGCGCGCAGATCTCGCGTCGATGACCACCGTGTACTCCGGCGGCGCGCCGATCTCCCCTGCCATCGCGCAGCGCTTCGAGGACACCTTCGGCATCTACCTCCACAACGTCTACGGACTCACCGAGACGACGTCACCCTCGCACCTCGTTCCGCCTGGTGTGCACGCGCCGGTCGATCCGCTCAGCGGTGCTCTCTCGGTCGGTGTACCCGGGCCGGGAACGATCGTTCGGATCCAGGACGACGACGGCAACGACCTTCCACCCGGCGAGATCGGCGAGATCGTCACGTCCGGCCCCGAGGTGGTGCTCGGCTACTGGAACAAGCCGGACGAGACCGCGCACGCGCTGGCCGGAGGCCAGCTGCGCACGGGTGACGTCGGGTTCATGGACGAGCGGGGCTGGTTCTACATCGTCGACCGCAAGAAGGACCTGATCAACGCGGCCGGGTACAAGATCTGGCCGCGAGAGGTCGAGGACGTGCTGTACGAGCACGCCGCCGTACGGGAGGCGGCGGTCGTCGGCGTACCGGACGAGTACCGCGGCGAAACCGTGAAGGCGTTCGTCAGCCTCAAGCCGGGAACGACGGCGACGCCGGACGAACTGATCGCGCACTGCAAGGACCGGCTGGCGGCGTACAAGTATCCACGCAGCGTCGAGCTCATCGACGAGTTGCCGAAGACGGTGACCGGCAAGATCCTGCGGCGCGAGCTCCGGAAGCAGGCGGGGTGAGGAACGGTACCGGCACCCTGCCCGGGCTCAATCTCGTGGCCCTCCGCACCTACCTCGGGAACCGCCTGCCAGGCGGGCTCCGCGGTGGTCTGTCGGCCGAGTTGATCGCGGGTGGACGGTCGAACCTCACCTATCTGCTCGACGACGGCCGGCAACGATGGGTACTCCGCCGGCCACCGCTCGGGCATGTGCTCGAGACCGCCCACGACATGGGCCGCGAGTACCAGGTCCTGTCCGCGCTGGCACCGACACCGGTGCCAGTCCCCCGGACTTTCCTGTTCTGCACCGACCAGTCGGTGATCGGTGTGCCCTTCTACCTGATGGAGTACGCCGAGGGCACGATCTATCGCACCGCCGAGCAGTTGGGCCACGTCGGCCCGGAGACCGGACAGGCGGTCGCGGACGCGCTGGTCGACACGCTCGCCGTTCTGCACGACATCGAGCCGGCCCGCGTCGGGCTGTCCGACCTGGGCCGCGCGGACGGCTACCTCGAGCGGCAGGTCCGGCGCTGGGGCAAGCAACTCGCGGCGTCCCGGTCGCGGGACATCCCCGGGATCGCGCAGCTCGGCGAACGGCTCGCGCAAGGCCTGCCCCGGTCGTCGCGGACCACGCTGGTCCACGGCGACTACCGGCTCGACAACGTGGTGCTGGAGGAACACGCCGGAAAACCGCGGGTGCGGGCCGTCCTCGACTGGGAGATGGCCACCATCGGCGACCCGCTCACCGACCTGGCCTCGATGCTCGTCTGGTGGGACGGAATCGCCGGGCTGAACAGCCCGGTGGCCGCGGTACCCGGCGAGTGGCCGGCGTTCCCTCCCGGCAGCCGGCTGCTCGAACGATACGCCGCCGACCTGGACGTTGCCGTGGGCACCATGGGCTGGTACGTCGGGTTCGCGTACTACAAGGTCGCCGCGATCTTCGAGAGCATCCACTTTCGCGACCTGCGGGGCCAGACCGTCGGCGGCGGCTTCGACCTGCTGGCCGGCCTGGTCGGCCCACTCGTTGCCCGCGGCCACCAGGCGCTCGACGGCTGAACCGGCGTACGGATCGCATCGGAGGAGGAGATCACAGATGATCGCGGAGGCGTCGCCCCGGGCGCGGGAGCTGACCGAACGGATGACAGTGTTCATGCGCGACCACGTGCTGCCGGCCGAGCCGAAGTACGACGCGTATCGGGCCGCTGCCGGTGCGGGCGACCACAGTGTCCCTCCGGTGGTCGAGGAGCTGAAGCTGCGGGCGCAGGAACTCGGACTGTGGAACCTGTTCCTGCCGGCCGAGTCGGGCCTGACCCAGCTCGAGTACGCGCCGATCGCCGAGCTGTCCGGCTGGAGCAGCGATCTGGCGCCGGAGGCGATCAACTGCCAGGCACCGGACACCGGCAACATGGAACTGCTGCACCTGCTCGGCACGCCGGAGCAACGCCGCGAGTGGCTGGAGCCCTTGCTCGCGGGCCGCATCCGGTCGGCGTTCGCCATGACCGAACCCGACGTGGCCAGCAGCGACGCCACCAACATCGGCACCCGGATCGAACGGGACCGCGACCACTACGTCATCACCGGGCGGAAGTGGTGGATCACCGGCGCGGCCGATCCGCGCTGCGCTGTCCTGATCCTGATGGGCAAAACCGATCCCACGGCGCCCGCGCACCGCCAGCAGACGATGGTCATCGTGCCGATGGACGCCGCAGGCCTGACGGTGGAGCGCGATCTGTCGATCTTCGGCCGGCACGATCAGCACGGGCACGTCGAGCTCCGGCTCGACGGTGTCCGGGTGCCGGTCACCAATGTGCTGGGTGAGGAGGGCGGTGGATTCGCCGCGGCCCAAGCGCGGCTAGGTCCCGGCCGGATCCATCACTGCCTGCGTGCGCTCGGCGCGGCGGAGCGCGCTCTGGCGATGCTCACCGATCGCGCGCAGAGACGGGTGGCGTTCGGTGCGCCGCTCGCGGCGCAAGGCATGCTGCAAGAGCAGGTTGCCGAGTCACGACTGCAGATCGAGCAGGCCAGGCTGCTCTGTCACCAGGCCTGCCAGGTCATCGACACCGCCGGCAACAAGGCCGCACGGCACCTGGTCTCCATGGCCAAGGTCGCCGTTCCGCGCGCGGCGACGGCGGTCATCGACCGGGCCATCCAGGTGCACGGCGGTGCCGGACTCTGTGACTCGACTCCGCTCGCGGCCATGTATGGCTGGCATCGGGCGATGCGCCTGTTCGACGGCCCGGACGAAGTGCACCTGCAATCGCTGGCCAAGGCGGAGTTGGCGCGTACGCCGGTGCTGCCGGTATGACGATCCGCTATCGCAGCAGCCGCGGGGCGGCGTACATCACGCTGTCCCGGCCGGATCGGCGCAATGCGCTCGACCTCGACACCCTGCAGGAACTCGGTAGCGCACTCCGCCAGGCCCGGGTCGACGATGTCCGCGTCGTGGTGCTCGCGGCCGACGGCGATGCGTTCAGCGTCGGCGGCGACCTGCTCGCGATCTCCGCCGCGGACGATCGCGAGCAGTACGTCGAGGACCTGGCCGAGACCCTGCATCGGGCGATCAGCGAACTGCACAATCTCAACGCGATCGTTGTCTCGGTCGTGGCCGGGGTCACCGCCGGTGCCGGTGTCGCCCTGGCGGCCGCGGCGGACGTCGTACTGGCCGCGGACTCGGCCCGGTTCTCGATCGCCTACACCAAGGTCGGGCTGTCCCCCGACGGAGGCACCAGCCTCCTCACTGCATCGCTCGGACTGCACCGAGCCCTGTACCTCACACTCCTCAACCCACTCCTCACGGCTGAGGAAGCGAAGGCCGCCGGCCTCGTCGCGGAGGTCCATCCGGACAACGACCTCGCGGCAGCCGTAGACCGCGTCGTCGACGTACTGCTGACCGGCTCGCGATCCGCTCAGGTGGTGGCCAAGCGCCTGCTCCGCATGACCGCCACCCCCGCCCCCGCGGAAGCCATGCGCCGCGAGGCACTGACGATCCGCGCCGCGGTCAGCACGCCCGACGCCAAGGAAGGAATCGAAGCCTTCCTCGACAAGCGCGGCCCGGCCTTCCCCAGCGCTACTGACTGAAGGCGGCCGGCAGCGGCTCGGTGTGGATGATGTGAAGGCGGCTGACGGCTCGGGTCAGAACGACGTACAGGCGGTGGAGGCCGCGCGGTTCGGCTGCGACGATGCGGGCCGGCTCGGCGACCACGACCGCGTCGAACTCGAGCCCCTTCGCGAGGGACGCCGGCACGCAGACCAGGCGCGTCGCGTCCATCTCCTCCTCGCCCGCGCCGAGAAGTGCGGGCTCGAGACCCGCCGCGACAAGCGCGTCCATCAGCTCCGAGACCTGGTCATCGGCCGCGATCAGAGCGACCGAACCTTCGCCGCCGAGGTCGGCCTTGCACGCGTCGACGAGCTTGTCCACGAAGGAGCGCTCGTCGGCCTCGATGACGCTGAGCGCATCCTCGACGGTCCGGACACCGGTCGGTACGCCGAGCGTGGGCGCGATGTCCGGCAGCAACTTCGCGGCGAAGTCGATGATCTGGGCCGGGACCCGGAAGCCCCGATCGAGCTCGGCCACCACGGCGTCGGACTTCTCGAGGTGACCGAGGACGCGATCCCAGGAGCCCGCAGCCCACGCGGTCGTCGCCTGGGCGAGGTCGCCGAGGACGGTGGCCGAGCCGGTGCGGCAGCGCCGGCCGAGTGCGCGCAGCTGCATGGCCGACAGGTCCTGTGCCTCGTCCAGGACGAGGTGGCCGAGTGAGCCGCTGCTGCGTTCGATCGCGTCCTCGAGCTCGTCGAGCAACACGGTGTCGGCGGCCGACCACTTCGCGGACTTCCAGGACCGCGCAGGCTTGGTCCACAGCAGCGCGGCCTGTTCGTCCGCGGTGAGCGCGTCGCCGGCGGCCTGCGCGAGGAAGTCGGCATTGGAGAACAGTCTGTGCAGCACCTGCTCGGGAAACACTCGCGGCCAGACCGCGTCCTGCACCTCGCGCACGGGCTTCGAGCGGGCGACGGCATTCTGCACGCGGTCGTCCGGCGACTCCGCGCGCTCCTCCATCCGGACCAGGACGACGTGCGCGATCCGCTGGGCGAGAGCATTGCGGCCCGGCGCGTACCGCGTCGACTCACGCAGTGACGACACGATCTCCCTGACCTCGTCCTCGTGCACGCGGTAGCGCCGGGATCCCTTGCTGTACAGGACTCCGGCGGTCGGCGTACCGACGTACGACCACAACGCGCGGTGCAGCACGGCGGCCATCCGGGCATCGCCCTTGACCCGCGCGGCCTCCGGTTCGTCGACCGCCACGGCGGCCTGGCTGATCCATTCCTCGATGGTCGTCTGCCGTACGTCGACCTCGCCGAGCGCGGGCAGGACCTTGCGGATGTAGGAGAGGAACGAGCGGTTCGGCCCGACGATCACGACGCCGCCGCGGCTGAGCCGTTCCCGTTCGGTGTAGAGAAGATAGGCCACCCGGTGCAGGCCGACGGCGGTCTTGCCTGTGCCGGGCGCACCCTGCACACAAACGGACGGATGCAGCGGCGCGCGGACCAGGTCGTCCTGCTCCGGCTGGATGGTGGCCACGATGTCGCGCATCGGCCCGGTACGCGGGCGCTCGATCTCGGCGCGCAGGAACGCGTCGGCCTGGTCGGCCACGACGGTCCCGATCAACGGCTCGTCCTCGAAACCGGTCAACTCGGCATGGTCGGAGAAGCCGTACCGGCGCCGCAGCAGGACTCGCTGCCGGTCGCTGCGGGTGGCCCGGTAGAACGGCACCGACACCGGCGCGCGCCAGTCGATGACGAGCGGTGCACCACTCCCGTCGTGCACATGCCGGCGGCCGATGTAGATCCGGTCGAGCTCCTCGATCGCGCCGGCCTCGTAGTCCAGCCGCCCGAAGAACAGCGGCACGTCGGGCAGGTCGATCAGCGCCCGGGTCCGCTGCTCGTACGCGCGCTGGTTCGCCTCGTTGGTGAAGCGCTCGTCGTTGTCCTCACCCCCGATCACCGGGATCTCGCGTCCGAAGACGTCGCCGTACATGCGGGCCAGCGCGGCGCGCGCCTCGGTCAGGAAGGCCCGTTCGGCCTCGAGTTCATCGGTACCGGCAGGGCTGGGTGCGGAATCGACCATCGAAAGGAGCCTCGACTCGTGTTGGCAGACGGACGAACGACGGACTGGCGGCGATCCACAGGGTCCCGCCCCGGAGAGCCATCCGGTTCGATTCGATCCTTCACGCAGTGCAGAGAAGCCACCCGAAAAGACAGGCCGAGGACGTTACCAGCGCCCCCGACGCGCCGCTACCGAATTACCTGGCCCCGGTCGGCTACTACATTGGACACCGATGGATATCGGTCGCCGCCCGTTCTCTGGCCGTTAACCTCCAGACCCCCGTGGGCGTCGTCTGCATTTCCTAAGTTCCTTGAGGTTATGAAGGAAGGGATGCATGGACGCACTCATCGCGGTCCGGGCTCGCGGGATCACCAAGGCGTTCGGTGAGGTCGTCGCCCTCGACGGCATCGACCTGGACGTCGCGCAAGGACAGATCCACGGCCTCGTCGGGCCGAACGGCGCCGGCAAAACGACACTGCTCGGTCTCCTGCTCGGCCTGGCCGTCGCCGACAGCGGCAGCCTCGAGATCCTGGGTACGCCGGTCGGCCGCGCACTGGCCGCACCTGAGGGCGTGGCCGGCTTCGTCGACGGGCCCGGCCTCTACCCATCGCTGACCGCCCGGCAGAATCTCGCCGCCTTGGCCGATCTCCGCGGCGGTACCGAGACGGCCGGAATCGACGCCGTCCTCGCCGAGGTCGGCCTCACCGATGTCGCCGACGACCGGACCCGTGGCTTCTCCCTCGGCATGCGGCAGCGACTCGGACTCGCCGCCGCTCTGCTGACCAAGCCGCGGCTGATCGTGCTCGACGAGCCGTCCAACGGCCTCGACCCGGCAGGCAAGAGGCACGTCCACGGTGTCCTCAACCGGCTGGCGGCCGAGGGAACGACCGTCGTGCTGTCGAGTCACCGCATGGACGATGTCGAGGCCCTGTGTTCCGAGGTGACCATTCTCAACACCGGACGGATCGTCTTCACCGGACCGCTGAGCAAGCTCGCGGCCGAGAACGGTGAACTCAACTATCGCCTGGTCACTTCCGATGCAGAGGCAGCCCGCAAGGTGGCAGGCGACACCGACGGGATCACCGTCGACGAGGCTGTGTCCCCGAACGACGACCTCTTCGTGGTCCGTGGACTGGTGCCAGCGCTCGACGACCTCGTCGTACAGCTGGTGCAGGCCGGCATCGCGGTACGCGAGTTCGCACCCGTCGTGTCGCCCCTCGAGGCAGCGTTCCTCGCCCTCACCGAGCAGCAGGAGGCCGGCCAGTGACCGCGACCGTCGCCGACGCCAGTCCGGCCGTCGCCCATCCCGTCTCGGTGGCCCGCGGCTACCGGTTCGAACTGGTCAAGCTGACCTCGCAGTGGCGGATCCGCCTGATCGTCGTCGCCTGCTGGATCGCACCCGCGCTGTTCGTCGCCGCGGTCAGCCAGCAGACCTCACTGCCGGTCGACACCCTCTTCGGCCGCTGGATGCACGCGACCGGGTGGGCCGGACCGCTCGTGATCCTGGGCTTCTCCGGGAACTGGGCGCTCCCGCTGCTGACCTCGCTGGTCGCCGGAGACGTGTTCGCCTCCGAGGATCGGCTGGGGACCTGGCGTCACCTGCTCGTGGCGGTCCGTTCGCCGCAACGGATCTTCGTGGCGAAGGCACTGGCCAGCCTGACGGTCATCATGCTGCTGATGGCCGGGCTGGCTGTGTCCAGCGCGGTCGGCGGGCTGATCGCGGTCGGCAACCAGCCGCTGGTCGGCCTCGACGGTCACCTGTTGTCGTCGGGCAATGCCGCCGGGAACGTACTGCTCGCCTGGGTCTGTGCGATCGCCCCGACCCTGGCTCTCGCCGCGATCGGCCTGCTCGGATCCGTCGCACTGGGTCGGTCTCCGATGGGTCTGCTGCTGCCCGCGCTCGTCGCGCTGGCCATGCAGTTGGCGCAGATGCTGCCGTTGCCGGTCGCCGTACGCCTGGCTCTGCCCGGATACGCCTTCACGGCCTGGAAGGGTCTGTTCACCAGCCCGGGTCAACTCGTGCCGTTGCTGATCGGCGTGCTCGTCAGCCTGGTCTGGGCGGCCACCGCGACTGTGCTTGCGTACCTGCTCTTCCTGCGGCGCGACTTCACCAACCTGAGCTCGGACGGCTCGGGCCGGCGCGCGATCACCGTCGGCCTGGTGCCGCTCGCCGGTCTGCTCGCCGTCACCATCGCGATCCTCGCCGCGGTGACGGCATCGGCGACGGCCGGCATCCAGCAGGCCAAGGTCGAGGCCGGCGTGTCGACCGCGTTCGCCCACCTCTACCGGGTGCAGACCAAGGAGCTCAATCGTCCCGACGTCACCGAAGCGCAGCTGCAGGCTTCGACGGCGTGCACGAAGGGCGACGGCAAGGTCGACCCGGTGGGCCCCGGCAACGACTGGCGTTGCGTCGTCTCGTGGCATCTGCCCGACGTCGCGGCGACCGGGCAAGCCATCTACCAACTGGACATCACCGCAGATGGGCGCTTCATGGCCGACGGCGACGGACCGAAGGAAGTCAACGGCTTCTTCCTGGTCCGGACTCCGATCGGCGACGCACCCAACCCCCTATGGCAGTTCGACGGCAACGTCGACCTGCTACCCACCCCGAAGGGATAACCCAAGATGCAGGTAACACGCCTCCGCCGGCGTGTCGAGAAGAAGCCTTCGGGCCTTCTCGGTCGACGCATCGGCCGCCGGGTACCACTCGTCACGGCAGGCGCCACCGTTGTCGCCGTCCTCGCCGCCGGTACCGGCTCGGCACAGACCACGCAGTTCGGTACCTCACACGTCGGCGACACCACCGACAAGGGTCTGGTCATCTCCAGCGACCAATACCTCAAGCCGATCGGCGATCGTCTCCTCCTTCAGCCCGGCAAGATCATGTCCTCCTCGGTCAGCCCCGACGGCACCCACGTCGCGGCCTCGATCACCGACGGCGGTATGGCGCTGGCGATCGTGAACCTGAAGGACTGGAAGGTGCAGCAGCTGATCGGCAACAACGCCGCGGCGAATCTGCGCATCCCGGGCAACGACATCGGCCAGGAAGGCCCGACGTACTCCCCCGACGGCTCGCAGCTGTGGCTCGGGCAGACCGACGGCTACCGCAGGTTCACGGTGAACCCGGACGGCAGCCTCGCGAACCCGACGTTCGTGTCGATCCCGGCCGACGGACCCAAGCACGCGCTGGTCGGCGAGGCCGTGTTCTCGTCCGACGGTTCGATCGTGTACTCCGCGGTCAACGGCCAGAACCGCGTCGTCGCGATCAACGCGGGGACCGGCGACATCGTCCAGAGCTGGTCGGTGGGCATCGCCCCGCGTGACCTGATCATGGTCGGCGACAAGCTGTACGTCAGCAACGAGGGCGGCCGGACGGCACGACCGGGCGAGACCACGATCAACTCGTACAACACCCCGGTGCCGGCGAACCCGGTCACCGCCGCCACCACGACCGGCACGGTCAGCGTCATCAACCTGGCGAAGCCGGCCGCGGCCGTGACGAGCATCAACGTCGGCCTGCACCCGACCGCCCTGTACGCCAAGGGCAAGGCGCTGTTCGTCACCAACACCCAGACCAACGACGTGTCGATCATCGACACCGGCAAGGGCAAGGTCGTCCAGACCATCGCCACCCAGCCGTGGCCGGAGGCCTCAGTGGGCTACGAGCCCGACGGAGTGACGCTCACCGACGACGGTCACCTGCTGGTGACGCTCGGCCGCGCCAACGCGGTCGCCGTCTACAAGTACACGACTCCGCTGGAGCCGGTCAGCTACGTCGGTCTGCTGCCGACGGACTACTTCCCGGCGGAGATCGCCACGGTCGGCGACGACGTACTGGTCTCCAACACGCGGGGTATCGACGCCCGCCGTACGACGACTGCCGCCGGGCACGGCACCCACGACACCACGTCGAGCCTGCAGCGGTTCAAGCTGCCGACCGACAACGTGATCCGCGCCGGCACGGCCACGGTCTTCCAGCAGAACGGCTGGACCAAGGGCTCGGTCCAGGTGGCCAACGGCAAGGGCGAGGCCGCCAAGAAGAAGCCGGTGCCGGTCCCGCAGCGGCTGGGCGAGCCGTCGACGATCAAGCACGTCTTCCTGCTGGTGAAGGAGAACCGGACCTACGACCAGGTTCTCGGTGACATGCCGGAGGGCGACGGCGACCCGGCGCTGGCGCAGTTCGGTGAGAACGTGACGCCGAACCAGCACGCGCTGGCTCAGCAGTTCGGGCTCTACGACAACACCTACGACATCGGCACGAACTCGGCCGAGGGTCACAACTGGCTGATGCAGGCGGACAACCCGGAGTACACCGAGTCCTCGGCCGGCGAGTACCTGCGCAGCTACGACACCGAGGACGACGCGCTCGGCCACCAGCAGACCGGCTTCATCTGGAGCGGTGCGCAGGCGGTCGGCAAGACCGTTCGCGACTTCGGTGAGTTCCAGCAGTTCCTGACCAAGCCGGCCGGCGCCAGCTGGCAGAACCTGTACTGCGACACCAAGAACATGATCGCCACCGGGCAGGACACGAAGTACCCGCTGGTCTCGTCCTCGCCGATCCCGTCGCTGAACGACGTGTCGGTGCACGGCTTCCCGAAGTTCGACACCAGCGTCCCCGACATCTACCGGGAGCAGATCTGGAAGCAGGACTTCGAGAAGAACGGGCCGGCGAACCTGAACATGTTCTGGCTGTCCAGCGACCACACCGGCGGTCCGGCCAACGCCGCCGCCCAGGTCGCGGACAACGACCTCGCGGTCGGCAAGATCGTCGAGACGATCTCGCACAGCAAGTACTGGAAGGACTCGGCGATCTTCGTCGTCGAGGACGACTCGCAGGCCGGTCTGGACCACGTCGACGGCCACCGGGCGCCGATCCAGATCATCAGCCCGTGGGCCCAGCACGGCAAGGTCGACAACCACTACTACTCGCAGATCACGATGATCCGCACCATCGAGCAGATCCTCGGGATCCACCCGATGAACCAGAAGGACAGCGCGGCCACCCCGATGCGGGACGCGTTCACCCAGCGCCCCGACAACACGCCGTTCACCGCGCTGCCGAACCGGACCTCGCTGACCGGCGGTCTGAGCACCCCGCCATCCTGCGGCCTGGACACCCCGGCGGCGCAGAACCCGCTCGCGGCGCCCGCGCCGAAGGCGACGGTGCCGGCGGACATGCAGGAGATGGTGGCCAAGTGGAACGACTGGAAGTCGCAGCAGCGGCTCACCGGCCCGGATGCCAAGGCCGACTTCGCGAACCCGGCGCAGATGGACCACTTCACGTGGTACCAGGCGCACGACTGGGCCACGCCGTACCCCGGTGAGGACAAGATCGTCGCACCGCAGGACGTGCCGGGCTCGTACATCCCGGCCCCGGACTCCGACGGCTGAGATAACACGTAGTACGTAGGACCCGAGGCCCCTGGCCGGCATCACGCCGGTCAGGGGCTTCTGCGTTCCCTACCAGGGGTGGATGGATCTCCAACCTCCGATCGAGGCGGCAGCGGCCCGGACTTCAACAGTCACGCCGATGACCGGGCACCGCCGGTTCGCAGACGCTGGTTCCGGCAAGCACTCAAGGCAAGGGACTGGACATGCTTCGACTCCTGGGATTCAACCCGTACCTGCGCGCGCTGACAGGCATCGGACTGCTGGTGTTCGGGATCGTCACGCACCGGCCGCTGCTGATCGCCGTCGGCGCCGGTGTCGGCATCTGGAGCGTGGCGAACGTCGTCATGGATGCCAAGGGCAACGGTCAGCGCGACCGTCCCGGGCGGGATCGATGACCGGCGTCGTCTCCGTTCGCGACCTGACCAAGCGGTACGGCGACTTCGCCGCCGTCGACGGCATCAGCTTCGAGATCGACGAGGGCGAACTGGTCGCCGTACTCGGACCGAACGGCGCCGGCAAGACCACGACGCTCGAGATCCTGGAGGGATTCGCCGAGCCGACATCGGGTCAGGTGCGGGTCCTCGGTGAGGATCCGCTGCACGGCGGCCGCGCCTGGCGTGCGCAGGTCGGCCTCGTCCTCCAGTCGACCAGCCTCGAGACCGAGCCGACTGTCGTGGATCTGCTGCGCGTCTTCGGACGTCTCTACCCGAACCCGCGGCCTGTCGCCGAAGTACTGGAGTTGATCGACCTCGCCGACGACGCGAGGACGCGAGTCGGCACGTTGTCCGGTGGACAGCAGCGTCGGGTCGATCTCGGGCTCGCGATCATCGGGAATCCCGACGTACTGTTCCTCGACGAGCCCACCACCGGCCTCGACCCGGAAGCGCGACGACGATGCTGGGCCAGCGTGGAACGGCTGAACGACGCGGGTACGACGATCCTGCTGACCACGCACTACCTCGACGAGGCCGACCATCTCGCGGATCGAGTGATGGTGCTCTCCGCTGGGCGCCTGGTGGCCGACACCACACCCGCAGCCATGCGAGCGAGCGATGGCCGGAGTGTCGTTCGTTTCCCATTGCCGGTCGGAGCTCCCAATCTCCCGCCGTCTCTGGCCGTCCATGTCACCGATCGCGTGCTGAGTCTCCACACGGATCGGATCGAGCCCGTACTCGCGGACCTCCTCGCGTGGGCCCAACACCACCGGCTCGAACTGACTGCACTCGAGGTCGGTCCACCCAGCCTCGAAGAGGCCTACCTGTCCATCACCCGCACGCCCGCCGACTCGGAGCCCCACCATGCCCTCTTCACAAGCCGCGTCTGACGCGAGTGCGCGGTTGCCACCGGTCCTGCCGCTCCTGCTGGGCCAGGTCGCCCACCAGATCCGCTTGCTCCTTCGCACTCCCCGAGCGATGAGCACCGGTCTCGTTCTCCCGATCCTGCTGCTACTGCTGAACTCCTCGGACGGCCGGGTCGCGCCGTCCCGGCTCGCGGGCTGCGCGGTTCTCGGTACGACGATGATCGCCTGGACGACCCACGGGATCGGGCTGGTGGCGGCCCGGGAGTCCGGTGTGATGAAGCGCTGGCGTGCGACACCGCTGCCCGCCTGGTGCTATCTCAGTGGTCAGATCGTCGCGTCGGTGCTCGTCGCGGTGCTCGCCGGTGCGGTCGCCGTACTCGCCGGTGTGGCGTTCTTCGGCACGGACCTGGACATCTGGCGTGCGCTGTCGATGCTTGCCGCGATATTCCTCGGGGCGCTCGCGTGTGCCTCCGCGGCGACTGCTGTCACGGGCTTCATCTCGACAGTGGCCAGTGCGTTCCCGATCCTCGGCCTGACCTATCTGCCGGTGGTGCTGTTCTCCGGCACGGTCGGCGATCCGGTGAAGGCGTCATGGGTTTCCACCATCGCGTCGTACCTGCCGGTGCGCCCGATCATTGACGCCGCGGGTCACGCGCTCACCGGCGCAGGGCTTCCGGTGCGGGACGTCCTCGTGCTGTGTGGCTGGACTGTCGCGGGGTTGCTGGTGTCGCTGGCCGTCTTCCGCTGGGAGCCGACGCGGACCCGCCAGCGTCGGCCCGCTCGGGCGCGGATGGTGGTCGCGGCGGGGCTCGCTGTCGTGTGCGTCCTGCCGCTGACCACGACACGTGCCGGCGCTGACCCCGTGGCAGATCATTGCGGCCTCGTTGCCAACGTCAACGAGTGCCGTTTCGACCCACGCACCCTGATCGGCCGGTCGACGCCGTGCGGCGTGATCACGGCCACCGATGCGAAGGTGATCGCAGAGATCCTGCAAGGTCCCCGGACCTCGGGCGGCCGATCGCTCTGGTACGGGCTGGAGCCCGGCAGCGACTTCACCTACCTCGCCGGCAACCCGCTCTACATCGCCGTCGGCTGGTACAAGTACTGGCTCGCGCAGGATCCGGACTTCGACTGGACGACGATGACGACGGGCGAGTACGCACGGCTCTACCTGCAAGGAGAGCGGGAGTTCAGGGAGGTCCAGAGCGACGACCCGGATCTCGCGCCGTACCGGAACGCCGGAGGCAAGTTGCTGCTGTGGACCGGCTTGGCGGACCCGTTGATTCCACCGCAGGGCACCATCCGGTACTACGACTCGGTCGTGCAGACGATGGGTGGCCAGAGCCGGACGGAGTCGTTCGCGAGGCTGTTCCTCGCGCCGGGCGTCGGTCACTGCGGCGGGCCGGCCGGCACAGTCGGGCCAGCCCCGACGGACCCGCTCAGCGCGGTCGTCAGCTGGGTCGAGAACGGCGTCGCACCGGACACCATCAAGGCCTCGAAGGACCACCAGACCAGACCGCTGTGTGCCTACCCAAAGGTTGCCCGGTACCTCGGCCACGGCAGTACCGACGATGCAGCCAGCTTCTACTGCGCCTCGGGCTACTGATGCCGGAGGAGACCGTGTTGGTACGCGTAGCTGACGGCACGGGCACGATCCCGGGCGCCGATCTTGGCGAGGAGGTGGTTGACGTGACTCTTCACCGTCGCCTCCGTCACCACCAGCCGGGCCGCGATCTCGGCGTTCGACAGACCTTCGGCGATGAGCGTCAGTACTTCGGTCTCGCGCCGGGTCAGCACGTCGTCGGACGCCGCCGTGGGCTTCGGCGTACCGGGGTCCGCCGCGATCGCCGCGACCAGGTGGTGCTGCACGGCCGGGTCGATCGCGGCCTGGTCGTCCAGCACCCGGTGCAGCGCCTCGTGGATCTCGGCCGACCTCGCGTCCTTCGTCAGGTAACCACGCGCTCCCGCCCGGAGTGCGGCGAGCACCGACTCGTCATCGGCGTACGTCGTCAGCGCGATGACCTTCACCTCCGGGTGGAGCTCACGCAACCGCCGAGTCGCCTCGACCCCGTCGCACCGCGGCATCCGCAGATCCATCAGTACGACGTCGGGCTTCAGCTCACCGACCAGGCGCACCGCCTCCTCGCCCCCGGAGGCGGTGCCGACGACCTCGACATCGGGGAGCAGCCCGAGCACCAGTGCCAGTCCCTCCCGGACCACGCGCTGGTCGTCGACGCTCAGGACGCGGATCATGCCGGCACCTCCAGTTCCACCCGGAACCCCGTCCGGGTCGGGCCCGCGTCGAGTTGCCCGCCGAGCAGTTCGGCCCGTTCACGCATACCGGTCAGGCCATAACCGGAACAGCCCGCTGTGGTTGCCGGATCGCCGAAGTCCTCGACGATCAGCCTCGCGAGGCCGTCCTCGTAGGTGAGCTTCACGGTGACGCACTGTTGTCGCGTGGCGTGCTTCGCGATGTTCGTCAGGGACTCCTGCGCGACCCGGTAGACGGCGAGGCGGGCGTCCGCGTCGAGCGAGTGCTCATCGCCGGTGACGGTCAGTTCGCACCGGATGCCGGTGTCGTGCTCGAACCGCGCGGTCAACGCCGGCAGCTCCCCCGGCCCCGGCAGCACCTGGTCGTCGCGGAGCATGCCGATGGCGTGCCGGGCCTCGTCGAGTCCCGAGCCGGCGAGATGCCGCGCCCGATCGATCACGCCGGCGAGGCGGTCGTCGCCGGCTGCCAGCACGGTCGCACCCTCGAGCTGGAGCACCAACGCGGACAGCGAGTGCGCGAGCACATCGTGCATCTCGCGGGCCAGTCGCTGGCGCTCCGCGAGTGCGGCGGCGCGAGCCTGCGCGTCGCGGGTCCGTTCCAGCTCGAGCAGCAGCCGTTCGGCCTCTTCGTTGGTCTCGCTCAGTCGCTCGGCCAGACGCATCACGGCGTAGAAGCTCGCCATCGCGATGCTGGTCAACAACGCCGGCAACGGTGACCGGTCACCTCCGACGAGCAGAAGGATCAGCCCCGCACCGACGACCGCGGTGCCAGGGACCGGCGCAAGCCTGCGTCCGATCAGCGCCACGGCGACGAATACCCCAAGCACTCCCGGACCAGACGGCTGGAGCCGCAGCAGTACGACGCTTGCCACGAACAGGTCCGCGATCGACAGCCATCGCGCCCAGGCCGGCCCACTCCGAGCGGCGAAGGTTCCGAACGCCCCGGCGGCGAACGCCGCGATCGCGACCGAGATGACCAGCCCTTCGCCGTGCCGGCCCGGACCAGGCGTGGACTGGCTCAGCACGATGATCTGCAGACCGATGATGAGTGGACCCACCAGGCGCAGCCACCGCCAGGTCGTCTCGTGATGTGCCCGGGCGTGACGCAGCGCCACCACCGCAGGCAAACTTCTGGCTCCGGCGATCACCGAACGACCATAGACTCCGGCCTCGACCAGATCACCGTCATCGACAGGAGATCCACCCGGAGATCAACCCAGGGTTGGAGAAACGCGGGTCAGTCGCTCTCGTCCAGCCGGAGCTGGAGAAGTTGTGCGAGCGGCATCGACTCACCATCGCGGGCGCCCAGGCCGACGGTGATCGGCGGATCGGACGGCAGGATGCGTACACCGAGGAGCCGGGCGCTCAGGCTGGCCGGCGTACCGAGGATGTAGAAGTTGCCGTCGGCGTCGGTGCCGAGCGAGCGGTTGCGGCGTAGGTACCAGCCAGTGATGCCGGTGCGGTAGCTGGCTCCCGAGCCGGTGACCTGCGCCCGCAGCGGCTGTGGCTCGATGCCCCGTTCCTTCATCGTCCGGACGAAATCGGTCAGCAGCGCACGGGCCTGCGCGGTCTCGGCGGCCTTGCGGCGTTCGAGCGCTGCGGCGTGGATGGCGGCTGCCTCCCGCCGTTCCTCGCGCCAACTCGGCTGACTGTCCACCTCGCCAGCCTAGTTGGCCCCGGACGTCAGGCTGTGGCCGGCTGAGCTATCCGGCCCAGCAGGTGTTGCCAAGCACGGTCAAGGCCGGCGGCGATGCATCCGGCCACGACTGTGTCTGCCGCGAGCACGCTCATCTTCACTTCCGGCATGACCGGCGAGAGCAGGCGCAACTGCTCGACGACCGCATCGAGGAAGCCCGGTGCCTGCCCGATGCCACCGCCGAGCACGATCAACTCGGGGTCGACGACGGCGATGACACTGCACACCGCCTTCGCCACGAGGAGTGCCTCTTCGGTCACCACGGCGGCCGCGATCACATCGCCTCGCGCCGCCGCCGCGAACACCTTCGCTGCCGATGTCGCACCTCGCACGCCCGCACGCCGAGCGGCCCTGACCACGGCCGCGGCTGATGCCGAGGCGTCGAAGCTGCCCCGCTTGCGTGCATCCCGCGCATCGCTTCCGCTGCCTTCGGTGAACGGAAGGTAACTGATCTCGCCCGCCACACCGTGGAAGCCGTGCCGGAGCTTGCCGTCGAGCACCAAGCCCATGCCGATGCCCGTACCGACGGACACGAACGCGAAGCTGTCGACATCGCGGCCATGACCGTGGACCCGCTCGGCCAGGGCCGCGGCGTCGACGTCGTTCTCGATCATCAACGTCGGGCCGAACCGCTCACGCAGCGCCGGCAACACCGCCGGCGAGTCCCAACCCGACAGGCGCCCGGTCAACGTCAGAGTGTCGCGCTTCGGGTCGTAGACACCCGGGCTCCCGATCACGGTCTGGGTCAGCTGCGACGCGGTGATGCCTGCTTCGTCCAGCAGTGTCGTGGCGAGGTCGGCGAGCTCCTGAACCCGGGCCATCTCCCGCACCGCCTTGGTGCGCACGCTCAGCCGGCAACGCACAGTCCCGCGCAGATCCGCGATCGCTCCGCGCAGGAACTCGCGCCCGACGTCCAGTCCGAGAACGAATCCTGCCTCCGGGCGTACGTCGTACAGTCGCGCGGCCGGACCGGGGACCCCGGTCCGCTGGCCGGACGCATGCACCAACCCGCCGCGTTCTATCGTGGCCAGGGCCGCGGAGACTGTCGGCTTCGACAGACCGGTCAGCGCGGCCAGCTCCGTCCTCGACACCGGCCCGGACCGCCGGATGTGCTCCAGCAGCACCTGCTCGTTGATCGCGCGAATCAGCTGCGGGCGGGCTGCGGCGGCACCTCCGGCGACAACCGTCACGTCGGTCTCCTTCAGGTCGCGAATTGGTCAAGCTGCGAGTTGGGCCTTGTGCCCGCCAGGATTGTTAAGTTAGTTTCCTAACGATTCTATTGGACGGCACGGTGGAGTTGCCAGCCCATGATTCCCACCCCGGTTGTGCTCGGTCTCGACTTCGGCGGGACGAAGATCGCCGTCGCGGTCGGCGACCTGTCCGGCCGGCGTCTCGGCACGACCACCATCGACAGCCTGGCCGAGGCGGGAGCCGAGGCCGCGATGCGCCGCGGTCTGACCGCGGCCCAGGATCTGTTGACGGCTGTCGCTCCGGACAGGGAGCTCGCGGCGGTCGGCGCGGCGACCCTCGGGATCCCGTACGACGACCACGTCGAGCTCGCGCCGACGTTTCCCGGCTGGGGTGAACTCCCCTTCGGGCGGATGGTGCGGGAGGCGTTCCCCGACGTACCTGTCCGGCTCGGGACCGACGTGAAGGCCGCGGCCGCCGCCGAGGTGCGGTGGGGTGCGTTGGCCGGTTGCGATCCGGGCATCTACCTCAACCTCGGCACCGGCCTGGCGGTGGCGATCGTTGCCGGAGGCACGGTGATCTCCGGTGCGCACCGAGCGTCCGGAGAGATCGCGTACAACGTGCGGACCGCCGCGGATGTTTGGATCGAGCCGGCGCAGCGCACGATCCTCGAGGATGTCGTCAGCGGCCAGGCACTCGAGGCAACCGGCAGCACCCGGCTCGGACAGCGGGTATCGGCGGCGGACGTTTTCACCAGGTCGGCGACCCAGCCGGACGCCGCCGTCCTCACCGACGAGTTCAACCGCGAGTTGGCGATGCACGTCGTCAACCTCGCCATCGCCCTCGACCCGGCCCGCATCGTCGTCGGTGGCGGCCTGGTCGGTTCCTGGGACCGGATCGGTCCAGAACTGCGCCGGGCACTCGACGCGGCCGTCCCGTTCCCACCGGAACTGGAGCTGGCCCGGTTCCCTTCGGACGCGCCGCTGGTGGGCGCACTCGCCCTCGGAGTCGAGGCCGCGGGTGCGGTCCTCGGTGCGGAGGCATTCGCATGACCATGAGATCGAGGAGTGAAAGGCAGAGACGATGAGGGGCATCAAACGGATCGCCGTCGCCACCATGGCGGTCGGCATACTGGCCGCTGCGGGCTGTGGCGGCGGTGACAAGCCGATCGGGAGTGCGTCCAGCAACCCGTCGTCCTCGACGAGCAGCGGCGGCAGCACCGGGCAGTTCAAGAAGGGTGGAGTCGTCACGATCGCCAACGTCGGCGGTCAGACGTGGCCATGCCAGTTCAACCCGTTCAACCCGTCGGTCAACGGCGTGGCGGGCGGCTTCGTCTACGAGCCCCTGGTCTTCGTCAACGTGCTCAAGAGCGGTGCCACCACGCCCATGCTGGCCTCGGCCTTCACCTGGTCGCCGGCCAAGGACTCGATCGTCTTCACCATCCGCGACGGCGTGAAGTGGAGTGACGGGCAGCCGTTCAGCGCCGACGACGTGGTCTACACGTTCAACCTGATGAAGCAGCAGCCGGCCCTCGACCTGTACGCACTGTGGACCGGCGCCGGACTGACCAGCGTCACCGCGGCCGGCAACAAGGTCACACTGAAGTTCAAGGCAGCGGCGGAGCCGTACTTCTTCAACTTCGCCAACCAGGTCAACATCGTGCCCAAGCACATCTGGTCCACCGGTGAACCGGCGTCCAAGCCGGCCACCTGGGCGGATCCGAAGCCGGTCGGCACCGGGCCGTTCACGGTCGAGTCCTGCAGCAGCAACAACATCACCTACGCCGCCAACGGCACCTACTGGCAGCCGGGCAAGCCGTACCTGTCGAAGGTGCAGTACCCGGCGTACCTGGACAACAACCCGGCCAACCTCGACCTGGCCAGCGGCAA
Organism: Kribbella sp. NPDC049227; assembly: GCF_043197265.1. Classification (NCBI taxonomy): domain Bacteria; kingdom Bacillati; phylum Actinomycetota; class Actinomycetes; order Propionibacteriales; family Kribbellaceae; genus Kribbella; species Kribbella sp. NPDC049227. Next base: position 927,522 of record NZ_JBICST010000002.1, on the reverse strand, counting down.
GGCGCAGTGGGGTGGTCAGTACATCCCGAACATCGACAAGTTCTACAAGTCGAAGTCACCGGACAACAACTACTGGTTCCCGCCGACCGCGAACGTGGCGCTCGTGCCGAACAACGACCCGTCCCGCCCGGCGACCAGCAAGCTGGCGGTCCGGCAGGCGATCGCCTACGCGCTCGACCGCGAGCAGATCTCGAAGATCGGTGAGAGCGGCTACCAGCCGGCCGCGAACCAGACCGGTGTCGTCACCCCGACCTTCGACAAGTACTTCGACAAGGACGCGCTGACGGCGGCCGGCTACGACAAGCCGAACCCGGAGAAGGCCAAGCAGTTGCTGGCCAGCGCCGGCTACACCGCGTCCAACCCGCTCAAGCTGAACGTCATCAGCGTCACCGGCTACACCGACTGGGACGCGTCGCTGGCGGTCGTCAAGCAGCAGCTCGCCGCGGTCGGGATCGAGCTGACCACGCAGGACCTGCAGCAGCAGTCGTACAACCAGAAGCTCTACACGGGTGACTACGACCTGGCGTACTCCAGCCTGTCCGGCGGACCCTCGCCGTACTACGAGCTGCGGCAACTGCTGTACTCGAAGAACACCGCACCGGTCGGCAAGCAGGCCAACAGCAACTACTCGCGCTACATCAATCCCGAGGTCGACAAGCTGCTGGACCAGTACGCGAGTGCCGACGCCGACACCCAGGTCAAGCTGATCAAGCAGATCTCGGGGTACATGATCAAGGACGTGCCGCTCATCCCGACCACCGAGTCGGTCGACTGGTACCAGTACAACACCACGGACATCGAGGGCTGGCCGACGCAGGACAACCCGTACGCCCAGCCGGCGCCGTACAACATCCCGGACGCCGGGCAGGTGCTGACGAACCTGTACTCGAAGTCGGCCCAGAAGTAGTTAAGGAAGGAAGCGTGGCAAGAGTGAGCACGAGGAGCTGGTGGTCGTGCGGTACCTGATACGTCGTCTCGGGTTCTTCGTGCTCACTCTCTGGGCGGCGATGACGCTGAACTTCTTCATCCCGCGGATGATGCCCGGCAGTCCGGAGGAGGCGCTGCGGGAGCGCCTCAGCAAGGGCGGCTCGGTCGTCACGCCGGAGCAGTTGCGCACGGTGCTGGCCGAGTTCGGCTTCGACCCGGACAAGAACATCGTGTTGCAGTACGGCGAGTACCTCAAAGCGATGGTCACCGGGCACTGGGGCGTGTCGGTCGGCAGCAGCCTCGGTGTCCCGGTGACGACGCTGATCGGCGACGCGCTGCCGTGGACCCTCGGCCTGGTCGGCATCACCACCGTGCTGGCGTTCGGGATCGGCACCCTGATCGGCACGATCGCCGGCTGGCGGCGAGGCGGGCTGATCGACGGGGTCGTGCCGCCGATGTTCATCGTCACCTCGGCGCTGCCGTACTTCTGGGTGGCGCTGCTGCTGATCTCGTTGTTCGCGATGGGCAGCAATCCGGTCCTGCCCAACGACTTCAACTACGATCAGGGACTGACGCCCGCGTTCACGCCGGAGTTCGCCGGCAGCGTGCTCAAGCACGGCATCCTGCCGGCCGCCACCATCCTGATCACCGCGGTCGGCGGCTGGATTCTGACCATGCGCAACAACATGGTCACCACGCTGGCCGAGGACTACGTCCGGATGGCCCGCGCCAAGGGCATCCCGAGCCGGAAGATCATGTTCGGCTACGCCGGCCGGAACGCGTTCCTGCCGAACCTGTCCGGGTTCGCGATGTCACTCGGCTTCGTCATCTCCGGCGTGATCCTGGTCGAGTACGTGTTCAACTACCCCGGCCTGGGTTACATGTTCTACAACGCCACGGTGAGCACCGACTATCCGTTGCTGCAGGCGCTGTTCCTGCTGTCGACGCTGGCCGTCCTGATCTGTGTCCTGCTCTGCGACTTCGCGGTGTTCCTGCTCGACCCACGAGCCCGGACGAAGGGGTAGTTGCCAGTGAGTGAGCGAAGCGAAGTCACCATCAAGCACAGCTGCTCATCGCGCTTATCGGCGCCCGCAGCGAAGCGAGGACGTCGATGAGTGCGATCGTCGCCGGCACCGCACCGGCCGCACCGAGTGTGACCCGCCGCCCGCGGGGCGGCATCTTCCGGGCCGTCCTGCACAACCGCAAGGCCATGGTGGGGGCGGCCTTGCTGCTGCTGTTCGTCCTGCTCGCCGCCGTTCCGAAGCTCTTCGTCCCGTGGCTCAAGGGCGACCCGCAGGCGATCGGTGACCTGCCGCTGCAGGGCCCCTCGTCCGCGCACTGGCTCGGCACCACCGGCCTCGGCCAGGACGTGTACGCCGAACTGATCTACAGCACTCGCGAGTCGTTGATCATCGCGGTCGTCGCCGGCCTCGGCGCCACGATCCTGGCCGTCGTCATCGGGGTCTCGGCCGCCTACCTCGGTGGCGCCGCGGACAACGTGCTGTCGATGATGACCGACATCTTCCTGGTGCTGCCGACGTTCCCGCTGATCATCGTGCTGGCGACGTACGCCGGCAAGGGCAACCTGACCGTGATCATCGTCGTGCTGATCCTCACCGGCTGGTCGTACGGCGCCAGACAGATGCGCGCGCAGGCGCTGTCGCTGCGCAACCGCGACTTCCTCGAGTCGGCCCGGGTCCGTGGCGAACGGCGGTCGTACATCATCGTGGTCGAAGTGCTGCCGACGATGATCTCGCTGATCGTCGCGAACTTCCTCGGTGCCGCCTTGTACTCCGTCCTGACCGCGGCCGGCCTGCAGTTCCTCGGGCTCGGCGATCCCAACTCACTGAGCTGGGGCACGATGCTCTACTGGGCGCAGAACCAGGGCGCCCTGGTGAACGGACTGCCCGCGTGGGCGCTGTCGCCCGGCCTGGCGGTCGCGCTGCTCGGTGTTTCGTTTGCCCTGCTCAACTATGCGTTCGACGAGATCAGCAACCCCGCACTGCGGCCGGTTCGGAGGCGACGTGCCAAGTCAGCAGCCAATTCTTGAGGTCCGCGATCTCACCGTCGAGTACGACACCGGCGACCGCCCGGTCGTCGCGGTCGACTCGGTGGATCTCGACGTACACGCCGGTGAGTTCGTCGGGGTGGTCGGCGAGTCGGGCTGCGGCAAGTCGACGCTGCTGTTCGCCATCGCCCAACTGCTGAGCCCACCGGCGGCAATCACCGGCGGCAGCGTGCGTTTCCAGGGCCAGGATCTCGTCGCGATGAACGAGAAGAAGCTGGCCGCGTTGCGCTGGCGGGACTACTCCGTGGTGATGCAGAGCGCGATGAACGCGCTCAACCCGGTGAAGAGCATCGGCAGCCAGTTCCGCGACGCGATCATGGCTCACGACGAACAGGTCGACGACGGCCGCCCGGCCGAGGTGATGCGGATGGTCGGCATCGACCCGATCCATCTCAAGAGCTATCCGCACCAGCTCAGCGGCGGGATGCGGCAGCGGGCCATGATCGCGATGGCGCTGCTGTTCACCCCCGACCTGATCATCATGGACGAGCCGACCTCGGCCCTCGACGTGGTCGCGCAACGATCCCTGATGGTGCAGATCAAGGAACTGCAGCGGCAACTCGGCTTCGCGGTCGTCTTCGTCACCCACGACATGTCGCTGATCAGCCACTTCTCCGACCAGCTGATGGTGATGTACGCCGGTCAGGTCGTCGAGTTCGGCGCCACGCGCGCGGTCTTCGACCATCCGGCACACCCGTACAGCAAGGGTCTGCTCGACGCGTTCCCGTCGATCCGGGGCCCGAAGCAACCACTGACCGGGATTCCGGGCAGCCCGCCGAACCTGGCCAGCCCACCGAGCGGCTGCCGCTTCCATCCGCGCTGCCCGGTGGCGTTCGAGGACTGTCCCAAGATCGAGCCCGAGCTCTACCAGGTGGGTCCGATCCAGGCGCGCTGCCTGCTGCACGCCCCAGGCCAGACCCGCCCGGCCGAGCCCGTCCAGGAGGTGACGTCATGACCGATATCAGTGTGGACTCCACGTCGTCGACCGTCCAGGACTCGGTGGCGTCGACGGCGCCGCTGCTCGAGACCAAGAAGCTCACCCGTCACTTCCGCGTCGGCCGCGGGCTCTCCCGCCAGATGCTGCACGCGGTCGACGACGTCGACCTCACCATCGATCGGCAGGAGATCGTCGCGCTGGCCGGGGAGAGCGGCAGCGGCAAGAGCACGATCGCCCGGCTGCTCGCGGGTGTGTACCAACCGACGAGCGGCGAGATCTACTACCAGGGCCGGCCGCTGTCGAGCATGCGGTCGCGCAAGGACCAGCTCGCCTACCGCGGCGACGTACCGATGGTGTTCCAGGATCCGTTCAGCTCGCTCAACCCCGCGTTCCGCGTCTCGCACGGCATCCTGCGCAGCCTGAAGCTGCACCGCCCGGAGCTCACGCGGGCACAGCGGTTCGAGGAGGCAGAACGCGTCGTCGAGGCAGTCGGCCTGTCCCCCGCCGGCGACATCATGCACCGCTATCCGTATGAGCTCAGCGGCGGGCAGCGGCAACGCATCGGCTTCGCCCAGGCGCTGGCGCACAAACCCAAGCTGATCCTCGCCGACGAGCCGGTCTCCATGCTCGACGTGTCGATCCGCATCGGCCTGCTCAACCTGATGAGCGAACTGCGCGAGACCCAGGGCGTGTCGTTCCTCTACATCACCCACGACATCGCGAGCGCGCGGTACGTCGCCGACCGCCTCGCCATCATGTACGCCGGGCACATCGTCGAGTCCGGCCCGGCCGAGTCCGTGCTGGCCAACCCCAAGCACCCGTACACCGACCTGTTGCTCGGCGCGGTCCCCGACCCACGGGCACCGCTGACTGCCGCCGTCGAGGGCGACACCGGTGAACCACCGAAGGTCATCGACCCCACCCCCGGCTGTCGCTTCCGCTGGCGCTGCCCGCTCGTCGTCGACGAGTGCCACCGGACGACCCCGCTCCTGCGCATCCTCGGCACCGACCACGAGGCCGCCTGCCACGTCGCCGAGCCTGACGCGGAGGTCAAGGTCCAGGACCGGGTCTAGCGGTAGGCGCGGGCCTGGAGTTCGAAGAGTTCGGCGTAGCGGTGGCCCGCGCCGAGGAGGTCCTCGTGCGTGCCGACCTCCTCGACGCGGCCGTTGTGCATGACCACGATGAGGTCGGCCATGCGGACGGTCGAGAAGCGGTGGGAGACGAGGACGGTGATGCCGCCGGTCTCGGTGGCCGCGATCTTCGCGGCGGCGGCGTACTGCTCGTAGAGGCGGTGCTCGGCCTCCGGGTCCAGAGCGGCGGTCGGCTCGTCGAGGAGCAACAGCAGTGGGCGCTCTCGCATGAACGCCCGGGCCAGCGCGAGTCGTTGCCATTGGCCACCGGACAGCTCGACGCCGTCGGTGAACTTCTTGCCCAGCTGCGTATCCAGCCCGCGCGGCAGCCCGGCGACGACGGACTCCGCGTCGCCTCGCGCGACCGCGGCGCGGACGGCCGCCTCGTCGGAGGCCCGGTCGACGTCGCCCAGCCCCACGACGTCGCGGGCCGCCAGCTCGAACTTGACGAAGTCCTGGAACCCGGCCGACAGCTGTGACCGCCAGGCATCCGGTGAGATCGTCGACAGCTCCACGCCGTCGACCAGGACGCGCCCGGTCGTCGGGTCGTACATCCGCGCGAGCAGCTTCACCAGTGTCGTCTTGCCCGCGCCGTTCTCCCCCACCAACGCGACCGCCGACCCTGCGGGCAGACTGAGACTGACATCGGTGAGTACGGCGGAATCCGTGCCAGGGTAGGAGAATCCGACGTTCCGCAGCTCGATGCCGGACACGAGCCGGGCCGGTGCCGCGGTCGTGCTCGACTTCCAGGAGTTCTCCTTCGCGTACGTGCGCAGCCAGTCGTACCGGCTGAAGCTCCGCACGACCTCGCCCACCCAGTACACGTTCCGCGCGATCCCGCCGGTCATCTGATCCACCTGCGGCGCCAGCAGCAGCACGAGTACGACGTCGCCCGCCGTCTGCTGCCCGTTCCGGGCTCGCGCGATGATCCACACCACGGCCGCGGCGTACGCGAGACCGAACACGAGGCGGACCGACCCGTCGACCTTGCCGCCCCACCGCGCCGCCGCGACTCGGCGCCGGAAACGCTCCGTCTGCAACGCGAAGATCCTGTCCAGCAGCACCTGCCCGAGCCCGAAGACCCTCAGCTCGAGGCCTGTCCGCGGGTCCTTCGCCACCTCGATCAGCCGGTCGATCAGGCGCTCCTGAGGCATCGAGTCCTCCCACGCCTTGTGCTGCCGCGTGCTGCTCAGGTACGCCGACCAGATCCGTGACGCACCGAGCAGCGGGAGGATCAGCAGCAGCGGATTCACCGACCCCAGCAACCCGAGCACGGTCACCGTGTTGGCGATCGTCGCGAACGCCCACAGCAGCACCTCGGCGCCGACGCCCATCCGCCATGCACGTTCACGCACCAGCTCCAGCCGGTCGGCGACGTCCGGCCGCTCGTGATGCGTCAACCCTGGAATGCCGGTCGTCACGTCCAGCAGGTCGGCGTGCACGCGACCGGCCATCCGCTCCTGCGCGGTGTCCTGCAGCGGCCAGCCCACGACGTCGGCGACGAACGAGACGGCCAGCGCACCGACGATGATGCCGATGCCGAGCGCGATCGTGCTCGACTGGTCTCCTGCGATCCCGTCGACGAGCCGGCTGACGCCGTACGTCTGCAGCGGGGCGGTGACCGCTCGGGCCGCGACGAGCACAGCCGAGATCGTCATCAGCAACGGAGCGGCCCGGAACGACGTCGACAGCCACAGCCAGCAGATCCGGAGGCTACGCATCGAGGACCTCTCTGCCCGCCTTGTCCGAGGACGTCACGTAGCGCTCGGCCTGCAGGCGGAACATGGCCGCGTACGTCCCACCCTTGTCGAGCAGTTGATCATGCGTGCCGTCCTCGATGATGTGGCCGTCGGCCAGCACGCAGATGCGATCCGCGTTGCGGACGACCGAGAAGCGATGCGAGATGATCAGCGACGCCACGCCCGACGTCAGCTCCAGGTACCGCTCGACCAGCTCAGCCTCGGCTCGTACATCGAGTGCCGCGGCCGGCTCGTCCAGCACCAGCACGCCGGCGCCCGCGTGCACGGCGAATAGCGCACGCGCCAGCGCGATCCGCTGCCATTCACCGCCGGACAGGTCGACGCCGCCGTCGAACGTCTTGTCGAGCACGGTGTCCCAGCCCTCCGGCAGCCGGCGTACGACGTCGTCGATGCCCGACTCCCGGGCGACCTTCGCCAGCCCGACCTCGTCGTCGACGCGCTCGACCGCGCCGAACGCGACGTTGTCGGTCACCGACAACGGGAAGCGGAGGAAGTCCTGCACGATCGCGGCGATGCGCCGCTGCCAGGCGGTCAGGTCGATGTCGGCGAGGTCCACGCCGTCGACCAGGATCCGGCCCGTCGTCGGCCGGTACGCGCCACCGAGCAGCTTCACGAGAGTGGACTTGCCGGCCCCGTTGACGCCCACCAGCGCGAGTGCTTCGTGCGCACGGATCGTGAGGTTGAGGTCGCGGAGTACGTCGACGTCTGAGCCCGGGTACCGGAAGCTCACGTTCTCGAAGCGGACCTCGCGGGCCGGCATCGTCTCGACGCGGTGCCTGGTCGTCGCGCGCGGCTCGGGATGACGCTCGGCGATCGTCCCCGGCAGTCCCTTCATCGCCCGGTACGCCGACAACCCGCGCCGCACCTGCACGACGCCGTACCCGTTGCTCGACACCCCGATGGCCAGGATCGCCGGAACCGTGGTCGCGACCTCGGTCAACGGCAGGTCGCCGTTCAGCGCGGCACGGCCGGCCAGCAGGATCGCCAGGCCGTTCGCAGCCAGGTGCAGGCCGCCGGTCAGGATCGACCACTTCACGTTCCTGCGGCGGCGTTCCCAGACCGGGCGGAAACCCGCGGTCCACTCGCGGACGTACCGCTGGACCAGCCAGTTGTGGAGGCCGAAGACGCGCAGCTCCTTCGGCGCGTCGCGCATGCCGAGGTCGAACAGGTAGTTGGCCCGGCGCTGCTCCTCGGTGTTGCCCCACCACACGTCGATCTCGCGCTCGATCAGGCGGCCGCCGTACCACTCCAGCAGGAACGTGACCGCGACCAGCATCGCGGCGACCGGCCACGAGAACATCACGCCGACGATGACCGCCGAGCCGATCAGGGTGACCCGGCTCGCGAGCAGCCACGGCAGGTTGCCCAAGCCCTGCGCGAGATGGAAGCCACCCTTGCCCTTGGCCCGCTCCTGCACATCCAGCACCTCGGTGTCCTCGAGATGCGCGATCCGGCGCGGACGGAGCAGGGGCTCGGTGATGCCGGTGCCGATCGCCCGGGTGAGCGCCGCGTCCATGATCAGCGTCGCCACCTGGTGGATCGCGGGCGTCAGACTCTCCAGGACGAACACCACCAGCAGTCCGCCGAGCAGCCAGCTGAACTCGGTCATCGGCATCGCTCCGGGCGCGTCGTCGATCACCCCGGGAACGGCGCCGACCACGCGGCCGGTGAGCAGTACGACGGCCATGCCCAGCAAGGAGCCGAGCACCGCCAGGCTCATCGTCAGGGCGGTGCTCCAAGGTGCAACACGCAGGGCGTACCGCAACAGGGTCAGCACTTGACCGACCGTAACGGGGCCCACCGACAAAAACATCCGAGTTTCACAGGCCCTGCCCTACGCTCGTTCCAAGAACGCCGACGAGGGGAGCTGGTGATGCACAGCCCTCTCCTCGAATCAAAGCTCTATCTGCCCCGGAACCGGCAGGCTCTCGTGCCACGAGCGCGGCTCGCCGAGCGTCTGCGACGCCGGGACGACATCAGGTTGACGCTCGTCTCGGCACCGGCGGGTTTCGGAAAGACGACCCTCCTCTCGGCCTTGGCGGCCGAGCGCCCAGGCCGGACAGCGTGGGTCTCGTTGGAGGCGAGCGATCGTCACGCCACCACGTTCTGGGCCTACGTGCTGACCGCATTGGAGCGGGCCGCTCCGGGTGTTGGTGAGGGCGCGCTCGGGTTGCTCCGGTCGGGTCAGGCACCGATCGAGTCGGTGCTGGCCGGCGCACTCAACGAGCTCAGCGTTCTTCCGGACGACGTGGATCTTGTGCTGGACGACTATCACCTTGCGGACGGTCCGGAGATCCAGCCGGGGATGGCGTTCCTGGTCGAGCATCTGCCGCCACAGGTGCAGCTGCTGATCAGCACCAGGGCCGACCCCGCGCTCCCCCTTGCTCGCTTGCGTGCGCGGGGCGAGCTGGTCGAGATCCGCGCCGCCGATCTCCGCTTCACCGTCGACGAGGCGACGGCGTACCTGAACGATCTGACCGGGCTGGATCTTGATGCGGCGGCCATCGCCACGCTCGAAGGGCGGACCGAGGGGTGGATCGCCGCTCTCCGGCTGGCGGCACTCTCGCTGCAAGGGCGTGACGACGCGACCGCGTTCATCGAAGGATTCGCCGGTGATGACAGGTACGTCGTGGACTACCTGCTCGACGAGGTGCTCGACCGGCAGCCGGACCACGTACGCCGGTTCCTGCTCGAGACGTCGATCGCCGACCGGCTGACCGGACCGCTGTGTGATGCCGTGACCGGACGGTCCGGTGGCAAGGCGATGCTCGAGGCGCTCGAGCGGCAGAACCTCTTCCTGGTGCCGCTCGACGACCATCGCCGGTGGTACCGCTATCACCACCTCTTCGGCGACGTACTGCGGTCGCATCTGCGTGAGGAACGTGGCGACCTCGCGGAGCTGCACCGACGCGCCAGCAGCTGGTACGAGGAGGCCGGAGAGACCGTCGCAGCCGTGCAGCACTCCCTTGCGGCCGGCGACGCTGAGCATGCCGCGGACTTGGTCGAGCTGGCTGTGCCCGCCTTGCAACGGGAGCGGCAGGAACCCACGCTGCGACGCTGGCTGGACGACATACCGAACGACGTCGTGCAGAAACGGCCGGTCCTCGCGATCGGATTCGTCGGGGCGCTGATGTCCTGCAACGAGTTCGACGGCGTCGGGCAACGGATCGACGACGTCGAGCGTGTGCTCGCGGGACCGGCGGACGCCTTGGTGGTCGTCGACCGCGGCGAACTCGTCAGGCTGCCCGGCACCATCGAGACGTACCGGGCCGCATTGGCGCTGGCCTCTGGCGATCCGGCCGGGACCATCGAGCATGCCGGCCGCGCGATCGATCGCGCTGTCGACGGCGACCACCTCACCACCGCCTCTGCCTCGGCGCTGGCGGGTCTCGCGCACTGGGCCGGCGGGGATCTCGAAGCCGCGCATGACGGCTACACGACGGCCGCGCGGGAGCTGCAACGGATCGGGTACATCGCCGACGTCCTCGGCTGTTCGATCACGCTGGCCGACATCGAGATCACGCAGGGCCGGCTCCGGCAGGCACAGAGCACCTTCGAGCGAGCCCTCGACCTCGGCGAAGGTCTCCGCGGGACCGCGGACATGTACGTCGGGTTGAGCCGGCTCGCGCTGGAGCGGAACGATCTCGATGCCGCTAGCAACTATCTGCGGCGCGCCGAAGACCTGGGGCCAGCCGCCGGCCTGCCGCAGAACCCCTATCGGTGGCGCGTGGCGACGGCCTGCCTCCGGGCAGCGGAGGGCGATCTCGCCGGCGCCCGGGATCAGCTCGATGCGGCCGACCGCGTGTACGTCGGCGACTTCTCACCGAACGTTCGTCCGATCGCGGCGCTCCGGGCGCGCGTCCTGGTTGCCCAGGGCCACTTGTCCGCCGCCCGCGACTGGATCCGTCAGCAGCGGCTGTCAGCGGACGACGAGCTCTCCTATCTGCGCGAGTACGAGCACCTGACGCTGGCCCGCATCCTCCTCGCCGAGCAAGCACGCGGTGACGCCATCCGGCTGCTCGAGCGGCTGCAAGAGGCGGCCGAGGCAGGAGGCAGAACCGGCACCATCATCGAGATCCTCGTACTACGGGCACTCGCCCAAGGCGACGTCGACCCGCTGGAACGAGCCCTGACACTGGCCGAGCCCGAAGGCTACATCCGTGTCTTCATCGCCGAGGGCCCACCGATGACGTCCATGCTGTCCGCTCTCGCGCAACGCCGGCCCGACTGGCTCTATCCGCCCATGCTGCTGGACGCGGTACGCCGACCCACCTCCCAGGCTCCGAAGCCGGCCGGAGATGACGCCCTGGTCGACCCCCTGAGCGACCGCGAACTCGACGTCCTGCGGTTGCTCGCCGGCGAACTCGACGGTCCCTCGATCGCACGCCAGCTCGTCGTGTCGCTGAACACCGTGCGCACTCACACCAAGCACATCTACGCCAAACTCGGCGTGACCAACCGGCGCAGCGCGGTCCGGCGGGCTCACCAGCTCCACCTGCTCACACGCTGAAATCACCACATGATGTGATGCCCGGTCACCACAAGCGCTCGTAGCTTGCGGACATGTCGCACGATTCAGCTTGGTACGAGATCCGCCTACAAGGGCAGCTCCACCCACGGTGGGCGTCCTGGTTCGACGGCCTGACCGTCACCAGCGCCGCCGACGGCACCACGGTCATCCACGGCCGCGTCGCCGACCAGGCCGCACTGCACGGCGTACTGCAGAAGCTGCGCGACCTCGGCCTCCCGCTGCTGTCGGTCGCCCGGACCGACTCCGATCCGGCGAAGCACTCATCACCTGGAGAACTGCCATGACCATCACCGCATCCACCGCGTCCGCCGACCGTCGTACAGCCGACCCGACCAGGAACAACGCCCGGGCCGGCGGCATCTTCTACCTGATCACGTTCGCCGCCTCGATCCCCGCGCTGGTGCTGCTCAGCCCGGTGCTGAACGACGCCGGCTACATCACCGGTGCCGGTCAGGACACCCGCGTGCTGTGGGGCTGCTTCCTCGATTTCGTCAACGCCGTCACCTGTGTCGGCTCCGCGGTCGCGGTGTATCCGGTGGTGAAGCGACACAACGAATCCCTGGCGCTCGGCTTCGTCAGCTCCCGGCTGATCGAGGCCGCCATCATCATGGTCGGTGTCGTCAGCCTCCTCGCCGTCGTCACCCTGCGGCAGGATCAGGCTGGCGACGTCGCGACCGGTCAAGCACTGGTCGCCGTCCGCGACTGGACGTTCCTGTTCGGCCCCGGCTTCATGGCCACCATCAACGCCGTACTCTTCGGCACACTGCTCTACCGGTCCCGCCTGGTGCCCCGCATCATCCCCACACTGGGCCTCATCGGTGCACCGCTTCTCTTCACTGCGAACATGCTCACCGTCTTCGGCCACAACACGCAGACGTCCACCTGGTCCCTGCTCGCCACGCTGCCCGTCGCCGCCTGGGAGCTGTCCGTCGGCGTCTACCTGACCACCAAGGGTTTCCGTCGGGTCCAAGCCGGCTGACACCCACCAAACTTGCCGAATCGAAGGTATCGGGCACCTTTCGCTGACCGGAACGCCATGGTCGTCGGAGGTGTCCGATTCCTACGGTTGTGGGGTGCGAAAGACCAAGGACGCCGGGCTGGTCGACGTCGTACCCGCACAGACGTACTTCGTGGTCAGCGCGATCTTCCACTATCTGGGCCCGGCCATGGCAGTCCTGCTCTTCGCGCGGATCGAGCCGCTCGGCGTCGCGTGGTTGCGCATCGCGGCCGCGGGCACGATCTTCTGGCTCTGGCGCCGGCCACTCAGGGCGTGGCGATCCCTGGACCCGGCCACCCGCAAACTGCTGGCCGGGTGGGGCGCCGTTCTCGCGGTGATGAACTGCAGCTTCTACCTGGCGATCGACCGGGTGCCGCTGGGAACGGTCGCCGCGGCCGAGTTCGCACCGGTCATCGTGCTGGCCGCGATCGCGGTGCGGAGCCTGCGGAACCTGCTGGCACTTCTCCTCGCCATCGCCGGGGTCTACATCCTCACCGACATCAGACTGTCGCAGGATTGGATCGGACTGGTCTGCACAGCGCTCAATGCGCTCCTCTTCGCGGCGTACGTCGTACTCGGACACCGGGTGTCGCGCGTCGACGGCCTGCGCAGGATCGAGGGGTTGGCGCTCGCGATGGGCATCGCCACTGTGATCGCGCTACCGGTCGGGGTCATGCAGGCCACACCGGCGTTCACGGACTGGAAGCTACTGGCCGCGGCGGTCGGCGTCGGGGTCTGCTCGTCGGTCATCCCGTATGTCAGCGATCAACTCGCGATGGCCCGACTCAAGCGATCAACGTTCGCACTGATGCTGGCCTTGCTGCCCGCCACAGCGACGGCGATCGGTGCCGTCGTACTGCGTCAGATCCCGACGCTCGCCGAACTCGCGGCGGTCGCGGTCATCGTGGCAGCGGTCGCGCTGCACCACGAGAAGACGTGATCACGCGGACGGAGCCGGCCGGTACGACGGCAACGCGTCCGCGAGGCTCGGATACTGACGGATCCGCCCGCCGAGGTCCGACAACAGCTCGGCCAGCCAGGTCGCCGCGCCGGCGACCCGCAGCCATCCGTTGTGCTGGACCGCCAACTCGCCGGCGGTCCTCAGCACCTCGATGCCGGCACGGTCCATGTGACTCACGCGGCGAAGATCGACCACGAGCGTCGGCCGCTTGGTGGTGATCACGTGGTGTAACTCGGTCTCGAACGTCGGCGCGCTGACGTCGTCGATCCTGCCGGCGACGCGAACCACCGCGCACTCTCCGACCGCCGACCAGCCGCAGACGAACGGTCCACTCACGTCCGTCGGCATGTTGGCAGATCGGACCACGCGCGGTGTACTCACATGCCCGGCCCCCGAACGCCTCACTGCTTTCACTGCGAACTCCTCGAACGTACTACGGGCCGTCCCTTCGACATGCCACGTGCATACGTCCCGTACCCAGTCGTATTCACCGTGACACCGAGGCGTGGGTCACGCCGTCAGGCGGGAGTCCTCCGACCGGGCCTCGCTGACCGCCTGGCCACGCGGTGTGTCGGGGAAGCGCGTGAGCATGGCGTGGATCTCGTCCGCCGGGACGTTCGCGCCGAAGAGCTCGGTCCCGGGTTCGAGTCGCATGCCTTCGGCGAGCGGGCCCGCAATCACCGGGTCGAAGCCCAGCGCGTCGACGATCTCCGCGACCGCGGCTGTGTCCGCGGGTTCGCCCGCGATCGCGATGGCCCTTCGATCCGGGGATCCGTGCGGGCGGGCGCCCTCGTCGAGGTCGTGGTAGCCCATGTGGTTGAAGGCCTTCACCACGCGGGACCCGGGCAGGAAGTCCTGCACGATCTCGCTGGACGACGTCCGCGGATCGGTCAGGTCGTCGCGGATGCCGTCGACCTCCCACCAGTAGTTCATCGCGTCGATCACGAGCTTGCCGCGCAACGCCTCGACCGGAACAGTCCGGTACTTGCCGAGCGGCAGCGCGAGGATCACGACCTCGGCCTGCGCCGCCGCCTCGGCCGCCGTCGTCGCGACCGCGCCCGGCGTGACGATCTCGACGATCAGCGCGATCTTCGAGACATCACCCGAGCCGGCGATCAGTACGCGGTAACCCGCCGCGACCGCGAGCCGGGCGAGCACGGTGCCGACCTTGCCGGCACCGAGGATGGCGATCGTGGTTGCGTCGTTCGTCATGACGTCAGCCCGCCAGGATGTCGCGGACCATCGGGATGACCTTGGTGCCGTACAGCTCGACCGCCTTCATCCGGGCGCTCGCCGGCACCGGACCGGCGCTGTAGATCAGGTCGAACCGGCCGACACCCAGCTTCTGGACCGCGCCGGCGATCCGGCGGGCCACGGTCTCCGGCGACCCGACGTACATCGAGCCGTGGGCGACCTCGGCGTCGAACTCCTCACGCTTGATCGGCGGCCAGCCACGCAGCGCGCCGATACGGTCGCGCATGACCTTGTACCGCGGGTAGAACACTTCCTTCGCTTCCTCGTCGGTGTCGGCGACGAAGCCCGGCGAGTGCATCCCGACCGGGTGCGCGACGGTGCCGAACTGCTCGGCCGCCTTCTTGTACAGATCGAGGTACGGCGCGAACCGGTCCGGCGCTCCACCGATGATGGCCAGCATCAACGGCAGGCCGTAGTACGCCGTACGCACGACCGACTGCGGCGATCCACCGACGCCGACCCACGTGTTCAGGTGGCCGGACTCGGTCTTCGGGTAGACCTCGGCGTTGTCGAGCGCGGCCCGGGTGGTGCCTTCCCAACTCACCGGCTTCTCGTCGAGCAACCGCACGAACAGCTGCAGCTTCTCCTCGAACAGAACGTCGTAGTCCTTCAGGTCGTAACCGAACAGCGGGAAGGACTCGGTGAACGAACCGCGACCCAGGATCACCTCGGCGCGTCCGTTCGAGAGCGCGTCCACGGTCGAGAACCGCTGGAACACCCGGACCGGGTCGTCGGAGCTCAGCACGGTCACGCCGGATCCGAGCTTGATCCGCTCGGTCTTCGACGCGATCCCGGCCAGCACCGTCTCCGGTGTGGAGATCGAGTACTCCGGCCGGTGGTGCTCCCCCAGCGCGATCGCGTCCACGCCGAGCTGGTCGGCCAGCACAGCCTCCTCGACCACCTGCCGGATCGCCGCCGCGGCCGGCACGAGCTCGCCGTTGTCACCCTCCGGAATGTCCCCGAAGGTGTCGAGCCCGAACAAGAGGTCGCTCATCCGCTCCACTTCCCATCTGCCGTTCACGTCAGCCTGAACAATTCTAGGTTGACGTGTCAACACCACTGGGGGCGGGTTCATTCCGGGGCGGCCGCTGCCAGGATGGTCCGGACGATCCCCGAGGCCTGAGGCAGGTGCGAGCCGCTGTGAGAATCATCGCCGTGGAGACGATCCGACCCCGGATCCAGCCGAATCTGATGTTCCTGCGCCTGCACACCGACGACGGGCGGATCGGGCTCGGGGAGGCGTTCTTCGGTGCGCGGGCCGTGGAGGCGTACATCCACGAGTCCGCCGCCGAGGTGGTGCTGCAGGCCGAGGACCCCACCCCGGAGGCGATGGCACAGGCGCTCACGCCGTACCTCGGGTTCCAGGGCGCCGGCGCGGAGGTACGCGGCAACGCTGCCGTCGACCTCGCGCTGTGGGACCTGCTCGGGCAGTACGCCGGTCTGCCGCTGGCCGCGCTGCTCGGCGGTCCGGTGCGGACGTCGGTGCCGATCTACAACACCTGCGCCGGGCCCGGGTACATCGGCTCGAGCACGCGACAGCGGTCGGACAACTGGGGTATCCCGGATGGCTCCGCCGACCAACGCCAGTACGAGGATCTCGAGGCATTCATGACCCGGCCCGCCGCGCTCGCGCGGGAACTGTTCGACGAGGGCATCGGTGGTCTCAAGGTCTGGCCGTTCGACCAGGCCGCGGAAGCGACCGGCGGGCTGACGATCGGCCACGACGACCTGCAGCGGGGTCTTGCCGTCATCGACGCGATCCGGTCCGAGGTCGGGATGGACATGAAGCTGATGGTCGAGTTGCACGGCTTGTGGAGCCGCCGCGCCGCGACCACGATCATGGAGGCGCTCACGCCGTACCGCCCGTACTGGGTCGAGGATCCGATGCGCTCCGACGCGGTCGACGCCCTCCAGGTGCTGGCGTCCTCCGTCGACGTACCGATCGCCTGTGGCGAGACGGCTGTCGGACGACGCGGGTTCGCAACTCTCCTGCAGTCCGGTGCCATCGATGTGGCCACCCTCGACGTCCAGTGGACCGGCGGGCTGACCGAAGCCCGCAAGGTCGCCTCACTGGCGGACACCTACGGCATCCCCATCGCCCCGCACGACTGCACCGGCCCCGCCTCCCTGGCCGCCTGCACCCACCTGACCCTCGCCTCCCCAACGGCCTCATCCAGGAAACAGTCCGAGCCTTCCTCCGCACCTGGTACACCAACCTGGTAGAAGGCCTCCCCCACATCACCAACGGCCAAATCATCATCCCCACCACCCCCGGCCACGGCGTACGTCTCCGCCCCGGCCTCCCCGAGAGCGACACGGTGGAACGGATCGTCACCAGGGCGTGACTACGAGGGCTGGATGCCGTAGTCGTGGATTTTGCGGTAGATGGTGGCTCGGGACATGCCTAGGGACTTGGCGGCTCGGCCCTTGTGGCCGTCGTTGGCGACGAGGCTGCGGATGATGGCGTCGCGTTCGAGGGCCTCGAGTTGGCTGAGGCTGCGGCGGCTGATGGCCTGGACGCGGGCCGGGAGGTCGGCCGGCATGATCACGCCGGTACGACGGCGGCGGAGAACGACCTGCTTGAGGACCTGGCACAGCTCCCCGGTGTTGCCGGGCCACGAGGACCGCATCAGCTGATGCATCGCTTCCGGTGAGCAGCTCAGGTCACCGTGGCTCACCTGGTTGAGGACGTACGGGACGAGTTCGCGGACATCCTCGATGTGGTGCCGCAACGGTGGTACTTCGACGGTCAGCGGGAACAACGCCAGCAACTCCCCCAGATCGGGGAGATCCGTGCCGTCCGAGGTCATCGTGAGCACGATCCACGGCGGCTCCGACGGCCGGCGCTCGAGTACGTCGTACAGGGCCTCGATCGTCCCCTCGACATCGCGCGGGCCGAGGCGGTCGGCGTGCCGGATGACCAGCGCCTGAACCATGTCGTCGGCCAGCTCGGCCTCCAGCTCCGCGCCGAATCCGCCGCTCGAGCCGACAGCGTCGACGATGTGGAACAGGCCGGCCGGATTGTTCTGGTGGTGCGCTGCGCGGGCGAGTGCGACCTTGCCGACACCACGCTCGCCGGTGAGCACGACCCATTGCCCGGCCCGGCAGGCGTTGTCGACCTCACGGCTGCTGCCCAGCCACGGCGCGCTGCGGCCGACCAGGCCAGGAAGGACCGGCCGGGGCGGCGGACGATGCGTCGCGGTCGGCATCCGATTCTCCGAGCCGGAGTTGTGCGGGCTGACCTGGATGATGCCGGCCTCGTCCCGCGCGCCGACCGCGATCGGGCGGCAGCTGATCTTGACCCAGCTCCCGGTGGGCAGCTCGACCACGACGGCGTCGCTGCCACCGCGCGCCAGCAGCTCGCCGGCGTACCCGAGCACCGCTCGCTGGTCGGTGGCGTCGAGACACTGCCGGGCCTTGGCGTTCATCAGCAGCAGGTCGTCATCGACCGCGAGAATCATGTCGCCGAGCCGGCGTGCGCTCTGCCGGTACGCCTGCAGCAGCGCCAGCTCCCGCGTCGAGCTGTCGGTCAGCATCGCTGCCCTGATGTTGTCGGCCGTGGTCTTGGCGAGCGCGATCAGCAAGGTGCCGGCGTCCTTGCGCCAGCAGGTCAGGTCGATCGCGCCGACCGTCTTGCCGGTGACCGGATGCTTGATCGGCACGCCCGCGCAGGCGAGGTCCTCGAGATCCTCGGCGTAGTGCTCGTGCCCGAAGACATGCATCGGTCCGCCGCCTTCGAGGGCGGTCCCGATCCCGTTCGTCCCGGCGAACTCCTCGGCATAGCTGAAGCCGGGCGCCAGATGGACCTTGTCCAGGTGCCGGGCCAGCTCGGTGTCAGCGGTCAGACGCTGGAGCACCAGGCCGGTCCGGTCGGTCAGGATGACGCTGATCGGTTGACCGGCAAGGTGTTCGTGCAACTGCTGCAGGACTGGTCTCGCGCTCCTGGACAACGGAAGTTCCAGGTCGGGATCCGCGACGTACGGCAGCGAGATCCGATCGGCGGGCAGATTCCACCGCCGCGACCGGACCCAGGAGGCAAGGATCGACGGCCGGACGTCCTTCGGCCCGACCGGGTCGAGCGTGAGGAAGTTCAGCCGTGCCTTTGCGGCCCGCCCGCTGTCGTCTTCCGTCGGGAGCACGAGTTCTTCCACGGGGCCTCCTGACGCCCGGCGGGGACGGGTGCGGAAGTGCCACCGCCCCACCGGTCGCTCGCACTTCGAGCCTAATGCAGTCCGGCGCCGTTGGCGTCTCAGATTGAGACACCCATCGAGGCCCGGCGGGATTGTGATCGAAGCAGCGATCAGGAGGTTGCGATGGACAGCGCTGTCCCGAGCCGGGAGACCTACAACCCGTGGACTGTCGTGAACGTCGTCTTCGAGCACCTGGCCGACGCCGGGCTCCATCCGGTCCTCGGTACGACCGGGAACCCGGGTGAGCCGGCCGCCGCTCTCCTGCAGGCGTTCGGGATCCAACCCGACCCGCAGGGTGACGAGCAGATCGCGCTGGCCAAGGATGCGCGGCTGGCGGAGCTCAGACAGGCGATGTTCGGCAACCCCTGAGCCGGTGACCGTCCGTCATCTCAATTTGAGACCTCCACGGCGGTCACACCGGCGATGTACTGCAAGTGCAGTCGGCCACGAGTGTGAGGAGTGCCATGAGTCGCCAAAGTGTGGCGAAGGCCCACCAGAAGATCCAGGAATTGTCCTGGGAACCTGCGTATCACGAGCCGGTCTCGCACTACGGGACCGACTACACGTTCCAGAAGGCGCAGAAGAAGGACCCCCTCAAGCAGGTCCTGCGGTCGTACTTCCCGATGCAGGAGGAGAAGGACCACCGCGTGTACGGCGCCTCCGACGGAGCCATCCGCGGAAACATGTTCCGCCAGGTGCAGGAACGCTGGCTGGAATGGCAGAAGCTGTTCCTGAGCATCATCCCACTGCCGGAGATCTCGGCCGCCCGGGCGATGCCGCTGCTGTTCCGGACGGTGCCGAACCCGGAACTGCACAACGGCCAGGCAATCCAGATGATCGACGAGGTACGGCACTCGACGATCCAGCAGAACCTCAAGCGCCTGTACATGAACAACTACATCGACCCCGCCGGCTTCAACTCCAGCCTGCGGAACTTCCAGAGCGACTACTGCGGCACCATCGGCCGTCAGTTCGCCGAGGGGTTCATCACCGGTGATGCCATCACGGCGGCCAGTATCTACCTGACCATCGTGGCGGAGACGGCATTCACCAACACGCTGTTCGTCGCCATGCCGGCCGAGGCGGCCGCGAACGGCGACTACCTGCTACCGACCGTGTTCCACTCGGTCCAGTCCGACGAGTCCCGGCACATCAGCAACGGCTACGCGACGCTGCTGATGGCACTCGCCGACGAAGGCAACCACCAGCTGCTCGCCCGCGACCTGCGCTACGCGTGGTGGAACAACCACCGTGTCGTCGACGCCGCGATCGGCACCTTCATCGAGTACGGCACCAAGGACCGCCGCAAGGACCGTGAGAGCTACGCGGAGATGTGGCGGCGCTGGATCTACGACGACTACTACCGCAGCTACCTGGTGCCGCTGGAGAAGTACGGCCTCGAGATCCCGCACGACCTGATCGAGGAGTCCTGGAACCAGATCTGGAACAAGGGCTACGTGCACGAGGTGGCGCAGTTCTTCGCCACCGGCTGGCTGGCCAACTACTGGCGGATCGACCCGATGACCGACAAGGACTTCGAGTGGTTCGAGTACAAGTACCCCGGCTGGTACGACAAGTACGGCGCCTGGTGGGAGAACTACAACCGCCTGTCGATGCCGAACGGGCACAAGCCGATCGTCTTCGAGGACGTCGACTACGAGTACCCGCACCGGTGCTGGACCTGCATGGTCCCGTGCCTGGTCCGCGAGGACATGGTGATGGCCAAGGTCGACGGCCAGTGGCGGACCTACTGCCACGACATGTGCCGCTGGACCGACGAGGTCGCCTTCCGGCCGACGTACCAGGGCCGGCAGACGCCGAACATGGGCAAGCTGATCGGCCACCGCGAGTGGGAGACGCTGTACCACGGCTGGAACTGGGCCGACGTGGTGTCCGACATGGGCTTCGTCAGGGACGACGGCAAGACCATGGTCGCGCAGCCGCACCTCGACCTGAACCCGGACAAGATGTGGACGCTCGACCACCTGCGCAAGTGCCCGCCGCTGGCGAGCCCGAACGTGCTGCTGAACGAGATGAGTGACGACGAGCGGACCGCGTTCGCCGCCCGCTATGTACGCGGAGGCCCCGCCGGCCGCGCACCCGCCGACGCATGATCCCCTCCCCGGGGCGGGCGGGCACCCCCGTGTGTCCGCCCGCCCCGGTCCGTCCCCGCAGAGACGTCAGGAACCATGGGCGATAAGCATGTCGTGAGGTTCGAGCCCGTCGGCATCGAGATCGAGGTCGACGAGGATCAGACGATCCTGCGCGCCGCGGCCGAGCAGGGCGTGATGCTCATGCACGGCTGCAAGGAGGGCCAGTGCTCGTCCTGCAAGTCGTTCGTCCTGGACGGCGAGGACATCGAGCTGGACCGCTACTCGACGTTCGCGCTGCCCGAGTACGAACTGGACGAGGGCTACACGCTGTTGTGCCGGGCCCATCCGTACGAGGACCTGACCATCGAGCTGCTCAACTACGACGAGGACATGATCCGGTCCGGGCTGCCGATCCAGGACCGGGTCGCGGAGGTCGTCGCGATCACGCCGGTCACCCACGACCTGCGTCATCTCGTCCTGCGCCTGACCGACCCCGGGGAGCTCAAGTTCTTCCCCGGCCAGTACGTCGACATCCTGGTCCCGGACAGCGAGGCCAGCCGATCGTTCTCGATGGCCAACACGACCAGCCGCGACTCCGGGCAGCTGGAGTTCGTGATCAAGGTCTATCCCGGCGGAGTCTTCTCGGAGTTCCTCGACACCCGGCTCAACGTCGGTGACCGGCTGCAGCTGAGCGGGCCGTTCGGGGTCTTCACCCTGCGGGACAATCCGGGCGCCCGGATCGTCTTCGTCGGCGGTGGCGCCGGGATGGCACCGATCCTGTCGCTGCTGCGCTCGATGGCAGAGCGCGGGATCGACCGGCCGGCGACCTACTACTACGGAGCCCGGACCCATCTGGATCTGTGCTTCGACGAGGAGCTCCGGGCGCTGCAGGAGGTCCTGCCGGGGTTCAAGTACGTCCCGGCGCTGTCCGAGCCGGCCGAGGACGCCGAGTGGGACGGCGAGGTCGGTCTGATCACCGACGTCGTCCGCCGGCACGAACCGGATCTGGCCGGAGCCGACGCCTATGTCTGCGGTCCGCCACCGATGGTGGAGGCCGCGATCCCGCTGCTCGAAGGGCTGGGCGTCGTCACGAAGCACATCTACTACGACAAGTTCACCACGACCGGCGACGCCGGCGACCCGAAGGTGCTGGAGGCAGAGAGCCGATGACCACCACACAAGACTCCCCGACCGAGCGGAGCGTGCCGAAACCGGTCTTCACCGACGCCGAAGCGGGCGCGCGTGTGTTCCCGGACTCGAGTTCACGGCGGTACAACTACTACCAGCCGCAGAAGCGCAAGCAGAGCCACTACGAAGACGTCACGGTCGAGGTGCAGCCGGATCCGCGGCACTACCTCACCCAGGGCTGGCTCTACGGGTTCGCCGACGGACGCGGCGGCTACCCGCTGGACTGGACCGCACTGAAGGCGTGGGGCTCGGACAAGCC
Source organism: Kribbella sp. NPDC049227 (assembly GCF_043197265.1). Taxonomy (NCBI): domain Bacteria; kingdom Bacillati; phylum Actinomycetota; class Actinomycetes; order Propionibacteriales; family Kribbellaceae; genus Kribbella; species Kribbella sp. NPDC049227. The sequence continues at coordinate 905,227 of NZ_JBICST010000002.1, read as the reverse complement.
GTCACCCCAGCGCGGACCGGGCAGCGGCGGCATGCTCGTCACCGACTGGCCGGCCACCGGCTGGCACGAGTTCCGCGACCCGAACGAGGAATGGGAGCTCACGCTCTACCGCTACAACTCCAACGTCGTCCGCCAGGTCACCCAGAACGTCGAGGCCGCCAAGCAGTCGAAGGCCTTCGAGCAGTGGAACACCAACTGGGTCCGCTTCGTCGAGCAGCACATCGGCGCCTGGATGCACGTCGACCACGGTCTCGGCCTGTACCTGTACGCGAACGCGAACCGGCGCGCGCCGACCAATATGCACAACAACGCGATCTCGGTGAACAGCATGCACCGGATCCGGGCCGCGCAGGATCTCGCGCTCTACAACCTGACCCTGTCCGAGGAGCTCGAGGGGTTCGACGGCAGCGCGCACCTGGAGACCTGGAAGTCCGACCCGGCCTGGCAGGGCGTCCGCGACCTCGCCGAGCGGCTGACCGCGATCGACGACTGGTGCGAGGCGATCTTCGCCGCGAACATCGTGTTCGAGCCGCTGGTCGGCGAGCTGTTCCGCAGCCAGCTGGTCCAGCAGGCCGCACCCCGCAACGGCGACTTCGTCACCCCCACCGTGATCGGCGCCGCCGAGTACGACTTCGCCGAGCGCGACCTGCGCTACACCACGGCGATGTTCGAGCTGCTCACCAACGACCGCGAGTTCGCCGACCACAACAAGGCGATCATGCAGGACTGGACGTCGAACTGGGTCTCGCTGGCCCTGTCGGCGGCCCGCACCCTGCAGCCGCTGTGGTCGCAGCCGGACGCGAAACCACCACGGTTCGAGGACGGACTCGACCGCGTCAAGAGCCGCTTCAGCGGCATCGTCACCTCGCTGGGTCTCGAGGAACCGAAGGAGTTGGCACAGTGACCACGCTCAAGGCAGTCGTCGAGAGCCCGTTCAAGTCCGACAACACCGCGTCCAACCGGTGCGGCGTCACGCTGATGAACAACCAGGTCGGGGCGGTCGTCGCCGACGTGATGAGAGGGCTGGACAACGTCACGGTGACGCCGCTGCCGTCGATGATCCGTGTCGACGCGGTCGGCAAGATGGAGTTCGTCTACGACGACATCTCCGAGGCCCTCGGTGAGGAGCCCGGGTACTTCGACCAGGCCGAGTTCGAGGAGAACATGTCGACCCACTACGGGCGCATGGTCCACCTCGACGACCGGACGATCATGTTCGCCAATCCAGAGGACGCGGCCGAATACATCGGGTTCGACCTGTCCGCTTCCAAGTAGAAGGAGGGCCGGACGTGTACGAGAAGAATGGTGAGAAGTACTTCGTCGTCGACAGTCACATGCACTACTGGGACGCCTCGCCGGACAACTGGGTACCAGGCGCCGAGCAGTACGCGAAGGGCTGGATCGAGTGTTTCCACGCCTATCAGAGCCTCGCGCCGAAGGAGACCCACTGGACCATCGGGAAGTTCATGAAGTACTCCGAGGACGACCTGATGAAGGACGTCTTCGAGGACGGCTACGTCGACGTCGCGGTGTTCCAGCCGACGTACCTGAAGGAGTGGTACACGGAAGGGTTCAACACCACCGCGAGGAACGCGGCGCTGGGTGAGAAGCACCCGGGCATGTTCGTCCACAACACCCGGTTCGACCCGCGCGACGGCGACGTCGGGATCGAGGAGCTGAAGCGCAACGTCGACCGGTACGGGTCACGCGGCGTCAAGCTCTACACCGCCGAGTGGAACGCCGGTTCCCGTGGCTACAAGCTGACCGACCCCGCGGCGTACCGGTATCTGGAGAAGGCGCAGGAGTTCGGGATCAAGAACATCCATGTCCACAAGGGCCCCACGATCTGGCCGCTGGACAAGGACGCGTTCGACGTCTCCGACGTGGACCACGCCGCGACCGACTTCCCCGAGCTCAACTTCATCGTCGAGCACGTGGGACTGCCGCGGATCGAGGACTTCTGCTTCATGGCGACCCAGGAACCCAACGTGTACGCCGGCCTGTCGGTCGTCATCGGCGGCCTGATGCACGCCCGGCCGCGGTTCTTCGCGAAGGTGATGGGCGAGCTGCTGTTCTGGGTCGGCGAGGACAAGATGACCTTCGGCAGCGACTACGGCATCTGGGAGCCGAAGTGGCAGATCGAGGGCTTCGTCGACTGGGAGTTCCCCGAGGGTGACGAGTTCGCCGACTACCCACGACTCGGAGTGGAGGGCAAGAAGAAGATCCTGGGCCTGAACGCCGCGAAGCTGTACGACCTCAAGGTCCCCGACGAGCTCCAGCTCAAGGAGGCGGAGCCGGCCGCGCAGGACGACGCCAAGCTGGTCACCCAGTAATGACGGCGGTGGCTGGGGAGAAGTCCCGGGTCCTGACCGCGCTGGACGCGGTCCGGGACCCGGAGCTGGACGAGCCGATCACGACGCTGGGTTTCGTGTCCACCTGCGTCGTGTCGGCCGCCGGTGACGTGGTGGTGCGGTTGCGGCTGCCGACGTACTTCTGCGCGCCCAACTTCGCCTTCCTGATGGTCGCCGACGCGTACGACGTGGTCGCCGCCCTGCCCGGTGTCCGCGGTGTCGACGTCGCGCTGGAGGACCACTTCGCGTCCGACCAGATCAACGCCGGGGTGGCGGCGCGGGCCGGATTCGCCGCCTCGTTCACCGGCGAGGCGGCCGGCGAGCTGGACGAGCTGCGCCGGACCTTCGTGACCAAGGCGATGCTGGCCGGGACCGACCAGGTGTGCCGGCCGCTGCGGGCCGCCGGCGCCGATCCGGCCCGGCTCGCCACGATGACCCTCGGCGACGTCCCCGCGTCTGCCGAACTGGAGCGGCTGCTGCGGCGGCGGGCCGAACTCGGGCTCCGCACCGATCCCTCCGCTCCGCTCCTCGTCGACCCCGGTACCGGCTCCCCCATCACCGGTGCCGAGGCGACGAGGCATCTCGGGTTGGCCCGCGTCACCCGGACCGGGATCGAGGCCAACACCGGCATCTGCAGGGGAATGCTGCGCCACCGGTACGCCGAAGCCGGCGTCGGCGAGGAGGAGTAGGGATGAAGGCCGTTCGACTGCACGGATACCACCAGCAGCCGGTCATCGACGACGTACCGGAACCGGTCGTCAAGGGCCCGCTGGACGTCATCGTCAAGATCGGCGGCGCCGGGGTGTGCCGCACCGACCTGCACATCATCGAAGGCCAGTGGGCCGAAGCGATGCACCCGGCCCTGCCGTACACGATCGGCCACGAGAACGCCGGCTGGGTGCACGAGATCGGTTCGGCGGTGACCAACGTCCAGGTCGGTGACACGGTCATCCTGCACCCGACCCCGACCTGCGGGCTCTGCGCCGCCTGCCGGGCCGGCAACGACATGCACTGCGCGCAGAGCAGTTTCCCGGGTCTCGACAGCGACGGCGGCATGGCGGAGTACCTGCTCACCTCGGCGCGCGCCTGCGTGAAGCTCGACCCGAGCACCCGGCCGCAGGACGTCGCGGCGCTGGCCGACGCCGGCATCACGGCGTACCACGCGGTCCGCAAGGCCATCCCGCTCCTCCCACCCGGTACGACGTGCGTCGTGATCGGTGCCGGCGGTCTCGGGCACATCGGGATCCAGTGCCTGGCCGCGCTCACCGCGACGAGGATCATCGTCGTCGACCGCAACCCGGAGGCCCTGAAGCTGGCCGAGCAGCTCGGCGCCGATCAGACAGTGGTTGCCGACGGCAAACAGGTGGAGGCGGTCCTCGACCTGACCGGCGGCGTCGGCGCGAACGTCGTCCTCGACTTCGTCGCCGAACAGGGTGCGGAACAGGACGGCTTCGCGATGACCGCACCGGCCGGTTCGTACTTCGTCATCGGGTACGGCGGCCAGGTCCAGATCCCGACCCTCGACATCATCTCGACCGAGCGCAACATCATCGGCAACATCGTCGGCACGTTCAACGAACTGGCCGAGCTGATGGCGCTCGCCCAGGCCGGGAAGGTCACCCTGCACACCAGGACCTACCCGCTGGACGCGGCCGTCGATGCGGTCGCCGATCTCGACGCCGGCCGGGTCCGCGGCCGCGCGATCCTCGTTCCGTAAGTCACGACCGACCGGGAGGGCTCTGATGGCCAAGGAACTGCGATTCGGTGAGCAGGCCCGCGACCTGCTGCTGTCCGGAGTGGACCAGCTGGCGGACGCGGTGAAATCGACCCTGGGCCCGAAGGGCCGCAACGTGATCCTGGAGAAGATCACCGGATCGCCGGTGGTCACCAACGACGGCGTGACCATCGCCCGCGAGATCCATCTGAAGAACCAGTTCGAGAACATGGGCGCCCAGCTGGTCAAGGAAGCCGCGATCAAGACCAACGACATCGTCGGCGACGGAACCACGACGGCGACCGTGATCGCCCAGGCGATCATCCGCGAGGGCATGGCCGCGATCAGCTCCGGCGGGAACCCGGTGCTGGTGAAGCGCGGCATCGACATGGCCGTGGCCCGGCTGGTGGAGCGGCTCCGTGAGGTGGCGCACCCGGTCGCCACCGAGCACGACTTCGCCCGGGTCGCGGCCATCTCGGCCAACGACGACGACATGGTCGGCGCCGTGATCGCGAACGCACTGCACACCGTCGGCGACGGCGGCATCGTCACCGTCGAGGAGTCGGCCGCGCACGGCATGCGGGTCGACTTCGTCGAGGGCTTCGAGTTCGACAACGGCTACCTGTCGCCGTACATGGTCACGGATCCGGGCAGCCTGCAGGCCGTGCTGGACGACCCGTACATCCTGTTGTGCAGCGAGAAGATCACCAAGGTGCAGGAGGTCATGCCGCTGCTGGACAAGATCATGCGCGAGCCGAAGCCGCTGGTGATCATCGCGGAGAGCCTCGAGGGCACCGCGCTCAGCATGCTGGTGCACAACCACGTGAACGGCCTCTTCCAGTGCGTGGGGGTCAAGGCGCCGGGCTTCGGTGACCGGCGGCTGCACAAGCTGGAGGACATCGCGGCGATCACCGGCGGCGCGGTCTACAGCCGCCACTCCGGTTTCACCCTCGAGACGATGCGACTGGAGCAGCTCGGCCGGGCGGACCAGGTCAGGGTGACCGCGGACCGCACAGCGATCGTCGCCGAGTCAGGGCACGAGAAGGACGTCGAGTTCCGGATCACGCAGTTGCGTGCCGAGTTGGAGCGGGCGACGTTCGGGGTCGACGAGGACGTGCTCACCGAGCGGATCGGTGCGTTGTCCGGCAAGGTCGCGGTGATCCGGGTCGGTGCCCCGACGCCGGCCGAGTTGAAGGAACTGCAGCACCGCGTCGAGGACGCGTTGTCGGCGACCCGCGCCGCCATGGCCGAGGGCATCGTCGCCGGTGGCGGGATGGCCCTGCTCCATGCCGAGTCGGCGCTCGACAGTCTCGACGTCAAGGACGACTACGCCATCGGTGTGAAGATCGTCCGGCGGGCGCTGCGCGAACCGGCGTACCTGATCGCTGCGAACGCCGGCTACAACGGCGCGGAGGTCCTGGAACGGACCTCGCAGCTCGGTGTCGACGAAGGCTTCGACGCCCTCGAAGGCAAGTTCGGCAACATGCTCGACATGGGGATCGTCGATCCCCTCCGCGTTGCCCGCTCAGCACTACAGAACGGCGCCTCGGTCGCCGGTCTGCTGCTCACCACCAACACACTGATCGCCGAGGAGCAGACGCCGTGGGGCGGTAGCCCCGCCCTGATGACCGAGTACGGCGCTCTGGACGAAGGGCTGCACCAGCCCTCCCCCGACTCCAGCACACCTCAGTCCCTGGGTCTCGGCCCGTCGGTCGGCTGACCCCCGCCAACCGCCGGCCCGAGCACCCAGCCCGGGCCGGCGGTCTCAGGTCTGGGCGCCTCGCCGGCAGGATGACCGCCGGGTTGTTCGCCCGATGCCCGGTTGTATGCCGCCAGCGACGACATAACCCGCCAGCGGGCCGGTCGCGCTCAGGCTCTGAGGCGTACGGGTGGGTCGGGGGCGAGGGTACCGTCGGGGGCTATGTGGGCGAGGATCTGGTCGACCAGGGCCACGATGTGGGGATCGTCGACGGTGTAGATGTGGCGTCTGCCCTCCCGGCGCAGTGAGATGAGACCGGCCAGGCGGAGTTTGGCGAGGTGCTGGCTGGCCGTGGTGATGCTGACTCCGGCGCGATCGGCGAGCGTGCCCACGTCGTACTCACCGTTGGTTGCGAGCCAGACCAGGTGCAGCCGCACGGGCGCGACGAGCAGCCCCAGGGTGCGGGCCGCGGCGTTCAGCTGCAGGCTGGTCGGCTCGGTCATGACTCAGTAGATGTTGGACGGACGGACCATGCCTTCGGCCAGATCGCCGAAGCCGGGGGCCATGATCGCGCCGGGGTTGCCGAGGATCTCCTCGACGACCGCGGTCTCGGTGGTGATCAGGAGTGCCGCGATCGAGGCCGCACTCTCCAGTGCTGCCCGGGTGACCTTGAGCGGGTCCATCACACCTTCGTCGAACATGTCGGCGTACTGGCCGGTGAGCGCGTTGAAGCCGGTGCCGAGCGGCTGGCTCGCGACCTTGGCGACGACCTCGTCACCGTCGTACCCCGCGTTGATCGCGATCCATCGCAGCGGCTCGGGCAACGCCCGCCGGACGACCTCGCGGCCGACCGCGGCGTCACCGGTCAGCTCGACCCGCGACACCGCCTCCTGTGCCTGGACGAGCGCCGTACCTCCGCCGGCCACCACGCCCTCCTCGACCGCGGCGCGGGTCGCGGCGAGCGAGTCCTCGACCCGCAGCATCCTCTCCTTGCGCTCGACGCTCGTCGCGCCGCCCACCTGGATGACAGCCACCCGCCCGGACAGCCGGGCCATCCGCAGCTGCAGGTTGTCCCGGTCGGCGTCGATCCTGGCCCGCTCGAACTGCGTCTCCAGCTGGGTCAGCCGCGCGTCCACCAGGTTCGCGTCGCCGTGACCGCCGACGATCGTCGTCCGATCCTCGGTGATCGTGATCCGGTCACACGACCCGAGGTGGTTCAGCGCGACCTCGGCCAGGTCCAGCCCGGTGTCGGTCGCGATGACCTGACCGCCCAGAGCCACCGCGAGGTCCTCGAGCTCGGCGACGCGGCGGTGCCCGAAGCCGGGTGCCCGGACGACAACGGACCGCATCGTGTTGTGCATGTTGCCGCCGACAAGCAGTTGCAACGCCGGACCGTCGACGTCCTCGGCGAGTACGACGAGCGGCCGGTCCGCGCGCTTGGCGGCCTCGACCGTCGGCATGATGTCCTGCACCTGGGAGATCTTCTTGTTGGTGAGCAGGATGACCGGGTTCTCGTAGACGGCCTCCATCCGCTCCTTGTCGGTGACCATGTACAGCGACACATAACCGTGGTCGAACTCGATCCCGTCCACGACCTCGACCGACAGACCGATGGCATCGGACTCTTCCGTGGTGACGACGCCGTTGCGGCCGACCCGGGTGACCGCCTCGGCGATCACCTCGCCGATCGTCTCGTCGTCACTGGCGGCCAGCGTCGCGATGTGCCGCAGGTCGTCCGGGCCGCCGACCTCGGCCGCCCACGAGCGCAGCGTCTCCACCACGACCGGCACCGTCTGCTCGATGCCACGACGTACCCGCATCGGGTTCGCGCCGGCGTCCACCGCACGCAACCCTTCGCGGACCATCGCCTGCGCCAGCACGGTCGCCGTCGTGGTGCCGTCGCCGACGGCACCGTTGGTGTTCATCGCGACTTCCTTCACCAGCTGGGCGCCCATGTTCGCGAACGGCTCGCGCAGCTGGATCTCCTTCGCGATCGTCACGCCGTCGTTGGTGATGGTCGGCGGGCCGGTCAGCTTCTCCAGGACGGCGTTGCGTCCCTTCGGGCCGAGCGTCACCTTGATCGCGTCGGCGAGCGAGTTCACGCCGGACTCGAGCAGCCGGCGTGCCTCCTCGTTGAACCGCAGTTCCTTTGCCATGGTCAGACCACCTTTCGGGTCACGGGATGAGAATCGCCCGGCCGCGGACCTTGCCCGCGTCGAGGTCATCGAGAACCTGCTGGAAGTCGGCGAGTGGGTACTTCGTGGTGTGCAGGGCGACCTTGCCCTGCGCGGCCAGCACCATCAGCTCCTGCAGATCGGTGTAGGAGCCGACCAGGTTGCCGACGAAGTTGATCTCGGTCGAGATGATGTCGATCGTCGGTACGACGAGGTCCTCGCCGTACCCGACGACGTAGTAGTTGCCGGCCCGACGGAGCATCCGGACGCCCTCGGAGGTGGCGCCGCCTTCGCCGACGAAGTCGACGACCGCCTCCGCGCCCTTCCCGCCGGTCAGTGCGAGTACGTCGTCCACCTGGGTGCCGTTGGCAACAATGCCGTGATCGGCTCCGATCGCGACGGCCAGCTCGACCGCCGCCGGGTTGCGGTCGACCACGACCAGGGTCGCGGCCGAGATCGCCTTCAGTACCTGGATGCCGATGTGGCCGAGGCCGCCGGCGCCGATCAGCACGCAGACGTCCCCGGGCCCGGTCGCCCGGGCCACCTTGGCCGCCGCGTGGTACGCCGTCAGTCCGGCGTCCGCAAGTGCGGCTACGTCGGCCGGCTCGAGGCTGTCGTCGATCCGGACCACGCTGCGGGCAGTGGTCCGCAGGTAGTCGGCGTACCCGCCGTCGGTGTCGATGCCCGGGAACCGGCTGTTCTCGCAGTGCACGTCGTCACCGGAGCGGCAGGCACGGCACAGGCCGCAGGTCATCAGTGGATGCAGGATCACCTTGTCGCCCGGCTGGACGTTGGTGACGGCATCGCCGACGGCATGCACCCAGCCCGCGTTCTCGTGGCCGATCGTGTACGGCAGCGCCACGCCGCTCTTCTCGGCCCACTGGCCTTCGAGGATGTGCAGGTCGGTCCGGCACACCCCCGCCCCGCCGATCCTCACGATCACGTCGAGCGGCCCCTGGATCTCGGGTTCGGGTACGTCGGTGAGCTGCAACTTGGTGTGGTACCCGACTACCTGGACCGCCCTCATGACGTGCTCCTTGCGTTCGTGACTCGGATGGACATGCCGTCGGGCTCCACGTCGGCGTACCGGGTCGCGAGCAGTCCGCGGCAGAAGTGGGAGTTTCCCTCGATCGAGATCCGCACGGCCTTGGCGAACCGGAGCCGCAACGGCACCGCCTCGGCGGCGAGCGGCGCACCGTCCTCGTCCACCAGCACCGGTTCGTCCGGGTGTACGCCGAGACCGATCGCGACTCGTCGTCGCAGCAACGCCTCCTTGTGCGGACCTTCCGGCAGATCGGCGAGGGTGACCTGATGGAGATCGTCGACGGTCATCGCGCTGTCCTTCAGCAGCGCCTCGGCGCAGCGCTCCATCGCCGCGGTGTGCGCCTTGTGCCGGAAGATCCGGCGCAGTTCGTCCAGGCTCGTCTCCGCCTCGACGCCGAAGGTGCCGACGTAGCCGGCGTCGGCGGCCAGGCCGGCGTTGATCTTGTCCGAGTCGTGGTGATCGTCGAGTCGCACCACCACCCGTCCCAGGCCGCCGACCCGCCGGAGCGCGTCGACGGCGTCGGACGCCATCAGGTACGCGAAGTTCGGCGAGCAGAACGACGTCGGCAGCCGCAGATGGACCACGACCTTGGTGTCGTCGACCCGGATCGACCGGACGAACCCCAGCGTGGTGATGGGTTCGTCCAGTTCCGGATCCGTGACCGTGGACAGTGCGGCCACGATCTCGTCGACCACCGAGGTCGCGACGGCCGTCATGCGCGTGCGCCGGCCGCCACCTCGACAGAGGTGTCACCGGCATCGGTCGGCAGCCGCAGCTCCTGCGGTACGTCGAGGTCGTACAGCGCGGCCGCGTTCAGGCCGAGGATCTTCTTCTTCTGCGCGGTCGTGATCGGCGCGTACTCCGGCAGCTCCGCGGGGATCTGGAAGTCCACGAACTTCTCCACCAGCCACTTGGGTGTCCAGAGGGCGTAGTCGCTGGCGAACAGGATCTTGTCCTCGCCGAGCCAGTAGAGCAGCTCGCCGATGATCTGCGCGAAGTACTTCGGCCGGGCGTGCACGAACGGCATGGCCACCGCGAGACCGCCGTACACGTTGGACTCCTGGGTGGCGATCCAGCAGAAGTCCTCCAGCCGGGGCAGGCCGACGTGCTCGACGACGAAGTTCAGGTCCAGGTAGTCGGTCGCGACCTTGTCGATGTCGGCGACGTCGAACGCGTCCCGGTCGAGCGGGCGGATGGTGGGGCCCTTGTGCACATGGATGTTCTTGATGCCGAGCTTCAGGCACTCCTCCAGGTACCGGCGCGACCACGGGTCGTCGAGCTTGTAACCGCGCGAGTCACCGTGCCACTCGGCGGTGTAGAGCTTCACGCCCTTGAGGTTCATCCGCTCGGCGTCCCGCCGGAGCTGCTCCAGACCCTCCTCGCCGTTGCGCGGGTCGTAGGCGTGGTTGTAGGTCAGCTTGTCCGGGTGCTTGGACGCCAGCCCGAACGCCTCCTCGGTCTGGCCGAACCCGTTCTTGTAGAAGTCGCTGAGCAGCGTGGCCTGGAAGATCGCGTGGTCGGCGTACCCGTCGTCGAAGACGTCCTTCATCAACCGGTCGCCGCCGTAGTACGTGTAGGTGTCGTAGTCCCACACCACGTCTTCCGGGCTGAGGTTGCGGTGGTAGTCGTAGAAGCAGTCGATGAACTGCTTGCCGTGCACGTTCTTCAGGTTCGACTCACGGCCGTCCCAGATGTGTACGTGCGCGTCGACCACGTAGTACTTCTCGCCGTTCTTCTCGTACATGACGTCCTCGCTTCGTGGGGCTGATCTCGGGATGAGCTCCGGTCCGGGCGCGGGCCAGGCCCCGGACCGGAGCGGCACAGCGTGTCAGTGCGCGGTCAGGTCGAAGCCGATGTACTCGGCGGCGTCCTCGGGGCTGGCGAACAGGATGGTCTTGTCGTCGAGGTGGACCATCCGGCCGTAGTGGGTGGAGCTGATCTCCTCGAACACCGAGCCGTCGAACTCCGAGCCGAGCGCGTCGGTCAGTTCGGCGTAGTCGAAGTCGAGTACGCCGGTCCCGTCGACCCGGATCATCGACGGGTACTCGGTCAGCTCGACGCCGTCCTTGGCGCCCATCACCTGGGCGACGACCCGGCCGACCGGGGTGTTCATCAGGGTCACGCCGGTCTTGTTGGAGAACTCGGCGGCAGATCCGAACTGCATGCTCACTTGTCCAGCTCCTTCGGAATGTCCAGCCCGAGGTCCTCGAGCAGGGAACGGAACTTCTGCTTGGCCGCGTCCAGGCTGTCCGCGAACGTGACGGACTTGTCGGCCGGCTGCGACCAGATCGGCTGCAAGGCCTGCGCGGCAGCGATGCAGCGCGGCACCCAGGTCGTCAGCCACTCGCCGAACAGCACCTTGTTGGTCTCGCCGTACTGCTCGTCGCGGGTCAGCAGGCGGAACAGGTTGCGGGTGTAGGCCAGGTCGCGGTCGTAGTCGTGCTCGCCGGTGCCGACGATGGTCGGCGTCAGGTAGTCGCCGTTGCGGGCCGCGATCTGCATCACCAGCTCGGTCCGGAACAGCGAGCCGACCAGCTGCTCGAACACGATGTTGGTGGCGAACAGCAGCTCGCACCAGTCGCCGACGGCGGTCAGCCGCTCGACCACCTCACGCGTCGGCTGCCACTCCGGCGCGCTCTGCCAGACCTCCTTGTGGGCGGAGCCGTCGAACTCCACCTCGGCCTCGGCCAGGTCGAGGTTGAACAGGGCCAGGTCCTGGGCGAAACGCATCTTGTGGGCGGCGTTGACGGCCACCGCGGTGTTGATCATGTTCGTCGGGCCGGACCGCTGGATGCTGGTGAAGACGTGCAGCGCCAAGCCGTTCTCGGCGTGCATCCAGGCCCCGAGGTTGCGTTCGACGAACTTCAGCCAGGCCGGGTTCCAGGCGTCGTACGCCCTGGCCCGCTTGGCGTTCTGCAGGCCGAGGTCGACCTGACGGACGACCGCGGAGTTGTTCCGGTAGATCGTCTGGTTCCACTCCTCGTTCGGGTCGAGGAAGGCGTGCCAGTTCGAGGACTTCGCGGCGGTCCACTCCTTCGGGTAGCCGCCGGGGCCGTCGCCGAACCCGTAGATCCAGCCCTGCGTCAGGTGCCGCTCGGGGTCCGGCTGGACGTCGACGGTGACGTCCTCGTACATCGTCGCCCGCAGCTTGGCCGGCTTGTAGTAGTTGTACGACCGGCTCTTCGAGCTCGGGAACTCCAGCGCCCCCGCCTCGGAGTCGGTGAACTCGATCTTGGGGAAACTGCGTTGCTTGGTTTGCTCCATCTCAGACTCCATCGGTAGTCGCTGGGCTGGTGAACTTGTCGTAGAAGACCTGGTCCTTCGGCACGTTGGTTGCCTCCAGCAACGCCAGAGCGGCGTCGACCATCGGCGGCGGACCGCACAGGTAGACCTCGCTGCGGTGCAGCTCCGCCTCCCGCCGCTCGACGATGTCGGTGACGTTGCCCTCCTCGACCACGAGACCGTCCGCGTCCGCGGCCGACTCGGACAGGCAGGCCACGAACTCGAAGCCGGCCAGTTCCGCGCCGAGCTCCTGGATCGCGTCGAGGTAGAACAGGTCGCCCGCGGTCCGGGCGCCGTAGTAGAACCGGACCGGACGGGTGCTGCCGGTCTCCCGCAGGTGCCGGAGGATGGACAGGATGGGTGCCATCCCGGCCCCGCCGGCCACGCACACGACCGGCAGTACGTGCCCGTCCTTCAGCGTGGACGAGCCGTACGGCCCGGTCAGCGACAACTCGTCGCCGACCGCGAGCTCGCCGTCCAGCAGGGCCGAGAACCGGCCGCCCTGGTACTTCTTGATCAGGAATTCGAGGTCGTCCGGCGTCGACTGGGTGGTCGCCATCGAGAACGACCGGTGGTCGTCGGTGCCGGGGATGGTGATGTCGGCGTACTGGCCCGGCTTGAACTCGAACGGCCGCTCGGCCTTCAGCCGGAGCGAGACGATGTCCCGGGTGACCGGCTCGATCGCCACCACCCGGGCGCTCAGCGTCTGGATCGGGACCCCGCCGAGCAGCTCCTCCTCGTCGAAGTTGAGCAGCTCGATCGTGCAGTCGCTGAAGGCGTGTGCCCGGCACAGCAGCACGTAGCCCTCGGCAACTTCGGCGTCGTTGCAGGCGAAGGTCGAGTAGCGCTCCATCTGCAGGTCGCCCTCCAGCACGTACGACTTGCAGGCGGAGCACTGCCCCTCCTTGCAGCCGTGCATCAGGTGGATGCCCTGCCGGAACGCCGCGTCGAGGATCTTGTCGTCCTCGGTGACGTCCATCTCGATGTCGACCGGTTCGAAGCGGATCCGGTGGGTGTCGGCCACGTCGGGGCCTCCTCACGCTCGGTGGAACGACTGGTGGCGACGCTCATCCCCGCGCCGCCACCAGCCGGTTCGGTGGGGTCAGGCGACGGCCTTGGTGCCGTTCGCCTTGTACGCCGCGATGTGCGCCTCGCGCTCGGCGTCGGTCATCTCGTTCAGCAGTACGTTGGGGCTGTTGAACGTGTTGCCGCGGACGTCGTCGAGGGTCCACATCTTCTTCGGGTCGTCCAGGTCCAGGTGCGGCTGACCGATCAGGGTCTTGCCGTCGTCGCGGACGTACCCGAGGTCGGAGACGATGTCGGCCAGGTCCTTGCCGTGGTGCAGCGTCTCCCATTCGCGGAAGCCGGTCAGGCGGCCCATGTTCGGGGTCGGCCGGCCGTCGTACTCACCGCGGAAGGCGACCGCGTCGGTCCAGTAGCACGTCTCGGAGCAGTAGGTGCGCCACTGGCCGTCAACCTTCTCGGTCACCATGTCCTCGTGGATGAGCGCCGGCACCATGCAGGTCCAGCAGCGGTGCGGGTACTGGTAGCCGACGTCCTCGAACGCGATCGGCTTGTTCCGGCCCGGGTAGGCCAGCCGGTTGTAGTTCTCCCACCACTTGCCGTACTTCGAGTACCAGCCCGGGTACTTGTCCTCGAACCACTCGAAGTCCTTGTCGGTCATGGCGTCGATCCGCCAGTAGTTGACCGGCCAGCCGGTGGCGAAGAACCGCGCGACCTCGTGCACGTAACCCTTGTCCACGATCCGCTTCCAGGCCTCTTCGACCAGGTCGTGCGGGATGGTGAGTCCGTACTTCTCCAGCGGCAGCAGGTAGCTGCGGTAGTAGTCGTCGTAGATCCACCGGCGCCACATCTCCGCATAGCTCTCACGGTCCTTACGGCGGTCCTTCGTGCCGTACTCGATGAACGTGCCGATCGCCGCGTCCACGACACAGTGGTTGTTCCACCACGCGTACCGCAGGTCGCGCTCGAGCAGCGGCCGGTTGCGCTCGTCGGCCAGCGCCATCAGCAGGATCGAGTACCCGTTGCTGATGTGCCGCGACTCGTCGGACTGGACCGAGTGGAAGACCGTCGGCAGCAGGTAGTCGCCGTTGGCCGCGGCCTCGTCCGGCATGGCCACGAACAGCGTGTTGGTGAAGGCCGTCTCGGCCACCACGGTCAGGTAGATGTTCGCCGCGGTGATCGCGTCACCGGTGATGAACCCCTCACCGAACTGCCGGCCGATGGTGCCCGCGTAGTTGTTCGCGAACGCCTTCTCGGTCATGTCGAACCCGGCCGGGTCGATGTAGTTGTTCATGTACAGCTTCTTGAGGTTCATCTGGATCGTCGAGTGCCGGACCTCGTCGATCATCTGCACCGCGAGCCCGTTGTGGATCTCCGGGTTCGGTACGGCGTCGATCGCCATCGGCATCGCCCGCGCCGCGGAGATCTCCGGGAACGGGATGATGCTGAGGAACAGCTTCTGCCACTCCAGCCAGCGCTGCTGGACCTGGCGGAACATGTTTCCGCGGATGGCGCCGTCCATGGCGCCGTACACGCGGTTGTCCTTCTCCTCCTCCATCGGGAAGTAGGACCGCATGATCTGCTTCAGCGGGTCCTTCTTCGGCGCCTTCTCGAAGGTGTAGTCAGTCCCGAACCGGGTCGCCGGAGTGGCGAAGGTGGGCTCCCACGAGAGTTCGGTGATCTTGGCATGCGCCTTGGTGAGACTCTGCCTGCTCAATGTCTGCCTCCAGGGTCGGGAGCCGGCTTCTGCCCGGCTCCAGCGGTACGGCTGAGCTGCGTTCCAGGCATGAAAGCCGGACCGGTGGGGGCGTTTTGTCTCAATGTGAGACGCGAGTCACAAGCTTGCCAATTACCGTTGGTCGTGTTCTTCTCTCGAAGAGTCAAGCGAGCGGAAGGAGCTGACCATGGCCCCCAGACCCGCCGTCCGGGACTCCATCCGGATGTCCTGGCAGCGCTCGGAGGCATCCCTGGTCGACGCCGACCGGCCCGCGCCTGCGTACTTCGACGGTCTCGATCTCGGCACCACGCTGGCCCGGGCCGCCCGGCCGGTGATCGACGCCCTGGCCTCGGAGCTGACCAACGAGCCCGTGTGCATCATCCTGACCGATGCCCGCGGCATCGTCCTGGACCGTCGCGGCGGCGACAAGTCACTGATCCGCCGGCTCGACTCCGTCGATCTGGCACCCGGTTTCCGGTACGCCGAGTCCGAGGTCGGGACGAACGGGATCGGCACCGCGCTGGAGGTCGGTGGCCCCATCCTGATCGACGGCGCGGAGCATTACACCGGTGTACTGCGCGGCTTCTCCTGCGCCGGGGCGCCGATCACGCACCCGGTCACCGGCGGCCTGCTCGGGATCCTGGACATCACCACCCAGGCGAAGAACTCCAACGCGATCCTGCTGTCGTTCGCCAAACTCGCGGCCCGGCGGATCCAGGAACGCATCCTGGAGGAGGCGAACGCCCTCGACCAGGCGCTGCTGACCGAGTACTACGCGGTCTGCCGGCACACCGGAGGCTCGGTGATCGCCCTCGGCGACGAGGTCTTCATGATCAACGCCCACGCACAGCAGCGCTTCGACTCCGCCGACCAGGCCGCGCTGATCGACCGGACCCGGGACGCCCGCGGAGGGACCAAGCCGGTCACGTTCCTCGCTGACCTGCCCAGCGGGATCAGCGCCAGGCTGGCGTACCAGCCGACGTTCCTCGGCGACGCTCTGGCCGGCGGGATCGTGCAGATCAAGGAGCAGCGGTCCGGACCCCGCACGACCGGTGGCGGACGAGTCCCGTCGCTGCCCGGCATGACCGGGACGAGCGCGCTGTGGCGGCACACGACACAGGAAGTGCTCGACGCCTGTCGCCGGGCGGAGTGGCTGGTCGCCGAAGGTGAGCCGGGTTCAGGCAAGTTGACTCTGCTCCGCGCGGTCCACGACTACAGCTCGCCGGGCCGGCGGCTCGCGGTGCTCGATGCCGGCGATCAGGATGATCTCCTCGCCTGCGCCACCAGCGAACTGGACTCCGGCTCCGATCTCATCATCCGGAACGCCCACCTGCTCTCCGCGGAGGTCATCCAGGGTCTGGTGGACCTCCTGCAGTCGGTGCGCGACAGTTCGGTGGCGCGCGAGCCGTGGGTCGCGCTGACCCTGCTGACCGGACAGTCGCGCGGCCAGGACGAGCTCGGGACGCAGCTGCTGCGATTCTTCCCGCGGACTGTCGCCGTACCTCCGCTGCGTCATCACCTCGAGGACATCCCGGTCCTGGTGCGGTACCTGCTCGGGCGCGCTGGCATCACCAGCGTGACGGTGTCCGGGGCGGCGCTCAACCAGCTCATGCGGCTCCCATGGGCGGGCAACGTGACGCACCTGCGGAAGGTACTGACCGACGTCGCCCGCCGCCGTCGCTCCGGCGTCGTCGAACTGGAAGACCTCCCCGCCGAGTGCCACGCGACAACCCGCCGGCACCTCACCCGCATGGAGGCCCTGGAGCGCGACGCCATCGTCGGCGCCCTCGCCTCCCACCACGGCGACAAGACCGCCGCCGCATCGGCCCTCGGCATGTCCCGGGCCACCATCTACCGCAAGATCCGCGACTACGGCATCGTCACCTGATCCGGCCGCTACGCCATCACGAAGCCTGCTGAGCTCTCCGAGCAACAACCCCGACCCGATCCCTGCAACCGGAGCAACTAATCCGGGTGGTGGGGACGTCTCTCTTGGTGAGGCGGCGGCGGAGGGGGTCTGGGGTGGGATCGCGGCGGAGGGGTAGTGGGGTTGGGCTGGCTGTTGTCTGTGTGGTGGTTTGTGCGGTGGCGTTCGCTGGGGCGATCAGGGTATTGATGCCTGGCGGGCGGGAGAAGGCGTCGGTGGTGTCGGCGGCGGATGGGACGCCGAGCCCGGTGGCGCCTACGACCCGGTCTCCGTCGCCCAGTGCGGTGAAGTCGACGCCGGTCCCGCGGACCGGGACGTATGCGTGTCCTGGGTTCAGTGGGATCGAGGCGGACGTTCCGTTGCGGATGGTCCTGCGGGATACGTTCGCCTGGGGCAACGAGCCGGCGTACAAGGTCGGTGATGGTTCGGGTGACATCCGCTGGCGGTCCGATCCGTATCACAAGCCCAGTTGGTACATGTGGCTGCATTCGCTGCGGTGGTTGGGACAAGGGATCACGGCGGCCCGGGGCGGCGACCGCAAGGCGTTGACG
Organism: Kribbella sp. NPDC049227; assembly: GCF_043197265.1. Taxonomy (NCBI): domain Bacteria; kingdom Bacillati; phylum Actinomycetota; class Actinomycetes; order Propionibacteriales; family Kribbellaceae; genus Kribbella; species Kribbella sp. NPDC049227. The sequence continues at coordinate 887,744 of NZ_JBICST010000002.1, read as the reverse complement.
CACGTGATGGCGATCATCCACGACTGGGTGCGCGACAATCCGTACTCCTGGAAGGGCGATGTCGGTGCCTGGGAGTCCACCATGCATCGCACCAACGTGCTGATCTGTGCCCGGCAGGCCGTCCTTGCCGGTCTGCATGTCCGTCGGCTACCGGCGCAGTACGGCTGGCTCGATCAGTCCCTGCTCGACCACGCGAAGTTCATGACCGAGAACTGGGGCGGACCGTCGAACCACGGCACGGACGAGAGCATCGCGCTGTTCGGCGTCGGCTGCACTCTCGGCCGCGCGGACCTGAAGAACCGCGCTGTCGACCGGTTGACCCAGGCAATCACCACTGCGATCGACGCGCAGGGGTCGACGAACGAGCAGTCCGTCGGCTACGCCATGTTCAACTACCAACTGTGGGGCCGGGCGACGACGGCACTCCAGCGCTGCGGCGCCGACCCAGGACCAGTCATCGAGGAACGGCGACGTGCGCTGGCGGAGTGGATCGCCCTCGCCACCACCTCAGCTGGTGAACTCCCCCAGGTCGGCGACGCGGAACGCCAGAAGCCGCAGGCCGCGGCCGGGACCTCGTTGGAGTACGCCGCCACCCTCGGGGCACGCGGGACGAAGCCGCCCAAGCGGACCGCGGTCTTCGACGCCGGGTACGTCTTCGGCCGGACCGGATGGGGCGAGACGAGGCCGTTCACGCAGGAGTCGACGTACAGCATCCGGTTCGGGCCGGCCCGCCGGTACCACGGGCACGACGACCACATGTCGATCACCTACAACTCGCACGGCCGCGACATCCTGATCGACCCGGGCCATCCCGGATACCAGCTCGACAAATGGCAGGAGTGGACCAGGAGCCAGGCATCCCACAACGTGATGACGATCCCGTCGGCCCAGGGCGCACCCGTCGAGACGAAACTGGTGAGCGCGGCGATGACACCGACCTCGGAGTACTACGAGTTCCGCGACACCCCCGCGGCCGGGGTGGAACGGACCAGAGATGTTCTCGTACTGAAGGATCCCGATCTGATCGTCGCGCTGGACCGCGGCAAGTCGGCCGGCAGTGAGCGGTACGAGACGTTGTGGCACCTGCCGCCGGGCCAGAAGGTGACCGTGCAGTCCCCGACCACCGCGGTCGCCGCGAAACCTGGTGACGGCACGAAGACGTACTTGCTGCAGATCCCTTACGGGCAGGGGCTTCCGGCCGACGCGATCACGGTCGAGCAGGGCAAGCAGGATCCCGTCCAGGGCTGGTACTTCCCCGACATCTTCCACCGCGTGCCGGCACCCGTGGTCAAGTTCAACCGCAGTGGATCGACCGCATCGATCCTGTCGGTCGTCGTACCTGCCGCGGGCACCGAGAAAGTTGCCTTCAGCACCAGAACCGTGGGATCCATGCTGCTGGTCGACCTGACCGTCGGCGCGCGGCAGACCACGGTCCGGGTGACGCCGAACGGTCGCCTCTCGCGCATCCGCTAGGCCGGATCCGGTCAGCGCTCATGGCGTCATTGGTAAACGTTTGCCATGATGGTCGGGTGATCTATGAACTGAACCATGTCGGTGGTCGTGTCCAGGATCTGGATGCGAGCTTGGCCTTCTACTCCGGGATCGGCGCCGAGGTGGTCGACCGGTTGTTCATGACCGGTCCGCGGGTCCATCGGGTGCACATCCAGCTGGCGACCGGGCTGGTGGAACTGCTCCACAACGAGGAGGCCGACCCGGACGCGGCGTACGGGCTGAACCACGTCGGGTTCATGACCGACGATCTGGACGCCGACTACGCCCGGCTGATCGGTGCCGGGTACGCCGAGCTCAGCTCGCCGAGGGTGGCGGGGAGTGGGCAGGGCCGGCTCGCGTTCCTGTCCGATCCGAACGGCGTACGGGTCGAGCTTCTCCAGCGGTCCGAGGAGTTCCGGGTCCCGCCGATCACGTCGGGACCGGTCAGCCGGCTGTCGTTCATCGCGCTGGACGCACCGGATCTCGACGCCGCCGTCGAGTTCTACGGCGACCACCTCGGCATGGAGCGGGTGCCGTCCGACGAGGCCGACGCGGCGTACTTCCGGATCGGCGCCGACGCCGTGAAGCTCTGCAAGTCATTGCCACCGGCAAACACCCTCGTCAACCACCTCGGCCTGGCGGTGGCCGAACCACGGCCGGACGCTCACGACCCGGACGGCAACCGCATCGCGTTCGTCCCCGGGTTTCAGTGACCGGCAATCGCTGAAAGCGAACTGAAAGCCCGGTCTGGGACTCTCACTCCCTGAGCACGTCGGGCAGGGGGATTCGTGAAGCGACCGTCATTCGTCGAGGCCGCGCTGGCACTCGCCCGCTCCTGGCTGGCCCCCACCGGCCCGGAGCGGGACACCCCTCCTCCGGCCGACGCGAACGGCGGCCGGCCGGAGGAGGACGACGTACGTCGTTGATGCCAGCGGTCAGATGATCTCGGGGGTGAGGTCCGGGTCGGGCATGTCGGGGTCGAACGGGAACATCGGGCGCTCGATGCCGTGGTGGCCGAGGCTGAGCAGGTCCTGGTTGACACCGCCCGGGGTGAGGGCGAGGAGCCAGTCGGCGGCCATCGCGTACAGCTCGGGCTCGAGATAGCCGATCTTCACGATGACCAGATCAGCGTCGCGCGGCGCCAATCCAAGGGCGACGAAGTCCGACTCGATGTGGTACGGCTTGCGGCGCATGGTCACGATGACGTGCAACCCGCCGACCGCGAGCGCCACCGCGCCGGCGGCCGTGTCGAGTCCCGTCACTCGACCGGTCAGCGCGACCGGACCGCACGGCTCGGAGTCGATCTTGCCGCCCACCTCGACGCTGATCGTCGCGCCGACGCCTGCCTCCATCGCCGCGGTGGTCACCTCGGGGTCGACGATCGCCGCGTAGATCGTGGTCAGTTCGGACTCGGTGATCGCCGGCGTGCGGAGCAGCTTGTCCAGGGTCCACGAGGTGTCCCCCGCCCCGCCTGCCGTCGGGTTGTCGCCGGAGTCGCTGATGTAGAACGGCCGGGCGGTCGACGCGAGCGCCTGGTCGAGGCACTCGGCGAGCGTCCCGGTCGGCGCGACGAACTCGAACTTGTCGTGCGCGTCCCAGTAGGCGTCCGCGAGCCGCTTCGCCTGCGCGGTGATGACCTGCTCGTCGTCACCCATCACCACGACCGCGGCCTGACAGCGTGGCTCGTCCGCCCACGCGTACCCGACCCAGATCGCCGCGTCCAGTACGCCGTCCATCGCCTCGACCTCGTCGACCTGCGCGTAGATGCTCTTGGCCGGCTCGATCCTGGTGCTGGTCTTCTCCCCCGGCAGCAGCACCGGCACCTGCACCCACGCCTTGAGCGGCCGGCCTCCCGAGCGCAGCCGTGCCACCAGGTTGCGCGCCGCGCGTTCCTTGGTGTCCCACGCGTCGGTGTGCGGGGCCTTGCGGTAGCAGGTGGCCAGGTCGAGCAGCCCGATCAACTCGCGCGACATGTTGCCGTGCAGATCCATCCCGGTCGAGAGAAGTACGTCGGGACCGACGATCCGGCGGATCCCGGCGACGAGGTCGGCCTCGATGTCGGTCCGGCCGATCACGCTCATCGCACCGTGCATGTCGACGAAGACGCCGTCCAGCTGCCCCGCCTGTCCCAGCCGCTCGTAGATCTCCGCCGCGAGTTCGTCGTACACCTCTGGTACGACGGGACCGCCCGGGACCGCGCGGGCGTGCAGCAGCGGCACCCACTCGACGCCCTCGGTCAGCGGCTTGCCCGGCGCGAGGAAGTCGTACCGGCCGAGCAACTCGTCGCCGCGGGTCACGTGGAAATCGTCCAGCCTGGTCCGGTGCGGCGAGAACGTACTCGACTCGATCGCGATCCCCGCAATCCCGATCCGCAACCGCCCGGACTCCGCTGATGAGCTCACAGAATTGCTCCTTCGTGTGTACGACGCTGCCTTCGCACACAATTCTGCGCTCTCGACCCCCGCTGATGCGAGGCCGAGAGCGCAGACGGGCCGGTCAGTGCGGGAGAGCTGTACCGGCGTCGTACCAGTTGGCCGGGTTGGTGGGGTTGACCGGCAGGGTGAGTGACTCGGCGATCCTGCGGAGCTGGGTCTTGTCGGGGTGGTTCCCGAGGGCGCGGACGGTGATGGACAGGCCCTTGCCCTCGAGGCGGAGGACGTTCGGGGCTCCCGGCTGGGCGAGCGGCGGCTTGCCCTTCTCCGTCGTGACGATCATCTTGTCGGCCGAGTACCAGGCTTTGAAGCCGTGGATGGTCAGGTCGGCCGGGAGAGTGTCCTCGTGCCGGGTCTGCTGGTTCCAGAACTTGTCGGTGCTGTACCGGATCTCGAGGTCCTCGCCCGGCTGCGGCTGGGGGCCCCACAGACTGCCGGTCTTCGGCCAGGCCGGGTCGGGCTTGAGGCCGGTCCGCGGGTTGCCGTCGCTGAACACGACGTCGAAGGAATGCCCATCGCCGGTGAAGTTCGCCGTCTTGTCGACGACCCGCTGCGTGTGCAGTCCACTCGGCACGTAGCCGATCTTGAACGGCGCGGTCAGCGGTTGGGGGGTGGCCTTGATCGACTTCGCCACCGCCACCGCGGTCTGGCTGTCGGCGTCGTACGGCGCGTCGATCTGCGGCACCGCGCGGGTCCCGAGCTCCTGCTGCTTCTCACAGCTGAGCAGCGCCCAGATCCCCTTGGCCGGCTGCCAGGCGACCGACGTCATCGGGCGGACCGGCACCGACGTCATCGCGTACCCGACCGGGAACGGCACGATCGGCTCACCGTTCGGCATCGTGATCAGACGCCCGGCCAGCCCGTTGAGGTCGATGCGGGGGCTGTCCGACGGGATCTTGCCCGGGTTGAAATCGCCGTTGCGGTGCAGTGTCAGCAGGCACCATGAGGCCCACGGACTGCCCACTCCGGCCAGTTGGTAGACCTGCCGGTTCGCCTCGTAGGCACGCGGGTTGACGATCATCCCCTTCGGCGCGGTCAGCGTGACCCAGTTGGTCCAGGGAGAGCCGGCCTGCTCACCGGCCGGCTGGGTCGTGGTGTCCCGCAGGTGGTCGACCAGGATCGGGCCGCCGACGGCCGCGGCCGCCGTCGCCATCACGGTGGCCAGGACCAGCGCCGTACGACGCCGCCGCGGCGGACGGTCAACAGGCAGATTGTCGACAATCGGGCTGCGGTCGGGAGCCGTCGCCGCGATCCGGTCGAGCGCGTTCCGGAGATCTTCCTCAGTGCGCATTGATCACTCCGTGGGGTGCGGTGGTGGCTGGGGATGAGGGGCCGAGTTCGATCCGGAGTGTCGCGAGTGCCCGGGAGGCGTACGAACGCACCGTGGTGGGTGAGCAACCCATCGTTTCCGCGATCTCGGCGTCGGTCAGGCCGCCGTAGTACCGCAGCGCGAGCACGGTCCGCTGCCGGCGCGGCAGCTTGGCCAGCTCGGCGACCAGCTCGTCCTGGTCCGCGAGCCGGGCCGCGTGGTCCGGCTGCTGGCGGTCCGCGTCCGCCCAGATCTCCGGGCGTGGCACGAACCGGGACCACTTCCGGCGCCAGGACAGGTACTCGTTGACCACCATCCGGCGCAGGTACGCGTCCGGCCGTTCGGCCCGCTGGATCCGGTCCCAGTGCCGGTGCGCCTTGATCACGGTGTCCTGGACGAGATCCTCGGCCAGGTGGCCGGACCCGCACAGCACGGTCGCGAACCGCAGCAGGTCCGGCGCGCCTTGTCGCGCCCATTCCTCGAAGGTCACCCTCGACTCCCCTCTCAGGCCGGTTCAGCAACCGGCCTTCCCAGCAAAGACAGCCCCACCTCCTGATTTGCTGCGCGGATCCACCGATTTTCTCTCCGGCCCGGAGAAATCGGTCAGTCGAGCTTCGACGGGTGGTGCGCGAGCGGCGTGACCTGGACCCGCAGGTACGGGAAGAGCGGGAGGCTGGAGAGGAGATCGTGGAGGGTGTCGTTGGAGGGTACGTCGAAGATGCTGAAGTTGGCGTACTCGCCGACGATCCGCCACAGCTGCGGCCAGACACCCGCCCGCTGGAGCTCGAGCGCCCGGGCCTTCTCGCGGGCCACCAGGTCGGCGCGGACCTCGGGATCCAGGTCGGGTGGCAGTGAGACGTCCATCCGGACGTGGAACAGCATGCGTCAGTCCTCCCGGGTCAGGCCGGTACGACGGAGTGCGGCGACGGCATCGTGGTCGAGTTCGACGCCGAGGCCAGGCCCGTCCGGCAGGTGCAGCGAACCGTCCTCGTAGCGCAGCGGCGTACGAAGAATTTCTTCGGCGAAGAGCTTCGGCCCGAACAGTTCACTCCCCCACGTGACGCCGGGGGCAGCACAGGCCAGGTGAAGAGAGGCGGCCGTGCCGATGCCGGTCTCGATCGACGTACCGCCGTGACACGGGATCCCGGCAGCGGCGGCGATCGCGACGACATCCCTGGCCCGGCGCAGCCCACCGACCTTGGTGGTCTTGATCGACCACACGTCGGCTGCCCGCAACCGCACGAGCCGCAACGCATCGACCGGCGTACGCAGGCTCTCGTCCGCCATCACCGGGATCGGCAGCAGTGCGTTGAGCTCCGCCAGTGCCTCCACCTGCTCCCCGGGCACGGGCTGCTCGATGAGCTCGACACCGGCCGCGGCGAGACGAGGTAGGTAGGTCTTGGAGGTGCTCAGATCCCATCGTGCGTTGAGATCCACGCGGACGCCGGACGATCCGCACAGCTTCTCCGCGATCGCGCAGACCCGGCGGGTGTCGGCCTCGGGATCGAGGGCACCCATCTTCAGCTTGAAGGTCCGGTGCTCACCGGACTCCAGCTTGGCGAGCGCCTCCTCGACCACGACGTCCTCGGGTTCCGCGCCGAGCGCCCAGGTCACGCCGATACTCGTCCGCGCGAGCCCGCCGAGCAGCGTGTGCAGCGGGAGTCCCAGCACCCGTGCCCACGCGTCGTGCAGGGCGACCTCGACCGCGGTCTTGGCGTAGAGGTTCGCGTTCACGTGGTCGGCGATGTCCTGCCACACCTCCTCGATCCGGTCGACGCGCTTCCCCGGCAGCAGCGGGGCGACGTACGTGTCGAGGGTGACCTTCATCGACTCGACCGACTCACCGCCCCACCACGGCCCGCCGGGGACGACACCTTCGCCCACACCGACAACCCCGCCGCGGGTGTGGACGAAAGCCAGCAGGACCGGTTGGGCCGTCATCGTGACGCGGGCGAACTTGTGCGGCCGGCGCAGCGGTACGTCGATGATGACGGTCTCGAGCCGGTCGATGACGAGATCGTCGTCCGAGCTGGGCATCACGCCGGTTCGAGTTCGAAGTCGTACGACGCCCGCCGCGCACCGGTGCCGTCGTCGGCCGGGTCGAGGATCAGCTCCGGCTTGGTGGCCTCGGCGACGTCGGAGTCCAGCCACTCACCGCCGGCGAAGTACAGCTGCGTTGTGATCGTGCGGTGCCCGTCGGCGCGCACCATCAGATGCAGATGCGCGGGGCGCCAAGGATGCCACCCGGCGGCCTCGATCAGCTTGCCTGTCGGCCCATCGGTCGGGATCTGGTACGGCGCCGGCTGCACGGTCCGGACCGAGAACTTGCCCTCGGCATCGGTCTCCACCACGCCCCGCAGGTTGCCGAGCGGGATGTGCGGCGCGAAGCCCGAGTAGTAGCCGTCGGCATCGGCATGCCAGATCTCGACGTCCGCGCCGGCCAGCGGCGTACCGTCGAGATCGCGGACCTGACCGGACAGCACCAGCGGCGCACCCTTCTCGTCCGGCCGGTGCGGCAACTCGCACTCTGCCGGCAGCCGGGTCTGGTCGGGCAGGTAGTACGGCCCCAGGATCGAGCCCTTGGTCCCGTGCTGCGCGTCGGCCGCGACCTCCTCGACGACGTGCTCGACGAAGACGTCCATGAACAGCGGCCACTCACCGACCTCGCCGACCTCCATCAGCCACGCCTTGGCGGCCTGGAACTCCGGATAGGTGACGTGATGCTCCTTGATCGCGGCGTGCACGCCCTGCAGTACGGCGGTCACGACCGCGCTGACGCGTTCGGGGGAAGCGTGGGCGTCGTTACGCTCCTTGGCCCTGAAGTTCGAGCTCGCGCTGGCGCCGGAGCCGGCGGCGGTCGGGGAATCCTGCATGGTGGTCATGATGCTCTCCTTCAGCGGTTCAGGATCCGGCTGACGTCGGTCGGGTTGATCAGGTCGGGGACGGTCCAGCCGTCCAGGTCGTACTCGTCGAGCATGGTCTCGGCGAAGCCCTTCATCGCCGCGGTCTGGCCCTGCGCCTCGGCGGCGAACAGGATCTCGGCCTTGACGTTCTCGTGGTTGCCCGAGTAGTTCCGCTCGTACAACTCGTGCCGGCCGCCGAACTCGGTGCCGACCGAGTCCCACAGCGCCTTCATCAGCTTGGTCCGCTCGACCGCGTCGTAGCCGTTCGAGCCGCGCACGAACCGGTCCAGGTACGGGCGGACTTCGGGGGTCTTGAAGTCGACCGCGTTGGAGTTCAGGTAGATCAGGCCGGACGCGACGTCCTGCTGGATGATCTCCTTCACCCGCGGGTAGCCGCTGATCATGAACTGGCGGTAGATCAGGCCGTAGTCCAGCTTCGGCAGCACACTGCCGTTCGGCCCCTCGTCCGGGTTGAGCGCCATCGCGTCGGCGAGCGCGCGGAACAGGTTGCGCCAGCCGATCACCTCGCCGGCCCGGGTCTGCACACCGCGGAAGTCCTTGCTGCCGGTGCATTCGAGGGCCTTGAGCAACAGTCCGGCGATGAAGTCGAGTTTCACCGACAGCCGGATGCAGCCGTGGAAGGTGAACCGCGGGATGAACCCGGACTGCGGGAAGAACCCGTTGATCTTGTCCACGTCGCCGTACAGGAAGATGTTCTCCCACGGCACCAGCACCTTGTCGAAAACGAAGATCGTGTCGTTCTCGTCCAGCCGGCTGGACAGCGGGTAGTCGAACGGGCTGCCCATCACGTCGGCCTGCATCGTGTACGACGGCCGGCAGATCAGCTTCACGCCCGGGGAGTTCATCGGCACCGTGCAGATCAGCGCGTACTCCTTCTTCTTGATCGGCAGGCCGTAGTGCGCGATGAAGTTGTAGTTGGTGATCGCCGAACCGGTCGCCACCACCTTCGCGCCGGACACGATCACGCCGGCGTCGGTCTCCTTCTCCACCCGCATGAAGATGTCGCCGGCCTCGTCCGGCGGCAGGTTGCGGTCGACCGGCGGGTTGATGATCGCGTGGTTCCAGTACAGGACCTTCTCCTGCGACTCCTTGTACCAGCGCTTCGCGTTCTCCTCGTACGGCGCGTAGAACTCGGTGTTGCCGCCGAGCGTGCCGAGGAAACTGGCCTTGTAGTCGGGGCTGCGGCCCATCCAGCCCCAGGTCTGGCGGGCCCAGTGCTCGATCGCGATCCGGTCGCGCTGCAGGTCGGCGGAACTGTGCGGCGTGCGGAAGAACGGATGCGTGTAGCCACCGTTGCCGGTGTCGGTCGGGACCGTGATCTTGTCCTTGGTCGCCGGGTCGTGCAGAGCGTCGTACAGGCGGGCCGTCATCCGGGTCGGGTTACGGAACGCGGGGTGTTCGGTGACGTCCTTGACGCGTTCGCCGTAGATCCAGATCTCGCGGTCGTCGCGGATCGAGTCGAGGTACTCGGCGCCGGTCATCGGCCGGGTCGTCGGTGCGGCATCCGACGCGACCGGGGAGGCTGTGGTCGTGGTCATGGAAGGTCCTTTCAGGCGAGGGCGAGGGGTGTGAAGACGGCGCCGGCGTTGAACCAGCCGTGATCGGGGCAGTCCAGCGATCCGGACCAGTGCACTCCGGTTTCGGGCGGGCGGAGGCGGCCGAACCGGCCGCCGTGGAACAGCAGCGGCTCGCGGGCGGTGATGCCGACCGCGGTCACCTCACCGATCACGATGAGATGGTCGCCGCCGTCGTACGTCCGCCAGGGCCGGCACGAGATCGTCGTGGCCGCACCCTCGAGCAGCGGGGCGAGCGGACCGTCGACCCAGCCGGGGGCCTGGTCCGCGGGGCGCCCGGCGAAGTGCCAGGCGACGTCGAGTTGGTCGTCGGCGAGCACGTTGATCGCGAACGGCCTGCCGGTCAGGTACTGGCAGGCCTTCGAGGTCCGGTTCAGCGTGACCTGGGCCAATGGCGGCTCGAGCGAGACGGCGGTGAAGGCGTTCACGGTGGCGCCGTGCGGACCACCGCCGTCGCTGACGCAGGTCACCACGGTCACGCCGGTGGCGAACTGCCCGAAGGCGTTGCGGAGTTCTCGTGCATCCATCTGCGGCCACCTCCAGGTGTTGTACGCTCTGCGTACATTTCGTACGCTTGGCGTACATCAAGACCATGGAGTTCTCGCGGATGACTGTCAAGGGCTCAACAACTTTTCGTGAGGGAGAATGACGCGCATGACCGCGGAGGGCAGTGAGCGCGACTACGTGCAGAGCATCGAGCGCGGGTTCGCCGTCCTGCTCGCCTTCGACGCCGAGCACCCGAATCCGACCCTCGCGGAGGTCGCCACGGCGACCGGGCTCTCCCGGCCGGCGGTCCGCCGGATCCTGCTCACGCTGCAACGCCTCGGGTACGTCGCCGCCAACGGCAGCCGGTGGTCACTGACGCCCCGGGTGCTGACGATCGGCCAGCACTACGCGGCGACCCATGGCTTCGTCGAGACCGCGCAGCCGCATCTGCTCCGGCTCGCCGAGGCGACCCAGGAGTCCGCCTCGCTCGCGCAACTCGACGGCAGCGAGGTCGTGTACGTCGCCCGGGTCCAGGTCCGCCGGATCATGAGTGTCGCCGTCGATGTGGGGAGCCGCGTTCCGGCGTACGCCACCTCGATGGGCCGTGTGCTCACGGCCTGGGCGGAGGCATCGGTCGTCGACGCCGTCATCGCGGGCGGCCTGCGGCGTCTGGCTCACCGGACGATCACCGATCCGACCGCTTTCCGCGACGCGCTCCATCAGGTCCGCAAGCAGGGGTACGCCGTCGTCGAGTCGGAACTGGAGGACGGACTGCTGTCCGCGTCGGTCCCGGTCCGCGATCAGCATGGCGACGTCCTGGCGGCGCTCGCCTACTCGACGACGGCCGGGCGGATGACGGCCGAGCAGGTGGTCGACAAGGTGGTGCCGCTGATGCTGGAGACGGCCAAGGCGATCAGCGATGACCTCCGGCTGGTCGGGAACCACGCGCCGCTGCCGTCGATCCCTGCTCGCGACGGATTCTTCTGAGCAACACCTCGAGCGCCCGTTGCAGTTGCGGAGCATCGTCGTCAGCGCGCGTCGCCACAGCCAACTCGACCGTGAGCTTGCCGGTCAACGGCCGGTACGCCGCTCCCGGCACCTGGAGCTCCGCGACCGACGCAGGCACGACTGCCACGCCCAAGCCGGCCGCCACAAAGGTCACCAGTGTCGACGTCTCGGCGACCTCGTGCCGGATCCGCGGTTCGAACCCAGCAGCGCGGCAAAGCTCCAGAACCGTCCCGTACATCACGGATCGCCCGGAGCCGGCGTGCATGACGAAGTCCTCAGCGGCCAGGTCCTGCAGCCGCAGCCGTTTGCGTGCGGCCAACCGATGTCCGTCGGGTACGGCGACGATCAACCGCTCGGAGCGGACGGTCTGAACGTGCAAACCGGTCTCGTCGACCGGGCGGCGGAGGAGGCCGAGGTCGATCTGGCCGGCCTGGAGTGCGGCGACCTGGGCGGGCGCGAGCATCTCGCCCTGCACCGCCACCTCGACGCCCGGTAGCTCGTCGCGGAGTCGGCGCACGAGCGGCGGCAGCAGGCTGTACGTCGCTGAGCCGACGCAACCGATCACGAGCCGGCCCTGTGAACCCGCCGCCACTCGTTGCGCCTCGTCCGTTGCCCCCGAGACCGCTGCCAGGATCTCCCGGGCGCGGACGAGATAGGTCTCCCCTGCCGCAGTCAGCTCGACGCGGCGCGTGGTCCGCTGGAGCAGCCGAAGGCCGAGCTCGTCCTCCAACTGGCGGATCTGCTGCGACAACGGGGGCTGGGCCATGTGCAGCCGAGCCGCCGCGCGACCGAAATGCCGTTCCTCGGCGACGGCGACGAAGTACCGCAGATGTCGGAGCTCCACCGATTCATACTCGCAAAGTCTTGATCGGGCCGAAATGGATACTTCTCCCTCTCGGTCCCGATCGCCTACGGTGAGGCGATGAACGCCGTCGACCATGTCGTCACCGGCCGCGCCGGCGGGCCGGTCGTCGTACTGTCCAATTCCTTGGGCGCCAGATGGTCGATGTGGGACGCCAACGTCGCGGCGTGGGAGGACCACTTCCGCGTCGTGCGGTACGACACCCGCGGCCATGGGCGCTCCGCCGGTCCTGCGGGGCCGTACACGATCGATGATCTGGCCGACGACGTGATCGCTCTGCTCGACCGGCTCGGCGTCGAGCGCGCACACTTCGTCGGCCTGTCCCTCGGCGGCATGACCGGGCTGCGGCTCGCGGCTCGCAACCCGGACCGGATCGATCGGCTCGTGGTGCTCTGCACCGGCGCACGACTCGAACCCGTGCAGGCGTGGACCGAACGCGCCGCGACCGTCCGTGCGCGCGGCACGGGTGCGATCGCGGAGGCTGTCGTACGGCGCTGGTTCACGCAGGCGGATCCCTTGCTACGCAAGGAATGTGAGGAGATGGTGGGTTCGACGCCGGCCGAAGGCTATGCCTCGTGCTGTGAGGCGATCGCGATGATGGACCTGCGGACCGACCTACCCGCGATCACCGCGCCCACGCTGGCGATCGCGGGTGCCGACGATCCGGCCACCCCGCCGTACCACTTGGAGCAGATCGCGACGACGGTCGCCGACGGCCGGCTGCTCGTCGTCCCCCGGTCGGCGCATCTCGCGAACGCGGAACGGCCGGACGTGATCACGCCGGCCGTCACCGCCCACCTCACCGCGGGGTGAGGCGGATGACCGGGTACTGCCGATCCGACTTTGCCTGGTACTTCGCGAGCCGTGGCTGTGCGGCCGTGATGCGCTTCCAGGCTTGGTCGCGTTCGTTGCTGTCAAGACTGTGTGGCGTCACCTGCACTGAACCGCTGCCGGGCAGTTCGACCGACACACGGTCGGGATGCGCCGTCAGGTTGGCGTGCCAGTCGGGGTGCTGACTGCCGCCGCCCGACGCGACGACCAGCCAGCCGTCGTCGTCCGCGAACCAGCCGAGCGGCGTCTCGCGGGGCTCGCCGCTGCGGCGGCCGATCGTCTTGAGGATGAGGACGTCCATTCCCATCATCTTGTCGCGACCGCCGCGGATCTTCTTGGCCGTACGGGCGTTCATCGTCCGCTGCACCCACCGCGAGAACGCGCCGGGCGTCCCGGGCTTACGTGTTGCCTGCTGCTGAGTCATTACGCCACCTCGCCGATCCGTACGGTGTTTCCCGCTCCGTGCGGCAGGAAACTCGATTGAATGGTGCTGTCCATGGCCACGACGCTACGAGCGGGTGGCGATCCGCTGCTTCTCGATTCCTGATCGGTTCCACGAGGTGAAGATGACTGTCCGCGTGATCGGGATCGATGCCTGCAAGGCGGGCTGGGTCGGGATCAGTGCGGAGGTGCGCGGGTACGTCGGTGCGACGATCGAGCAGTTGATCTCATCGGCTGAGCAGGACGGCCCGTTGGGTGTGGTGGCGATCGACATTCCCATCGGGCTGCCGGTTGATGTCCCGCGGCAGGCCGACGTACTCGCGCGCCGGCTGATCGGCAAGCGGTCGTCGTCAGTGTTCTCGACGCCGGTCCGGGCGGCGTTGCTGGCGGCAACTCACGCCGAGGCGTCAGCCCTCAACCGAGCGGCCACCGGCAAGGGCCTGAGCCAGCAGGCGTATGCGTTGCGCACCAAGATCCTCGAGGTCGACGCCTGGTCCCGCACCACACACCACCAAGTCATCGAGTCCCACCCCGAGCTCTGCTTCGCCATGATGGCGGGTCGCCCACTCGCCCATCGCAAGTCCACCTGGGCAGGTGTCGAGGAACGCCGCCAGATCCTCGCAGCGGTTGGCATCGCGGTCCCGTCCGACCTCGGTGTTGCGGGTGAGCTGGCAGCAGTTGACGACGTACTCGACGCCGCGGCAGTGTCCTGGACGGCCCGACGCCACGCCGAGGGACGCTCGGTTGCCTACCCGGATCCGCCAGAGCTCGTCGAGGGCGGAGGGCTCGCCGCTATCTGGGTCTGAGAGACGGGGAGACCTTGCGGACAAAGGCTTCGGAGGAGTCGAGCGTGCGACCGGTGGCGTCGGTGACCTCGAGTTTGCCGAGTGGCTGCTCGTCTCTGCTGTCGAGAAGGACCGAGTGTGGCTCGTCCGGGTCGAAGAGGTGGTCTTCGCCCCATTGCCTGAGGCTGACCAGGATGACGAACAGATCCCGTCCTTTGCCGGTCAGCGCGTACTCGCGGTAGGCGCTGCCGTCCGCGGCGGGCACGACCTCGAGGATCCCCTGGGCGACCAACTCGCGCAGCCGCGACGACAGGATGTTCTTCGCCAGGCCGAGGTTGCGCTGGAACTCGCTGAACCGGCTGATGCCGTCGAAAGCGTCCCGGATGATCAGCAGCGACCAGCGGTCCCCGATGACGTCCGCCGTCCGGGCGACCGGGCACTCCGCCCCCTCGTGCGTCACGCGCCGCGGCATCCGCGCCCCCTTTCCGATCACTCGAGATTCCTGAGAACAAGTGGTTGCAAGTATAAACCAGGTCCTCTACGCTCCCAGAACCGGTTTCAAGTTGAAACCGGATTTGCGTGAGGAGGATCGTCATGACGGCACAGGTAGAGGGCGCGGCGGACCGGCGGGTGAGTCCGGTGCGGGTCGCGGTCGTGCAGTTCGAGCCGCGGGTCGGAGTCGAGAACCTCAAGTCGAACGCCGTGGCGGTGGAGCAACGGCTGACGGCCGCGGCGGACGCGGGAGCCGGCCTGATCGTGCTGCCCGAGCTCGCGACCACGGGCTACGTGTTCGAGACCCGCGAGGAGGCCTTCGCCCACGCCGAGCAGGTTCCGGACGGACGCACGGTCGAGTCGTTCGCGCGGATCGCGGCCGAGCGGAACGTCTACATCGTCGGGTGTGTGGCCGAGCGGGCCGGCGAGAAGCTGTACGACACCGCCGTCCTGGTCGGTCCGGAGGGCTACATCGGCCGCTACCGCAAGACCCACCTGTGGAACACCGAGAAGCTGTGGTTCACGCCTGGCGACGAAGGATTCTCGGTGTTCGACACCAAGATCGGCCGGATCGGACTGCTCGTCTGCTGGGACATCTGGTTCCCCGAGACCGCGCGGATCGTCGCGCAGATGGGCGCGGACATCATCTGCGTCCCGACCGGATGGGTCTGGACCCCACCGCCGCTGTACGACGCGAGCGGTGTCTGCATGGCGGCGTACCTGACCATCACCGCCGCCCATGCCAACAACGTCTTCATCGCCACCGCGGACCGGATCGGCCAGGAGCGCGGCGCAGGGTTCATGGGCAACTCGCTCATCGCGGGCACGAACGGCTGGCCGATCGACCGGATCGCCGGCCCGGACGAGGACACGATCATCTACGCCGACATCGATCTGACGGCGGCACGGACCGCGCCGATCTGGAACCAGCTCAACGACCTGCACCGGGACCGTCGTACCGACCTCTACGACCAGATGCTCGGCTACAGCCGCAGCGCTCCGCTGCCGCGGTGACGCCATGACGACAGTCCGCGGTACGACGAACCCGCTGCGCACGCGCTGGATCACGCCCGCCGTTGCCGTACTGGTTGGCGTCCTGCTGATCGCCTTGGCCGCCTGGACGGTTGCACAAGTCGTCCGCGGTACCGCTGCGCATTCATGGGACGGCGACTACACCGATCCGAAGGCCCTGGTCTCGTGGCTGATCGGATCGATCAGCGAACCGCAGTTCTACGCGGTGGCTCCCGCCGGTGCCTTCTTGCTCATCGGCGGGCTTGTGGGCCATCTCGCGTACCGGAGGTCATGGCGCTGGCAGGGATTCGTCCAGGCGTGCGGCTCGGGGCTGTGGCCTTGGGCGGTCGGCAGTGCGCTCGGCGGTTTGCTGTTGGGCAACCTCGCGTGGGGCTGGACGCTGGCGCCCGGTAGCTGGCAGCCACTGTTCGTGCCGCTGGTCTCGGTGGCGCCGGCGATGGTCGTCCTCTACGGTCCGGGGTGGAGAGTCGCTCTCACAGCGGCGACCTTCGGAGCGCTCCTGACTCCGCCGGCCTCGATCCTCGTGGTCGAGTACGTCTGCAAGCCGTGGGATCTCCCACCCGTCGTCGGAGCGACCACCGGGATGTGGCTCGCGGCCATCCTCACCTTCTGGTTGTGCCGTGGCCTGCCGTGGATGCCTGCACCCGGCGCGTGGCGCAGGGGTACGCCGGATGACGTCCCGGCCAGAGGTCTTCTGTGGGTTCCTCGCCGTGCCTTGGCCGACTTCTCCGAGGCCCAGTTCTTCGGCAACGAGTGGGCGAGCGCGGCGCTGATCCTCGGAGCCGTCGTCGCCCAGCTGATCAGCCCGGCCGGCGTCGCGTACGGGACGGGCCTGTTCCTGGCCGTCCTCGGTAGCCAGATCCTCACTGCCCTCGCCGGAGTACTCATCTGGCGCCGGCGCTGGGAGGCGCACGGCTTCTACCCGACCTTCGTACCGGTCGTTTCGGTGGCGCCGGCCGTCGTACTCGCGTTCGGCGGAACGATCCAGTCCATCGTGGTGGGTGCGTTGGCCGGCGCGCTCATCGCTCCACCGATCGCGGCCGCCATCTCGGCCCGCTTGCCGGCCGGCTTCCATCCGTTCATCGGGAACGTCGCCTCAATGACCGTCTGTACGGCGTTGCTGGTGCCGCTGCTCGATCTCGTCCCGGGATTCACCTCATGACCTCTACCGCTGCACGCCTGGCCACCATCGCCGGCCTCGCGCGCGCCCTCCGCGATCGCGAGACCTCCGCGAGCGACCTGGCCGACGCGGCCCTGCGCCGTACCCACGACCTGAATCCGACGCTCAACGCGTTCGCCCTCGTCGACGACCAGGGGGCGCGGACGGCGGCGCGGACGGCGGACGAACAACTTGCCTCGGGCATCGATCTTGGTCCACTGCACGGTGTGCCCGTCGCGATCAAGGACCTGATCGACATCGCCGGGCTGCCCACCACCTGCGGATCCGCGACGTCTTCCGGTGCCACGGCGCAGGCCGACGCCGAGGTCGTACGGCGGTTGCGCGACGCCGGTGCTGTGATCATCGGAAAGACCACGCTGCATGAGTTCGCCTACGGTGCGACCGGCGACCGCTCTGTTCACGGTGCCTCACGGAACCCGGCCGACCCCAGCCGGATGTCCGGTGGCAGCAGCGGTGGAAGTGCGGTCGCCGTGGCGTCCGGCATGGTGCCCCTCGCGTTGGGCACGGATACCGCCGGCTCGGTCCGTGTGCCGGCAGCCCTCTGCGGCGTCGTCGGGTTGAAGCCCGCCTACGACGCCGTTCCCAGCACGGGCGTTCACCCGTTGGCGCCGACGCTGGATCATGTCGGCCTCTTCGGGGCAACCGCCGAGGACGTCCTGATCGGCTACGAGGCGCTCAGCGACCGGCAACTCTTGCCTGGCAACGGCGAGCGACTCAGCGTCGGGTGGATCCAACCCGGTGACCTCGCCGTGGCGGACCCACGCATCGAGGAGCTGACCCTGGCTCTCCTCACGCGTGCGCCGTTCGCCTTGGCAACCGTGCGCGGTTTCCCCAAGGACCGGGACTTGTTCGAGGTCTTCTCGACGCTCCAAGGCCGCGAAGCGTTCCAGGTGCACGAACACCACCTCGACGACGACCAGGACCGCATCGACCCGGAGGTCGTTGCCCGCCTCTATCGCGGCAAGGACATCTCCGCTGCGCAGTACGCCGAAGCCGACGAGGCCCGCCGCGAGTTCCGGGCCACGGTCGACCAGCTGTTGTCGACGTACGACGTACTGGCTTTGCCGACCGTGCCGACCGTCGCGCCGACCTTGGGCGAGCGCCGAATCACCGTGGCCGGGACCGAGGTCGAAGTACGTGCGGCTCTGCTTTCCCTGACCAGTCCCTGGAACCTGGCCGGCGTGCCGGCGATCAGCGTGCCCGCCGGCCGATTGGACGGGCTGCCGGTCGCCCTCCAACTTGTCACAGCTCCCGGCAACGAGCACCTCCTGTTCCAGGCTGCCCAGGCACTCGAAACCACCAGTATCTAAAGGAAGGACCCCGCATGCCATCGATCCAGATCGACCTGCCGCTGACCGTCGATGCACCCACCAAGCAGGCGCTGGCGCAGCGAGTCGGCGTCATTTACGCGGAGATCATGCAGGTCGGCATGGATCTCCTCACGGTCTCCGTCCACGACCTCGGCGAGGGAGGAGTGTGGCGATGCCACCAGTCCGGTCCGCCCACGCCCTCGGGTTTGATCATGTGCGACATCCGCAAGGGCCGCACGAACGAGGTTCGCGCCGAGCTGGCGCGGCGACGAACGACCGGCCTAGGCCGGCGTGGTGAGGAGGATGGTGGGTGGGTTGAGGAGGCCGGAGTTCAGGTAGTCGGCGGCGTGGGAGATGTGCTGGAGGTCGAAGCGGTGGCCGTAGTCGGTGGTCACCGACTCGACCAGAGGAAGGAGGTGGGGGTCGGCGGAGAGGGCGTTGGCGGCCGTGTTGTGGATGGTGATTCGGAGTGTGTTGCGGCCGGGTACGGCGGCGTTAGTGAGGTCTACGCGGTACGGCGGGGACCAGAGGGTGCCGCAGGGTACGTCGTTGAGCCAGATCTCCGCGGCGACGCCGATCGGAGGGACGAGCGTCGCGCGGTAGGAGTTCGGAGGCAGATACGTCTCGGTGTCGGCCGGCGCGGGTTCGCCGGCGCCGAAGTCGAGCAGGACCCGCGTCTTGGGATCGAGCTCCGGCAACTCGAGCTCGGTCTGGTACGACGCTGCCCCTGAGTACGCCGCCCGTCCGGGATCGTCCTCCCACCGATGCGGCAGGTCGACCGGCGACGGCGACTTGTCGAAGGTGACCTGCCAGGAACCCTGGATCGTTGCCCGAGTCACCTTCTCGATCGTCAGGTCGGGCGCCGCCTCCTCGGTGGGTACGAGGATGGTTGCTTCGTAGGGGTGAAGCGTCAGCGAGATGCCATCGGGTGAGCGGCGGTGGAGCGACGTCTTGCCGGTGGCGGCATCCCATTGTTCGAAGGAGGTTGTGGCGTCGGGGGTGTCGAAGTGGAAGGTTCGCGTCTGGTTGCCGGTGTTCGCCAGGAAGTAGACGTCCCCGTCGTCGAGCCGTCGATGCACCACGCCGATGTCGTCTCGAGGACTCACCTTGGGCCCAGGCACCTCCGCCAATCGCTCCGCCAGCTCACCGACTGCCAGTTCACCGACCGCCACTCCCCCGGCAAGCGTCGACCCCTCCGGTACGACGACCAGCCCGAGGTCGAGCTGCGCCGGATCGACCAACTCGAGCGCATCGTCGTCGATCAGGTCGAAGTCCAGCCCGGACTCACGAATCGTCCGCGGGATCTCGTCACCGATCAACCGACGCGCGGTGCGGTACAAGTTCAACGGCCCATCGGCGTACGCCTCAGCAGCGGGTACGTAGACCTTCACCGGCCGGACCGGCGTCCCCTGCTGCAACAACCAGGACAAGCGGTGCAGGTACCCGAACAGATCCCCCGCAACCGGCCACCAAGGATTGCGGTCGTCGAGCGCACCGGAGGCGTAGAAGATCCAGCCGACCCCAGGCGCACTCGATGGCGAATACGGCCAGCCGTGACCGATCAGCTGGTTGACGCCCGACAGGAAGTGCTCATGCGCCTCGCCCTTGAGATCGAGCGGGGTCGCCCGGAACGACGGCGAGTGCACCCACGTCCACACCTCGGCGGACACCACCGACCGCCCGTACAGGTTCGCGGCCGACGACGCCCATCGAGTCTCCGGCAGCCGGGTCCATCCCCACCCTTCACCTTCGAACAGGTCGGCGAAGCGATAGCTGCTCATCGTCGCCGGCGGCTCGCCGTAACTCTGGATCCGGAACGGTACGCCGTGTCCCGCCGCCCACCGCTGGAAGACCGCGACGAAGTTCTCCTCGTACAACTCCGACAACGTCCGCCGGAAGTCGATCCGCACCTGCGCGGACTCGGCCGTGTCGACGAGCAGCTCGTACAGCCGAGGACGCAACTCGTAGCCACGCCGCCGCGCGAACTCGTCGAACAAGCGCGGCGTCCAGTCCGCCTGATAGACCTCCAAGCTGTCACAGAACACCGACCCGAGCAGCTCCGGCGTTGCCGCCAGCAACAACGGTTCGGCCACGCACCTGATGTGCTCGGCCGCCGCGGCCGCCGAGTAGTGATCGAGCACCGGCCCTTCCGCACCCGCCGCGGCCCGCTTCACGTTCTGCCCGGTCAGCCGCGACGACGCGATCAGCACCTCACGCGGTCCGTGCCCGGCCGGTACCCGGATCATTCCGTTGCTCACAGCAACCTCGACGTACGACGCCGGTACGCCGGCCGACTCCTCGCCCACGAAGGCCGCAACCACCTCGTCCCCGGGCCACGCGGCCACCACGGGTACGTCGTACGCCTCGGCACCGATCTCGCGCCGGTCCCAGCTGAGGCGGCGCGCCGCGTGCTCCGGACCGATGTGCCCGCCACCGAAGGACCAGCCGCTGCCCAGCGTCACGTCGAACCGCAGACCCAGTTCCCGTGCCGTCCGCGCGGCGTACCCGACAAGCTCCAGGAGCTCATCCGATCCGAACGGCGTCTCGACCGGCCCCATCGGATAGACGAACGCGACCTCGACGCCACCGAGGCCGGCCGCGGCCATCGCCCGCAACTGACGCTCGAGCTCACCGCGCTGCACCGATGGTCCGAACCACCACCAGCGCATCATCGGCCGCCCCTCCGCGGGCGGTGTCCGGAACTGCCTTCGTACGTCGTCCACCGTCGCCACAGGACCGGCCTCCGCACTCGGTTGTCTCGGTCCGTTCACCCCATCGCGACCGGCAACCCGCCGTCAACGAAATCGACCACTACCGGTCAACCGACCCTGGTCCCGCGGTCTAGGCCGGATCATTTAGGATCTCCGCCGGGGGGATCGAGCTGCCGACGAAAGGTTCTGTCGTTCATGTCTCAGCCCCCAGAGGGTGGTTATCCCCCGCCGTCCCAGGCTCAGCCCGGGTACGCCGGCCCGCCGCAGGGCTACCCACCGGGCCAGCAGCCTGGTCCGCAGCCCGGCCCGGCGGGATATCAGCCGGGATATCAACCTCCGCCCGGCTACCAACCGGGGTACCAACCGCAGCCGGGATATCAGCAGCCGCAGGGCTTCCAGCAGCCGGGGTTCCAGCAACCGCAGGGGTTCCAGCAGCAGGGGTTCCAGCAACAGCAGCCTGGTCCGCCGCCGAAGAAGAAGCCGTCGGCCGGGCAGCGGGTCGTGGGGATCCTTGTCCTGGTCGTCGCGCTCCTGGCGTTGTTCCTCGTCATCGACAAGGACTTCCGCAACAACGTCTTCGACGCCGTCGGACTCAAGGACGGGATCGGCGGCGGCAGCGGTTCGTCGGCCCCGGACATCGCGCAGATCAGCTGGCCGAAGACGCTGCCGGGCGGGTACTACGCGGTCGAGTCCGCCCCGTCGTGGCACGACACCCGCGCGAAGAAGTACAAGTGGGTCACCGCGGAGTTCTACGCCAACAAGCCGCCCGCGTCCCGCGGTACGCCGGGCTCCTACCTGTACACCGTGACGGCGTACGGGCCGCTCGCCGAACTCGACGAGGCGTTCCTCGGGGTGAAGGCACCGATCGAGGAGGTCGCCGGCGGCTCCTGCTACAGCTCGGACGAGCGGGCCCGGGACTGCGCCGTCACCAACGGCAAGATCGTCGTGATGGTCGGCACCGCCTGGACATCGGCGACCAAGCGCCCGCGCACCGATGCGCAGATGATCCAGGACGGGAAGAAGTTCGCCGACGCCCTCACCCAGGGCCAGTAGTCGGACCGGCCCGGCGCTCTACCCAGCGCCGGGCCGGTGTACGGGTCACTCGACCAGCTTGCCGTCGGTCGAGATGTCGTCGCGCATCAGCTTGCGGAGTTCGTCCGGGATCGGTGGGATCGCCTCACGTTCCACCGCTCCCGGCCCGGACCACACGAGGTTGACCTGCAGCGACTCGTCCAGGTGCGGGTAGTCGGACCGGTTGTGGCAGCCGCGGGACTCACGTCGCTCGAGCGCCGCGTCGAGGGTCGCCCGCGCGGCCAGGGCCGAGGACTTCAGGTCGAACGCGTGGGCCAGGTCCTGGTAGCCGGCGATGTCGGGGTGTACGCCGATCCGCGTCATCCGGTCCTCGAGGTCCGTCAGCTCCGACAGCCCGGCCTCCAGTCCTGCCTCGTCGCGCACGACACCCGCCCGCGTCGTCATCGTGTCGCGGAGAGCCCGCTGCAACGCCCGTACGTTCTCCGGACCATCGCTCGCCAGCAGGCCGTCGACCTCGGCCCGCGCCTCGGCGACCGCCTCCGCGGATCGCTCCTGGGACTGCCGGCCGATCGAGTACTTCGCCGCTTCCTCGGCAACGATCCGGCCGAACACCAGCAGTTCGATCAGTGAGTTGCCGCCCAGCCGGTTCGCGCCGTGCAGACCGCTGGCCGCTTCGCCGATCGCGTACAGCCCGTCGACACCGGTGCCGTGATCCTCCGGGCGGACCCAGACGCCACCCATCGAGTAGTGCGCGGTCGGTGCGATCTCGATCGGCTGCTTGGTGATGTCGAGCATCTGGAGTTCGAGCAGCGTCTGGTAGACCCGCGGCAGCCGCCGCATGATCGTCTCGCGCGGCAGATGCGACACGTCGAGCCACACCCCGCCGTTCGGCGTACCGCGGCCCTCTTTGATCTCCGTGTACGCCGCGAGCGCGACCCGGTCCCGCGTCGACAGCTCCATCCGCTCGGCGTCGTACCGCGCCATGAAGCGCTCCCCCAGGGCGTTCCGCAACTGCCCGCCCTCGCCGCGCGCGGCCTCGGACACCAGGGTGCCGGCGGCGTTCTCGGGTTCGAGCAGACCGGACGGGTGGAACTGGACGAGCTCCGGGTCACGGATCTTGCCCCCGGCAAGGACCGCCAGGCGGAACGAGTCACCGGTGTTCTCGTCGCGACGGGACGACGTACGCCGCCAGATGCGGGTGTGACCGCCCGCGGCGAGGATGACCGCGTCGGCGTGGATGACGTAGCGCCGCCCGGTGGTCAGGTCGAACCCGTAGGCGCCGAAGACGGTGTTGTCCCGCACCAGGATGCGGGTGACGTACACGGTGTCGAGGATCGGGACGCCGAGCTGGACAGCACGGTTGACCAGGGTCCGCTGGATCTCCAGGCCGGTGTAGTCACCGGCGAACGCGGTCCGACGGTACGTGTGGGCGCCGAAGAAGCGTTGTGAGATCCGGCCGTCGGCCTCGCGGGCGAACGGCATGCCGTACCGCTCGAGATCCTCGATGCCGCGGGCGGCACCCTCGGTGACGATCTGCACCGTGATCGGGTTCGCCAGCAGGTAGCTCTCCTGCAGCGTGTCGGCCGCGTGCTGCTGCCAGGAGTCCTCCGGGTCCATCGTGGCCAGGGCCGCGTTGATCCCGCCGGCGGCCAGTGACGTGTGGGCGTCCGACCGCGGGCGCTTTCCGAGGACCAGTACCTCGACGCCCTGCTCGGCCAGCTCGATCGCGGCCCGTAGACCGCCACCACCGGATCCGATCACCAGGACGGACGTGGCGATCTGCTGTTCGGTGGTACTCATCGGAATCTCCTCGCGTTCCAGGCGGTGGTCTCACCACTAGGACCACGTACGGCACCGATCTGTGACTGTCTGCTCAGTCACACCGCCTCGTCGTCGCGGTAGGCCAGATCGTCGTGGCGGAGGCGGTACAAGTTCAGACGCTGGTGGTGGTACTGATCCGTCTCGCCGATCGGCTCCATGCCGATCCGCTCGGCCGTGGCCGCGGCGCGGGCGTTCTTCGGGCTGACCAGGGCGAACAACTCCTCGACATCTACCTTGTGCATCGACCACCGCGCCACCGCCTCCCCCGCCTCGGAGGCGTAGCCGTGACCCCACGCCGTACGGGCGAGCTGCCAGCCGACCTCGAGGTCCTGCCATGGCTCGAGCCGGAGCAGGGCGACTCCACCGATCACCCGCCCGGACTCGCGCAGCTCGACCGCCCAGTGACTGGCCGGTGCCACGTCCTGGGCCGCCCAGTCGTGCAGCACCTCTCGCATGGCCGGCTCGTCCGGAATCCGGCTCATGGCCGGCGTCAGCCAGCGGGTCACCTGCTCGTCGCCGTAGATGACCAGCGCGTCCGGCACATCGGTGTCGCGCCACGCCCTGATCAGCAGTCGTTCGGTCTCGATCGTCGGCTTCATCTCACGCTCCTGGGCTCAGCGAACCGGTCGGCACACCTAGGACCGGGCAGCGGCCGCGGCTGTGACACCCCAGGGAGACCACGGACTCGACCACGGACTTCCAGGGCGCGCCGACCACGGTCGGTCCGGGACGGTGTCAGTAGTCCTTCGCAAGCCCCCAGCGACGACTGAAGGAGTCCCGCCGTGAGTACGCCGACCGCCACTCTCGACCAAGCGGTGTCGGACTTCGTCCGGCTCCGTCCACGCCTGTTCCGGATCGCCTACCGGATCGTCGGCAATGTGCACGAGGCCGAGGACATCGTCCAGGACGTCTGGCTGCGCTGGCAGCGCACCGACCGGGCCGCCGTCGCCGACCCCGCGGCGTTCCTCGCCACCGCGACCTGCCGGCTCGCCATCAATGTCGTCCAGTCCGCCCGGCACCGGCACGAGACGTACGTCGCCCCGTGGCTGTCCGAGGAGACCGCGGAAGGCGGTGTCGATCCGCACACGGTGATCGAACGCCGTGAGGCCGTCGACCACGCCGTGCGACTCCTCCTGGAGCGACTGTCACCCGCGGAACGCGCCACCTATGTACTACGGGAAGGCTTCGAGTACCCGTACCGCGAGATCGCCGAGAGGCTGCACATCGCAGCGCCGAACGCCAGGCAACTCGTGAAGCGCGCCCGCGACCGGCTGTCGTCCGATCCCCGTCATCCGGTCGCCCCCGCGGCACACGATCGGCTCCGTCGTGCGCTGGCGTTGGCGTCCAGTGCCGGCGAGCTGGCCGGCCTCGAACAACTCCTCACCGCGGACCTCTCCGCCCAGGCAAGTTGACGCCGAACCCCTAGCAGATCGCGGATCTGAGACACCTCAGGGGTTCGCTGTCGTCGATCGGCGCCGGGCACTAGCCTCAGGTGAGGGGTGGTGGATTCGTGACGATCGGCGGGGCGGCACAGGAGCTGCGCGGGCGGCGGGCCGAGTGTGCCCACCTGGATCGGGTGGTGGCCGGAGTGCGTTCCGGCCAGGGCCAGGTCCTGGTCGTCCGGGGTGAGGCGGGCATCGGGAAGTCCGCGTTGCTCGACTACCTGGCCGGCCACGCCGGTGAATGCCGGGTCGCCCGCGCGGCGGGCGTCGAGGCCGAGATGGAGCTTCCGTTCGCCGGTCTGCACCAGTTGTGCCTACCGTTGCTGGATCACACCGATCAGCTGCCCCGGCCACAGCGCGAGGCGCTCGCCGTCGCGTTCGGCCTCGAGGCAGGTGGGCCACCGGACCGGTTTCTGGTCGGTGCGGCGGCACTGAGCCTGCTGGCCGAGGCGTCCGACGAGAAGCCCCTGCTGTGCGTGATCGACGACGCACAGTGGCTCGACCAAGCCTCGGCGCAGGCCCTGACGTTCGTCGGACGTCGCCTGTTCGCGGACCGCATCGGCCTGGTGTTCGCCGTACGCGAGCCTGTGACCGGTCCTGAATGGCGCGGGCTCCCGGAGTTGACCGTCGGGCGGTTGTCGGACCCCGATGCGAGCGCGCTGCTCGACTCCGTGGTTCCGGGGCGGCTGGACGAGCACGTCCGCGATCGGATCGTGGCCGAGACCCGCGGCAACCCGCTCGCCCTCCTGGAGCTGCCGCACGGTCTGACGGCTGCCGAGCTGGCCGGTGGGTTCGAGCGCCCGGACGCCCGGCCGCTCGCGAGTCAGATCGAGCAGAACTTCGCGCAGCGGCTGCGGGGGCTTCCGGCGGAGACGCAGATGCTGCTCCTCACCGCCGCAGCCGAGCCGGTCGGCGACGTACCGCTGCTGCTCCGGGCGCTCGGGATTCTCGGGATCCCGGTGAGTGCTGCCGGGCCGGCAGAGACGGCCGGTCTGTTCGAGATCGGTCGCCGGGTGCGGTTCCGGCATCCGTTGGTGCGATCGGCGTCGTACCGGGCAGCGACCTGGGCCGATCGTCGCGAGGTCCACCAAGCCATCGCCGAGGCGATCGACCCCGGCCACGATCCCGACCGGCGCGCCTGGCACCGCGCCAACGGAGCGGACGGGCCCGACGAGGACATCGCCGCTGAACTCATCAGCTCCGCCGACCGGGCGCAGCGCCGTGGCGGTGTCGCGGCCACGGCCGCGTTCCTGCAGCGAGCGGCCGAGCTGACTCCCGACCCGGCCCTGCGCGCGCAACGTGCCCTCGCCGCGGCGCAGGTCACCCTCGGCGCAGGTGCGTTCGAGACTGCGCTGAAACTGCTCGTCACCGCCGACGAGATTTCAGTCGGCACTCTCCACTCAGCCCAGGTGAACCTGCTCCGGGCACAGATCGGGTTCGCCTCGGGTCACACTGCGGACTCCGCCCACCTGCTGCTGGACGCCGCCCGGCGATTCGAACCGCTGGATGCCGACCTTGCCCGCGACACCTACCTCGACGCGATGGCGGCGGCGATGTTCGCCGGCCGCCTCGGCCCGGGCTCTCCACAGACCGACGTGGCGCGGGCCGCTCGCGCGGCACCACAGCCGGCGAAGCGCCGCAAGCACGACCTGCTGCTGGAGACCGAGGCGATCATGTTCACCGACGGGTACGCGGTAGCGGTCCCGTTGGCTCGGGAAGCGCTCCGGGAATTCGCCGACGAGCAGCTCGCCGAGCCGGGCGATCTGCGGTGGTTGTGGCTGGCCTCGCGTACCGCCGTGGATCTCTGGGACGACGAGTACTGGGATGTGCTCACCGCCCGGCACATCCGGATCGCGCGTGAGTTCGGCGATCTCGCCGGGCTTCCGCTGGTGCTGAACTCGCGAGTGTTCCTGCACCTGTTCGCCGGGCAGCTCGCGGCGGCCACGTCGCTCGTGGCCGAGATCCGGACGATCTCCGACGCGACCGGGCTCGGCCTGGCGCCGTACGGCACGCTCGGGCTGACGGTCTGGCGGGGTGACGTCGCCAAGGCCACCCCGCTGATCGTGGAGAGTCTGGAGGATGTGAGGGCACGCGGCGAAGGCGGCGGGATGTCCTTCACCCAGTGGGCCGGCTCGTTCCTGATGAACGGGCTCGCTCGCTATCCGGAGGCGCTCGAATTCGCCCGAGCCGCCACCGAGGATCCGAAGGACTTCGGCGTGGCCAACTGGGCCCTGCCGGAGCTGGTCGAGGCCGCGACGCGGTGCGACCGGACCGACCTGGCCGCGGACGCTCTCGACCGGCTGTCGGGGATGGCGCGTGCCAGCGGCACCAACTGGGCGCTCGGTTTGCTCGCCCGCTCGCGCGCGCTGATGGCTGGGCAGGAGTCCGACTACGAGGAGGCCGTCGTGCTCCTCGGCCGGACCCGCGCCCGGGTGGATCTCGCCCGGACCCATCTGCTGTACGGCGAGTGGCTGCGCCGGGAGGGCCGTCGCCAGGACGCTCGCACGCAACTCCGGACGGCGTACGAGATGTTCACCGCAGCCGGCGCCGACGTCTTCGTCGAACGGACGCGCAGTGAGCTAGCGGCCACCGGCGAGGTCGTCAACGGCGTAACCCGCCGCGCCGGCGACGGCCTCACCGCACAGGAAGCCCATATCGCCGAACTGGCCGGCACCGGCCTCACCAACGCCGAGATCGGCGCAAAGCTCTTCCTCAGCCAGCACACCGTCGAATGGCACCTCCGCAAAGTCTTCACCAAACTAGGCATAACCTCCCGCCGCCAACTCCGCCCCACCCCCAACCTCACCGGCTAGCGCCCGGCTACAACTGCCTGCCCGGCCCAAGTCACGTATCCGGTTGCCTCGACGGTCAACTGCGCCAAGGGCAGTCCGTCGAGCGCCTCCGCCTCGTCGAACCTCAGCAAATCGAAGTGCAGTCCGTCCAATGCCAATGCCTGATTGATAGACGTCATCTTCTCCGACAACCTCCGACAACGGCGACGGTGAAATCGTTTGAATCACGCACGCTTCTTTCGCCAACGTGAGAGCAGACTCTTGCGATCTTGCCCGCGCCCAACCGGAAGATACTGATACGGAGCGCCGAAATCATCCCAAAATGCCCACAGCCGAGCGCAGTTCGAGCATCTCCAAATCTCCTTCGAACGCCCTCTTAGCACAGCACTGTCCAGCTCCACATCATAATCGCTGTGTGAGATCACTAAGAACGTATCGACAGGATCATCGTCACGGACAACTTCCCCACAGACACACCGCATCTTCGCCACGAATCAAAGATATCAGCCATCGGAAACCTCGCCGTACCTCTTGACGAATCCGCCAACAATTCCGTTGGGATGAGAGGTTGTGGTCGCCGGTTGTCGGCTCCTGTGTTCAAGGCTTCAGTCGCCATAGATCAGCGGCTGGCTGCGTAACCGCCGACACCTGGAATCCGAAGTCCCGCAAGGCGTGCAAGATATTGTCGGATTGAGACGTCTTGAAGTAATACTCGCGCCCGTCGGTTCGCCTGAATCCCACACCACGGAACCGGAGAGTCGACCTGATCGGGAACGCTTCCACGAGATCGCCTGGATTCGCATGAAGGCTTTCTGCACGAGTTATTCGATGAAGTGGACCCCGGAGTCGCAATTCAACGGAGTTGCGGTCGAGGCGGAGCTCAGCGAAGAACTCCGTGGCGTTGATCCGCCACCCACCCATCGTTGGTAGATTCGCGCCTCCGATCCATCGCAGACTCTGAGGCGGACCTCCAGCCATGCTGTCATCACGCATGAGAAATCCTTACATGGCGGGAACACACCGTGCAGGCTTTGGCGGTTTTGGCGCGGTCGACGGGATCAGCCTCGCCGACAGACGCCCGCACCGAACCCACGTCCCCAGTCTTACCCGGCGCGCCGTACGAGCATGATGACCTACTCACCGTCACATCAACAGCACTCTCTGCCATTGCGTCGACCTGCGATGCATCCTGACGGTCGCCGGCACGTCAGCTTGCTGTCGGCGAGGCCAGGCGGGCGACGGGAACGACGTCGGAAGGACGGCTCTCCGGAAAGAAAGTTGCGCCTGGGGGCTGCAAGTTTCCGGAAAGGGCGGAAACGAGGGGCCTGTGGGGTGAGATGGTGGTCGGTTGGTTCAGCTGGGTGGCGCCGAGGGCCATGGGCTGACGAGACTGCGGGCAGGGCGCGGTGGCATGTCACAAATCGGTGGGCTGCCCTGTCTTAGTTAGTGAGGAATCGATGGAGGAGATGTTCGTGCGCAGGATTGTTGTGGTCGGTGGTGGGTACGCCGGCTTCTATGCGGCGTGGAAGCTGGAGAAGAAGCTGCGGCGGGGTGAGGCCGAGGTGGTTGTGATCGATCCGCGGCCGTACATGACGTACCAGCCGTTCCTGCCTGAGGTGCTGTCCGGGTCGGTCGAGGCTCGGCATGCGGCGATCTCGCTGCGGCGGAACCTGCGTCACACCAAGCTCATCGCCGGATCGGTGACCAGGGTCGAGCATGCCCGGCGCACGGTGACGATCCAGCCGGTCAAGGGGGCCGAGTACGAGCTCGAGTACGACATCATCGCGGTGACCGCCGGTGCGGTCACCCGGACGTTCGACCTGCCCGGTGTCGCCGACCGCGCGATCGGCATGAAGCACGTGGAGGAGGCAGTCGCGATTCGCGACCGTCTGCTCACCGCCTTCGACGAGGCGTCCGTGCTTCCGCCCGGGCCGGAGCGGCAGCGCCTTCTGACCGTGACGTTCGTGGGTGGCGGCTTCGCCGGCGTCGAAGGCTTCGGTGAGCTCCTGTCGCTGGCCAACGCCCTGCTCAAGAAGTACCCGGAGCTGAGCCGCGACGATCTGGCCTTCCACCTGGTCGAGGCGACCCAGCGGATCCTGCCCGAGGTCACCGACGGGCCCAGGAAGTGGGTGCGTTCGCTGCTCGAACGGCGTGGCGCACACCTCCACCTCGACACCACCCTCGTGTCGGCCGAGGACGGCCACGTGATCCTGTCGGACGGGACGGAGTACGACACGGAGCTGCTCGTCTGGACGGCCGGCAACGCCGCGACCCGACTGGTGCGTGGCCACACCGACCTGCCGGTGACGGAACGTGGTCTGATCCAGACGCGCGCCGATCTGCGGGTCGGCACCGAGGCCGAAGTGGTCCCGGACGCCTGGGCAGCCGGCGACGACGCCGCCGTCCCGGACCTCGCCTCCCCGGTCCCCGGGGCGTCCACGGTGCCCAACGCGCAGAACGCCGTACGCCAGGGGAAGCGGCTGGCGAAGAACCTGCTGGCGTCGCTGCGTGGCCGCGAGCCGAAGAACTACATCCACCACACGCTCGGGGCCGTTGCGACCCTGGGCCTGGGCACCGGGATCTTCCAGTTCCGCTGGATCGTCGTCAGGGGCTTCCTCGCCTGGCTCATGCACCGCGGCTATCACGTCCTGGCCGTCCCGACCTGGGACCGCAAGATGCGCGTGCTGTCCGTGTGGCTCGCGGCCGCGATCTACGGCCGCGACATCGTCTCGCTGGCGTCGGTCCAGCGACCGCGGGACGCCTTCGTGAACGAGGCTTCCCTGCCCAAGTTAAGTTTGGCGGATGTTCACAGTGGAGGAACGCCTGCGGTTGCGGAACCGGCTGATCGAAGCAGCTGAGCACGACGACCGGATCGCCGCTGCGGCACTGACGGGCTCGGCGGCCGCCGGGGCCGAGGACGAGTGGTCGGACATCGACCTCGCCTTCGGCCTCGCGGACGGAGCCGATCAGGCCGCCGTACTCGACGACTGGACCGGCCGGATGTACGGCGACCACGACTGCGTGGCCCACCTGGACATGCGGGTGCGCGGGACGGTCTACCGCGTCTTCCTGCTGCGGAACACCCTCCAGGTGGATATCGCGTTCGCGCCCGCGGGCGAGTTCGGCGCGCTCGGTCCGACGTTCGCGCTGCTGTTCGGCGAAGCGAGCGAGCAGCAGCCGTTCGCCGAAGCCGCGGCGAAGGACCTGATCGGCATGGCCTGGCTGTACGCGCTGCACGCCCGCTCCAGCATTGCCCGCGGCAAGGACTGGCAGGCCGAGTACATGATCAGTGGACTCCGCGATCACCTGCTCGCGTTGATGTGCCTCCGCCACGGCGTACCGACATCCCAGGGCCGCGGCTTCCACCTGTTGCCGGAGGCAATCACCAAGCCGGTCGAGGACACACTGGTCCGCTCCCTCGACACCGGCGAGCTGACCCGCGCGTTCAGCGCATCGATCGACGTACTCCTGCCCGAGATCGAGGCCGCGGATCCCGAGCTGGCCAGGAAGCTCGCCGATCCGCTCCGGGCGCTGGCTACACCACGGTGAGTACCTCGGCGTAGTGGCACGCCGCCGGATGCCCCTGACCACGGTCGGTCAGCGCCGGAGTCTCCTCCACGCAAAGACTCTGCTCGGTCTCAGTCAGTACGGCGAACTTCGGGCAACGGGTGCGGAAGCGGCAACCGCTCGGCGGACTCACCGGGTTGGGCACGTCACCGCTGATCACGATCCGCTCCCGGGCCCGGATCCGCTCCCGGCGTGGATCCGGTAGCGGGATCGCGGAGATCAACGCCTGCGTGTACGGGTGAGCCGGACGGTCGAACAGCTCGTCCCGGTTGCCGATCTCGACGATCTGGCCGAGGTACATCACCGCGACCCGATCGGCGATGTGTCTCACCACCGACAGGTCGTGGGCGACGAACAAGTACGCCAGCCCGAGCTCCTGCTGCAGGTCTTCGAGCAGGTTGACGACGCCGGCCTGGATCGACACGTCCAGGGCCGACACCGGCTCGTCGAGAACGAGCAGATCGGGGCGCAGGGCAAGGGCGCGCGCGATGCCGACTCGTTGCCGTTGGCCACCAGAGAACTCGTGCGGATACCGGTTGCCGTGCTCGGGGTTCAGCCCGACGGTTGCGAGCAGTTCGCGCACCCGGGCCGGCCCTTCGGCGTCGTACCGGCCGTGGATGCGCAGCGGTTCGGCGATCGCGTCCGTCACGGTCATCCGCGGATCGAGCGACGCGTACGGGTCCTGGAAGACGATCTGCAGCCGTTGCCGGAGCTTGCGCATCCGGGCCGAGCCGACCGCACGGAGGTCCTCGCCGTCGAACACCACCTTGCCCGCTGTCGCAGGTTGCAGGTTGAGGACGGCGCGACCGGTGGTCGACTTGCCACAGCCCGACTCGCCGACCAGGCCCAAGGTCTCACCGCGATGCAGGTCGAACGAGATGTCGCAGACGGCATGTACGTCGCCGTTGCGCCTGCGGAGCACGCCCTTGCTCCGGACGGGATAGTGCTTGACCAGGTTCTGCACGGACAGCAGCGGCTGCTCGCTCATCGGGTTCCTCCCGCACTGTCCAGCGACGTCTGAGCGAACACGTCCTCCGGTCGCCTTCCTTCGAGATCGTTGGAGAAGTGGCACGCCGCGAGATGATCGGCCGCGCCGACCGCGAGGAGATCGGGCTCATCGGTGTCACAGATCTCCGCCCGCATCGGGCATCGCGGCGCGAACGGGCAGCCCGGCGGCAGATCGAGCAGGGACGGCGGTGCACCCGTGATCGGGACCAGACGCTCCGACCGCCCGTCCAGCCGTGGCAGGCTCCCGATCAGTCCGAGCGTGTACGGCATCCGTGGCGCGTAGTAGATGTCGTCGACACCACCGAGCTCGACCGGGCGTCCGGCGTACATCACCAGGACGCGGTCGGCCGATCCGGCGACGACGCCGAGGTCGTGGGTGATCAGGACCATCGCGGCGTCGGTCGCGGCGCGGGCCGTCTCCAGCGCCTGCAGGACTTGGGCTTGCACGGTGACGTCGAGGGCCGTGGTGGGCTCGTCGGCGATGATCACGTCCGGGTCGTTCGCCATCGCGGTCGCGATCACCACTCGTTGCCGCATGCCGCCGGAGAACTCGTGCGGGAAGTCGCGGGCCCGTTCCCGTGGGCGTGGGATCTGCATCGCCGCGAGCAGGTCGACGGCCCGTTCGCGGGCGGCCGCCGCGCTGACGTCGTTGTGCGCGCGGACGGCCTCGGCGATCTGGTCGCCGACCGGGTAGACCGGATTCAGCGACGTCATCGGGTCCTGGAACACCATCGCGATCCGGCCGCCGCGGATCCGCTGCAACTCCTTGTCCGGGGCACCGATCAGCTCCTGCCCGCGGTACCGGACCGAGCCGCCTACCCGGGCCGAGGCCGGCAGCAGGCCCATCACCGCCATCGAGGTGACCGACTTGCCCGAGCCGGACTCTCCGACGATGCCGAGTACCTCGCCGCGGCGCAGTGCGTAGCTGACGCCGCGGACCGCGCGGACCAGGCCGTCCTCGGTCGGGAACGACACGGTGAGGTCCTCGACCTCGAGCACTGTCTCGCGGTCACTCACGGGCGCACCTTCCGCTGGGTCGGATCGAACGCGTCCCGCAGTCCGTCGCCGATGAAGTTGATGGTGAGCGCGATCAGCACGATGAACGCGCCGGGGAAGTAGAACAGCCAGGGCCGTGTGCTCACCGCGGTGTCGGCCTCACTGACGAGCAGGCCGAGCGAGGTGTCCGGTGGCTGTACGCCGAGACCGAGGAACGACAGTGCGGTCTCGACGAGGATCGCCGCCGCGACCAGGATCGTGACGTTGACGATGATCGGTCCGAGCGCGTTCGGAATCAGATGCCGGAAGATGATCCAGCGGTCGGTCGCGCCGAGTGCCCGGCTGGCCTCGACGTACTCCTTCTCCCGCAGCGACAGGACGACGCCGCGCACTACCCGCGAGACGTAGGCCCACTGGAGAGCGGCGATCACCAGCGCGACGAACCACCACGAGCCCGAGGTCGCCCGGGTGAGTACGGCGGCGACCGCCAGCAACGGCAGGGTCAGGACCAGGTCGGCGATGCGCATCATGATGCTGTCGGTCACACCGCGGTAGTAGCCGGAGAAGGCACCCCACAACGTGCCGAACAGCCCTGCCAGCAAAGCGATCAGCAACGCGATCTCGATCGATCGTTGGGTGCCCCGCAGTACCTGCGCGAAGGTGTCGTGACCCAGGTTGTCGGTGCCGAACGGATGCTGGGCCGACGGCGGCACGGACGCCGCCGGCGTGATGTCGGCGTACCCGTACTGCCAGACCGCGCCACCCACGAAGGCCAGCAGGACGATCGCGACGAACAGGACCAGACTGATCACGGCCGCCTTGTGCCGGAGGAATCGGCGCAGGACCAACTCGCGCTGGCTGCGCTGCCTGACGGTGCTGACCGGCCGGGTGGTGGGTGCGGCGACGGTCGAGAGATGCTCACTCATAGCGGATCCGTGGGTCGAGGAGGGCGTACAACAGGTCGGCGATGAGGTTGAAGACGATGACGGCGACCGCGACCACGAGCAGCCACGCCAGTACGGCGTACGCGTCGCGCTCGTTGATCGAGCTGACCAGGAAGTCGCCGAGTCCACGCCACTGGAACACGGTCTCGGTGATCACCGCCCCCGAGATCAGGGCGGCGAAGTCGAGCGCGGTGATCGTCACCATCGGGATCAGCGCCGTCCGCAGCGCGTGTTTGATCACCACCCGGCGTCGCGACAGCCCTTTCGCCCGGGCGAACAGAACGTAGTCGCTGTTCAGTACGTCGAGCATCGAGGCTCGCTGGAAGCGGCTCCACGCACCGAACGAGATCAGCGCCAGCGAGATGGTCGGCAGCACCAGGTGGCCGGCCGCGTCGGTGAGATGGGCCCACGTCCCGCCCTCCACGATGACCGATCTCTCCCCGATCGTGGAGACGACCTGCCCACCGACCAGGTTGTTCAGCGAGATCCCGCCCTGCTTGAGCAGTACCGCGAACCAGAACGACGGCATCGACAGGAAGAGGAACGCGGCGAAGGTGAAGCCGTAGTCGATCCCGGAGTACTGCTTCACCGCACTGACCACGCCGACGAACACCGCCAGCAGCAAGGCGAGGACGACGGCGACCGCGATCAGCCGCAGCGTGACGCCGAACCGGGTGACGATCTCATGGCCGATGTCGACGTTGGTGCGGACCGACGGCCCGAAGTCGCCGTGCACCACGCCGGTGATCCAGGTCCAATAGCGCTGCAGGACCGGCTGATCCAGATGCAGGCGCTCCGCCTCGACCGCGACGACCTGCGGCGACGGTGGCGGGTTGCGTCCCTTCAGGTTCGCCAGCGGATCGCCTGACAGCGTGACGAGCAGGAACACGATGAACGTCGACGCGATGATCACCGGGATCGAGACCAGCAACCGGCGGATGGTGTAAGTCAGCACGTCGGCCTACCGCGCCGCGGTGATCGCGTCGAACACCGCGGTCGCACTCGGGTCGACTTGGGCCTGCGTCGTCTGGTCGTTCCCGAGCAGCACCACCGCGATCCCGTCGTCGGGGAACAACGCATGCATCGCATGGAAGCCGCCGACCGTACCGTTGTGCCAGATGAGCGGTTTGCCCGCGTACGTCTGGGCGACCCATCCACACGCATAACTGCCGAGGTTCGGCGTGAACATCAGCCGCAGCGTCTCGGCCCGGAACAGCCCCGGCCGCAGCAGCGCCGCATCCCAGCGCGCGAGGTCTCCCGCGGTCCCCGTGATTCCACCCGCGCCCAGCATCCACGGCAGGTTCCACTGGTACGCCCGGCGTACGCCGTCCGCCTCGGCGTAGTAGCCGAGGGCAACGTCCCGGCTGCCCAGCGCCGGATAGCTCTGCCTGGTGTCGCGCATCCGCAGGGGCCGGAAGAACGACTGCGCGAGGTACTCCCCCAGCGTCATCCGCGTCACCTTCTGCACGACCAGCCCCAGCAGCAGGTAGTTGGTGTTGCTGTAGGCGTACTGCGATCCCGGTGCGAACTGCAGCGGCAGGGTCTGCAGTTTCGCCACCACCTCCGAGTGATCCCGCTCGCCGCTCGCGACAAAGGCGTCGTACGCCGGTTCGAACAGCGGGAACTGGTTGTAGTCGATAATGCCGCTGACCTGCTGCAGGAGTTGGAGCAGCGTGATCGCGGCCCCGCGTGGATAACCGGGCAGATACTTGCCGAGGGGATCGTGGACGGAGAGCTTGCCGCGTTCGTGCAGCCGCAGTACGGCGGCCGAGGTGAAGCCCTTGCTGATCGAGCCAAGGTTGTAGATCGTGTCCCTGGTCGCCGGGCGCCGGCCCCGGGACAGGTGCAGCCGGTCGTCCAGCTGCTCGACCTCGAAGAAGTCCTCGCCGGTGAACACGTCGGGCTCGCCACGGTCGCGCAGGCCGTAACCCTTCGTGAAGATCGTCCGGCCGTGCTTGCTCACCGCAACGGTGATGCCGACGCCGGGTGGCCGGATCGCCGCCACGATCTCGTCGATCCGCCGGATCGTCCCGCGGGGGGACCGCGCTGCCGCCTCGGCCGGCGCCGTCAGACCCGCCGCGGCGACGCCGGCCAGAGACGCCGTCAGGAGCGTCCGTCTCGAGGGTGTGCTCGCCATTCCCGACCTCCGTGTCGTCGTCCGGACCTCGCAGCCCAGTGCAGCCGGTCGGTCCAGGTCGGCTCTTCGTCGTATCGCACACAAGATCGGCGCCGACTTCGGCCGATTGGACGAGTACCGCGGCCGTCGCAGCGGCTCAGGATGCTCGCATGTCGACGACTCTGATCATTCGAGGCGGTACTGTCCACGACGGCACCGGCGGCCCCGGCCGGGCCGCCGATGTCGTGATCGAGAACGACCGCATCGTCGCGATCGGGCCCGATCTGGCCCGCGACGACCAGGACGCCGAGGTCCTGGACGCGACCGGTCTGGCAGTCGCGCCGGGCTTCGTGAACGTCCTGAGTCACTCCTACTTCACCCTCGAACGCGACGGCCGCGGACTGTCCGACCTGTACCAGGGCGTCACCACGCAGATCTTCGGCGAGGGGATCTCGATCGGGCCGTTCACCCCGGCGATCCGGGCCGAGCTCGAAGCGACCCGCGACGCGGGCGACCCCGAGCTGGTCTGGGACCGGCTCTCGGAGTTCCTCGCTCACCTCGAGACCAAGGGCGTCGTCCAGAACGTCGCCAGCTTCGTCGGAGCGCACAACCTGCGGATGATCGGCGCCGGCGCCGACGACCGCCCGATGACCGCGGCCGAACTGGCGAACGTCACCGGCATCCTGGACGAGGAACTCGCCGACGGCGCCCTGGGGATCGGCTCCGCCCTCATCTACCCACCCGGCTGCTTCGCCTCGACCGACGAACTGGTTGCCTTGTCCACGGTCATCGCCAAGCGGGGTGGCATGTACATCTCGCACATGCGCAGCGAGGGCGACCACTTCCTCGAGGCCGTCGACGAGCTGATCGAGATCGGCCGCCGCGCCGGGGTCCACGCGGAGATCTACCACCTCAAGGCGGCGGGACGGCACAACTGGCCGAAGATGGCGCAGGCGATCGAGCGCGTCGAGGCGGCCCGCGCGACCGGTCAGCCGGTCACCGCGGACATCTATCCGTACCTGGCCGGTCAGACCTCGCTGGGGGCGTCGATCCCGCCGGACTTCCACGACGGTGGCCATGAGGCGCTCGCCGCACGCCTGGCCGACCCCACCGAGCGGGCCCGGATCCGGGAAGCGGTCGTGACGCCCTCCCCGCGCTGGGAGAACCTCTACCTCGCCGCCGGCGGCGCCGACGGCGTGATGCTGCTCCCCGATCCGAACGGCCCGGTCGCGAAGTACCGCGGACTCAGCCTGCAGCAGGCGGCCGACGCCGACAGCCAGGATCCGGTCGAGATGCTCTGTCGCCTGGTCGAGCAGGAACCGTCGCTGAGTGCGATGTACTTCATGATGGACGAAGACGTGCTGCGCAGCGCGCTGCGCAATCCCTGGGTCTCGGTCGGTTCTGACGCGCAGACGTTCGCGACCGAGGCGCCGTACTCGGACGGTGCGACGCATCCGCGCTCGTACGGCACGTTCGCCCGCATCCTCGGCCGGTACGTCCGCGAGGAGTCGCTGCTGAGCCTGCCCGAGGCGGTCCGCCGGATGACCAGTCTGCCGGCCGGCAACCTCGGTCTGCGCGATCGCGGTGTGCTTGCTCCGGGCAACTATGCGGACGTGATCGCGTTCGATGCCGGGACCGTCGCCGACCGGGCGACGTACGAGGAACCGCACCAGTACGCCGTCGGCATGCGGCACGTCGTCGTCAACGGGACGGTCGCGCTCGCCGGCGGCGTACCCACCGGCAACCTGCCCGGCCGCGCGCTGCGCCGTGGCCAGTAGCCCCGCGAAGGAGAAGGCATGAAGGAACAGCTGGAGCAGGTGCTCGGGCCTGTGCATGCGCAGGCCTGGGTGCACGCGGTCGACCTCACCACCGGCAAGGAAGCCGGGTACGGCGAGGACACCCCGGTGGTCCTGGCGAGTGTGTTCAAGATCCCCGTACTGGTGGAGTTGTTCCGCCGGTTCGGCGACGGTCGGCTCGATCCGGCGACGCGGATGGATGTACCGGTCGACGGTCGTTCGGCCGGGCCGACCGGGTTGTCGGTGATGGCCGGCCCGATCGAGCTGTCGCTGCGCGATCTGGCGTACTGGATGATGAGCGTCAGCGACAATGCGGCCACCGACATCCTCGTCAACCTGCTCGGCACCGAGTCGATCAACGCGACCGTGCGCGAGCTCGGACTGACCGCGACCCGGGTCGACGGCACCTGTGACGACATCTACCAGACCATCTACGCCGACATCCCCGACACCGACGAGCTCGAACTGGAGGCCTGGCGAGCCGCCCGGGCGATCGATCCCGCGCGCACCCTGCAGGCCTCGACGCCCCGCGACATCACCAGGCTGCTCGCCGCGATCTGGAACGACGAGGCAGCGCCTCCCGAACAGTGCGCGGAGATGCGTCGCATTCTCGCGGGGCAAGCCTGGCCGCATCGACTCCGCAGCGCGTTCACCGAGACGGGCACGATCGTCAGCGCGAAGACCGGCACGCTCCGGTTCTGGCGGAACGAGGCAGGTGTCGTCCGAACTCCCGACGGAAGCCGGTACGCCGTCGCGTCGTTCGTCCGGACCGACGACCCGGACTACCGTCTCCCCGCGGTCGACGCGGCAGTGGGATCCGTCGCGCGGATCCTCGTCGACAATCTGAGGTCGGTCCCGACCAAGCTTCGTACGCCGGTCACCGCGACCGCGTCGACTCCGGACGAGATCCGCGCGTACGCCGGTGAGCTCGGCGCCGAGATCTGGTTGCATGCGCGTGATCTCACCACCGGCCGGACGGTCGGCGTCGACGCGGAGACGCCGGTGGTCACCGCCTCGGTTCTGAAGGTCCCGGTGGCGCTCGAACTCGCGCGTCAGGCCGTGGCGGGCGAGGTGGATCTGACCGAACGGATCACGGTGCCGGCCGAGGGCCTCGTCGCTTCGCCGTACGGGCTGGCCATGCACCGCGATCCGACGCTCATCTCCTACGACGACCTCGCCCTGCTGATGATGGTGATCAGCGACAACGTGGCCACTGACCTCGTGATCGATCGGGTCGGCAAGGACCGTGTGGCCGCACTGCTGGCCGAGCTCGGGTTGCCGGGGACCGCCGTACCGCAGAACTGCGCGGAGATCCTGGCGTCGATCGAGGCCGACCTCGCGATCAGCTACACCGACGACGAACGCGAGCTGGCCGACGTACCGGTGGAGCAGCTGCGCGCGCTGCGCGCACTCGATCCGGCCGGGACCTGCCGGACGACGCCGGACGAGATCACCAGTCTGCTGGCCGCCATCTGGCGGGACGAGGCCGCCGATCCGCAGGCTTGTGCCTTGGTCCGCGGCTGGATGGGCAAGCAGGTCTGGCCGCACCGCCTGAGCAGTGGATTCCCCGGTGACGACATCACGGTCAGCGGCAAGACAGGCACGCTGCCGTTGGTCCGCAACGAGGTCGGCGTGGTCGAGTTCCCCGACGGCGGCCGGTACGCCGTGGGTGTCTTCACCCGGGCCGCCGATCCGGCTCCCAATGCCCCGCAGTTCGACGGGCTGATCGGCTGGGCGGCCGCGCAGGCCGTGGCCCAGCTGCGTTCCTGATCCTTCTCATCCCCTGGAGCCGACATGGCTTTGCGAACCGCAGTCACGGCCGCCGCTGGTGCCGCCGTACTGCTGCTGGCCGCGTGCAGCGGCGGCGGCGGTACGACGAACTCCGGCGACGGCCGGGTGTCCGATCCGCTCAACACCGCGAACACCGCCACCGTACGATCCGGCGGCACCGTGACCTACACGATCACCTACCCGATCTCGAACTGGAACGTGCTGAACTCGGGCGGCGCGACGTACTCGGTGCTGGACATCTCCAGCGTGCTGCTGCCAGGCGTGTTCCTGATCCAGCCGGACGGATCGCTGGCCCCGAACGAGCCGGTCGCCACGAAGGTCGAGAAGGTCGCCGATTCACCGCAGACGATCCGCTACACGCTCAATCCGAAGGCGGTCTGGTCCGACGGTACGCCGATCTCGGCCGACGACTTCGCCTACACCTGGCGGGTGCTCGATCCGCGCCAGTGCCCGAAGTGCCAGGCGTCCAACACGGCCGGGTACGACCGGATCAAGTCGGTCACCGGGTCGAACGGCGGCAAGACGGTGACGGTCGTGTTCGACCAGTCGTACGTCGACTGGAAGGCACTGTTCTCCCCGATCCTGCCGGCACACGTGGCCGCGACGTACGGGTCGGTGACGACGCCGGCCGGGCTGGAGAAGAGCTTCAACGAGGGGTTCGCGAAGAACGTGCCGAAGTTCTCGGCCGGGCCGTTCAAGATCCAGGAGTACACCTCGGACGGTTCGGTGGTGATGGTCCGCAACGACAAGTGGTACGGCAAGGCGCCGAACCTCGACAAGCTGGTGTTCCGCCTGATCACCGACGTCTCGCAGCAGCCGACCTCACTGGCCAACGGCGAGGTCGACGTGATCTACCCGAACCCACAGGTCGACATCGTCCAGCAGGTCGACGACCTGCCCGGGGTGAAGTACCAGGTCACGCCCGGCGCGTCGGTCCATCAGGTCTGGCTCAACCTGAACGCGCCGGCGCTGAAGAACATCGCGCTGCGCAAGGCGATCATCCAGGCCGTCAACGTGCAGGGCGTGATCGACAAGACGATCGGGCAGTTCGACCCCACGGCCAAACCGTTGCGCAGTCACCTCTTCATCGAGGGCTATCCGGGCTACTCGGACGTGGACTCGGCGAACGAGTACGGCATCGGCGACGTGGAGAAGGCCAAGAAGACGCTGACCGACGCCGGCTACACCGGAGTCGGGTCGAAGGTCGTCGCTCCGGACGGTACGCCGGTACCGACGCTGCGGTTCATCGTCCAGGCCGGTGACAAGCTCCGTGCCAGCGAGGCGCAACTCGTGCAGGCGGCGGTCGCGCCGCTGGGCCTCCAGGTCAAGTCCACCCCGGTGCCGAACACGATCGACGGAGTCCAGGCCGGCAACTGGGACCTGACCGTGGGCACCGTGACGCAGTCACCGTTCTCGGCCACCAGCAACATCCCCTACTACCTGAGCTGTCCGGCTGGGGTCACTTTCTGCCGGTTCAACCTGAACAACTACGGCAACCCGAAGGTGGACAAACTGCTGAACGCGGCGCTGTCCGCGACCAGCGCCGACCTCGCGACGAAGGATCTGCAGGAGGCCGACAAAATCGTGTCCTCGGACTACGCGGTCCTGCCGCTCTACCAGAACCGGTCGTTCCTGGCCTACAGCGCGAAGATCGGCAACATCCGGGAGAACAGTCTCGCGTTCCCGACCTACAACACCGAGCAGTGGGGACTGCTGGACGGCTCATGACGACCACCGCGGAAGGACGACCCCGATGCACGACCTGATGCTGGCAGATCTCGAGCGGCTGATCTGCTGCGAGTCGCCGTCGTCAGACCTCGACGCCCTGCACCGCTGCGCGGATGTCCTGACCGGCATCGGTACGACGCGCCTCGGCCAGGCACCGGTCCGGACGGGGGCCGGCGGCCGGCCGGTCCTCCGGTTCGGACCGGCCGACCCGGCCGTCCTGCTGCTCGGGCACCTGGACACGGTCCACCCGATCGGCACGCTCGAGCAGACGCCGTACCGAGTGATCGACGGGCGCGTCTACGGGCCCGGCGTGTTCGACATGAAGGTGGGACTGGTGCAGGCCGTGCATGCGATGGCTGCTTGCACTGCCCGCGACGACGTGGGCCTGCTGGTCACCGCGGACGAGGAGCTGGGCTCCCCGGCCAGCCGTGAGGTGATCGAGTCGGCGGCGGCGCGGAGTCGCGCCGTACTGGTGCTCGAGGCAAGCGTCGACGGCAGGCTCAAGACGGCTCGCAAGGGTGTGTCGACCTACGAGTTGGTGTTCACCGGACGGGCGGCGCATGCCGGCCTGGAGCCGGAGAAGGGTGCCAACACGAGCCTGGCGCTCGCGCAGGCGATCCTCGCGGTCAGCGATCTCGCGGACACCTCGGTCGGGACCACCGTCACTCCGACGGTGGCCCGGTCGGGCGTGACGATCAACACCGTTCCGGACACCGCGTCCCTCGCGATCGATGTGCGGGCCGCGAGCAAGGACGAGCAGGAGCGGGTGGACAAGGCGATCCGGGCGCTGCCGAGCCCGGTCGACGGCGTGTCGATCGAGGTGCTGGGCGGGATCAATCGCCCACCGCTGGAAGAGAGCCTGTCGGCGGAGCTGTTCGCCCTCGCGCAGGACGTTGCGGGCGAGCTCGGTCTGCCGCCGTTGGAAGGGGCTCACGTGGGCGGCGGGTCGGACGGGAACTTCACCGCCGGACTCGGGATCCCGACGCTGGACGGACTAGGTGCCGTGGGCAACGGTGCGCACACGGTCCACGAGTGGGCCGACGTCGCCGCGCTCGGCGAACGTACGCGGCTGCTGACGGGACTGATCGACCGTATCGCCGCCGGAGCGCGCGGATGACGGCCGTGCTCGAGGCCGAGGTGCGCGAGGCCCGGAAGGTGGCCGACGCGGTCGCCCGGGCCCGGGACCTGACCATTCGCGAGCTGCACGAGCCGATCGAGCATCGCGACGCGGAACGCCTCCTCGGGCGGGTCTGGCGCACCGGACCGGCCAGCCCACCGGTGTCGGGCGAC
The DNA here is from genome assembly GCF_043197265.1 of Kribbella sp. NPDC049227. Classification (NCBI taxonomy): domain Bacteria; kingdom Bacillati; phylum Actinomycetota; class Actinomycetes; order Propionibacteriales; family Kribbellaceae; genus Kribbella; species Kribbella sp. NPDC049227. The sequence continues at coordinate 844,553 of NZ_JBICST010000002.1, read as the reverse complement.
CTGATGCGCGCGCTGTCGCACGCCGGTGCGTACGTCGCGGGCGCCTTCCTGGACGACGAACTGGTCGGTGTCACCGCCGCATTCCTGGCCAACCGTCCCGGCTCGTCCGCCGAACTGCACTCGCACATCACCGGCGTCGTGTCCGAGGTCCGGGGCCGGCAGGTCGGCTGGGCGTTGAAGCTGCACCAGCGGGCCTGGTCGCTGGAGCGCGGGATCGAGTCGATCGCATGGACCTTCGACCCGCTCGTCCGCCGCAACGCGTACTTCAACCTGACCAAGCTCGGCGCGCACGTGGTGTCGTACCTCGTCGACTTCTACGGCGAGATGGCTGACGGCGTCAACGCCGGTCAGGGCAGCGACCGGCTCCTGGTGCGCTGGCCGCTGCGGGCTCCCGACGTCATCGCGGCCGCGGCGGGCAATCACATCGAGACACCTGTGGCAGCGGGCGCGACGATCCTCGACACCGATGGTGACGGGCGGCCGCGCCGGCTGGCGATGCCGGACGGGCCGACGATCCGGTGCGCCGTACCGGCTGACATCGAGGGAATGCGGCTGGACGACCCGGCGCTCGCGCAGGTCTGGCGAATGGAGGTCCGGGCAGCGTTCGAGGAGGTCCTGGCGAGCGGGGCGCAGGTGGCCGGAGTGACGAAGGACGGCTGGTACGTGTTCACGAGGGAGAGGAAGAAGAACCGATGAAGATCACAGGTGTCGAGCTGCGGCGGATCGGGCTGCCGCTGGTCGCTCCGTTCGAGACGTCCTTCGGTGCGCAGACCCATCGCGACATACTGCTGCTCCGCGTGGTGACCGCGGACAGTGAGGGGTGGGGCGAGTGCGTGGCGATGTCGGAGCCGGTCTACTCCCCCGAGTACGTCGACGGTGCGGCCGACGTACTGCGTCGATTCCTGCTCCCCGCGGTCGCCGCCGCCGGGCCGATCACTGCTCCGCTCATCGCCGAGGTGCTGGCGCCGTACCACGGCCATCCGATGGCCAAGGCGGCGCTGGAGGCCGCGGTGCTCGACGCGCAACTGAAGGCGGCAGGCGTGTCGTTCGGTGACTACCTCGGTGCGGTCAAGCCGTCCGTGCCGGCCGGGGTCTCGGTCGGGATCATGGCGTCGGTCGACGTACTGCTCGAGGCTGTCGGCGGCTATCTGTCCGAGGGGTACGTACGGATCAAGCTCAAGATCAAACCCGGTTGGGATCTGGAGCCGGTGCGGGCGGTGCGGGAGCGGTTCGGTGACGACCTGATCCTGCAGGTCGACGCCAACACGGCGTACGAGGTCCGGGATGCCCGGCACCTGGCGCAGCTCGACGCTTTCGACCTCGCGCTGATCGAGCAGCCGCTGCCGGAGGACGACCTGCGCGGCCACGCCGAGCTGGCCCGGATGATGTCGACGCCGATCTGCCTGGACGAGTCGATCACCTCGGCACGGTCCGCGGCGGATGCGATCGCCATCGGAGCCACCTCGGTGGTCAACGTCAAACCTGGTCGGGTCGGCGGCTACCTCGAGGCCCGGCGGGTTCACGACGTGTGCGCCGCGAACGGAGTCCCGGTGTGGTGCGGCGGCATGCTGGAGACGGGCATCGGCCGCGCGGCCAACGTGGCGCTGGCGGCCCTGCCGGGCTTCACGTTGCCCGGTGACACCAGCGCCTCCAACCGGTACTACGCCCGCGACGTGACTACTCCGTTCGTGCTCGAGGGCGGGCATGTCACCGTACCGACCGGTCCCGGGCTTGGTATTGACATCGACCGCGACTGGCTGGACGAGATCACGACCGGAGTGGAGTGGGTCGCGTTCTCCTGATCATGCGTCCCCGGCGAGCCGGCGAAGCCGCAGTTGCAACATGGTGGCCAGCCGGACGTCGGGGTCGTCCAGGTCGAGGCCGCTGATCTCGCACAGCCGGCGCAGGCGGTAGCGGAACGAGTTGGGGTGCAGGTGGACCGCGGCAGCCGCGTCCGCGACGTTGCCGAAGGCATCGAGATAGGCGACCAGGGTGTCGACGAAGCCGATCTCGTGCCGGTCGTCGTACTCGATCAGCGTGGCCAGCGGTCCCAGATGCAGTTCGCCGTCCTCGGTGACGAGGTCGGCGAGCCGGAGCAGGAGTGACTCGGCCTGGACGTCGTCGAAGCGGGCGATCCGGCGGCCGCGGCGGTCCGCCTGCAACACCCGTAGCGCCCGGTCCGCCTCCCGGCGGGACAGCGCGACCTCGGCGAGCGATTCGGTCGTCCGGCCGACGCCGATCACCGCGTCGGCGCGGGCACCGATCCGGGCCAGGAAGTCCTCGGCCAGCCGGATGATGTCGCGATCGTCGTTCAGCACCGTTCGCGTCGAACCGTGGCCGGCCGGGAGGACGACGTACGTGACCCCGCCGACCAGAGCGGCCGCCGACCTCGGGTGGACCGCGGCGAAGTGGAGAGCCAGCGCATCGCGCAGCCGTTGGGAAGCGGCCTCGTTGTCAGCCGCGTCGCCCTCGAGGACCTGAGCTGCCATCACACACAGCCGGCCGTCGGCCAGACCGAGTCTCTGGGCGGCCTCAGACGCACCCGCGCCACCTTCGAGCACAGTAGCGACCAGGTCGGCGCGGAGCCGTCGCTCGACATCTGCGCCGGCCCGGGCCCGAAGCATCTGCAAGGCAACAATCCGCGCGGAGTCGGCGAAGGCCGCGGCACGATCGGCGGTCAGTGGCTCCCGGGCGACGGCCCACATCGACCCCAGTACTTCGTTGCCCGCGCGCACTGCGATGGCGACGCGGGGCAGCATCTCGTCGGTCAGCGCCTCGACGTACACCGGCTCGTCGCCGTGGAAGAGCTCCCGGAACGCGCCACGCTCGTGCAGCATCCGGGTGTACCGGTCCGGCACCTGACGGCCCAGGATCGTCTCGACCCGGCCGGGGTCGGACTCCTCCTGATGCCCGGAGAACGCCAGCACCCGCGACGCCCGGTCCTCGATCGTGACCGGCGCGTCCAGCAGGGCGCCGACCGCGTTCGCGAGGGCGAAGAGATCGCCGGCCGGTGCGCCCGCGAAGTCGTCCGTGCCGCCGACCATGTCGGCCGAGGCCAGTGACATCGTCCGGAGCAGCGCCGCCACGTGCGACCACGACGCCGCCCGGGTCAGCCCGAGCAGCGCGACCGAGCTCTCCCGGACCGCCCTGACGACCGCCTCGGAGGTCTCGACCGGATGCTTCACGACGAGCCCGATCGCACCGCACTCACCGAGCCGCCGCAACAACTCGATCGTCGTCTCCGCGTCCCGGACGCCGACCCCGAGCACCAACTCCCCCGGACTGACCACCAACTCGTCGTCCGGGTCGTAGATCAGTACGCCGGTCAGCTCCGCGTCGAGCTTCCCCGGCGACGCGACCACATCCAGCAACGTCCGCCCGAGATCCTCGAGTACGCGCGAAAGCTTCGACCTCGCCTGACCGCTCATTGCCCACCGATCCTAGTACCGGGTTCCTCCAGGACCGGCTCATGTCCGGCGACCGTCCTCCGGTGGTACGCGAGCGTGACGGCGGCGAGCAACGGTCCCCACAGGACCAGCGGGAGGTAGACGGAGCCCATCAGGATCTGCCAGCCGCCCTGCGGTTCCAGCGGGTCGTAGAACAGATCGGTGAACATCAGCGGGTTCGGGCTCCACAGCAGCAACAGCGCAACCGACCCGATCGAGGCGGGTACGACGGCAGCCTTCGGCGGCACGCGGCGACCACCGAGGACCGGTATCCAGGCCGGCAGCCGCTCACCCCAAGGGCTGACCAGACCGAGTGTCAGCAAGGCCAGACCTTCGGTGAGCAGGCTGAGTACGACGAGGTACGCGCGATCGCCGACGCTGCTCGCGTTCTCCGCGATCCAGGCCGGGTGGTAGCCGAGGTCGAAGCCGGCCGCGAGGGCCAGCCGCCAGATGCAGGAAGGCAGAGTGGTCAGGGCGGCGAGGTGCGCGGCTCTCACCGCCCATCGCGGCGGTTGCGGGTTGCTCACGGTCCCGAGTCTTGTCGGCTTCGGCGCGCCGCGCCTCCCCCTCCGGAGGGATCAGGCTCCCGCTGGAGGGCGAAAGGCGCTGATCAGCTTCCGGTACGCCGATGGGTTGCTGAGGAGATCGGTGTTGTCGGCGAACTGGTCGATGGCGCCGAACATCCCGAGCGCCCGCACGCGTGGGTCGGTAACCGTGGCCTGGCAGGCGTCGACGAAGCGGTCGGCGCCGAGCACCATCGCCGGGCGGTCGAAGAACTGGCGTGGTGACGGATCGACCTCGGGCGTGATCCCCAACGCGTTGTGGCGCCGCGCGACCAGCCCGTACGCCGTGGTCAGGGCGCGCTCCCGATCGGCGTGGTCGCCGGCCGCGACCACCTCAGCCAGCACTCGGTCCAATCCGTCCGCGTGCCCGAGCCGGGCGAACGCCGTACCGAGCCATTTCGTGTACGGCGCGTAGGCGCGCGACTGGAGCAGCGCAAGGCGCATCAGGTCCCGGACCAACCGGGTCGCGACGACGCGGGAGCCCAGCTCGTCGCCGACCTCGTGCGCGCGCTGGACGAACGGCTCCTCCTGCGCGATCCGCGACCACTGACACGTGAGCAACCAGCGCCACAGCTCGTCCGGATACCACTGCAGTGCAGCCCGGACCGGCTCGAGCCGACCGTCGTCGGCGTACACCGCACCTGCGACCACACCCTGCAACTGCTGCTGTGGCGTGACCATCCAATCCTCGAGGCTGACGCCCTTGCTGGCATCGAATCCGAGATGATCGACCAGCCAGCCGGACAGCGTCGTGACGGTGATGTGGTGAGTCGGCTCGTGCGCATCCCACCCGAACCGCACCGCGTAACCGTCGTACTCCTCCGGCAGATTGGCCTCGATCGCCTCACGCACCGGCTCGACGTCGTCGACGAACACGTGCAACCGCGGACCCCAGCCATGGTCCGTCGACCGCTCGGTGTCATACCCCAGTACGTCGGATCCCCACCCCAGCAACCCGGCCGCGTGCGGAACCTGCACCACCGGCCTGATCACCTCGGCATAGAACCCACGACTGACCTCGAGCGCCGACCGAAATCCCGTCACCGCCCCATCATCGGCCGGATCGAGGTTCATGCTGAGCTGTCCTGACCGCGTACTGGGCCAAGCTAGGGCATGTCGAAGTTCCGGCGGGTGCTCCGACGTTGCGGGAAAGGTATGACCTCGGCTACGGAAGGTGTTCGAGATGGGAACCACGGTTACTGCTGACCTGTTCATCTCTGCGGACGGTTGGGCCCGCGGAGCTGAGTCGCCCGGGTACTTCGGGTATCTCGGGCCGGAGCTGCAGCAGTGGATCGATGAGGAGTCTGCCGCCCCGCAGCACGTGCTGATGGGACGCAAGACCTACGAGATGCTGGCCGGACTGCCGGCGGCGGTGCAGGACAACGACTGGGACCGGATGACGAAGCTGCCGACGACCGTCTTCTCGCGGACGCTCGAGTCCGTCGAGTGGCCGAACACGACGATCGAGTCCACTGACCTGGTCACGTGTGTGCGAGCGCTCAAGGACACGAGCGACGTACCGCTGCGCACGATGGGCAGCATGTCGGTGGTGAAGCAGCTGGTCAACGCGGGTCTGCTGGACAACCTCCGGCTGATGGTGTTCCCGCTGTTCTGCGGCCCGACCGGCCGCGAGTGGGCGTACGACGGGCTGAACGAGTCCGAGCTGACCCTCTCCGGTCAGCGCGTCCTCGACAACCGCGTCCTCCTGGTCGAGTACACGCCGACAGGCACCCCGATCCCCCGCTGAGGTGTCAGTCGAACGCGGTCATCGGCTGAATCCTTTCGGCGCGCTATAGTCCAAGCAACCATACGGTTGCAATGGAGGTCGTCGTGGGTTTTCCCGATCGGATCGAGCGGGTGCTGGAGCTTGCCCACCCGCCGGAGAAGGTGTGGACCGCGCTGACCACAGCCGAGGGCCTAGGCACCTGGTTCGGGAACGAGGCGACCATCGATCTCCGGCCGGGCGGTGTGGCGCGGCTGACCTGGACCAGCGGTGACACCGCCGAGCTGACCCTGGAGCGTGTCGAGGAGCCGACGGTCTTCGCGTTCACCTGGCACATCTACGGACTGCCCGCGGACGACCCGCGCCGGACGTACGTCGAGTTCTCCCTCGAGCCGACCGGCACCGGCACCCGGCTCACCGTGGTCGAGTCCGGCTTCGCCCAACTGCCGCAGGAGGCACACGACAAGGCGTTCGGCGGCAACAGCACCGGCTGGACCCACGAACTCGGCGAACTGGTCGACTACCTCGATGCCGCCTGAGTCCGGTACGCCGTCAGCACCCGACGTCGAGGCGGTCGCGGAGCAGGTGTTCGTGGCCCTGGCCGACCCGAGCCGACGCAACATCCTGGCCGCCCTGGCCGCCGGCGGCCCCGCGACCGCCACCGACCTGGCGAATCGCCTGCCGATCACCCGGCAGGCGATCGCCAAGCACCTCACGCTGCTGTCCGAGGCCGGCCTCGTCACCGCCGAACACGGCGAACGTCGCCGTGTCCGCTACCGGCTCCAGTCCGCGCCGATGCAGGTGGCGCAGCAGTTCCTCGCCGCACTGGCCCGGGACTGGGACACCAACCTCGATGCCCTACGCAACCACCTCGACGGCTGACCTCAAGCCGACGACCTGGCTCGCGTAATCACCGGTCAAGGTCAGCGACAACCCGTGGCTCATCAGCAGAGCACCCGACACCGACGTCTCACCGACCTGGTAGGTCGCTGAAGCGTCCAGGCCCTGCAGGCGAAGTGGTCGCGGCGCACTGTCGTACTGCTGCGCCTCCTGATACACGAGTACGACGGACTCCGTGCGATCAGCCGTCACGTACTGGACCGCCGACGCCGATCGACCAGGCTCACCCAGCCGGTACTGCGATCCGTGCTGCACGACATGCCGGATGTCCTTGTACTCGGCGATCAGCGACTTCGCCAACGCGAGTTCGTCGGCCGACCATTCGGTCAGATCACCACCGATTCCGAGTACGCCGGCCATCGCGACGTGGAAGCGGTAGGTCAGGGGGACCTGACGCTTGTTGATGAACGTCGGCAGATCCGTGACCCAGCACGACATCGTGCGGGCCGGATAGACCTGACTGAACCCGTGCTGGATGTAGCGGCGATCCAGCGCGTCGGTGTTGTCCGAGGTCCAGAACTGGTCGGTGCGAGCCATCATCCCGAGGTCGACCCGGCCACCACCGCCCGAGCACGCCTCGATCGCGACCCCGGGATGCTTCGCTCGCAGCGCGCCGATGATCGCGTACACCGCCGTCACGTGGTCGAACCAGATCCGCCCCTGCCGGTCGGGTTCGGCCGGCCAGCCGGTGTCGGTGAACGGGCGGTTCATGTCCCACTTCACGAACTGGAGATCGTTCGTGCTCAGCAGTTCGTCCAGCACACCAAGAACCCAGTCGGCGACGTCCGGCCGGGCCAGGTTGAGGACCAACTGGTTGCGCATCAGCGCGGGATCGCGCTCGTCGAAGTGGTAGACCCAGTCCGGGTGGGCGCGGTAGAGGTCGGAGTCAGGATTCACCATCTCGGGTTCGACCCACAGGCCGAAGCCCATGCCGAGCGCGTGGACCTTGGAGATCAGCGGTTGCAGCCCGTTCGGAAAACGGTCCGGGTTCACCGACCAGTCTCCCAGCCCGGTGCGGTCGTCGACCCGTTGGCCGAACCAACCGTCGTCCAGCACGAACAGCTCGCAGCCGAGGTCGGCCGCCTGCGTGGCCAGCTCGACCTGGCTCGCCTCGTCCACGTCGAACTCGGTCGCCTCCCACGAGTTGAACAGCACCGGACGGACCTCAGTTGCCCGGGGCAACACGTGCCTGAGTGCGAACGAGTGCCACGCGCGGCTCGTCATACCGAAACCGCCGGTGCTGAACAGACCCGAGGTCACCGGCGTCCGCAGCTGCTCTCCTGGCTCCAGCCGGCGCGGGCCGAAGTCCTCGTGGCCCCAGCCGAACAGCGCCTGCACCGGCTCATCGAGTTCGCGCTGGGCCAGCAGCCGCCACGAACCGCTCCAGTGCAGTGCCGCGCTGTAAACCTCGCCGTGCTCCTCGGTCGCTGATCCGTCGTCGATCGCGAACCACGGGTTGACGTGGTGGCTCGTGATCCCCCGTCGACTCTCCAGCACGAACCGCCCCTCGGCCAGATCGGTCCGGCCGAGGCGGGTCTCGGCCGCCCACCGCCCGGTCAGATGCGACATCCGGTACTGCGCCTGTTCCGGCATCACCCAGGCGGCCGAATCGAGCCGATGCACATCGACCGCATCACCCGACTCGTTCCGCAGCGTCACCCACCGGTCGATCACGTCGCAGTCGTCGTACACCCGGTAATGCAGGCCGATCCTGACCTCGCGGGCGTCGAACAGCAGCTCGAGCTCACGTCCGTCGTGGACGACATGTCCCGCGAACGACCACTCGGTACTACGGACGTCCCCGAAGCCGAGCGACAACGCGGCCCGCCCGAACTGCAGGCGTCCGTCGAGCGGGTACTCCTCATGGCCGTTGGCCGGCGACCGGAAGCTCGGCCACTCCGCGGCCAACCGGGCCGCCGTACTCGTCGCCAGGTACGCCGCGTCGGCCGGCGTGATCCGGTTGCCCCAGTGCGTGTGAATCGGGATGTCGTCGTCGCCGAGGTACGCCGAGTACGACGTACCGGGCGTGGTGAGCAGCAGGACCCGGTTCTCGAAGAAGACAGTCACTTGACCGCCCCCGCGGTGAGACCGGCGACGAACTGCTTCTGCAGGGCGACGAAGAACAGCAGTACCGGCAACGACGCCAGGAACGAGAAGGCGTACAGGGTGCCGAAGTTCGTCGAGTACTCCCCCACCGATCGGTAGACGCCGACGGTGACCGTGGTGCCGGACTCCGGGCCGAGGACGATCAGCGGGGTGAGGAAGTCGTTCCAGACCCAGACGCCGAGGAAGATCATCACGCTCGCCGCGGCCGGGCGCAGTGTCGGGAAGACCACCTGCCAGAACAGGCGGAACCGGCTCGCGCCGTCGATGCTCGCGGCTTCCTCCATCTCGACCGGCACCGTGCCGATGAAGCCGGAGAAGACGAACACGCCGAACGGCAGGTAGTAGGCGACGTTCGCGCAGACCACGCCGACGACGGAGTTCATCAGGCCGGCCGCGCCGAGCACCTGCGTCACCGGTTGCAGGATCACGGCAGGCGGGATCATCAGGCCGGCCAGCAGCATCAGCAGTGCCGGCCGCGTCCAGCGGGCAGTGGACCGGACCAGGTAGTGCGCCAGCATTGCCGAGAGCAACGTCAGCGCCAGGACCGAGAGGACGGTGATCTGGACGCTGTTGAGCAGCGCCGACCAGTACAGGCCGTCCTCGCGGCCGAGTACGGCGCCCAGGTTCGCTCCGGTCGGCGGCGTCGGCAGGCCGAGTGGCGAGGACTGGATCTCACTCGGCGGTTTCAGCATGCCCATCACGACGACGTACACCGGGAAGAAGAACAGCGCGGCCAGGGCGACCGCGGCGATCGGGCGTGCGGTCCCGAAGCAGTTCCTCACAGCTGCACCTCCCGCCGTTGCAGCAGGCGCAGGACGACGCCGCTGAGGACGACGATGATGCAGAGCATGATGGTGGCCTCCGCCGCGGCGTAGCCGATCCGGTCGCCGCGGACTCCCTTCTCGATCACGTCGAAGGCGATCGAGGCGGTGGTGTTGCGCCCCGGTCCGCCATTGGTGAGCACGAGGATGTGCTCGTACACCTTGAAGCCGCTGATCAGCAGCATCACCGTGTTGATCGTCACCGCCGACGCGATCATCGGCCAGGTGACCGAGCCGAACCGGCGCCACCAGCCCGCGCCGTCCACGATCGCCGCCTCGTACAACTCCTTCGGTACGCCGTTCAGCCCGGCCAGGTAGACGACGACGCAGAAGCCGAGCATCTGCCAGCTGAGGATCCCGCTGATCGAGTACAGCGCGATCGACGGGTCGGACAGCCAGCCCGGCGCGGACTCGACGCCGGCGTCGGCCAGCACCTTGTTCAGTACGCCGTCCGGCCGGAGCACGCTCTGCCAGATGACGCTGACCACGATCCCGCTGAGAATCACGGGCGTGAAGAAGACCGACCGCAGCAGCCGGTACAGCAACGACTCGCGGTCCAGGAGCAGCGCGATGCCGAGGCCAAGCACATTCGGTACGACGACCACGATCGCGGTCACCACGAACGTGTTCTTCAGCACCAGCCAGAACTGGTCGTCCTCGAGCAGCCGGTGGAACTGGTCCAGCCCGACCCAACTGGTCTGCGGGTCGAACCGGTTCCGGTCGGTGAACCCCTGGGCGACGGTCCATCCGATCGGAACCAGCACGAGTAGCCCGTAGAGGAACAACCCGGGGAGAGCGAACCCGGAGAACTCCCGCGCCCGGCGCAGCACGGACGGCAACTCCCGGCGCTTCGGTGGCCTGCTTGGCCGCAGCATCGACTACCTTTCCTCGTCGGCTGCCGCACTACTTGAGTGCGGCGTATTCCTTGTCCAGCTTGGCGGCGGCGGCCTGGGCGTCGGACTTCCCGTTCAGCAGTTCGACCGCGATCTGCTGCACCGGCACGGTCAGGTCGGCGGGCAGGCCGTTGTCACCCTGCTCGATCGACAGCGCCGGGGTGACGGTGCCGTCCTTGACGGCTTGGTTGTACAAGGCAAGCGTCGCCTTGAACAGCGGACCCATGTCGGCCGGCGGCTGGTAGCCCGCGACGGTGTTGAAGGTTCCGTCCGCCCGGGTGAAGGCGTCCGAGGTCTCCTTGTCCTTCGTCCACTCGAGCGCGAACTTCTTCGCCAGATCGACGTTGTCCGCCTTCGCACTGACGCTCAGCCCACCGCCGGTGAGGTTCGGCACGACCGCCTTGCCGTCGTCGGACGGCCAAGGGAACACGCCCACGTCGAACTTCGGCTTGTCGTTGTCGGCCGAGGCGGCGAACCACGAACCCATCGGGTACATCGCGGCGGAGCCGGCCCGGAACGCCTTCTCGTGGTCGGCGTACGACCGGCTGGTGCCCTGCTTGTCCAGGTAGCCGAGCTTGGCCAGCTGGGCGACCTTGTCGGTGGCCTTCACGAACAGCGGGTCGGCGAAGGTCTTCGAGCCGTCCCGGATCTGCTTCGAGAAGTCCGGGTCGGACAGGTAGACGTCGGTGCCGACCGTGCCGACCCAGGTGTACATGCTGGCGAACGTGTCCTGGCCGCCACCTCCGACCGCGATCGGGGTGATGCCCGCGGCCTTGAGCTTCGCGCACGCGGCCAGGAAGTCGGCCCACGTCTTCGGCGGAGCGGTGATGCCTGCCTTCGTGAAGTCGGCCTTGTTGTAGTAGAGCAGGGACTGCGGCTGAGCATTGGTCGGCAGCTGGTAGATCTTGCCGTTGATCGCGCCGGACTCCGGGCTGGCGAAGTCCTTCAGCTCGTCCTTGCCGAACTCGGCCAGCTGACCGCCCTCGGCGAAGCCCTGCGGGTTCACCGCGATCATGATGTCCGGCAGCTGCCCCGAGCTGGCCAGTTGCTTGGCGTACGTCGTCCGGTCGACGTTCGGGGTGACCAGCTTCTTGATCTTCACCCCGGGCACCTTCTGCGACACCCGGGCGATCGCCGAGTCCCACAGCGAGGCGGGCAGGTTCGGGGTCTCGAAGGTCAGCATGGTCAGTTCGACCGTTCCGCTCGCGTCACTCGTCGACGCCTTGCCGCCGCTGGTACAGCCGGCGAGCGCTACCGTCAGAAGCGTCGCCGCCGCGACTGCGCGTGTCCACCGTGCTGAGCCTGTCCCACGTGATGGCATCGGGTTCCTCTCGATCTGGCCCGCGCGGTCGCCCCGGCGACCCACCCGGCAGTAATATGCAACTCAGTTAGCAATATTGGCGCGAGCATAAGGACGATTCATCGGATGAGTCAAGACAGAGCCGCCGGCGGCCGGATGGGCGATTCGTCGCTGTTGCGCAGACTGAACCTCGCGGCAGCGCTCGGCGCCTTCCTCGAGTCGGAGTCGCTGACGCTGCGTGAGCTGCGCGCCATCGTCGGCGTCTCCCGGCCGACCGCCGAGGACCTGCTCGCCGAGCTGCTCACCGAGGGCCGGGTCGAGGAGACGACCCCGCCCCGGAAGCCGTCGTCCGCCCGCGGCGCCGGCCGTCCCGCCCGGTACTTCCGATTCCGCGCCGAATCCGGGTACGTCGCCGGACTCGACATCGGGGCCCACAAGGCGATGGCCGTGGTCAGCGACCTCCGTGGCAACACGCTCGCGACCCATCGGGTCGAGCTCGACCCGGAGCTGCCCGGTCCGGACCGGGTGCAGGCTGCCGTCGATGTGGCTCGCGCGAGCTGGGCCCAGGCGCAGCTCGGCGCGGACGACATCACCGGCATCGCCTGCGGTGTGACCGGTCTGCTCAGCGCGGCCGAGGGCGTGCACGACGTCCGCGAGGGACCGGTCGGCTCAGGGCTGGCGCCGTACTCGCTGCCGGGATTCACCGAGCTCGACGTGACCGGTGAGCTGTCGGAAGGGCTCGGACGGCCCGTGACCGTGGCCAACGACGTGAAGCTGGCCGCGCTCGCCGAGCACTGGAAGGGTGCCGCACGCGAGCACCGGGACATCGTCTACATGTTCGCCGGACACCGCGCGGGCGCCGGCGTACTGATCGACGGGCAGGTGCACCAGGGCCGGCACGGCGCCGCGGGTGAGATCGGCGCCCTGCCGATGCTCGGATGGGAGGCGGCGGTCGATCGGCTCCACGCGCGCGGTGCCGCGCTGGCCGCCGAGCAGGGTGCCGGGCCGGGGCGGGAGGGCGAGTTGGTGATCGCCTCGGCCGCCCGCCAGGACCCGGAGAGCCTGGCGGTGCTGATCGAGTTCGCCGAAGTGCTGGCGCGCGGCGCGGCCGTGCTCGCGCTGGCGGTCGACCCCGAGGTGGTCGTGCTCGGCGGCGGTATGTCGCGCGGTGGCGCGATCATCGCCGAGCCGTTCCGCCGGGAGCTGGCGAAGCTGACGCTGGTGCCGATCGAGGTGCTCAGCTCGACGATGGGCGCCGACTCGGTCGCGCTCGGCGCGGCCCGGATGGCGCTGGACACCGTGCTCGCCGATCTGCTCGCCGTGCCCGGCAGCTGAGCCTGGGGGCTTGACCGCGGGCGGGAACCGTTGGAAAGATCGGATCTCTCAATAGGCAATCTTGTTGTCATTATTTCTCCCGCCCACCCTGGAAGTGAGAGAACCCCGATGGCCTTCCGACTTGCCCGGCGCCGGCGGCGGCTCAGCGCGCTCGCCCTCGCGCTGGCCCTGCTCGCCGCGCTGCTCAGCACCGCACCCGCCCGGGCGGAGGTGGAGAACCCGCGCCAGCAGTGGATGCGCGACTCCACCGCCGGGCTCTTCCTGCACTGGGGCATGTTCACCGCGCCCCGCCACACCGATTGCGCCGCCTGGGAGCGTGACGTCACCGCCGGTGGCTGGAACGCCGGCTACTGGGTCGACGAGGCGCAGAAACTGCACGCGTCGTACATCGTGCTCGCCACCTTCCACAGCCGCCTCGGCTACGCCCGGCCGTGGCCGTCCAAGATCCCCGGTAGTTGCTCGACGCAACGAGACTTCCTGGGCGAACTGGTCGCGGCCGGCAAGGCCAAGGGCGTGCATGTGCTGCTCTACATGACCGACGACCCGCAGTGGCACAACGAGGTGCCCGGGGTCGAGACCCTCGATTCGGCGGCCTACTCGGCGTACAAGGGCCAGCAGGTCGACCTGACCACGCGGGACGGGTTCGGCATGTACAGCTACGACCTGTTCCACGAGGTGATGGACAACTATCCGGACCTGTCCGGCTTCTGGATCGACAACGACAACGCCTACTGGGAACAGCACGGCCTGTACGAGCAGATCCGCCAGCAGCGTCCCTCGTGGTTGCTCAGCAACAACAACGAGGACACACCGATCATGGACACGGTCAGCAACGAGCAGAAGACCGGCATGACACCGGCCTACGACTACCCGCAGGCCACCTTCACGCCGATGCCGCGGCTGACCGAGGCGGACTACAAGCTGCCCACCTCCGGCCAGTGGTGGTACGACGGCAGCGACAGCAAGGTCGACTACGGACTCAGCGTCGGGCGGTACGTCGCCAACGCGGGATCCTCGATCAAGTCGCTGATGGCCGAGACCGCGATGGTGAACGGCAAGTTCCCGCCACAGCAGGTCGCCTTCAACAACTTCATGGCCGACTGGCTGCCGCCCGTCTGGTCCTCACTGACCAAGACCAACGGCGGCGGCTACATGTACGGCGGCATGCAGCCCGGGTTCTGGAACGACGGGGCGCACGGCGTCGTCACACTCGCGGACAACGCCCGGACGCAGTACGTGCACGTGCTGACCAAACCGAAGTCACAGGACCTGGTGAGACTGCGGGACAACGGCTACCGGGTCACCGGGGTGACGGACGTCCGGACCGGGAAGAAGTTCCGGTTCAACCAGTCCGCCGGCTACCTCACCATCCTCGGGGTCACCGACTGGGACACCTACGACACGGTGTTCAAGGTGACCACGGCCGGGCAGGTCGGCCTGTACCCGCAGTCGATCCTGACCGCGACGGCCACCGCCGCCACCGCCGACCACCCGGCCTCGAACCTTGTCGACGGCAACTATCCGGACTACTGGGACGCGAACGGGCAGTTCCCGGTCGCGACGACCCTCGACCTGGGCCAGCCGCGGCCGGCGACGTACCTGGCGGTCAACCAGACGGAGTGGTCGCCGACGCACGCGCGGGAGTCGTTCGGGCGACCGGAGGACTCAGCGCGGATCAAGGACTACAAGGTGTCGGTGAGCATCGACGGCACGCACTGGAAGACGGTGCGGACCAGCGCGATGCCGAGCCGGCGCGGTGTGCAGTTCATTGACATCGGCAACCAGCTCGCCCGTTACCTCAAGCTCGAGGTGCTCAACACCTGGTCAGGCCCGCAGTCGCCACCGTTCTACCGGCAGCTGAAGATCGACGAGATCAAGGTCGGCTACGCCTACCCGCAGGCTCTGGCGAACCCGCTGCCACTGGAGGCGGAGTTCCACCGCAGCGGTGCGTCCCGGATCGACATCTGCACGGCCTGCTCAGGCTCTGCGCAGGTGGTCGGACTGGACCGCGGCAGCGTCACCTACCGGGACGTCCAGGCTCCGGCCGACGGGACCTACCGCCTGCAGCTCGACGGTACGACGTCGGCCGCCGGCACGTTCGCGATCCGCGTCAACGGTGCGGCTCCGATCACGGCCCACCTGGACGCCGGCAACCCGGAGGTCCCCGGCAGTACGGCGGTCGCCGTACCGCTGAAGGCTGGTTCCAACACGATCCAGGTGTCGGGCACTGCCGGACTCGACCGGATCAGCGTCGGCCCGATGCCACCGGCGTCGTACGTGCCGAAGACGACCATGACGGTGAAGCCTTCCGGCGTCGTATGGGTCGGTCCGGGTCAGCAGTCGGTCGAGGTGTCGGCCGAGCTGCGACTGGACGAGGACTCGGTCGACAATGTGCGAATGGCGCCGGCCGTGCCGTCCGGTTGGACGGTGTCGGGCGATCCGGTCACCTCGGCCGGATTGCGGCTGGGTCAGACGATCAGCGGCTCGTGGAGGATCACCAGCCCGGCGTCGGGCCAGACCGGTCCCGTGCAGGTCCCGGTCGAGGTGTCGTTCGAGACGGTCGGTCTTCCGCACAAGGTGAGCAAGACCGTCCCGATCCAGGTCCGTCCGGCCGACCGGGTGTTCATGCGTGAGGCCGAGAGCTCGCTGAACCAGATCGGCAGTGCCGGTGTCACCAGTTGCTCCGGCTGCTCGGGCAGCCAGAAGGTCCGCAACCTCGGCGGCTCGGACGACGCGCACGTGGTCGTTCCGGACGTCACGGTGGCACAGGCCGGCCAGTACCAGCTCTACCTGGACTACACGGTCAACGGGACCAAGTCGTACTTCGTCTCCGTCAACGGCGGCGCCCCGACCGAGGCGTCGGTCACGGGCATCGGCAACTCCACCGTCCAGACGGTCGCCGTACCGGTCGAACTCGAGGAGGGCACGAACACCCTCCGCATCTTCAACGACGAGGACTCCGCCCCGGACCTCGACCGCATCTCCATCGGCTGAGGCTGAAGCCGACGCTCCGCAAGCCGGCCGGGACCACGCGTCCCGGCCGGCTTCGGCGGCTCAGGCGGTCAGGCCGGCTCAGGCGGTCAGGCTGGGCCTCGGCGGTTCAGGCGGTCAGGGTGGACAGGTCGGCGAGGGTGGCTCGCATGATCTCGGTGATGTCGGTGTCCTCAGAGTCCGCGACCCACCGCTCGAACGCCACCCGGAAGACCGCCACTCCGGTCTCCGCCGCGAGGGAGGCGATCTCCGGCGCGACGCCTCGCTTGCGCAGCGCGTCGCTGAAGGCCGCGGCGAGCGACGCCATCTTGATGAACTCGCGCTCGCGCAACTCCGGCGTCGCCGTGATGACGGCCTGGCGGCGACGCGAGTGCTCGCGACGGTCGACGAAGAACTCGCCCGAGGCGAGCACCCCGGCCGCGACCGCGTCCATCGGGCCGGCCGACTCGGGCGCCGCCAGCACCGCCTCGACCATCCGCCGCTCGAGCTCCTCCGAGCCGGCGAACAGCACCTCGCGCTTGTCGGCGAAGTGCCGGAAGAACGTGCGCGCGGTCACTCCGGCCCGGTCCGCGATCTCGGCGACGGTCGTGCGCTCGTAGCCGCGCTCGGCGTACAGCGCCATCGCCGCTTCTCGCAGCCGTCCCGCCGCATCCGGTTCCCACCGCGCCATGGCTCTGATCCTAGCCGATGTCATCGAGTGACATCATCGGTGTAGGCTGAGTGATGTCACTGACTGACATCACCGAAAGGGAACCATCACCATGCATGTGTTCATCACCGGAGCCGCTGGTCACCTCGGCTCCGCAGTCGTCCCCGAACTCCTCCAGCACGGCCACTCGGTCGCCGGCCTGGCTCGCTCGGACACCTCCGCCGCCCGGCTCACCGAGTGGGGTGCCGACGTGGTCCGCGGCGACCTCGACGACCTCGACGGTCTGCGCGCCGCAACCGACGCCGCCGACGGCGTCATCCACCTGGCCTTCCCGCACGACGCCATGCAAGCAGGCGATCTGGCCGGCGCGGCCGAGACCGATCTGGCCGCTGTCCGAGCGATCGGCGATGCGCTGGCCGGCACGGACAAGCCGTTCGTCGGTACGTCGGGAACGGGTCTGCTGGGTCACGCCGGCCTCGGTCGCAGCGGGACCGAGGACGACACCTTGCCGGGCGGTTACCGCATCGACGCGGAGAACTTCGTCATCGACCTGGCCGGCAAGGGCATCCGGTCCTCGGTCGTCCGGCTGCCGATCGTGCACGGCCCGCTCGACCACACCGGCTTCGTGCCCGGGCTGATCACCTTCGCCCGCCGGAACGGATTCGCGGCGTACGTCGGCGACGGGACGAACCGCTGGCCGTCGGTGCACACGCTCGACGCGGCCCGGCTGTACCGGCTCGCGCTCGAGTCGGCGCCCGCGGGCACCCGGCTGCACGCGGTCGCGGAGGAGGGCGTCGAGTTGCGCCGGATCGCCGCGGCGATCGGACGCGGTCTCGACGTACCGGCCCGCTCGGTCACGCCGGAGGAGGCGGCCGAGTACATCGGCTATCTGGCGGCGTTCGCCGCCCTCGACCACCCGGCGTCCGCGGTCCGGACGAGTGAGCTGCTCGACTGGCAGCCCACTCACCCGGGCCTGCTGGACGACCTGGCCGAAGGCTTTTACTTCAAGGAGGTCTAGACCTTCGGGATGGGAGCGATCGTCTTGGTGCGGGATCCTTCGTAGGCGGCCAGGAGGATTCCGAGGACGGCGATGCCCTCCTCCTCGGTGTGCAGCGGGCGGGTCCTGCCGAGCAACGAGTCGGCGAAGTGCCCGATCTCGGCGACGAACGTGTCGACCGGTTCCAGCTCGAACGTCTCGGTCTCGCCGGACCGCAGCCGGTAGGACAACGACGTACCGTCGCTGTGCAGGGAGCCGAGCTCCCCGACGGCGGAGAACCGTTCGGTGGAGGCGGCCGGCTGGTAGGCCCAGCTGGTCACCATCTGACC
Source organism: Kribbella sp. NPDC049227 (assembly GCF_043197265.1). Lineage (NCBI taxonomy): Bacteria > Bacillati > Actinomycetota > Actinomycetes > Propionibacteriales > Kribbellaceae > Kribbella > Kribbella sp. NPDC049227. Next base: position 826,500 of record NZ_JBICST010000002.1, on the reverse strand, counting down.
GACGACTCCGTTGTCGAACCTGATCAGAACCTGCGCGGAGTCCTCGCCCTCCATGAACTTCAGCCGGTGGGTGGACAGCATCGCCGTCGCCTCGACCGGCAGCCCGCCGGCCAGGTGCAGCATCAGATAGGTGGGGTGGTACCCGGTGTCGATGAGCTCGCCACCCCCACTGGTCTTGCTGCTGGCGCGCCAGCCCATGCTGCTCGGGTCGAAGTTGTTGTAGAAGCTGTCGGTGGTCCGCACCTCGTAGACGGTGCCGATCGTGCCGGCCTCGAGCAGTTCCTTGGCCTTCGCGACCGTTGGCATGAACAGCTGGTTGTGCGCGCACATCAGCGTCACGCCGCTCTTCGTGACCGCCTTGCGGACGTCCGCGGCCTCGTCCGCCGACAGGCACAGCGGCTTCTCGCAGAGCACGTGCTTACCCGCCTCGGCCGCCGCGACGATCGCGTCGCGGTGCAGATGGTGCGGCAGGCAGATGTCGACCGCGTCCAGGTCCTCGTTCGCGAGCATCTCGCGATAGTCCGTGTACGGCGTCGCGCCCAGCTCCTCGCCCCGCGCGGCGGCCGTGGCCTCCACGGCGTCGGCGACAGCGGTGATGCCGATCTTGGCGGAGTGTTCCTGGTAGCCGCGGATGTGTGCCGACGCGATGCCGCCGGCCCCGATGAGCCCAACCTTGATCATCGGCAGTCCCTTCACTTGTAGGCGATCGATCGTCCGGTCTCCGCGGCTTCGTTCGCGGCCACCACCAGCCGGGTCAGCTCGACCGCCCGGCTGATGTTGTCGTCGGCGCGGGTCCCCTCGGTGATGTGGTCGACCCACTGCCCGAACGCGTCCTGGCCGTGCTCGGGCACCGGCAACTGCTCGTCGCCGACCTTCAGCACGTTGCCGTCGTCGGTGTAGGTCAGCGTGCCCTCGGTCCCGAAGAGCTCGATCGTGAACGGGTTCCGGCTGGCGAACCCGGCCTCGATCACGCCGATCGTCTGGTCGGCGTACCCGGCGGTGACGACGGCGTTGTCCTCGAGGCCGCGGCCGGCGACCGACCGGTACGTCGCGCTGATCGTCTCCGGCGTGGAGCCGAGGAACAGCTGGGTCAGGTACACGGGGTGGCAGCCGAGGTCGGTCAGCGCGCCGCCGATCGCGGTCTTCGGCTCGAAGAACCGCTGCGGCAGCCAGCCCTCTTGGCCGTCCCGCGGCAGGGCGCCGTCGTGGGACAGGCGGACCCGGCCGTAGTTCAGCTGCCCGAGCCGGCCGCTGTCGATCACCTCGCGGATCGCCTGGGTGTAGCCGTGGTACAGCCGCGGCAGCGAGACGATGAGCTTGACGCCGTTCGCGTCGGCGGCGGCGACGATCTCCTCCGCCTCGGCCACGGTCGGCGCCAGTAGCTTCTCGGTGAAGATGTGCTTGCCGGCGTTGGCCGCCTTCACCATCACGTCGCGGTGGACGTTGGTGGGCGTCGTGATCGTGACGCCGTCGATGTCCTCGCGTGCCAGGAGGGCATCGAGGTCATCGGTGTACGCGACGCCGAAGTCGTCGGCCCCCGCCTGTCCGAGTCCTGGGTCGTCGTCCCAGACCGCGACCAGTTCAGTCCCCGGATGCTGCTGGGTCTGCCGGGCGTAGTCCTTCGCGTGAACGTGCCAGAATCCCAGGACCGCGATGTTGAGCGGTTTCGACACCTTGTCCTCCTCGCGCAAGTCATTGACGGTCTCCCGCAGTACTTTGCCAAGACAAAAGGGGGCCCGCGCGGGTTGTCGGCGGTTCGTCTCACGGACCGGTCAGTAGTTCACGCTGCGACGGCCGCTGTCACATCCCGGCCGGGTGTCCTGTCCTGATGGACAAGGAGCAACACCACCGAGTCAAGGGGAGAAACTCACCATGCCCGAGCAGAACCCGGTCGTCGTGCTGGTGCACGGCGCCTTCGCCGAGTCCGCCAGCTGGAACGGCGTCGTCGAGCAGCTGCAGGCCCAGTCCATCGACGCCGTCGCCGTCGCCAACCCGCTGCGCGGTGTCGAGGGTGACGCGGCGTACGTCCGTGACGTGATCGCCGGCCTCGGCCGGCCAGTGGTGCTGGTCGCCCACTCGTACGGCGGCTTCGTCATGACCGAGGCGGCGGCGAACAACGACGCGGTGAAGAGCCTGGTCTACGTCTGCGCGTTCGCTCCGGACACCGGCGAGAACGCCTTCGACCTCTCGCTGAAGTTCCCGGGCAGCACGCTCGGCGACGCGCTCAACGCCTACCCGGTCAGCACCGGCGGCAACGAGCTCGCCATCCGCGCGGAGGTCTTCCACCACCAGTTCTGCGCCGACGTACCGGCCGGCACCGCCGCACTCATGGCCGCGACCCAGCGCCCGGTCACCCAGGCGGCACTCACCACCGGGCTGCCGACCGACTCCCCGGCCTGGAAGACGATCCCGTCCTGGTTCGTCTTCAGCGACCAGGACCTCAACATCCCGGTCGCCCTGCACCGCTTCTTCGCCGACCGCGCCGGCGCCAAGAACGTCCGCGAGATCGCCGGGGCCTCCCACGCCCTCAGCGTCTCCGAGCCGGACGCCGTCACCGCCACCATCCTGGAAGCCCTCAATGCCTGAGGTCGCCTGACGAAGGGGGTCGCTGGCGGGTTGTTCCACCGATGACGGGGAGTTGTCACGGTAGCGAGCAAACAACCCGCCACCGGGCCTAGTGGACTTCGAGCCGGATGCGTTTGTTGGCTTTGCCCCGGGACTCGGTGCCGGTGACCTTGACGGAGCCGACCTCGGCGGTGGTGAGGACGTGGGTGCCGCCGTCGGCCTGCTTGTCCAGGCCTGTGATGTCGATGACGCGGAGCGGGTCGATCTCGCGCGGGATCAGGTGCGCGGCGATCCGGATCAGGGCCGGGTCGGCGTCGGCGACCTCACGGCCGACGAAGTCGACGACGATCTCGCGGGCCGCCGCGATCTCCTCGTTGATCCGGGCCTCGATCCGGCGGCCGAACTCGGCCGACATCGAGTCGAAGGCGAAGTCCAGCCGGCCCTTGCCCGGATCCATGTTGCCGCCGGTCACCGCGACGTGGTGGTCCGCCCAGATCACACCGCAGAGAATGTGCAGCGCGGTGTGCGTCCGCATCGTCAGGTGGCGGCGTTCCCAGTCGAGCTCGCCGTGCACCTCGTCGTCGGGACCGGGCAACTGCTCGCCGTCCAGCCAGTGCCAGAGCAGTGGTCCCTCGCGCTTGACCCGAGTGACCGGCGCCGAGCCGTCGGCCCAGCGCAGCGTGCCCACGTCGTACGGCTGACCGCCGCCTCCCGGGAAGAACGCCGTACGCCGCAAGGCCACCCGGCGCTGCTCCGCGTCGACCTCGACGATCGGAGAGTCGAACTCGGCCAGGTACGCGTCGACGGCGTACAGCTCGGTGTCGGCCAGCGCCGGCGGGGCGTTGTCCGGCACCTTCTGTCCGGGAACTGCCATCGGTCAGCCGCCTACGGGTGGTTGGGGATTCGTGCAGAGGAACGGGGGCCGGTTCGGGCCGGAGTGGTAGTGGTACTCCTTGCCGCCGGACTCCAGTACGACGCGGCTGCCGTTCACCAGCGCCTGCGTGTAGTGCATGCCGGGCTGGGGGCAACCGAGGCTGCCGTCACGCCACATCACCTCGGCGGAGCTGACCACGGTGACCTGCGCCGCGTCGACGCCCAGCCGCTTCACCAGGTCGGCCTTCGCCAGCTCGGCCGGTCCCGACGGCGGCGGCGAATCGCTCTCGGACACGCCGCTGCTGGACGGTGTCATCGACGGCTCCTCTCCCGCATCAGATTGGTTGCCGCACGCAACCAGCAGGAAGAGCGCGGCCAGCACAGTGAACACTCGCATCACGATCACCTCCTACCCTAGACGCTCCGCGGGCGGCCGCCGTTGCAGCCTCAGAAGAACTCGTCCAGCAGGATGTAGAAAGCCAGCTTGTCCTGGTCCGGCCCGGTCAGCCCATAGCCGGCCAGGAACGCGGCGAACGGCTCCTCGGTCAGCTCCCGCTGGAGGATCGCCAGATCGAGCCACCGATCCGCGACGCCAAGCCGCCCGACATCGATCACCCCAGTCAGCCGGCCGGTGTGCGGATCGACCAGGACGTTGTCCGGAGTCAGATCGCCGTGACACACGACCAGGTCCTCGCTCGACGGCCGGGTCCGCTCCAGCTCGGCCAGCAGTTGCTCACCGGTCCAGCCGGCGTACGAATCCTCGAGGTTGTCCAGATCCACCAGGCCCGCGGCGACCCGCGAGCGAGCCTCCGCCATGGTCGTGTCCAGGTCGCGACGGAACGGGCAGTCCTCGATCGGCAGGCTGTGCAGGGCGCGGGCGAGTTCCACGAACGTCGCCACGACGGCGGGCAGCTGCTCGCCGGTCCAGTCGTACGACGCCGGTACGCCCGGGACCGCCTCGGTCGTCAGCACACCGTCGCGGTGATCGACGATCCGCGGCACGTCGATCCCCTGCCGCGCCAGCCACTCCAACCGCTCCGCCTCCGCGCCGACAGCCGGGTCGCGCTTCACGAAATGGTTGCCGACGCGCCGGACCTCGGCGCCCGAGAGCCCTGTCATCCAGGCAGCCTACCGAGCATCAGTCCTCGACGAACTCGAGCAGATCGCCGGGCTGGCACTCCAGCACGCGGCACATGGATTCGAGGGTGCTGAAGCGGACCGCCTTGGCGCGGCCGTTCTTCAGTACGGCGATGTTCGCCGGCGTCAGGCCGACCTTCTCGGCGAACTCTCCCACGCTCATCTTCCGCTTCGCGAGCTCGACGTCGATGCGCACCACGATGGGCATCAGATGACCGCTTCCATATCGGACCGCAGCGTAGTGGCGCGCCTGAGCAGGGCCCGCATCACCACCATCAGCAGCACCAGGACGGCACCGGACAGCACCATGCCGAACAGAAGGATCGGCAAGGCCGGGTCGTCGGCCAGGAAGCCGAGGTAGACGAACCCGGCGAACAGCAGAACCCAGGCGGCACTCAACGCCCACAGGATCGCGTCCACCCAGGCGAACGCCTCCTCGGTGAAGATCCGGTCGGCCTTCACCATCGTCAGCAGCCGCCACGTGCACACGATCACGACCTGCACGCAGAGCAGTCCCAGGATCGCCCAGATCGTCAGCGGCCAGCGCAGGTACGCCAGGTCGGGGTCTTCCTTCGCCATGTACGCGAACTGTCCCGGCATGCTCAGCGCCTGCGCGACCACCAGGCCGGCGAACAGCATGACGAGCAGGATCCGGAGGGGTACGACGACCCGGTCGACCAGATTCATGCATCGACTCTCGGTGGCTACCTATCGATTGTCAATAGACCTCACGGCACCAGTTGAGGCCGGTCGGCGATTACCACTGAGTTGTTCAGATGGTGTTTGCCGTCTGGCAGCCGACCGACGGCAGGATCATCCACGCTCGGGCGGACACCGTCGCCCTGCGGGAGAGATCGCGGCCCGCAGTGCCGCCGAGCGACTCTGTGCGGTTCGAGAACACAGGATCTCCGGCTGTCGCCCGCGTTGGTCCGCCACTAAATGCTTGAGGAGCATTCCATGTCAGTCGATCGCCGTTCCGTTCTCCGTGGTGCCGCCGTCGGCGCCGCGGGCGTCGGCTTCGCCACCGTCGGCTCGGTGCCGTCACTCGCCGAGGCCACCCCGGTCTCGCACTCGCACCACGGTCCCGGCCCGTTCCCGACGCACCGTCCGTTCCCGCCGCTGCTGGACGACCCGAACGGCCTGCTGGCGCTGCCGGCCGGCTTCAAGTACAAGGTCGTCACCCACGCCGGCGAGACCAAGCTGAAGAGCGGCCAGCCGACGCCGTCGCTGCACGACGGCACCGCCGTGGTCGGCAGCGACCGCAACGGCTACACGCTGATCCAGAACCACGAGATCGGTGGCAACGACCCGCTGGGTGTGCCGCAGATCCCGGGCACCGTGTACGACTCGGCTGTCGGCTCGGCCGGCGGCTGCACCGTCATCTCCGTCGACAAGGACGGCCGCAACAAGGGCGAGTGGGTCGGCATCTCCGGCACCCTCACCAACTGCGCCGGCGGGCCGACCCCGTGGGGCACCTGGATGACGTGTGAGGAGACCGAGAGCAAGGCCAACGGCACCAGCCGGCTCAAGGACCACGGGTACGTCTTCGAGGTCTGGGCCGACGGCAAGACCGCGCACCCGGTGCCGCTGAAGGCGCTCGGCCGCTACGCCCACGAGGCGCTGGCGATCGACGAGGACCGGACCCACATCTACCTGTCCGAGGACGCCAGCGGCCCGAACGGCCTGTTCTACCGCTGGTCCGCGCCGCGCGGCTACAAGCTCAGCTCGCGCAGCTACAAGGACCTGGCCGACAAGGACTTCGGCACGCTCGAGGCGATGGCGATCCTCGGTGACGACGGCAAGCCGATCCCGGACGTCGCCTACCTGACCTCGGCGCAGTTGCTCCGGCCGTTCCGGGTCGCGTGGGTGCCGGTGGCCGACCGCGACGGGCTGACCGTCTCGGTGCGCAACCAGTTCACCGAGGGCCAGGTCACCCGCGGCAAGAAGTTCGAGGGCGTCTACGGCACCCGTGACGGCGTGTACGTCGTCAACTCGTTCGCCGAGGGCGGCACCGCCGACCTGCCGGCCGACGGCGTCCCGCACGACGGCATGGTCTGGTTCTACAACTACGACGCCAAGACCATCCAGCTGGTCACGTACTTCCCCGAGAGCGCCGCCGCGAACAAGGGCGCCGCGGCGAAGTACGACGACTACAACTTCGACGGTCCGGACAACGTCACCGTCACCCCGTGGGGCTCGCTGATCCTCGCCGAGGACGGCACCGCGAGCAGCCACGTGCTCAGTGCGACCCCGGGCGGCCCGACGTACGCGATCGCCCGGAACATGCTGAACGACTCCGAGTTCACCGGTCCGACGTTCTCCGCCGACGGCAAGGTGCTCTTCGTCAACATCCAGACCCCGGGCATCACGCTGGCCATCACCGGCCCGTGGCGCGACTACCTGGGCTGACGCCGGGCGCCGTAGCCGGCCCCCCAGGGGTCGGCTACGGCGTCACCCAGCCGGTGAGGATCGTCGGCCCGGAGGCCGGCGTACAGATCAGGCGGTAGGGCTCGGCCGGGATCGGCCAGAGCACGAAGAACCCGAGGTCGTCGATCTCGGCCGAGGCCAACTCACCGCTGTGGCCGCGGGCACTGACCGTGCCGGACTCGGGCGGGTCCAGCTGGCCGAGTACGCCGGTCGGCGTCAGCTCGATCTCGATCGTCCAGCCGTCGGAGGCGAACGTCAGCGCGCGCAAGGTGGCGCTCTCCGATCGGACCGGCGCGGCATCCGCGCTCTCCCAGGCCGAGTCATAGGTCAAGGCGGCGAGCTCTGCGTCGATGGTCCGCCAGACGAACGCCGCCTTCCCCGCGTCGACGAACGTCCGTGGCATCTCCCGCTCGGTCCGCAGCGCGTCGCGCAGCGCGTCGAGGAGCTCGTCGTCGTTCCAGCCGGTCTCCGTCATGCTTCCCACCTCCTCACTGATCCCTCAGTGTTCGTCCTCAGTGCTCGTCCACCAGTGTCGCCAGTGCCGGCGCCCGCCGCAGCCGGTCCAGGCAGCGGGCCCGGTTCGGGCCGATGCTGCCCATCGGCATGTGCAGCTTGCGGCTGATCTCGTCGTACGGCGCCGGCGGGTCCCGCGTGATCATTGCCAACAGCAACTGACAGCGCTGGGACAGCTGGCCGAAGGCGGCCCGGACGATCCGCCGTCGTTCGTGCCGCAGCACCTCCTCCTCCGCCACCGCGTGATCCACGGCGTGCTCTCCCACATCCCGCGAGTCCACCGGGTCGACAGGGTCGACCCGGCTCGACACCCGCAGCAGGCGCAGGCACTCGCGTTGCGCGGTCGTCGCGATCCAGCCCGGTAGCGCGGCCGGTTCGCGAAGCCCGGGCAGATGCTCGATCAGCCGCAGCCACACGCCCTGACCCACGTCGTCGGTGTCTCCCGGCTGAAGCCGGTACCGGCGGCAGATGGACCAGATCAGTGGGGCGTACCGCTCCACCAGCTCGTCCCAGGCTTTCTCGTCCCCGTCCCCGGCGCGCACGACCAGGCTGACGACGGTCGGATCATCCCGCATTCCCCCGCTCCTTCCGCCCGCCGTCATTGATACGGAGTCCGCGGGCCACGCGTTGATACATGGTGTGAATCACGCTCCCAGTGCGACGAACGACCGGCCGGCCGCACGCGCGACCGGGTCGTCGCCAACCTTGGCACGGGCGAGCGCGAACGCAGCCGCCAGCGGCTGACCGGCTTGCAGGTGATCGTGGAGCGCCGTCATCAGTGGCACGGTGGCCGGGTCGTTCACCGGTACGACGCTGGCCAGGATGCCGGCCGCGCCGAGCGGCACGAGGCTGCTGCTGAGTCCGAGCAACTCGTCGGCGCCGACCGGTTTCGCCAGGCCCGACTCACAACTCGACAACACCAAGCGGTACGGCGCCCGCCGAAGCCGCTCGAAGTCGTAGACGGTCAGCGGACCGTCGTCCAGTCGCAACGAAGAGAACAACGGACTGTCGGACCTGAACGTGCCATGCGCCGCGATGTGGCCGATCCATGCACCGTCGAGTTCCTTGAGCACCCTGTCGGCAGTAGCGTCGCCGTTCGCGAGGACAGTCGCACCCGGGTACCGCTCGGCGAGGCTCGCGACCTCGGCACGGCCGGCCGGCAGTCCCGGGCCGAGGACCAGGACGACTCGTCGATCGGACGGCGGCTGCAACCGCCGCGCCCGCAACCAGGTCGCCGCCGACGGTACGACGTTCACCGCACGGCTATCCAGCGACGGCACCAGCCCCCAGGGCAACGCCTGCAATCGCGCGGGCGGCACGATCACGACGGGCCGATCCCCGAGAACGTCCTGCACTTGGCCGAGGATCGCGCTGCCCAGCCGCGCACCCAGCACGTCCAGCGAAGGACCGGACTTCGATCGTCCATGGGCCAGCCAGCGCAGCCGGAACCGAGACCGCTCCACCTCGACCTCGGCCGCCGCCATCGGCCCGACCGTGAGCCGGCTGATCCGGCCATCGCGAACCACCACGGCATGCAGGACTCCGTCGATCTCGATCAACTCGACCAGCACCGTGTCACCGAGTTCGTCGACCAACTCGTCGATCTGAACCCCCGAGGTCTCTGGGTGCGAGCGATGCCCGTGCGCCCGGAGCGTGTGTTCTCGCACCGCCTTCTCGAGCCGGCGCCGTTCACGATCGAGAGCCGGGTCGGTCCCGTCCCCCTCGCGCTTCGCGTCCAGCCGTCGTACGACGTCGCGCAGGGCGGCGAGATCGTGGACGAGTTGCTGGTCGTCCGGTGGACGCACGGGAGGAACCGTGAGCGCGGTGGCACGCCAGCGTTCGCCCCATTTCAGCAGGCTCCTGGCGTTGTCGCGTCGCAACGCGTCGCGGAGCGCCAGTCCGGCCAGCTCCGCGCCATGACCGGTCGCGCGCGCTCGCAGTTCGGTCGCACCCATCATCAGGCGATGCTCGTCCAGCGCGTCGAGGCCACGGGCGCAGGCGGTCAGCATTCCGCGGACGTCTCCCCTGGCCTCGGACCGCAACGCCTTGCCGAGCCAGGCGGCGCCACGGGCGAGTGGTGGAGTGTCCCGGGTCCGCCGCCCGGCCAGCTCCAGCTGCCGCTCGGCTGTCCGCTTTCGTCCGTCGGTCAACGCGAGTCGGCCGGCGAGCAGGTGCGCGGCCGACGCTTCTGTCGCGCCGAGAGTGTCGAGGCGCCTGGCGGTCTCCGTCACTTGCCGCAGCAACTTGGGGCCGCGCTCTCCGGATTGGTAGCGGGCGTCGAGCTGCACCATCGACGCGCGGACCGACCACCATGGACGACGTTGTGCCGAGAACAGCCGGCGGGCGCTCTCTGCGCGGGAACGTGCCGTCTCGAGCTCACCGGCCGCGAGCGCCGCGGTCGCCGCCGCGAACAGCACCTCGGCTCGCTTCGTGGCCTGCCCGCCGACGGTCTCCATCCGGACGATCGCTTGGTCCGCCTCGGCGAGCGCCTCGGTCGGCAGACCCGCAGCGAGCAGGACGGCACACCGGTCGATCGCGAGCTCGGGCCAGACCACACCAACCTCCGCGAACCCGCGACCGGCCTCGTCGAGGTACTGCAGCGCCGCCGGCAGATCGCCGCGCGAGAACGCGACCAGGCCACGGTTCTGGCGGGTCTCGGCGTACTCGAACTCCTGGCCGCTCGCGGCGTACAGCCGGCCGGCCTGTTCGAAATCGGTGTCGGCCTGCCGCGTGACACCCATCTCGAGCTGGATGAACCCGCGGTAGTTGCGGCAGCGCGCCTCCCAGACCCGGTCGCCGGACCGCCGCAGCCGGCTGATCGCGATCCGCAGATCGTCCAGCGCCTCGCGATGTCTGCCCAGGATCAGCAGTACGTCGGCACGCCGCAGGAGAACGCGGCCCGAGAGCGCTCCGCGGCTGAGGCTCACCGCACGGTCCAGGTGGGTGAGTCCCTCGCGGCTGCGGCCGGCGCGGCCGAGGGTCGCGCCGAGGGTGGCGAGGACGTCGGCTTCGCGCTCGGGCCGGCCCGCGGTCTGGGTGAGTCGCAGCGCGATCCGGAGCTCGCGGATCGCCGTCTCCACATCGCCGAGCTGGCGCAGGCCGATCCCGATCGCCTGGTGCGCGCAGGACGCGGCGTCCGGATCCAGGTCGCCGACGAGCAGGAATCGAGCCGCCGCGATGGCGTCGTGTGGGCGCGAGAGAGCCAGCGGCAGCAGATCATTCGGGGCAACCGCCGTTCCAACACTCCCCCCGGCCGTCTGCACGGTGAAATGATATCGGTCCGTTCGACGATTTCGTCGAATCCCGGGTTACCGATTCAAGGGGGATCGCCCACCGAATGGCGAAAAAAGCAGGAAATCAAACGACCGACCAACAGGACCCGAAGTACATCGCCCAGATCAAACTCATCCTGGAGGCATTCGGACGGGACGTCGGCGTCCATCCGCCGGAGTGGGAAAAGGACGGCGCCGACTATCTGTACCGCATCGGCACGGTGCTGGTCCGGGACGAGGATCTGCCGCGCGTGGTCGAACTCTTCCAGGGCGGCACGACGGGTGAGGGCGGCATCGGCGGGGTCACCCGGCTGCTGCTGCCGGACAAGGTTCCGCCGAACGCACCGGAGGGACCGAACCCCACGCAACGCTTCCTGGCTCTTGCTGACCAACGCCTCGGCCGCGGGGTCGTCACGCCGGAGCACTTGTTCTACGTGACTCCCAGCGTCAGCCCGTGTCCGGCGACCGAACCCGAGGAGGTCGCGCAGGGCATTCCGCCGGACCCGGTACTGCCGACGCCGTTCCTGCCCGCCGGCGCGGCCGACGGACGCGGAGTGAAGGTGGTCGTGCTCGATGTCGGTTGGTCCGAGGCACCCGCGGCGTACTGGCTGAACGGTGTGACCGGCGATCCGGAGGACGCGTTCTTTCCCTCCGGCCGGATCCGGCCGTACGCGGGTCACGGCACCTTCATCGCCGGTGTACTGCGGGCGGTGGCGCGAAATGTCGAGGTGGTGGTCAAGAGTTATTTCACCAGCGTCGGCGCGATGTGGGAGTTCGATCTCGCCCAGGCTCTTGACGAAGTACTCGATCTGGCCCCGGACATCATCAGTCTGTCGGCCGGAACCAGGACGCGTTTCGACCTTCCGGCGCTCGGACTCGACGTGTTCGTCCAGACCCGGCTGAATCGGGTGAACGGTCTGGTCCTGGTGGCCGCGGCCGGGAACGAGAACAGCCGGGACTATTTCTGGCCGGCGGCGTTCCCGGAGGCCGTGTCGGTCGGAGCGCTCGCCGACAACGGGCGCGACCGCGCGTCGTTCAGCAACTTCGGTGGCTGGGTGGATGTCTACGCGCCGGGCGAGAACCTGGTGAACGCGTTCCTGACCGGGAGTTACGAGTGCACCGAACCACCCAACACCGGCCAGATCCGGGACTTCACCGGCATGGCGCGCTGGAGTGGTACGTCGTTCTCGACACCGCTGGTCGCCGCGCTCATCGCCGGTCGCATGTCGCTGACCGGGGAGAGCGCTCGCCAGTCCGCGGACGCGTTGCTCGCCTTCGCACTGACCCAGCCGTCACCGGGGGTCGGGCCTGTTCTCACCACCGGCGACGCGTTGGCGTCATTGGGCCAGTGAGCGTGTGAGTGTGTCGACGCGGCGCGGCCCCCATCCGGTCTGACCCCCGGATTCCTCCCGCACCGCGTCGACGCTCCCCCCTCTATGCCCCCCGCTTGCTCTCCCCCCAGAGCATCTCGAAGGGCGCCCCACTACGCGGAGTCGCCGTCGGCGCGGGTTGATACACCGATTTCGGGAGAGATCTCAGCCGGCGCTCTCCAACGCGTCGAGCAGAGTCTGCGGCCGCGGGTCGGGCACCGTGCGGACCTGGTTCATCAGGTAGGAGAAGGTGATGCGCCGAGACGGCCAGGCGCCGTGGGTGGAGCCGCCGGCACCGACGTGGCCGAAGGCATCGATCGGCCGGCCGAGGCGACTGCCCGGGACGTGGAGTTCGAAGCCGGCGCCGTACACCATCTCGCTCCCCCAGGTCGGCTCGGTGCCGCGGCGGATCTCCCGGCGAGCAAGCTCGACGGTGGCCGGAGTCAGAATGCGCTGACCGTCGACCTCACCGACGAGGGATGCGTAGAAACGAGCCATGCCGCGAGCAGTGGCGAAGCCTCCCACTGCGGCAAGCCCCGCGCTGCGGTACTCGGTGCTGTTCCAGATCTTCTCGGCGCCGGGCACCCAGAGCGGATTGCGGTTCAACTGCAGAAGTCGGTCGGTGTGTGGCTCATCGGTGAGTACGCCGTCCGGCGCGACCATCGTGGTCGCGCGCCAGTGCAGGTCCTCGGGCAGACCGATCCACACCTCCAGCCCGAGCGGTACGGCGTACTCCTCGGCGAAGAACTGCTGAACGGTCCGGCCGTCGACACGTCGTACCAACTCGTCGACGAGCCAGCCCCAGGTGATCGCGTGGTACATGAACGCGGCCCGTGCATCCGTCGACGGAGCCTGCGCCGCGAGGTGCGCGGCCATCACGTCGTGGTCCAGGAGATCGGCGTACCCGGCCTCGACCCAGGGCAGCCGGGCCTGGTGGGAAAGGACGTCGGAGAGCGTCGTCCCGGTCTTCCCGGCGGCGCCGAACTCGGGCCAGTAGCGGCTGAGCCGGTCGTCCAGCGAGACCTGACCGCGCTGCACCATCAGCAGGACGCACGCCGACGCGAGCCCCTTGGTGCCGGAGAACATCAGCTGGATCGTGTCCCGATCCCACCCACGCCCGGTGTCCGGGTCCGCCGTACCGCCCCAGAGGTCGACCACCGGTCGCCCGTCCTGGTACGCCGCGAAGGCAGCGCCCAGCTCGCCTCGCTCGGCGAAGTTCCGCGCGAACGCATCCGCCACCTTGCCGAATCCTGTTGCCGTCCAGCCATCGATCATGGACAGATAGTACCGATCGGTCTTATCTCGCGCCACCCGGAGATGACACCGATCGGTATCCTGTTCTCCGGAGGTGGTGCTCGATGCCGGTGAAGGCCGGAGAGCGGCTGGACCCCGAGGCGACCAGGGCGCGGATCCTGAAGGCCGCCTCGGAGGTGTTCACGCAGCGCGGTATCCACGCGGCCGGGATCAACGAGGTCGCCGAGGCGGCCGGCGCGTCCAAGCTCACCATCTACAAGAACTTCGGCTCCAAGGACGGTCTCGTCGAGGCGGTTCTGACCGACCGCACTCAGCGGGTCCGCGCGTGGCACGAGCAGGCGGTCGAGCAGGCCGCGACCGGCCGGGAGCGGATCCTCGCCGTCTTCGACCTGGTCGCGAGCTGGTACGCCGAGACCGGCTTCCGCGGTTGCGCGATGATGAACGCGGCCACCGAGGACCGCGGCCATGACGGCGCACCCCGGCGACTCGCGCAGGACCACCTGACCTTCTACCGCGGCCTGTTCCAGCGGCTGCTCGCCGAGACCGGCGTGCGCGACCCGGAGACCACAGCTCGCCAACTGGTCATCGTCCTGGAGGGAGCGACGATCATCAGCGCGGTCGATCGGGATCCGGGCCTGGGCGCCGAGGCGCGCGTCATCGTGGAGACACTGCTCGACGCTGCCTGAGGAACACCAGGCAGACGACGACGCAGGCCGCGGCGGACACCGCGGCCAGGTAGAACGCCACCGGGAATCCCAGCCGCTCCGCAACGAGTCCACCGAGCGGCCCGGCCACCATCACGCCGAGATCCCAGAACGACGTCATCACGCCCATCGACACACCCGGCCGCAGCCCGCGCACCCGGTCCAGCGTCATCGACACGCACGCCGGGTAGATCAGCGCCATCCCGCATCCGGCCAACGCGGTGAACACGAGCGCACCAACCGCTTCGCCGGCCAGCGCGAGCCCTACCAACGCCACGACCTCGATCGTCACGGTGACGGCCGCCACCGCGCGCCCGCCGTACCGATCGACCGCGGGGCTGCCCGCGAACCGGACCACCAGGAACGCCGCAGCGAACACCGCGAGAGCGACGCCGTCACCACCGATCCCGTCCGCGCGCAGGCGGAGGACCAGCAACGCCGCGACCGTGCCGTAGCAGTACGCCGCCAGTCCGACGGTTGCCCCGGGCAACGGGACGCCGACCGGGACCAGGTCGCGGATCCGCCGGATTCGAACCAGCGGCTCGATCCGGCCGGGATCCGAGCGCGTCGTCAGCACCAGGAGAGCCGATGCGGCCGCGAGACCGACGACGACCCACCAGACGCGATCCCCGATCAGCGACGCGATCACAGGTCCGGCGGCCAACCCGCCCCACATCGACAGGCCGAACCACCCTGCCGCGCGCCCGCGTTGCGCCATCCGCATCCCCGACAGGACCCACGGCAGTGCAGCGGAGAACAGCGCCGCCTCCCCGGCGCCCATCACCAGTCGCGCGATCATCAGGACCACGAGACTCGGCGCCAGCAGTTGCCCGAGTCCGCCGAGCGCCGTCAGCACTCCCCCGGCCAGGACGACCGGACGCGACCACCCGGCATCGGCCAACCACCCCGCGACCGGGCGGCCGCACGCCGTGGCCAGGAAGGCGATCCCGACCGCGGTCCCACTCGCCAGCGCACCGCCGCCGAACTTCTCCGGCACGTACGCCGGCAAGGCCTGCAACGTCGCACCGAACGCGAGATACCCGCTCAGCACCGCCAACCACAACCGCCGGACCGGAACTCCCATGCGGGAGATGATACCGCTCGTTCTTATCTCGGCGGCGCGACTGTCTCAGATGGTCAGCACCAGGCGGCCCGAGGTCAGACCTGCCGACTGCCGCTCCCAGGCCACCGCGATCTCGGGCAACGGAACGCTCTCGTAGGCGACCGCGATCTCCCCCACCGCAGCGTGCTGCAGCACAGCGGTGAGCGCATCCCGGCGCTGCTCCGAGGTCAGGGAATTGTTGGTGTAGCCAAGGACACTCATCGAGCGGCTCCGTAGCACCGCAGAGGAGAACGTTGCCTCGTCCCCCGATGCACCACCGAGATTCACCAACCGCCCACCAGCGGCCAGCACCCGCGACGCCGCGGTCGCCGCAGCGCCGAAGACCGGATCGACCACGACATCAACCGAGCCACCAGTTGCATCGGAGAACGCCCGCGTGAGTTCTCCGACGTCACCGGTCAGCGACACGACCTCGTCCGCACCTGCCGCAAGCGCCCGCTGCCTGGCCTCCTCCGATCGGCACTCCGCCACGATCCGACTGGCGCCGAGGACGCGCGCCGTACCGATCGCCGCCTGGCCGACGGCTCCGCCGCCGCCGAGAACGAGAACGCTCTCCCCCGGCTGCAACTGAGCACGCCACGTCAGCACCATCCACGCCGCGACCGCAGACAGACCGAGCGCCGCGACCTGGGCATCTGCCACCGGGGCATCGAGGACGATGAGATCCGCATCCGGTACGGCGCACCGCTCGGCGAAGCTGCCGTCACCCGGAGACATCCCAGCCGACGTCGGGAAGAACACTCTGGTCCCGGGAGCCAGGACCTCCGACTGCTCAACGACACCGACACCCTGCACGCCCGGGACGTACGGCAACGGCTGCTGACCGAAGTACGACGTACCTGATGCACACAGCAGATCCAGCGGTACGACGGGGGCCGCGGTGACGCGGACGATGGACTGGCCCGCGGACGGCACGGGGTCCGGGTGTTCAGCATGCGCCGGCGATTCACCGTGGGCGCGGAGTACGGCTGCTCGCACGCGTGTCTCCTCAGAACTCAGGTGGCGATGTCCGGGTACGGCAGGGCGAGGTGTTCCATCGCCTTGCCGTAGGCCTTCTGGTACTCGAGCGGTCCGTGGTCGCGCTCGAACATCGCGATGAACAGGGTGAGCGTGAGGAACGGATGCGCCCCCAGCTCGAACAGCGCCACATGATTGTGCTCGCGCAACGCCGTCCGCTCCTCGTCGGTGAACTGCTGCCAGGTCGACTTCTCGCCGGTCGTGCAGTTGAGGATGCGGTTCGCCACCTCCGCTTCCCACCAGCTCACCGTCCCGGCCGCGTCCTCGCGATACCGCTCGACCAACTCAGGATCGCGGTCGACGGTGAACAGGAACTTGTCCAGCAGGTACTTGCTCATGCCGGCACTCCGTTCGGATACCAGGTGAAGTACGCCTCCATGGTGTGGAACAGGTCGAGCGAGTCGACGTGATCCGCCTTCGCGCCGGCCCCGGCCACGCCCATCATCAGCATGAAGTCCATGAACCCGTGCGTCGCGTTGCCCGGCAGGTGCAGGCTGTCCAGCGTCACCTCGGCCAGGCAGCCCTCGATGTCGCCGCTCGCGATCCACTCGACCGCCTTCCGGTCGAACTCCGGATCGGGGCCGTGGGCACCGAACTGCCGCGGCCCGCCGAGTTCGAGGGACAGATGCCCGGTGCCGATGATCGCCACCCGCTTGTCGTCCGGCCAGGACTCGACCAGCTGCCGGATCGTCCGGCCCAGCTCGACGAACCGCTGCGGCCGCGGCAGCGGCGGCGCGAAGATGTTGGTGTAGATCGGCACGATCGGAAGGTCGGCCTCCGGGCGGAGCGTGATGATCGGGCAGGTGATGCTGTGGTCGATCCGCAGTTCGTTGCTGAAGGCAAGGTCGAAGCCGGCGTCCAGCCCGTTGCGCAGGATGTGCGCGGACAGCCGCTCCTCCCCCGGCAGCGTCATCCGCGGCAGCCCGAACTCGCGCTCCTCGTTGTACCAGTTCGCATCGAAGTACGGCGCCTTGCCGACCAGGAACTGGGGCATGTTGTCCAGCCACAGCTGATGGAAGTGGTCACTGCCGACCATCACCAGGATGTCCGGCCGGGCCTTGGTCAGGGTCTCCCGGAACGCCTCGATCTTGGCGACCCACTCGTCGGCGAACGGCGGCCGGTCGGCACCGGTCGAGGTGCTGGCCCGGTAGTAGAACGGATGGTGCGTCGAGGCGATGACCGCGGCGACGGTGGCCATGAAGAGCTCCTCTGCTTCCGGGAACTGTCAGTCGTTGGGGTCGACGTAGACGGCGTTGCGGTCCACGGTGAGGTAGGCATCCATGCCGATCGGCCGGCGACGTTCCTCGGCGAGTTGCCCGAGCAGGCCGGCAGCCCTTGCCAGCAAGGCGAAACCACGCAACAGCTCGACCGGCAGGCCGAGATCGGCGAGGGCAGCGCCGCAGACACCGGCGCCGTTCAGCGGCAGTCGACGGCCTAGGACCTGCTCATGCGTGCGCCCGATGGCTTCGAAGAGTCGTAGGTGTGGTCCGCGGAGGCCTTCATCTTCGGCAATGCCGATCAGCACCGGCGTTCGCGGGTCCTGCACCTTGTGCACCGGATGCCCGAGGCCGGGAACGTACTTCCCCGCCGCCCGCGTCGCGGTGACCACCTCCAGCGCCAGCCCGTCCCACCCGGCGTCGTCGGTCGGGAGGTCCCGGCCCTCCAGCGCTTCGTGCAGGTACATCCCGCAGTCCTCGGTCACCCCGAGGAAGCGCGACCCACCGCCGAGCAGCCCGGCTGCGAGCGCGCCTTGGAGCGAGTCCGGCGCCGACAGGTACGTCAGCCGGGCCGCGATCGCCGTCGGGGTGAAGCCATGGTCGGCGAGAGCGACCAGGACCGCCTCGAACACCCGTGTTTCCGACGGCGTCGGACGGCGCAGCGCGACCAGCCAGAAGGCCAGCTCGCCGAAGCCGACCTTGCCCATCAGGTCGGCCGTGAGGTCCTGCCCGAGCAGGCGGATCTCGTCGGCCGTCGACGTACCCAGGGACGTTGGGAAGCTCATTCCTTCAGCCACCTCCGCAGCTCGGCTCCGTGTTCGTCCAGCGACGGCGGCGGCAGCCGGTACTCCGCCGGGGTCTCCGAGAACGTGATCGGGTTGCGCACGGACGGGATCGAGTCGATCGTCACCACCGGGTCCAGCCCGATGTCCTCGGCGAACGCCACACCACCGTCGATCGTGTTGATCGGCCCGCACGGCACGCCGGCGGCGATGATGTCGCCGAACCATTCCATCCGGGTCCTGGTCCGCAACCGCTCCACCAGCAGCGGCCGCAGTTCCTCCCGGTTCGCGGTCCGCTTCTCGTTGCGGTCGAAGCGCGGATCGTCGGCCAGCTCCGGTACGCCGAGCACCTCGGTCAGGCGGCGGAACTGGTTGTTGTTCCCGGCCGTGATGATCAGCTCGCCGTCGGAACAGGGCAACGGCTCGTACGGGAACAGGCTCGGATGGCTGTTCCCCATCCGCAGCGGTACGACGCCGCCCGCGACGTACGCGCTCGACTGGTTGACCAGCCCCGACAGCGCCGACGACAGCAGGTTGACCTCGACGTGCTGCCCGCGCCCGGTCTCGTGCCGCGCGTTCAGCGCGGACAGGACGCCGATCGTCGCATGCATCCCCGCCATCACGTCGAACACCGAGATCCCGGCCCGGAACGGCTCGCCGTCCGGATCGCCGGTCAGACTCATCAGCCCGGAGATGGCCTGCACGATCAGGTCGTACCCCGGCAAGGCTGCTCCTCGGGGCCCGCTCCCGAATCCGCTGATCGACGCGTAGACCAGCCGCGGATTGACCGCAGCGACCGACTCGTAGTCCAGGCCGAAGCGCGCCAGCCCACCCGGCTTGAAGTTCTCGATCAGTACATCGGCCCGCCGCGCGAGCTCCTGGGCGACGGCCACATCGCCGGGGTCCTTCAGGTCGAGCGCGATCGACCGCTTGTTCCGGTTGACCGCCAGGTAGTACGTCGAGATCCCGTCGCGGACCGGCGGCTGCCAGGACCGGGTGTCGTCACCGCCCGGCGCCTCGACCTTGACCACCTCGGCGCCGAGGTCGGCCAGCAGCATGGTCGCGTACGGGCCGGCCAGGATGCGGGAGAAGTCGGCCACCAGGACCCCGGACAACGGACCTTTCCCAGCGGGCACGACGCAACCTCCCCGACTATTCCGGACACTTGTCCGCATTGATCTCGTCGCCCCAGTCTCAGCGCGCCAAACCGGCACTGTCAAGGACCGGACGGCGAACCCTTGACACCGCCGACAGGCACTTCGATAGTGACCGTATCGCCGTGATGACCGGCATACGGACGTCTGTCCGACCGTTTTCTGGAGGGGATCATGACCACTGCCGAGACGCCGGTCGCGGGCCGGCCGCTACTGCTGCGCGGCGGGACCGTACTGACCATGGACGACAACCACACGGTGCTGACCGCGGGAGACGTGCTGGTCGTCGACGACCGCATCGCCGCCGTCGGGCCGTCGGTCGACGTCCCCGAGGGCACGCAGGTGATCGACGCCACCGGCGGCATCGTGATGCCCGGGATGATCGACACGCATCGGCACATGTGGCAGACCGCGATGCGCGCGTACGGCGCCGACTGGACGCTGACGCAGTACTTCGTCTGGTACTACCTCGAGCACGGCAAGACGTTCCGGCCCGAGGACATCCACGCCGGCAACCTCACGTCGGCCTGGGAGTCGCTCGAGGCCGGTGTCACCACGACCGTCGACTGGTCGCACGGGTTGCAGTCCGTCGATCACGCCGAGGCCGCCGCGGACGCTCTGCGCGCCGTCCCCGGCCGCTTCGTGCTTGCCTACGGCAACATCCAGGCGGGGCCGTGGCAGTGGTCCGCGGACCCGGCCGTGCGGGCGTTCCTGGAGCGGATCAGGGATGAGGACGAGCTCGGGCTCCAGCTCGCCTTCGACGTCACCGGCGACCCGGCCTTCCCCGAGCGGGCGGCGTTCGAGGTGGCTCGCGACCTCGGCGTCGGCGTCACCACGCACGCGGGCGTCTGGGGCGCGACGAACGACGACGGCATCCGGCTGATGCACGAGAACGGCTTCATGACGCCGCAGAACATCTACGTGCACAGCGCGACCCTGAGCGAGGACTCGTACCAGCGGATGGCCGCGACAGGCGGTTCGGTCTCGGTCTCGACCGAGTCCGAGCAGAGCGCCGGCCAGGGCTACCCACCCACCTGGCAGGTCCGCAAGTACGGCATCCCCGTCTCGCTGTCGATGGACACCAGCGTCTGGTGGAGCGGCGACCTGTTCAGCGCGATGCGTACGACGCTCGGCGCCGACCGGGCGCGTGAGCACCTCGAAGCCCACATGAAGGGCGACACCGTGACGCACAGCCATCTGCGTGCCGAGCACGTGGTCGACTGGGCCACCCGCGGCGGCGCGAAGGCCCTCGGCCGCGACGATCTCGGCAGTCTCGAGCCCGGCAAGAAGGCGGACGTCGTACTGATCAAGAACGACGCGTCTCCGGTGTCGTTCCCGATGGTGCACCCGTACGGCCAGGTCGCGTTCCAAGCGCAGCGCGGCGACGTCCACACGGTCATCGTCGACGGCAAGGTGGTGAAGTACGCGAACCAGTTGGTCGGCGTCGACCTGGCCGCCGTACGACGGGAGGTGGAATCGACCGTGGACTTCCTCCGGTCGGCGCTCGGCGAGGACGCGTGGGCGGCGGGGATGAACCCGGACCTGCCGAAGGACGAGGTGCTGGACAACCCGTACCAGTACACCGAGTACAAGTCGGAGTCCACCC
Source organism: Kribbella sp. NPDC049227 (assembly GCF_043197265.1). NCBI lineage: Bacteria > Bacillati > Actinomycetota > Actinomycetes > Propionibacteriales > Kribbellaceae > Kribbella > Kribbella sp. NPDC049227. The sequence continues at coordinate 805,486 of NZ_JBICST010000002.1, read as the reverse complement.
GCGAGGCCCGCGGCACCATCTTCGGCGACCCCGGCTCCGGCGAGTGACAGCGGCCGGGTCGTAGGCTCTCGTCCGGAAACGGTACGTCGTACGACGGGGAGGCAGGAACTGATGGCAGGACGCGGTGCGGGTCCGGACTTCGTCGAGTCGCTGGCTCGCGGGCTGGACGTGCTCGCCTGCTTCGACGCGAACCACCGCACCATGTCGCTCAGCGAGGTGGCGACCGCGGCCGGGCTGGCCCGCCCGACCGCGCGCCGGCTGCTGCTCACGCTGGAGGAGCTGGGCTTCGTCCGCTCGGTCGAGGGCTCCTTCCAGCTGACGCCGAAGGTGCTGACGCTCGGCATGGCGTACGTCGGCGCGCTCGGGCTGTGGGACATCGCGCGACCGCATCTCGAGGAACTGGTGGCACGGACCGGCGAGTCGTCGTCGATGGCGCAGCTCGACGGCTCCGACATCGTCTACGTCGCCCGGGTGTCGGTGCCGAAGATCATCGCCTTGCGGGTCGACATCGGCACCAGGTTCCCGGCGGCCCAGACCTCGCAGGGCAAGGTTCTGCTCGCCGCCCTCTCCCCCGACGAGCTCGCCGAGACCCTCGCGCTGCCGAGCCGCGCCGGGCTTCCGGCGTACATCGGGCGCAGTGCGGACCAACTACGCGACGAGCTGACCGAGATCCGCGCGCGCGGGTGGGCGCTGGCCGATGAGGAGCTCGCGCCCGGGGTCCGGTCGGTGGCGGCGCCCGTCCGCGACCGGACAGGCACTGTCCGCGCCGCGATGAACGTGACCGTGCACGCGGCGGAAACCACGACGGAGAAACTGCTCCGAGACCATCTCCCGCTGCTCCTCCGCACCGCCGGCGACGTCAGCGCCGAGTGGGCGCTGTGGCAGTCGCGGCCACACCACGAAGTACCGCAGTCGACGAGTCAGTCCTCGGCCTAGGCCAGCGTGATCGAGTCACCCGAGACGGTGATCTGCCGGGCGGCGAGGGGCTGCGTGGCCGGGTCGTGGACGACCGAGCCGTCCTTGATGGAGAACTTGCTGCCGTGGCATTCGCAGTTGATGGTGCCGTTGGCAACACTCGCCACCTGACAGCCTTGGTGAGTGCACACCGACGTGAACGCCTTGAACGTGCCGGCGGTCGGCTGCGTGACGACCACCTTGCTGTCCCCGAAGATGACTCCGCCACCCACCGGGATCTGACTGGTCTTCGCGAGCGCAGCGCCCGCCGGCGGCGTACTCGCGGGAGGGCTGTTGGACTCGCCGTACGTGCTGCATCCGGTGACGGCGGCGAATGCGGCCGCGGCCAGGACGGTACGGCGACTTGGATCGTCCACGGGCAGGTCCCTTCAGCGAATGATGCCGAACGTGGTGAAGAACCACAGCGACGAGGTCAGCCACAGCCCGACCAGGCCGGCGAAGACAGCCCCGCCCACCACCGGCAGCAGCCAGCGGGGCGTATCGGTCCGGGTCAGGGTCAGCATCTTGGCGACGAACGCGCCGTAGAAGAAGCAGCCGAGCAACGAATGGATCAGCACGCGTGGCTGGTCGTACTGGAATCCCAACGCGTACAGGCAATGTGCGACCACCGGAAGCGTGGCCGCGACGGCGGCGCGGCCCGACCACCGATGCAACGGTCCGATCCAGCTCCGGCCCGCGAGCGATCCGAGATGCCCGAACAGCGCCAGGGCGGAGACCAGTTGCACCAAGGCGAGGACGAGCGCGAGCGATGCCAGCCACGCCTTGACCGACTGCGTGCTGGAGAACCCGGCCAGGTTCACGGCGACGCCGGTCGGCTCGTGCAGCCGCGCGTACAGACCGAGGACGACGGCGACCGCCGCGCCGATCGACAGCGGGATCGCGACCCTGCTCGTCGCGCCGATCGTTGCGGTCGACATGGCTCTCCTCAGAACGTCTCGTCGCCGGTGACCGACGTCGCCGTGACCGCGGTTCCGCCGACGGTCGACGTACCGGTGGACGGATCGAGCGGCGGGGCGGGCGCGGGCGTGCCGTCGTTGTCGATGCCGACCTGGCTGCCGTCGGCGAGCACGATCCAGCCGATGGTGTTGCCGGAGGTCTTCGCCCGGTACAGGCCGGCCGGTGGGTCGGCCTTGGAGATCGTGAAGCGCAGCGTGCGGCCGTGCACCGTGACTGTGCCGGTGACTGTGCCGGTGACTTGGCCGCTGCCCAGGCTTCCGGCCAGACGGTCACCGGCTCGGGAGCGCAGGGCGAGGGTGTCGCCGGTTCGTGTGCCGGTCAGCCAGGCCTCTACGCGACGGCCGTCGCAGACGTACGCCGCGGCCCGGCCGCCCTTCACCGCGATCGCGAGCGTCGCCTCACGGTTCGCCGTACGACCGGCGTACACGACGGCGCCCTGTTGGGACGGAGTGGGGGCCGCCTGCTTCGTGGCGGTCGGCTGTGGATTGGCCGATGACGGGCTGGCCGCCGGCCGGCCGGTGTTGGGCGGGGTGACCGGCGCGCTCGTCACGGCGGCCTCGGACGACGCCGGCCCGGTGGACGTGGTCTGCGTGCTGTTCACGACAAGCAGCGCGACGAGCCCGACGGCCGCGGCCGCGAGCGTCACCAATGGACTGCGTTGCCCCATCTCTCCCCCACCCCGGAGGCAGTATGTGTCGAGAATCGCCGCCGGGACGGGCCAGGTCAACGGCTGGGCGCCTCGCTCCTACAGAGCACCGCACGCCGAGCCTGAATCGGGGTCCCTCAGTCGCTGACCCAGTCCATGTGGTCGATCCAGCGATCGAGCAAGGCACGATCACCGTCCAGTTGCAGGCTGGGTGTCGCGTCGAGCCGGCGGCGCCTGCTCAGCACGAGCAGGAGGTCGGCGGCCGGGCCACTGAGCGTCACGTCGGCCGCGGTGTGGGTGTGTTCCAGCACCACCCGGTCGGCCTCCCGGCGAGCCAACCACTCCCCAGGCGCATCCGTGGCATGGAAGTGCAGGGTCTGGCCGTCACCGCGCATCCCCTCGGCGAAGTCCGACCGGTTCTCCCAATAACCACGCGACGTCAACGTGTCCAACCAATCCTCCAACGCCGCCACCGCCGGCTCCGGCGCCAACTCATACCGCCGCTCCAGCGCCACCGCCGCATCCGCACGATGCACACACGCCTCCCCGAACAACCGCCGCGACCAAAACGGCACCCCCGCCCCCGCACCAGATGGATCCCACACCGGCGCGTCAGCACCCACCGACTCCACCGCCCGCTGCGCCGCCGCCGCACCCTCGACCATCCACGCACCCCACCGGGCCGAATCGGCCGGCGCCCGAGCATAGGCCGCGAACGCCCTGCTCGGCTCGGTCAACTGCTCACCCACCAGCATCGCCACCATCCGATGCGTCGCACCGACATGATCGACAAGATCAGCCAACGTCCACTTCGGACACGTCGGCACCGGCATCGCCGCATCCCCGCCGTCCACCCACTCCGCGAACGTGCCCGTCTGCTCGACCACCGACCGCAAATACCCCGACGCGTCCATCACTGCCCCTCCAAGCGCTCCATCGTTACCTGCCGCCGCCCAGCCAAGCCGCCCGCCCTTTCATATTGCTTTCAGAAGACGACGCTCCAACCGGAGCGCTGTGCCTGGGCCGCGGTGTACGCGACGCCGTGGACCTTGAGGCCGGCACTGTTCAGCAGGGTGATCTCGCCACCCTTGTTGCCCAGCTGGACAGTGGACGGGAGGTGGACGAGGAGCGAGGCACCGGGTGGCAGCACACCCGCCGGGACCGGGCCGACGTGGAGTGCGCGATCGACGAGATGCCAGCCGGTCAGGTCGACCGCGTCCGGCGATGCGTTCAGCAGGGTGACCGTCTCGGCTTCAGGTGCGGGGCCGACCGGGTTGATCAACGCGGCGACGATCTGGACCGCCTCGGCGCCGAACTCCGCGACCGGTGCATCGACGAGAGCGTGACCGGTCTTGTCGTCGGTGTGCCACGACTGGCTCTGGAACGCGAGGAAGATGCCGACCCAGCGTTGCTGGTCCGGAAGCCCGATGATGATCGCACCGTCCTGCCACACCCCGTCGTCCTTGCGGAAGGCACCGACGTTGCCCTGGTTCATGTGGATGTCATGCACGCCGTTGCCCGGCCGGAAGCCGAAGACCTTGTCCGGTACGCCGTCCTCCGGACCCCACCGCTCGCCGAACGCGTACACGACCGCGGCCGGCTCGCGGATCGCCCGCTGCACCTGATCGTCCAGCAGGTCGGCCAGATCGTTGCCCGGCCCCTCGACCTCGGCCGGCAACGGCCGCAACAGGGTGCGATCGAACAACGTCTGCCGTACGTAGTCCAGGTTCACCCCGGCCGCACCCGTGTCGAGCCGATGCCAGCCCCGGGACATTCCGGTCAACTGTGCGGTGACCGGATGACGGAAGTCCTCGTCGACCCGGTAGAGCAACTCCGACGGGAACTCCTTCGACTTCACATTCACCGCGATCCGGTAGTCCACCCTGGCGTCGTCCACCAGCCGGATCTGGTAATGCGGCGTGTCCGAATCACCCTCCCGGCGTACGCCGACCGCCCGGCCGACCAGTACGCCGTACGTCTTCAACGGCATGGCTACCCCCTCCATCACAGCCCCACTACCTAGGAGCCCACGAGTCCGCGGGTAATACAACGGGCCGCGCTCTGTCGGTGGTGGCTAGTAGGAAGGGGGGATGAGATACGGACTGATTCTTCCGGGTGGGTCAGCGGTCGAGCAGCTCGAGCAGGCGGTCGCTGCGGAGGCGGCCGGCTGGGACGGCGTGTTCGTCTGGGAGGCGGCGTACGGAATCGATGCCTGGGGGTTGCTGACGGCGATCGCGGCCAGGACGAGCCGGATCCGGCTCGGCACGATGCTGACGCCGCTGCCGTGGCGACGGCCGTGGAAGGTCGCGAGCCAGGTCGCCACGCTGGACCAGGTGTCATCGGGCCGCGCGACCCTGGCGGTCGGGGTCGGTGCCGTCGAGACCGACCTGCCACGAACCGGCGAGGAGCTGGACCTGCGGACCCGGGCGGCCATGATGGACGAGGGCATCGACCTGATCCGCGAACTCTGGGCCGGGCGCGCCACCTATCACGGTGAGTACTACGACTACGAGTGCGCCCGCGACGACCTCGCGCAGGTCGGGCGGCCGGTGCAGGAGCGGATCCCGATCTGGGTCGTCGGCGTCTGGCCGAGACCCAAGTCGATGCGCCGCGTCCTGCGCTGCGACGGCGTACTGCCGCAGTACCCATCAGGCCAGGACTCGCCAGACGAACTGCGGCAGGTCCGCTCCTGGCTCACCGCCCAAGGCGGCTCACCGGACCTGGACATCATCGCCGAAGGCGAAACCCCGGCCGACAACCCAACCGAGGCGTCCGCCCTGGTCAAGCCCTGGGCCGACGCAGGAGCCACCTGGTGGCTGGAGACCCGCTGGGAAATGCCCCACCACTCCCCGGAACGCATGCACCAAGTCCACACCCGAATCACCGCCGGCCCGCCGGTCCAGGCGGAAGGCGCCGAAGAGTAGCCGAGGTCTTTACAGAGCGTGTCCGCGCGTCCATCCTCAGGCTGGGGGTGGGGGAAATGTCGGAGGATCAGAAGCAGCCGGACGCGCGCAGATGGTGGCAGTTGTCCGGGCGATTCTCGGCGATGTACGTCGTCGAGATCACCGCCGTCGTGGGCGGCCTGATCGCGACCATCGTGTACGCGGTGGCGGGACCGGGGACGAACTGGACCACGCTGTCCGCCGCGGTGATGATCGCGGTGGCGGCGCTCGGCACCGGAGGGCTGCTCGGCATCCTGTTCGGCGTACCCCGCACCGGCGCGGGCACCGACCGGCCGCAGCCGGTCGCCGGCATCGCGATCCCCTCGATCGGCGCGAACACGAACCTGGAACAGATCTCCGACTGGCTGACCAAGATTCTCGTCGGCGTCGGCCTGACCCAGTTCGCCGCCATCAAGCGCGAGGCCGGTGCGCTGTTCCGGTCCCTGGCCCCGGCGCTCGGTGGCGGCGAGGGCGCAGCGGCCTTCGCCGGCAGCATCGTGATCTATTTCTTCGTGATCGGGTTCCTGAGCGGCTGGTTGTACGCCCGGTTGCGGCTCGGACTGGCGATGAGCAGCGCGGACGCCATGCTCGAACTCTCCCGCCGGGCTGATCGGGCCGGTGACACCCAGACCGCGCAGGCCGCCAAGGAGGCGGCCAAGACCTTCACCCAACTCTCCCTCGGTGCCGAGACTCCGCCGGCAGCCGCCCGGACCGGGACGACAGACCTGATCAGCCGCTACGAGGAGCTGCGCGCGACGCTGCCGTCCGGGCCGCGCCGGACCTCGGCGATGGAGGATCTCGTCCGGCAGGCGCGGCGACTCACCCAGACGGAGCGCTTCACCGCACTCGACATCACCCAGCTGTTCAACCAGGGCACCGATGGCTGCCGGGTGGTGGCGTTGGCGCTGATGGAGGGCGACCTGGGTCTGGCCGATTTCGCGTCGGTCCTGACGGCGATCCGTACGCCGAGGTCCGCGTTCGAGCAGTACCACGCGCTGACCGTCGCCAACCTGCTGGTCTCCTCGCTGGGCGCAGCCGAGCGAACCGACCTGCAGCAGGCCCTCGCCTCCCCGGAGATCAGCCGCGACTGGGGCACCGACACCAGCCGTGCGTCCCTGGCCGACTCGATACGCGTCCGTCTCGGCTCCCTCCCGCCGGCCGGCTGATCAGGCCAACGGCCCCGGCCGTCTCGGCCCCTTCCGCCGACTGGTTGATTGAGGCAACCAACTGACTCATGCCGCCGGCTGGGTCAGCGGAAGTCTCGGGAGGGGGTTTTGGCGGCTAGGGGGAGGCGTTGGAGATGGTCGGCGGAGAGGTTGGTGACTTCACCGGCTCGTTCTACTCGGCCTCGGATGATGAGGGCTCCGGCGGTGCGGGCGACGGTGGCGTGGCGGTGCCAGCAGCCCACGGTGATGACGATGTTGGCCATGCCGGTCTCGTCCTCGAGGTTCATGAAGGTGACGCCGGAGGCGGTCGCCGGGCGCTGGCGATGGGTGACCACGCCGGCGACCCGGACGCGGGCGCCGTTCGGGGCTTCGCGGAGCTGGGCCGCGGACAGGATGCCCTCGGCACGGAGTCGCTCCCGGACGCGCTGCATCGGGTGACTGGTGGTGGTGATCGAGGTGGACCACAGATCCGCCATGTCGGCCTCGATGTCGCTCATCCCGGGCAGGGTCGGCGGCGGTCCGGCGGCGGTGATCCCGGCGAGTTGGCCCGGCCGCTCCTCGGCGGCACGACCGGCCTCCCACAACGCCTGCCGGCGATCGAGGCCGAAGCAGTCGAACGCCCCGGCCGTGGCGAGCGCCTCGACCTGCGCGGCGGTGATCCCGGTCCGCCGGACGAGATCGGCCATCTCCGTGAAAGGCCCACCGCGCTCGCGTTCCTCGACGATCAGTTTCGCGCCCTTGTCGCCGATCGTGCGCACCTCGGACAATCCGAGCCGGACCGAGAACACGCCGTCGCGGCGGTGCGCGGTGGTGTCGGACGGCGCCTTCGGATCGAACGGGCCGACCAGCGGCTGCGGATCCCTCAGGCAGTCGTCCGATCCCGTCGGGCCGGTGAGCTCCTGACCGTCGACCAGTTGCTCGAGCCCGGCGTCGACCCCCGACAGGTGCAGGTGCGGACGGCGTACCTCGACGCCGTGGCGGCGGGCGTCGGCGACCAGGGACTGCGGTGAGTAGAAACCCATCGGCTGGGCCCGCAGCAGGGCGGCCAGGAACGCGGCCGGGTAGTGCAGCCGCAGCCACGTGCTGGAGTAGACCAGCAGAGCGAAGCTGATCGAGTGGGACTCGGCGAACCCGAAGTTCGCGAAGGCCTCGATCTTGTCGTAGATCTCGTCGGCCAGGTCGCCGCTGATCCCGTTGCGCGCCATCCCGGCGTACAGCTTGTCCTTCAGCGACGAGATCTTCTCGATACCGCGCTTGGACCCCATCGCCCGGCGCAGCAGGTCGGCCTCGTCGCCGTCGATCTCGCCGACCGCCATCGCCATCTGCATCAACTGCTCCTGGAACAGCGGCACGCCCATGGTCCGCTCCAGCACCGGCCGCAGCTTCGGGTGCAGGTAGGTGATCGGCTCCTCACCGGTCCGGCGGCGGATGTACGGATGGACCGCGCCACCCTGGATCGGGCCGGGCCGGATCAGCGCGATCTCGGTGACCAGGTCGTAGAACCGGCGCGGCTTCAGCCGCGGCAGCGTCGCCATCTGCGCCCGTGACTCGACCTGGAACACGCCCACCGAGTCCGCGCGGCACAGCTGGTCGTAGACACCCGCCTCCTCCTTGGGGATCGTGTGCAGCAGCCACGACTCCCCGATGTGCTCGCGGACCAGCTCCATGCAGTACTGCAACGCGGCCAGCATCCCCAGCCCGAGCAGGTCGAACTTCACCAGCCCCATCCACGCGCAGTCGTCCTTGTCCCACTGCAGGACCGTGCGGTTCTCCATCCGGGCGTGCTCGATCGGCACCACCTCCCCCACCGGCCGCTCGGTCAGCACCATCCCGCCGGAGTGGATGCCCAGGTGCCGCGGGAACTTCAGCAGCTCGGTGGCCATCGCCACCACCTTCGGCGGGATGTCGTGCTCGGTCGAGGTGATCTCCGGGCTCCAGCCGTCCACCTGCTTCGACCAGGCGTCCTGCTGACCGACCGAGTACCCCAGCGCCTTGGCCATGTCCCGGACGGCGGACTTCGGCCGGTACGAGATCACGTTCGCCACCTGGGCGGCGTTGCGGCGCCCGTACTTGCGGTAGACGTGCTGGATCACCTCCTCGCGGCGGTCGGAGTCGAAGTCGACGTCGATGTCCGGCTCCTCGGTCCGGGTGGTGGCGAGGAAGCGCTCGAACGGCAGGTCGTAGAGGATGCTGTCCACCGCGGTGATCCCGAGCGCGTAGCAGACCGCCGAGTTCGCCGCCGAGCCGCGGCCCTGGCAGAGGATGCCGTTGTCGTGCGCGTACCGGACGATGTCCTCGACGATCAGGAAGTACCCCGGGAACTCCTTCTCCTCGATGACCGCCAGCTCACGCTCCAGCCGCTCGTAGGCGTCCGGCCGCTGGCCGCGGGTCCCGTACCGCTTGGCGGCGCCGTCGAAGGTCAGGTGCCGCAACCACGACATCGGCGTCTCCCCCTCCGGTACGTCACGCAGCGGCAGCTTGGGTTTCGCCCGGGCCAGGTCGAAGGCGAGCTGGTCGGCCAGTGTCACCGATCGCGCCACGGCCCCGTCGTACCGGCGGAACCGGAACGCCATCTCCTCCCCCGAGCGCAGGAACGCCATCCCGCTCGGCGGCAGCCAGCCGTCCATCGTGTCCAGGTCCCGCCGGGCCCGGACCGCGGCCAGCGCGGCGGCCAGCTTGTGCTGCGCCGGGGTGGCGTAGTGAACGTTGTTCGTGGCAACTACCGGGAGGCCGCGGTCGGCCGCCAGCCCGGCCAGGATCCGGTTCCGGGTCGTGTCGGCCGGAAGGTGGTGGTCGATCAGCTCGACCACCACCCGGTCCTTGCCGAACAACCCGGTCAGCCGGTCCAGCTCACGCCCCGCGGCGGCCGGACCGTCGGCGTGCCCGCCGAGCTCCAGCGCCTGCCGGACCAGCCCCTTGCGGCAGCCGGTCAGGATCAGCCAGTGGTCACGCCCCTCCGCGGCCAGCCTCTCCAGGTCGTAGACCGGCTTGCCCTTCTCTCCGCCGGCCAGTTGTGCCTCGGTGATCTCGCCGGCCAGCTTGTGATAGCCCTCCTGTCCCTCCGCCAGCACCAGCAGGTGACTGCCCTCGGGATCGGCCACGCCGTTCTGCGGGCCGGTCAGCTCGAGCGACAACTCCGCTCCGAACACGGTCGGCAACGTGTACGCCGCTGCCGCCTCGGCGAACCGGGCCGCGCCGTAGAACCCGTCGTGATCGGTCAGCGCCAGCGCGTGCAGCCCCTGCCGGACCGCGGCCTCGACCAGGTCCTCCGGCTGGGAAGCACCGTCCAGGAAGGAGAAGTTGGAATGCGCGTGAAGCTCCGCGTAAGGCACCGCGTGCTCCGGGCGACGGACGGTGTCAGGCACATACGGACCGCGGTGCTGCGACCACGCCGGGCTGTCGCCGCCGTCGCCCGTCACCGGCCGCCCGCCGTGACTGCCCGGCCGGGACCGGTCCGACAGCTTCCGCTCCAGCTCCGACCACTTGATCGGCGGATTGTTGTAGCCCATCCCACACACCTCCTCTCAGGATCAAGACTAGAACATGTGTTCGAAGAGGCGGTAATCTGAAAACATGCTTGGTCGGTTCACGGTGCGCCCGGCCGACGACGGATCGAACGGATTCGGCGTCTGGGACGGTGCGGTCAACGGGTGGCGTGCGATGGGTATCGACAGCGAGACGGAGGCCCAGCGGATAGCCAGCGATCTCGACGTCCAGTACGACGCTCACGGCCCACGTCCGGCGGACGCCGTACGGCGCGTGGACCCGGCCCAACCGGTCCAGCGCGCCGAGTGGCAGGACGGCGAGCTCGACGTCTGGATCCGCGACAACGGCGAGTGGCTCGGCCGGGTCTGCGACAAGGACGGCCACATCACCTGGATCCCCGGCACCGACCTGCGCCCGTTGTAGGCAGTCGGGTTGGATGGGCGGCATGAGCACCCAGACCGACGCGGAGGTGGCGATCCGGGCGGCCGAGGCCGGCGCCGCGGTCGTCCGCGCCAAGTACGGCGTACCGCTGGCCAGGTACGACAAGTCGCCCACCGACTTCGCCACCGAGGCGGATCTCGAGGCGGAGCGGGCAATCCTCGACGTACTGCGCACCGCGCGGCCCGACGATGCGGTGATCGGCGAGGAGTACGGCGCCGACGGTCAGGCGGCCCGGACCTGGTTGGTGGATCCGCTCTGCGGCACCCTCAACTTCGCCGCCGAGACACCACTGTTCTCGGTGAACGTCGCCCTCCAGGGACCGGGTGTCGCCGCCGTCGCGCAGCCGCTCACCGGTGAGGTGTTCTGGAGCGACGGGACGACCGCCGCGGTGCGCCGCGACGGTGCCGACTCGCCGGCCACACCCTCGGCGACCTCGCTCCTGATCGACGTCGATGTCGACGATCCACCCGGCAGCGACCTCCTCGGCGCCCGGATCCTGACCGACCCGGCCCTCCTGGCGACCTTCGGGCTCCGGGTGTCGTCGACCACCCTCACGCTCGCCTGGGTGGCTGTGGGTCGCCGGGCCGGCTACATCACCAACGGCTCGCTGGCCGACAGCGTGCACTTCACCGCCGGCATCCAGCTGTGCCAGGCGGCCGGCTGCGTCGTCACCGACTTCCGCGGACAACCGGTGCACACCGGCCCAGGCCTGGTCGTCGCAGCGGACACCGCAACCCACGATCGTCTGCTGGAGGTCGTGTCTCGCTGCCTGAGGTAGCCGTCGGTGTCAGCGGGCCGGCTCGCGCGAACCGGTGGCCAGGGCGGCGAAGGCGAGAGCAAGCGGACGCCATGCGGCGTACATCTCGGTCTCGGCCGCGCGGATCTCGGCCAGCCCGCGCTCCATCTCCGGACGAGCGGTGCCGGCCCTGCACTGCGCCTCGTACCACCCCTTGACGATGCCGTACGACGCCTCCGGGTGCCACTGAACGCCCCACGCCGATCGACCGATCCGGAACGCCAGCAGGTCGCCGTCATCGCTTCCGGCCAGTTCGATCGCGCCGGGTGGCGGTACGGCCACGGTGTCGGCGTTCCACGCCACCGCGGGCGGTCGGGCCGGCCCTGAATCGAGCCCTGAATCGAGCCCTGGACCGAGCCCTGAATCGAGCACTGCACCAAGCACTGGATCCACGGCGGCTTCGGCGGTCCAGACCGGCCGGAGCACGCGGGAGTTCTGGCCGTTCGGTCGGGAGATCACCTTGCCGCCCAAGGCGTCGGCGAGCAACTGGTGGCCGAGGCAGATGCCGAGCGTCGGCACCTCCTGTCGCACCGCGTCGGCGAGGAGCCTCTGGATCGGAGTCAGCCACGGCACCCGATCCGCGTCATGCACGCCGGGCAGACCACCTAGCACGATCAATCCGGAGATCCCGTCCGCGTTCTTCGGCACGGGATCACCGCCGTACGCGCGGCAGACCCGAAACGGTGACAACCAGTCGGCGAGATGGCCCGGCGGACAGAGTTCGTCCGGCTGCACGACGAGTAGATTCACGGCCGCCAGACTACGTCGCCGTTCGGTTGACATGTGGTGGCTGGCTGCCAGACTCCGACCATGACCCGCTACGGGCAGCAGTTCGGGCCGGACTTCACGTTTCTCGGCGTGCCGGCCTGCGATCTGGACGATCCGGCGTCGTACGCGGATGCGCAGGTGGTGATTCTCGGTGCGCCGTTCGATGGCGGTACGTCGCATCGGCCGGGTGCCCGGTTCGGGCCGATGGCGATCCGGATGCGGGACTACCTGGGCCACGACGGGTCGCGGCCGAGTCTCGCGTTGCGCACCGACGGTCTGGTCGAGCTCAACGTCGTCGACGCCGGTGACGTGGAGATGTACTCCGGCGACATCGAGGTCGCACTGCCCGCGCTCGAGGCGGCGGTCGAGACGGTGACCCGCTCCGGGGCGATCCCGGTCGTCCTCGGCGGCGACCACTCGATCGCGTTCCCGGACGCGAAGGGTGTCGCGAACGTGCTCGGCCACGGCCGGGTGTCGATGCTGCACTTCGACGCGCACGCCGACACCGGCGACATCGAGTTCGGGTCGCTGTGGGGCCACGGCCAGCCGATGCGCCGGCTGATCGAGTCCGGTGCGTTGCGCGGGGACCGCTTCTTGCAGATCGGGTTGCGCGGGTACTGGCCGCCGCCGGACACGCTGGACTGGATGGCCGAGCAGCGGATGCGCTCCTACGAGATGACCGAGATCGTGCATCGCGGCCTGGACGAGTGCCTGACCGAGGCGTTCGTGATCGCCACCGACGAGTGCGACGGCGTGTTCCTGTCCGTCGACATCGACGTCTGCGACCCCGGCCACGCGCCGGGCACCGGGACCCCCGAGCCCGGCGGTCTGACCGCTCGTCAGTTGCTCGACGCGGTACGCCGGATCTGCCTCGAACTGCCCGTAGTCGGGATGGACGTGGTCGAGGTGAGTCCGCCGTACGATCACGCCGACATCACCGCGGCGCTGGCGAATCGCGTGGTGCTCGAGGCAGTGTCCGCGATCGCTCGCAAGCGCCAGGACGAGCGCGATGGCACGCGGTGGGATCCTGCCCAGCCGCTGCTGAGTGACCGGCCGGAGCCGGGCTGACCTGTTCCGTCGGCGAATTCCGGGTGCCACACTCCGAACTGGGGGTGGGGAGACCTCCCTCGAGGGGAGGGCATCATGGCGATGACGCTGCAGCAACTGTTCCGTCGCAAGCCGGTCCCGGAGATGTCGCAGGAGAGCGGCACCGACACCGGAAAGAGCGAGCTCGCCCGGACGATCGGCTTGTTCCAGCTCTCGATGTTCGGCATCGGTGCCACCATCGGCACCGGCATCTTCTTCGTCCTCGCCCAGGCGGTGCCGGTCGCCGGGCCGGCGGTGATCTGGTCGTTCGTGATCGCCGGTGCGGTCGCCGGACTGACCGCGATCTGTTACGCCGAGCTCGCCAGCGCGGTCCCGGTGTCGGGATCGTCGTACTCGTACGCCTACGCGACGCTCGGTGAGCTGCCGGCGATCGGGGTCGCCGCCTGCCTGCTGCTCGAGTACGGCGTGTCCGCGGCCGCGGTGGCCGTCGGCTGGTCGCAGTACCTGAACGAACTGTTCGACAACCTCTTCGGCTTCACCATCCCCGACAGCCTGTCGCAGGCGCCGGAGCAGGGCGGTGTGTTCAACCTGCCCGCGGTGATCCTGGTGCTGCTCTGCACCCTGCTGCTGATCCGCGGTGCGAGCGAGTCGGCCACGACGAACGCCGTCATGGTGTGCATCAAGATCGGTGTCCTGCTGCTGTTCATCGTGCTCGGGCTGAGGGGCTGGGACGCGAACAACCTGTCCGACTTCGCCCCCTTCGGCATCAGCGGGATCACCTCCGCGGCCGGCATCATCTTCTTCTCCTACATCGGTCTGGACGCTGTCTCGACCGCGGGTGAGGAAGTGAAGAACCCCCGGCGGACGATGCCGCTGGCGATCCTGATCGCGCTCGTCACGGTCACCGGGCTCTACATCCTGGTCACCCTGGTCGCGGTCGCGGCCCAGCCCTCCGGCGAGTTCGAGAACCAGGAGGCCGGCCTGTCGGCGATCCTGGAGCAGGTGACCGGAGCGTCCTGGCCGGCCACCGTACTCGCCGGCGGCGCGGTGATCTCGATCTTCAGCGTCACGCTGATCGTGATCTACGGCCAGACCCGGATCCTGTTCGCGATGGCCCGCGACGGGATGATCCCGGAGCTGTTCCACAAGGTGAACCCGCGCACCCACACCCCGGTGCCGAACACGATCATCGTGGCGGTCCTGATCGCCCTGCTGGCCGGGCTGATCCCGATCAACTTCCTGGCCGAGATGACCAGCATCGGCACGCTGGTCGCGTTCCTGGTCGTGTCGATCGGGGTGATGGTGCTGCGGCGGACCCATCCCGAGCTGCCGCGCGGCTTCAAGGTGCCGGGCTACCCGGTCACGCCGATCTTGTCGATCCTCGGCTGTCTGTGGATCATCAAGGACCTGCGCGCGGTCACCATCTGGGTGTTCCTGATCTGGCTCGCGGTGGCCCTGGCCTGGTACTTCATCTACGGCTTCAGGCATTCGCATCTCGGCAGGCACGAGCACGTCGGGCTGATCCACGACGACGACGGGCCGGCGTCATGACGATGATCGTCGGCTACGCCTCCGACGAGCGTGGGAAGGCGGCGCTCCACCTCGCGGCGATGCTGGCCCGGTCCGCGCACGACGACCTGATCGTCTGCACCGTCGTACCGGCGCCGTGGACGCCCGGGATGGCGCGGGTGGACGCGGAGTACCAGAACTACCTCGCGCAGACCGCGGACCAGGCGCTCGAGCGCGCCCGGAACTACCTGCCGGGTGACGTGCCGGCGACATATGTCCGGTACGGCGCCCGGTCAGCGCCGGCGGGTCTGCTCGAGATGGCCGCCCAGAACGACGCCCGGCTGATCGTGCTCGGGTCGTCGTCGGCCGGCGCGTTCGGCCACATCTCGCTCGGCAGCGTCACCGACCGGCTGCTGCACAGCTCGCATGTCTCGCTCGCCCTGGCCACCCGGGGATTTCGCTGCCCGGCGGACGCCAACGTCCAGCGGGTGACCGCGGCCTTCGGCGGCACCGAGAGCGCGGAGGAGCTGGTCCTCGCCGCGGCAACGGTCAGCGCCGACGCGGGTGCTTCGCTGCGGATCGCCACGTTCGCGGTGTGGTCCCGTCCGGCGTACACCACCCGGCTCGGCACCGATTCCGAGGACCTGGTGATGGACGAGTGGCGAGCGGAGGTGGAGAAGACCGTTTCCGCCACGCTGACCCAGGTGAAACACCTGCCGCACGGGCCGCGAACGGTCGAGACGGTGATCGGCTCCGGTGCGAACTGGGCCGAGGCGATCGACGACGTCGGCTGGGAGCCCAGCGACATCCTCGTGGTCGGGTCGAGCGAGCTCGGGCCGGTCGCGCGGGTGTTCCTCGGCTCGCGGGCGACCAAGATCCTGCGGCACTCGCCCGTCCCGGTCCTCGTCGTACCGCGCAACCGGGCCGAGGAGCTGGCCGGACGCGCCACTGAGAACTGACCATGCACCCAGCCGACCGGAGCGACCTGCTCTCGCTCTTCCCGGCCGGCAGCGGCCTGACCGGCGACGGCATGCTGATCGTCGCCGGCTGCCGTGCGGACGACCTCGCCGCCGCCTTCGGTACGCCGGTCCTGGTCGTCGCCGAGGACGCGCTCCGGTCCCGAGCCCGCGAGTACCGCGACGAGCTGACCGCCCGCTGGCCGGACTCCCGCGTGGTCTTCGCGTCCAAGGCCTTCCCCTGTACGGCGGTCCAGCGGGTCATGGTCGAGGAAGGACTCGGCCTGGACGTCGCCGGCGGTGGCGAGATCCTGACCGCACTGAAAGCCGGTGCCGATCCCGGTCTGATCGTCCTGCACGGCAACGCCAAGAGCGACGAGGAGATCGCGCTGGCCGTCGAACACGGAATCGGTCTGGTCGTGGTCGACAACGCCGACGACGTCGACCGGCTGGAAGCGACCGGCAGCACCCAGGACGTCTTGGTACGCATCATCCCCGGCGTCACCGCTGATACCCACAGCCATGTGCTGACCGGCCACGAGGGCTCGAAGTTCGGCCTCGCCCCACCCGACGCGGCCCGGTTGATCCAGCGGATCGAACACAGCCCGCGGCTGCGGATGCGCGGTCTGCACGTCCACGTCGGCTCGCAGATCCTCGATGTCGAACCGTTCGCGGAGTCGGTGGAGCCGCTCGCGCGACTCGGCGAGTTCGAGGTGTACGACCTGGGCGGCGGCCTCGGCGCCCGCTACACGTGGTCCGACGAGCCGCCCACGGTGGCGGCGTACCTCGATGCTCTGATCGGCGCGGCGAAGCAGCACCTACCCGCATCCGCGCACCTCATCGTCGAACCTGGACGCAGCATGGTCTGTACGGCGGCGACCACGATCTACCGGGTCACCACGGTCAAGCGCGGTGCGATCACCTTCGTCGCGGTGGACGGCGGGATGGGCGACAACCTGGAGGTCGCGTTGTTCGAGCAGCGCTTCGAGGCAGGCATCGTCGGACGGTTCGAGGGTCCCGGGCTGGAGACCGTGACCGTGGTCGGGCGGCACTGCGAGAGCGGCGACGTCCTCGTCGACGGCGTACCGCTGGCGGAGCCGGCTGTGGGCGATCTGCTCGCGGTCCCTGCGACGGGGGCGTACTGCTACACGATGGCGAACAACTACAACGGCACTCGCCGGATCCCCGTGGTCTTCGCAACCGGCGGCCGCGCCCGGCTCGTCGTACGACGGGAGTCCTGGGACGACCTGATGGCCCGGGACGTGGACTGATGGCGACCCATCCGCTCGAACCGCTGGACGAGGACGAGTTCCGGCAGACCGCCGCGATCCTGCGCAGGGACCGGGAACTCGGCGGGTCATGGCGGTTCGCGGCGATCGAACTGCTGGAGCCGGCCAAGTCCGCGGTCCGCGCGTGGCGTCGCGGCGACCCGGTACCGCGGACCGCGTTCGCCGTCCTGTGGAACCGGGCCGACAACCAGACCTGGGAAGGCGTCGTCGACCTGACCGGCGACCGGGTGGTGTCGTGGATCCAGGTCCCCGGTGTCACCCCCAACTTCACCGGCGACGAGTACCACGAGGTCGACGAGGCGATGCGCGCCCATCCGGACGTGATCGCCGCGCTGGCCGAACGCGGCATCACCGACCTGTCGCTGGTGTTGATCGAGGTCTGGACGTACGGCAAGGCGCTGATGCCGGAGCAGTACCGCGACCGGCGGCTCGGCTGGTGCGACATCTGGTACCGCGAGACGCCCGACGGCAACCCGTACGCCCACCCGGTGTCGGGCCTCAAGGTCGTCGTCGACATGAACACGCTCGAGTTGCTCGAACTCGAGAACGACCACGACCACGGGCAGCCCGAGGTCGACGCGGAGTACGCGCCCGGACCGTGGACCGGCGCACTGCGCACCGACCTCAAGCCGCTGCACGTCACCCAGCCCGAGGGCGTCTCGTTCACCCTCGACGGCACCGAGCTGAAGTGGCAGAACTGGACCATGCGGCTGGGCTTCAACCACCGCGAGGGCCCGGTCATCCACCAGGTCACGTACGACGACCATGTCAACGGCCGCAGCACCACCCGGGACATCGCCTACCGGATGTCGTTCGCGGAGATGGTGGTCCCGTACCGGGACGCGTCCTTCGACCACTACCGGCGTACGGCGTTCGACATCGGCGAATGGGGTCTCGGCTTCATGACCACCTCGCTCGAACTCGGCTGCGACTGCCTCGGCGAGATCGTCTACCTGGACGCCGTTCTGCACGACACCCACGGTGAACCGGTCACGATCAAGAACGCGATCTGCCTGCACGAGGAGGACAACGCCGTCTTGTGGAAGCACGTCGACCACACGACCGGTGCCGAGGTACGGCGGATGCGCCGGATGGTCGTGTCGTGTCACGCGACCGTGGCGAACTACGAGTACCTGATCTACTGGCGCTTCTATCAGGACGGCAACATCGAGTGTGAGGTCCGGGCGACCGGGCTGATGGTCACCACGCCGTTCGCCGCGGACGGTACGCCGCCGGCCACCGGCACGGTCGTCGACAAGCAGACGTACGCGCCGTTCCACCAGCACTTCCTGGTCGCGCGGCTCGACCTCGACGTGGACGGCGACGGGAACACCGTGGAGGAGGTCGACTCCCGCGCCCTACCGGTGTCGGACGACAACCCGTACGGGCTGGCCGTCGTCACCGACGCGACCCCGATCCGGTCCGAGTCCGAGGCCGCCCGCGACTTCAACTGGGCGGCCCAGCGCACCTGGAAGGTGGTCAATCCGAACCGCGTGAACGCCGTCGGCACCAATCCGGCGTACAAACTGATCCCGAGCGCGTCGATCCCGGCACTGATGGACCCCGGTACGCCGCAGTACCTGCGGGCACCGGTGATCGGGCACACGGTGTGGGTCACCCGGCAGCACGACGAGGAACGCTGGCCGTGCGGCGACTACCCGACCCAGTCGACGGTCGACGACGGGATGACCCGCTGGATCGCGGACGACGAATCGCTGGAGAACACCGACGTCGTGCTCTGGTACGTGTTCGGCATCCACCACGTCACCCGGGTCGAGGACTGGCCGGTGATGCCGGTGGACACGATCGCCTTCTGGCTGAAGCCCTTCGGCTTCTTCGACCGCAACCCAGCACTCGACGTCGCCCCCAGCCACCAGGACTGAGGCCTAGCGGCGGCCGGGGCCACCGCCGTTCTCGTCGGGGCGTCTGCCCTCGTCCGCCGGGCGAGGCTCGGCGGCGCCCAGCATCTTGCGCGGTGGCGCCTTGAAGTGCCGCAGCGGCAGGCCCTTGAGGGCGCCTTGCATCGCGGTCTGCCACAGCGGGCCGGCGGTACCCGAGCCGGTCGGGTCGGAGATGTCCCGGCCGTCGAGGGTGTGGCGGTACATCAGGTTCGTGTACGGCAGGTTCGCGTCCGCCACGACCGCTGCCCCGGCCAGGTTCGGCGCGTAGCCGGCGTACCAGACGGCGAGGTTGTCCTGGATCGTGCCGGTCTTGCCGGCCAGGTCCCAGTTGCCGAAGTTCAGCCGGCCGCCGGTGCCGCCGGGCTCCATCACCGCGCTGAGCACCCGGTTGACGCCGTCGGCGACCTGCGGGGAGAGCGCCTGCTTGCAGTCGATCTGCGGCGTCTCGATGTACTTGCCGGCCTTGTCCCGCACGGAGGTGACGACCAGCGGCTTGCAGTACTTGCCGCGCGCCGCGAACGTCGCGTAGGCGTTCGACAGCATCAGCGGGGTCACGTAGCCGACGCCGAGCGTCATCGAGATGACCTGGTCGAGCGGATGCAGCGTCTGCGCGTTGTACATCCCGAGCTTGGACGCGACCCGGGCGATCGGGCACAGCCCGACCCGCTGCGACAACTGCAGGAAGTAGGTGTTGGTCGAGAACCGCGCAGCGTCGACCATCGTGAGGTTGCCGCCGCGGGTCGAGTTCTGCGGCCGGTAGTCCGGGTCCCGGGTCCAGCCCGAGCAGGTGCGGAACCGCTTCCCGCTCAGGTTGATCTGCTGCGGGGAGTTGATCCGGTAGTTCAGCGGCACGCCCTTCTGGATCGCGGCCGCGATCGTGAACGCCTTCATCGTCGAGCCGTTCTGGAACCCGCCGAACCCGCCGGCGTAGGACTTCTCGACGTTGTAGTTGTAGTTCGTGTGGTTGCGGCCGTTGCCGTACGGCTTGCTCTGCACCATCGCCTTCACCAGGCCGGTGCCCGGCTGGACGATCGTGATCGCCGCGATCGCGGTGTCGGTGGGTTTGCTGTGCTCGCTGATCGACTTCTGCGCGGCCTTCTGCATCCGTGGGTCGATCGAGGTCCGGATCTGCAGCCCGCCGGTCTTCAGATAGTGGTCGCGGTCCTTGGCCGTCGCACCCAGTGCCGGGTTGTCCAGCAGCTTCGAGACGACGTACTCGCAGTAGAAGGGATAGCGGGAGCTCGCGCAGCCGTTCGGCACCGGCAGGACCCGCTTCAGGTCGATCACCCGGGTCCTGAGTGCCTCGTTGGCCTGGCGCAGCGAGATCACCTTGAGCTCGAGCATCCGCTTCAGCACCACGTCGCGCCGCGCCCTCGCGCGCGCCATGTCGTTGGTCGGGTCGTAGCCGGTCGGGTTCTTCACCAGGCCGGCCAGCATCGCGGCCTGAGGCAGGGTCAGCTTGTCGGCGGTGGTCCGGAAGTAGTGCTGCGCCGCGGCCTGGACGCCGTACGCGCCGTCGCCGAAGTTCACCAGGTTCAGGTACCGCTCCAGGATCTCGTCCTTGGACAGCTGGCTCTCGATCGCGATCGCGTACCGCAGCTCGGTCAGCTTGCGCTGGTAGGTGACCGCGGTGGCCTGCCGCCGTTCCTCGGCGGTCTTGGCCTTCTCGACCAGGCTGAGCTTCACGTACTGCTGGGTGATGCTCGACCCGCCCTGCTGGACCTCCCCCTCGGTCTGGTTGCGGACCATCGCCCGGATCGTGCCCTTCGCGTCCAGGGCGCCGTGGTCGTAGAACCGCGAGTCCTCGATCGCGACGATCGCCCGGCGCATGATCGGGCTGATCCGGCTCAGCGGCACCGGGATCCGGTTCTGCTCGTACAGCGTCGCGATCAGGCTGCCGTCCGAGGCGACGATCCGGCTCCGCACCGCCACCGGATCGACGACGAGCTCGCGCGGCAGATCCTGCACCGACTTGGCCACCTGCTCGCTGCCCTGTCCGGCGAATCCGGCGAAGGGGATCGCCAGTCCGGCCGCCAGCGCGCCGGACAGTACGCTCACGCCGATGAACGTGATCAACGAGTGAGCCTTACTGCGACCGCCCCTCTCGGTCCGCATACCTCCAGGTTAGGCGAGTGGTCCAACTCCCGGTAGGCCGGAGATGATTGCCTCGATCAACCGTGGGCGCAGTTCGTTCGCACTGATCACCGCATCGACCGATCCGACTTCGACCGCACGCTGGATGTTGTGCACGCGATCGAACCCGACCGCGACCTCGCCCAGCTTCTCCGCGCGGACGGCGGTCCGCACCTCGGCCAGCTCGGTCGCGAGCGCAGCCCGCTCCGCCCCGGTCGCCTCGCCGACCCGCTCGGCCAGCGACGCGACCCGCTCGTCGGCCGCCGTCCGGGCGTCGACCTCACCGGCGAAAACGACAGCGGCCGCCGGCGCTCCGCCGATCACCGACGCGAACGAGCCGTCGACGGCCAGCACGGTCATCGACGGGTTGAGCGCCTTGGAGAAGACCACGAACGCTCCACCGTGGTAGCGCGACACCACGCAGAACACGATCGGGCCCTGGAAATTCACGATCGCGCGGCCGATCTCGGCGCCGTACTCGAGCTGGAG
This sequence comes from Kribbella sp. NPDC049227, assembly GCF_043197265.1. Lineage (NCBI taxonomy): Bacteria > Bacillati > Actinomycetota > Actinomycetes > Propionibacteriales > Kribbellaceae > Kribbella > Kribbella sp. NPDC049227. Next base: position 783,985 of record NZ_JBICST010000002.1, on the reverse strand, counting down.
GTTCCGCATCGAGTCCGGCGAGCCGTCGAAGCCGGACAGGTTCGCCAGCACCACCAGCGGCCGGTTGCCGCTGGCCGCGTTGATCGCCCGGGCCGTCTTCTTCGACGAGAGCGGGAACAGCGTGCCGGCGGTGTAGGTGTCCGGCCCGTCGGTGGGCGGGAACCCGCGCCGCGGCACCGACTTGGACTCGATGCCGACCAGGCAGACCGGGTAGCCGCCCAGGCGCGCGTCCTGTACGACCGCGGTGTCGGCGTCGGCCATCCCGGCCCAGCGCTCCAGCACCGGGTGGTCCTGGTCCGTGACGGATCGCATCAGCGTGCGGATGTCGAACGCCTTCTTGCGGTCCGGGTTCGTCGCCGTGGAGAAGATCTCGCCGACGGTCCGGAAGTCGCTGCCGGGCGCGTTGTGCGGGTACGTCGTGACATCGCGATCCAGCGGATCCGACGTCTCGGCCCGGCGCGGGCCGATCTCCCCCGGGACGACGTACGAGTGGTCGTAGTGCGCCATCAGCACATCGCGGGCCCCCTTGAGGTCAGGAGCCCAGTACTGCGCCTGGCCGTTCGGGCCCATCACCCGGTCGTAACCGCCGATGCCGAAGTTGTCCTCGGCCGACACGCCACCGGCGAAGTCCAGCGTTTGCTTGCCGGTCAGCACCATCGCACTGTCCGGCGTCATCACCAGGATGCCCTTGGTGTGCATCAGCATCGTGGCCTCGGCGTTCCAGTACGGCTGCGCGCCGACGTTGATGCCGGCCACGACGACGTTGATCTCGCCGCCGTCCTGGGTGAACTCGACGATCCGCTTCAGCGCCTTGGCGACCCAGTCCATGTTCTCGGTGCCGGAGTCCATCGAGATCCGGGCACCGGCCGACAGCGAGTACCACTCGACCGGCACACGCATCCGCTCGGCCAGGTCGAGGGCTGCGATGATCCGCGAGCACTCCCCCTCGGCGACCGCGCCGAGCGCCTTGGTCGGATCGCCGCTGAGCGCGACCCGGGTGATGCCTTCGGGGTGCCGGGTGGTCGGCGTACTGACGATGCCGAGGATGACGCCGGCCTTGTTCAGGCCGCGCGGGCGGTCCACCGGGACCAGGACACCGCTGTCGTCGAGGTCGTACTCGACGAAGGAGCCGCCGGGGCCGGCGACCATGCCGCTGACCTCGTACGGGTAGATCGTGTTGCGCCGGCGCGACCGCTGCACCTTCTGGGCGTAGTCGTCCAGCGGCATCAGCCGTCCGGTCGGCGGCTGCTCGACCGAGGTGACGACGCCCGCGCCGGGCTGGTAGTAGAACCGCGCCGCCACCAGGTTGACGCTGCCGTCCGGCGCCGCGACCCGGCCCTGGACCAGAACCTCCTCGATCCCGGCGCCCGCGGTCATCGGCGCGATGTTGCGCTGCAGTGCGGTGACTTCGTCGACCTGAGCCTCGACCACCGGCCAGATGTGCACCCAGACGTGGTTCATGTCGAGCTTGGCACCGGCCGCGCCGCGGTCGGTCCGGGCCCGGCGGATCGCCTCCAGGCAGTTCGCGATCGCCCGCTCCGCGTGTGGCAGCGAGGTCACCTGCCCGTCCTCGTCCCGGACCACGACGAACTGGCGGACCTGCGCGAGCGCGACCAGCCGCTGGTCGGCCTCGTTCTCCCGCGACACACAGTGGTAGAGCAGTACGTCGTCCGGCCCGTCCAACCGGGTGATCCGGAAGTCCCGCAGCCGCCACAGGTTCAGCCGCCGGCCGACCATCGGGTGGACGCCACGGACGTTGTCGTCCTCGGCCACCGAACCTCCGGCCGGGCGGTAGGTGAAGTACGAGACCGGCCGCCCCTGACCCGGCGCGATCGCGACCGAGAACCGGCGTACCCGCTGGGCGACCGGCTGGTCGGCGACCATCCGGCGGTACAGGTCGGACGCCTCCTGCTGGGAGGCCGGCAGGTCCGGGCCGTACAGGTAGAGCTCGACCACGGCCTCGTGCCCGGGCGGGCGCGCGTCGATCTGCGCTGTCAGCACGCGGGACAGGCCGCTGTCCGGGTCGGCCAGCTCGGCCACCGTGCCCACCGAGGTGACCAGGTGGCTCGGCCGGTCGTCGATCGTGTAGTCGGCGGTCGCGAACGGCCGGCCGTCGACGGCGAACTCGCGCAGGTCGTGCAGTTCGTACTCGCGGTAGTGCCGACGGATCAGCACCTCGAGCATCGGCTCGCGCTCACCCCAGCCGCGCTCCAGCCGCTGCGCCAGGAACCGGACGATCGGCTCGGGGATGGTGGCCAGCGCGTCGACCCGCTCCTTGCGGTCCGGTGCCTCCGGATCCGCCGCCAGCGCGGCGACCTCGTCACCGACACCCTCCAGCACCGACGCCCGCTCCGCGTCCACCTGCGGCTGGTCGAACCAGCGGAACCGCACGCTCCGGGCCAGGTCGCCGATCACCGGGAACCGCAGCTGGGTCGCCAGCACCAGGCGGTCGAGCAGGTCGTGCGCGGACTCGTCCACCGGCGACACCGGCCGCGGCTCGGCGATCCAGCGCTGCAGCAGCGACGACACCAGCAGCACGTCCGGCGTGGAGCGCTGCTGGGCCAGGAAGATCCTGAAGACGGCCTCCTCGAGCTCGGTACTGCGCTCCAGGTCGGTCACGCCGTACTGGCCGAGCACCCGGATCAGCCGGGCGCGGAACTCGGCCGGCAGGCCACCGCGGTCCGGATCCAGGCTCTGCAGGTAGGTGTGGAAGTGCTCGCGCGGGCTGTGCACCCGGTTCTCGGTGCTGATCTCCTCACCGGCCGGCCGGTTGCGGCTCAGTTCGGCGAAGTCCGCGAACACGCGCAGCAGGTCGATCTCGGCGACGACCGGAGGGTCCGCCAGCTCGGACCGCGCGGACAGGTAGTCGGCCAGCATGCCGCCCTCGTCCGACGGGTCGATGTCGAACCCGAGCAGCATGCTGCGCAGGTCGTCCAGACCCCGCTCGACCCGCTCCGCCGCAGACTTCTCCCCGGACCCGTTCGGCAGATCCAGCTGTACGCCGTTGTCCGTCGGAGCAGCCGCCTCGGCACCGGACTCGTCCGCGACCGGCTCCAGCCGCAGCAGGGGCGCACCGGTCTCGACCTGGCTGCCGGTGGCGACGAGCAGTTCCTTCACGGTCGCCTTGAACGGCGCGTAGAGCACCGTCTCCATCTTCATGCTCTCCAGCACGAGCACCGGCGCACCGGCCTCGATCTCGGCCCCGGTCTGCACCGGCGTCGCGACCACGAGAGCCGGCGCGGGAGAACGCAGTACGCCGCCTTCGTCGCGGCTGACCCGGTGGGTCACACCGTCCACCTCGACCAGGTGGACCGGACCGTGCGTCGCGGTGACCAGGCGGAACCGCTGCCCGCCGACCACGAGCCGGCTGGTGTAGTCGTCGAGCCGCTCCAGCTCGGCGTCCACCACCTTGAGGTGGTCGTTGCCGGTCCCGACACCGACCCGGAACCGGTCCGGCCCGATCCGCGCCACCGTCACCCGGTAGCTCGCACCGCGCAGCTTCAGGTCGATCGCACGACCCACCTCGTGCTGGATCTGCGGACGGCCGCCGTGCGCGGTCTCCAGCAGCCGCACCCGCTCGACCTGCTCGGAGTCCTCGTACCCCTCGATCGCGGCCGCGACCAGAGCGACGCCCGAGTGCCGGTGCGAGACCAGCCGGCCCTCACCGCGGACCCGATCGATCCAGCCGGTGTCGGCGCTGCCGTCGATCACCTCGGGCTGGTCCAGCAGTTCGAGGATGAAGCTCTTGTTGGTGGCGCCGCCCTCGATCAGCACTGTCGTCGCGCCGACCGCCCGCCGCAGCCGCGCCAGCGCCTCCTCGCGGGTCCGCCCATAGCCGATGATCTTCGCGATCATCGAGTCGAAGTCGGCCGGAATGCTGTCACCGGCACTCACTCCGGTGTCGACACGGATGCCTGGTCCGGACGGCAGGTCGAGTACGGCGATCCGCCCCGGCGACGGGGCGAAGTCCCGGTCCGGGTCCTCGGCGTTCAGGCGTGCCTCGACCGCGTGCCCGCTCTCGACCGGCTTCGTGCCCTCCAGCAGGCCGCCGTTCGCGACGTGCAACTGGGCCTTCACCAGGTCGAACCCGGTGGTCAGCTCGGTGATCGGGTGCTCCACCTGGAGCCGGGTGTTCACCTCGAGGAACGCGAAGCTCTTCTCGCCGGGGTGATACAGGAACTCGACCGTCGCCGCGCCGCGGTAGCCGACCGCGAGCGCGAGCCGCTCGGCGGAGGCCTTCAGGTCCTCGACCTGGCCGGCCGACAGCAGCGGTGAGGCGGACTCCTCGATCACCTTCTGATTCCGGCGCTGCACGGAGCAGTCCCGGACGCCGAGCGCCCACGCCGTCCCCTGGCCGTCAGCGATGACCTGCACCTCGACGTGGCGGGCGCCGGTGACCAGGCGCTCCAGGAACACCACGCCGCTGCCGAAGGCCCGCGCGGCCTCGTCGCTGGTCCGCGCGTACGCATCGGTGAGTTCGTCCGCCGACCGGACCACCCGGATGCCGCGGCCACCGCCGCCGGCCGTTGCCTTGAGCATCAATGGGTAGCCGATCGCCCCGGCCGCCCGCAGCGCGGCCTCCAGCGACTCGACCGGGCCGCGGCTCCACGGCGCGACCGGTACGCCGACCTCCTCGGCGATCAGCTTGGACCCGATCTTGTCGCCGAGCTTGCGCATCGCCTCGGCCGACGGCCCGATGAAGGTCACGCCGATCCGCTCGCACAGTTCCGCGAAGGCGGGGTCCTCGGCCACGAATCCCCAGCCGACCCAGGCCGCGTCGGCCTTCGTCTCGAGCAGCGCGCGCTCGAGCACGGCGAGGTCCAGGTACGGGCGCGCCGACGCCGGCCCGAGCGGGTAGGTGATGTCGGCCTCGCGGACGAAGGTCGCGGTCCGCTCACCGTCGGTGAACAAGGCGACAGTCTCGATCGGGTCACCGCCCTCGGCGTTGACCTCGCGAACCGCGTTGATCAGCCGCATGGCGGCTTCACCCCGGTTCACCACTGCGATACGCTTGAACATCGACCGCCTCCGTGTCTCACCCTGTTGTCACAGTTGGGATCGCCAACCGCTGGCACAGGTTTTCAGCCTTGCCTGCCTACCGTCGAGTCGGCCCCCCATCCAAGCGTGTTTTCGCCGTCTTCGGCATGACCCCGCGCGTGCGGAAGACTGCGGGCCAAGGGTGGAGTCTCTGGAGGGGAGGCACTGTGTCGGGTGTGGATGAGTTGGTCGCGCGGCTGCGGGGCGAGGTCGGCGGGCCGGTCCTGGTTCCTGGTGACGAGGGATTCGCGGACGAGGTCGGCGGGTTCAACACGGCGGTCACGCACAGTCCGGCCGTCGCGGTCGGGATCACGTCGGAGGCGGACGCCACGGCCGTCGTACGGGCGGCGGCGGACAGCGGCCTGCCGGTCCGGGTCCTCGCGACCGGGCACGGAACGCCCGCGGTCACCGACGGCGTCCTGGTCACCACGTCCCGGTTGACGGGCGTCACTGTCGATCCGGACCAGAAGGTCGCCCATATCGCCGCGGGTTCCCGGTGGGCGGAAGTCATCGCCGCGGCCGGACAGCACGGGCTCGCGCCGATCATCGGCGCCTCCGACGCGGTCGGGTGCATCGGCTACACCCTCGGCGGCGGACTCGGTCCGCTGGCCCGGACCTTCGGCGTCTCGTCGGACTGGGCGCGCGGCTTCCGCGTCGTCACCGGCACCGGCGAGGTGGTGACGGCGAACGCCACCGAGCACCCCGACCTGTTCTGGGCGCTGCGCGGCGGCAAGGGCGGCCTCGGCCTGGTCACCGCGATGGACTTCGCACTGGTCGAGCTGACCACGCTGTACGGCGGTTCGGCGTTCTTCGACGCCCCGGACATCGCCAGGGTCTTCATGACGTGGGCGAGCTGGACCAAGACGCTGCCCGAGACCGCGAACTCCTCGGTCGTGATCCTGCGGCTGCCGCCGCTGGAGTTCATCCCCGAGCCGTTGCGGGGCAAGACCGTGCTCAGCGTCCGGTTCGCCTTCGTCGGCGACCCGGCCGAGGGCGAGCGCCTGTTCCGGCCGATCCGGGACGCCGGTACGGCGATCGTCGACACCGTCGGCGAGATGCCGGCCACCGACATCGCGCTCATTCACAACGATCCCAAGGACCCGACGGCCGCGTGGGACCAAGGTGTGCTGCTCCGTGACGTCGACGCCGGTTTCGCCTCGGCGTTCCTCGACGTGGTTGGGCCGGATCAGAAGGTGCCACTCGTCGCGGTGGAGATCCGGCATCTCGGCGGCGCGGCGCACCGCGACGTACCCGAAGGCAGTGCGGTGGGTGGACGTGGTGGCGCGTACAGCCTGGTGATGATCGGTGTGCCCGATCCGGGCTTGTTCGAGACGGTGCTGCCCGCTGTGGCGGGTGGCGTGCTGGATCGGCTGTCGGCGTGGGTCTCCCCCGAGACCACCGTCAACTTCGCGGCCGCCTTCTCGCTGCCGGGCTCGTACGAGGCGGCGTGGCCGTCGGACACCTTCGCCCGGCTGGCCGAGGTACGCGCGTCGTACGACCCGCAGAAGTTGTTCCCCTACGGGCCTGCCTAGTCGCGCCAGGAGTACTGGGGTTCGTAGCCGAGCAGGCGGCGGGCCTTGTCGATCGACAACAGGGTGTCGTTCGGGCCGAACGGGCGCTTGACGGGAACGCCGGGGAACACCTCGGCGAGGAGCTCCTCGTTCGTCCGGGACATCACCGTGTCGCCGTTCGCGACGATGAACACGTCGGTGCCGGTGAAGTCGTAGTCGAGCGCGCGCCGGACGGCCTGCGCGCCGTCGCGGGCGTCGATGTAGCCCCAGAGGTTCCACTTGCGCGCCCGCGCGTCGGCGTCGAACGCCGGGAAGCGTGCGTAGTCCTCGGGGTACATCACGTTCGAGAACCGCAGGCCGATCAGCTTCAGGTCCGGATGCCACCGGCACAGCTGCCGGGCCAGCTCCTCCTCGAGCGTCTTCACCAGCGAGTACGTGCTGTTCGGCCGCGGCGGGTAGTCCTCGTCGACCGGGACGTACGGCGGGAACTCGTCGAACGGCAGGCCGAGCACGGTCTCGCTGGACGCCCAGACGATGTTGCGGACTCCTGCCCGCAGGGCGGCCGAGAACACGTTGTAGGTGGCCGTCATGTTGTTGTGGAAGGTCGCCGCGTTCGGCCGCAGTCCGGGCGCCGGGACGGCGGCCAGGTGGACGACGGCGTCGACGCCGTCGTGGCGGTCGTCGATTCCGGCGATCGCCTCGTAGGTCTGGCCGAAATCGGTCAGGTCGACCCGCGACGCCACGACACCGGTCCGCGCCGGCGGTGCCTGGTCCAGGGCGACCACGTCCCAGCCGTTGTCCAGCAGGTGATCGACCACGGCCCGGCCGAGTTTCCCGCTGCTTCCGGTGACCGCTACCCGTGCCATCCGCACTCCTTCGAGTCGCTTGCTGACCGACCAACCGATGATGGCACGCGTCTCACGACACAGGACCGTTGGCCAGGAAGTGGACACTCCGCCTAGGCTCGAAGTCGTGAAGCTAGCTGGGCGGATGAATCGACTGGGTACCGAATCGGCGTTCGAGGTGCTGGCCAAGGCGAAGGCCCTGGAGGCACGCGGCCGCGAGATCGTGCACCTCGAGATCGGCGAACCGGACTTCGACACCCCGGAGCACGTCGTCGCCGCCGCGCAGCAGGCGCTGGACAAGGGCCACACGCACTACGTGCCGGCGCCGGGCATCCCCGAACTGCGGACGGCGGTCGCGGACTTCCTCGAGCGCACCGGCCGGCTGACCACGACGCCGGACAAGGTGCTCGTCACACCGGGCGCCAAGCCCATCATGTTCTTCACGATCATGGCGCTGTGCGAGGAGGGCGACGAGGTCCTCTACCCGGACCCGGGCTTCCCGATGTACGCCTCGATCGCGGCGTTCGCCGGCGCGAAGCCGGTGCCGGTGCCGCTGCGCGAGGAGAACGGGTTCGTCATCGACCCCCAGGAGCTCGCGTCGCTGGTCACCGACCGGACCAAGCTGCTGATCCTCAACTCCCCGCACAACCCGTGCGGCAGCGCCTCGACCCCCGAGCAGTTGGAGGCGATCGCCGAGATCGCGATCGCCAACGACCTCGTCGTACTCAGCGACGAGGTCTACTGGGCGCTGCGGTACGACGGGGACCACCACAGCGTGCTGGATGTCGACGGCATGGCCGAGCGGACCATCCTGCTCGACGGCTGGTCGAAGACCTTCGCGATGACCGGCTGGCGGCTCGGGTTCGGTGTGTTCCCGCAGCCGCTGGTCGAGCCGGTGACCCGGCTGCTGATCAACTCGGTGTCCTGTACGTCGGCCTTCAGCCAGTACGCCGCGATCGCGGCCTTGGAAGGACCGTGGGACGACGTCGAGCGGATGCTCGAGGCCTTCCGGGAACGCCGCGAGGTGATCGTCTCCGGGCTGAACGCCGTACCGGGTGTGTCGTGCATCGAACCGGGTGGAGCGTTCTACGCGTTCCCGAACATCAGTGAGCTCGGGCTGTCCGCGGCGACGCTGGCCGATCGGCTGCTCGAGGAGGCCGGCGTCGCCTGCCTGCCGGGCACCTCCTTCGGGGCGTACGGCGAGGACCACCTGCGGTTCTCGTACGCGAACTCGGTCGAGAACATCCGGCGCGCCCTCGACGCGTTCGAGGCACTGGTCACGAGCTGACGAACGCCTGCTGGACCTTCGTCGCGGCGGTGACGATGTCGGACAGCTCCGCCTCGTCGGCCATCAACAGACTCTGACGGATCCACACGACCGTGTCCGCCGCCTCCTCCGCGACCGGGCACGGCTGCAGGTCGGAGTACGCCTGGAGTGCCTTCTCTCGGGACAGCGAGCGGTAGCCGGAATCCAGCGGAACACCTTCGGCCGCCATCGCCGCGAGGAAGTTGTCCTTGCCGTGCCCACCGAACGCGGCCGGGTCGTAGCGGACCAGGCCGAGGTGATGGCTGCTGGCCGTAGTGCCCGGCGGCTCCGGCAGAACCTCCAGACCATCAACGCCGGCAAGCTCCCGGCGGAGGAACTCCACCGCGCGATGCCTCGTCTTGACCTGATCGTCCAGTACGCCGAGTTGCGGCAGCAGTACGGCGGCCTGGAACTCGGTCATCCGCAGGTTCCACCCGACATCCGGATGCTCGTACCACCCGCCCTCGAGACTCCGGCCGACGTTGTGCAGCGCCCAGGCCTTCCGGTACACGGCCTCGTCGTCGGTCACGATCAGCCCGCCCTCGCCGGCCGTCATCGCCTTGCTGGACTGGAAGCTGAAGCACGCGGCATCACCCAGCGTCCCGACCGGCCGATCGCGCCAGGTCGCACCATGCGCCTGCGCAGCGTCCTCGACGATCGGTACGCCGTACTCCGTCAAGGCATCGACGTCCGCGGGGGCACCGGCGAGATGCACCGGCATGATCGCCTTCGTCCGCGGACTGATCAGCCGCCCGACCGCGGCCGGGTCGAGATGGAGTGTCTCCGGCGTGACGTCGGCCAGGACCGGTCGCGCGCCGGCCAGCACCACCGCGGTCGCACTCGCGACGAACGTGTACGCGGGCACGATCACCTCGTCGTCCCGGCCGACCCCGAGCGCGCGCAGCGCGAGGAAGAGCGCGACCGTCCCGTTCACGACCGAGACGCCGTACCGCGCTCCGATCGACTGGGCGAAGGCGGTGGTGAACTCGGCCACCTTCTGGCCGGAGGTCGCACCCCAGTCGCCGCTGTCGAGCACCTCGAGCAGGAGTTCGCGCTGCTCCGCGGTCGCGGGCGGCGGCCAACTCGGCCAGCCCGCGGTCCGGACCGGCGTACCGCCGTCAAGCGCCAAAGTCGTTGCCACTGTCATCGACATCCCTCCAGGAGCCGGGTCATCGTGCCGAACAGCAACAGATCGCGGTCGGCCTGATCGATCGGCGCGAGTCGCACCCGGCCGACCCCGACCCGCAGATCCAGGAACAGCGCGTCGGACCCGAAGACCATCCGGTCCGCGCCAACCGCGTCGACCAGCCAGGCCACATGCCGCGCCGTGGTCCGGGACCCGCAGAGCTCCAACGTCACATTCGGGTACGTCGACGCCACCTCGGCCGCCGCGGGGAACCCGGCCGGGAACAGGCCGGCGTGACCCATCAACAGTTTCACGGCTGGATGCCGTGCGGCAACGGTCGCGAAGTGCGCCGGACCGCACCACGGCGAACCGAACATGCCGTGCGCGAGCACTACGCAGCCGCGGTCGGCCGCCAACTGGAAGGCGGGTTCGTACGCCGGCCCGTCGAGCGCGTGCTCATGCGTGTCCGGGTGCAGCTTCAGCCCGATCACCCCCGGTGTGTCGAGCAAGTCGGCCGTCCGTCGCGCCGCCTCGGGGTCGTGCGGGTCGTAGACGGCGTACCCGAGGAAGCGGCCTGGAAAGCGCTCGATCTCCTGGAGCAGCAGGGCGTTCCCGGCGCGAGAGTCCGGGCCGATCGCGAGCAGGTGCGAGACACACATCGTCGCGACGCCGCAGCCGTCCATCACCCGCACCAGGCTCTCGGTCGAACTGTCCGGGATCGCGAAGGCGAACCACGCCCCGAGATGACCGTGGGCGTCGATGATGCCGGTCATCCGACCAGCTCCAGGATGTTGCCGCTAGCAATCAGTTCGACCTCGTCGGCCGGCAGCTCGAGGTGGTCGAGCTGGAACCGCGGCCCGGCGTCGTCGGTCAGTGGCGCACCGGTCCCGAACAGCACCCGGTGGGCGCCGTACCGGCGTACGACCCATTCGACCGCGAGGTGACCGGACAACGTCGCCGTATCCACCCGCACCTCGGGATGCGCGTCCATCAGGTCGGCGAGCTCGCGCAACGCGCGGTAGCCGGTGTTGATCAGCACGATCCGCAGCGACGGCACCTCGGTCGCGAGCCGGTGGATCTCCCCCGGACCCACCGACTCCAGCGCCAGCAACACCGACACAGCACTCTCGGCCAACTCCCGCGCCGCCGCGATCCCGTGCGGCGCGGTCAGCAGGAACCGATGCTCGGCCGGACACATCCGCACCACCCGAGCACCCGCCGGCACGCCGGTTCCCAACGGCCCGGGTACGACGACCGGCACCCGGATCAGCCGTGGATCCGCCGGCAACTCAGCCACCACGGTCGGGTCGTAGTACAGGTCATGCGAATGCACCACACACGCCGCGTCGATCGCCAACCGGTCGAGCTCGGCCAGCAGACCCGGCGCATCCGTACTAGGTACGTCGCCCGTCGGTACCGGACCGACGATGCGATTGACGTCGACCACTCTCATCCGGTCAGCGCTGTCTGGAGAGCAGATCGTTGGACTGCTTGGCCGCCGCGTCCAGGGCCTCTTGCGGTGTCTTCTTGCCAGTCAGCACCGCCTGGATCTCGACCGACAGCAGTGTCATCACCTGACGGGCGGCCGGGTTGACCTCACCCGAGTAGGCGTACTGCAGCGCTTCCTCGAACTTCTTCGCCTGCTCGTCGGCGGCCGGTACTGGCGCGTCGGTGCGTGGGGACAGGAAGTTGGACGCGGTCGCCAGGCTGATCTCCTGCTTCGGCTGGGTCATGAAGCCGAGGAACTTCTCCGCCGCGTCGACGTCCTTCGATCCCGCGTTCACCGCGAGCCCGCCGGGCAGCCCGAACCCGACCCGCTTCTTGTTCTCCAGCGGTACGCCGACCACGACGTTCGCGGCGCCCCAGCTCGCGGCGACGGTCTTGGCGTCGATCAGGGTGTTGGTGAAACCCATCGCCACCTGCTGCTTGCCGAGCGCCTGGTCGGCCACCACGTTCGCGTTCGACAGGGCGCTCTTCGGGATCCCGCCGTCGTCGTACAGGCCCTTCAGGAACGTCAGCGCCTCGACGCCGGGTGCCTGGTTGAACGCCACCGATTTGCCGTCGTCGGCGAACACCTTCCCGCCGGCCTGCCACAGCAGCGGGTAGAAGCTGAGATTCAGCGAGGCCTCCGGCGAGGCGGAGTAGTCCAGCGTGGCGACACCGGCCTGCTTGAACTTCGGCACGGCCGCCTTGATCTCGTCCCACGTCTCCGGCGGCTTGGTGATGCCGGCCTTCGCGAGCAGTTTCTTGTTGTAGACCGTCGTGGTGACCGTGTGGTAGATCGGCACCGCGTACAGCTTGCCGTCGACCTTCAGCGCGTCCAGGGCGCCGGGCAGGAACTTGTCCTTGTCCGCGTCCAGCACCTTGTCGACCGGTTCGAGCGAGCCGGACGTGACGAACTGCGGGATCTGGTCCGGCCCGAGCAGCAGGACGTCCGGTCCCTTGCCGCCGGAGAACGCGGTCGCCAGCTTCTGGTCCCGGTTCGCCCAGGGCTGCTGCTCGATCCGCAGGTCGATGCCGGCGTTCGCCGCCTCGAAGTCCTTCTCGATCTGCGTCCAGTACGTCGTGGCCGCCTTCTCGTCCGCGATCACGGGGTACATCCAGACCGTCACGACCGCCTGGTCCGAGGACCCGCCGGATCCGCTGGAACCGCCGCACGCGCTCAATCCGGCCACCACCGCTACTGCGGCCACGGACCCCACGACCCGGCTGACTCCGACCCTCATCAGGACCTCCCAGACGTACGCACGGTCATGACCGCCTTTACGGTCATGACCGAAAATAGCGCCTGAGTGACGGGTCAAGTCAAGGGGTCGGGCCGGACTAGTCCGTCTTGTTCCTGAGCTCCGCGGCTTGGCGGCGGACGTCGGCCTGGGTGGCCCGTTCATGCTCGAGCCAGTCGGGGTTCTCCGACTTGATGGCCTCGATCTCGTCCGTGGTCAGCGCCTCGGTGATACCGGCCCGGGCCAGTCCGCTGATCGAGACACCGAGCTTGGCCGCGACGACGGGCCGCGGGTGCGGACCGGTCCGGCGCAGCTCGCGGAGCCACTCGGGCGGGTCGGCCTGGAGCGCGTTCAGCTCGTCGCGGGACACCGCGCCCTCCTGGAACTCCGCGGGGGTCGCCTGCAGGTACACCCCGAGCTTCTTGGCCGCCGTGGCCGGCTTCATCGTCTGGGGTGTCTTACGCGCCGTCATGCCGCAAGAGTAGCGACCATGCCCGTCCTGTCGTGACGCCCGGTAACCTGGCCACCGTGACCGGCCTCCGACCCACCTTCCGGCTGGGCTACGTGCCCGGCGTGACACCCGCCAAGTGGGTGCGGATGTGGGGCGAGCGCCTGCCCCGGATCCCGCTGGAGCTGATCCAGGTCACCGCGGCCGACGCACCGGCCCTGGTACGTCGCGGCGAGGCGGACGCCGTACTCCTCCGGCTCCCGATCGACCGCGACGGCCTGCACGCCATCCCCTTGTACGTCGAGCAGACGGTCGTCGTGGTTCCGAAGGACCACCTGGTGACAGCGGCCGACGAGGTGACCACCGGCGACCTGGCCGACGAACTCATGCTCCACCCGCAGGACGACGTCCTCGACTGGGAACGCCCACCTGGACGGGTGATCGACGACCGTCCCGCGACCACGGCGGACGCGATCGCACTCGTTGCCATGGGCACCGGGTTGCTCGTCGTACCGCAGTCACTGGCCCGGCTGCACCACCGCAAGGACCTCACCTACCGGCCGCTCCTGGCCGCGCCGGAGTCGCAGGTCGCGTTGAGCTGGCCCGAGGACGAGACGTCGGAACTGGTGGAGCAGTTCATCGGGATCGTCCGCGGCCGGACGGTCAACAGCAGCCGCGGCGCCCAGCCCGCCACGAAGACCCCGGCCAAGAAGGCCGCCGCCAAGAAAGCGTCGGCCACCAAGGGAGCGGGCAAGAAGCCGGGCAGACCTCGCCGCCGCTAGCGCGCAGCCGTGGCCTTATGTTGAGTCTTCAACTATCATCGGAAGGGTCCCGACGAGAGAGGTTTGTTCGATGGCGATCTTCCGCTTGAACCATGCGGTGCTGTACGTGCGGAACGTGGCCGAGAGTGTCGCCTTCTATCGCGACGTGCTCGGGTTCGGCTACACCGAGGGCGGCGACGCCTACCAGGGCGCGGCCTTCCTCCGGGCGCCCGGCTCGACCAACGACCACGACCTCGGCCTGTTCGAACTCGGCTCGCAGGCCGGCCCGTCCGGTGCCGGGCAGACGACCGTCGGGCTCTACCACCTCGCCTGGGAGGTCGACACCCTCGGCGACCTCCAGGACCTGTCCGCCACGCTGGCCGAGGCCGGCGCCCTGGTCGGTTCGTCCGACCACGGCACCACCAAGTCCCTGTACGGCAAGGACCCGAACGGGCTGGAGTTCGAGATCGTCTGGATCATCCCGGCCGACCTGCTCACCGACGAGGACCGGGCGAAGGCCGGAGTACGCCGACTGGACCTTGCCGCCGAGGTGGAGAAGTACGGCCGCGACGCCCGCAGCGGCGTCGGCATCTCCCGCATCCTGGCGTGACCCGGACCGGGCACCTCACCCGGTGAGGTGCCCGGCAATCCGCAGCGAGTTGGCCAGCACGGTGAGCACCGGGTTCACTCCCCCGTTCGTCACATGCACCGAAGCGTCGGCGATCCGGACGTTGTCGTGGCCCCAGACCCGGCCGTACGGATCGGTGACCGATCGCGCCGGATCGTCGCCCATCCGGCACGTGCCCGCCTGATGCTGCCCGCTGCTCGCCTGCCGCGTCGTACCGACCCCGCCGGCAGCCGTCCGGACCGCGCCCGCTTCCTCCAGCCACTCGCGGGCCTTCGAGCTCATGAAGGCCTGCGCCCGGACGTCCTCCGGGTGGATGGAGCCGCTGATCGTCACGACCGGATTGCCGAAGCGGTCGCGGACCCGCTGATCGACCCGCACCCGCGATTCCGCCGATGTGACCTCCTGGATCGGCCCGACGACTCGCAGCATGCGTCGCGCCTCCCGCCGCATCGCCTGCTTGCCCTCCGCACCGGCCCGCGGGATCAACCCGGCGCCGGTCAGATAGTCGTACGTCGCGGCCGGCGTCGGGACGAACTCGTTCGCCAGCATCCCGCCACCCACGATCCCGTCGTTCCCGTGCCGGAAGTCGCAGGTCGCGATCGAGACACCCGGGCCGATCAGATCGGCCAGCTCGTCGTCGAACAGCCCGACCGCTCCGGCGTACACATGCGCCTGCAGGTGCCGGCCGACCTGGTCGTGGTTGTTGCCGAGGCCGTCGGGTTCGCGGTCGTGGGCGCTGTTGAGCAGGAGCCGCGGTGTCTCGGTCGCCCCGGCGGCGATCACGACCTCTTCGCCCTGCACGGTCCGGCGCCAGTGCCCGTCCTCGGCGACCAGGGCGACACCGGTCACGCGGCCGGACGCATCGGTGACCAGTCGCTCCGCCGTCGTCTCCGTGACCAACGTGCACCGTCCGGTCGCGAGTGCGGCCGGCAGTGCCGTGTTGTGGGTGCCGGACTTTGCTTCGACCGGGCAGGCGAATCCGACGCACTGCCCACACCGCACACAGCCCGCCCGTCCTTGGTAGTCGACCGAGTTGATCAGCAGCGGTACGTCGAGAGTTCCCCAGCCCAGCCGCTCCGCGGCCGCCGCGAGCCGTGTCGCCGGACCGGTGCGTGGCATGGGCGGCATCGGGAGCTCCCGCGGCTCGTGCCACGGGTCCACACCGCCACCGCTCACCCCGAACCTCTGCTCGGCCAACGTGTAGTACGGCGCCAGGTCGTCGTACGTGATCGGCCAGTCCGACAGAGCGCTCCCTGACGGAACTCCGTAGGTACTCGCCATCGCGAAGTCGCGAGGCACGAACCGCCACGCCTGGGCGCCGTACACGCGGGTGCCGCCACCGACTGTGAAGGCATTGTTGCCCCAGCCACCGTCCGGCGGCAGCACCTGCCGAGGTACGCCGTCGATGACCGCGACCCGAGGGCGTCCGAACGGATCCGGGTCGGTCAGCGCGGGCAGCCCGGCCACCGAGCGCGGGTTCCGCAGGTGGTCGCGGGACAACGACGCGGTCGTCGGGTAGCGACCGGTCTCCACGACCAGCACCGACCGCCCGGACTCGGCCAGCACCTGAGCGGACGCACCACCACCCGCGCCTGAGCCGACAACGATGCAGTCGTAGCGATCCACCAACTCCGACCGCGGCGTGATGCGCAGGTCGGTCTGCACCGGCTCCCATGCCCCGGCCTTGTCCGCCTGCCAGCCGACCATGGTCCACGCCGACGGCCGGACCTGCCCGTCCCCCGCATAGAAGCCCTGCGCGATCATCCGCACCAACCAGGCGCCATCCGGATCAGCCAGCACCACGTCGAGGTCCGGCTCATCCCCCGCGACCGCCAGGGCCCGCTCGACCCGTTCGAGCCAGTCCGGCCGGTCCTCGGTCACCACTCGCTCGATGAACCCCACCGCTCCGGCCTCGGCCGCCGACGGGAAGTCGTCCGCCGGGATCGCGATCTCCGCCAACCGCCCGAGCACCATCCGCTGCCGTTCCGACAACCCCACAGTCCGATCCCTTCGCCGAAGGACACGAGCATCAGCCCCAACTCAATCACGCCGTCGCCGTTTGTACTTGCCGGTCCATTTTTCCCGAGGAACGCTGAGGGCATGGCACTCGACGACTACTACCTCCTCGGCCGGTCCGGACTGCGCGTCAGCCGGCTGGCACTGGGCACGATGAACTTCGGCACCGGCGGACTCCACGCGCCGTACGGGAAGACCGAGGACGACGCGCGATCGATCTTCCGCCGGTACGTCGATGCCGGGGGCAACTTCCTCGACACGGCGGACTTCTACACGGCCGGTGAGAGCGAAACGATTCTCGGCAAGCTGATCGAGGAAGCCGGACTCCGCGAGCGGATGGTGCTCACCACCAAGTTCACCAACAGCGTCGACCCCGGCGATCCGAACGCCGGCGGCAACGGCCGCAAGCACATGATCCGCGCGGTCGAGGAGTCGCTGCGCCGGCTGCGCACCGACTACCTCGACCTGTTCCTGCTGCACACCTGGGACCGCATCACCCCGGTCGAGGAGGTCCTGCGCACCTTCGACGACCTCACCCAAGCCGGCAAGATCCGGTACGCCGGCCTGTCCGACGTACCGGCCTGGTACGCCGCTCGCGCCCAGACACTCGCGGACGCGCATTCGTCGGTGCCGATGGTCAGCCTGCAACTGCCGTATTCGCTCGTCGAGCGGACGATCGAGACCGAGCACGTCCCGCTCGGCCAGACGCTGGGCCTCGGGATCACGGCGTGGAGTCCGCTCGGCAGCGGATTCCTCACCGGCAAGTACCGCCGCGACGACGCGCAGGGCGTGACCGGCGACGGACGGCTCACCGGCGACGCCGCTCCGGTGCGGACGTGGACCGACCGGCACTGGGACTTGCTCGACACGGTCCGGTCTGTGGCGGACGAGCTCGGTGTGACGATGGCCCAGGTCGCGGTCAACTGGGTGGCCACGCAGCCCGGCATCGCCTCGGCGATCGTCGGCGCCAGCACCCCGGAGCAACTCGGCTCCTCGCTGGCGTCTCTCGATTTCGAGATCCCCGCGGAGTTGCGATCCACGCTCGACGAGGCGAGCGGCGTACCGCCGGAGTCCGTGTACCGGATGTTCACGCCGGAGTACCAAAGCTGGCTGGTCAACGCCGGAGTCAAGGTCGCCGACAAGCCGGCCGGCTACCAGCCGCCGGTGCTCAACTGGCGGTGATGTCCCCGCGGAGGTAGTCCAGGCAGAGGTCCAGCGCGTACTCCAGGTGCTTGGCCGAGCCGGACGACATGAGGATGACGACCCCGCCCTGGACCGACGCGATCAGGGCCGCAGAGGCGCGGGCGGGGTCCACCTCGGCCCGGATCTTGCCGTCGGCCTTCATCTCCTCGATCCCGGCCTGGACCCGGCGCTGCCATTGCGCGAGCAGCTTGCCGGTCACCGCCTGCGCGGCCGGGGTGTGCCGCCCGATCTCGGTGATGAGCACACCGAGCGGACAGTTCACGCCCTGGCGCCGGTACTTCTCCACGACGACGTCACGCCACTCCCGCCACGCTTCCCACGTGGTCAGCCGCCCGAGCTGCGGCTCCTGGTCCTCGATCACTCGATCGGCTTCGCGCTCGGCGACCGCCAGCAGCAACTGCTCCTTGCCTTCGGGGAAGTAGTGGAACAGTTGGCTCTTGCCGGTCCCGCTCCGCCGCCCGATGTCGTCGAGCGTCACCGCCCCGACGCCACGTTCACGGATCTCCGCGGCCGCCGCGTCCACGATCCGATCCCGCGTCGCCGCACCCTTCGCCGTCAGCACACGTCGACTGTACCCGCCGGTCCAGTCAGGTGGTCACCGGATGCGGTCGGTACGGCGCTTCCACCAGCGCCCGCTCCTCCGCGGTGAGCGTGAGGTGCACAGCAGCCACCGCGTCGTCGACATGCTGCGCGCGGGTAGCGCCGACAACGGGAGCGGTGACGCCGCGGGCGCCGAGGAGCCACGCCAGGGCGACCTGAGCCGGGGGCACACCACGATCCGCGGCGACCGCGTGAACGGCCTTCACCACTGCTTGGTCGCTCTCGCCGTACAGGTCGTCGGCGACCGGGTCGCTGCCGGATCGCGCCGTACCTCCTCCGGTCCGGGCCAGCAGACCGCGGGCGAGCGGGCTGTACGGAATGACGCCCACGCCCTGGTCGACGCAGAGCGGGATCATCTCGCGCTCTTCCTCCCGGTAGACCAGGTTGTAGTGGTTCTGCATCGCCACGAACGGGATCTGTGTCACCTGCTGGGCGACCTGCTGCGCCTTCGCGAACTGCCAGGCGAACATGCTCGACGCCCCGAGATAGCGGGCCTTCCCGGCCCGGACGACATCCGCGAGCGCGTCCATCGCCTCCTCGATCGGCGTCTCGTCGTCCCACCGGTGGATCTGGTACAGGTCGACGTACTCGGTGCCGAGCCGGCGCAGCGACGCGTCGATCGCGTCCAGGATGTGCTTGCGGGACAGGCCGCGGTCGTTCGGTCCGGGGCCTGTCGGGTAGTACACCTTGGTCGCGAGTACGTAGTCCTCGCGGCGGCCGAAGAACTTCCGCAGCAGCCGGCCGGTCAGCTCCTCGCCGGTGCCCTTCGAGTACGCGTCGGCGGTGTCGAAGAACGTGACCCCGGCGTCCACTGCCCGCCGTACGATCGGCTCGGCGGCCTCCTCGCCCAGGTGCCACTCCCGGGCGCCACCGGTGCCGAAACTCATCATCCCCAGGCAGATCCGCGAGACCCGCAGACCGGTCCCGCCCAGCCGGACGGACTCCATCAACCGCGGCCGTCGTTCAGCTCGGCCAAGGCACCGAAGACGCGCTTCGGCCGCCAGCCACCGTCGTCGTCGGTCGCGACGAGCCCGTACGACGAGAGGTCGAGATCGTGCGCGGGGTCGCCGGGCCGGTGTGGCAGTTCGTACCCGGCGAAGCTGAACCAGAACGCGGCCGCGAGCTCGATCCGGTCGAACTCCTCGACGAGCTCCAGCAGGTACTCCACTTGTTCCTCCTCGTCGCGCTCGTAGTGTCCGTTGATCGCGGGCGGGTCGACGGACCGGTCGACGATCATCCAGCCCGAGCCGCCCCGCGCGGCGGCGCCGCGGTAGGCGCAGCAGCCGAACTCCGTGACGGCGACCGGCTTGCCCCACTTCTGCCGGGCCAGCAAGTCGTCGTGGAACGTCGCCGCGTTCTGCTGGTCGCGGTACGCGTCGACGCTGACGATGTCGAACAGCTCCCAGTTCACGTCCTCCCACATCCCGGCGGCGTAGGTGATCAGGCCGCCGAACTCGGCGCGGGCCGCGGCCACCAGCCGCCGCTGTACGTCGCCCCACCGCGCGAGACCCTCGTACAGCCGCGCGAGCTTGTCCTGATCGGTCCAGGTCGCCGGATCGGCCATCGTCGACAACCGCTCCCCCGACGTCTCGCCGGGCACGAATCCCTTGCAGAACACGGAAAGCTCGCAGCCCAGCACCAGGACGACGTCGCCCCGGCCGCTCGTCCGCAAAGCCTCGGCGCGGGTCGCACAGCCGGACAGGAAGGCGATGAACTCGTCCGGCTCGAGATCCATCGGGACCGGCGAGAACCACAGGTCCAGGCCGGCGTCGAGCGCCGCCTCGCCCGCGATGGTGAGCCGGTCCGGGTCGTTGCCCGACACCCGGACGGCGGGAGCGTGCAGGTCGTCGGCGATGGTTCGCAGTTCGTCGCGAACCGTGCCGGCGTCGAAGCGCCGGCGTGTCGAACGGCCGTCGTACTGCAGGCCGGTGTCGTAGTTCACCCCGAGAGGACGCATGGGCACTACGGTAGCAAGCAATCTCATACTCGGTACATCTTTTTATCGAGTACGAGTTCACCTACCCTGACGACGTGGACCAGCACCCAGCGCCCGGGCGCCGCGAGCGCAAGAAGGCCGAGCTCCGGACCCGGATCTCCGACGTCGCGACGGCGCTCTTCCTGGAGCGTGGCTTCGACGCTGTGTCGGTGTCGGAGATCGCCGAGGCCGCCGACGTCGCCCGGCCGACCGTGTTCGCCCATTTCGCCCGGAAGGAGGACCTGCTCTTCGACCGCTACCCGGAGGCCGAAGCCCTGGTGGTTGCCGCCGTCACCGATCGCCCGACCGGCACCTCCGCGGTCGCCGCGTTGTGCGAACTGATGATCAGGCTGGCCGACGAAGGGCATCCGCTGTCCACGATCCGCGGTCGTTTCGCGGCGTTCTGGCGGTTGGTCGCATCCTCACGTGCGCTGCAGTCACGCGCTCGCGAGCTGCTCGACCACCTCGAGCAGGCGATCGCAGCCGCGATGGAGGCCACCGACGTACCCGATGCTCGCCTCACCGCCGCACTGGCGGTCGCTGCGTATCGGACCGTCCATCTGGAATCGATCCGCCGGATTCTGGCCGGTGACGACGAGACTGAGGTCGCTGCTGATCACCGGGCGCGGATCGGCTCTGCTCTCGTGCGGGTCGAGGACGCTGTTACTTCAGGTGGCGGGCGATAGTCCGGGCGCAGTCCAGCGCCTCCATGTGGCTCGAGTCGACCTCGACGTCGTAGCTGACGCCCTCATGGACGAGGGTGGCCTGCAGTGCCGCCATCCCGACCGCCCGGTCGCCGCGGGCCAGTTCGCGCCCGGCAGCCACCTCGGGGTCGCAGCGGACTCCGACCCAGACGATCTCGACCTCGCCGGCCGCGTCCCGCCAGCGCTGCTGCGATGCGGCCCCGCCGAGGAACACGTCGTCGATGACGACGTTCGCACCGGCCCGGCACATCGCGACGATCCCGGCCGTCCAGGCCGCTTCCAGCCGCCTGAACTCGGGGCCGATCACGACCTCGCCGTTCGGGCCGATGTGGATCCCGTCGTCCGACGCCTGCATCGCGGCCGGCATCGCCTCGACGAAGCTGTCCGCCCCGAACGTCAGCCAGCGTTCGTCCAGGATCGCCTGCAGGCACCGGATCATCCCGGACTTCCCCGAACTGGACCCACCGTTGACCACCATCAGCCGACCCGTCACGCCGGCAACGATAGCGATTCCAGGGGTTTGCGATCGGTCCGGGCCCAGCTCCGTCCGGCCAGCAGCAGGAACGGTACGGCGAGGAGCTGGATCACCGCGCTGATCAGGTACGCCGAGCCGTAGCCCCAGACATCGGCGGACCGGCCGAGCGTGGGCTGGATGACCGCCCCGCCGCCGGAGGCGAGCAGGTTGTCCGACGACAACACCGTCGCACGCTGGGCCGACGGGATCTGACTGTTGAGCAGCGCCTGCCGGACCGGCCCGATCGCCGCGAACATGACGGCCCACAGGCTCAGCAGCACGAGCGCCATCCAGAAGCCCGAGACCAGGCCGATCAGCACCAGCGTGAGCACGGTGACACCGGTCGCCACGAGCATGAGGGTGGTACGACGGCGGAACAGGCGGCCCAGGTACGCCGCGGAGGCGCCGCCCACGATCTGCGCACCGGCGACGAGGCCGGCCGACAGCCCGGCGACCGCATACGAATCGGGGTTGCCGTACAGCTCGAGGAGATACGGCTGCGCGGCGTAGAAGCCGTAGACGCCGACACCGGCCCCGAACAGACCCGCGAGCATCAGCCAGCGGACCGGCGGATTGAGCAGCCCGTGGGTCAGCGATGCCCGGAGGATGCCGCGCATCTCACCGACCACCGACACCCGCGGCTTCGGCGTGAAGCCGACGTCGCGCATCGACCGCCACGCCACGACGAACGTGACCGCGAGCAGGACCGCGCGGACGACGTACGGGACACCGAGGTTCGTCCACTGGGCCAGCAGCCCGCCGGAGATCGAGCCGACCAGCATGGCGACGCCGTTCGCGATCTGGCCCTTCGCGAACGCGGCGTCCAGCTCACCGTCGTACCCGGTGGCGTGCAGGCCGTCGACCAGCCAAGCCTCGGTCGCACCGCTGAAGAACGTGAACCCCAGCCCGAGCAGCGCTGAAGCGCCCGCCCAGGCGACGAACGGCGCGTGGTGCTGCCAGAGCAGCAGGTAGAGCAGCGTGGACCCGAACAGGGTCGCCGCACCGAGGAGGTACGACGCCCGCCGGCCGACCGTGTCGGCGACGACACCGGTAGGCACCTCGAAGAGCATCATGCCGACCGTGAAGAACGCGTTCGCGGCGAAGGTCTCGCCGATGCTCAGACCGGCGTCGAGCAGGAACAGCGTGTTGATTCCCCAGATCATCGACGACGCCCCGGTCGCCACCGCACTCAGCGTGACGTACGTGCGCAGGATCCGCTCCGGACTCATCAGGTCCCTCCTTCTCGGTCATCTGGTACGTCGGAGCGGTCCGCCGGTTCTCGACGTCCATCCGCTGAATGGCCACCCCGGGGCGGTAGGGTTCGGGCCCGTGAACGCTTCTGGTGCGCCGCATGGCTCGGCGCGGGACACGGTGCGGCTGGCGGTGATCGTCGCGGCACTCGGAGTGGTGTTCGGCGACATCGGCACCAGCCCGATCTACACGTTGCAGACCGTGTTCAACCCGGAGGACCCGCATCCGGTCCCGGTCAGCACCGACAACATCTACGGTGTCGTCTCGCTGGTGTTCTGGTCGGTGATGATCATCGTCACGGTCACCTACATCCTGCTGGCGATGCGGGCCGACAACGACGGCGAGGGCGGCATCATGGCCCTCATCACCATGCTCCGCCGCTGGGGCACCCAGCGGGCCGGCCGCGCGGCGTTGATCCTCGCCCCGCTCGGCATCTTCGGCGCCTCGCTGTTCTTCGGCGACAGCATGATCACGCCGGCCATCTCGGTGCTGTCCGCGGTCGAGGGGCTCAAGACCGTCGAGGCCTCGCTGGCGGACTACGTCGTACCGATCACCGCGGTGATCATCGTCGTACTGTTCCTGGTCCAGCGGCGCGGCACCGCGGCGGTCGGCAAGGTCTTCGGACCGGTGATGATCGCCTGGTTCGTGGTGATCGGTGCCTGCGGCATCAGTGGGATCGTCCAGCATCCCGGCATTCTCAAGGCGCTGTCACCGACTTACGCGGCCAGCTTCCTGGCCGGTCACTTCCACCTCGCCTTCTTCGCCCTCGCCGCCATCGTGCTGTCGGTCACCGGCGCTGAGGCGCTGTACGCCGACATGGGCCACTTCGGGCGCCGGTCGATCACCCGCGGCTGGCTGCTCCTGGTCTTCCCGGCCTGCGCGCTGAGCTACATGGGTCAAGGCGCGCTGATCCTGCAGGACGAATCCAACATCAGCAGTCCGTTCTTCCTGCTCGTCCCCGACTGGGGCCGGTTGCCACTGGTGATCCTGGCAACCGCCGCGACCGTGATCGCCTCCCAGGCCGTCATCACCGGCGCCTACTCGGTCGCGTCCCAGGCCGCGCAGCTGGGCTACCTGCCCCGGCTGCGGATCGCCCACACGTCCGAGACGACGATCGGCCAGATCTACGTGCCGTGGATCAACTGGCTGTTGCTGGTCTCCGTACTGACGCTGATCTTCGCGTTCCGCAGCTCGGCGGCGCTGGCCTACGCGTTCGGTATGGCGGTCACCGGCACGATCACGATCACGACGTTGCTGTTCTTCTACGTCGCGCACATCCGGTGGAGCACCCCGCGCTGGATCATCGTCACCGGCGCCGTCCTCCTGCTGTCGGTGGACCTGCTGTTCGTCGCCGCCAACCTGACCAAGCTCCTGCACGGCGCGTGGCTGCCGCTGCTGATCGCGCTCACGGCGTTCACGATCATGACCACGTGGCAACGCGGCCGGGCGATCGTCACCGCCGAACGCGAACGGCTCGAGGGCCCGCTGGACCAGTTCGTCGAGGAGCTGCGCTCCGGCGAGCTGGTGGCTCAGCAGGTTCCGGGTACGGCGATCTTCCTCAACCGCGGCCGCACGACAGCACCCCTGGCGCTGCGGGCGAACGTCGAGCACAACCAGGTGCGGCACGAGCATGTCGTGATCGTCTCGATCGAGACCGAGCCGGTGCCGCGCGTCGCCGACGATCAACGGGTGACCGCCGACACGCTGGGGTACGGCGACGACGGGATCACCCACGTCACCGCGAGGTTCGGGTACATGGAGACGCCGGACGTTCCCGCGGCGCTGGCTCTGCTCGACCCGGAGGCGACCGAGGGCCGGATCGACCTGGAGCGGGCCTCCTACTTCCTGTCCAAGATCGAGCTGCGCAAGGGGCCGGCGGCGACCATGGCGACCTGGCGCAAGCACCTGTTCATCGCCACGTCACACATCACCGCGGATGCCGCCGAGTACTTCAACCTGCCTCGCGACCGGACGGTCATCATCGGGTCGCACGTCGAGGTCTGACGACTACAACCAGGGCGGCGGCGGTGGTGCCGGCTTGCCGTCGGGCGTGAGCACATCCTCGTAGCGACGGCCGGTCAGGTACGCCGCGCACTGGTGCAGCGGACCGTTCACCTGCGGGTCGGTCTCACTCTTCGCGCGGATGTCGGCGCAGAGTTCCTCGAGGAAGTCGGCCGGCAGGTCGGCGAAGGTGATGCCGGCGTCGAGGTCGACGGCATGGATCATCACCTCCATGCTGCGCATCCACGCCACCTCGGTCGCCGGGATCGGACGCCCCTGCGCGCTGCGCACCTGGGCCTGCCACTGCTCCTCGGTCAGCTCCGACATGGCCTCGGCCAGGGTCTGCGCAGTCACCTGGAACCGCTGCAGCAGTTCATCGGCGGGACGCTGCGCCCCGGCTTCGATGTCGGAGTTGCGCTGCTCCGGCGACGTGTACATCCGCCGCTCCTCGCCGGTCCGCGCCCAGTGCACCAGGTTGCCGAGGGCCTCCGCGTTGTTGGACAGGTGCGCGGCGACATGCTTGCGCGTCCATCCGGGCAGTGACGACGGGGCCTCGAGATCCGCGTCTGCAAGGGCTCTGGCGCAGAGCCCCGTACCTTGGGCAACCCAACCCTGACTGGTGGCGAGTGTGCGCGTCATGCTCGAAACCTAGCGGACCGCGGTGAACCCTCGGACGGCCGCGTACGGCGCGCGTTCTTGCAGGGGGTCGGTGATCTGGTGAGACTGAGCGCGCCGGACATATGCGCACAGTGAGGGGGACCGCGGATGGTGACGACGATCGGGGTTGTCGGTCCGTCGGATCTGGTCACGTCCACCGGCCGTGTCCTCGCTTCCCAGCGCGGCATCGAGGTCGTGCCGCTGCGCTACCGCCGCGAGACCGACACCCCGAAGGTGATGGCCGAGGCACCGCCCACGGTCGACGCCTGGCTGTTCACCGGAGTCGTCCCGTACCAGATCGCCGCGGCGAACAATCTCCTCGACCGCCCGGCCGTCCACGTCGAGTACACCGGCGCGACCCTGATGCGCGCGCTGGTCCAGCTCCTCCGCGAGGGCCGCGACATCACCTCGATGAGCATCGACATCCTGGACGAGGCGCAGGTCCACGAGACGCTCGACGAGGTCGGGCTGCCGACGCGCGGCATCCGCGTCCTCCCGTACCGCCCGGGCCTCAGCTCCGACGACGTCCTCGCCTTCCACCGCGAGGCCCGCGCGACCGTCGCCATCACGTGCATCCGGTCGGCGTACGAGAAACTCCGGACCGAGCAGACGACGCTCCGCCTGGCGCCTTCGGTCCACTCGGTCCGCGCGGCGGTCAACGGTCTGCTCCTGGTCCACGACGCTCTGCGCAGTGACGATGCGCAGATCGCCCTCGGCCTGGTCGAGATCGCGGCGGAGGGCGAGAGCGCCCTGCGACGCGAGGCCGGCTCGCTCGGCGGCAGCGTCATCCGGTACGACGACAAGCGGTTCCTGGTCGTGGCCACGCGGGGACCACTGGAGCAGGCGACCGCGGCGTTCACCGAGCTCGGCATGCTGAACAGGCTCAAGGAGCAGTTCGGACCGGTGCGCGTCGGGTTCGGCATCGGCGGCTCGGGCACCGAGACCGAGGCGCTGGCCCGCCGCGCCCTCGGCCGCGCGAAGACCGCCGGACGAACCGCCGCCGTGATCTCCCTCCGCAACGACATCGACCTGGTCCTCGTCGGCGGCGGCGCGCCTCGCGCGCAGCAACGCTCGAAGCTCCAACTCCTCGCGCAACGCGCCGGTCTGTCCAAGGCCACTCTCGAACGACTCCAGGAACTGGTCCACGCGGCCCCGGAAGCCGGCCTCACCACCCGGACCGTCGCCGATCACCTCGGCATCCAGCCGCGCACCGCCCGCCGGGTCCTCAACCGCCTCGAACGGGCCGGCCTGGCCGACGCCACCGGCACCCAGGCGGGCCCCAGCAGCGGCCGCCCGCTGATCATCTACCGCGTCCATCTCTGACCTGTTGACGCCCCGAATCGGGCCCGCGTAGGGTTTCGGGATAATTACAGCCATGACCGTAATAGCGGTCGGCTCATCCCGGGAGGCCTTGTGGACAAGCGGTTCACACGGAGACTGATCGGCACCGTCGTCGTTTGCGCAGCCCTGCTGAGTGTTGGCAGCTCCGCCACGGCCGCAGTTCCGGCCAAGTCCGAAACGCCGGTCACGATCGACACCTTCGGCCCGGCGTCCGCCGTCACCTCCACCAGCGTGGCCGAGCAGGTCGGTGACCGGATCTGGACCGTGACGTCCGGCGTCTCCCCGGTGCAGGTCGGTGCCTTCGACCCGGTCACGCGCACCGTCGATCGCAAACTCGCGCTCCCCACCGGCGCCGGCGCCTGGGCCATGGCGCACATCGGCACCGATCTGTACGTCGGCCTGTACACCCCAGGCGACGTCTACCGCATCGACACCGTGACCGGCACCGCCACCAAGGTCGCGCAGTTCGGCTCGTTCATCTGGTCGATCGCCGCCACCCCGGACGGCAAAATCGTCGCCGGTACCTACCCTGACGGCGCCGTCCACGAGTACGACCCGGCCAGCGGCACGACCAAGTCGTACGGCGCCGCGATCGCCGGCGAACAGTACGTCCGCAGCATCGCCGCCGACGCGACCACCATCTACGCGGGCGTCGGGACCAAGGCCCATCTGATCGCGATCGACCGCGCGACCGGCGATCGGCACGACGTCCTCCCGGCCAGGTACGCGGACCGCACGTTCGTCGCGACGCTCACCCTGTCCGGTACGACGCTCGCCGCCGGCCTCTCGCCGACCGGCACGATGCTGCTGTTCGACACCGCCGACCTCAGCAACCCGGTCGAGGTGCAGACGCCCGTCGGAGACCAGTACGTCACCGCCATCACGATCGACCCGCCGACCGGCGACGTCTACCTCGGGACCCGCCCGTCCGGGACGCTCTACAGGTACCGCGGCAGCACGCTCACACCGCTCGGTTCGCCGTACGACGGCGCGTACTTCAACCGGATCTTCGTCGACGGATCGACGATCCGGGCCGAACTGACGAGCCAGGTCGTCGACTTCGACGAGGAGACCGCCACGTTCAGCGGCACCGACCTCGGCCAGGCCGGACTGCCACCCGCGCCCGAGCAGGCGATGGGTATCGCGGCCACGAAGACCTCGGTGCTCGTCAGCGGCAAGGCCGGCATCCAGGTCCACGATCTCGCCACCGGCACCAGTACGCGGACCTTCCTGCCGGGTGAAGCCAAGACGCTGACCCCGGTCGGCGATGACGTCTACCTCGGCGTCTACACGCTCGCCCGGTTGTGGGCGATGAAGCCGAACGGCTCCGGCCTGCACGAACTCGGCCAGATCGGCAACGAGCAGACCCGCCCCACCGACGATGCGTACGACGCCCGCTCGCGGACCTGGCTCCTCGCGACCGAGCCCGACTACGGGAAGTACGACGGAACGCTCACCGAGCAGCACCTCGACACGGGTGTCCGCGAGGTCCACCGCGGCGTCGTACCTCACCAGTCGGTCCGCTCCGTCACCACGGACTCCGGCATCGCCTACCTCGGTGGGGCGACGCGCAACAGCCTCGGCACGACACCCATCTTGCCCGAGGCAACGGTTGTCGCCTTCGACCTGCGCCGCAACCGCACGCTGTGGGAGGTGGCACCGCTGGCCGGCGCCCAGAGCTTCAGCGATGTCATGATCTACCGCGGCAAGCTCTACGCGACCACCGACGACGGGCGGCTCGCGGTGCTGGATCCGCACACCGGCAAGCCGCTCTCGACCGTTGTCCTCGGCACCAGTCAGAGCCGGCTGACGATCGCACGCTCCGGGCTTTTCGGGACGGACAGTCAGCGCGTGTTCCAACTCGTCCCGAACCGCGAGGGCGCGCCGACGGTGACCACGGTCGTCGACGGACTGGCCGCGCAGATCTACAGCTACCCGCTGATCACGACGTCGCCCACCGGCGACGCCCTCTACACGATCAAGGGCCGGGATCTGGTCCGCATCGGCAACCTGCCCGGGGAGAAGTGAGCCGATGACCCAGCTCTCGCGCCGTACGCTCCTGGCCGGGGCCGCGATCACGACCGTGGCCACTGCCGTCCCCAGCGTCGCCGCGGCCGCAGACAGCCCGATCGACGGCAGCACACTGCCGACCTTCGGCCCCGCCTGCCTGACCGCCGCCGTCGTGGCGATGGCCGTCCACGACGGGCATGCGTACGTCGTCAGCCGGGGCATCGTGCCACCGCGACTGAGCGAGATCGACCTGACCACGCGAAAGGTCACCAGGACCGTCGAGCTCCCGGTCGGCGAAGGCGGCTGGGGCATCACAGTTGCCGCCGGCAAGGTGTACGTCGGGCTGTACCCGGTCGCCGACGTGTACTGCTTCGACCCGGCGACCGGATCGGTCGCCCGCGTCGGCAGCCTGGCCGGAGCCGGCGGGTTCGTCTGGGACATGGTGACCGCGCCCGACGGCCAGGTCTTCGCGGTCAGCTATCCGAACGGCACGATCTGGCAGATCGACCCCGGCACCAACGCCCTCACCCGCATCGGCACGCCGGTCACCGGAGCGCAGTACGGACGGTACGTCGGCGCCGCGGGCAACTTCGTGTACGCCGGGATCTACACGCCCTCGGAGCTGACCGGCTACGACCGGAGCAGCGGCGAGTTCCGCGATCTCACGCCCGAGCCGCTCCGCGGGCAGAAGTTCGGCCCGTTCGCGGCGACGACCGACCGGCTGTTCGCGGGCAGCGACGGAGCGCTGTCCAGCATGGCTCTCGACGGCACCGACGTCCGGACTGTCGCGCTGCCCGCAGGCGAGACGAGCATCGACGCGATCACAGTCGGCGCGGACGGTACGGCGTACGTTACAAGCCGCGGCTCGGGGACGGTCTGGTCCTGCGGACCGAATGACACGAGTTTGACCGCGGTCGCCACCCCCGCGCCGGCAGACGAGCACCGCAGGCTCCACCTCCTCGACGCGACCACACTCCTCGGCTCGACCGGGTCCGGGGTGCTCTGGTGGCTCGACCTCACCACCGGCGAGTTCGAACTGCTCGATCTGATCGACGCCGGCTTCACCCCGGCGGCGGACAAGCCCCAGTCGATCCAGCTCGGCGATCCGCACCTCTACGTCGGCGGCCACTGGGTCGTGACAGAGCACACCGTCCCGCCGGGTGCAGGCGCCGGCCGGCGCATCCGGGTGCCCGGTGAGGCGAAGACCCTGACCTGGCTCCGGGGAGAGCTGTACAGCGCTCTCTATCCGAGCACCGAGGTGGTGCGGATCAACCCGCGCAGCAACGAGGTCCACAGCTTCGGGACGATCGGCCACGACCAGCAGCGCCCGTGGCAGGCGGCGTACGACCCGAAGTCGAAGCTGCTCGCGATCGCGTCGGCACCAGGCACCGGCAAGCTCACCGGAGCGCTCACGCTCCTGGACCCGAGGACCGGCAGCCTGGACGTCCACTACGGCATCCTCCCGGACCAGAGCGTGATGACGGTCGCGATCGACGACGGCATCGCGTACATCGGCGGCGACGTCGTCGGTGGTGGCGGGATCACCCCGACCCGGACCTCGGCCGCGATCGCAGCGTTCGACCTCCGCCGTCGGCAGCTGCTGTGGACCGCCGAGCCACTCGCCGGTGAGCGCTCGATCCAAAGTGTCGCGGTCAAGGACGGCGTCCTGTACGGCGTGCTGAAGCGGACCAGCGGCGGCTGGTTCACGTACGACCTCAGGACGAAGGCGGTCGTCCGTGGCACCAACAAGTTGTCGGGCTACGGCCAGATCTTCACCGACAGTTCCGGGGTCTATGGTGAAACGAACTTCGGCGGCAACCTGTACCGGCTCGGGCCTGGCCTGGCCGAGGCGGAGCTGCTGGTGAACAACCTCGGCGACGGGTGGTACACGGTGCCTCAACTGACCCCGGTGTCCGGCCGGCGGCACGTCGTCTGGGGCCTGGCCGACCGCGATCTCGTCCAACTACCGTTGCCGTAAGCAACCTCAACCACGTGAGGACGCGTTTCGATGGACAACACCACGCTCGCCCGTGACGGCGGCACCCCGGTGCGCACCACTCCCCTGCCGTCGGTGTTCGACTCCTCCGGCCGCCGGTTCGGCGACGAGGAGGTCAAGGCCGTGGAGAGGGTGCTGCGCAGCGGCATGCTCTCGGCGACGTGGGGCACCGAGGTCCCCGCTCTGGAGCGGGAGTTCGCGGACCTGCTGGGCGCCGGGCACGCGGTCGCGTGCAGTTCGGGGACGGCGGCGCTGCACCTCGCGGTCGCGGCGGTGAATCCGGAACCGGGTGACGAGATCATCACCACGCCGATCAGCGACATGGGCACGGTGTTCCCGATCATGATGCAGAACGCCGTACCGGTGTTCGCGGACGTCGACCCGGTCACGGGGAACCTCGATCCGGCGGCCGTCGCCGCCGCGATCACGCCGAGGACGAAGGCCGTGATGGCCGTGCACCTGTTCGGCAAGCCGGCCCCGATCCGGGAACTGCGGGAGCTGTGCGAGCAGCACGGGATCGTGCTGATCGAGGACTGTGCGCAGGCCTACCTCGCTCCGGTCGGCGACACGTTCGCCGGGCGGATCGGGCACATCGGGTGCTTCAGCCTGCAACAGACCAAGCACATCAGCGCCGGCGACGGTGGCCTTGTGGTCACCGATGACGCGGCCCTGGCCCGCCGGATGCGGCTGTTCGCCGACAAGGGCTGGCCGCGCGACACCGACGAGCGGACCTATCTGTTCCTCGCTCTCAACTACCGGATGACCGAGTTGGCCGGGGCAGTGACCCGAGCGCAGTTGTCACGGGTGCGGGAGATCGTCGCGGATCGTCGTACCGGCGCCGCACGCGCCACGGCCGGGATCAGCGACCTGTCGGGCATCACGACGCCACCGGACAGCGGCGATCACGTGTACTGGCAGTACCCGCTGATCATCGACCCGGAGGTCGCGGGCGACCTGCACGAGTGGGCGGCGGCCCTGACCGCCGAGGGCGTGCCCGCGGTCGGTGGGTATCTCACCAGCCCGCTGTACGCCGCGCCCGCGGTGCGCGAACGGATCACCTACGGACAGTCCGGGTTCCCGCTGCAGGGCACCGAGTACCCGCCCGGCCTCTGCCCGAACGCCGAGGAGCTGATCAACCGCCGGCTGCTGGTCCTTCCCTGGAACGAGAACTACACCGGCGCGGACGTCGACGACATCGTCGCCGCGATCCGCAAGGTCCACAGCGCTCTGGCCCGGGAGGCCTGATGAACGACGCTCCGCACCTGCTGGACTGCGACGTACTGGTCGGGCACGACGTCACGACCGGTCGCTGGAGTCGCCCTGACGCGGTGCAGGACGTGTTCAAGGCCACCGGAATCTCCGGCGGTGTCGTGTCCTCGCTGCGGGCCGTGCACTTCGACGTACCGACCGGGAACGACGAGGCGCGGCAGGTTGCCGACAGCAACGGCTGGTCGGCCGGCCCGGTGCTCGACCTGCGCGACGTGCTGGGCGCCGAGCGGGAACTCGAGCGGATCCTGGCCCAGCCGGACCGGCCGCGAACCGTCCGGCTGGCGCCGACCGCGCAGGGCGTGGAGCCGGGTTTCCCGTCGTTCGCCCACGTGGTGCGGCTGCTGGTGGAGGCGGACCTGACGATCTTCGTGGAGGGCGACGTACGCAAGATCGGTACGCCGTTCCGCGGTCTCGGGGCGCGCGTTGTGTTCCTCGACACGCACTTCTACCACCTCGGCGACTTCATCGTGCTGGCCCGCGCGGAGAGCGGGTTCCACACCTCGACCCGGATGCTCACCGGGCCGGACTCGCTGGAGATCGTCGCCGGTGAGGTCGGCGCCGAGCGGTTGCTGCTCGGCTGCCGGACGCCGTTCCACGAGACCCACTCCGTGGTCCGTCGCCTGCTGACCTCGAAGCTCACGCCCGCCGAGATCGCGCAGGCCGGCAGCAAGTCCCTGACCAACCTCCTGGAGCCGGCATGCTGATCGACGTACACGCGCACTGGGGTCCGTGGTTCTTCTCCATGGACGTGCGCAGCATCGACGTCAACATCGACCTGATCGACCGCTTCGGCATCGACCTCCAGCTGGTCTCCGCGATCGAGGCGATCGTGTACGACGCGCCCGCGGGCAATCGCTCGCTCGCAGAGCAACTCCCGGCCGACTCGCGGTTGCGCGGCATGCTGGTGGTCGACCCGCGCCGGCTGGACGAGGCCCGGGCCGATCTCGACGAACTGCTCGCCGGCGACGGACGCTCCCGGTGGGTCGGCGCCAAGATCCACACCGAGTACAGCCGCACCCCGATCGCGTCTCCCGGCATGCAGGCCGCGATCGAGCTCACCACCGAGTTCGGGCTGCCCACCTTGGTCCACACCTGGGGCGAGAACGTCCTCGACCTCGCCGACGTAGCGGCCCGCGTCCCGGACGCTCAGGTGATCGCCGGCCACATGGGCGCCTTCGGCTGGCCCCACCTGCCCGAGGCCGCGTCCCGCTCGGACCGCATCTGGTTCGAGCCGTGCTGGTCCGCCCCCGACGCCCACCGGATCCGCTGGGTCCTGGACCAGATCGGGCACTCCCGCCTCATGTTCGGCACCGACGCCACCCTCATCGATCCCTCGGTCGCCCTGGGCGCCTTCGAAGCCGCCAACCTGACCCCGACCGAGCACGACGCCATCATGTGGCAGAACACCACCAGACTGTTCAGCCTCTGATCGACTGGTTCGGGGACACGAAGACGACGATGTCGGTCTCGGGGCCCCGGACGGGTGGTTCCTGCCAGCCGATCCCCCGGTAGAACGCGAGCGAGTCGTGATTCTGGTTCCAGGCCAGTAGCCAGGCGCGCGGTTGCTCCTGCGTCGCGGCCTCCAGCAGCCGCCGCCCGAGCCCCGTCCCGCGCGCGTGCCGGAGCACCCCCAACTCGTCGATCTCGAAGGCACCGACCAGCAACTCCTCGACCTGCTCCGGCCCGAGCCGCTTCTGCACGCTCCCGTAGGACCGATCGGTCCGGAACGGCGCAGGCGTGATCCAACCGGTCACGAACCCCGCGATCCGACCGTCGTCGGACCGTTCCACCCAGGCCTGGAACCCGTCCCGCCGAGCGTCGCCCTCCAGCCGCTGCCGGAACGCGACCCGCGTCTCGTCCGGGTCCCGGTGCTGCCACGGCGGCGCCGTGAACACCTCGACGTACGCCTCCGTCAACTCGTCCGCGATCTCCAGCACACCAGCCCCATGACTCTCCACGAGCCCAACCTAATCAACCCGTGGTGGGGGGGGGGGCCGGGGGGGGGGGCCC
Source organism: Kribbella sp. NPDC049227 (assembly GCF_043197265.1). Taxonomy (NCBI): domain Bacteria; kingdom Bacillati; phylum Actinomycetota; class Actinomycetes; order Propionibacteriales; family Kribbellaceae; genus Kribbella; species Kribbella sp. NPDC049227. Next base: position 750,053 of record NZ_JBICST010000002.1, on the reverse strand, counting down.
CCCCCCGGGGGGGGGGGGGGGCGGGGGGGGGGGGGGGGGGCCGGCCGGGGGGGGGGGGGGGGGTTTCGCGGGGGGGGGTGGGGGGGGGTGAATGGGGTGATGGGTGAGAGTTCGGGTGGTTGGGGT